>CALVEN010000001.1 GCA_944326585.1 Candidatus Gastranaerophilales bacterium
CGGTCGAATCGCTCAGGGACAAGCACTAAAAAAGGAAGCCTATGCTTCCTTTAAAATACCCTGGATGCGATTCGAACAAGGACTCCGTACAAAAGCTGACTAAATGTCAGGTTTTGTATGGAGGTTGTTGAAGACAACTGCGGTCGAATCGCTCAGGGACAAGCACTAAAAAAGGAAGCCTATGCTTCCTTTAAAATACCCTGGATGCGATTCGAACGCATGACCTACCGCTTAGAAGGCGGTTGCTCTATCCAGCTGAGCTACCAGGGCTTAATTTCTTCTGCTGTATTTTTATCTTAGCATAAAATATTTTTGACGCAAGAGAATTTTTTCCGCATGCCACATAATTCACCTTTCAGGGAATGTAAAAACCTCAAAACTCAATTATCCTTTATAAAAAAGGAGGCAATATAGTGCAAAACCTCACAGAAGCCACCCAAAAATTCATTGATAATCTGACGTCCCGAGGCGGAAAACCTCTTTATGAAATGACGCCCGATGATGCAAGACAATTTTTGGAAAATCTCCAACAGCAAAGTTACAATCCAATTGACGCTTACGTTGAAGATACCTTAATTAAAACCAAAAATTACGAAATACCAATCAGGATTTTTAAACCAGAAAAAACTAATAAAAAACTTCCTGCGATTTTGTACATCCACGGCGGGGGCTGGATTTTGGGGAGTAAAAATTCCTGGGACAGATTTTTAAGACAATTTGCCGTTCATACAAATTCCGCAGTAATTTTTCCGGAATATTCACGCTCACCCGAGACAAAATACCCGAAAGCCCTCAATGAAATTTACGAAACCCTTGAATACATTTGTGATAAACCGAAGGATTTCAAAATCGACCCTGAAAAAATCGTCATTGCAGGAGACAGCGTCGGAGGGAATATGGCAACAGTCACGGCACTCAGGTCGTCAATAGAAAAAGGGCCCAAAATCCTCTTTCAGCTGTTATTCTACCCTGTCACAAATTCCGAAATGAACACTGAATCCTATAAAAATTTTTCCGACGGTCCATGGCTTACCGGAAAAGCAATGGAATGGTTCTGGCAAGCTTACGAACCGGACAGAGAAAAACGCAAACATCCTTTTATATCACCGATTAATGCAACCGGAGATGAATTGAAAAATCTTCCGCCCGCATTAATTATTACGGCAGAAAACGATGTTTTACGCGATGAAGGTGAAGCTTATGCCGCAAAACTTGACCTGTCAGGAGTAAAAACGGCAAATATAAGGATTAACGGTACAATACACGATTTTATGGTTCTTAATGCAATTGCTCATACGGAACCTGTAAAAGCAGCATTTTTGCTCGCTTCTAAAACAATAAAACAAGTATTTAAAGGAGGTAACAATGTTTTTTAATGTTCTCAAAGCAAAAGATCTTGTCGGATTTGACAACGGCAATTTCGAAAAAAATGTATTAATGGCAGACAATGACAGCACTCTTGCTGTTATTGCGCTTAAAAAAGGCGAAATTATTGACACACATACATCAATTTGCGACGCTGCAGTGTATGTTCTGGAGGGAGAAATTGAACTTCACTTTGATGCGGAGAAATTTGAAGTCGACAAAGGTGAAATTCTTATGTTCAAAAAAGACAAAGAACACAAAGTCGTAGCAAATAAAGACAGCAAATTCTTTTTAATTAAAATCTAATAAAAAGGGCTCTAAATTGAGCCTTTTTTTATTGTTGATTACAGCTGCAATCGGGTTGTTTTGAAAGACATAAGTCCTCGCAAAGAATCAAAACTATATTTTCGCCCGCTTTTGCGTGATATTTCAAACCGGGTGTAATCAAACCCGTTATCAAACCAACGGTTGTGCCGACCGGAATACCGATTGCATAACCCACTCCGAGCTTTGCCGGATTAGGAATAAAAGCAAAACCCGTACCTGCACCTGCACCGACAATACCAAGCCCTAAAGTATATGCAAGCAATTTCCCTGCCGTATGCCAGCCGTCTTCTTTTAATGCACCGTCTTTTGTTAAAGGTTTTGCGGACATCTGAACTGCCGTGCCATCAGGCAAAATTAAACATTCAAAATTTATATAAACCCGTGCATTTTTATTCGGAACTCTCTGTTTTTCTATTTTTATAATCGTCCCGACAACTTTTGAACACGCCGGAATTAAAAGGGTTCCTTCTCTTGTATATATTGCACCGGGAACATCAAAATTCACTCTGTCGCCCGCTTTTGAACATTCTGATTTAAAGTCGCAATCAAATGCAACCTTAAAAGCATTGCCTTTACAAATTATGTTATGCAAATCCGTAATGGCGACATTATCCGTCAAAGCATCTTTTTCGCAAAACATGTGTTCATAACCTATAATCTCCTCGGAAAAAACCGGAGAAGCTAAAGATAAAATTAATAGCATTGCAATTATTTTTTTCATATTTACAGGATTAATCAGCCGGTTCCAAAATTCTATTGCCGATGTGTTTATATTATTATTTTTAAAAAATTTGAAAACATATGTATTTCGTACTAAAATGATTACGTATGATAACAAATTTTTTACACAAAATTCTCGGGCTCAACGATTTTTTATTCGGCGGAATTGACAGACTTATTGAAAGTACGGGATTTCCTGACTGGGTATGTGATGCCTTGATTGACAGCATTCATACACTGCCGTTTTTGTTTATAGTTTTTGTGTTTATAGAACTTTTTGAATACTATTATGCGGATAAAATTAATAATTTTATGAAAAATTCCGGAAAAACCGGACCTTTAATAGGAAGTTTAGCTGCAATAATTCCGCAATGCGGATTTTCAATAATAGCAAGCTCGCTTTATACAAATAAACTCATAACCCGCGGAACATTAATCGCAATTTATCTTGCAACATCTGATGAAGCTTTGCCGGTTTTGTTATCATATCCGGAAAAAATTCATCTGGTTTTACCCGTCATAGGCGTAAAACTTGTTATTGCAATAATTGCGGGATACCTGACAGATTTATTTTTCAAATCAGTTATTGATAAAAATGCTAAAATTGAAATTCCGGAAGAGGGCTGCTGTAAACACGATATTTTAACGGATAATAAAATTAATCTGTGGCTTCATCCTGTTATGCATACACTTAATGTATTTGCGTTTATTTTAATTATAACGCTTATTTTAAACTTCTTCATCAAAGACACGATTATAATGAACTTTTTAAATAATCCGGATTTGGCACATAAATTTTTGCAGCCTGTTATAACATCTGTTATAGGATTGATACCGAATTGTGCAGTATCAATTGCCCTAACAATGATGCTTATCAAAGGCTCAATAACCTTTGGTGCTGCGATTGCAGGATTATGTTCCAACGCCGGACTCGGACTGTTAGTTCTTTTGAGAAGAAATTCAAGCCTGAAAGATTCTGTTTATATCATATTACTTTTACTTCTAATAAGTATCCTGAGCGGGATTATATTAGAAGGAATAAGTATCGCAATTAGCGGCAAGATCTTTTAATTTTGTTTCCAATTTTTGAAAATCTTCACCGGAAATTTTCCCTTTCGGCGCTGACCTGCGGCCATGCATTGTGATATGTCCGTTTGCGGTTAAATCATAATCATAGCCATAACTATTTTTATCCCCGTTGACATCTTCAAAAGAAATCTTATCAATTTTACCATCCTGTTTTATATTGAATGACAAAACCGGTGACTGACGTGAAAAATAAGATGCACCGTCATTACGAGTTTTATAAACATGATACAATGATTGAGTCGTTTCTGAACCGAGATATGCCTGCTTTATACTTATAGTTTCGTCCGTAAGCACGGTATTTAACACATCCTGAAAACTTTCTTCAGCACTTGTAAGGGGTGCTTCTTTATCAATATAATCTGAATTTATTAATTCTCTTGCGGAAACAAATTCCGTATCCGGCATATAAATAACTTCTTCCGCTTTTATACCGTTCATTTTTTCAACTGTATCCAGACCGTTCAATTTAGCTATCAAAAGCATATATTTACTAATTTCTGCATTTGTAGCGGGTTTTGTTTTATTCAACTCTTTTTTTGCAAGATTCCAAAGACTATCCCCGCGTTTGACGGTATATTCCTGCCCTTTTGTATTATCGGGTAATTTATCCATCATAAAACGAACATAAGCATTTTCTGCCGAAATTTTTTCAACCATAATATTTCCTCCTAAAAAATTATCCCCATATTCCTTTTAAAAATTTTTCCAAACAAAAATTTACCGTAAAATAAAAAATATGAAGAAATATTACATTTATTATCGCAAAAAAATAACTGCATCCCTGCATTAACAATAAAATTTATGACATAACAGCGACTTTCAAACAATTTTTGCGCTTATTTTCAAACAATTCATAGCCATTTTTAATATTTTCCAGCGAAACTTTATGAGTAATAAGAAAATCAGTAGAAATCAAACCTTTTGATATTAAATCAAGAAGTTTAGCACAATGGATAGCGTCCACACCGCCTGTTTTAAAAGTCAAATTTTTCCCGTACATTTGAGGCAAAGGCAAAATTTGATTTTCCTCATACATTGCAACAACACCAACAATTGCATTAGGGCGCGCGATTTTCCAGCTCATCTCAAATGTGTCTTTTGCTCCGGCACATTCAATAACCCCGTCAGCTCCACGGTTTTCGGTCAAGTTTTTAACTTCTTTTTCTACATCACAATCCGGAGGATTAAATACAAAATCCGCCAGTTTTTGATTTTTAGCAATCTCAAGTCTTGAAGCGTCTACATCAATTGCAATAATTTTTCCGGCACCCAGATACTTCGCGCACATCATAGCACAAAGCCCGACGGGTCCTGCTCCGATTACCGCAATTATATCACCTTTTTTAATCTCACACATCTCAGCGCCAAAATAACCGCTTGATAAAATATCACCGACAAAAAGTGCACTTTCGTAACTTACATTTTCAGGAATTTTTGTCAAACCTGTATCCGCAAACGGAACTCTGACAAATTCCGCCTGACACCCGTCAATTCTACACCCTAGCTCCCAGCCGCCTTTTTCACAGTTATTTATAAACCCATGCCGGCAGAAAAAACATTCTCCGCAAAAAGTTTCACAATTCGCGGCAACCCTGTCACCTTTTTTTAAATTCTTGACAGCGGATCCTACCTCAACAACTTCCCCCACAAATTCATGTCCCAAAACTGTTTCCGGCACGGCTCTCGGCACCGCACCACGCATTATGTGCAAATCACTTGTACAAATTGATGACAAAGTGACTTTTACAATTGCATCCCTGTCATTTTGCAGTTTTGGCATTTCTTTTTCAACTAATTCGATTGAACCGTTTTTATGGCAAATTAAAGCTTTCATATAAATTCTCCTCAATTAGTATAACATAAAAGATTATACTTTCCGTTAATCAATTATCGGGTAAAAACACTTATAATAGCATAGAAAGGAGATTATTATGCACGAAGACAATAAAAAAACCATGAAAGAAAAAATTGATGACACTGCGCATAAGGTAAAAGAAAAGGCCCACGAGGTAAAAGAAGACATAAAGCGCGGTGTTGATGAAGCCAAAGTAAAAGCACATCTTGCAAAAGAAGATGTTAAAGAAAAGGCCGGTGAAATTAAGGAAAAAGTCCGGGAAAAAGTCGCAGAAGAAAAAGCAAAACACAAAAAAACAGCTTAAAAGAGCCTTCGGGCTCTTTTTTGTTGCACAACTTTTTTAAATCAAGTATAATAATTCTATGAATTTTTGGAATAAAGAAAATATACAAGAAGCACTCGGGACTTGCAAATTTTACAACTTTCCCGAAAACTGGTCAGCATCGGGATTTAGAATCTGGCATACGGATCTGGGCGAAAATGATGTTGTAATTTTGAGATCTCCCGGCGAAACAAAAGGTGCCGTAAAACAAAATATCCTGCCCTTTTTGGACAAAATTTCCGCAATAATGTGCACGAATTATGAAAATTTCAAAGATTTGAATAAGCCCGTCATTGAAGTTGAAGATATTACAAAAGCTCTTTTTGCTCTCGGCAAATATATAAGACGCGCCTATAAAGGAACTGTTATTACTCTGACAGGCAGTGCCGGAAAATCAACCACAACAAGAATGATATATGAAACTTTAAAAGATTTCGGCGCAGATTCAAACCTGAATCTTGCAAATACCCTTATTGCAATTTGCTGGAATATGACAACTTTTGATATTACAAAAAAATATTGGGTAATTGAATCCTCAATAGGTTACGGATATGTTTCATTCCCGAATATTGCAGTTGTCACAAATCTTGCGGCGGTTCACTTAAAAGAGGGTCAAACACTTGAAGGTATGGCTCGCGGCAAAAGTAAAATATTTGCGACCATGCTGCCCGGCGGGTTTGCCGTTCTTAATCGTGATATGCAGTGTTATGAAATTTTTAAAGAAGCGGCTGAAGAAAAAAGACTTAATATCGTCACTTTTGGAAAAAATGAGGGTGTTGACGTAAGAATTATCCCAGAAAATTATTCTTTTGAAATTGAAGGACAAATATACTCCGCGGGTAAAAACTTTATACCTGAATATCTTATGTATGATATGGCGGCAGCCATGGCTGTTAATAAAATTTTAAATCTGCCAGTTCAAGACGCCTTGAAAAAACTTGAAAACTTTAAAAGCCTAAAAGGACGCGGCGAAACCCAAAATATAACATTCAACGGCAAAAGTATAACCCTTGTGGATGAAGCTTTTAACGCAAACCCCCTTTCTATGTCTGCAACAATTGAAGCTTTCGGAAAAAATTACGACTCAAATAAAGTCCTTTTCCTCGGTGATATGACTGAAGGCGGAGATAAAGCAAAAGAATACCACCTTGCGCTTGTAGATATAATAAAAAATGCAAACCCCTCAAAAATAATCTTCTGCGGGCCGGAAATGCAAAACGTTTTTGACATTTTAAAAGATAATTTTGAATGTTATTATTTTGAAAACATAAACAAACTACTTCCGGAATTTAAAAATTTCATAAACAATAATGATAATGTTTTCGTTAAATCATCACACGCAACAGGCTTACACAAAATTGTAGAAAGCTTAAAAAATTGATTTTTATATAACTGTCTGCTACAATTGCGGTATGGAAGGAATTTCTTTGCAGTATATTTATCTTTTAGCCGTAGTAATAGGGGCGGCAATTTTTGCCTGGATAATTTCCAAAGATGCTAATAAATTTACGGCCTCACAACGAAATCTTTCCAAAATCCATAATTCCATAATTTATGCCCTATCTTACGTAAACGAAAATATGCTGGATAACGGCAGGTTTATTTATATACGAAATATACGAGACAAATACAATGTAAATAAAAATGTTTACAATACAACAAACCACGCCAGAATGCTTTATTCATTATACCTTTGCGAAAGAGAATTAAACATAAAAGGCTTGGCCGAAAGACGCAGAGAATCTGCAAAATACTTTGTTGATGAATATGTAAAACCACTTGGTTTCGGGCGTTACGCCGTAATTTCCAAACCGGATGAAGAAAATTTGAAATGCGAAAAAGCAAAACTTTCCGCAACCGCAATGGCACTTGTGGCTTTTTCTGATTTAAGACCGGAAAAAATTATTCCGGACGAAATTTTTGAAGGTATGGGACAATTTCTGCTGTTTATGCAAATGAAAACAGGTCAATTTTATAATTTTTACGACATAGAAAACGGCGGCATCGGTGACAGCTTCAACCTGAATTATACAGGTGACGCACCTTTGGGACTTTTATATTTATATGAATTTAATCCTAAGAAAAAATGGATTGAGGGAGCAAAAAAAGGATTGATATTTCTTGCAAATTTACGCAACCGCCAAAAAGAAGTTAAGTTTGACTATACAGCAATGCTTGCAACTGAAAAATTATTCAAAACACCAGACAATGGCTTGACAGATGAAGAAAAAAACCTTTTGACCCTCCATCTGATTAAAATGGTCGAACAGGTAATTCCGAAACAAATTGTAAACAAAGAAGAACGCTACTACGGCGCTTTGATAGATAATATTAAACCACTGAATATCGCATGTATTGTGGAAGGCTTGATTGCTACATACAATTGTGTTGACGATGATATTTTAAAAATGCGGATTATGAAATCCATTGATACAGGTATAAAATTCCTAAGGCTTGTACAAATCCAAAAAGGTCCGTTAAAAGGCGGATTCCCGAACTCTGCTGACTGGAAAGAAGTTGGGGTACCAAAAACCGCCTCTATTGTCAAAATGGACACCGTCCAGCACGCCCTTGCGGCATGTGTAAAATTTCAAAATATGTTTAAAGATGCATAATTTGATTACGCCCGTTTTCTTTGGCTTTATAAAGAGCTTTATCAGCGTTTTCAAATAATTTATGGACAGTATCGGTATTATCGTCAGCTTCACAAACTCCGATGCTTATTGTTACATCAATTTGATTTCCGTTGTATCTGAAAACATAATCTTCAATTGTCTTTCTGAGTCTTTCAAGCGGAATAACGGCTTTTTCAAGCGGAGTTTCCGTAATTATTACCGCGAATTCTTCCCCGCCGTATCTGAATACCATATCGGTTTTCCTAAATGTCTGCAAAATATAATACGCGACCTCTTTCAACACATAATCACCCGCACTGTGACCGTATGTGTCATTAACATTTTTAAAAAAGTCAATATCAATAATTGCAAAACTCAAATCACTCTTGTACCTTTTTGCACGCAAAAATTCACGCTCCAGACATTCCTCAAAGTGACGGCGATTATATAACCCTGTCAAAGGATCAGTTACAGACATATAACGGGTTTGAGAATACATAAAATTGATTTTTTTAATAACATCAAACTTATTCGCGTCAGGTATATCAAAATTCAAAATTATTTCTTCAATATTTTTTTGAATTTCATCCAATACCGACGGCGGAAAATCAAAATTCTCTCCCAAAGGTTTTTCGCGTCTATCTTCCATATCAAGGAAAATTATACCATAAAAAATTGCGGCACAGATATTTTTTTGCTAAACTTAAAATATATGAAACTTACAACGGAACAAATGCTGGAAAAGTTCTCAAACAACTCCTCTCACCCGCAAGAGGTAAGAAGATTGTCTATGATGATTTTTGACGGTGTGAATGACACATTAAAAGAACTTTCAAATAAACAGCGCAAATATCTGGAACAAGCTGCCCTTTTACATGATATAGGTTATTATATTGATTCCAAAAGCCACCACAAGCACAGCCAAAAAATGGTTCTTGATTACGGTCTTGAAAATTACTCCGAAAAAGAAAAACATATAATTTCATGCATTTGCAGATACCACAGAGGCGGACTTCCCGACAAAAAGGAACACGAAATATACTGTACCCTTGATAAAAAAGACCGAAAAACCGTCAAACGCCTTGCAGGAATTTTGAAAATAGCCGACGGACTTGACAGAGCACACGTAAATTTAATCAAAAAAGTACGCGTCAATTATGACAACGAAAATAATATTACTGAATTTTACTTAACTCCGAATAATATTGATTACCGGCCTGACATAACTTATGCAATCCGTAAAAAAGATTTGTTTGAAATCGGGTTCAAAACACAGGTTGTTTTTAAATTTGAAGCTTGAAACGTATTGTAAATTTTTTGTTACAATCCGGCCAAAATTGTAACATTTCTTCATGAAAAATACTTTATATATATAAGGGAAAAACCAAGGGGACGGAAAAATGAGTTTCGATGTAAACGTTTTGAGTTCAAAACCGGTAATCAAAGCCGCAGCGAATATGCAAAACGACGGCGGCGCTGGAAACCTTGGCTATATGAGTCAAGGACGGAAAGAACACGAAGAAAAACATGAAGAAATCAACATTTTCGCTTCAAAGCCTGAAATCGATACCTTCACAATGAGCGGAAAACTTGAACTTCCGGAAGATGAAGATTTTGACTTGACTAAATGGATAAAAGAAATAATTGATAAAATAAAAAGTTTATGGAAATAGGGGAAAAATAAAAAGCGGCAATGCCGCTTTTATTTTTAATTAAGTATTCTATTCCAATTCACCTGTAACACAATCGCAATTTTGTTTTTCGGGCATTGCAAACGGCCGCATTTTAGGATTTGATTTGTAATAATTCTTTTGCTTAGCACTTTCTTTCATGGCTTTACGCTGAAGCTTTTGAATCATTCTTAATTTTGCCCGCTGCTGGCGGTCAAGAATTTTATTAAACTCTTTATTTTCTTCTTCTACAATAGCCTTAATCTCTCTTTTAATACAATTTACTTTATCTTCCTGAGCCTTAAGCACATTTTTCGCGGCTTTTTCGACTTTAAGCTTTTTCAATTTATAATTTTCATCATAGAGGGTACGGAATTTTTCTTCCAGCACCACTGTATTTTTACGTGTCATTTCGACCCTGAATTTGGCTTGTTCTTCAGTAAGACCGAGCGCATTAGAAACAGCAGCGCGTTCTTTTTTAACCTGATCGGCAAAATTTCGGTTAAATTTCAAATCATCCGCGAAAATGGAACGCGGTTTATAATTAGAATATTCTGCATTTTGTAATTTAGTTTTGCAATCACAGCTGCATTCGGGAGAACATTTGCAAACAGGCTTGCATTTACATTCCGCAAACGCACAGGTCATAGTAAACAAAATACAAGCTATCAGCGACAAAACTGCCTTTTTCATAAATTCTCCTATAAAATTATTATCTCATAACAAAACAAATAATACAACTGATTTTTATAGTAAAATAAAAATATGACAGAAATGAATTTAAGACATTATGCGTATTTAGGCGATGCAGTTTGGGAATTATTTATCAGAGAACATACAATATACCAAACACCAAAAGCCGAAATATTGCACAAATTAACAACAGCGAAGGTAAAAGCCTCATATCAGGCGGAATTATTGAACACAATAGAAAATGAATTAACAGAAGAAGAATCTGATATAACAAGACGCGCAAGGAATTTGCCTGTACCCGCCGCAAGACGTTCAAATCAATCCGAATACCGTCAGGCAACGGCTTTTGAAGCATTAATAGGCTGGTGGTACTTAAATAATAAGCCAAAACTTGAAAATTTTTTAAAAAAATTTGAAGAAAATTTATAAAGAAACTACTTTACAAAAAAAATTCTTCATGTAAAATAAAAAATGTGACAAATAAATATCACAAGCAAAAAGTTGTATACATTACCCACAGAACCCAAAAAGTACAATTTTTTGCTTTCACCAAAAAGATTGATTGTTAAAAAATTAACAATATAATCGGGGGTTTAGCTCAGCTGGTAGAGCACCTGCTTTGCACGCAGGGGGTCAGGAGTTCGAATCTCCTAACCTCCAAAAATAAAAGAGGCACCAATGGCGCCTCTTTTATTTTTTTTATTTTTATATATAATTAATAAATAAATTTAGGTTTCAAAAAAGTTAGAGGTTTATGAAAAAATTATTAATACTTTTACTGGTATTTGGCATTTTGAATGCAAATTTTACGGTTATTGCGTCAGAAAATTTGCAAAAAAATCCTGCAATTGAGAGACAACAAACCGGAATAATTTACGATGACGCGCCAAAATGGGAAGAATACGTCGCACCAAAATACCGTAACCCGCGCACAGACTTTAGCAGAGCTGCATCTATTACAGAACTTGCAATCGGAGGGTTGTTGACATCTTTAATCCTTACCGCGCCAATTGGTATTCCTATGGTAATCCATGGCACAACCAAGGTTAAAATGGTCTCTTATGCAAACCGCAAACGAATTTTTGATGAAGAAATTGCCAAAGCAAAGTTAATTGAAAATCCGGAGGAAAGAGCTGAAGCTTACAAAAAAATTCTGAAAAGATGCAATTTAAAAGAATCCACAAGACAACATTATATTGAAAAAGAAGCAAAAGACTAAATCCCGTATTCAAAATATTAATTAAAAAGATCATAAAAATGATAAAATTGAAACGGATATAAAGGCACAAGTCTTTCCAAAAAATTCAAATACTCTTTCTGCATAACAGAAATTGCCTCTTTTTTTGTACCTTTAAATTCAAATTTTTTCAGATAAATTCTATATTTATCTTTTATTTTCAAGGCACAGACAAAATAAATCGGGCATTCCATTAAATATGCGAATTTGAATGTACCGAAAGGAAGTAAAATTCCCCGTCCCAAAAATTCAACCGGAACATTTGCACTATTTTTGGAAATTCTGTCACCTGCCATTATGACAATATCACCGTTTGAAACCTTTTCTTTAATCTCTATTGATGTATTGATTGTTATTTCCTCCACGGGATATAACATTGCAGGTGCAGGAACTGAAATTTGCTTGATAAAATTATTAAATATCTTACACTGATCCGCCGACAAAAATATATTCACATATTTATCAGGATTTTGAAATAAAAATGTGCGCATCATCTCAATATTCCCAAGATGTGAACCGATTATAAATAAGCCGTTTTCTAAATCATTTTTGAATTTTAATTCATCGTCTTTATCATCAAACACAAGATTTTCAGGGTTATAACGCCCTGAATAGACCTCCATTCTATCAAGCAACGAATATGAATAAGACAAAAAATGTCTGAATTGATTAAAAATACCCGAGTTTAAACCTATTATTGATAAATATTTTTCGGATGCCTTTCGCGGCTCTTTTGCGCCCAGAAAAGCAAAAAATGTTATAAAAAAGACAATAAATTTAACAAAATTTTTCCCGAAAAATTTATACAAATACCATAAAATCAAAAGCCTCTTTTCACCTGCGGCAAGCTCTTTCATTTGATACCACTTCATACTTCATCCTCCCGTTTGTAGTCAAACAAAAGACTTGTAAGATATGAAATCGTTAATCCCGTACTTAATATAAATCCCAGAGAACTTATTAATTTAAAACCTGTAAACGCCAGCAGCAGAAAAGAAAAAACACTCGTAAGGCAAGATAACAAAACCGCATCGGAAGATGATTTTATTCCGCTCGCTCTAAACACCGAATAATCAAGCCCGAAACCCACAATTAAAAAAATCGCCAGAATATGAAAAAGATTAATTTCCTGACCTGTAATTGACACAAGAGAAATCGCAAATAACGCTGCAAAAACAGACGGCATGGTTATTTTTATTGCGGTTTTAGGTTTATATATTAATGCCAAAAGCGCAAATAATATTACAAAAATCGGCAAAAGCATCCTGACACAGCTAATTCTGTAGTTTCTGATTTTCTGCGTTATATCTCTTGTTACATCAACATATTCCGCACCGCTATCCGTAATTATTTTAGGATTATTTATATCATATAAAACCATCAAAGATCTATTGTCGGACAATAAAAATTCGGAAAATACCGGCATATATTCCAAAAAATCATTTCCTTGACGTTCTGACAAAAGCTGCTGCTTTTC
This sequence comes from Candidatus Gastranaerophilales bacterium, assembly GCA_944326585.1. Taxonomy (GTDB): domain Bacteria; phylum Cyanobacteriota; class Vampirovibrionia; order Gastranaerophilales; family Gastranaerophilaceae; genus SIG32. The sequence continues at coordinate 13,371 of CALVEN010000001.1, forward strand.
TTTAGGAGATAAAAATTCAGCATAAGCATTCAACTTAGAATTATACAATGATTTTCTGAGTTCAAAATTCATTTTTTGCTGCTTGATTGACGGAACAAATTTACTCAAAGCCTGATAATCATTGCTGTTCAAATTTCGGGAAATAATTTCTTCTTTTTCCAGAATATCCTGAATATTTTGCCCGCTGACAACAGCAAAAGATATTTTTCTGTTTCCGCCGGTCACCGATGCAAAAAGCTTTTCCGCACTCATTAATTTTTTTGAAGGTACATACAAATTTCTTATATCGTCATTAAATTTCAGAAAAAACATCCCCATAACAGACACCAAAATTACAAAAATTACAAAAATCTTTTTGATTTTGTCAGGAATTTGAAAACTTATGTTTTTCCTTGATGTTTCAATTTTTACAAACGGACAAAACAAAACAACTGCTGAATAAACCGTAAACAATCCGGGCATTGTAAAAATGGAAATTTGTTTTAATAATTCAACACCGGAAAATAAAAGTACTGCAAATGCACTGACCGTTGTAAGCATACTTACGGTTAAACTTTTCAAAATTTTATCAAGATCTTTTTCAATAAAATAATGCAGCATATAATCAATACAAATTCCGATAAGCGTTGTCGAAAATACAAACGTCAAAACATGTATTGAAGAAAAAACAATCGAGCACACCAGATATCCTGATAATATTCCGGCGCCCAAACCTAATGCAATAGGAAATAAAAGTTTTAAATTCCCGAAATAAAAATAACAAATCCCTATTATAAAAAGAAACGACAATACACAAATAATATTCACTTCCAACATAGAGCGCGAACTCGCATAATAAGAATGGACAGGTGTTCCGGTCAAATAAATTTTCACATCGTCATTTGAAATTTCATCTTGCAAATCAACAAGCGTTTTTATTTGTTTATTAACTATATCAGGCGATAGAGCATCTTGATTATTGACCTCCAGCGACATAACTTTATAATATTTACCGTTATATTCAATCGAATCAAGATTACCGTTGTCCAACGATTTTATATAATCATCAAACAACATAAAAGGATCCTGATTCAAGGGCACAAGCATAATTGAAAAAGGATCAATCAATCTTAAATATGACTCATGCACAATTTCATCAAACTTTCTCTGTTCAAGTTTTTTCTTTGAAGATAAAGACAAAAGATTTTTATTATATTTTTGATACTCTGACAAAACTTCTGAAAAATCAAAATCTTTTACCTTAAAAAAATCCTTATTAACAGAATTATAAAATTTTTCGGCAGTTTGAAAGGTTAAAGATTGCGAAGGCGCTTCGACAAGTACGTTAATTCCGGCGGAATATCTTCCGCTCAGCATAACAACCGTCTCATCAGCAGAGCTGTTTGAAAAAACAGCTTTCAAAAGATTCGTCTCGGTTTTTACGGGATGTGTAAATACCCACAAACCGACAGTGATAAAAAATAAAACATATAAAATTCTTAAAAAATTTTTCATACTATTTGCATTCTGTAAAATTTATCTTTGTACTTCCGCTTTTTACCGTGTTAATTTCCAGTTTTTCAATATATTTATTGCCATAGATGACAATAGACTCCATAACTGTTTTAATTTTGGAATCATTTTTCGGTTTTAGTGCAAGCTGCCAATTTTGGTTATTTTTCAAATAAAAAACATCAAAATTCTTGTTAATATACGAATAATCTTTTTTAGAAACCGCAAGAATTATATCACTAATCCGCTTGTCAGATGTATAAGCCGTAGTTGATTTAAAAGGATATAACGTTTCAAAAACCGCTCCGTTTTTAATATCAAAAGTAAAATCCCCGCCGGAATTCACAAAAGCACCGGAGCCGGGAATAGTTTTTGTCTGGTTAAATTTACAGGAAACTGTTGAATACTGCGGGAATTCAACGTCCAAAATATTGGCGGGATATTTGTATATCAAATCATCCGCAAAAGCTATAAGTCCAGCCTGAAAAATTATAATCAAACATAAGATAAATTTTTTCATAATTAAAGATTACAACAAGCAAGCTTATCTTTCAAACCCTCGGGCGCAGAATAAACACTTTCATTTGTTAATCTGTTTACACAAATCTGCATTGTCTTGGCTTTAAATAACTTTTCACCGGTTACCGCATCAAAAATTGTATATTTAATTATCATACAGGGTTCTATTTCTTCAAGCGAGGAAACTACTTTTAATTTTTGATTAAAATAACACGGTTTAATAAATTTCAAATCCATTGTCGCCACAGGGTACATAATTCCGTCGTTTGCCATATTATCGTAACTATAGCCGAGTTTATCAAGCAAATCACATCTTGCGGTTTCCAAATATTTTATATAATTCCCATGCCAGACTACATTCATCGGATCAAGGTCATAAAATTGAACTGTTAAAAAAGTTTCCGTACAAAATTTCATTTTTCACCTCAAATTTTAATTACTTTACAAATATACCGGAGGAATATACTTTGTCATCCGCCTCATAGGTAAAATTCACACAATTTTCGTCATTTTTAAGTTTTAAAATTATATTTGTATCCGACTTTATAATATTTGAAAACTTAACTTTTTTAACCTCCTCCGGCGAAATTTCAATATTAAAAACATCATTTGCAAAATACCTTGCATAATAAAGCTGTACAACTCCCGGCAAAATAGGCATGATATCAAAATGACCGTCAAAAAAGTTACAATTTTTCTTAAAAATTAAATTAATTTCAGCATTATCGGGACTGACTTTTTTTGAAAAAACAAAAGGCAGAGATAAATTCATTCCAAAAATATGATTGAGTTTTGTTTTATCAATTTTCCCGTTTGCAGTACGCGGAATTTCTTCAATAATCCGCCATTTTTTAGGCACAATTTCACCAAACTGTAAAAGAAAATGCCGCAATTCATCTTTTTCAAGTTTAAAATTTCCTGTTGCCACAATACATGCAAGCTTATTTTCATACATAAAACAATAACAATCCGTCACATCTTTATGTTTTTTCAAATTATTTTCAATCTCATCCAGCGAAACTCTTTTTTCTAAAATTTTTACAATTCTGTCAGAACGTTTTTTCAATAAAAATTCTCTTTCACCTGTATACTGAATAATATCCGAAAGAACAGCCTTATCCTGCGGAAAAAATTCCGACATAACAATTGTGTTATTATTTTTGCTTTTCGCAGAAACCTCTTTAAACAGGGTAAATTTATCATAACCTCTTTTAAAGGCAATATTTCCCGTTTCAGTACTTCCGTATATATCAATAACGTCCGAAAACCGCTTGAAATAGTCAAGAACATTATGCTTTAACTTTGAACCCGCAAGAAAAATTTTTTCAGGTGCTTTTTCAAATACAAAATCATATTTGGCAAGTTTTTCCATAAAAGTGGGCGTTGAAATTAATATGTAATCATCTTTTATATCGCAAAATTGTTCCGGAAACTCAATTCTGCGGCAATTAATTTTCAGATTATGCCAAAACGGTAAAATAAAATTAAAAGTAAAACCAAAACTGTGTGTAAGTGAAACAGTTGAAGCACTGATTAAACGACCTGCCAAATTAAATTCATCAATTATACTTTGAACTTCCAAAATAAGCTTAGCCAAATCTTTTTGAAAAAGCTGCGGTTTTCCTGTTGAACCCGATGTAAAAATATATATTTTGACCTCATTTATATCCAAATTCTCATCTTGAAATAAAGCATCAACCGGATAAGATTTTTCCGGCAAAATATATTCATCATCTAATTGAGCCAGACGCGTTTTATCAGATAAAAGATAAATATTCTTACGCGCAAAAACAGCTGCAAAAAAATTCACGGCAAAATTAAAATAATCATCCCCAAACAAAACCGCATTTTCTTTTGGAGATTTTAAAAACTCTTTTGTCTGATAATAAACATATTTTTTAAATTCACCAAAAGTTATACAGGGATTGACAAACAAAATATCTTCATCATATTTGCTGCCGTAAAACTTTTCCAGCATTTGCTTTTTTCCTCAAAACTATTCTTACAATATATTCTACCGCAAATATAACACCAATCGCAAAATATGAAATACAACCGTTATACAATGCCCACCATTTTTCCGGCAAAAATACCGTTATAAGTGAAATTACAAAATTAAAAAATGTAAAAACGCACCAGACATAGGTAAGATTTTTCGTATAATTTTTTGTAAAATCATCCAATGTCCGGCCATCAAGAACTTTTGCAAACTTTTGGATAACAGTTTCTTTTGTAAATAATGACACAAAAAACACCAAAAAAGTCGTCAAATTCGCAACAACAGGATAAAATTTAATAAAATAAATTTGAGTATAATGAAATAATGCAATTACACAAAGTGTAATAAAAAACGGAATAATAAATTTTAATTTCATTCTAAAAGTTCCGCAATTGTTTGTGCGACATCTTCAACGGTTCTAATTTGTTTAAATTTATCGGGCGCAATTTTTTTATCGGTAAAATACTGCAATTTAACCGCCAAATCAACTGCATCAATACTATCAAGCTCCAAATCTTCAAACAAATTGGCCTCTGGTGTTACAAGAGACCTCTCAATTTCAAAATCATCCACAAGAATATCGGTTAATTTTTCCATGATTTCATTGTACGTAAAATTCTTACTCACCTGCATTACTCCTGATAAAATCCGCTATTGTTTTAATTGAATAAAAATACTGTGCATTTTTCTGTTTATCAGATGACAACTTTATATTATATTTCTTTTTTAAAGCCATACCTATTTCAAGAGCATCAATTGAATCAAGCCCGAGCCCTTCAACAAAAAGAGGTTCTTCATCTTTAATCTGAGACGGCGTAATATCTTCCAGCTCAAGAGATTTTATTATTAATTCTTTTATCTCATTTTCCAATGTCATAGCTTAATTCCTATAATAAATTTATACCCTAATTCTTTCTTAAAGTCAAACATTCCTTTATTTTTTCGGATATGGCATTTCTGGCTTTAATACCGTCTTTAGATTTGACAATATAATCTTCAGTTTTTATTTCGGATAAAACAGTCAAATAATAATTAACTGTTTTAGATCCGGCATCAAACGGGGAATGAGATTTTATCAAAAAAGGATAATCCGTTTCAATAGTCACCGGAACAATATTCACCCCTGATGTAATAGCAAGCTGCGCTGCACCTTTATGAATTTTCAAATTCTCATCGGGCAAAGTCCTTGTTCCTGTCGGGAAAATAACAATATTATAACCGTCTTCAAGAGCCTCTTTTGCGTTTTTTTGAAAAACTTCAGGGTCGTCATTTACTATATAAAGAAATTTTACAATATTACGCATAAACGGATTTTTCAAAATCTCTTTTTTAGCAATGCAAAGCGATTTTGGCATATTTCCGATAAGCAGAATAATATCTATCAAACTCGGATGAGAAGCCGCTACAATTTTACCCTTTATTGCGCTTAAATCTCCGTTAATATTGACCCTTATTTCTCCTGTTATTTCCATAATCCGGATAAATAATTTCCACGAATAATGAATAATTGCAGAAAAATATTCACGCCTTTTTTTACCTTTGATAAATAAAGACAACAAAGGAAAAATCACAACCCCTATAAATAAAGCACCGGCTGCAAAAATACTCATATCTATAATGACAAAAAGCATTCTTACAAATTTCATTTTGCAATCCTTTGTATATTATAACCATCACTGACAAACAAATCCCGTTTTCCGTCCAAAAACCCGATAAAATCCTCAAATGTATCACAAGAAGGATGGCTATCGCAATTTTCAGCTAAAATATATCCGCCGTTACCGGTTTGTTCAACAGAAACAGAAACACTTTTTATTCCTCCAAGGCTCTCTGCATAGCAAAAAACGGCATCTTTAGCCAAAATACTTTCCAGAAATCCGACAGCTATAGTTTTTTTGCCTGCGGAAATCGCATTATACCCTCTTTTATTTTTTTCCAGCATTGAAAATAAGCCTACAGAGGCATTATGAACGGATGAACTAAATCCTGCAGGCGAAACCTCACCTTCTTCATTTCTCTGGTTAATAAGTTTTACAACTCTTTCGACATCACCGTATTCGGATGCAAATACAAGATCAGGCTCGCCATTTTCATAAACCTTATATAAAGTATACAAAGCAGCCCTGCCGAATTTATCAAGCTTTCTGCGGGTCATCATCGGTATAAAAGAAACATCTGCTTCTTCATCTTTTATATAAAAATATTTTTTTATGTCAAAAATTACTTCCTTCATGATAATATAAGTATAATATTGTTAAAACAATTCTGCAACAAGAGGGAAAATGCTTAATATTACAAAAACAGCCGCAATATGCAATTTAGGAGAAAATTTGGACGAAATTTTCCAAAACATAATTGCAGGGAAATTAACCGATTTTAAAATTCACACTCCTCTTTTAGAAATTGAAGAAAAAAAATACAATATCCGCTGCAACAAAATGCTGCTTAACTGCATAAATCAAATAAAACCAGAACTTGATACTCTTGTAAAATATTACGGCAAAAAACGAATAGGTGTTGCAATTGCCACAACAAACACAGGTATTGATAATTTTGAAGAAACACAAGATTACGAATTTTTAAAAATCAGCAACCCTGCGGAATTCATAAAAGATTATCTGGAACTTGACGGAATATACTGCGGAGTATCAACCGCATGTTCTTCGGGGATAAAAGCCTTTTCTACAGCCAGAAAATGGATAGAAAACGGAATTTGTGATGCAGTTATTACAGGAGGTACGGATGAACGCTCCAAATTCCCTCTTGCTGGTTTCAAATCACTTGAAGTGCTTTCTGACAAGCGCTCAAATCCTTTCAGTAAAAACAGAGAAGGCATGAATATCTCGGAAGCCGCAGCATTATTTATAGTTGAACCGGATAAAAAAGGTATAAATATCCTCGGGATAGGCGAAACCTCAGACGCATATCACGCATCAACGCCGAACCCCGACGGAAAAGAAGCAGCCCGAGCAATTTTGAACGCGCTTAATGAAGCACATTTAAAGCCTTCCGATATAAATTACATCAACCTGCACGGCACTGGAACACTTGCAAATGATTTGATGGAAGCAACCGCAATAAATAAAATTTTTGGAGAAAATACTCCCGCAAGCTCAACCAAACCCTTGACAGGACATTGTCTCGGGGCTGCAGCAAGCATAGAAACAGCCGTTTGCTGTGCGCTTTTAACTGATAACAAAAATATTCTTCCGCCGCATATTTATGACGGTGAATATGATGATAAACTGCCGAAAATTAAATTAACGTCTAAAAATATGAAAGTTGAAAATTTAAAATACGTAATGTGTAATGCATTCGGCTTTGGCGGAACTAATACGGTTATAATTTTAGGGAAATAAAAAATGAACTCAGATTTAGAAAAAATACTGCCTCATAACTATCCTATGATACTTATTGATAATATTGAAGAAATCAATATTGAACAAGGGTACGTAATAACGAGTGTAACTATAAAAGAAAATAATTTATTTTATGAAAAAGAATTAGAGGGTGTATCCTATCTTACAGGCATAGAATTTATGGCACAGACAATTGCATGTTATTCACATTTTAAAAATAAAAGCAAAACACCCGAAATAGGATTTTTACTCGGCACAAGATCTTATAAAAGTACAATTGACAAATTTGAAAAGAATAAAAAATATTTAATAAAAGCCAAAGAAATATACTGTGATGATGAACTTGTTTCATTTGAATGTTTAATCTATAATGATAATAACGAATGTGCAAAAGCAGCGGTAAATGCTTATCAACCGCAAAATGCCGAAGCTTTTTTAAACAGCGGAGCTTAAAATTTATGGAAAAACAAGTCTTAATAACAGGTTCAAGCCGCGGAATAGGTAAAGAAACGGCATTATACCTTGCTCAAAACGGTTTTGACATAATTCTGCACTGTAATAAAAATATTCAAAAGGCAGAAGAAGTTTTAAAATCAATACAAAACTTCGGAGTAAAAGGACGCATATTGCAATTTGATACGAAAAACAGGGAAGAATGCAAAAAAATAATTACGGGTGACATTAAAAAAAACGGAGCCTATTTCGGAGTTGTATTAAATGCCGGAATAGCGCGTGACGTTGTTTTCCCGATAATGGAAGATGACGACTGGGACAGCGTTCTGAATACAAATCTCGGCGGTTTTTATAATGTTTTAAAACCGATTGTAATGCCGATGATAGAAAACCGAATTAAGGGAAGAATTATTGCAATGTCATCAATTTCGGGTCTTAGGGGAAATTACGGACAGGTAAATTACAGTGCATCAAAAGCAGGTATAATCGGCGCTGTCAAAGCTTTATCACTTGAGCTTGCAAAAAGAAAAATTACCGTCAACTGTGTGGCGCCCGGGGTTATTGAATCGGATATGACAAAAGAGTTACCGGCAGAAGAAGTTAAAAAACTTATCCCGATGAAACGATTCGGCACCGCAAAAGAAGTTGCAAGCCTCGTGAATTATCTTATGAGCGAAGATGCAGGGTATATAACGGGTCAAGTTATCTCCGTAAACGGAGGACTATATTAATGAAACGCGTTGTTGTAACCGGGATGTCACAAATAAGCCCTTTAGGCTGTAATATTGAAAAAGCGTTTGCACATCTTTTGAGTCTGAAAAATTGTATAAAATATATGCCCGAACTTGAAGTTTACACAAGATTAAATACCAAACTTGCGGCTGCTGCGGAAGATTTTGTAATCCCCGAACACTTTAACAGAAAAGTTTTAAGAACAATGGGCAGGGTTGCTGTTTTGAGCGTTGCAAGCGCCGAAGACGCGTTGAAAGACGCAGGGCTGCTCGGAAATGAAATTATTACAAACGGTCAAACAGGCGTAAGCTACGGTTCTTCCTCAGGTTCATTAGAAAGTATTATAGATTTTTATTCCATGATGATAGAAAAAGAAGTAAAAACCGTAACCTCCGGAAGTTATGTAAAAATGATGCCGCAGACAACAGCCGTCAATATATCTTTGTATTTCAAAACAACAGGCAGACTAATTCCGACATCAACCGCCTGTACATCAGGCTCTATGGGAATAGGATACGCTTATGAAGTTATAAAAAACGGCTATGAAACAGTTATGATAGCAGGCGGTGCAGATGAACTTCACCCGACACAGATTGCTATTTTTGACACACTCTATGCAACAAGCCAAAAAAATACAACGCCTGAATTAACTCCGTCGCCTTTTGACAAAGACCGTGACGGACTGGTAATAGGAGAAGGCGCCGGAACATTAATACTTGAAGAATATGAACACGCCAAAAAACGCGGTGCAAAAATTTACGCGGAAATAATAGGTTTCGGAACAAGTACTGACGGAACGCATATAACAAGCCCGAATCAGGAAAAAATGAAAACAGCGCTTGAACTTGCTCTAAAAGATGCAAACATTTCGCCTGATAAAATAGGTTACGTAAACGCACACGGCACAGCGACAATTCAGGGAGATATTGCCGAAACCAATGCTACTTATGATGTTTTCAAACGACAGGTACCCGTAAGCTCAATAAAAAGCTACACAGGGCATACCCTCGGTGCCTGCGGAGCAATTGAAGCCATACTTTCCATAGAAATGGCAAGAAAAAAATGGTTCTGTCCTACGATTAATCTTAATAATTTGGATGATGCCTGCGGAAATCTTGATTATATTATGCAATCGGGCAGAGAAATTAATACCGGTATAATTATGTCAAACAATTTTGCATTCGGCGGTATAAATACATCATTAATCTTCAAAATTCCGGATTAAAATATTTACAAAATCAATAACAAAATATGAAATTTTCAGACTTTATGATAATATAATATTAAAGACTTTGGAGGGAATCCGACAGGGGTAAGTAATGAACGTAGTGTCTCTATTCAGCAAAGAAACGGTAAATAACGGGCGGCAGCCTGCGATTGACCTGTGCAAAACCGTCTGCATAATTTTAATGCTCCTTTGTCACGTTTTTTACGTAATAAAATTTACGAACACACCTACGTTAACACCTTCATTTATTGCACACAACCTTGTAAGATTATTAGGCGCGCAATTTTTTATGTTCAGTATGGGTCTGGGGCTTGCATACACCAGAAATGACACACCAAAGTGCTGCCTGAGGCGCGGGGTTATTTTACTTTTATCCGGTTATATGCTCAATTTTTTAAGAGAAATTCTTCCGTGGATGCTGTTTGGCAGCTACCCTATGTTCAGCAGTATTATGTCGAACGATAAATTCCTGATGCTGTTAAACGGAGATATTTTACAATTTGCGGGATTGGCATTTTTGTTTTTTGCATTTGTAAAACACTTCAAAATGTCAAATTTAACAATTTTTATGCTAGCAATCGCCTGCACGGCAGTCGGAGCATTTTGCACAAATGAAATTTCTGTAAATTTATCACCGGACAATTTTTATTTTTCATTTGTGGGGTTATTTATACCTATCAAAAACTTTACAACAAGCGGGTATGTTTGTTTTTCATTCTGCAACTGGATACTTTATCCGGTGACGGGCTGGCTTTTCGGCAAACTATTAAAACGCTGCAACAACCCGGATAAATTTTATCTTTATATGTTATGCGTATCAGTACCCGTGCTTTTGCTTGCATGGTCAGGATTTGACGCTGCAGGTAAAAACATGTGGATGATTTTGATGAATCCTCTTGTATACCACCAGCAAAATCCTATTATATTAGCCGTATATATGAATATAATTGCGGTTGCCATAAGTATTGCGCACCTGTTTTCAAACTATTTTGTAAATTCAAAACTCTGGGGTATAGTAAAACATTTAAGCACGGAACTCCCGACATTATATATTGCGTCATGGGTTGTAATAGGCTGGATAGGCGCATGGCTTAAGATGAATAATAAATATTTGACAAAAAATCTCGATAACGTATTTTTGCTGTTTGTTGTGGTGCTTCTGGTATCCGAAGCCTATATTTATATTAAAAATTTACTAAAAAACAGAAAAACAAAACAAACCGAAAATATTTCCAAAAACGATAATTTATGTTATATTGAAACAGCAAGGGGCGTTAGCGCAGTTGGTAGCGCACGACACTGGCAGTGTCGGGGGCAGGGGTTCGAATCCCCTACGCTCCATAAGAAAAAATAATCTGCAGATTACAGTGCTGAATATTATTATAAAAAAGGTTATAATATGATAACTAAAGAATATTTTGAAGCTTGGATTAATATAGCTGGAGTTATTACAGGTTTATTATTAGTATTTATTTTTACACCATTTTATATGAATTCAGGCAAGGCAGCCTTGTTAAGGTGTAAAATCTTATATCCGGATGAGAATCCTATATTTTTTATTAAAAGTAGTATGTTGCAAAGTATAATTATAACTGCACTTTTCGGAGCTTTTTTAGGAACATTTATACTACCATTTTTTATATTTGAAGGACTACATTCTATAAGACAAGTTTCAGTATCAACACTATGGATATACTGTTTTGCTTTTTTGATTGGATTATATGGTATTTTTTTTAGATTTAATATTACATATGTCTTAACGGATAGAGGTATCAGAATTATATCTCCTTATCGAATATTGCGTCCAATGTTTAAAGAAGATTTTTTTATAAAATATGATGATATAAAATCAGTACAATTGAATAAATCATTTTTTATGTCACGATTGTTAATTCATTTAAAAAATGACGAAATATTCAGGGGATTGGTAGGCTTTGTGCATTTAGAGAAGGCAGAAAAAATAATAACAGGTTACATGAATAAAGGAGTCTAGTAATAGATTGGGAATTCCAATCCAAACAATTTTCTGAAAAAACTCCTCAAGGGTTATCCACGCTAAGGGCGGAGCCGATGAAGAGTTTTCCATAAACATTATAACCGATTTTAAAACAAACTCAACTGTTTGGAATTATCTTTTTCTTTTTGTTCAAATTTTGAAAAATTAAACAAATCTTCCTCGATTTTTGCCAAAAACGGAGATACAGGAAGGTTTTTGAATGTCCCGTATTGCAGTCTTTTTAAGGCACGGCTCAAAAACAATCTGTCTTTTGCCCTTGTCATACCGACATAAAGCAAACGCCTTTCTTCTTCGATTTCATCTTGTGTCTGCGCTTTATATAACGGAATAATCCCGTTTTCAAGCCCCGCGATAAACACACATTTAAATTCCAAACCCTTTGAAGCATGCAGCGTCATTAAAGAAATTCTGTCTGCACGGCTATCAAGGGTGTCGGATTCTCTTAACAATGATACCTCGTGAATAAATTCCGCTTTAGAACTACAATTCAAGGCAATATTTTTCAAATAATTCAAAATATAATCTTCAATTTCACCTGATGTGCCTTCCAATTGCTCAACAACGGGAATATCATCTTTTAACCCTTTTAACAAATCTCTGACGGATTTTTTATCACAAAGCATATCATCCGAAAGCTTCACAAACGGCATGCCGGATCTTTCGAGGGCTTCCAATATCGGCTTTAGCTGTGATGAAGTTCTGTATAAAATCGCAAAATCAGAAAACGACAAATCATCCTTATCACCTGATGACCTTGATGAATCTATTGAAAAGAAACTGTGACCGCCGATTAAATTTTCAATACCGCTTACGATAAATTCCGCCTCTGCTCTGTCTGTGGGCGCCGTATGGATTGTAATTTTTTCCTGCGGTCTGTCATAGCGCGAAATAATATCATAAGAGCTGATAATCTGATTTGAAGCGTTTACAATCCCCTCATTTGAACGGTAATTATTTTTAAGATGAACAATTTCAACATCTTTGTAGTCATTTTTAAAATTATCAAAGAATTTTGCGCAGCCGCCCCTAAACCCGTAAATCGCCTGATTGGAATCGCCTATAACACAAATATTCCCGTTTTCATGCACAAGTAATTTAATTAATTTATACTGGTTTTCGTCAATATCCTGATATTCATCAACAAAAACCATTTTGAATTTTTCCTGATAAAATTCTCTGATTTCGGGATAATTCTCAAACAATTTGACAGTAAAAGTTATTAAATCGTCAAATTCAATCAAATTTTCAGGAACTACATCATACAAAGCCTTTTCCTGCTCGCTTATAACTCCAAAATTCTTGTCCAATCCGGCTTTTTCACAATTTTCTTTTAAAATTGACAAACACAAAGAATGAAATGTATGAATATTAACGGAGGAAGATTTTTCCGCCAGAAGAATTTTCAACCTGTCGCGCATTTCCTGAGCTGCGCGCCGTGTAAATGTTATGGCAAGGCAATTCTCAGCAGAAACTTTTTTCAGATTAATTAAATATGCGATACGACGGGTGAGTACGGTTGTTTTGCCAGAACCCGGGCCTGCTGTTATTAACAATTGATGAGAATTACTTTCGACAGCGGCTTTTTGATATTCATCCAAACCCGAAGAATTTTGATGAGAAATTTTCTCTTCAACCGTGTTTTGAACTGAAATTTTTTCCTGAATTATGGTTTTTTCAGGCTCTTTTACAACTGTTTGCGGAATATCAATATCAAGTTTGAGATTTATACAATTTTTTTTTACGATTTCACTGTCGTCAAAAAGTCTGATAACACCGTATTCGCCGTCATAGCCAGCATGTTTTATGACTTTCCCTGCCCGAAGCCTTGAAATTGCCTCGCCGAGCATTGGGAAATCTTTTGAAAGCTCATCAACGGGAACATTTCTCAAAATTGAAAGCTCCGACCCGAATTTATGAATTAATCTTTCGTATTCATTAACAACTGATTTGCTTGACGGTCCGACCTGCATAATCTCGGAAACAATTTCCGGCAAAGGAACGAGACTATAAACTTTTCCGCCTGTTTCAGGTATAAAATCACTGTCAAAGGCTCTGTCAGCAAGTTCATTTACCCTGTTTAAAACCCCGATGGTCAAAGGCTTTCCGCAAACCGGACAAATCCCGTTACATTTTTTTGTTTCATCGGGTGTAAGACAGATATTACATTTTCTGTGTCCGTCCTCGTGATATTTGCCTTCTTCCGGAAAAAATTCAACTGTTCCGACATAGCCATCACCTGTTTTTAAAGCTTTCATAATGCTGAAATAATCAGGGTTTGTATCAAAAACCGTTGCTTCACGAGCAAGTTTTGAGGGCGAATGCGCGTCGGAATTTGAAACAAGACGGAATTTATCAAGTTTTGACACTTTCCAATTCATTTCAGGATCGGAAGAAAGTCCTGTTTCAACGGCAAAAATATGATCAGATAAATCTTCATAACATTCTTCTATAGAATCAAAACCCGATTTTGACCCTAAAACTGAAAACCACGGGGTCCAAATATGTGCCGGAATTATATAAGAATTTTCGCCTGATTCCAAAACAGTTTCAAGCAGACTTCTTGAATCCAATCCCAAAATCGGACGCCCGTCTGAATTAATATTGCCTATGGCATCAAGTTTCTGTCTGAAATTCTGCGCGGTTTCAATATCCGGTGTGAATACAACATGGTGAACTTTGCGGGTTTTATCACCTTTTTTATAAATTGTGGAAATTTCAACAGACAAAATAAATCTGACCGGTTCCGAATTTTTAAAAATTTGTTTTTCAATTTCTGGCTTTAACCTGTAAGCGCCGCATCCGTCAGGAATTAATTTTTCGTTAATCTCTTTAAACCACGCGGGATGTGTAAAATCACCAGTTGAAATTACACTCAAACCTTTTTTCTGTGCCCAGAGAGCCAAGTGTTCAAGGTCGCAGTCTTTGCTTGTGGCTCTAGAATATTTTGAATGTATATGTAAATCCGCATAGAACATAAGTTTACCCCGTTGAAACAATTCTAGCAGGAATAAAATCTCTTAACAATTAAAATTAATATAAATTTATATTTCCATATACTGCAAGTTATCACTTACGGTAAAATCCGCCGTGACGGACTCTTTAATATCCTCAACGGAAAACATCGGATTAATATCCGTCATAACAAGTCCTTGCGGTGTAACATGAAATACGCAGCGCTCGGTTATTATCAAATTGACTTCCCGATATGCGGTCAGAGGCAAATTACATTTTTTGACTATTTTTATCTGACCTTTTGATGTGTGTTCCATGGCCACAATAACCTTTTTTGCACCGACAACAAGATCCATGGAGCCCCCCATACCCGGAACAAATTTGCCTGGAATAAGCCAGCTTGCAAGACTTCCTTCCTCATCAACCTGCAAAGCCCCGAGAACAGTCGCATCAATATGTCCGCCCCGCATCATGGTAAATGCCATCTGTGAATCATAAAAACTTGCGCCCTTTTTGGCTTCCACATATCCGCCGCCTGCGTTTATAATTTTTTTATCAATAAAATCGCCTTTCTGGCTTTTCCCTACCCCCAAAAGTCCGTTTTCGGATTGAAAAGTTACGTTAATTCCTTCCGGCACATAATCGGCAACAGCAGTAGGCAAACCTATACCGAGAGTAACCACGTCACCGTTTTGAAATTCTTTTGCGGCTCTTTTTGCAATAATTTCGCGGATTTTTTCTTTTGATAATTCCTGTAACGCTACTGCCATTTAATTCTCCTCACCTGCAACAACATAATCTATAAAAAGCCCCGGTATTACAACTTCATTGGGATCCAGACAATCTACAAGCTCGTCTGCCTGAACAATTACGGTTTCTGCAGCAGTTGCCATTATAGTATTATGATTCCTTGTTGTACCTTCAAATGATACATTACCGTATCTGTCAACTTTTGTTCCGTAAATTAATGCAAAATCAGCGCCCAAAGGTTTTTCAAAGATATATTTTTTACCGTCAATGGTCATAGTTTGTTTATCTTCTTCAATAATCGTTCCGACGCCTGTAGGAGTCAAAACACCGCCAAGCCCTGTACCTTTTGCTCTTATTTTTTCAATCAATGTCCCCATAGGAACAAGTTCCACCTCAATTTCGCCGTCATGCATCTGACGTCCGGTTTCGGGATTTGTACCGATATGAGAAGCTATAACCTTTTTGACCTGTCTGTTTTCTATGAGTTTGCCCCTGTCATTCCCGGGTGTTGATGTGTCATTACAAATCATTGTCAAATCTGATACATTCAATTTTACAAGCTCATCGATAATCTTGTCGGGTGTACCGCAGCTCAAAAATCCGCCGACCATAATTGAAGAACCGTCTTTTATCATATTTGCAGCTTCTTTTGCAGAAATTATTTTTTTCATATATCTTATATCCCTTAATATAATTCTATTATAAAAAAAGTGGTTTTGTAAAATCTGTAGAAATTCTGTTACATTTGTTTTTCAATCCATTGCATAATAATATTCACAAGATACTCCTGTTCTTTTGCGGAAAGTTCTCTGCCGCAGGGAATTTTATGCCATTTATTAATACATTTTCTGCAGCAGGAAGCTGTTGCATGCTGTGCGATAAAAACAGGATGACCCTTCATGGGAGTTTGTTTGCCGTCATTTAAAATATCTGCAGGTGCAATCCTTTTTGCAATAAAATCTTCGGCATGACGCCTGATTGTATCAAGCCCTTTTTCTTTAATATACAACTTATCCTTATCTTTAAGCTTAAATTTGCTGCGAAAATCAGACTTTGCAAGCCGATCAAATATATCGTCCATATCTAAATCCATTCGGGGTAATAATAAATTTGTATTGTTTTGTTTTCTTTAAGTTTTGCATGCCCGCCTTTTATAAAATTAGTCAAAGTACCTGTCGGCGGCAAAATTGTTAAAGCCCACTTTAAAGGATAAACCCAGAGGCTTCTGTCCTGTCCTCTAATTTCAAAACTATCAGAAATTTGACCTTTTAAAATATTTTCAAATTCAAAATCACCGACAATTATACTTGCCGGAATACCGTTCATCCCGCTTTTTATAATAGTTTCAACCTTCGCCGGTACAATCATACCTTTTTCAAACACAAGCTTTCCGTTATAATAAACATCAGAACGGACTTTAAAAGTTACCTCCTGACCTTCATAGACTTTGGCTTCTGATGAAATCCTTTCAGTTATCCTAAGCCCTACAGGAATTCTTGCAGTCCCCTGATAATCATAATCCAAATGAACTTCAGGCTTTTCAATATTTTTATCCATTAAAGTTGAATCAGCAAATTCATCCGTCATAACTTGCCCCAATGCGGATGTACCTATAAAAATACAACACACAAGTATCAAAAATTTATTCATATTTTAAATCCTCATGTGAATTATTTTTTATTTTATTTTCCAAAAGCTTTCTGTTATACTGCGAATTTAACAAAAAATTCTGATAGCTGTCTGTTTCCAAATATTTGTTATTTTGAAGAAAATACGGATATTTTGTATAGATATATTCATAAATTATCGCAAGTCTTCTTGAGGTTAAATTTGAATGGGAAAGTTTATCAAACCTTTTTTGCGGAAACGCTTTGTTGATATATGTTATAAGCCCTATAGGATCATATCCCGCCTTAACCATAAAATCAACGGCTCTTTTATCAGCATATATTTCATAAATCTTAGGCGCAAGTTTTACCTGAACTGATGACAGGCTGCCGTTCCATATTCCGCCGTATGATTTTAATGCCATTGAAATTCCTCTTGCCAAAAATCCTGCAAGCTCATCATCATTTGCAATAAATTGTATGTCTTCTTCGTATAATACAATTTGTCGTTTAGTTACATCTTCTAATGATTTCAACAAAGATTTTTTAGCTGCATCATCATATACAAATATAATTCTTTTATCAATTTTGTTTGCATTTAAAATTTTGAACGCAACATCATTAATCTTTTCCTGAATTGTCTGTTCACGAACAATTACATCACTTCTTCCGGCTTCTTGCCTAACTGCAAAATCTTCAGGTGTAATATTTTCATCAACGTAATTTTCTGCAGCAAAAGTACTGCCTGTGAAAAATATTACAGCAATAAATAAAAATAAAATCTTTTTCATACTATCCTTTAAAATTAACTTTCAGCAACAATTGTTGTTACCAATTCACCGTAACTGTTAAAATGTCCGTCTGTTTCTTCAACTATATATCTTAATTCCGGCTTGCCTTCAACTGCATTTTCAGCGCAATCCATTGCTTCATCATAATCTTTGAATTCACCGATTAATGTTTTTGTAAGACTTGAATGATTTTTTTCCGTATAAACACTGTACATAACATGGCTCCTTTCAACTATATAATATCATATAATTGTTAAATTACTGACGAATTTTTATATTTTCTTTACAGTTAAATATCTTCTTTTTGAACTGTGGTATTGATTGAATACAAATCAACTCCGCCGACTGATTTATAAAGAGATATTGAAGATATCAAATAATTAATTTTATTTGATATTTCCTCTTTTTCCATCAAAAGATGTGCTTCTTTACTATAAAGAACTTCTACATCAGATGCAGCGCCGATTTGTCTTTTGTCCTCCATAAGCTGGTAAATCTTGTCCTGCATTTTTAATCTGTCAGTCGTTTCATCATAATTTTTCATTGCGGTTTTATATGACATAAGCCCTAAATTAATTTCCTTTATAGCCTCAAGTATGGTTTTTTGATAACTGTTGAGGGCTTCTTCATACTGAAATTTTCTCAACTTTAAAAGCGCCATTTTTCTTCCGCCGGCAAACAAATCAAATGAAGGCAAAATCCCCGCATTAAATAATTGCGAATAACTGTTAAACAAAGTATCCAGATGATATGCGTTCAAACCGATTTGACCGAATATAACAAATTTGGGCAATAATTCTTTCCTTGCAATTCTTACATCAAACCCCATTCGTTTAATATTTGCCTCTTCCTGCAAATAATCAGGTCTGTTTTCAATAACTGATGTGTCATATTCAAGCGGAATTCCCGTCAATAATTGCAAATTATCATACTTTGCTCTTTCAGGCTCGCCCTCTTTCATCGAAAGATAAACCCTTAAACCGCTTGCCAAAACGTCCTGTTTTTCAAGTAAATTATTCTTTTCTTCTTTCATTTGGGTAAGAAGCTTTTGTTCCGCCAAAACTTCGTTTATTGTACACAAACCGGCATCATATTTATTTATAGTCTTTTCCACAATATCATTTTGCAACGCTACAAGCTCATCTTGTATCTGCAAAAATCTGTCGGTTTTTATAAGATTAAAATAATCAGCCGCAAAATCTGATGTCAAAGAAATATATGTGGCACGCTCCGCCTGTTTTATGATTGCAAGCTGTTCTTGTATACTTTTTGTTTTAAGTCTGTTTGCTCCCCAAATATCAATTTCATAAGTCATTGTTAACGGTAATTGATAATTATACTGGGCAAAACTCGGTATCAACATATCTCCGAACTGCTGGTTTGATGATCTGAACTGTCTGCCCAATGAGCCGTCAAAAGTCAGCATTGGCAATTCGTTCGCAAATTGAATTTTTACAAGTTTTTCATTTTCTTTAACCTTTAATTCGGCATTTTTTAAATCGTAGTTGACTTCGTAAAGTTTTTTTAAATTGTTAACTAAAACCGGATCCTGATATTTTTCCCACCAGGATAAATTGAGATAATGTATTTTATTTTGTTCATGTTTAATTTCAGCTTTTGACTGTTTTGCACATGCCGCAGGCACAACAATAGTCAGGGTTAAAAGTATAATTAAAAATTTCTTCATATTCCTCTTCCATTATTTTTTTCTTGTGTTATAATTATAACACAAGAATATTTTATTACAAAAATCGAAAAAGTAAATTATGAAAAATAACCCCTTAAGAAAAAGAGTAGGAGCAATGCTTGTAGCAACCGGGATTTTATCCCGCGGGCTTGCACTGCAAACATTTGCGGAAAAGGGTTTTGAAATAACCTCCGAACAGTATTTGATATTATCACTGCTTGTTGAACACGGAGAATTATATCAAAGACAAATCTCCGAACTTACATACAAAGACAGACCGAATGTCAGCAGAATAATAAATATTCTTGAAGAAAAAGAACTCGTCAAACGGGTTAACAGTTCAAACGGCAGACAAATATACAAAATAGTAGTAACGGAAAAAGGCAGAAATTTAAGAGAAATTATTCACCCCGTAATTGTGGATATAAGAAAAACAATTACAAAAGGAATTTCAAAAGAAGAACTTGAAATATGTCTGCAAATTCTTGAAAAAATGCTTGATAACATGAAAGACAAAGTTAAACTACAAATTTAATGGGAGAAATTAAATGGAAAATATAGATCACCATGGAACAAATACTATGGAAGAAAACGTTGATACACGCCCCGAATATATGAAAAAAAGAGTAATTGTACCTTCCGTAACCGCAATAATATTTTTAATATTCGGTATATATTTCACAATACATTCAATATTTTATCAATCAACGGATGACGCATTTGTTGAAGGACATATAGTATCAATCGCCCCAAGAGTTGAAGGACCTGTTTTAAAATTGTTAATAGACGATAACCAGCTTGTTAAAAAAGGTGATTTACTTTTGGAAATTGATCCGAAAGATTATGAAGTAAAACTTCAACAGGCAAAAGCAAAACTTGAAGAAGCAAAAGCATCGCTCGTAAGAACGGAAAATCAGGTTACAAAAAGTTTATCAGATCTGGAATTTGCACAAAACGATTATGAAAGATACTCAAAAATGTTTGAAAAAGGCATTGCCTCCAAACAGGATTACGATTCAAGCCTGAACAAATTAACCTCGGCTCAATCAGGCAGCAATGCGGCAAAAGCAATGTATGATGAAATTTCCGCCTCCATAAAAAGACTGGAAGCCGAAGTTGAACAGGATGAATTAAATCTTTCATATACCAAAATTTACGCTCCTGAAGAAGGCTTAATCACAAACCGCTCCGTCGAACAGGGAAATTACGTACAAGTTGCACAACCGATGTTTGCAATTGTTCCCGAAAAAATGTGGGTTGTTGCAAACTTTAAAGAAACTCAACTTGCAAATATGAAACCCGGACAACCCGTTGAAATTAAAGTTGATACTTACAGAGGCAAAAAGTTTCAGGGAAAAGTTGACAGTATTCAAAGAGCAAGCGGAGCAAAAGCAAGTCTCTTCCCGCCTGAAAACGCTGTCGGCAGCTACGTTAAAATCGTTCAAAGAGTTCCTGTTAAAATTGTATTCACCGAAGATATTTCAAAATACAATATAGTACCCGGCATGTCAGTTGTTCCGGAGGTAAAAGTTAAATAATAATGACCGATGAAGTAATAAAAACACCCCAAAAAGCCCCGTTGTGGCTCATCTCAATTTCAATTCTTGTGCCGACTGCATTTGCAATGCTTGCAACATCTGCCACAAACGTTGCAATCCCCCATATTGCAGGATATTTCGGCTCAACTATTGATGAAGCCAACTGGGTTATCACCTCCTATATGATTGCGAACGCCTGTCTTATTCTGATGACCGGCTGGCTTGAAAACTTTATGGGACGCAAAAACTTTTTAAAAGTCTTTATCTCCATTTTTACGGTCGGTTCATTAATTTGCGCGGTTGCGCCGAATTTGAATTTTATGGTTTTGGGACGATTAATACAAGGGATAGGCGGAGGTCCTATGATGCCTATTTCACAGGCGATTTTACTTGAGAGTTTTCCTTTTGAAAAAAGAGGGCTTGCAATGTCATTATTCGGACTTGCGGTTATGGTTTTTTCAATTTTAGGACCGTCATTCGGCGGGTTTATTGTAGATAATTCCGCATGGCAATGGATTTATTATATTAACATACCGATAGGGATAATTTCGGTAATTCTGGTTCATTGCAATATTCCTGAGCTGGAAATAAGAAAAAAAATCGAAAAAATAGATTTCCCCGGCATGATATCACTTGTAGTCTGGCTTTTAACAATGCAGGTTGTGCTTGATAAGGGGCAGCAATACAACTGGTTTGACTGCGCATGGATTTCATGGCTTGCCGGAATTTCAGCCTGCGCAATGGCATTTTTCATTGTATGGGAACTTGAATGCAAGCATGCTTTAATAAATTTAAGAATCTTTAAAGATAAAAATTTCTTTATCGGAACTCTTTTGGGGTCCTCCGTAAACGTTATTATTTACGTTACAATTCTTTTGCTGCCGCAATTCTTACAAAACATGATGGGGTATACTGCAATGCTGAGCGGCTTTTCTCTTGCTCCGCGTGTAATTTCCTGCGTTATAATGCTTCTTATTATAGGACCTTTAATGAATGTTATCGACAACAGATTTTTAATTGCATCGGGATTTTTCTTCTTAAGTCTTTCGACAATAATGTTCATGAATCTCAATTTATCGGTTTCATTCACTTATGTTGCAATACCTAATATTATTATGGGTGTCGGGGTAATTCTTGTGTTTATTCCTGTATCATCGCTTGTTCTTGGAACGTTGCCGAAATCCGAATTATCAAACGGAGCAAGTTTACACAGCTTGTGCAAATGTGTTGCAACAGCATTTGTAATTTCCATGTCATCTACCCTTGTTGCCAGACATTCTCAAATGCATCAGGTTTATCTTGTAAGACATCTTTCTAACTTTAACCTTGTTTTCCAGCATAAGTTTGCGGCTATGGTTAATACTTTTATGGCCTCCGCATCAAGTGTTTTTGCGCAACACAAAGCAAACGGCTTTTTCTACAAACAGCTTGTACAGCAGTCAAGATTAATGGCTTTTGTTGATGTATTTGAACTTTTTGCACTTCTCGCATTTATCTTAATACCTTATGCTTTTGCTTTAAAAGTAAATATTAAAAACCGTAGAGAAAATTAATCTTGCATAAAATTCATTTAGCTTTTATAATTTGAAAAAAAGGAGTTTGTATGAATTTAAAAATTGATGAAAGTAAATGTATTCACTGCGGACAATGTATTAATGATTGTTTATCAAAAGCACTGGAATTTGGCGAAAATAATATTCCGAAAACAGCAGAAAACGGAGAAAAAAGATGTATAGGCTGCCAGCATTGTCTGACAGTTTGTCCGACGGGCGCTTTATCCATTTTCGGTAAAAATCCCGAAGAATCTGATGCTGTTCAACAATACAATCCTGATGAAATTCTTAATTTGATTAAAAACAGACGCAGTTACAGACGCTATAAATCCGAAAATTTAGCGCCTGAAGTTATGGAAAAATTAAAAAATATGCTCAACTGGGTTCCGACAGGAGTAAATAACCATAAGTTACACTTTTCTTTCATTGATGATGTTGACGTAATGAATGATTTCAGAGAATACACAAACAAAAAACTCATTGAAATAATATCAAAACCCGGAATCAACGGAGCATTAAAAAAATTTGCAAGGTATAAAAATGCTATATTAAAAGGGGATGACGTAATATTTCGCGGCGCACCGCACATGGTTGTTGTATCATCACCTGTTGATGCCCCGTGCAAAGATGTAGACCCGATTATTGCATTAAGCTACTTTGAGCTTTATGCACAGAGTTTAGGAGTTGCAACATGCTGGTGCGGACTTGCATACGGTGTTTTGAGATTCATGCCGGAACTTTGCAAACAGCTTGAAATTCCGGAAAAGTATAAATTATCTTACGTAATGCTTTTCGGACCAAAAGACATAACCTACCACAGAGCACCGCAGCCGGAACCGTTTACCATGGTTTCAGTTAAAAAAGGCAATCGTGAAATGTCTTTTGTCGAAAAGGTTAAAAGATTTTTCTATAATGCTCAATAGCTTTTAAAAATCACGCGGTTTAACACCTTTGAGCCAGTTGGATTCTATTTGCTCCAGAGAAATTCCTTTTGTTTCCGGAACAAAGAAGAATACAAACAATATGCAAAGGAAAGATACGGCTGCAAAGCCCCAGAAAGTTATTGCGCCGCCAAGCCTGTTAATCAAAATCGGAAAACTTCCGACAACAAAGAAATTAAAGGCAAAGTTTGAAACAGTACAAATACTCATTGCCAAACCTCTTATCTTAAGCGGGAATACTTCTGATACAAGAACCCAGCCCACAGGTCCCAGACTAAACGCAAAACATACAATATAAGAAACTAAACTGCCGACAGCAACCCATTTTAAATTTGCGCCCAAAACATGTTCAAATTGAAAAGCACATCCAAGAGCCAACAAACTCAGCATGACCCCCGACAAACCGAAATATAATAAAGGTTTTCTTCCGAGTCTGTCCGTAAAAAATATTGCGACAACCGTCATTAAAAAGTTAACAACACCAATGCCCGTCGTTGCATAAATTGCATTAAGGTTTGAATCAAATCCGGCAATTTTAAATATTGTAGGCGCATAATAAATAATTGTATTTATACCTGTACAAATTTGCGCAAACATAATACCGATACCCACAATAAACGGCATTATCATCCATTTTTTAAATCTGAATTTTTTATCAACCGTATCTTTTTCGGGTTTTAAAGTTTCTTTAATCTGTCTTATTTCTTCGTCAACATCAATATCAGGTTCAATTTTTCGGAAAACTTTTTTAGCCTCATCATCTCGATTTTTGCTGACAAGCCAACGGGGAGTATCACTCAAAAACATCATACCAATTAAAAGAATTAGCCCCGGAAAAACTCCTGCAAAAAGCATCCAGCGCCAGCTATATACAGCCTGTGCAAAAGCCGCATTAATTACATAGGAAAATAAAATTCCCGCTGTAATTGCCCACTGATAAAGTGAAACAAGAGTACCTCTGAGTTGTTTTGGCGAAACTTCCGATAAATACAACGGTACAACAAAATTAACAATCCCGACAGCCAAACCCACAAGAATTCTTGATAATATCAAAACGTAAATATTAGGAGCCAAACCGCAAAGAATTGAGCCCGTAATAAATATTAATGCAGTCGCTATAATAATCTTCTTACGACCAAATATATCCGCCAAAATTCCGTTTGTTGCAGCGCCGATAACAGCTCCGATTAATACTGAACTTACAAGAATACCCTGCAGGTAATCAGACAAATTCCAGGTTTCATTTATATAAAGCAAAGCCCCTGAAATTACTCCCGTATCAAACCCTGACAACAAGCCGCCTAATGATGCAACAATTGCAACAACATATAACCATAAATATTTCATTCTAACTCCGGAAAACGTGTTTACCTTTTTATTATAACGTATTTTTTAACTTTTTCAAGCTAATAATGACATAAAAATAACTCTAACCGTTTTATTAACTTATAATTTAATTTTTCTTAACTATACTTTGACTAAATTGTTATTTATGCTTAAAATAGTAAATAAATATTTGACAGTAGACAAAAATGGCATATATAACTATAATATTATTATGTTAGAAATTAAAGAAATACCGGTAGGAAATATTTTTTCCAAAACATCATTCAGGGGTTACAGTTATGTAATCAACCCTTACACCGGTTGTGCCAGCGGGTGTTTATATTGTTATGCGTGCTTTATGCAGCAGTTTACAAATCATACGGGAGAAATCTGGGGCGAATTTATTGATGTAAAACGCTGGGATGGTGTTGTAAGAACCAAAAGAACCGTCAAAGATCGTAATATTTTAATGAGTACGGTAACCGATCCGTATAATCCTATTGAAAAAGAATACAAAAATACACGTGCAATTCTTGAACGTTTACAGGAAATCGGCTGCAACCTGACAGTTTGTACAAGATCAGATTTGGTTTTAAGAGATATTGATATTTTAAAAGATATGAAAGCCAGAGTATCAATGTCCGTTAATACTCTGGATGAAAAATTCGTTAAATGCTGCGAAAATACAACACCCATCAAAAAAAGATTACAAGCACTTAAAAAACTTCATGATAAAGGAATTTATACAATACTTTGCATCTCCCCGATATTCCCGTACATAACGGATTATGAAGAAATTATAGAAAAAGCCAAAGGATTTGTTGACGAATACTGGTTTGAAAATCTTAACCTGCGTCAGCCCTACAAAACAACAATTTTAAACTTTATCCAGAGTAATTACCCCGAATATTATGAAAAATACAAAGAAATTTATATTGATAAAAACAGAGAATACTGGTTTTTTATGAAACATAATATTATACAGTACTGCAAAAAACACAAATTGACATATAAAATAGACTTCAGACACAGCTAAAACCGGTATTCGAAAATTCATAAATTTTATAATTTTCATCAAAATTTCCGGCAACGGTAACCATAAAATTATCTTTAAAAGAAAAAGTTATTTTTGTTTTTGGTGAACCTTGAAGTTTAATAGCCGCTTCGTATTCTGTCCAAAACTTGTAAAATACGTCTTTAGAAATATTTTTGCCTTTGTAATTATATCTTTCAAAAATTTCTTTGAAATTTCTTTCCTTCATAAATTCAATATCCAAACCTATCGGATTTTCATCAAAAGCCGCCATTACAATATTATTTGAGTGTGAAATGCTGAAATTGAGTTCACTGTTTTTAAATCTCGGCTTGCTGTTCACAATTTCAATCTGCGTATCTTCAATCTTATAAAACTCTTTTGCTGCTGTTTTGACTAAAAATCTCCCGTAACAGTGCTGCATTTCCTTTTTTTCGGAAAGAAATTTTCTGTCAGCAAAGCTTTTTAAAAAATCCATATCCGCAGAGTATTCATTTATATCAAGATAAAAAATTTTCATAAACTAATAATAACATATCAAAATAAAAAATTATTCAACAGCACAAATATTTATATCCAACCGGGCAATTTTGTTTTATCAAGGTGCGGGATAAAATAATTTTACTTTCAGAAAGGCGGATTTATGTTTAAAGATACACAAAGCAATTGTGCTAATTTTTGCACCGAAATAATAGATAATACAGACTTGAAAGATTTGAAAAAAAGTTTTGTGGAAATTTTGACACATGATTTAAAAACACCAATATTAGCGCAAATCCGTGTATTAGATATGATTGTTGACGGAAAATTCGGTCAATTAAGCAATGAACAATCGGAGATGCTCAACTTAACTCTTGAATCCTGCAACTATATGTACACAATGGTTGCAACTTTAATCTCAACATACAAATTTGACATAGAAGAACCAGAGCTTAATTATTCGCACTTTAATATAATACAAATAATAGAAAACACTATTAAAAAGACTGAACTTTTCTTAAAAGAAAACAATATAAAGATAGTTATAATACCTGAAATTAAAAATCCGATAATTTCAGGAGATTTAATCCGTTTGACAAAAGTAATACAAACCCTTTTGTTTAATTCACTTAATACAGCATTTAAAAATTCAATAATAAAAATTTATCTGGAAGAACATAACAATAATTTTACTGTAAAATTTGAAAGCCATAGCGGTTATATAAGTCCTGAAAAAATACGTAAAATGTTTCAATTCCATACATGCCCGACCAAAAAATATGACAAAATAGGAACAGGTATAGGTCTTTTTCTTGTTAATAAAATAATTGAAAAACACCACGGCAGAATAATCGCTGAAAGTTCAATAAACCAGACAAACGTTTTAGGTTTTGAAATACCTAAAGAAGCCGTCGGAAAATTCTACTATGAAAATTGTGTTTAAATTCTGCCCCAAATTACACGGTCAATATCTGCAAGGTCTTTAATAATTTCTATTTCACTAAAGCCGGCTGTTTCCATCATTTTTTTAACATCCTGATATTGTCCTATACCAAGTTCAAACAAAAGATATCCGCCCTTATTCAAAATTTGAGGCGCATTTTTTGTAATTTTTTCATAAAATTCCAGACCTTTTGCATCTTCGGTAAAAAGTGCCATTTCCGGGTCAAATTTAACCTCCGGCTGGATATTATTTTTTTCACAAGGCGGAATATACGGCGGATTGGAAACAATTATATCAAAGCTTTCGCCCGGTTTCACATTAGAAAAAATATCAGACTTTCTAAAAATCGCCTTGTTAAATAAATTCAACCTTGATGCGTTATCAAGCGCAGTATTCAAAGCTTCATTAGATATATCAAGCCCGATTACCTGACAACCGGTAAGTTTAGCAATCATACATGCAATACAGCCCGTGCCTGTTCCGACATCAAGCGCCATTTTAAAATTATTTTGATTAATAAGCTCAACTGCTTTTCTGACAAGAATTTCCGTTTCATCACGGGGGATTAAAACATTTTTATTAACAATAAATTTTTCCCCCATAAAATCCGCAAACCCTATGATATGCTGAACAGGCTGGCGTGTTCTGGCACGCAGTTCAGCCTTTTCTTTAACAAGTTCAAGCTTTTGAGGGTCAAGCTTTTTACCCATAAGAATATCTTTTACGCCAAACCCCGCAAAATGCTCAATAAGCATTTTAACCTCAACATTCGCCTCATTAGGCTCAATTCCGGCATCGGTCAAAATTTTTACAATCTCCTGAATAGTCATAATCTATTTATAACACTAAAATAAGTTATTTTGAATATTACTAAAAATCCAATAACTCCAAAAGCGTCAAATCAAAACCTTGAGCAATTTTCAGCAACGTTGTAATTTTAGCCGTAGTCTGCGCTTTTTCAATTCTCATAATCGTTGACGGCTCCAGACCGTTTAAATAACAAAAAGCTTCAAGCGTTAATTTCCTTGATGTTCTCAAAGTCTTTATTCTATTGCCAAGCTTAATAATAAATTCTTTATTGTCTTTCATAAATTAATTATCCTATAATTTACAACTTAGTCAAGAACATAAAACCTAATTTATTAATAATATTTCCTGTTTTTATTGACAAAAGCTGATAATTTATTTACAATAATTACAGAGGTAAGTTCCGCACCTTCGCCGGCACACACAATTTTACAGAGAAATTGGTCGGAAAGGAGGTGATTGTATGAAAAGAAAGATAATAAAAAGAGCCTTACTCACAATAAGACTCTTTATCAATTTTATTTTGCTTTTCATCTAGGGAACAAAGAACGGTTTAAATGTCATCGGCATTTAAGCCGTTTCCCTATACAAACATTATAACGTATTTTGAGCCAAAGTCAATAGATTGTTATATTATTATTGTTTTGAAACAATAGCGGAGCCGTAGGCGGGAGCGTCGTTGAAAAACAATAATAATATAACAAGTATCAATAATCACAATTGTAACAATATATAAAGTTTATATACTTTTAAAGCAATTTTATCTTAACAAATTTCTTTAATAAAGTATAACGAGGTATAATTACGTTATGGATGAGAGAAACGAACAAAACTTAAGAGTAATATCAAATTCTCAAGAGACGAGAGGTAATGAAGTTTCTGAACAAATTCGTTTGTCTCGCCAGACAAATCCTATTGTTAGAAAGTTGTTGAAATTTGGCAAGTCTGAATTAACACACAAATTTTCGGTCAAAGATTTGTTCACGCGTTAGGAATATGCGCACGGTTTTATGAGGACCGCACGGGGGCAGAATGATCCGCCGGTTTGCGAAATTCTGAAAGTTATACTTCGTTATACTTTTTTAAGGTAGTTGTATGTACGAGATTAAAAAGCAGATATATCTTGATTTTTCAAAAACACAAAAAGCTGCTCTGTGTAATTTTTTGCGTGCATTAGTGAAAAAATCACCTGAATTATCTGTTGATGAAATTATGCAAAAATTTATTGAGGATGAAAAATATTATCTTGAAATCAACAACTCCCGCTTTGAATTTTTGGAAAATCTGCTTGACGATGAACAGTTTTTAAAAGATACGGAAAAATATTTAAAAGAATGCAGAAAATATTATGATTATAAAAAATCACAGGAGCCTTTAATTCAGGCACAAAAAGAATTTGAAAAGAAAAAACGCGAATTTTTGCGGCAGGTCAAAATGTCAAAAGAATCCCCGACAAAAAAACAGTTATATTATTACGAAAAACTCTGCAAAAAATATAATCTTGAAAAAAAAGAACTCTCGTCAAAACTTGAAGCACGTGATGAAATTGACAAAATCTTAAAAGAACACAACCCGACAGTTGAATTCGGAGAAGAAATTTTATAGCTCAAGTTTTGCAATTTTGACATCAAAAACGCTTTCAATGTCAATTCCCGTCAAAACATTTGATATCAAATCATTCGGGTTAATTTTTTTCAAATTTTCAATATGGGGCATAACACCCAAAATCTTTGTATCCGTATATTTTTCAATTAATTTTGGCATTGATTTTATATTCAGGTCATGAATAACTTCCGGGCAGTCGTTTATAATAACACCGCGGATTTTCACACCTGATGCAACAGCCTGATTAATATTTGCAAGTGTGTTATTCACGGAATTTTCACTCGGAGAAACTACCAAAAGCACAGGCACATCAAGCATTTTGACTAAATCCTGCTCTAAAAATTTATCCGCCAGAGGTGTAGCAAGCCCCATTGTACCGTCAATTAACGTACATTCAAATTCACGCTTAATACTTGCAAAATCCTGAAAAATTACGTCTTTATTAATATATGTATGTTCAAGTTCCGCTGCAATCAAAGGTATAGCCTGATTTTTCAAAAGATATGAAAAATAAGTTTTTATATAAGGGTCGATAAATTTAACAAAAGCCAAATCCGGCGCCTGAATAAACCCGCTCTTTTCAATTGCGCCCGTCTGAACCGGTTTGTAAACACATGTAGAGTATCCGAGACTTTGCATAGTCGCGGCAAGTCCTGCCGTGATAAATGTTTTGCCGCTGTTTTTTTCCGCTCCGGATACAAATAACTCTAACATAGTTTTATACTAGCATAAAATAAACTTTTACAATGCAGGTTTTAACAAATGTTATAAACAAATTTATTTTTTATCCGTTCTTCTGTTCGGACTTTTCGTGATAATAAGTTTATCACCTTCTATGGTATATTCCACCAAATCCGTTTCAGGTGTAATCTTCAAAAGATTCAATATTGTTTTATTCAGTGTTAAAGCCCAACCGTTACCGTTTCTTATAAGTTTTCTATCCATGACTGACATTCACTCTTACATTTAACTTGACAATATAATATTATGGATTTATGCTTAATTCTAATCTTATATTTAACCATACAATGTAATATTAAAATTTAATTATTCAGCCCACTTGACAAAAAATAAAAAACAGGTTAAAATAAAAAAGAGGAATTATTATGAAGAATAAAATTGAAGAATGGCTGTTAAAAATCGGAGAAATCAATGAGCTGCAAAGCTGTGCGGCAGATGTATTGGAAAATTGTATGCAAAAAGATGAAAAACCTTATTATGCACTGACACTTATCAATACGATTGTTGAAAAAACCACACAGATTTACGAAGACATTGACGAATTCAGCATAGAAATAAAGCAATAATATTGAAGTTCTTTGTTTTTCCTATATAATTGAAGATATGAAGTACAGGGAAAACGTAAGAAATTTTTGTATAATTGCACATATAGACCACGGCAAGTCAACATTGGCGGACAGATTGCTGGAATATACCGGCACGGTTGCAGAGCGCGACATGCAGGATCAGCTTCTGGATTCAATGGATATTGAACGCGAACGCGGTATTACAATTAAGCTGAATGCCGCTCGAATGAATTACAAATCCAAAAGCGGTAAAGATTATATCTTGAACTTGATTGATACTCCCGGGCATGTGGATTTTTCCTATGAAGTTTCAAGATCACTTGCGGCATGTGAAGGTGCCCTTTTAATTGTTGATGCGACTCAAGGTGTTGAAGCGCAAACGCTGGCAAATGTATACCTTGCAATTGAACAAAATCTGGAAATTATCCCTGTTATAAACAAAATTGATTTGCCGTCAGCAGATGTGGAACGCGTAAAACAAGAAATTGAAGAAGTCTTGGGAATTGATGCCTCAATGGCAATTCCTGTAAGCGCAAAAGCCGGAATCGGAATTGAAGATGTTCTGGAAGCGGTTGTTGATTTTATTCCGCCGCCTGTTGACACATCAGATAAACCGTTAAGAGCGCTTGTTTTTGACAGCGCGTATGATCAGTATCTCGGAACCCTTTGCTTTTTCAAAATTATTGACGGCAAAATGAAACTTAATGAAAAAGTCAAATTTATGGCATCCGGCAAAGAATACGAAATAGTAGAACTCGGCTACCTGACACCGACACGGGTGCAGGTAAATGAACTTGTATGCGGGGATGTAGGATATTTTGCAGGTTCAATAAAAGAATTAACCCGATTTGTCGGTGACACAATCACGAGCGTTGAAAAACCTGCAAAAGAACCTTTACCGGGGTACAAAGAAGCACTGCCTATGGTATTTTCCGGTATGTATCCGGTAGATAACGACGATTACCACAACCTGAAAGAAGCGCTTGAAAAATTAAAACTCAATGACAGCAGCATAACCTTTGAACCGGAAACCTCCAGCGCACTGGGATTCGGGTTCAGATGCGGTTTTTTAGGGATGCTGCATATGGAAATCGCACAAGAAAGGCTTGAACGCGAATACAACCTTTCACTTGTAACAACCGCACCATCGGTTGTTTATCATGTTTACAAAACAAACGGAGAAATGGTTGAAATCGACAACCCCGCGAATCTTCCGGCACCGCAGTACAGAGATTATATCGAAGAACCTTACGTAAAAGTTCAGATAATTACGCCGAATGACTACGTCGGAACCTTAATGGATCTGGCGCAATCAAAACGCGGAATTTTTGTTAATATGTCATATCTTGATAAAGTCAGGGCAAGTCTTGAATATGAAATCCCGTTGAGCGAAGTTATCACTGATTTTTATGACCAGCTGAAATCCCGCTCAAAAGGTTATGCAAGCATGGATTACGAATTTAAAGATTACAAACGTTCAAAACTTGTAAAACTTGATATTATGCTTGCGGGTGAAGTTGTTGACGCACTTTCCGTTATCTGTCATGAAGACAATGCTTTTTATATAGGTCAAAAATTAACAGCTAAATTAAAAGAAATTATTCCGCGCCAATTATTTGAAGTTCCGGTACAGGCTGCTATTGGCGGACGCGTAATTGCCCGAACAAATATCAAAGCCATGCGCAAAAATGTTCTTGACAAATGCTACGGAGGCGACATTTCACGTAAACGCAAACTTCTGGAAAAACAGAAAAAAGGTAAAAAACGCATGAAATCCATCGGACGGGTAGAAGTTCCGCAAGAAGCCTTTATGGCTGTTCTAAGTCTCGACGATGAGTAAGCAATGTTTCAATTAAATCGTGCTGCAGTGCATATAATGCGGATTCTGTCCTGTTTTTGCATCTCAATTTTCTTAATATCGCACTGATATGCGCCTTTACTGTATGATGTGTAATATCAAGTATTGATGCGATTTCTTTATTCGTCAAACTTTGCGTAATATAATACAAAACTTCCTGTTCTCTTTCTGTCAAATTCATTTTATCGTCTTCCATAACATCTCCTTTTCTTAATAATATCTCTTTATATTTTTATAGTAACAAATATTCCCCAATAATCTATTACCCATATGGCTAGTTATAGCTTAAATTTTTGAAAACCCTTGTATATCAAGGTTTTTTATTTTTTAAATTGTAAACAATTGTAAAGATATGTAAATAGTATATAACAATTGCGCAATTTTTAAATACAAAAATACTTTTTAAAAGTATAGATGAAAATCTTGAAATAGGAAAAAATATTTATTAAGAGAATGTGAGTAAAAAAGGAGAAATCGGATATGGCATTCGAGATTAACGGAAACGGAAATGTAAACAAGAATTTGTTTGTTACAGGCAACACAAAAACACAAAATACTTCCGGAACAGAAAAAGTTGAAGTAAATATTACTGATAACAAACATATCGGCGAATTCGGAGACAAGTTATTAGAACAGGTTCAACCGGGATTTGTTCAGGCTTCAAGAATTCCCGAGACTGACCGGGCTGAATTATCAGAACTGTATGCAATGGCAGGTATTAAAAATCCAAAAATGCCAACAGCAGCTCAATATGCAAGTATTGCAAACAACGTCGGAGGTGCGGTAGCAGCACTTGATGAGTTATCAACCACAACACATACTGAACAACTTTTCAGCTCACCAGAATTCAATGTATTAAACGATATATTTGGCATTTCATAAAGACTTATAAATCACATTTACTCACAAAATTTGAAAGACCGGCACCACCGGTCTTTTTTTTTACTCTCTGAGGCACCCGTTTTTATATAAAAAATCAACCGTTTAAACGGTTGATTTTTGAAAAAAAATTATTAATATAAAAATGAGGTAGTATAAAGAGGACAAAATTATGTCAAATTATTCCGGAAATTCTTTACTCACAGGTATTTATGCAGGTTTAACAAATACTTATTCCTATCTTGCACAGCTTAACCCTGATGGCGTAACTTTAGACAGCATTTCAAACGCAAGAACGGATTCAAAAAATTATCTAAACCTTAACCAGAGCTTCGCATCTTATCTGCAAACTAATTTTAACGCTATTGATAAAGACGGCGACGGTGTAATAGGCTCCGATGAAATTACAAATTATACAAATATGTTATCAACACAGGGGCTTACAAGAGCACAGTTAACCCAACTTGCGGCTTCCGGCGCTTCAGGACTTTCCTCAGATACAATAAACAATATTCTTGAACATTTTGATGAAATGGATACAAACCACGACGGTAAAATTACAAGTGCGGAAATCTCCGCTTATAACGTAGATGCTTCCCGTCAGGAAAAAATAGATGAATTTAATCACAAAAGAGCAACTAATATGTCAACATTTTACGGTGATGATTCTTCATCAGATGTCGATTCCTACAGCATGTTAAGCTATAAATATAAAAATTATAATAAATAGTAACAAAGTATAAACTTGTATCCTTAAGGTTTATACAAAAAAGGGAAATTCGGTCAATTGTAAAATTTTGACCGTTTTTTATTGTTTTTTATTTAAAATATCATTTTTTCATGCTAAATTTGACATGGAAGATATGAGAAAGGAGTTTTTAATGTTTAAAAAATTACTTATTTTATTTTCTGTCATTTTCTTTGGAATTCAAATAGCTCAAGCTTATGACTTTGACAGCATAAAAGAAAATGAACAGGCTGTTTATTCAACACAAGCAAAAATCTGGACAAAAGGCGGAATGACTGATGACAGAATTGTTTTGACAAAAAAAATGTCTCCCGGATCCGGCGGTTATTCTGAATATTATTACAACGACGGGAAAATTGCAGTACCTCTGACCTCAAATTTTGAATTTTTATTTGACGGCAAACTTATAACGGTAAACAATGCCGATTTGGAATTTAATGAAATCGTTTACGAAAACGGTATTTTCTCAGAACAACCTCTGCCGGTTGAAGAAATTCAAAAAATATTCCCCGATGTTGAAATTGTAAAAATTTCTCAATTTGAAAACGGTGAAATAACAATTAAAAAAGGCTGGTTTAAAGAAAAAACCGTTTTATTATTAAACGATACTGATTTAACATTTTACAAATATTCCTACAGACCGGACAACAGTATTAAAAATCCGTACATCACAGGTTTAATTACACTGAAAAAACGCGGCAAAATAACTTTTTCACACTACGGTGATAAAGAAGATATGCTTACAATTTACGTAAAAAATTAGGAAAGAGTATTTATGAAAAAATTATTACTCACGCTGGTTGCCGTTCTGGCATTATCAACGGCAGTTTATGCAAACGCACAGTCAGACTATCAAGCAGGTAAAAAGGCTTATGAAGAAAAAAATTATGAACAAGCTTTAACTTACTATCAATCCGCAATTAAAGCTAATTCAAAATTTGCCGATGCCTATTATGGTAAAGGCGAAACGGAAATTGAATTACAAAAATATGATGATGCTGTAGAATCTTTCACAAAAGTAATTCAGCTGAAACCTCATTCTGCAGACGGTTATTACGGCAGAGGCGCTGCTTATGCAACAAAAACCGAATATAAAAAAGCAGAAGCTGATTTAACTAAAGCAATTTCTCTTGATCCGGATGATTTTGAAAAATATGAAGCACGCGCAATGGTCTATTATCAATTAAAAGATAAAGAAGCAGCTTATAATGATGTTGAAAAAGCAATGGAAGTTGCTCCCGAAAGAGGAGAACCTTATATGCTTCGCGCAATGCTTGAATTCGGAGATTTAAAATTCTTTAGCGCATTCAAAGACTACAGAAAATTTAAAAAGCTCGACAAAAAATATCAAAAATCTCTCGAAAAAGCGAAGAAATAATATAAAAAGACCGGAAAATTTCCGGTCTTTTTTTACTTAACAGATTTTGCAACTTCACCTGTTATATCATCACCGCCAAAAAGAACAATATTTTTAGGCAAAACAAGATTATAATTCATACCTTTGGCTTTTTCAACAACAATTGCCTTAATATTTGAATCAATCTGCATTAACTTTGTGTTGTATTCATTGTCGAGCGCAACCTTTTGATTATTAATATCATTTCTGTATTTTTCTTCTAATTGAGCAATTTTTGCAGGATCCGTTTCTTTGGAAATTTCCGCTCTAGCCTTATCGACAGTTGCCTTCATTGTATCTAATTTCTTTTGCTGTTCGGCTTTTAATGCAGTTACCTGAGAAGATTTCGAAATTAACGACTGAACATCAACAACCGCAACTCTGTAACCCGTATCCGATATTGCCTTACTGTTGATTGAATAACCCGCTACAAAAGCTATTAAACAAATCGCAATAAACCACAAATGTTTTTTCATAAATATAAATCCTTTCTTTAAATTCATGTTATCCGCGCTTTTTTAATTTTTAAAATTCACCATCAGGACAATATTTCTCAAAACTTGTAACATTTTGTAAACGGGCATATAATTTATTAACAAAATCTATTATTTTTGTTTTTAGTATAATAAAAATAAAAAGAGGTATTTATTAGATAGGAGAAAAGTATGCAAATTTATTCAGTAAGTATGTTTAGAAGTTTTCCGCTCCATTTTGGAAGAAAAGAAGAAACACCGGATATTCAAAAAAATTCAACACAAAAAACAACAAACACAGAAACACCATTTATTGACACACAAACTGTTTTAAATATGACACAAAAAAAAGGAGAGAGAATCATGAAAAAATCAATTAAAGATTTAGGCGACATTGAAGGAAAAAGAGCTCTTGTAAGAGTAGACATAAATGTTCCTCTTGATGCTGACAAAAACGTAACAGATGACACAAGAATACAAGCAATTTTACCTACAATCAATTATTTGAAAGATAAAGGCGCAAAAATTATTCTTATGGCTCACTTGGGCAGACCAAAAGGCGAATGGAATCCTGAATTTTCACTTGAGCCGGTTGCAAAATATATGTCTGATATGTTAGGAGAAGAAGTATTATTTGTAGCCGCACCGGTAGGCAAAGGAGCAGAAAAAGAATTAGAAAACTTAAAAGACGGACAAATTGCATTGTTGGAAAACATTCGTTTTTATAAAGCAGAAGAAGCAAAAGATGATGATATGACATTTGCAAATGAACTTGCAAAACTCGGTGATTTCTATGTAAATGACGCTTTTGGCGCTGCACACAGAAACCACACATCAACAGCTAAACTGGCAAAAGTTTTAAAACCTGCAGTTTCAGGTCTTTTGATGGAAAAAGAAATCAGATGTTTATCTCAAGCACTTGATAACCCGACAAGACCATTTACGGCAGTTGTCGGCGGAGCAAAGGTTTCATCAAAAATCGGAGTTCTTGAAAACTTAAGTGATAAAGTTGACAACCTTATAATCGGCGGCGGTATGGCATATACTTTTGCAAAAGCTAACGGCGGACATATCGGTAACTCTATTTGCGAAGACGACCAGCTTGAAGTAGCAAAAGCTATTGAAAAAAATGCTGCTGAAAAAGGTGTCAGACTTGTATTACCTATTGATGTTTTAGTAACAGATGATTTTTCCGGCAACGGCACAAACAAATTTGTTGATGTTAACAACATTCCTGACGGCTTTGAAGGTGTTGACGCAGGTCCGCAAACTCGAAAAGAATTTGAAGATGTTATCAAATCATCAAAAACAATCTTGATGAACGGTCCTGTAGGCGCTTTTGAAAACCCTGCATTTGCAGAAGGTACAAAGGCTGTTCTGGCTGCAATTATTGATGCAACAGAAAACGGTGCAACATCTGTAATCGGCGGCGGAGATTCTGTTTCTGCTGCTAAAAAATTATCTGATGCAGATAAATATACCCACGTTTCAACAGGCGGCGGAGCTTCTCTTGAATTTATTGAAGGAAAAGTTCTTCCCGGCGTTGCAGCATTGGATGACAAATAATTATAAAAATCATACAAAAAATGAGCGGCTGTTATTCAGCCGCTTTTTTATTTCTTATAGCTGTTTTAATTCCGTCAATCATCCCGAAAACCAGCGCACATCCGCCATTTAATACAAGGGATGATTTTTTATCGGATTTCAATGCTTTTGTAAGTTTTTTTGAAACCTGTTCAAATACAACACCGAACCCGCCCCAGATTACTGCTGTTGTTAATCCGGCACGAACAGGCGATACATAGTGATTATTTTTTCCCTCCCGTTTTTTGGCAGTAAAATTTACTGCCGGGGTATATGTAATATTATTTATTCTCATTTTTATTGTCCTATGTAAAATATATAACACGCGTCATTTTTAAAAACAAGAGGCGGTGTAAAATTATTTAACATAAACTTATTATTTATGATATTATGTAGATATGTTGAAAGAGTGGAGGATAAAAGAAGACCAAAGCGGAGAAAAGTCTTTAATAAAAAGGCTTTTATTTTCACGCGGAATAAAAACCGACAAAGAAATATATGAATTTCTTCATCCGCTTGAAATGACACCGTATGACCCGAATGTTTTTGTTGATATGGAAAAAACAATCGAAAGACTTTCAAATGCCGTTGATAACAATGAAAAAATTGTTATATACGGTGATTTTGACGCAGATGGTGTAACTTCCACCTCTCTTTTATACAAAACTTTTAAATATTTGGGGGCAGACGTAAATTATTTTATTCCTGACAGAGATAAACAAGGCCATGGATTTGACACAAAAGCTCTTGTAAAACTTATGACAACCGTAAAACCAAAGGTCATAATCTCTGTTGACTGCGGAATTAGCGACGTTGAAGCTATCAATTTTATAAACAGTTTTAAGATTGATGTAATCATTACAGACCACCATGAAGCGCCCGAAGAACTCCCGAAAGCTTTTGCCATAATAAACCCGAAAGCGCCAAATGCTCTGGATGAAAATCTGGCGGCGAAAGATATTGAAAGTTTGACATCTCTTGCCGGTGTCGGAGTTGCATTCAAAGTTGCCCAGGGTCTTTTGAAACACTATAACAAAACAGAATTTGTATATGAAATACTGCCGTTTGTCGCGGTCGGAACAATCTCTGACATTGTACCTTTAATCGGCGAAAACAGATACCTTGTTACTAAAGGGCTGGAATTAATCTCTCAGGGCAAGCATTATGGTATAAAAAGACTTTTGGAAAGTGCCGGATATAAAGTTGAAAAAGGTATAACCTCAGAAAACATCGCCTTTGGCGTTGCACCGAGAATAAATGCATCCGGACGTCTTGATACCGTTGAAGATGCTGTCAAAATCCTTATTTCAGACAACAAACAGGAAATTGAAACCTCAGTAATTTCTTTAAATAACTTTAACAAAGTCCGGCAAGAACTCTGCCAGAATATGTTTCTTGAAGCGGAAGAAATGCTTAAACAAGAAGGCAACAGAAACCCTGCGATAATTCTTTACAAACCCGAATGGCATATAGGAATTATCGGCATTGTTGCGTCAAAACTTGTTGAAAAATATTATAAACCTACATTTTTAATGACATATTCCGAAGAAACCCAACAATTCAGATGCTCTGCACGAGGTGTAGAGGGGCTTTCTTTATATGATATTATAAGCGCCAATTCAGAACTTTTAGACGGATTCGGCGGTCATAAGCTTGCGGCAGGCTTATATTTTTCCAAAGAAAAATCCTCTTTTGAACAGGTAAAATCTGCCCTGAATAAAACCTTAAAAGAAATGCTTAACGGGCAGGAATTAAAACCGTTTATTGATGTGGATACTGAAGTTTATCCGACGGATATTAACGTTGAACTTGTAGAAGAAATTTCCCAAATGGAGCCTTTTGGCGCTTCAAATCCGAGTCCGATTTTTGCAATGAAAAATTTGAAAATTAAAGAAAAAAGACTTATGGGGGAAAATAAAGACCATTTAAGACTTACCGTTCAATCAGGAACATGTGAATTTACCTGTGTCCGCTGGCAGATGGGCGACATTTCTCTTGTTCCGGGTGATATGATAGATATTGCTTTTCATCCGCAAATTAATGAATATAACGGCAATACAAGCGTTCAATTGATTATTGATGACATACATTCAGATATGCTGAAAAATGATGAACCGCAAGAGGTTGGCTTAAAACTTTACGACCACCGTAAAAAAACAAATATTTTGCCGCTCGTAAACGATTACGTTAAAAATTCCAAACAAAATATAATGATTTTTGCGGAAAGCAAAGCCGTAAAAGATTTGCTAACACCTTTTTCAAACCTTATTACAAAAACATTTACAAGAGAA
Organism: Candidatus Gastranaerophilales bacterium; assembly: GCA_944326585.1. Lineage (GTDB taxonomy): Bacteria > Cyanobacteriota > Vampirovibrionia > Gastranaerophilales > Gastranaerophilaceae > SIG32. The sequence goes on from CALVEN010000001.1 coordinate 53,718, forward strand.
AAAGTCACGCCGTGTGACGCTTTAATGTTTTTTGACTATCCTGCGGATAAAGAAACTTTTGACTATATTATTGAAGAAGCCCGCCCATCATCCATTCATTTTATGAACTACAACATAAAATATTTTGATGACAAAGAATTCTTAACAACTTTTATAAAAATGCTCCGCTATGCAGAACATAATAATGAGGGAAAAGTTAATTTTCTGCGCTGCTCCAGCGCTCTCGGCAAATCAGTTGAAACTGTTTTGACTTTATTAGATTTGTTTGAAGATGTTGATTTTATTAAAATTTCAGAAAAAAATCATGAATTTTATAAAATTCAGCTCAACGAAATAAAAGATTTGTCGCCGGTTTTGCATAATGAAAAATTTCAGGAAGTAAAAAATCTTATAGAAGAATGTGAAAAATTCCAAAAAAATCTTCTGGAAAATGACTTAACCGCTTTAGACCTTGTTTAAACAAACGATATTATGCTATACTAAAAAATGAACAACAAAACACTGTTTTTCGTTGTATATATGTAGGAGAAAAACATGAAAAAATTTTTATCAACAATTTTTATATTAATTATGTTTACGGGCATACAAACTCTTGCTGATGATGCGGCAGATGCAAAAGCTTTTTTCAATAAATATGTAAATGCAGCAAATACTTATAGTACAACTATTCCGAATTTTTATTCACCGAATGCAAAAATTATCCGACAGGTTGTAAAACCTGACGGCGGTCTTGTAAATGTAAACACAGATACAGCAACATATATGAAACAGCTTAAACTTGGTCAGGCTACGGCAAAACTCAGAAAATACAAAAATACTTATCGCAATATTACTGTTACAAAAGTTGCTAACGGCTACAAAGTAAGTGCCGAACGCCAGCCGACAGGCGAAACTTATTGGTTGAAAACATATCAAATAGTCCAAAAACAGCCAAACGGCGACTGGAAAGTTATTGAAGAATTAATGCAGACAAAGGAACAAATTTTCTTAAGATATGCTAAATAATTTCAGATTTTTAACAGCCGGCGAAAGTCACGGCAAATGTTTAACAGCTATAATAGACGGTGTTCCGTCAAACCTGACTGTTGATATTGATTTTATCAACAATGAATTGAAACGCCGACAAACGGGTTATGGCAGAAGTTCAAGAATGCAGCTGGAAACAGATACCGTTGAAATAACCGCAGGAATCCATAATGGCAAAACAACAGGCGCCCCTTTATGTCTTGTTATTTACAACAAAGATTTCAACGAAAAACCGCCGTTTACAAAATTCCGTCCGGGTCATGCGGATTTTGCCGGAAGCGTAAAATATAATCTATCTGATTTGCGAGATGTTCTCGAACGTTCAAGCGCCAGAAAAACAGCAATTGAGGTTGCTGTCGGTGCTGTTGCAAAAATTCTTTTAAAAGAATTTGGTATAACTTTTTCTTCAAAAATTTTACAAATAGGTTCTGTTACAGAAAATTTTGAAAAAGAAATAGATATGGCAAAAGATCAGGGTGATTCGCTCGGCGGAAAATTTGAGGTTATATTCAAAAATCTTCCGATAGGTTTAGGTTCTTATGTTCAATGGGATAGGGGATTAGATGGTAAAATTGCTCAGGCGGTTATGAGTATCGGTGCTGTCAAAGCCGTTGAAATTGGTAAAAATCCTCTCGGGGAAAAGGGTTCCGAATATCATGATGAAATATTTTTTGAAAACGGAAAATTTTTCCGCAAAACAAATAACGCCGGCGGAATTGAAGGCGGAATGACAAACGGTGAAGATTTAATTGTTCGTGCTGTTATGAAACCTATTCCGACTATGTCAAAACCCTTAAAGACAGTGGATAAAGAAACTCTTCAGATGTGTGAGGCGCACTTTGAACGCTCTGACACCTGCGCTGTTGAAGCGTGTTGTGTTGTTGCTGAAGCAAGAATTGCTTCTGTTCTGGCTGATGAATTAATGCAAAAATTCGGCGGTGACAGCATAGACGAAATGAAAAAACATTACAAAGAATAATAATATTCTTTCAAAATCTGCGCATCGTCCTCAATATTCGGGCTTTCGCAAACAAGCGCGCCTTTGACGTTAAAATCTTTCAAAGCTTTCAAAACAGCTTGATAATTCATGTCGGATTCTTCAAGAATAAGGTGCTGGCGCTCGCCTTTATCCGTATATTCAATACCTGCAAGATGTCCGTGAAAATTTTCTAACGCCTGAACTCCTAACTCTTTTCCAATTCTTTCCAAAACGTATGCTATTTCGTCATAAGTATTATATTTACCGCCTGTTCTTGCGTGAATGTGAGAAAAATCAATACATGGCAAAACCTGTTCAAACTCTTTTGAAAGTCTTATAATTTCTTCAAAATCACCCCATTGAGTTGCTTTTCCCGTGGTTTCCGGACGAATCCATACATTTATTTTTTCTTTTTCCAAAATATCAACAATTCTTTGAGTCTGATTTTTAACCTGATTGTAAACGATATCTTTATCTTTGCCCATATAAAAAGCCGCATGATAAGTTATGCTGTATGCTCCTACATCCTCAGCAACCCTTGCTGTATCAATAATTCTCCCGACGCTTGCGTCAATTTTTTCTTCTTCTTTGGAATTCAGATTAATATAAAAAGGACCATGTGCGGTTATGACAAGGTTTTCGGAATTACTCTTTATAAAATCTTTTGATTTATCGGTAATTCTGACCCCGTGGACAAATTCCATCTCCATTCCGTCAAGATTTAAGTCTTTCAAAATACCAAACGCTTCAGGGTAACTGCCTTTTCCTGTCGCAAGAGGCATTCCCGCAGTCAGAAAATTTAATTTATCCAATATTTTTTTCATTAAACTTTAACCTTTAACATGGATTCAAGAATTTCTGCAGCATCAGAAACAAACTTTGAACAATGTGCTTTTTTATTCTCGGACGGAACATCTTTGGACAAAATTCTGCAGCAGGTAAATTTATTGCGTTTTTTGAATTGTTCCAAAAATTCTGCTGCTTTTTGACGTGCAGTAACCTCATTTCCTTTTGTATTTTCCCTGCCGAAATTATAACCCAAAACTATTTGAGATCCTGCAATCGTTCCGCAAAGGCACCCCTGTGACATGCCGCCAGAAAAAGTCGTTGCACAAGGAAGCAATTCTTTCGGACACAACCCCTCATCAATTGCAGCACGAACAATACTCTCAGAACACGAATACCCGTGATTTACATAATAATTTATTGCTCTTTCTTTCATACTTTTATTTTATGTTAAAACTTTTCATTTTTCAATAAGAGAAAAATCTTTCGGAAGATATTTTTCTATTCTTTTCATAAGTTCTGACGGTTTTAGCCCCAATGCTTCACACACAGACCATAAAGATATCAATTTCGGTTCATTTACACAATTTTCCAAACGGCTTATAAGAGATTTCTGCAAATCAAATTCATCAGCTAATATCCTGATAGATTTATTTTGCTTTATTCTTTCCTCTTTCAATACTTCTGAAAGTGCCTTAAAAATTAATTCCGACTTTTTAGAATTTAAATGTTGCATATATAGAATTTTAATGATAAAATTTTACTTAGATTTCTATATATAGAACCAATGATTTGAAAGGATTTTTATGAGAAAAAATGCTTTTACATTAGCAGAAGTTTTAATAACATTGGCAATCGTCGGCATTGTTGCGGCTATGACAATTCCAACATTGATTACAAAATATAAAGAAAGAGTTTTGGTAAATAAAGTCAAAGAAGCACACTCTCTTTTGATGAATGCTGTTCAACTTTATATTGCCAAAAACAACTGTATAAACTCTCTTTGTCTGTTTGATACAAACAAAACCTCCGATAAGGTTGCTTATGAATTATCAACAGTTTTAAAAATGCGAAAGTTTGCGTTAAATCTGACGAAAATGATTCTTCAAACAAATACTGTAAACCATATTCTGTAAAATCTAATAAGCCGACTTATGTCGTCAATGGAGCTTATGCAGCTTCCGATGCTATTATGACAGAGGGGAGATTATTTTTACCGAACGGTATTATTTTTAGAATAATGCAGAATAAAAAATGTATTTTTGAAGTAGAACATATAATAAGAGATGAAAATGGTGTTGACACAGGAGAAAGAACCTATACAAAATATAACAGGTGTGCAGAAATTTATATTGACGTAAATAATTCAAATGAACCAAATCAATTCGGTGCAGATGTTTATAAATACGAAATTCCTTCAACAGGAAAAATTCAATCAAATATGCAATCTTTATTAAATAACGCTCTTTTATATAACAAATTAGAATATACAAAATATAATATTGGTGACATAAAGGAATAATTTTTAATTATAGTCTGTCACTTAATTTGTGGTTTTCCTATTTTTATCAAATATTTATTTTTTATCTAATCTGTACCGGCATTATCAAACATACGAAATCTTCTTCGCTGTTCGGTTTTAATACTGTTGCTGATAATCCTGTGTTTAATCCTATTTTTACTTCTTCACAATCAATATTTTTCAATGCTTCAAGTACATATTTATAATTAAATGCTATAAGCAAGGGTTCAGATGTGTATTGAATATCGATTATTTCTTCTGATTTACCTGAATCCGGTGTATCTGCGTTCAAAGTTAATTCATTATCCGCAAAGTTCATTTTTACAATGCTTGTTTTTTCATTAACCATAATTGATACACGCTCAAGTGCGGATATTAGTTGTGAAACATTTACGACAGCTTCTTTCGGACTTTCAGACGGTATTAATTGATTGTATTTAGGGAATTGACCGTCAAGAAGTCTTGAAATTGTCATTGTTCTTTCTGATTTTATTATTAATTTTGTTTTTTCCGTATAAATTCTGACGCTTTCTTCGTCAATGTAGGCACTCATTTTTATGAATTCATTAAGTGTTTTTGCAGGGATAATAAGCTGTTTATTTTTATTGTCTTTATTGTCAATATGTTCTCTGACACGTGCAAGTCTGTTTCCGTCCGTTGAGGCAATTTCAAGAACCTGACCTGAAATATCACAGACAATTCCCGATAAAAGATTGCTTGTTTCATAACCGGCTGCAGCAAAACCTGCCTGTCTTACGGCTTTTGAAAACGGTTTTAATTCAATTTCAAAGCTTTCTTCGTCATTCAAATCAACCGTATAAACTTCCGGCGGAAATTCGTTTGCCGAAATACCTATTATATCGAATTTTGAATTTTGGCATGTAATATTAACACTTGTGTCGCCTTCCGGCATTTCAAAGGTTATTAATTTGTTACCCAATTTTGATACAATTTCATTCAATGTTTTGGAAGGGAGAGTTATTCTGCCGTTTTCTTCAACCTGAGCATCAACCAATGCGGTTACAGTCAAATCCAAATCTGTTGCAACAAGTCTTATGGTACCTTTATCAACAGTTTCTATTAATATATTCATAAATACTGGCTGCAAAGCTTTCATGCTGGTTGCACGCTCTACTATTTTTATCCCGTCAAATAAATCCTCTTTTTTTACGACAAATTTCATATCCTGCTCCTTTTTCCTTTAAGAATTATTTTATAATAAAAAATATTCCAAAACAAATGTATGTAAAGAAGTTTAAAAAACTATAGTTCGGGTTTTCGTTTTTTTGTTCAAAACTTTATTTATTAAATATTATATTAAAATAATAAATTATAAATATAATCATAATAATAAGCCTTAAATATTTGTAGAAAAGAGTCTGAAAGTATTATTATTATTGATTTTTAATAGTAGAAAGATTTGTAGAAAAAATAATAACAAAAATAATAAAATTGTAGAAAACAAAAACAAAACAAAACAAATGTAGAAAACTCATGAGTTTTCTACCGCATTTAACATGTTTTTCTACAGCAATACACCAAAAGGATGATTTTTTTAAGTTTTATTTAAAAATATCCGTTATTATTACAAAAGGAGTTATTTTATGTTTAATTCGGTAAACAATCCATTTAACAGAAAAATAGAATCCTCAACTTCCTCCGACAGCAATAAACACCAACAACCCCGTGAACAAAAAAAAGAAGAAAAGAAATATCTTGAACAGGAAGAACAGGACGAAGTTAAAATCGGCGGGCTTCCTTTGTTGACTGAAGACGAAGTTCTTATGATGACAAAATCATATATTAATAATTTAAAAGCCGAACACGAAGATAATCCGAAAATAATTAATAAATTAGACAAATTTCTTGAAAAATTTGACGTCCAAAAATTCATGAAAAAAAATCCGAATATGACCAGTCCGGATTTTTATATGGTAATATATAATGAGACAGAAGGACTGGTTAAATGATAAAATATATAGCTCCCATAGCACTTTTAACAATATCAAATGTTTTTATGACATTTGCGTGGTACGGACACTTACGATTTAGAAATACGGCATTAATTCTCGTAATTCTTGCAAGCTGGGGAATTGCGTTTTTTGAATATTGTTTTCAGGTTCCGGCAAACAGAATAGGCTATGATGTCTATAACGCAGCTCAATTAAAGACAATTCAAGAAGTTATTACCCTTCTTGTTTTCAGCGGATTTTCAGTCTGGTATTTGAAAGAGCAGTTCCGCTGGAATTATCTTGTCGGTTTTTTATTCATAATTCTTGCAGTATTTTTTATTTTTAAGAAATGGTAAGAATATCATTAAATTCAAATTCTTTTACCGTTGAATAATCAACAGGCAGAATAAATCTTATAAAATCCGACGATGCTTTTTTATCGGTTTTCATAACGGGAATAACTTTTTTCAGGTCAAAATCAGGAATTTGTTTAAAATTGAATTTTTTGACAATATCCTGCATAAAAAACATATAATTTTTGTCAATAAGATTATTTTTCAAAGCAAGATTAAAAGCAAAATAAATTCCTGCAACCACACATTCACCGTGGGTGTATTTTTTGTATTTTGTAAGTTTTTCAATTGCATGACCCCAGGTGTGGCCAAAGTTTAAAATTCTTCTTAAACCGGATTCTTTTTCGTCATTTTCCACAACGGAAATTTTTAAAGAAATACAAATTTTAATCAATTCTTTTAATGTTGTCATATCATAATCAAGAATTTTTTTATAATTTGCATCCAAAAAATTAATAAGGTTGAAGTCATCGGGGCACATGCAGCTTTTTTCAATAAATGCGTATTTTACAACTTCACCAAGTCCTGTTTTAAAAATTCTTTCATCAAGAGTTTTCAAGAAATTTGAGTTGATAATAACCGCTTTAGGCTGGTAAAAAGATCCGATAAGGTTTTTCCCGAAAGAAGAATTCACGGCGGTTTTTCCTCCTACGGAACTGTCAACACATGCCAAAAGAGTTGTCGGGACTTGAATAAAATCAATCCCGCGCATATAACTCGATGCCGCAAAACCTGCGATATCACCGGCAACACCGCCCCCAACCGCAATGATTGCATCTTCACGGGTCAATTTTTTTTCAAGACAAAATTTGAGTATTTTTTCGTAATTTTTTAAATTCTTTTGTTCTTCGCCGTCTTTTAAAATAAATTTGTCTTCTTTTTCAAATCCTAGCAGATTACCGTATAACTTATCAACTTTTTGTGAAATAACAACAACAAATTTTTTTCCTTTTAAATAAGAAAAGATTTGGTTTTTTAATTCTTTTATATCGTTATTTTCAATAATAATCGGATAACTTTTTTCGTTTTCTTTAATTTTTACGGTTAAAGTAATCATTTAATAACCCTCATAATTTTATTAACGACTTCATCAGGCGTTTTGTCACAGGTGTCAACGGTGAATTGAGCCTTTTCGTAATTTCCGGCGCGTTTTTTTAATATAAAAGCAATAGAATCAACAGAAAAATTTTTATGCAGAAGAGGTCTGTGGATTTCGGATTTTATACGCTGAAAAATACATCCGGGAGTTGCTTTTAAATAAATAACAATACCGTATTTTTTAAGAATTTTTCTTGTTTCTTCATCCTCAAAAGCCCCTCCGCCAAGCGCCATAACCAAATTTTTATGACTTGTAAATTCAAAAATTTTTAACTTTTCTATTTTTCTGAAATACTGTTCTCCGAATTCGTTAAAAATATTTGTGACAGTCATGTTTTCGGATTTTTCAAGTTCTTTATCAATATCAATAAAATCATATCCGATTTTTTTTGCCAAAAGCTCACCTGCGGTAGTTTTTCCGCACCCCATCATTCCCGTTAAAACAATTAAACTCTTCATGGTGTAATTTTAACATAAACATGGTATACTAAGTTTATGAAAAGAAAACCAATAGTAGCAATAGTCGGTCGTCCGAATGTCGGAAAATCAACCTTTGTAAATCGTCTTGTCGGCGCAAGAAACTCAATAGTAGACGATTTGCCTGGTGTTACCCGTGACAGGATTTATTTTGATGTAGAATGGCAGAATAAAGTTTTCACCTGTATTGATACCGGCGGAATTGTTCCCGGAGATGAAGATGAAATTATGCTTTCTATTTTTGATCAGGCAAAAATAGCTTGTGATGAAGCGGATAAAATAATTTTTCTTGTTGACGGAAAAGAAGGTGTTAATCCTGTTGATTATGATATTGCAAATATTTTAAGACAAACCGACAAACCGGTTTTTCTTGCGGTAAATAAGCTTGATAACCCGAATTCACAATATATGACAAGTGATTTTTATTCACTTGCAATAGGGGAACCTATAGGAATTTCAGCATTACATGGTTCCGGCGGTGTGGGGGATTTGTTAGATCTTATAACAGAAGATTTTGAGATTGACGAAAACCCTGAAAAAGACGAAACAATAAAGATAGCAATAGTCGGCAGACCAAATGCCGGTAAATCTTCAATTGTTAATGCATTGTTGAATGAAGAAAGAGTTATAGTTTCCGATATATCAGGAACAACAAGGGACAGTATTGATGCAAAGATTAATTATAAAGACAAAGAATTTGTAATAGTTGACACAGCAGGCATCAGAAAGAAATCAAAAGTCGATTGGGGTGTGGAAAAATTTGCGGTCGACAGAGCCATCCGCTCAATTCGGGATTGTGATGTTGCAGTTCTTGTAATTGACGCTACTCAGGGAATTTCTGATCAGGATAAAAAGATTTCATCAATCATAACGGATGCAGGGAAAGGTTTGATTGTTGCTATTAACAAATGGGATTTGATAGAAGACAAAAAATCAAATACCATTAATCAGTTTGATAAAAAACTTGCAAACGATATACCTTTTTTGGACTTTGCACCGAAAATTTATATCAGTGCTGTAACCAAACAAAGGTTAAATCAGATTTTCGAAAAGGCGCAGGAAGTTTATGAGCAGTCTACAAAAAGAGTTTCAACAGGTTTGTTGAATAAGATTGTGAACGAAGCCTATACTCTTAATCCGCCGCAAAGTGTTAAAAATAAACGATTGAAGATTTTATATTCAACACAGATTAATGTTCAACCTCCGACATTTATAATTTTTGCGAACAATGCTGACTTATTAAAAGATCATTATAAGCGTTATTTAGAAAACAAATTGCGCGAGGCGTTCGGATTTTTCGGGACACCGATAAGGATTTCCGTCAGGGAACGAAAAAATAAAAATTAAGGTGTTGTTTTGCGTTTAAACAATCCGATAAAAGTATTCCAGCCTTTTTGAATACCGCTCCATGCTTTTTTTGGTAAATCTTTTATATTTGTCCATGTAATTTTTGTTATAAAATTTTTAACACATTTAAGTTTTGATGCGCCAAAAATCAATCCTGCAGCTGCCATAAGACCAAAGAGCCATTTTTTCCAGGCAGGGTTTCCTGTTTTTGGTTTACTCGGCTTAAATTCATCTTTTTTGGGTTGAGTATTCATTTGAGGCAGCGAGTCAGGAAGAGTTTCCAATGCCGGATGCCCGTAATACCTCGGTTGAGTTCCCATAACATATGCCGGTGCATCAAATCCTATTACACCTGCTGAAGCTAATGCGTCAAAATCATTTATCCAGGACATACCTACTCCTTTATATGTATATAAAGTTTTTTTCATCAAAAAAATTGCCTTTTGAAAAAAAATTGTAACTTTTTTGTGATATAATCAATGGAGAAACCCTTTTTGGAACGGAAGGAACAGTAAATGGAAAAATATTATTTAACAACAGCAATTGATTATGTAAACGGAGCGCCCCATATAGGTCATGCTTATGAAAAGATTTTGACGGATATTATTGCAAGACATTACTCCCAAAGAACGGAAGTTTTCTTTTTAACAGGAACTGATGAGCATGGTATAAAAATTCAAAAAACCGCAAAAGAACAGGGTATTACACCTAAAGAACTCTGTGACATAAATGCCAAAAAATTTCAGGACGCCTGGAAATCTCTTGATGTTGATTATACAAAGTTCATAAGAACAACTGATGAATATCATAAAAAAACTGTTCAAAAAATATTTCAAAAATTAGTTGAAAAAGGTGATATTTATAAACATTCTTATGAAGGATTATACTGTTCCGGATGTGAATGCTTTTTGAGCGAAAAGGATTTGACGGAAGACGGTTTGTGTCCCGATCACCTTAAAAAACCGGAATTAGTCAAAGAAGAAAATTATTTCTTTAAACTTTCAAAATATAAAGATGCAATTATCAAACATATAAAAGAAAATCCTGATTTTATAGTGCCGTCATTCAGGGCAAATGAGGTTTTAAACCAGCTTGAAGATATTCAGGACATATCTGTTTCCCGTGCAAAAACCAATGTTCAGTGGGGTATAGATGTTTTGGATGATCCTGATCAGGTAATATATGTCTGGATAGATGCACTTTCAAATTATATTACGGCAATCGGCTATGATACCGAAAATCCGTCAGAATTATACAAAAAGCTCTGGCCGGTTGATGTTCATGTGATAGGAAAAGATATTTTAAAATTCCATAGTATCTATTGGCCGGCATTTTTGCTTGCTCTGGATTTGCCGCTGCCAAAACATATTTTTGCGCATGGCTGGATTACGATAGATGAATCCAAGATGTCAAAATCTCTCGGTAATGTAATTTCTCCGACGGCTGTTTTGGAAAGTTTTAATTTGGAATATCCGGATGCATTCAGATATTATATGGCAACATCAGCTCCATGCGGTCGTGACGGGAATTATTCCGACGAAGATTTTAAAGAAAAAGTTAATGCTCACCTTGCAAACAGCATGGGAAATCTTTTAAACAGAACCCTTTCAATGCTTGTAAAATACTTTGACGGTGAGGTTAAGCCTGAATTTAAAGTTCAATCCGATTTGTTTAAAAAGGCTTTAGGAACAATTAAAATAGTTGAAAATCACTTTAATCATTTTGAAATTGCGGAAGCAGCGCAGGAGATTATCGGACTTGTTGATATGACAAATAAATTTGTAACCGATAATGCCCCGTGGACTCTTGCAAAAGAGGAAAAATGGACGGAGTGCGGACAGGTTTTGACAACGGTTTTAGAGATTATGTGCATAGTAACTGCGCTTATTTATCCTTATTGTCCGAATATTGCGCAAGAAATGGCAAAACAATTGTCTTTTGATCTTAGTATAAAACTTGATGATTTAACCCGTGACAATATAAAAACCGGCAAACTTATTTCAAAAGATGAGATAAAACCCGTATTTTTACGTGTTGACAGTGAACTTGCCGATAAATCAAAGAAAAAATAAAAAACATAACGAAAAATTTAGGCTCTTGTTACAAACAGGAGCTTTTTTAAATAACTTCGTTTCCCGAAAAAGAAAGTCTCGTCGAAAGACAAGACTTATAAATATACATTTACCCCACATCTTTTATAACATAAAAAAATATGATTGTCAAGTGGTGTGTATTGTACTAAAATAAATTTATGAAGAAAATTGAACTGCTTGCTCCCGCAAAAGATAAAGAAACAGCAATTGCCGCAATAAATTACGGCTGCGATGCGTTATATATAGGTGCCAAAAGTTTTGGAGCAAGGCAAAATGCGGGTAATTTGATTGAAGATATCAGGGAAGTTGTTGAATATGCCCACAAATTTTATGTAAAAGTTCATGTGACGATTAACACTATACTGGATGATAATGAATTAATTTTGGCAAAAAGATTGATACAAGATCTTTATGATACTGGAGTAGACGCTATAATTGTTCAGGATACGGGGATTTTGGAGCTTGCCATAAAAGGTGAACTCCCGCCTATCCCTATACATATAAGCACACAATGTGATAACAGAACGCTTGAAAAGGTCAAATTTTTTGATGAAATTGGTGTTTCAAGAGTAATTCTTGCCCGTGAACTTTCTATTGAACAGATAAAAGAAATTTGTACAAATACAAAAACAGAGATTGAAACATTTATGCACGGCGCCTTATGTGTATCCTATAGCGGGCAATGTTATATGAGTTGTTCTAATGGCGGGCGTTCTGCAAACAGGGGTGAATGCGCTCAAAGCTGCCGGAAAAAATACACTCTTATTGACGAAACCGGTAAAATTTTAGCAAAAGATATGTATCTTTTGAGTTTGAAAGATTTTAACGCCTCAAATCATTTGCAAAAATTGGTTAATGCAGGTGTCAAATCTTTTAAAATAGAGGGCAGATTGAAGGATATAAATTATGTAAAAAATGTCACGGCATATTACAGAACCGAGCTTGATAAAATATCTGAAAGAACATCTTCCGGCAAGGTTTTTCTTGATTTTGAACCCGATGTTAATAAGAGCTTTAATAGAGGTTTTACGGATTATTTTCTTGAAAAAAGAAAAGAATGTTTTAATTTCAGAACTCCGAAATCAACGGGTGAAAAACTCGGTAAAATTACCGCCGTCGGCAAAGATTATTTTGAAATAAATGCATCATTGAGTCCTCAGGACGGTCTGTGTTATTTTGTCGACGGGGAGTTGTGCGGTTGTCTTGTGAATAAAGTCGAAGGGAACAGAATTTATCCGAATAAAACGGATAATTTAAAAAAAGGAATGACAATTTACAGAAATTTTGATTCAAAATTTGAAAAACAGCTTACTAATTCCAAAACCCGCCGCAGAATCGAGGCAAAATTTTTGTATAATGAAGGTGTTTTGCATGTTATTGATGAGGACGGAAATGAAGCTGCGATGGCTGTTGACACCCTTGAAACTCCCAAAAACCCTGACAAAATGCTTGAAAATTTTAAAACCCAGTTAAAAAAATCTGGCGAAAGCGATTTTTATATAACAGATATTCAAATAAACGGCGATTTGCCATTTCTTCCGATTTCTGAAATAAATAATCTGCGCCGTGATATTTTGGATAAACTTATGGAAGAACGAATTAATAACTATGAACGTGACGTTCAGCAGCCTCTGCATTATGCGGAATTTCCGGTAAAAAATCTTGACTACAGAGCAAATATCCATAATCACGAAGCAAAAAGTTTTTATGAAAATTGCGGCTGTGAAACTTGTGAGATGTCTTATGAAAGCACAAAACCGAAAAATGTTGAACTTATGCGCACAAAACATTGTCTGAAATATGCCTTTGATATGTGCAAATCACCTGTAAATTTGTTTTTGATTGACGAAAAAGGCAAAAAATATCCGCTTAAATTTGATTGTAAAAATTGCGAAATGATAATAATCGGTTGACATATCCTTAAAAAACCTTAAATATAATACAAAAGTATGAGTTAAAAAAAACTCATATCATGTATGATAGGTATGTAAAACCAGAGGTATGTAAATGGGGTTGAATTTAAACAGCGTATATCAACGTCCATATTTTATACAAGACAGGCGCAATCAGGTCAGAAAAAAACAAGACGAAGAGCGCTCAACTTCTAATGCTCAAAGAGAAGAACAAACAAATCAAAATGCCAGAAGCAGAGGACTTCAATACGTTGAGCATAATAATTACGCTGCATATCAACCGGTTCATACCGAACACCCCGTTCAATACCCTAACGAAGTTGCAACAGCTCTTGCACAGCGTAATCCCAATATAAACATTGCCCAAATTCTTAAAGATTTTAAAAATACGGCAATAGCAATCGGAACGCCCGATGATTTGAAAGAAGAAGTCAGCGGATATCTTGCGCTGATAGAAAAACAGGTTACAAAAGAAGCCCCGAACAGCAAACTTATTAAATCAAATCTTAAAAATGCAGCCTCAATTTTAGATAATTATATTTCCAAAACGCTGGATAAAGATTCAAAAGTTGTGGAAAATTGGGTTGATGCTCTGTTTTTACAGCAAATAGATTTTAAATACAATGAAAATGATGTTAATCCTGAATTTTTGGTAAAATTTCCGGAAGAAACTCAAAACAGAACCTCTGAAGCGGAAGAAGTGCAAAAAGAGCAGATAAATCCTTTTATTCCGCAGGATAAAGAACTTAAAAAGCTCTTTATAAAAGCTAAAAAAATGTCTTATGCAAATAAACCCAAAGAAGCCATAGAAGCTTTCCAAACCGCCCTTGAGCGCGCAAATGAGGTGGATGATAAAGAAACTCAGTCAAAAATATTTTTAGAAGTCGGTAAAATTTATGATGACCATGATTATCTTGCGCAAGCCTTGAAAAGTTACAATCAGTCAGTTCAAAGAACAAAAGACTGCAACGTAAAAACCCGTGCTCATTATTCAATGGCTGAAATTTATAACGACGTAAATCAGATTGAGCCTGCAATAGATCATTATTTCAGCACGGTATCCTATGCGGGCGAAGCCGAAAATCTTTCCGCGCAATCTAAATCCATGACAAAAATCGGAAATATTTATTCTGATATGTATGAAATGACTGCTTTTGATTACTATGAAATAGCTGATACAATTGCTGATGAAACAGATAATGCAAAAGTGAAAGGTTATGTTTCATCAAGCATCGGCGATGCTTATGACAAATTCGGCGATTCACCTGAAGCTTTGAAAGCATATTCAAAAGCCGTCAAAAATTATCTTGATGCTGATTCTCCTGAGAAAGCCGCTCAGAATTATTTGAATGCCGCAGAAATTATGCTTGAATACAAAAATGAGAATAAAGCTAAGAGTCTGCTTGAAAAAGCTCAAAAATTGGCGCGTCAGACAAATAATTTGAATTTGATGACAGAAATCAGCAATACTCTGGTTAGTTTATAAGTGATCATTTTATAACTTCAAGAAATTCATAATCCGTCAAATACGGCATGTGGCTTTCGGTTATCAATTCACCCGGGAGCAGAACAGCAATCCCCGGCGGGCATTCTGCAATTATTTCTGCGGAAATCCTGCCGATTGCTTCTGTTTTCGGGATAGTTTCTTTTTCCGAATAATATGCCTCGCGCAAGTTCATTTTGATAACCGGTGTAAGCATCGGCATGTGTTTTTTATTTTCAAGATAACAGATGTCTGAATAATTTGTTCTGTCAATTTTTTTCAGGCATTCAACGAGATACTGAATATCGGAGTGTTTGTTGCCGATGTTTGATAACAATAAAAGTCCTGCGTCAGATGCGCTTTCAACCTCTATATTAAAATCAATTTCCAAAATGGATTCAAGCCTTTTGCCGGATAAACCGTCAGCTTTGATAAACACTTTTGTAACATCCGTTTTATATCCGAAATCAGGTTTTAATTGATGAATATGTTCCAATTTATCAATTTCACGGCGTAGATATTTTGCGTTGGAAACTGCTCTTTGAAGTTGTTTTCTGCCTCTTGGGCTTTCAAGGTTTGCTCTTGCCGCATCAAGACTTGCAAGAAGCATTAAAGAAGGGCTTGTTGTGTGTAAAAGTTTTAGAGCTTTTTCAACAGCGTCAACATCCAGAATAGAATTTTCCGCTATGTGGAGCATGGAACTCTGGCTCATGCTGCCGCCTGTTTTGTGAAGTGAATGAACAACGGCATCTGCGCCGAGTTTTAAGGCAGATGTCGGTAAATGATCGTTAAAATTCCACAAACACGCATGCGCTTCGTCAACAATTAGTGGAACATTGTATTTTTTACATACTGCGGAAATTGATTTTATATCAGATACAACGCCTTCGTATGTAGGGTTTGTAATCCAGACCATTGACACATCTTTGTTGGTTTTAAGTAATTCTTCAACGCGGTCAGGGTTTACGTTCCCCCATATTCCCCAGTCTTCAAATCTTTCGGGAATAAGCCATAATGGTTCTGCGCCGGAGATTATCATACCTGTCAGAACTGATCTGTGACAGTTTCGGTTTGTTATAATTTTTTGTCCCTGTTTGGTCAAACCCATTGCAAGCGCAAGGTTTCCGGCAGTTGAGCCGTTAAGTAAAAAGAAAGTTTTTTTGGCGCCGAAAGCTTTTGCAGCAAGTTCTTGCGCTTCTTTTATCGGACCTGTTGCAGGATGAAGTGTTCCTAAATTATCGAATTCATCAGTTGTATCAACTGCTAAAGCTTTTTTGCCTATAAGCTGTTTGAATTCAGGTAATGCACCGTTGCCTTTTGTATGACCCGGAATGTGAAATTGATATGTAGGATTGTCGTAAGCCTTTTTTAATGCTTCTACAATCGGGGCATGGGTTTTTGTATATTTATAATTTTTTGTTACAGTTGTCATAGTAATAATAATATACAATAAAAAAAAATTAAATTGCAATATGTTTATGATATAATTAATATTTATGAAGACCTTTTTACAAACGGTTTTAATTATATTGTTTACATTTATCTCAGGGAGTGCTTTTGCGGTGGAAGGACTTTCTGTTGAAAAAAATGTTATGGAAGGCGAAATTTTGCTGCCTGAAAATACAAAGCTGCCTGCAAGGGATTTGAATAATGACGGCATTATTGACAGTAAAGATTTGTTGATAGATACAAGTGAAGAAAACTTTTTTACGTTTGAGCATCTTGGCGACCCGATAAACAGGGAAGAAGGTTCTTTGTTTTATAAGATAGAAAAAGCCCTAAAGGCGGAGGTTACAAGAACGGATTACAGTAATTATCTTTTTAAAGATATTTTGACCGTTGATTTGGATAAAGGTCCTGTAGACAGAATTCAATTTTACGGTAAATACCGCGGTAATATGTCGTTTAATTTTGTTGAACAAGGTGATTATGACGGGGATTATGATATCACCTCAATTGACGTAGGTATGATGGGGCAGTTTAATCCGAAATATAAAACGGATTTTAAATTACAGTTGAAATTTACGCCGACGTCGGAAAGGACTTTTTTTCAAAATCTCATAAGCGATGCATATATTGTAAACACGGCAATACCGCATCATCAAATAATGCTCGGGAATTCCCGTAATCAGGTTGGTGTTGAAGGCGGAATGAGTACAACGTATGTGCCGTTTGTTTTAAGATCACAAATCGCAAGAACATTTGCAAACACCCGTGCTTTTGGTGCAAGGGTTATCGGGAATTATTCCCTTGTGGATTACAGTTTGGCGTTTAACAGTTCGGACAGGTTTTTCAGGGAATTTTTTCCCGGAGCTGAATTTACGGGCTGGGTGAATTTAAAGCCGCTCGGCAAAACCGACGGCAAGTACGGAAAACTTGTGATGGGCGGTGGTTTGAATTCCGGCAGGCGTCATGAAGATTATACAGTAGGCGGTGCATATATAGGCTGGAATTATAAAGATTTTATGATAAATGCTGAATATTCTGTTGCAGACGGCTATAATGCCAGAGTTTTTTCAACTGATAAGGCAGAGGGTTTTTATACAACAGTGGGCTATAAGTTAACTCCGAAAATTCAGCTTGTGGCGCGTTATGACCAATTTGACCCCAACAAAGATTTATCCGGTGACATTAGGCGAGAATATTCTGCCGGTATAAACTATTTTGTAATCGGACAGGGCATGAGAATTTTATTAAATTACGTTTATTGTGATAATCAAAATACGGAAGACAGTCACAGACTTATTTTAGGCACACAAATATTATTGTAGAAAATTATTCTGCAACCGGAATGAAAAAGATAAGAAATCCTATTTAACGTCGTCCTTGATAACGATGAGGTTATTCATAATTTTCATTGCGCAGGTCGGCAAAACAACATGCTCCAAGCCGTCGGCAATACTCAAAATTTTTCCTGCGCCAAGTACAACATCTTCGCCTTTGTACTGAAATTTGTAATCAGTTTTTCTGTCAGAACGGATTGTGATTTTGTCCATTGTTTTTTCCTTTACTAGTCTTTCATTATACCGAGAGCATCAAAAAATATGCCCTCCTCCATTACTTCATTATATAAATCTTCATCCTTTTTGAAATCCTCCATTGTATAAGGATAAAGGTCTATACAAACATTCATTTCGGTTTCAATTTTTCCGATAATCGGCCAAATTTCTTCGCGTTTTGATTTGTCCTCAACATCAAAAATCGCAACGAGTTCAATGTCTTCGCCTTCATGGTTTTTGCCGTCCAAAAATTGACCGAAAAGATAAATCCCCTTAAAATCGTCGAATTTTTTTCGGAACGCTGATGTCAAAACTTTTATGACGTCGTGAACGGGACTTGTCATAATATACTCCTTAATTCTTGTCTTGAAACGGTTTTCTGTTCGCCGGTTGCAAGATTTTTCACGGAAATTTTGCCTGCTTTAATCTCATCTTCGCCTAAAATTAAAGCGTAATCCGCAACTTTTGAAGCTTTTTCAAGTTGTTTTGTAAATTTTTTATTACTCAGGTCAAATTCTATATTAAATCCGTCATTGCGCAGTTCTTCCGCAAGTTCAAAGGCATCAACCGGAGAAGTTGAAACAATATAGCCGTTGAGTTTTTGAGGTTCAGAATCAGGCAAAAGGGAATTTAATCTTTCCATCCCCATTGCCCATCCGACAGCAGGTGTGTCATCGCCGCCGAGATTTTTTACAAGACTGTCATAACGACCTCCGCCGCAGACGGCATTTTGGGAACCTAAATTGTTTGATTTAATTTCAAAAACGGTTCTGTTATAGTAATCCAACCCTCTTACCAACAGTTTATTTACATTGTATTTTACGTTTAATTTATCAAGATAAGTTTTTAATTTTGCAAAATGTTCCGCGCATTCTTCACAAATATAATCAGCCTGGATAACTTTTTGGATTTCGGGTTTTTCAAAAATAGCTTTGCAGCTTTCGACTTTGCAATCCAAAAGTCTTAACGGATTTTTTTCATATCTTGTTTTGCAGTCATCGCAAAGGTTATCAAATTCGGGTTTTAAAACTTCTTTAAGTCTTTTTTTGAATTCTTCACGGCATTTGGGGCAGCCGAGAGAATTTATTTCAACATCTAAATCGTTAAGTCCGAGGGATTTCAGATAATTTACAGCCATCAAAATAACCTCTGCATCAGCTGTCGGTTCTTTTATTCCGAACATTTCAACGCCGACCTGATGGAATTGTCTTTGTCTGCCTTTTTGCGGGCGTTCGTATCTGAACATCGGGCCTTTATACCATAATTTTACGGGCGGAGATAATCTTGCCATTCCGTTTTCAATGTATGCTCGAACAACGCCTGCCGTGTTTTCGGGGCGAAGTGTTAATGAACGTTCGCTTTTTTCAAAGGTGTACATTTCTTTATTTACAATATCGGTTGTGTCGCCTACTCCGCGGGCAAAAAGTTCCGTTGCCTCAAAAATCGGTGTCCTGATTTCTTTATATCCGTAACGGCTAAAAATTTTCAAGGCATTTTCTTCCAGAATATGCCATTTGTCAACCTCTTGAGGTAAAATGTCGTGCGTTCCTTTGATTACATTTATGATTTTTGCCATACGTTGATTATAGTAAGTTAAGTTTTGATTGTCAATCGGTATATTAAAAAAGCTCCCAAAAAGGAGCTTTTAAATCCTCTATTGATTTGCCACAGCGCTGCCCCGTGTCATATTTTGCATAATCTCAATTGCTTTTTTAAGCTGAACATCGTCTTTATTTTTCACGTTTTCTTCGGTCAATTCAACAACCAGATCGGGCGTTATACCTTTTTTGTTGATATCAGTGCCGTTTGGCGTTAAATATTTTTGAATTGTTATATTAAGACCGGATTCATATGGCAATTTGTTAATTTCTTGAACAAGACCTTTGCCGAAAGACTGCTCACCGATTATAACACCTCTGTGGTTATCTTTAATCGCGCCGGAGAAGATTTCGCTTGCAGAGGCAGAACCTTTGTTAATCAAAACTATGAGAGGTTTATCGGTTACCATACCTTTTGCAGCGCGCTGGGTTTCTTTGTAGCCGTCCCTGTCAACCGTACTTACGATTACACCGCCGTCTAAAAACATATCTGAGATGTAAATGGCGTTACTTAAAAGTCCGCCGGGGTTTGATCTTAAATCAATAATAAACCCTTTTTTATCTTTTGAGTTAACCAGAATATCACTGAATTCTTTTGCGGCATTACGGCTTATAAAAGAACTTAATCTTATATATCCTATGTCATTCGGCAATGTAATATTATCGGGCAGTTTTTGTGAAATTGATTTGATTTCAATTTCAGCACGGGTAATTGTGTATAATTTCGGTGCCGTATCTTTACGTTTGATAAGCAAAGTGACGGTTGTGCCTTCTTTGCCGCGGATTTGGTCGGCAGCTTTATCAACGGTAATCCCTTTTGTGCTTTTGCCGTTAATTTCAAGAATTTCGTCGTCAGCCAAAAGTCCTGCTTTTTCCGCCGGTGTGTCTTCAATCGGTGCGATTACCATTAATTTGCCGTCTTTAACACCTATTTGTATCCCGATACCTTTTAAGGAACCTTTGATTGAGCTTGTTTCTTCCGCAAATTCTTTAGGATCTAAAAATTTTGTGTACGGGTCATTTAAACTCGCAATCATTGTGTTGATTGCAACGTAGGCGTCTTCGTTGGTTTTTATAACATTGTCGTATTTATGACGCCATTTTGACCAATCCTGATCATTATTTGTCTGGTCTACAAATTTTGCATTCACAAGTCTCCAGACATTGTCGTAAAGCTCAACGGGTGTGTATGCCATACTGTAATTTTTGACGACACATCCGAATAATATCAGAAATGTCCACAAAAATATAAAACTTTTTCTCATAATATTTCTCACTAAATATTCCTCCACCTAACTCTTACGTTTTTATAGATGTTTTTTTCAAAAATTAGTTCCATAAAAATTTAAAAGTCTTACAATATAATATCATATATATAAAAAATGTGGAAGTCTTCCACATTTTTTATTATTTATGAAATTGTAAAAGTTTGAGTCCGCCTTTTTCTTTCGGATGAAAATCCGGTAATTCATAACATTTTATGCATCGGGCTTCATAAGTTTCATCGCCGCCTATCATAATCAGCGGAGAATTTTTATCAGCCGGTTTGCCGTCAATAAGCCTTTGGGTTCTGGTTGCCTCATCACAGCCGCATTTCATGCAAACTGCATGGAGTTTGTCAACTGTTGTTGCAATACACATTAATTCCGGCATGGAACCAAACGGTTCTGCCTTAAAATCAAGTTCCAAACCGGTCCCTATTACTCTTTTGCCGTCTTGCATAAGTTTTGAAATAACTTTTACAATATTGCTGTCAAAAAATTGTAATTCATCAATTGCGACAATTTCATCTTCAGGTTTTACAATACTCAAAATTTGTATTGAATGTTTAACCTTAATTGCATCAAGCCATAATCCGTTTCTTGATTCAATATAATCACCTTTTGTACGTGTGTCCACATCAGGTGAAATAACTTTGACTTTTTTCTTTGCAATAATACAGCGTCTTATTCTGCGCAAAAGTTCTTCTGTTTTGCCGCAGCTCATCGGACCTGTAATCAGTTCAAAACTATACCCTTGTATCATCCCTATATCCCCAAAAATATGTCGTATCTTTTACACTTTTTATTATACTCCCGAACAAAGTTTTTGCAAAGTATACATTACGAATTTGTTAAGTAAAATTTTTTTGCTGTAATGCAAACCGGAAGATTATCATTAAAATGCCGGATTAAGGTCAAAGTTTAAGCAACTTTTACTGTATAGCCAAGTTCTTTTATGATTTTTAAAGCTGTCGATAATTGCGGCTGCTGTTCACCGTTGAATATTGCATAAAGATTGCTGCGTGATATCCCTGTTTTTTTGGATATTCCTAATATAGAATCTTTTGCCCTGACCGCATATTCCAATGCCTTGACAAAAGCATTTAAGTCATTGTCCTGTAAAAATTCTTCAAAACCTATATTTATCCATTCTTTGATATCTTCATCTGTTTTTAAATTTTTTAGTATATATTCATTAAATGAGCCGGTATTATTCATTTATAGACCTCCATTTGTTGAAAAATTCGTGTGCTTTTTTAATATCATTACTTTGTGTGGATTTATCTCCGCCGTTTATTAAAAGAATAATTTTATTTTTGTTTTCTGCGTAATAAATTCTGTATCCTTTTCCAAAAGAAAAACGTAACTCTGAAATTTCATTAGATATTTTTTTATAGTCTCCAAAATTGCCTTCTTCAATTCGAAGGATTCGTTGAATTATACGTTTGCGTATTGTATTGTCAAGAGAGTTGAGCCAATCTATAACAGGTGCGCTTCCGTTAGGTAGAATCAGATATTCTATTGTGTAACTGTTCATATTAATATTGTACTGTGTACAGTACAATATGTCAATATTTAATGTATATTATATTTAGAATTTTTGCTTAAGATTTTGTCTTTGAGTTTTTTCAAACCGGCGCCGTAGAAGTATTTTAACTGTTCAGGGAAGCTGTCTTCTATATCCAAAAGGTACATGTCGTGGACTATAAATTCTTTTAAAAGGAACACAATTTGCGGGTTTTTGGTCCAGATAGCTTTTGATTCCGATTTGCCGAAAAGACCTTCGGTATTGTCTGCCAGAAGAAATACCATACGTCCCCCGAGTGACAGTTCAAGTTCTCTGCCGTTTTTGTGTTTAAAAACGGTGCCGAACGGACATTGAAAATTGTCATAGCCAACAATTTTTATGTCAAGACCTCTGTTGTAAGCGTCAAAAAGATACTGTTCAATATATTTGAAGTCATGTGACCAGATTTCAAGATATATATCTGATTTGGCGGATTTTATTATTTCCGTCATTTTTTCTCTTATTTCAGATATTCCCGAAACGGGATGTATGGGGTCATTGTAGTCGTTTTTGACATCAGGAAGCTTTTTTTCCAAAAAATCAAGATTGGATTCAAATTTTCGTCTGTAGCGTTTTGTCAAATCTTTAGGTTTAATCGGAATAAAAGTTTGAGGTTTTTCGCCGGTAGAGGATACAATTTTTGCCGTTTCAAGAGATTTGAGGGTGTCGTAAGCCCTTGATTGCGGTATGTCGGCAAGTTTTGCAACTTCATAACCTGTTGCAGGATATTTTTTCAAAAGTGCAATGTAGACTTTTGCCTCATAGCTGTTTAATCCGAGTTCTTTTAAGCTTTCTATTACGTCATTCATAAGGCAATTATATCATATTTTTTCAAAATAAAAAAGCGGGAGTTTACCCGCTTTTTACCAAACAACTTTTTCTATAAGTTCAATTTCATATCCGTCAGGATCTTTAATAAAGGCAATTTTTGTACCTTTTCCGTTTAAATCATAAGGTTCATACAAATATTCATAGCCAAGTCTGTGAAGTTTTTTCGTAAATTCGTCAAGCGATTTGACGGAAAAGGCAAGATGTCCGAAACCTGTGCCTAAATCGTAGCCGTTTTTAGGTGTTTCGTCATTATATGTCAGTTCCAACTGTGTTGTGCCGTCCTCATCATTTAAAAAATACAGTTCACAGTCCTCAAGGCGTTTTTTCTTATCCAGTGTCATATTCAAGAGTTCAGTATAAAATTTTACGCTTTTTTCAGCGTCTTTTACCCTTATCATGGTGTGTAACAGTTTCATAAATCCTCCTTTTGAAAGGATTATACCATAACGGTTTTTGATGCGCAATTAGTCTTTATTAATTGAAAAGTATACTTCTTTCAGGCGTTTTTTGCTTATATGTGTATAAAGCTGCGTTGTTGAAACGTCACTATGACCGAGAAGTTCCTGCACAACACGCAAATCAGCTCCGTTTTCAAGTAAATGTGTTGCAAAACTGTGTCTGAGAGTATGAGGGGAAATAGTTTTGTGGATTTTTTTGCCCTGAGCATGTATGAAATTATAAACATCCTGACGGGTCAGCTCTCTCCCGTTTTCGTGGATTAAAAGTCTTTTTGTATTCAATCTGTATTTTTGGATTAAATAATCTCTTTCCGGCATATAATTTTTAACTGCCGTAACGGCTTTTTTGCCCATAGGCACAATTCTTTCTTTGGAACCTTTTCCGTAACACTGGATATATTTGGCATTTAAGTCATAATCGTTTATTTTTAAATTGACAAGTTCGGAAACACGGAGTCCGCAGTCGTACAAAAGTTCAAGGATAACTTTTTCAAGTTTTGTCAAATGCTGGTTTAAAAGGGTTTCAATTTCTTGAAGGGTCATGACTTTAGGGAGTTTTTTGGGGACTTTGGGCTGTTCAAGAGTGAGTGTAGGGTTTGATGTGCAGTAATTATTGGCGCATAACCATTTGAAAAATCCCCTGAGCGATGCAATTTTTCGCATTACACTTGTCGGTGAATAGTGTTTTTCATGAAGATTTCTTATGTATGTTGTAATTTGACTTCTGGTTATATTTGAAAGTTCACATTTTATATCGGACATAAAATCCGTCAAGTCGCGTCTGTAAGCCTGAGTTGTGTTTTCAGACAGACCCTTTTCTATTTCCAGATATTCCAAATATTCCGATAGAAGCTGCATACTCATATTTCAAATTATAAGGCTTTTTTGAAAACTTTTAATGCTTTAAATGAATTATTTTCTGGGCAGCGTAAAGGTAAATCGCGTGAAATTTCCGGGTTCACATTCCACAAAAATTTCTCCGCCGTGAGCATTTATTATTTCTTTTACTATATAAAGTCCCAAACCGGATGCTAGGGATTTGCTTTCTTTGCTCATTGAAACGAATTTGTCAAAAATTTCATCAGGATTTGTAAGATTGAAGTTACATCCTTGGTTTTCAATAGACATACATACATTGTTGTTTTTCTCAAACAGTTTTATCAATATTTCGGTATTTGCAGGCGAATATTTGGTGGCATTGCTTAATAGATTGTTTACGGCACGTGTTAATTCCAAAATATCTATTTCGGCAACGGTATTTTTTAAATTATTTATAATTTTTACGGTTTGATTTTTGTCCGAAAGAAGATATCTGAATTCTTCTATTGTAGTATTTAAAAATATAGTGAAATCTATGGGGACTTTTTTTATATGATAAACTTTATTGTCAAGCTTGTATCTGTCAAGAACGTTTTCAATAAGGTCTTTCATATATTTGAAACCGAACATTAAACTTTCCAGAATTTCTGTCTGGTATGGATTTAGAGGCGATAATTTTGAATTCTGTAATAGTTTAAGAGCCATTATACCCGAACTTACAGGATTTTTTAAATCGTGTGAAACCATTGCTAACAGGGATTCTTTGTCCTGTGTTTTGTTTTTTTCTTTTTGTGTATTATTCATTTAATCTTAATCGGTAAGTACCATAAACAAATTTTACAAATTTTTTTTGAATATGAATATTACCCAGGTGACTAGAATTTTGCTTAAAAAAATATTAATGATAAAATGTAGTTATGGCAGATACTCTGGAAGAATTAATATCTCAAATAAAAGACAGGCTGGACATAGTTGATGTCGTATCAGAACAGGTGGTTCTTAAAAAATCAGGCAGTCATTATTGGGGTTTGTGTCCTTTTCATAAAGAAAAAACACCGTCTTTTTCAGTAAATCCTCAGTTGGGAATTTACAAATGTTTTGGCTGCGGTGCAGGCGGCGACGCGTTATCTTTTATTATGAAAACAAAAAACATTGAGTTTATGGATTTGATAAAAGATCTTGCACAGGAATTCGGACTTGAACTGCCGAAAAATCTCCGGCATGGCGAAGCGTCCAAAGATGTCAAACAGCAAATGATGAACGCCTGTGCGCGTGCGGTCGAGTTTTATTCAAATGGTTTATTAAAAAATTCCGATTCAACAACGGAAAATGTTTTGAAATACCTTACAAAACGCGGGATTTCAAAAGATATTATCAAGAAGTTTCATCTAGGTCTTGCGCCGAAAAGCTACACGGCATTATATGATGAATTGAAAAAAGATTTTTCCGATGAAATTTTGGAAAAAGCCAATCTTATAATCCCGGGCAAAGAAAGCCGTTTTATTGACAGGTTCAGAAACAGGGTTATAATTCCTATTCAAAATGAATTCGGGGATTTTGTGGCTTTTGGTGCGCGTGCAATTGAGGAAGGGCAATCGCCCAAATATTTGAATTCATCCGATTCGCTTATTTATAACAAAAGCAAGCTTTTATACGGATTATATACGGCAAAAGATGCCATAAAAGAGCAGGATAGCGTTGTTTTGATGGAAGGATATTTTGATGTTATCTCCGCTCAGGCGCACGGGATTGAAAATTGTGTTGCAGCCTGCGGAACAGCTTTGACTCAGGAACACGTTAAACTTCTTTCACGCTATACAAAATCAAGAAAAATTTATCTTTCTTTTGATACTGATTCAGCCGGTCAAAAAGCTACTGACAGAGGCGCTGAAATTATTAAGGAAGTTTTTGAAGGTGTGGGGAATATAAAACTTTTTGACGAAAGCTATATATCAACCTCTGACGATAAATATGCCTGTGAAATCCGCGTAATTTCACCGCCGGAAGGTAAAGACCCCGATGAATTTATACGTTCTGTCGGTGCCGAAAGTTATAAACAATATATGGAGCATGCTCCGCTCTTGATTGATTTTCAATTGAATAATATTTTGAAAGATAAAGATAAATACAAAACACCCGTTGAAAAAGCACGTTTTGTTAAAACAATTATTCCTGTTTTGCAGGAAATCGGCAATAAAATTGTTCGCGCTGAATATACGGAAATGGTTGCTCAGGCGCTTGATTTGGACGGTAAAGTTTTGGCAAGAGAAGTTAATTCTTTTTCGCAATCAAAAACAGTTCCCGAAAGTTTTGTTAAGAATGTAACAAAAAATGTTTCAATTATGGAAAAAGCGCAAAAAAATTTATTGAGTGTTTTTCTAGTACCAGAAAGCCCGTTAAGTTTTGATACAATCAAGACTATAATTGGCGATACGGCATTTGAAAATGAAACGTTAATAATTGTAAAATCTACAATTGACAAATTGACATGTACCGTAAATAATGTAAAGGAATTAATTGAACATTTATATACGGAATTCATTCAAAAACCGGAATTACAGGCGATTGTAACCGATTTGATAAGTACTTCCGAAAGTTATAAAAATCTGTCCCAAAAAGACTTTGAAAATATAATTAAAGAAAATATTAATAAAATAAATCAATGTCAGCGGGAAAAAGAAAAAGAACAAATTCGCAGTTTATATAAAAATGTAAATGACGATGATACAGAAGCCCTGAAAATTCAAATGCAATTAAGAGATAAAATTAATAATCGGAGAAAAATTAATGAGTAAAAAAAGACAACCCAATTCCTCAGTTGTAAGCGTTATGGAAGATGAAACATTAGATTTACACGATTTAGACGAGGATGCTGTTTTAGAGTCCGAAAATGATAGCGTAAACTACATGAATATGGACATAAGTACCGATAATATTGAAGATATTGTTACCTCAAAAATCGGCAATAAGATGAATATGGATGATATTTATATGATGTCGGGTTCTGATGAAGAATCGGAAGATGCTGATTTTGATTTGCCTAAAGGTATAGCTGTTGATGATCCTGTCAGATTATATTTAAGAGAAATCGGAAGAATTAAACTTTTATCTGCAAAGGAAGAAATTGAACTTGCAAGAAAAATTCTTCAAGGCGGTACACCTGGAGCTATTGCAAAAAGAAAACTTGTTCAGGCAAACTTGCGTTTGGTTGTTAGTATTGCCAAAAAATATGTAGGACGCGGAATGTTATTTTTAGACCTTATTCAGGAAGGCAACTTAGGCTTAATCCGTGCGGCTGAAAAGTTTGACCATGAAAGAGGTTTCAAATTTTCAACATACGCAACATGGTGGATAAGACAGGCAATTACTCGTGCTATTGCCGATCAGGCAAGAACAATTCGTATTCCCGTACATATGGTTGAAACAATTAACAAGTTGAAAAAAGTCACCCGCCGCTTGGCTCAGGAACTTTCAAGAAAACCGACCGAAGATGAACTCGCAATTGAAATGAATGTTTCTATCCCGAAACTTCGTGAAATTATTAAAATCGCTCAGGAACCTTTATCTCTGGAAACTCCTATAGGTAAAGAAGAAGATTCCCGCTTAGGTGATTTTATTGAAGATAAGGAAGCTGACGCTCCTATTAAAACTGTTGCATCCGAACTTTTGAGAGAAGATCTTGCAGAAGTTCTATGTACATTATCTCCGAGAGAACGTGATGTTTTGAGATTGCGTTTCGGTATGGATGACGGACGTCAGAGAACTCTTGAGGAAGTAGGACAATTGTTCGGTGTAACCCGCGAGCGTATCAGACAAATTGAAGCTAAAGCTCTGAGAAAACTCCGCCACCCGAACAGATCCAAACGCTTGAGAGAATATGTAGAATCATAATAAAAAAGGCTGACATTTGTCAGCCTTTAAATTTGTGTGTGAGTAAATGTGATTTTATAAGTCTAAATTTCGAATTCTTTGTTTAGCGCTTGAATAAATGGGGATGAAGCCATTTTTCTTTCCATGTCAATCATTGCAAAATTATTATCCAATTCCGCAATGCCGTCTGTTGTAGCAGCAGAAATCGCTGTGTCTTTGAGGTTTAAGCCTTTTAACGCATCACCCCAGAACGCTTTGTCGATTTTTGTACCTGCCGGTTTTGCAAAATTGATTCCGTAAGCACTTGCTGCCGTTTGGGTAAGCAGATCTTCGCCCAAATCTTTTACAAATTTGTTGTCTACTACCTGTTCCGTTACCTTTTCTTCCTTCTGAACATCTTTGGAGTTCGGCATTTCCTTGCCGATTCTTAAATTGTTTACCTTTCCTTTTCCGTTAAATTCGATTGCCATCACATGACTCCTTTTATTTACTCACATGTAATTTATCGGTATATTTTTAATTTTCTTTAATGAAAAAGCAGATTTTCATCTATTTATTTTACAAAACTTAATAATTAATTATTATCCTTTTGTATACTCCAACCGGTTATTGTTAGAGGTTTATTATTGTTTTTATAATTTGAATTATGGATATAATAATTTCTTCAAATAATAATGAGCGGATTTTTTCCGGCAAAAATGTAATCACTATCGGTACAAATTCCGGTTGTAATTTTCAGCTGGATTTGGATTATGAGGTTTTGATTACAATTCAGTTTGATTTTTCTATTCAGAATTATATTATTTTGAATACTTTCGGCAATAAAAATGTTTTATTCAGGAGCGAACCTTTGAGGCGTCTTGAACTAGGAAGCATCAACAGAATTGCATTTAAAAATTCTAACCAAACTTTGAATATTAAACTTTTACAAAAGATTCCGGCATAATATTAAAAAAAAGCCGGCATTTCTGCCGGCAGGTTTCACTTTTAAAGTAAAGAGGTGATGATTTAGATTTTTATAATTTGCTCCCGACTGCTTTATAAAGACCTATGTAATCTACCAGACAGTCGACTTTATTTTGTGCTACCAGTTTGTCCATTGTTAAAAGGTTTTCTTTAAACTGGATTAAATCAAGTTTTGAAATTGTTCCTTCATTGTATCTGTGGGTATTGTAACCGAAGTCGGCTTTTTCAAGTTTTGCCTGTTTTTCGGTTTCCGTCATTTTATCGGTATCCATTTTTATGCTTACAAGTGAATCATTTACCTCCTGAATTGCTGTCAGGTTTGTCTTGTAATAATTTTGCAAAATCCTTTCATATTCAGCTTTTCTTATTCGGAGGTTTGCAAATCTTGAACCGCCGGTAAAGAACGGATACATAATTGAACCGCCGAGCATTGCCAGCATTCCTTTTGTTGAGAAAATGCTTCCTAAATCATTTGCGTTAAATAATGCAAGTCCGGTTAAGCTTATTGACGGTAAAAATTCTTTTTTTGCAACGCGGACGTCAATTCCTGCTTTTTCTACCATTTTTTCGGCTTTCATATAATCAGGACGTTGAATTATTACATCTGACGATATTTCATCCGGAATTACTCCTGTAAAATCAAGGTCATCAAGGTATGCCCGCTGTAATGTATCAGAGTTTTCAGGACTTTCGCCAATTAAAACGCATAATTGATGAAGCATTGTTTCACGTTGTTTTTTTAAGTCAATAAGATTTGTATTGCCGCTTACGTAAGATTTGTTTGCCCTGACAGTATCAGCTGTTGAGGCAAGTCCTTCGCTGTGGCTCAAAACCATTAAATCGTATATTTCTTTTCTGTCTTTTACGATTTCTTCCTGTATTTCAATAATTTTGTCCAGCATGACTATGTTCAAATAAGTTGTGCCGACCGCTGATGCAACTGAAATATAGGCACTTCTTTCATCAAGCTGTGAACCTTCCCATAACTTTTTGGAGGCTTTGGTTTTATCTCTGTTTTTTAAGAACAAATCTATTTCATAGTTTGCAATTGCCGGAACCGCATACATTCCTGTTGTGTTGGTGGCGCCGGGCATTTTCAATAAATTCGGCGCAAAGCCTGCAGTAACTGTCGGCAATTCGTTCGCGAATTGTGCTCTTGTCTGCTGGTAATATTCTTCAACCGCAAGAGTTGCCATTTTTAAATCATAGTTGTTTTCAATTGCCCTTCTTATATAACTGTTTAAATTTTCATCGTTGAAATTTTTCCACCAGTCCATATTTACATAAGCGTATTTGTAATCGTTGTTAACTTTTTTATTTTTTTTCGCCATGCTTTTGAATTCTTTTGGGGTTGCAGTTGATTTTTTTACATCTTCAATTGCAAAAATCGGGGCTGCATTCATTATTAATATTCCTGCTATAAGTGTTGCTGCTATTGCCTTTTTCAATTTCTCTTCCTCATATAAAATTTTTACTTGCATTTTTTATAATGATATGTTAGCATAATATTGTTGTAAATGCAACATATTTTTTTTACAACATAATGTTAAGATTTTAAAAGGAAGTTGAATGTACAAAAAACTCAAACATTATACCGATACTTTGAATTATGAACTTGAAAAAACCGCAAAAGTCATGAAAATTCTCGGTATGCAGGTTATGGAAAAACTTAATATAAGTTTGTTATTGGATGAATATGTTGCGCTTGATATAATATCTTGTCATCAGGGAATTTGTCAGAGAGATCTTGCAAAACTTATTATAAAAGACAGGGCAAATACCGGCAGAATTTTAAATTCCCTTGAAGAAAAGGGCTTAATTACCCGTTTTGTTGATACGAAAAATAACAGACTTGTCAGAAAAATGGCAATAACTGAATCAGGTTATAAAATGTTAAAAAATATTAACAAAAAAATAGAAAGTTATATATCAGAAACCAAAAAAGTTGTTTCTGAAGAAGAACTTGACGGATTGTATAATTCGTTAAAAAAAGTTAGAGAAAGATTTGAAGAGCTGATAGAATTGAAAATATAAGAGGTCAAAATGGAAGAAAAGGAAATTCAAACAGAGGAAAAACAAGAACAGCCAAAAGAAAATAAAATGTTTAAAAAGCCGGTTATAATTGCGATTGCAATAGTCGGTCTGGCATTACTGGCATATTTTATAGTAGATGTATTAACATATCAATCAACCGATGATGCGTATGTTGAAACAACAACCGTATCTGTCGCGCCAAAGGTTAGCGGTCAGATTGTTGAAGTTTTAATAAAAGATAACCAGAGAGTTAATGAAGGCGATCTGGTTGCAAGAATTGATGATACGGATTATAAAATTAAAGTTGATCAGATGACGGCTCAGTATGAAAGAGCGTTATTAAACCAACAGAATGCAAAAGCAAATCTTAATGCGGCAAATACAAATATTGAAGTTGCAAAAAAAGATTTGGAAAGATATAAAAATTTGTATGAAGCAGGTGCGGTTTCAAAACAGACACTTGATGCTGCACAGGCAAAATATGACAGTTCAAAAGCTCAACAGGTAACGGCAGAACAGTCAATATTTTCCGATAATGACAGCAAAGTTGCCGACGCTGATTTGAAAGTTTTGAAAGCTCAAAAAGATCAGGCAGAAGTTAACCTTTCATATACAAACATTTATGCTCCGCAGTCAGGAACGGTTGCTTCAAGAAGGGTTGAAAAAGGTATGTATGTTCAGGTCGGAACGCCTTTATTCACAATCGTGCCTGATAACATTTGGGTTGTTGCAAATTATAAAGAAAATCAGCTTCGTCATATGAAACCCGGTCAGCCTGTTGATATCAAGGTAGATACCTATCCGAATAAAGTATTTAAAGGAAAAGTTGACAGTATTCAGAGAAGTTCGGGCGCAAAAGCAAGTTTATTCCCGCCTGAAAACGCCGTAGGTTCATTCGTTAAGATTGTTCAAAGAGTGCCTGTAAAAATTATATTTACGGAAGAAATTGATCCTGAACAGTACAACGTAGTTCCCGGAATGTCAGTTGTTCCCAAGGTAAAAATAAGATAAGAGAGTTTACAAAGCCGGCATTGCCGGCTTTTAAGGGGAGAAAATGTCCGAAGCAGTCACTCAAGATACTGAATGGAAACCATCGCGAAGCCCGTGGTTTATAATAATGCCGGTTATTCTTGCAACATTTATGTATGCATTGGATGAAACCGTTGCAAACGTTGCACTGCCGCATATTGCAGGAAGTTATTCCGTCAGCAATCAGGAATCTATCTGGGTTTTGACAAGTTACCTGATGGCAAGCAGTATTGTTATTCCTATGGTGGATTTTTTCTGTAAATTTTTAGGAAGAAAAAATTTTTTTATGATCGGAGTGTTTATTTTTACACTTGCGTCATTTTTGTGCGGGGTTTCAAATTCAATTGGAATGATAGTAATAGCCCGTGCATTGCAGGGGATTGGCGGCGGATGTTTAATGCCTATGGCACAGGCAATTACAATGGAGAGTTTTACGGGTGAGGCGAGAAACAAAGCTATGTCCGTATTTGGTCTGGTTGTAGTTGTGGCGCCGATTTTGGGACCTGTTATGGGCGGATGGATTACGGAAAACTGGTCTTGGCCTTATATCTTTTTTATAAACGTGCCTTTCGGGTTTTTGTGTATTGCTCTGGCAAAAAAATATCTCGAGGATCCTCCGTATGCCAGACGCCAAAAAAATACACATCTTGATAAGTTCGGGTTTTTGTGGCTTTGTGTATGGCTGATACCGTTGCAGATTGTATTTGATAAAGGTAATGACGCGGATTGGTTTAATGCGCCGTGGGTCTGCTGGTTCTCGGCTGTTGCGTTAATCGGTGCGGTTTTATTCTTTGTTTCACAGGTTAAAGGCAAAAAGCCTATGATAAAACTTGATGTGCTTCGTGACGGAAATTATCTTTGCGGAACAATAATGCTTATTTTGTTGAACGCGGTTTTACTGGCATCACTTGCAATATTACCGCAGATGCTTCAAAATATGCTCGGGTATGACGCATTTACAAGCGGTGTTGCCGTTATGCCGAGAGGTATCGGCGCACTAACTGCATTGATTATTTTCGGATGTCTGGGCGGAAAATTTACGTATAGAACTTACGGGCTTGTCGGTCTTTTTTGTTTAGGTGTCGGCGGCTGGATGCTCGGCGGATTAAACCTTCAAATAAGCATGATGAATATTGTTATCCCGAATATTGTATTCGGATTCGGGCTGGTGTTCACTATGATGCCGATTACAACGTTATCTTGTATTACGTTAAGAAATGAACAGATGACAAATGCGTCAGGGCTTCAAAATTTATTAAAAACAATCGGCGGTGCAATCGGTACATCGCTTGTTGCAACTATGATTTCAAGATTTTCACAAGTTCATCATAACGGTCTTGTAAAATCTTTGATAGATACAAATTCTGTTTTTATCGAAAGATTAAACAGTTATGCGGGGTCGTTTATTTCTATGGCGGGTGACAGTATGAATGCAACATATATGGCAGGCAAAATGCTTTATAATCAGCTGATTCAGCAGTCTACTCTTTGTGCTTATATGACAACATTTAAAATCTTTGCTATTGCATGTTTTATTTTAATTCCGTTTATGTTTATATTAAAAAGTGAAAAACATGCAGCCGTGAAGGTAGAAAATAATGTCGACTGATGCAATAGAAGAAGAAAATCAATATTATCCCAAAAACCCGTGGCTTACGGCATCGGCTGTATTGCTTGCGGTATTTATATTTGTTCTGGACGGAACAATTGCAAACGTAGCATTACCGCATATGGCGGGAAGTTTTTCGGTTACGCGTGATGAATCAATCTGGATTTTAACAAGTTATTTGATTGCAAGCGGTATTGTAATTCCTGCGGTTGATTGGTTCAGCAAGGTTTTCGGGCGGAAAAACTTTTTTATAATAAGTATTTTATTATTTACTGTAGCGTCACTGTTGTGCGGACTTGCGAATTCATTATTAACAATGGTTTTGGCAAGAGTTTTGCAAGGGTTTGGCGGGGGCGGTATTGTACCGATTTCGCAAGCCATAATGCTTGAAAGTTTTCCGAAAAGAGAACGTCCGAAAGCAATGGCTGTTTTTGGTATGGGTATAATTATTGCGCCGATTATAGGACCTGTATTGGGCGGATGGATTACCGATAACTGGACGTGGCCGTGGATTTATTTTATAAATGTGCCTTTTGGTTGTATTGCAGCACTAATGTGTAAAAAAATTCTTGTCGACCCTCCGTATGCCAAGCGTCAAAAAGGTGTAAAAATTGATGCTCTCGGTTTTTTTCTTCTGGTTGTTTGGATTACTTGTTTGCAGATAGTTTTGGACAAAGGTAATAATGCGGACTGGTTTAATGCAACGTGGGTGTGCTGGATGTTTACGGTTTCATGCGTTGCGGGAATTTCGTTTTTTATATCTCAAATTTACCGCAAAGATACACTTATTGATTTGAGTGTGTTTAAGGATATGAATTTTCTTGCAGGAACTGCAATGCAGGTTGTAATTCAAGCGGTTTTGTATGCGTCTATTGCGATTTTGCCTCAATTTTTGCAAAGTATGATGGGTTATACTGCATTTTTAAGCGGATATTCCATGATGCCGAGGGGTTTGGGAAGTTTACTATCCATGGTAATTGTCGCAAATATTTCCAACAAAATCAGCAACCGGTTGATGGTTGTAATCGGGTTATCTTTGATTGGTACCGGCGGTCTTGTTTTGGGATTTTTGAATTTACAGATTGCAAGCATAAATATTATGATACCTAACTTTTTAATGGGTATGGGTATGGGGTTGGCAATGATTCCGATTATAAACCTGTCTGTTGATACATTGAGAAATGATCAGATGACAAATGCATCCGGTATTCAAAATTTGTTAAAAACAATCGGCGGTGCAATCGGTACATCGCTGGTTGCGACAATGCTTTCAAGATTTGCGCAAATGCATCAGTATATGATGGTCGGGAAATTATCCGAATTAAACGGTGTTTATATGGAAAGACTTCAAAGTACCGCAGCAGCTTTATCTCAATATACGGAGCTTTCCGTTGCAAATTATATGGCACAGACAACTTTGTATAAACAATTAATTCAGCAGTCTACTCTTTGGGCGTTTATTGATTCTTTCAGAATTTTCGGGCTGTTATGCTTTATAATTATTCCTCTGTTGTTGTTTATTAAATCAAATAAATCTTTATACGATCGAAATAATAAATGATATTTATTGCCAAAATTTGAGAATTTTGATATAATAAACCCAAAACAAGGAGAGTATTGATATGACTAGTTCTAACAACGGGGGGGGGGCGACTCCTCCAGGTAGATATAGTAAGGGTTTTAGTAAGATTATCTTGGAAAAGTTACTAAGATACTATGGCGCTAAGGCATTAAGAGGTAATAGAAATGTAGGTCGGCATTACTATGCCGACAGAAAAGTTTACCGTCGGGTTATTAAACCCGACCTACAAGATATAAAACGAATTGACACAACACCAGAAGCAAATTATAATTCTAATATGATGAATTATAAATCAGAAATCCTGAAACGAGCTCAGGATGACACAAATGTTAGCAAAACTCACAGTAAAGAACTTAATGTCCTAACGTCTTATCGTCTTAACGACTTTAAAAAGAAAGCCGCCTTTACCTTAGCAGAAGTCTTGATAACCCTTGCCATAATCGGCATTGTGGCAGCTATGACAATCCCGACGCTTATAGCGAATTATCAGAAAAAACAGACGGTATCAAAATTAAAACAAACGTATTCTGTATTGTCGCAGGCTCTCACAATGGCGCAGGCAGAACACGGGGATACAACCACCTGGGAAGTGTCCGGAATTTACGGAACTCCGACAGCGGATAGTGATTTTTCTTCAAAAGAGGCGTTAGAACTTTTTGTTAAAAAGTATTTAATACCGTATTTAAAAGTATCAAAGGATTTTGGTTATACAACAAGACAAGCTATTAAGTATGATGGTTCTAAAAACCCGACGACCGGAGATTATACCGCGGGTGCCGGCACACGAAAGTATTTTTTTCTTTTGTCAAGCAATGTTTTGGTTAGTATAGTTATAGGAACTTCAGGCTGTGCGGAGGGTACAAGTGTCGCAGACGGAACATGTGTGGATAAATTTTTGAATCCTAATTTTTATGTTGATATAAACGGATTTCAAGGTCCCAATACGCTTGGCAAGGATGTTTTTGTAATGCGGTTCAACTTAAATTCTCGTCAATTTGAATTTTACAAATACGCTTCAAGCAGAGAGTCGGCATTGAAAAACTGTAAATTAGATAATATTTATACGTGCGGTTATTTAATATTTTTAGACGGATGGGAAATCAAAGAGGATTACCCGTGGCTTTAGGCTCTCGGGTGGGCTTCGTTATAGACTTCTTTCATATGCTGCATGGAAACATGTGTGTAGATTTGCGTATTTGAGATGCTGGCGTGTCCTAAAAGTTCCTGCACCACACGTAAATCCGCACCGTTTTCTATCAAATGAGTTGCAAAACTGTGTCTGAATACGTGCGGTGTAACTTTTTTCGGCAATTCTATTTTGTCAACTGTTTCATTTATAACATTACGGATAGTTCTTGTTTGCAGCCTGTAGCCTGTGTTATTAATGAAAACAGGCGAACTTTCAGTCGGCTCTTCCAGCCTAAAGCCTTTTGGTATAAGCATACGGGCTGAAGTTAAATATCTTTCAAGGTAAGTTTTCGCACGGTCTGTCACAAGAATTATTCTTTCTTTGGCACCCTTTCCGAAAACACGGATTTCATTGTTTTCTAAATTCAAATCCCCGAAATTTAATCCGCTGAGTTCGGATACCCGCATTCCCGTTGCCCATAAAAGTTCCAGAATAGCTCTGTTTCTAAATCCCGCAGGTGTGTCAATTTTTACATTGTTAAGAATTTTTTCAATTTCATCCGGTGTTAAAAATTTGGGCAGAGATTTCGGACGCTTGGGAGATGTTAAATTCATTGCCGGATTTGAGTTTACTTTTCTCTCTCTGTAAAGAAATTTGTAGAAAGTTCTTAGTGATGCAATTTTTCGGGCAATTGTTGTTTTTTTGTAATTGAATTTTTGGATAAAATGAAGATAATCCCTGACTTTGGAAAAGTTAACATTTTCACATGATGTATCATTTATCCACACTAAAAAGCTTAAAACGTCCGAACAGTAGGCTTTTGCCGTATGTTCCGAAAAGTTTTTTTCAACTAAAATATATGATTTGAAATCTTCCAGATCCTGCTTTGAATTTGCGTTTAAACCCATCGTTCACCGTATTGCTTTTTTATAATATATATTATACAATATATTTATAATATTTAGAATAGTAAAAAATCAGGAGATAATATGAGTTGTAAAAAGTTATTAGTATCAGCAATGGTTCTTACAGGTATTATGTGCACATCTGCTGCATTCGCTGCAAATTTGGAAGCAAAGGTAGAAAAAAATAAGGTTTCACAAAAATATCCGGAAATCAGTAAAATGATTGAATATAACAATTATTCACAGGCTGATTCGGCAATTAACAGTCTTTTGAAACAAAACCCGAATAATATTGATGCTCAGGCTTTGCAGATTATTTCCATGGCAAAACAGTATAAACTTGCGCCTGCTCAAGCTGAACTCGATAAATTAATGAAACAAAATCCGAAAAATGCGGATTTACACTATGCGCAGGGTTTGATTTATATGCTCAGACAAACTTCTTCTGATGTTGAATATATTAAAAATGCAAGAAATCTTACAACAAACGCAATTAAAGAATTTGTTAACGCAGTTAATTTGAATAATAATCACTTTGAAGCATATAACGCAATGGGTGTTGCTACATTGAAACTCGGTAACAAGAAAGATGCGGAAGAATTATTTAAGGTAGCATTGCAAATTAAACCTGATTTTGCACCTGCTTACGATAATCTCGGCACCCTTGCTATGATAGATAATAAACTTGATGATGCGGAAAAATATTTCCAACAGTCTTTGAAATATAATTCTCATAACCCGACATCAATGTATCATATGGCACAGGTTGAAGCCAGAAGAAAGAATTATTCAGAAGCTTTAACATGGATTAACCATTCAATTCATATCAACCCGAATTCATCTCCGGCTTTGAATTTGCAGGGTGAATTATATTTAAGACAGGGAAATCAGGCTGCCGCTATTAATTCCTTCAAAAAAGCAGTTGCCGTAAAACCTGAAAATTCACGTCCTTATATCAACCTTGCAGGTGTTTATGAACGCAGAGCGGATTCAGAATTCGCAATGGAACAGTTAAAAACTGCAATTGTTATTAATCCTAATTATAAAGACGGTATATACAGAGTCGCGAACATGTCTTTGGATACAAAAAAATATGATCAGGCACTTGAATATTATTCAAAATTGCTCGGTGATGAAACTTATAATGACGAAGCTATAATCGGTCTTGCCAATACTTATTATGAAATGGCAAAAGATGCCGGTGACAGTGAAGCTTACACAACAAACAAAGATGTTTATCTGGCTTATGATTATGTAAATAAAGCAATTGAAAAAACACCTGATGATTTGAAACTTCATCTTGCAAAAATTAAACTTGCAAGAATTACGCATCAGGTTCCGATGTCAAAAGACAGCTTGAATTATATTATTCAGTCCGCAAGCAATAGTCTTATGGATACTGTAATTAAAGGCGAAGCTTATCTGGCACTTGGCAGAGAAAAAGATGCTGTTTATACTTTTGAAAATGCAATTAATTTCTCAAAAACAATTGATGATTATCTTTATTTATCAGAAATTTTGTTGCACAATAAACAGTTTAGAACAGCAAGAACCGCGTTGGAAAAAGTTCTTCAGCAGGATCCGAATAACGTTGCTGCCAAAAACGGCATAGATTACATTAATCTTTGCGAAATTAAATCAAATGAATTTTTGGATGTTGCAAGAAGACAGTTCAAGGAAGAAAATTACGCATCAACAATTGAATATTGTAACCGCGCAATTGATTTCTTCCACAATTCAGCTGATATTGCCAAATTAAAAGCAATGGCATACGAAGCTGAAAAGAATTATCAGGGCGCTGTAAAATACTATAATCAGTATTTGTCATATAACCCGAACGCTGCTGATAAAGCTTCCGTAACTAGAAAAATCAATAAATATCAGAAAAAAATTAAAAAATAATTGAATGCAAAAATTTGATATACGAAAAACATTTGAAATATTTTTGAGAGAGCCTCTAAGTGTCTTAACTGAGGGGCTTTTTCAGATTGTAAATATAAAAACAAATATTTTCAGCAATAAACCTTCCGTAAATGTTGATATTGTGAACAAAAAAACACAAATTACGGTTGTTGACAGTGACAATATGTACAATTTATTTCAAACGGTTTTGTATAAACGCAGGTTAAAAGAACAGAGGGAAAAGGCACTTAAATGAGACCGTTTTTAGAGGCAAAATTTATAGTGAGCGCTGAAAAATTAAGTCAGTGTCCTGATTTTCAACTTAGCGAGTATCCGCTTTTGGGGCGTTCGAATGTGGGCAAATCCTCTTTTATTAATGCACTTGCGAATAACAAAAAGCTTGCCAAAACATCAAACACCCCCGGAAAGACACGGCTGATAAATTTTTTTAATTTTTCTGACAAATTTATAATAGCGGATTTGCCGGGATACGGTTATGCAAAAGTTTCAAAAGAAGCCCAGAACCGCTGGCAGAAGTATCTGGAAGAATATTTGTTAAATCGAAAACAGATAAAATCTTTAATCCAGCTTGTGGACGGCAGGCATGAAATCCAGAAGAATGATTTTCAGATGCGGGAATGGGTGGAAGCTTATAATTTGCCGGTATTTACAATAGTTACAAAAATAGATTATGTTCCTAAACCGAAAATCCAAAGTGTGTTAAAAAGGGTTGAAAAAGAATTCGGCGGTGAAGTTTACCCGTTTAGTGCTATAGATAACAGATATAATGAAAAGATTTTAGAAAAGTTACTTGGATAAGTATTTTACATAAAAACTATTATAGGTATCTTATTTTGTTCACTTTTTCTTTTTATTGCGATGTAAAAAGAAAAAGTGAACCGAAAAAGAAAAACACGCTGTTTATTTGCAATCCTTTGGATTGCACAAGCCCTAACGGGCGCACTCCGTGCCGTTGCAGTATTTTATCCATCGCCCGGTAGAGGGTGTCCGCAGGACGGGAGAGGGGCTAAAATCCTGCAATCTTTCACCGCGCCTATAATTACGGCGCGGAGCCGGCACAGCCGGCTTTAACGGGGGTGCGGGGGTGTCCCCTGCTCACTCGTTCATTTCAATCGCGTGTTTCTCTTTCTTTTGCCAGCGTTTTCTTTCTCTTTTCCTCGCAAAAAAGAGAAAGAAAATGCTGATACATAACTATAATAGTTTTTATGTAAAAATGTAGGTCGGATTTACTAATCCGACATTATATTAGATCCCGCAATAAATGCGGGATGACGAATTGCATTCGACCAAAATCAGATGTCTTGTCCTGCCTCAGGCAGCGCGGGATGACGTATAAGGATTATCCAAGGTCAAGTTTGTTGTCGTGTCTCTCTTGTTCGCTCGCATTAAACGGCGTTGCGGCCTTTGCCTTTGCAAAGCCCTCCAGCCTCTGT
This sequence comes from Candidatus Gastranaerophilales bacterium, assembly GCA_944326585.1. Classification (GTDB taxonomy): domain Bacteria; phylum Cyanobacteriota; class Vampirovibrionia; order Gastranaerophilales; family Gastranaerophilaceae; genus SIG32. The sequence continues at coordinate 94,761 of CALVEN010000001.1, forward strand.
TCGCTCATGCTTTGGTACTTTTTATGTAATTATTTTACATAAATCCATTAAATAGAGGATTAAAAAAAGAATTTGACCTGATAAAATGAACATGGGTAGGTAATCTGTGGGGTTTGTAATGAGAGAGTATCAGGATGTTGAAGAAGATTTTTATCCTCAGACTAAGGGAGAAATTTCCGAATCCATAACACAAAATTGGACGGAACAAGCACTTGAATGCTATAGAATTCATTGTGACTGTAAAAAATGTTCTTTAGCACATGGTAATTACTCATTCGTCTGTCAAATGCCAAAAGTTATAGACGCATTAATAAATCTTACAGGTAAACCCCGGCTGGCTTAATACTCCTTTTTTCCATTTTTCTGACAAAGTAATTGTTGCACTTCTCCAAAAAAGAAGTGCTTTTTATTTAAAAAAGCACCCCGAAAGGGGTGCTTTTCAAGTCCGGCAGCCTACTGAGGGGCAAGCCCCTCTTTGTGGAATTGCATCAGTTTTGCCAGATGCCATTCTCTGGCTTTTATCTCCTCTATATTGTTCTTTATCACTTCCAGTTCTGCAAGTAATGTGTCTAAACTTTTGTGCTGTCTGACAAATGGTTGTTGTTTGGGTTCAGCTTCGCCAATACATGGTAAAAAGCAGTTTTCCTGAAACAAATCGTCAAAATTTTCCATACACATAACTCCCTAATTCAACGAGCTTTACACTTCTTTAACAAATGATCTGAATAAATCTGTCAAATCAAATTTGCCGAATTTAAAAGCATAAGGTTTTTCAGCATATTCGCTGTCAGTAATCTTATGCAAATCCTGCATTTGCTGATAATCCAAAGAATTAAAGTCGAAACTTGTCATTTCTGCAAAATCAACCATTAAATCTTCTTCGCTCATGATTTTCTTCTCGTCCATAATACACTTCTCCTTAAAGATCTTACAAAAAATCTATCGGATTTCAGCTAAAAAATCTTTAAGGTTTTTAAGTGCTTTGTTACATATTTTTACATAATAGAATTAACAATCGCATGAGCAGTCATTGTCAAATTTTTGACCTTTGAAGGCTTTAAGCCCCGGATATTTTGCGGCCGGGCCGAGTTCCTGTTCAATGCGTATAAGCCGATTATATTTTGCAATTCTTTCGCTTCGCGAAAGCGAGCCTGTTTTTATCTGTCCGCAGTTTGTGGCTACTGCCAAATCCGCGATGAAGGTGTCCTCTGTTTCGCCGGATCTGTGGGAAACTATTGCGGAATAACCTGCAACTTGTGCAAGTCTTATTGTTTCAAGCGTTTCGGATAATGTTCCGATTTGGTTTAATTTAATAAGAATTGAATTTGCTGCACATTTTTTAATCCCTTCTTTTAGTCTTTCGGGATTTGTTACAAAAAGGTCGTCGCCCACAAGCTGACATCTGCCGCCCAATTGTTCGGTCAAGAGTTTCCACCCTTGCCAATCTTCTTCTGCCATACCGTCTTCTATTGATATTACAGGGTATTTGTTTACGAGATCCGTTAAAAAATCTGTCATTTCGTCGTATGTCATCACTCGATTTTCTATTATATATCGACCGTTTTCATAGAATTCCGAGGATGCAATATCAAGACAAATTTTTACCTGTTCCGTTGTATAATTTGCCTGAGTTATCGCGTCCAAAATAAGTTCTATGGCATCGGAATTATGTTGGAGATCCGGCGCAAATCCGCCTTCGTCGCCGACTGATGTTGCAAATCCTTTTTCATCCAGAATTTTTTTAAGTTTATGGAAAATTTCAGCACCCATTTGTATTGCGTGTTCGAAGTTTTCCGCACCTACAGGTGCTATCATAAATTCTTGAAAATCTAATTTGTTATTTGCATGAACGCCGCCGTTCAATATGTTCATCATTGGTACAGGCAGTGTTACGGCATTTATTCCTCCCAAATACCTGTATAAAGGTATGTTTAAACTTTTTGCCGCGGCTTTAGCGACTGCCAGCGAAACACCGAGTATGGCATTTGCGCCGAGCTTTGATTTGTTTTCGGTTTTGTCAAGATTAATCATTGTTTTATCAATAATATTTTGATAAAATGCGTTTTTTCCGATTAATTCAGGCGCAATTTTTTCATTGATGTTTTTAACGGCACTAAGAACACCCTGTCCATTGTATTTTGATTTATCTCCGTCACGAAGTTCCCATGCTTCGTGTATACCTTTTGATGCGCCGGAGGGTACGGCGGCACGGCCTGTTATGCCGAAAGGCAATTCGACTTCCGCTTCAATTGTCGGATTTCCCCGTGAATCAAGTATTTGCCGTGCTTTTATATTTTCTATGGTTAGTGTCATTATTTTTTCCTTTTTAATTAATATAGTTTTATTTATGTTTTTTTAAATTAGCGGATAGTATAATCTTTCATAATCATTTTTTCTGATGTATACATTTAGGATTTACTTTATCCTTTTTTAAGGAGGAAATTAGTATGACAAAAAATATTTTAATAGCGGTTACAAATGTTGATTATTTTGGTGACGGCAGGACGCGCACAGGGCTTTGGTTTGAAGAATTTGCCGTGCCTTATGTGACGTTTTTGGAAAACGGGTATCATGTAAGCGTTGCAAGTTTAAAAGGCGGAGAGGTTTTGCTTGATCCGCAAAGTGAAAATTTTATAAACGATATAAAATGGCATGAAGCGAAAAAAGCTCTGGATAATACTGAAAAATTGGAAAATTTTGACATGAATATGTATGATGCAATTGTATTTCCGGGCGGTCATGGACCTATGTTTGATATTGCGGAAAGTGAACTTGTCGGTGAGATTGTGTCGGATTTTTATAAAAAAGTAAAGCTTATAGCAGCCGTATGTCACGGTCCTGCAGGTTTATTAACTGCCAAAAAAGATGACGGGGATTATATTGTATCAGGTAAACGCGTTACATGTTTTACCAATAAAGAAGAAGAATTCTATAAGAAAACGGAACTTTTGCCGTTTAGCCTTGAAGATGCCTTAAAAGACAGGCATGCAATATTTGAAGAACTTCCTGTCGGTGAAATTAATGTAGTTGTCGACGGAAATATTATCACAGGGCAAAATTATCAGTCATCTCAAACTTTTGCGGACACAATTGTCAAATATTTGTCAGATACGATTTAGTTTGTCTTTGAAAATTAATTTTTTAATATTAATAAAGTAACCCAGTGAAACAATAATGGATGCAGTAATCCATGCAATAGGGCCTGCATAGAACATGCCGTAGTAACCGAATTTCACAGCGAGATATACTGCGGCAAAGGCTCTTATCATAAGTTCCGCAAAAGATGAAGTGAGCGGAATAAGGGTTCTGCCCATACCTTGAAGCGCGTTTCTGAATATAAAAATTTGTCCTAAGAAGAAATAGAATAATGTGCTTATCCAGAGATATTCGTGCGCGAGATTGATTACCTCTGTTTTTTCCACGCCTATGAATATTCCGACAATATTTGTTCCCCATACCCTCATGATAATTGCCATAAATATACTTAACAGAAGGTTTATCATAGAAGTTCTTAAAACACCGTAGCGGATTCTCGGGAGATTTTTGGCTCCAAAATTTTGCGCAACAAAAACAGATACAGCAACTCCGAAAGAAATCATTGGCATGGTCGCAATTTGTTCTATTCTTAGGGCGGCTGTCATCGCTGCAATTAAATTCGGACCAAATGTGTTACATACGCTTTGTATAATTAAAATTCCTATCCCAAGGACAGAAAATTGCATTGCCATTGGAAAACCGACATTTAAATGTTCCTTTATGAAATCAAAGTCTTCTTTGCGGTTTTCTTTTTTAAATTCCCAGTCGGATCTTTTTAAATGAAGTATGGGAAAACGTTTTTTAATATATATAAGACATAGAATTACGGAAAAAGCTTGAGAAAGCACAAGTGCGATTGCAGACCCGGGGACACCCCAGTGAAAATTAAGAATGAAAATTAAGGCAAGAATTACATTAAGTATTGACGCAAATATCAGAAAATACAGAGGAGTTTTGCTGTCGCCGAGCGCGCGGACAACGCTTGCAAGAAGATTGTAATAATTTGCTGTTATAAGTCCGAAAACACAAATTTGAATGTACCAGTATGCGTCATGAAAGATTTCCGGAGGAACATTCATAAAAAGTAAAACCGGTTTCATTAATATCATAAAAATAATTGTAAAAAACACGGTAAAAATGGTGCTTAAAATAGTAGATATAACAACCGAGCGTCTTACACCGTTGTCATCATTCGCACCGAATTTTTGACCTGTTATAATGGCAAAACCGTTTGTCATACCTGTTACGGCAAACATAATAAAGAAAAATAAAGGTGCTGCCGCTCCGACTGAGGCGAGAGCTTTGACTCCCAAAGTTCTGCCGACGATTACAATATCTGCAAGGTTATACAACTGCTGAAAAATGTTTCCTATTAAAAGGGGTATGGAAAACAGCAGTATAAGCTTTAACGGTGCATCTTTTGTTAAGTCTTTAATCATAATGAAAAATTTATTGTTTACTACAAACAAAAAAATTATATAACTAAATACTTGAAAATTCAAATCTTTTGTGCAAGAATAAAGCTTGTCGATAAATATGACAATATTTATGGCAAGGTAGCCGACTTTGGTTCTTATGAACGAAGTGAATTAGAACCAACGGAGTCCTGAACTTGTTTCAGGATTTGAGCGGTTATTAAAATGATAAAAGAATATTTAAGATTATGGCAAGGTAGCTCAGTTGGTGAGAGCGCACGGCTCATACCCGTGAGGTCGAGAGTTCGAATCTCTCCCTTGCTAATAAAAAAGAGACAGATTATTTCTGTCTCTTTTTTATTAGTTTTGTAATAACATTAATGTAAATGAAGTTTTGGATTAATAAAGTTTCAACCCGTTTTTAAAGAGAGAATCTTTGTCGAGGTATTTTTGTTTTGTGGAATTTATCATATCATAAACCAGTTTCATTAATTGTTCGTCAATTTTATCGGGTGCTTTTGAAGAAAAGAAACCTGCTTGTTCGGCAAACTTTTCCCCGTTAAAAATCATTTTTTCTTTATATTTTAAAAATTGAAAAACAGCTTTGAGTTTTTCTGCCACAGCTATATCCGGAAGTGTCATTAATTTTTTGTAAGCTTCTGCGGAAAGTTGTCCCGAAAGCCAGTTATATAGGTTATCTTTTGATAAAACTCCCATTAATAAATCTGTTCCCGGTCTGCCATTGATTCCGAATTTGGCATTCGGATAATCGGAAGTTTTATTTTCAAAAATTTTTGCAATATTTTTCCAGCGGTCTTTATCCGTTTTCATGGATTTAATATTTAATTTTGCCCCGAAACTAATATTATTCCGGCAGTTGATATTCATAAAACCATCCGTTTTTTAGTTTTATTAAAACAGCTGAAATATTTTTTTGCTACCGGAACGATTTTTCATGTTAAACTTTTAATATGTTTGAATGGTTTAAAACAATACTAATACTGCCGTTTAATGTAATTGTCGTTATTCCTTTTTTGATATTATATTTTTCAAATTATCATTACCAAATACCTGATGGAGTCTTTATAGTTATCGGGAGTATAATATTCATTGCGGGTATGTTTCTTTCCGGATGGACAATGGTGTTATTTAATAATACAGGATGCGGTACGGCAGCGCCCTGGAATCCGCCTAAAAATCTTGTTATAGAGGGACCATATTGTTATGTAAGAAATCCTATGATTATAGGTGTTTTGTTGATTCTTTTTGCGGAGTTTTTTCTTTTGAATGCCGTACAGATATTATGGTGGATAATTATATTTTTTGTTATAAATACTATTTATTTTCGCGTCTTTGAAGAAAAGCAGCTGGAAAATAATTTCGGGGATGATTACAGACGCTATAGACAAAATGTCCCGATGTGGATACCCCGATTTACCCCATGGCATTTATAAGTTTTAAAAATTGTCTTACTTTTTATATTAGTTAATTATAAGTTAAATTTTTTTCTGTTTTTCAAGCAACTTTAAATATTCTTTATAGCCGCTGCCCCAGTCGGTCATTACGTCTAAAACCCCTGCAAGACTGTATCCTATATCCGTCAGAGTATATTCCACTTTGGGTGGAATTTGGCTGTATACTTTTCTCATTACAAGTCCTTCTTCTTCCATGTTGCGTAGATTAGTTGTCAAAACTTTTTGTGTAATTGTACCGAGAGAGTTTTTTAATTCTCCAAAACGTTTTGTACCGCTTAATAAATCGCGGATTATCAGAACCTTCCATTTGTTGCTTAAAAGTTTTAAAGTTGTTTCAACCGGACACTTTGGCAGCTCTTTTAATTCCATTTTTACCTCATTAGTATATTTTAGATACTAACATATTTTAAATATATTGTCAATTTTGGGAATTTTCAGCTTCCAGATCAAGCAGTTGTTTTTTAACATTTAAACCGCCTGCATAGCCCGTCAAATCACCGTTTGAGCCTACAACGCGATGACACGGAATTACTATCATAATTTTATTTTTGTTATTTGCCATACCTGCTGCGCGGCAGGCTTTTTCGTTGCCTGCTCTTTTGGCGAGTTCTTTGTAGCTTATTGTTTTACCGTATGGAATTTTAATAAGTTCCTGCCAGATTTTTTTTTGAAATTCAGTACCGTTAAGCTTTAAAGGCAGGTCAAAAGTTTTTCTTTTGCCTGAAAAATATTCATCAAGTTCCTGAAAAGTTTTTTTAATTAAGGGAGTTTCTTTTTCACAAAAGTCGGGCTTGTTAAGAGATATTGAAAGGACAAAATTTTCGTCGGCAGATATGTAAATTTTGCCGATTTTTGTGTTGTATCCGTAATAATACATTATTTTTTATCCGTAACTTTGATTAAATGCCAGCCGAATTCAGTCCCGACAGGATCTGAAACTTCACCGACAGGAAGTTCAAATGCAGCATCTTCAAAAGGCTGCACCATCTGACCTCTTGAAAAATATCCTAAATCTCCGCCGTTTTGACCTGACGGGCAAAGAGAATAGGTTTTTGCATAATATGCGAAATCTCCGCCGTTATCAATATCTTTTTTAATCTGGATAGCTTCTGCGCGGGTTTTCACCAAAATATGGCTTGCTCTTACCTGTTTTGCTTCATCATAAGCAAATGCTGTTCCGCATAAAAGTATAAATACCGTGAAAATTTTTGAAAAAGTTTTTATCATAGAATCACCTTATTTTAAAAAACAGGGGAATTTTATTCCCCTGTTAACCTATAACCGGAGCAACAAATGTTCTTGTTGCGAGATCTTTGTCTAACAATAATAATGCGTGTTTATCGTCACCGATTAGTTCTAATTTTGCAAGAACTCCGCCGACATTGTTTTCTTCTTCAACCTGTTCTTTTAAATACCAGTCTAAAAATGACAGTGCTGCGCGGTCTTTTTCTTCTTCTGCCACGTCCATTAATTTGTTAATGCAAGAAGTTACAAATTGTTCGTGTTCAAGAACATGTTTAAACACATCCAGAGGTGATGCCCAGTCGGTTTGCGGTTTGTCAATTGCCATAAGCTCAACTTTTCCGCCTCTTTCGTTCAAATAAGTGTACATTCCCATTGCGTGTGCATGTTCTTCCTGAACCTGTACTGTCATCCAGTTGGTAAAACCTGTCAAATTCATTCTTTCAAAATATGCCTGCATTGATAAATACAGATATTCTGAAAATAATTCTTTGTTGATTTGTTCGTTAAAAGCCTTTTCCATTTTTTCAGATATCATAATTCTCTCCTTTTTGACTTTAGTTTAACACGTAAAAATTAAAATGGAATAGGTATAATTTATTAATAATATTTCCTTATAATTATTGACATAAACAAATGAAATTATTATAATTTAATCAGGGTAGACCAAATCACCTCCGCCTCACAACAAACTTTACTGTAAAAAGGGTGGAAAGGAGGTGAGAACAATGAAAAGGAAAATAGTAAAAAGTGCTATCAACGCACTGATAGCACTTTTACAAATTATTGTTCTTTTCTTGTAGGGTCTGTAAAGGCTGTCAGGTGCGACAGCCACCCTATTTATATTATAACTCCTTTTCAGGCTTTGTCAACTGTTATCCTATTTTGTAATTATATCGGGTAATGAAAAATTTATTGATTTTATTTATACATTAAATGTTATGAATTGTGTAAATAAACTTTTAAAAGCTTCGGGGCATACAACAAAGCTTAAAAAAGACATCTGGACGGAAAATCATACATATTATGCCATAAATACCACAAAAAAATGGGTGGCAAATATTACGCCTTATGAGCTTTTGAGACGTTCTTTAAAACAGGCTGTGGAATCAATTGTGACACTTTCGGAAGGTGATATATTTTATGATACTTTTCCGAATCTTATAGAAACTCCGAATTACGGGGACAGGTGGGGGCGTCTTGCAAATTATATTGAAATAAATAATCGCGCAATATCCGAGATGCATGAAAACAGGGACTGCTGCGGGATTTTGAGTATGATAAAAATTCTTCCTGCTATTCCGCCTTCCGCCAGAAGCTGGGCAAATTGTGTAATTATTTCCCAGATTTTTCCGAATATTTTCGGTGACGGTTATAATAAAGGGCCGTTTGAAGAAAATTCCATATACGGGCTAAAGCTGAATGCCGGCTATAGTGAGAACATAATTTCTTACGGGATTGCGGATAAGATTACACCTGAGGAGCAATTGAGAGCATTTAATGATTTGGCGCATTTCAGAGGGATTAAATCAGGGTTCAGAATGGTAATTTCTGCTGATCAAATGAAGGTTGCATATCCGGATAAACAAGATGTGACTTTTGACTGGAAAAATTCTGAACACGTTGAAATTTACATAAACGAATGTGTAAAGCTTATGAATTTGGGATTTGAAGCGATGTTTATAGATTCCGCAAAACATATCGGGGGCTATGATATGGGGAATTACACGGGCGTGGGTGCGTTGCCTGAATATCCGCAGATGCAGTATATTTTGAACGAAATTCGCAGCCGTTCGGGTAAAACCGATATAAGTTTTGTCGGCGAAAAAAGTTCTGATGATTTTGAACGATACAGAATGATGGGGCTTACGGCAGGTACTGATTATATTACTGGGGATGATTTTTTTGCGGTCAGAGAGTTGTCTGAAAAGTGTAAATATATGAGGGATTATGCCCCTGGAGTTGAAGTCGAAAATGACAACAACGAAGGCGGTTTGTCTTATGAGCAGAGGCTCAACAGAATTAATTCGGCGCTTTTCGGGTTTTATCTCGCAAGTGATAAATTGCCGAGTTTTATGCAGACAGGCGATATTTTTCCATTACGGTATGACACAAACACTCATCACATAATGATGACAAACCCTTCATATTCCGAAAACGGCACACCCGAAAGCCATTGGGAAAATTTGTTTGCCAAAGATGACGGAAAATTTTATAACCACAAAGCAGGTGAGCTTTTTGCACACGCATTAGGCTTATAAAGAAAGGAGAATTATGACATTTAACGCTTTAAAAGAAAAGGGAATTCCTATAGAAAAACAGTTAAAATCCTGGCATGATATTGTAAAAAGACCGTATAAACGAATGGATGTTGACTGTTACACACGAACAAGACAAATTTTGATGAACGGGATTGAAACTGAAGCCTGGGGTTTCAAACACTGTTTTGCGAGAAAATGTGAAGATAATGATTTGAAAATTTTGCTTGCAAAAATCCGACGTCTTGAAGATATGCAGCAGACTACAATTAACTGGTTATCACCAGTAAATCAAACAGTTCTTGACACAACGCTCGGCTATGAACAAGTTGCGGTGGATTTGACTGCATGGCTTGCACAAAATGAACCTGATGAATATGTTAAAGAAACGTATGATTTCGGTTTGCTGGAGGATTTTGACCATTTGTACAGATATTCCCAGTGGGCTTATATGTATGAGGGAAACAATCCTGACGACATTTTGCAGGGAATGACGGATGTCGTAATCGGCAGACCGACCCAGAATCACCATAACGATAATGCCGTAAGGCTCAGAAAACATTATGATAAAAATACAGCTTCTCCGCAGACAAAGGTTAATATTTTAACGCTGGTGTCAGGCGAGCAGCAAACTCATAACTATTACGCAGAACACGGTTTTATGTACGGAAATGACGATTTGAAAAAGACTTATGCAGAAATTTGCGACGTTGAAGAAGAACACGTTACAATGTATGAATCTTTAATCGACCCGACGGAAACCCCGCTTGAAAAATGGCTTATCCATGAATTTACCGAAGTTTGTAATTATTATAATTGCTATGTTGATGAAGTTGATAAACGTCTTAAACTCATCTGGGAAGAAATGCTTGCAATGGAAATCGGTCATTTGCAAGTTGCGGCAGATGTTTTCAAAAAATATGAAAACCGTGACCCGGAAGAGATTATCGGAACGGATATTATTTTGCCGTGCCATTTTGAAAGCCAGAAAGCCTATGTTAAAAATATTCTGGAAAACGAAGTCGATAAACGTCTTGATGAAAATATGGACTACACAACAATCGACAAGCTTCCGGATAATTGGGCAAGCTATGACGCACAAAATGCCGTCAACGGCAAGGGCGCTCCGACAGAGAAAACAATTCAGCTTATAAAATCAACCCTCAGCCGGGATATTGTCTGTGCGGATAAAAAACTTGTGAAAAAACAGCCCGAACTTCTCGAGAAAGGTTTGGAACGTAAAGCTCAAGCGCCTGATACGGTTTCCGTTGCGGAATATGAACGAATGACTGAAGTCGAAATTTATGACTTTGAGGAGGAATAAATTATGAATAAAGTAACAGAAATTATACTCGGTACAGCAGCTGTTGCAGCCGGTGCTGTTATGATTTTTATGTTAATCAAAAAAGGCAAGCGAAATCGTTTGTCTAAACTCCAAACCGGTAAATATGCAGTGGATATGTTCAAAAAGATTACACATGATATGAATAAGGCAATTCGTTCCACAGAAAGGCGTCTTGCCAAGCACGACAAACTCCAAAAACTCTATGAACAAATGGAGTGGAAAGTTTGTAATAACTAAAAGGCTCTGAAAAGAGCCTTTTTTAATTAATCACAACCACAGGTTGGGCTGAGGGTTCCGTCGCAGCATTGAGCGCTTCCGCCTGAGCAGCCGCACACTCCGCCATGGCTTGAACAGCAGCCGCGGCGGTTTAAAAGGTCAAAATTTGTCATAACTGCCATACTTGCGCCGGTGCAAAGAATTAAAACAAACATAATTATTAATGCGTTTTTCATAAATTAGTCCTCTAAAACTTCCACCAATCCAGTATCGTGATTGAAATGACATTTTGCAATATAAACTTTGTTGTTTTTAACGGCATCATTGATTATAACGGAATGTTTCATCAGGTAATCTTCAACCCATTTTGTGTGTTCCTGAGCAAAAAAGTTGTGGCAGGTTATGTCCTCTTTTTTGTCCAGAACAGGATAAACACATTTTAATATTGATGAAAAATCGCTCATAGGTTCCGGATAATGTTCTTTTGCATACTTCATAACCCCGCAGTCATCGTGTCCCAGAAGGATTACAAGAGGCACCCGAAGTTTTTTAACAGCGTATTCAATACTTTCTATAACATTCGGTCCGGTTGTCATTCCTGCAACACGAATGACAAAAAGTTCGCCTATCCCGCAGTCAAAAATAATTTCCGGCACAACCCTTGAATCAGAACACGTTAAAACGCACGCATAAGGCTCTTGATGATATGCAAATTTTTTCAAGGTTTCAAGGCTCATGTTTTTTGCGGTCGGTGTGCCGTTTACAAAATTTTTGTTCCCTTGTAATAATTTATCCAGTTCGTTTTTTGCTTTGTCAAAAATCATAGGTCTATTTTATAATAGTTTCTCACATATTGCAACTTTGGAGTATATTATAGTATAATCGAAAAAGATGAGAAGGGATATAGTATGGATTTTATAAACATTTTTAATAAAAAATTTGAAGGAATTAAGAATACAAAACTCTGGCAGTTTATTTGTAAACATCCGGAATTGTTTACAATAATCGGGTTATTGATTGCTTTTTATTACATATTTTTTAATGACATAGGAACTTATGCGCTTATGGATGTGGATGAAACAAGATATGTTTCAATGGCGAGAGATATGTTTCATTCAAAAGACTTTATGACGCTTTATTTGAACGGTGAATATTTTTTTGAAAAGCCGCCTTTATATTTTTGGGGTGAGTGTTTCTTTTTTGCATTATTCGGCAAAATAAATGAATTCACAGCAAGATTTCCGGTTGCTTTATACGGAACTTTAACATGTTTTCTTGTTTATTTAACAGGGCGGAGAATTGTATCCAGAAAATTCGGGGTTTTATCAGCCTTAATTCTTGCGACAAGTTTGGAATTTGTAATTCTTGCAAAATTCGCAATACTTGATATTGTTCTTGCAATGTGTACGGCATTTTCGGTGTGTTTTGGGCTTTTGACTTATTTTTGCAGCGAACGGAGTAAAAAGTATCTCTGGTGGCTGTTTTATATGTTTTCAGGTTTGGCTGTTATGGCAAAAGGCATTCCGGGGTTTGTTGTGCCTTTTGGAACAATGTTTTTTACGGCAATTGCTACAAAACGTTTTAAAGAACTTTTCAAACCGATTTATTGGATTCCTGGTTTGATATTATTCTTGCTTGTTGTTGTTCCATGGCATGCTTTGATGTTTAAAATTCATGATCCGTTATTTTTTAAAGAATATATTATCAAACATCATATAGAAAGATTTTTTACATCGGATTATGTCGGACGTGAGCAGCCGTTTTATTTCTTTGTTGTGACGTTGTTATGGGGATTTTTCCCGTGGATTTTTTCATTTATTGCGGCAATTGTTGCAAAATTCAGGGCAATTAAAATATATGCTTATGAAACTTTGACTGATGAACAAAAGTTTCTTTATTTGAATGTGATAACTTTTTTGTGGGTAATGGTATTTTTCTCAATATCCAGCACAAAACTTATAACCTATCTGCTTCCGATATATGTTCCTGCAGCGTTTATTACGGGATATATCTGGAATCATTACGGTGAATTTAAAAAACAGCTTGATATTTCATCGTATATCCTCGGAGGAATTGTTTTAATCGCATTTATCGCAGGACTATGTACTCCGTTATATTTACCTTCTCAGCTTTATCAGGATATTTTGACTATAAAATGGTTTTGTATAGTTGTTTTATTTGTTGTAGGTATTTTGACTTTATATTTTACAAGAAAAAACAAGCCTTATGCGCTTTTTGCGGTTTTAGCGGGATTTATACTTTTTGTATCCGCATTTGCGACGGAAGAATTTTTTGAAGTCGATTATGCTTTCGGACAAAATGACTTGATAGAATTTGCAAAATATGCAAAAGAAAATAATTACGATATAGGCGCGGTAGATCTTGAGCGTAAATATTCTCTTTTATATTACGGCGGCAAAAAGGTAGATTACAGAGAAGATGAGCAGGCGCAAGATATGCTCAAAGACAGTAATAAGGTTGTCGTAATTTTGAAAAAAGATCTGGAAAGAGTAATGAACGGAGCCGATTATGAGATTTTAAAAACCGGCCGCCGGTATCATTTAATAAAAGGCAAATAAATTTAGCGTAAATATTTCAGATACAGATAAATTGAACTCAGTGTAAGTGAAATAAAAGTAACCAGAGCGCCGTATTTCATAAACCGCATAAAGGTTATTGGGTGATTTTTAGAGGCAGCGGTTTCGCTGACAATAACATTTGCCGCAGCGCCGATAATTGTAAGGTTTCCGCCAAGGCATGCTCCGAGTGATAATGCCCACCACAAAGGATGGTGTGCGTGAATATGTGCCGCAAAAGGAAGTGTATGCTGAACTTCCGCAATTAAAGGCGCCATTGTCGCAGTATAAGGAATATTATCTACAATGCCGGATAAAATCCCTGATCCCCAGAGAATCAGCATAGTGGCGGCTGTCAGACTTCCTTGCGTGAGTTCAATTAATTTATCCGCCAGATAACTTATGCCGCCGTTTGCTTCAAATCCGCCGATTATAATGAATAATCCGACAAAGAAAAATATTGTCATCCATTCGACGTTTTCATAAATTTCTTTTGGTTTTTCAAATATCAATAATACGGCAGCCCCGAAAAGTGCAAATACATACGCCGGAATTCCTGTTATATCGTGGGTTACAAACCCTAAAATTACAAGAAATAAAACAATCATTGAACGTATCATAAGCGGTTTATCGGTAATTGTTTTGGAATTATCAAGATTTGCAATTTGGTTCATTTTTTCAGGCGTTGAAACAAGTTGTTTTCTGAACATAAATATAAGTATTCCGGTACATATCAGAAAAATTAAGGTTACAATATCCGTCAATTCATAAAGAAAATCCATAAAGCTCAAGCCTGCTTTGGCGCCTATTATAATATTCGGCGGGTCGCCGATAAGTGTTGCGGTTCCTCCGATGTTTGACGCGAGAACTTCCGTAATCAAAAACGGTACCGGATCAATATCAAGTTCTTTTGCTATTACAAAAGTTACAGGCATCATTAATACAACTGTTGTCACGTTATCCAAAAACGCTGATGCAAATGCCGTAAATGCCGCAAGTGTGAAAAGAACCCATTTTGGATGTCCCTTAGTTAATTTTAAAAGTTCAAGCGCCATCCATTTGAAAACTCCGCTTTTGCTGGCAATTTCCACTAAAATCATCATACCGATAAGTAAAAATATTACGTCAAATGATATGTATTCAAAAACTGATTTTATATAAATTCCGTTATCATAATGCGCATGAAACGGCAGTAATCCCAATAAAAGTGTTAAACCGGCACCGGCTAATGCCACAACGGATTTTTGAATTTTTTCCGTGGCTATAAAAATATAAGCAATTAAAAGAATTGCTCCTGAAACTATCATACCCTGGTTTGATATAAAATTTTCCAACATTTTTACTCCTTAGTTTTTTATTATAGCATAAGTCTGAATATTTTTAATATTGAGAATGATTCTTAATTTTTGTAAAATTTTAAATAAAATTACTGGAAAAATTATAAAAAAAGAGTTATACCGAAAGTAGGGTTAATGTGTTTATAAAAATCATTGTCGTGATTTGCCCTCTAAATAGCGTATTGCAACAGAGGAAAAATGGTGTAAAATTATTTTAAGTAATGTTAAAATTACAGGTTAAGCTAACAAAAAAACGAAGCTCGATGGTTTAGCATGAATAGTAGGTGGCTCAGTTTTGGAAAAAAATAAGGTAGAAAATAATAAAAAACAGGCTTCAAAAAAGTCTTTAAGTTCAAATCCTTTGACGGGTGCTGCATCCAATCCTATCGTCGATAAGATTGTTAAAACTGTTGCGCCGAAAAAAAATGAAGAGTCGCCTAAAAAGATTACAAATCCGTTTTCTGAAACAACAAACAGTATTGTAGCCAAAATTAATAATTTTAATTCATACAGAACCAATAACAGAATGTATTCAGGCGGTCTGACGAATTCTGTTACAACAAATGACAGGATTATAAATTATGCTGATTTGCTTCAGGAATTGGGTGAAAATTTTAAGGAAAGCAATTCGTTAAGTGAAGCTTTTAGTTCCATTAATACTACATTTACAGAAAAAATGGATTGTAATTTCACGGCATTTGGTGTTTTTCATGAAAAATCAAAATGTATAAATTTGAAATTATATACAAAGCGCGGAGAAACTTATTCTTCCAAAATTTTATTGTCTGATGAGAATAATCCTGTCATAAGGTGTTTTAAGAATTCAATGCCTGTTTCGCAGGATGACATCAAATTTTTAAATATTCCGTATATGCAAAATTCTTCTGCTTTGATTCTTCCGATGAGATCCGTAAACCAAAGTATAGGAGTTTTGATTTTGGGAAAGGAAAGCTACAATGTAAATGTTAATTTATTAGAGCTTTTCGCGAATTATCTTGCCATGTTTATGCACAATGTTGAGTTGATGGCAAGAACCAATAAATACGCCAATACTGATACACTTACCTCATTATACAATCACAGAGGTTTTCAGGAGGTTTTATCCTCGGAATTACAAAAAGCCGAAGATAACAAAACACATCTTTCGGTTGTAATGCTTGATGTAAACAATATTTCCAAAATTAACAGAGAACTCGGGCATGCAAAAGGTGATGAAGTAATCAAACTCGTTGCCGAAAAAGTTAAACAAAATATAAGACCGTCCGATAGCGCGGGAAGATACGGCGGGGATGAAATAGCAATTATAATGCCGAATACGGATACAAAAGAGGCAAAATATCTTGCTGAATATATTACGTATTGTCTTTCTTGCTGTTTTGTGGATGATGTTGGGCCGGTAAAAGTTGCCGTCGGGATTTCAACGTTCCCTGAATGTACAAAAGATCAGGAGAAATTGCTTATTCTGGCAGAACAAGCGATGTATATTTCGCAAGCCAAAGGTTATAAAGAAGGCATGTCAGCAATTATAAGTTCTCTGGACTTCAATTTCTGGGATGATGTTGCTCTGAATTCGTTTGCGGAAATTTTGACAAAACGTCATGCCCAAATCGGTATCAATTTTGAAGAAGAACTGCTGGACAAATTTAATAATGAGCAAATAAAATCACATAATCATCTTGTGGAAATGGCAACCTCTTTAGCAGGAGCCATTGATGCTAAAGATCCTTATACAAAAGACCACTCTACGTCCGTTTCAAGATATGCGGAGGCTCTTGCGCGCGCCGTAAATCTTCCGGAAGAAGAAGTTGAGCGCATAAAACTGGGTGCGTTATTGCATGATGTCGGTAAAATCGGTATTCCGGAAAGTGTTTTGAAAAAACCGGACAAATTGCTTGACGATGAATGGGAAATTATGAAGCAGCACCCTGTAATAGGTGCAGAAAAAGTATTAGAGCCGAATGAAGCCTTAAGGGATTTAATCCCGATTGTAAAATATCACCATGAACGTATTGACGGGAAAGGTTATCCAGAAAATCTTAAGGGTGATAAAATACCGCTTGCCGCAAGAATTGTGTCGGTTGCAGACGCATATCACGCTTTAATAAGCGACAGACCTTATCGTAAAGGTATGTCCGTTGAAAAGGCATGCGAAATTTTGAGGATGGGTTCCGGAACTCAATGGGATGCGGATTTGGTAAGGCATTTTATCTCAATTGCACCGTCGCTTTCGACCAGTGTGTAGGGGAAGTTACTAAGAAGTGAGTAAAATGAGGTATTCCATGTCATCCTGAGGCAGGACAACATCTTTAGCTTTGGTCAAGCGAACCAACGAGGTACAAGTTGTGTGAGCATGGTCGGCGAAGCCGTTAGGTGTTTCAGAATCTCATGTAAAAGAACTGTAGAACGTATGTTGGGGTTACCACCCCAACATATTTTTTCTGTTATCCTGCCTTTGGCAGTTGGGCTGAAAGCCAAACAGTAAACTGTATATTTTTAGCTCCAAACCAAATAGCCTGAGTGTATAACCGCTTTTGGCAATGTTTCTGACGTTGGATGAAGTACATAATTTGGTATAAAGTTTGTTTTTTAACTTTTGGGGTTTTTCAAGCAAAAGCCCGCAAACACAAGGAGGTAAAAATGACTATTAAAAAACTTACTGTGGCAGCTGCAATTGCCGTTGGAATAGCAACGTGTTCCTTGAATCAAGCAATGGCGGCTTGCCCGTGCGCAGAGCCGTTACCGACAGTAACAGGTCCTGCATGTCCGATTGAAGAACAAATGCCTGTAGTTACAGGCGGGGCATGTCCGTGTGAAAAACCGGCACCCAAATGCAACACTTGCAAAAAAGCATTGCCTGATTGCGATTGTAAAAAACCTGCACCTTGCGATCCGTGCGAACAAGAAAAAAAATCCGACTGCGGTTGTCCCGATGAAATAAGCTGTGACGAACCTGCAGTACCGGCATGTGCATTGTGTCCTCAAACAGGCAAACCTGACAAAGCTCAAATGAAACAGGTTTACGGTTATCCGCAGGCAATCTACGGTACGAACAACTATGTAGGCGAACCGGCTAATTCAATTTTTTCAACGGAAGCAGCTATGAAAGGCTGCTCATCAAGCAGATTATCATCTAACATCAGCGGTGTAACCGTTGCAACAGACGGCAATATTACCGGCGCTGCTGCTCAAATGCCTTGTTTGAATGAATTGCCTTCAATCAACAACGGTGTTTCCGTTAACAGAAATGAAGCCACTATGGACGGCAACAACTGTCCGATTGACTTTCAATCATCAAATTCAATTGATGCAATAAAAAAGTCATTAGTCCCTTTTGATTTGAAACCGTTTGCAAATCAAACAACCGGTGCCGCAGCAGGTGTTGCAGGTGCATGTATGTTCCCGGACGTCCCGAACAGCCACTGGGCAGCATGCGATATTGATAAATTAGCCATGAATGATGTTGTTGTAGGTTATCCGGACGGTTTGTTTAAACCTAACAAAAATATTTCACGTGCTGAATTTGCAACAATGTTAGTTAAAGGTTTTAACCTTGACTCATGCGGTCTTGAACGCGAAGGCATGTTTACGGACGTTCCGCGCGGAAACTGGGCTAATGCCGCAATTGCAAAAGCTGTTGATGAAAATCTGTTAAAAGGATACCCGAACGGACAATTCAGACCGAATAACAATGTTACAAGGGTTGAAGCATTAACATCAATTGCAAAAGGTATGACATGCGATATTGACCAGTGCAAAGCCGATGAAATCTTAAGCAAATACACTGACGGCGCATCTGTACCTACATGGGCAAGAATTCCTGTTGCTAAATCTTTGGAAAACGGTGCTTTGAAAGATTCACCTAATCCGAATATGATTATGCCGAATAAAGACGCTTCCCGTGCGGATGTTGCATCTATGATGCAGACAGTTCGCGTAGCTCTGGGTTATGATACTAACCCGAAAACTGCAAACAGCATTTGCCCTGCATGTCCGGTAGACAAAAATGCATTTGTTCAGGAAGAAGAAATCGTTAAAATTCCTACACTTCAAATTGAAATGATAGACCAGTTAACCGCAAAATCATCTCATGTAGGTCAATACTTCCGCGCAAATACACTTGAGGACGTTACAATTAACGGTGTAACTTATCCTTGCGGATCAACTGTTACAGGTCAGGTTGTCGAAGTTATCAGACCTTCAGGCTGTGACAAAGGTGCTTTGAAATTGGCATTTACCGATATTAAAAACGGCGATTGCAAAACTAAGTTACCGAAACAAATTTTAAGCGCACAAATTAATAAATCTAAAAATGTAAACCCTGTTGCAAGACTTGTAGAAATGCCGTTTACATGGGCAGGTTCATTAGTTGGTGTTGCCGGAAGAACAGTCGGCGGTGTTGTTACAAACCTCGGTAACGCTGTTGAAAACGTATCTAACGACGCAGGTTATATGTTAGGTCACGTATTCCAGGGTAAATTCGGTGCTGCTGCACGTAACCTTGGCGACGGATTATGGGAAACTGTTAAAGCCCCTGTTGACGTAACTAGAACAGCATTGTCAGGTACTATGGGCTTATTCCAGACAACAGGCGACGAATTTGCTTACCTTGTTGACCCTCGCGGATATAAAATATCTGCCGTAAATCCAAGAGAACACGTTACTATTGCTTTTGGTTGTAATGAATAGGGTTTTCGAGTAGAAAATCCTAAAATCCTCTCCGGTATGTCTCAAAATTTGAACCGTCCGGTAAGGACAACCCAGTAGTTTAAAAGTTCGTTAGCCTGGCAGCGCCCGTCAATTTGACGGGCGCTGCTTTTATTTTATAGAACAATTTAATTTATTTTAAATATTTATAATAGCCGCATTAGTATTCTGTATTTTGTCAAGAGAATAAAAAAGAGCCTTTTTAAGGCTCTTTTTGTATTATTTTGATAAAAATTAATCAAAAACGTAAGGAATGATAGAAGCTTCTCTTGCACGTTTAATAGCTTTAGCAATCATTCTCTGGTGCTCTGCGCAGTTGCCTGTGATACGGCGCGGAATGATTTTTCCTGCTTCTGTCAAATATCTTTTTAATTTTGCAGCGTCTTTGTAGTCGATTTCTGTTACTTTATCTGCACAAAGACTGCAGTTTTTACGTTTTTTATCTTTTGAGATATCTATTTTTGCCATTTATTTTTTTTACCTTTCTATTTTGCGTCATTTGACGCTCGACCTGTTTTTTGTTATTAAAACGGAATTTCGTCTTCGCCTATAAGTTCATTTGACAAGTCATCAGACTCAAATTTAACTATTTCTTCCGTTCCGAATTTAGAAGATGCCGGTGCCATTGCACCTTCACCTAATTTTTCTATTGTATTGGCGTCAATTTCGTAAATTCTTTTTTCAGAGCCGTCGTCCATTTTAACTGTTGCTGTTTGAAGTCTGCCTTCAACAAGAACTCTTTCGCCCTTTTCAATATTATCAATAATTTCATCAAGCGCCTGACGTCTTGAAACTACTCTGATAAGAATTTCTTCTCTGTCGCCGATATTAAGAACAAACGCAGATACCGCAATGTTGTTTTGTGTAAAACGTTTTTCCGGTGCTCTGTATACTGTTCCTGTTACAACTGATTTTGCAAGTGACATTTTTTACCTCTATACGCTGGCTTTTTTTGAAACTTCCAAGAACATTGTTCTTAAAATATTGTCATTCAAACGTAATTGTCTTTTGAATTCAGCAACTTTGTCGCTCGGTAATTCCATTACCATTGATGTAAAGTAGCCGTCTCTGAAGTTTTGTACGTCATAAGCCAATTTTTTTCTGCCGATTTTGTCTGTTGATTCAACTTTTCCGCCGAATTCAGAAATTGTATCGCTGATTTTTGAAATCATTTTTTCAACTTCTTCAGCATCCAAATTCGGTTTGAATATTGCCAGCAATTCGTATGTTTTCATCTGATTTCTCCTTTAAATTTTAGTGTATGCTTAAATTTTAGCATGAAAATAAAAAATATTACAACATGTAGTTTGCTCATAACGGTTAAAAATGAATAAATGTTAAGCCTGAAACTTATTTCATGGCAAATTTAGATATTCAGCTGATTTAAAGAGGATATGTTTATTACAGGAATACAGCCTTATAACTTTCACAGCACCAGCCGGCAGAATGTAAAACCGCCGTCGTTTGAAGGTATAAAGACGATAGATTTGAACTATGTTTTGAAAAATCGTGCATATCTTTTGCCTGAGCGTGTACGTGATAAAGCAAGTGAAATTGTTAAGTTGAATTTGTCGGAGATGCCGTCATTGAAACAGGTTCACAAAGAAGTATATGCCCCGCTTCTGGTTTGTAAAACTTTAAACGATGCAGAACGATTGTTTCCGGAATTCGCCGGGATGAAGGAAACAGCTTTAGTTTTTCAGCGTAACCGCGGGAATATAAAAAAATTAAATACGGACGGTCATTTGCATGGTAATTTGTCTTTAAAACTGCTCCAAGATGTTTGGGTAAATTTGAAAACACAGGACGAAATTGCAGAAGAATTGGGTTTGAAAGGCAGATCCGCATTAGGCTGGGTATTGAAAAAGATAAATTTTGTCAGTTACAGTTCAAATTACAGAACATTATTAATGTCGTCGGATCCTGAAACGCGTGCTGTTATTGCCTCAAAGACAACTGCCTGGAATGCTTGTCATCCTGATTTGATGTATAAGAAAAACCGACATGCAGCACAGTTTTGTAAAACACCCGAATACAGAAAAGCGCATTCCGAGCGGATGATTGAATATGACAAATTACATCCGGAACGCAAAGAGAAGATTCGCAATTTTAATTTGGATGTTTGGAAAAAGGTTCCGGAAATTAAATCTGCGATGTCGGAATTCGCAAAATTACAAAACGCATTTACAAAATCCGTAATTTCAAAAGATATATCCGGCGAACATTTGACATCTTTTGAAAAACGGATTAAAAAGAGTTTTTATAAAAAGTTCTGGCAGGCAAATCCTGATTTGAAAAAGAGATTTAAGGACGCACACAGGCAAGTCCGTGACGAGCGCGCAGCCTTAAAAAACGGTAAAACCCCCGATAAAAAGGTATAAAATTCACTTGACAAAAATTTTTGTGCAGGTAGAATAAATAATATCCGAAAAATCGTTTGGAGGAGTGCCAGAGCGGTTGATTGGAGCAGTCTTGAAAACTGTCGAACGTTCACGCGTTCCGTGGGTTCGAATCCCACCTCCTCCTTATAAAAACGGGCTGACTTTAGTCAGACCCGTTTTTATTTTGTGTGGTGTGGATGAGAATCCATTTTAAGATGTTAGTCTTGATGTTGTTATAGTTTATTTTTGGTTCATTGTATATAAAATAAGTTATCGGTTAAGCAATTATGTCCAATCAATAATACTGATAAGTCAAGCCATTTGATTTATATATCAATTGTAACAAATTGTAAATATGAATTTAAAAAGGGCTGAAATGCAGTTATAATACCTGTATGGTATGGTATGGTATGGTCGAAGTATGCTCTTGTCAATAATTTCAGCCGAAATTTTTTTGTAAATACGTAAGAGGTTTATAAAAAAGAAAGGTAAGGTAAATTATGACAAATTATGCATCTCAAATGATAGTAGGACCGGGGCTTTCCCCATTTGTTAGTAAAGACAAAGGTGATTTTTCTAACAGAGCAAATTGTGCAGGTGCACAATTTACCAACAATTTAAAAACATTAGCCCAGGATGTTGTAGTCCTTGGTGGAGCACTTGGTGGTATTAAACTTGCAAGTAAAAGTGACAAATTCGCAAGACCGTTTGCAAAAATTACTGACGGATTTGCAAAATTAAATCAAACTTTAGTTAAAAAGCTGTATAAAACAAATGTTACTCCGACATGGATCAGAAAATTAAAAGGCTTATCACCAAAAACTAAAGCAATGGGGGCAATAGCAGCACTTGCTATTAGTGCAGTATCATATATTTCCTGTAAGCATCTTTATAAGATGGGACAAATTGACCAGAAATATTCAGATAAAGCAGCAATTGAAAAACATCAAAAATCTGTTTTATAAATTTTACACTTTTGTTAAAAAGGCGGTTATATAAACCGCCTTTTTAATGTACTGTAAGCTGTTATATAAATCCCCAAAAATTTTGATTGACGTGTTTTGCAAAATAGATTATTATAATTTTGTAAAAGAGAGGAGTGAATTATGCAGAATTTTGAATTTTACGGTCCGACGCGTGTTGTGTTCGGTAAAGATACCATAAAGGAGCTTTCAAGACTTATTCCGCGCGACAGAAAGATTTTAATGACATACGGCGGGGGTTCTATTAAGAAAAACGGGGTTTACGATCAGGTAAAAAAAGCACTTGAGGGTTATGATTTGTTGGAATTCGGCGGGATTGAGCCGAATCCTAAATATGAAACTCTGGCAAAAGCTGTTGAAATCGTTAAAAAAGAGGGCGTAAACTTTTTGCTTGCCGTAGGCGGAGGCTCTGTTCTTGACGGAACAAAATTTATTGCGCTTGCCTCTAAATACGACGGGGATGATGCTTATAATGCTATTATGATTAGAGCCGAGCATCCGGCGTCAGCAATTGAATTGGCGGATGTGATTACGCTTCCTGCAACGGGTTCTGAAATGAATAACGGCGGTGTTATTTCAAGAATTTCTACAAGCGAAAAGCTTGCTTTCCACAATCCGAATGTGTTCCCGAAATTTTCTGTTATTGATCCCACAGTTACTTTCTCTTTGCCTGAAAGACAGACTATCAACGGCGTTGTGGATACTTTTGTTCATACAATGGAATTCAATTGTACTTATGACGTAAATTCACCGCTTCAGGATATCTGGGCAATGGGAATTTTAAGAACACTTATATCGGAAGCGCCGAAAGCGCTGGCAAACCCTAAAGATTATGACGCAAGAGCAAATCTTTTCTGGTGTGCAACATGCGGCTTAAACTACTGGATTTCTTGCGGCGTGCCTCAGGACTGGTCAACACACATGATAGGACATGAATTAACTGCATTTTACGGAATCGATCATGGTCAAAGCCTTGCGATTGTTCAGCCGCGTTTGTTGAGAAATCAAAAGGTCGCAAAATCCTACAAACTCGCAAAAATCGCACGTGAAGTTTTCGGAATCAATGAGTCTGTTGATTTGAAGGCAGCTGATATGGCTATTGATAAGATTGAAGAATTTTATAACTCAATAGGTATGAAAACCAGACTTGCGGATTACGGTATAAACCCGCAAGAAGCTGCTGAAAAAATTCGTGACCGTTTCAGAGAACGTAATGTCGCTTTTGGTGAAAAAGGCGCAATTACGGCCGATGTGGCTTATGAAATAGTAAAAGCGTGCTAAATTTGATTTTTGTAAAAAAGCCACTTTCTGATGAAAGTGGCTTTTTTTTAAATTTATTCACCTTTATGGCAGTGATGGTGGTGATGTCCGTGACAGTGGCTGTGTTCGCCGCCGCAAGAGTTCTCACCCGTCACAAGTGTTGAATTCATATATGAATTTACAACATCTTCAATCGGCATTTCAGGACAGCCGGATATAACTTTTACTCCGTTTTGGCTGAATATTCCAAGCGGTCGCTGCCCCATTCCGCCTGCCAAAACTACATTTGCTCCTTGTTCTGATATCCAGCTTGCGCTCTGGCAGCTTATTCCTTCTTCAGGAACCTTTGTTTCCATATTTAAAATTTTTTTTGTTTCAGGGTTTACCTCAACAAATGTAAATGACTCGCAGTGTCCGAAATGTGAACATAATTTCCCTTCTGCTGTCGGTACGGCAATTTTCATAATCCTATCTCCTTTTAATTTGTCTGTATTTGACTGCAGCAGTATCGCACTTTCCAATGCTTCCGTTTCGGTTATGTTGTGCAATGTTGCATACTCTCTTAATATCTTTAGTACGTTTTCGTTAATTCTCCTGTTAAACGGAATTTTATTCAGGCATGTCTTTTTTCGGCCGGCATTCAATCTCTTGCCGCCCCATTTTTGACATTCTTTATTTTTCCCGCAGCCCTTTTTCATTAATTTTATCGTACAATATTTTTTTGATTTTGTCAATACATATTCAAGTTTAATTTAATAATTTCGTAATTCAGATATGCCGCAAAAATCAGCCAGAGAAAATACGGAATCAGCAGAAACGCAGCCGTTTTTGATTTTTTATAAAACAGTATAATATTTATAAAAACAAGAATTATGAGCGCGATTATGATAAAAAATGCGAGTTTGATATCGTGCGATTCGAAAAATACGGGCGTCCAGAGCAGGTTTAATATTATTTGTGTGATAAATATTACAAGCGGAATGATTTTTTCCTGCCTTAAGCCGTCTTTAATATAGAAAAACAGGGAAAGCGCTATCATTATATAAAGTATTGTCCACGCAATCGGAAATACTGCCGCCGGCGGGGTCAGCGGTGATTTGTTTAATGAATAATACCATAGTGAGTTTTGCATAAAAACATTATTGTAAAATATTTTTAAAAATAAAATTGTCCGGTTTTGCTATATTAAAAAAGCACTCTCAATCTTGAGAGTGCTTTCATTCCTTTCATTTAAAAATTTAGAAAGTTGCAACAGGTTTTTTCTGAGCGGTAGCACCGGGAATTGATTGCCAGTTTGCAGCCATAATCTTTTTGAAAGATTTTAATGCTGTATCTTCCAATTCGCCCAATTCTTCAGCTTCCATAATCAATTCTCTTAAAGGAAGCAGTGCTCTTTGATCTCTCAAGACACCTAATGCAGCTGCGGCACCTGCTCTGACCAGTTCATTTTCATTACGATTTTTCATAACATCAATTAATGCAGGTACTGCTTTTGTATCGTTTAATTTGCCGAGTGAAGTTACTGCGTAAATTCTTACGTTAACCCATTCGTCATATAACATATTTATAACTTTATCAACGGCTTTTTTGTTTCCGATTTCGCCTAAAGCGCGGGTTGCGTCGCATCTTACGTTGACTTTTTCGTGATCTAATGATGCAATCAGGGCATCTGTTGCAACATCGCCGATTTCAATCAAAGCATCAGTTGCTGTTATACAAACCTGCGGGTTTTCATCATTTAAAGCTTCAACAAGCGGTTCAACAACGATTTCGCCGCCTAATCTGCCTAATGCTCTTGCTGCACGAACTCTTACATCAACGTTTCTGTCTTCACGTAAAGATTCAATCAAATGAATTGTGGCTTTTGAATCGCCGAGTTCGCCTAAAGCACGTGCTGCATATAATCTTACAGAGCCGTTTTTGTCATGTTTTAATACATCAATCAACGGTTCAACTGCTTTGGAGTCACCCATCTCGCCTAATACTCGTGCCGCGTTGTATCTGACTTTTTCTGAGTTGCTTGTTTTTAAATCCATTAATAATTCGTCAAATGTCTTTTTTACTTGTTTTTTCTTGCTGTTCACACTAATTGTCATTATTTTCCTCCGACACTAAAGTAATAAATTCACACCTACAT
The DNA here is from genome assembly GCA_944326585.1 of Candidatus Gastranaerophilales bacterium. Classification (GTDB taxonomy): domain Bacteria; phylum Cyanobacteriota; class Vampirovibrionia; order Gastranaerophilales; family Gastranaerophilaceae; genus SIG32. The sequence continues at coordinate 121,126 of CALVEN010000001.1, forward strand.
TTAATATAAAAAATTTGTGTTGAATTTAATTGCCTTTTTTATAACTTTCTACTTAATTTTCTGTAACAATTCCTTTTACTGTACCTATTGTGAGAAAATAATAAGGGTAACACTCACACTTTATATTTATAATATAACATATTTTTTGAACAAATTCTTGGGTTAAATGTATTATTTTAAGTTTTTTATTAATTGTTTTTTTAAAAATACGTATAATAGAGGTATAGTTGTGTAATTCGTGTTACAAAACTTAATATAATACTACTCACTACAGATAGTAATAATAAATTCACTGCCCTTGCCAACTTCACTGTTTACCAATATTTCGCCGTTATGCTTTTCAATTATTTTGCTGCAAATTGCTAAACCGAGTCCTGTCCCGACGCCTACTCCTTTTGTTGTAAAACCGGCTGTAAATATCTTGTTGAGCTGATCTTCGGGTATTCCTTTTCCGTTATCTTTTATCTTTACAATTAATTTTTTATCGTTATATTCAGTTGTAATTTCTATTATTCCCTTGTTTGAAATTGCCTGGCATGCGTTAATCAAAATATTGGTGAAAACTTGATTTAGCATATTCGGATAGCATTTTATAAGCGGAAGATTTCCGTAGTGTTTTACGATTTCAATACGATTTTTTGTTTCGTGTCTAATCAAATCAAGAGTCAAATCGATTTCTTTATTGATATCGGCTTCTTGAAGTTCGGCTTCATCAAGTCTGACGAATTTTTTGAGGGAAGTTACGATATTGCTGATTCTTTGAATTGCTTCGCGGTCGATTTCGTTTATTTCTTTGAGCATATCAGCGATTTCAGGGTCGTTAATCTGCGGGATGAATTTGTTTAAAATAGTATTATTTGATTTGATTGAGGCGACCGGGGTATTAATTTCGTGTGCTACACCTGCGACTAACTGACCGAGGGATGCCATTTTTTCTGAATTTATCAGTTGAATTTGGGTTTCTTTCAGTTCTTTGAGGGTATTTTGAAGTTCTTGAACGGTTTTGATGTTATTTTGATAGAGTTCGGCTCTTATAATTGCGTTGCCGAGCTGGGATGAAATTGCTTCCAGAATTTCGAGTTCTTCATTCAGTTCACGTTTTTGATAACTTAAAAGAACGATAATGCCAATTAATTTTTGCATGTGGAAAATCGGGACAATAATTCTCATCACGGGTTGCTTAAAAGGTTCGGCGCCTATGTATTCAATCATGGAGTGGGTTATTGAAATATCGCCTGAAACTATCTGTTTGTAAGTCTTTTCATCAAACCTTATTTTTTTGCCGGTTTTATTTTTGTTTCCGAAAGCTTCCGTTATAGAAAAACTGCCGTCATCATTTGAAGCATAATAAGCTTCGTAAGCGCCAAACATTATGGCAAGTTCCGATAATGCGGAATTTAAGATTTTTGATATGTCCATTGATTCTCTTATTATGTTGGACATTTTGTTAATAAGAGCAATACGGATAGCTTGAGATTGAGCTTTTTGCCTGATTTTTTGGAGATCCTGATTTTCTTCTTCAAGGTGGTTATATTTATCCTGCAGCTTTTCCAATCGTGATTTATAAACTTCCAGCGCGTTTTCGGCAGTTACGTCCGTCATAAAAATAACCGTGTATTTCTTTTTTTTGATTGCTGTCAGGTAAAAATACAATATATTATTTGTTGTGATTTCGTATGAAACAAAAGCAAAAAAGTCCTCCTTTGAATTCAGCGCATGATAAACGGGAGAATAGATTTCGATGTTTTCGCTGTTTAAAGGGCAGATGTCAAAATTCATGTTGTGGGAGAATTTTTTTAAGTTGGAAAAATTCGGAAATCTGCGTTTAAACGCATTGTTTTGAAAAACAACATCACCTAATTTATCGGTTACAATAACCGCGTCCGGAAACTGATTTAAAAAACTGAATTTTTTCATAATTTTATTATATTGTATAAAGTTTTTTCGGGCAATTATTTAACCATGCTTGACATTGCCTGAAAATGAGTTATAATGTATATATAGGGAAATGGTTCCAAGAACCGACATTCCTGAAACCATTCTTAACTCCCTATACAAATTCAGCGAGAATTTGAATTAAATGTCCTAGTGTAGCTAGGACTTTTTTAATTATGTCCCGTTTCATTGTATCACCTCCTTTCCGCTTTAGTCCCTTAACAAGTCTGTGTCGGAGGAGGTATGGAGCTTACCCTCTGTGTTTATTTTATATTGCTGCGTAAAAAATGTCAAGAAAAACAGGAAATATTATTAACTGTTTAAAACTGTTTCAAACGCTAGATTTTCGACAATAGTCTGGATATTCATATTTAATTTCAGTTCTTTTTTGGCTTTTTCAATTGTTTTGATATCAGAGAGGAGTTTTAATTTAAGCTGAGGATTTTTAAGATTTGATTTTAAAAGGTGAACAAGGTAATTTTGCATTTGAATAAAAACTTCTGAGGGGTCATTTTCTTTTGTGAGTGACAAAATCTCGTCATTAAAGTTCAATACTTCGTTTCTTTTTATATCAAGGTAGTTATCCATAAGGTTTTTGACAAGTTCAAAGTTTTGCGGTTCGTCTTTTTTAGACGGGACAAAAAAGCATTGTGAACGTGAAACAACTGTTGATATCATATCTGAGATATCATTTGTTAAAAAGAAGAAAGTTGTATTGGCGGGAGGTTCTTCAAAAGTTTTCAACAAAGCATTAGCGGCATCGGTTGAAAAGTTAGTAGGATTAAGCCCGCAGGGTTTGCCGTTTGAATCTTTGTCGCAGAAGATTAAAACTCTGTGGTAATCCGATGTTATTGCAAGGTCATTTTTAATCATTCGTGCCTGTGCGATTGAAAACATTGTTTTGGAATCATCATCTGAGGGTTTGTTGTCAACTTTTGAATAGGTTAAGACAGCCGGATGCGAATTATTTTTTATCCATGTGCAATTAAGACAATTGCAGTCAGGTGAGGCATCGAGTTTGCAGTTTAAAATTCGTGCTATTTCAAGCGCAAGTTCATACTGCGCCTCAATATCATTTCCCCAGAATAAAATGCAGTGAGAAATATTTTTATCGGGATTTTTAATTCCCTTTGTAAAATAATCCGTCAGAAATTTGTAGTTTTCATAGATATTCATTTACAGCACCTCTCCGGAATTTCTGACACTCATTTTTCGTGTCGAAATTTTTTCCTCTTCCCTATGGGGCGAGGTTTTTATTTTATCTGAACAGGACATCTTCGACCTCCTTTTCAGGGACTAAAGATTGTCCTGATTTTATTTTGTATTCAGCTTCCGTAAGATTTTGTTTTAATTTGACTAAATCTTTCAGACTTGTGTTTTTAAGTTTTTGCAGGTTTAATTTAACGACATATTCGTGCTGTCCTGTAAGTTTTGAAAGTTCGAACGGGGAGCACTCAGAAGATTTTGCTTTTAATAAAATCCATTTTCTTATCATTGTTTGGAGTGCCGCAACGATTTCAAGGCAGAATTTTTTCTCTAAGAGTTTTCTGTATTCCAAAAGTGCCAGATCTTTTTCGTCTTTCATTAAGTAGTCCGAAAACGCAAACAAATCTTCGTTTGAAATACACAGTTCTTTCACCGTATCTTTTGTAATTTGTTTTTGGGGATAGATAAAAAGTTTGAGCTTATCAAGTTCGCCGTCAATTTCCCTCAGGTTATTTCCGATTTGTATAATCATTCTTGATGCGGCGTCTGAAGTTATTTCCAAATCCTTTGACTTTGCCTGTTTTCTGATCCAGCTTTCAAGTTCAGCGGTTTTATAGGTCGGGATTGAGGGGAATTCTTTTGCATTATATTTTGAAAGCAGTTTGAAAAATTTTTTACGGCTGTCGAGTTTTTTGCCTTCGTTTCTGGGAAGTTCCGCAACAAAAACTATATCAAGATTTTCGTTATTATCTTCAAGCGCTTCTTCAATTTGTTTGATTTCTTTGTCTTCAAAAGCTTTGTTAAAATAGTCATTTGCCTTTATAATAACAAGCATTTTGCCGAACATCATAGGCTGGGTTCTCAATATTGAGATTAAATCGGCGAATTTCGGGTTGTCATAAGTTTTCAGGCTCATTTCAAGAAAGTTTTTATCCAGACTTTTTTTGAGTTTGTTGACTTCCTGCTCTATATTGAATTCTTCGTCGCCGTAATAAAAATAGATTGCCATAATTATATTATATTATAAATTATTTATTTAAAAAGCATGCGGAATTGTGATTTTGACCAACCGTAAACATAGGAGGAATTTCTTGTTTACAAATTTCCATACAAAACTTGCATCTGGGATGGAATTTACACCCGTTTATTATCTGCTGGATTGTCGGCGGATGTCCGGCAATTGTTTCCAATTTTTCGCCTTTATTGGACGGAATAGCTTTCAAAAGCGCCATTGAATAAGGGTGATTAGGCGTCTGGAAAAATTCGTCAGCCGGTGCGTTTTCAACTATTCTTCCGGCATACATAACAGATACTTCATCTGCGTTTTCTCCGACAAGTGCCAAATCATGCGTAATCAGCATAATCGCGGTTTCAGTTTGTTCTTTAATCTCTTTTAAAAGTTTCATAATTTGTGCCTGAATTGTAACGTCAAGCGCTGTTGTGGGTTCATCGGCAATCAGAATTTCGGCATTACAGCATAAAGCCATTGCAATAATCGCACGCTGTTTCATACCTCCTGAAAATTCATGCGGATATGACTTTAATCTAATTTCAGGACAGGGAATTTGTACCATTTCAAAAGCTTCAATTGCTTTTTGAAAAGCTTCTTTTCCCTCAAGATTCTGGTGAACTTTTAAAACCTCAAGCAATTGATCGCCTACGGTATAAAGCGGATTTAATGATGTCATCGGATCCTGCGGTATCAGGGCTATTTTTGCCCCGCGGATTTTTTGCATTTCACTTGGAGTACAGTTTAAAAGATTTTTCCCGTCAAAAATAATTTCTCCGCCGGTTATCTTTGCGGTTTTAGGAAGAAGCTGCAGAATACTCATTGCGCTCATTGTTTTGCCGCAGCCGGATTCTCCCACAAGCGCAAACATTTTGCCTTTTTCAAGTGAAAAATTCACGTCATATAATGCCTGCCGGAATCCGTTTTCGCAATTAAATCCAAGATTTAAATTTTTAACGTCAAGTATGCTCACACGTTAATTATATATTTAAAAAGGGAATAATGGAATAGGGAAACCGAGGAATAATTATGTTACATTTTGTTACATGAATTAAAGTTTAATTCTTTATATGCCGTCAATGCATGTGTGTAGAAGTATATCTGTATATAAATTTTATATATTAAGTATTGTAAACTTATATATTAAAAGGTAAAAATGCAGATATAGAAAGAATTTAAGGTGTATAGATATGGTAAAAGTAACTTGACGACATGCAATTTAAGAAACGTAAAAACGTTTATTTTTATATCGAGAGAAAAAGAGTACTTAATATAATTATGCCCGTATGGGCTGAAAGGACGTGAAAGATGTCAGTGGACAATGTGCAAAGCAAATTTTTGACAATGGCCGAATTTAGTAACTTGACCGAGGCGGAACAGGCAAGATACAATTCGGCTAGCAAAGCTGAACGAAAACAGATGACGATTGAATTTCGTCAATCTAAAGAAACTCCGCCTGAAGAACCTGTAACGGGTATGGTTGTAGAGCCGGGAAAAGAGGATGTCGCAACTCCCGAAGAGAAAAAGACACGTGCAGAACGCCGGGAAGAAAGACGTCAGCGTGAACTGGAAGCAATTGCCAGACAAAAAGAATATGCAGAAAAATTATATAAGCCGGATGAGCTGACAGATTTTGAAAGAGAACAGATTGAGTCTGTTATTGGCGAAGACGGCAAGCCGCTTTACAGAAACAGAAAAGCTCGTAAAGAATTAAGAGAAGCTTTTGAAGATAATACAAAAGCGGCTTATAAAGAAAGTCAGGCTTATAAAGATGCAATTGCAAATGCAGAAACTGACAAAGAAAGAAAACAGATTGAAAAATTGTATGAACAAATGGCTAGGCGTGGCGCAAGAATCAGAGTTAAAGATTTGAAAATCGGCGACAGAGTTGAACATACAAGAGTGTTTGATTCAGCTGAAGAAAAACGTGAAGCACGAAAAGCTCTCGGCGATGAAGCAGACGGTTTAAGATTAAAAATTCATAATAAGAAATTTATTGGTGATGATAACGTAAATCTTCATGCTGCAGTAGAAGCAGGTCAATCATCTCATGAAGCTGCCTATGAAATGTCAAAAGAGATTAGCGGAGATAGAACTTACGAACCTAATGAAGCAGAAAATTTTGCGGCAAAATCATCTGCGGTGCAATCACATGATGCAGCTGCAAGAAAAGAACTTCGCAGGTTGGGTTATGATGTTAAGGATGATACACTTAAAAATATCGGTAAAGGTTTGGCTGTCGGCGTATTATCTCAAGTCGGAACAGCAGCATTGCCTGCTACAATTAACGCATTCGCCGAAGCCATGGTACAAAATTCCGTAACAGGAGATAGGTTGGCTTTTGACGTTGATTCTGCAAATGAAAAATACTTCAACTGGAAAGGCATGGGCATAGGCGCAGCAGTCGGTACGGCAGTTGCAGCGGCAATGTTCGGCAAAACTGAAGATGAAGATGTTCTTCATGGTGTAGGTGTTCAGGAAATCTTTATGGACGCACCAAATGGTGAAAGAGCATATGAAAATATGAGTTTTGGTTCTAAAAACGATACATTAAGAGTAAAAACATTGATGCGTGCAATTGATGAATTGGATTTGACAGACGAACAAAAAACTCAATTCTTAATTGAAGCTGCAGGTGAAGACGGTCAAAGAATCTTAAGCAAAAAAGAACTTGCAATAGCTTATGTAAAAGCTTATGAGTCTAAGCTGCCGGATCCTCCTGTTGAAGTAGAAGAACCGGTTGTTCCGGAACCACCGCAAAAACCTGAATTCAAATCAGAAGTCGTCGGTGCTACAAAAGAAACTCCGGTTGAAGTCCCGACAGAATACGGATTACGGCACGTATCAGGGTTATATGCAGATACCATTGTCCGTAAGGGTTATGTACTTGAAGACGGTACACCTATAAATAACGAATCTTATATTAAGGAAATCCGTGACGGAATTCAAAAACGAAACAGAGTAAATGAACTTGGAAAAGTTCCGTCAAAATGGATGCTGCAATCAGAAATAACACTTGCTGACGGTACTAAAGTTAAATTAAGATCTGAAGATGAATTATTGAAAATTTCTCCGGAAATATCTGCAGCAAGTAATATCGGTCTGCGCAATAATATGGATGAAAAAGTTATGACAAAAACGGTCATCCGTACTGAAAATGGCTATAAATACGAAATCTCAAGAAAAGATCCGGATGCTGAAGAATTTGAAGTTATTAGTACATCCGAAGAATTCTTCACTTCTGCAGCGGCGGCACAGGAAGCTGCGGATACGGAACTTGCTGAGTTAGAACAACAGGCTGAAGCAGAGGCGCAGGAGCAACAGCTTGAAGAAGATGCCGAATAATAAAAACCTCCCTTCGGGGAGGTTTTTTTATACTTCTTTTACACCGTATGATATGGATTTCAGGTTGTTTTTTATCCAGAAACCTTTTTGAGGTTTAAATTCCATATCTATTCCGAAATAAGTTGAGCCGGAACCTGACATAACGGATTTAGGATAAAGTTTTTTAATCTGTTGTAACTCTTTGTAATCATCGATTACAGCCCATTCAAGGTCGTTGGGGTAAGCCTCTCTTGCCCCCCACCCTAACCCTCCCCCTCGAGGGGGGAGGGAATTTGCAGTTTCAATAATTTTTTCAACAACGCTTTCTATATTTTGAAAAATTTCGTTATTCCATATCCTTAAAACAATATATCCGGCGTTTTGTAAATATTCAGTTCTTTTTTCATCATATTTAATATTTTCGTTTTCATTATGTTGCCCGCCATCAAGTTCAATTATTAATTTTATCGGCTGGCATATAAAATCTGCGATATATGGACCTATCGGTTGTTGTCTTCTGAATTTTAGGCCGTTTATTTGTTCTTTTCTGATATATTGCCACAATTTTTTTTCGGCATCTGTCATATTTTTACGTAATTCTTTTGATTTTTCTTTTGCAAATTCGTTGTATTGATGAGAGTATTTTTTCCCTCCCCCCTCGAGGGGGAGGGTTAGGGTGGGGGGATTACTCCCCGCAATGGGAGGGTAGTCAGCTATTTTTTCCGAAAATTTTGTGTATGCTTCCTTTGCGCTTATGCCTAAATTTTCAGGCTTTATAAGCGAAACTTTAAATTCTTCAAATTCCAGCGGTTCCAAAATCTCACCTCTGCCGGAGGTTTTTTGTCTGCCGCCTTCAAGACATAAATTCAAGTCTGAGCCGAGTTTTGCGCAAAGCCCGTGTAATTCTTTACGGCTTAAAGGTTCGTCAAATAATTTGTTTAATCCGTACAGCATCCCTGCAGCATCCGTACTTCCGCCTGCAAGACCTGCTGCAACGGGGATATTTTTTTCTATGAAAACACTAATCCTATGCGCCGGAAGTTTTGTCTTTTCTAAAAATAACAGGCATGCTTTATGCACAAGGTTTTTTTCGTTATACGGAATTTCGTCACTTGTGCCGCTTAGAATTATTTCGGTGTTATCGCTTTTTTCAATTGAAATTGTCAGATAATCAAACAGGCTGATTGTCTGCATTATGCTGTCAATGTTATGATAACCGTCCTCGCGTTTTCCGGTAACTTTGAGCGTCAAATTTATTTTGGCGGGACATTGAATTTTAATTTGCTTCACGGAGTGCCTCCGACAGTTTCCCGAACGTTTCTATTGAAAGCTTTTCTCCTCGTGTGTTTTCATCAATCCCAAGTGATGAAAGAGCGTTTATTATGGCATCACGGGTAAATCCGCCGTTCAAAAGACAGTTTTTAATATTTTTTCGTCTTTGGGAAAATGCGGCTTTAACCGTTTTTCTGAAATGGCTGTAGTCTGATAACTCAAGTTTTGGTTTACTTTTTACCACAAGTTTTACCAGTGCGGAATTCACTTTTGGCGCAGGATAAAAAGATTTTCTGCCGACAAGTTTAAATATTTCAACATCTGCCCAGAATTGTGAAAGTATTGTCAAAAGTCCGTATTGTTTTGCGGGAGAATTTTCATCCGCAACCATTCTTCTTGCAACTTCCTCTTGAACCATCAAAATTATCTCGGTAATTTTGTTGCGGTTTTTGTTATTCAAATCATCAACTTCGCCCAGCAAATGTGCAATTATCGGGCTTGTTATGTAGTATGGAATATTTGCAACAACTTTGATTTTACCGTCGCATAGTGTCGATAAATCTGTTTTTAAAATATCGGCGTGGATAATTTTAAGATTAGGTACATTTAATTTTTCAAGCTCTTTTATTGCTTCTTCATCCAGCTCAATTGCAATGACCTGTTTGGCGTATTTTACAAGCTGTTCGGTTACAAATCCGACGCCGGGACCTATTTCAACAATTGTATCTTCAGGCGAGATTTTGGCATTGTCAATTATTTCCCGAATAATTTCGCCGTTTATCAGAAAATTTTGTCCGAGTCGTTTTTTGGTTCTGAAAAATTTTGCTCTTTCGTAGTAGTTCATATTACTAATTAATAATACCACACACAGGTAAATGTTTTAAAAAAATTTCTCTGTTAGTTTTAATGGTGTTATAATTAATGAGGGAATATGTTAAATACACGAATTAAACAGAAATTGGAAAAAGAGGACATTTTAAGACTTTATCAAAAAGGTTACAAAAAGTCTGAAGATTTTACCGTAGGTGTGGAATACGAGCGGCTGCCGATTTCCGCATCATCATATAATGCAGTTGATTACGCAAACGGGGTTTGTAATTTTTTACGTCAATTCGCAAGAGAAGAAAATTGGGATTATATAACGGACGACTTTAATATAATAGGTTTGAAACAAAATCATGATACTATTACGCTTGAGCCGGGATGTCAGATTGAATTAAGCATAAAACCCGAAAAGACAATTTTTGACATAGAAAAAAAGATTAAATCATTAAACAAAGTTATTCTTCCTATTCTGGATAAAATGAATATTACACTTCTTGAATATGGAGTGTCGCCTTTAACAACACACAAAAATATTAATATCATTCCGAAAAAACGTTACAAAATTATGGCAGGGTATCTGTGGGGAATTCTGTCGGACGTAATGATGAGGGAAACCGCCGGAATACAGGGGTGTTTTGATTTTACGGATGAAGAAGATGCAATGAGAAAATTCAAAATCGCAAATAAACTTGTACCTTTTATGACAGCAATGTTTGCAAATTCTCCTGTAAGAGGCGGAGTCGAAACAGGTTACAAAAGTTTCAGGGCTTTAAGCTGGCTTAATACAGACAACGACCGCTGCGGGTTTGCGTGTAATTTGGACGGGGAATTTTCTTTTGATGAATATATAGACAAAGTTATGAATTCTCCTGTTATATTTTTGAATAAAGGCGGACATCCGGTTGAAGTTAACGGCAGGATAAATTTTGCCGATTATATGGTTAAAGGGTTTGAAGGTTTTGTGCCGACTTTAGACGATTATAAATTGCATGCAAATCTTTATTTCCCCGACGTCAGGCTCCGGAATTTTATTGAAATCCGAAACCATGATTGCACGCACATGCCTTATGCTGTTTTGGCGATATATAAGGGTATTTTGTACGGCAAGTATGCTTTGAGCGAGATTGAAGATTTGTTCAAGGAATTTACCAACAAAGATTTTACCGAATTAAGATATAATATTCCAAAAAATGCGCTTCAATCAGGTATAAAAAATTATACCGTTCTTGACATTGCAAAAGAAATTCTTTATATCGCGGAAAAATCTTTGATAGAAATGAATACAGGCGAAGAAAAATTTCTTGACCCAATAAAAGATTTGACATTGAACGGTTTATGCCCTGCGGATATAATTTTGAGGAACTGGAACGGGTTATGGAATAAAGATATTTCAAAGCTCGTCAGATATCTTAAAAATCTCAGCTTATCAAATATTTAACGTATTTATTAGCATATTTTGCGGCAAACAGAGCAATTAAACTTAAAACGTAATCATAGGCAATTTTCAGCATGCTTTGAGATAAAATCCAGCCTTTTATAAAAGCCCAGCCCTCGTGTTTTACTGCGCAGATGAACAGCATATAAATTATTCCTATAAAATGTATTGTCGCAACACCAATCAGGGCGGCTTTCAAAATGTTTTTAAAAGAAAATCCGCTGTTTAATATGCTTCCCGTAAAAAATACTGCCGGAATATATGCCATAATATAACCAAAACCGGGTTCCAGAACATATCTTATTCCTCCTCCGAGCGCAAATACGGGCAGCAAAAATAGTCCTGTCAGAATATAGATTACAATGCTTGTAATCCCTAATCTTCTTCCCAGAAGTCCTACCACAAACATTACGGCAGGAACCTGAGGGATTATCAAATATGTATATAAAAAGTCGGCTTTGGTTAAAGCTTTGTTTGAAAAAATATCAAACGGGAGTATAAAATGTGTTATGTTAAACTGGATAAATGTGGATACCATTAATAAAAAAGAACAAAAGAGTACTAAAAGTATATTTAATACAGGAATTTTCAGTTTCTTTTTTTCTTTGCTGACCCTTTTTATGCGGGGCAGCATTGTATCGTCATCGGTCATTTTTTTCTCCGGATAAGATTTTTTCGTAATTCAATTTAAATTTATCGTAAAATATGTTTTCTGTCCACATTATTAAGGCATCTTCATTATTGTTTTGGTAGTACCCTTTGCGCGTACCGAGCGATTTGAAGCCGTATTTTTCATACAATTTTATGGCTGCATTATTTGAAACCCGCACCTCGAGCGTAATATATTTTGCCTTGTTTTTGTAACAATCGTCAATAATTTGTCTTAAAAGCCTTTCACCGATTTTTTGTCGTCTGAAATCAGGTGAAACAGCGATATTGGTAATATGAACTTCTTCTAAAATCTGCCAGCAGCCTGCGTAACCCAAAAGGTTTCCGTTTATATCAAATGCAGCGTAGTAACGTGCAAGATCATTGGAAAGTTCGTTTAAAAAAGATTCTTTTGACCAGTGGTGTTCGCCGTAAGCTTTTTCTTCTATATTTATAACATTGTCCACATCGGACTTTTGCATACGCTGAATTTTAATTTCCATAATCTGATTTTAGCATAAAATTTGTTAAATAAATGTTACAATTTTGATTTGCCTTACACCCTATGTTAAACTTTTTGTAAAGAAGGGAATATCAATGAGAAATATTGTTGTTTATACAGACAAAAATTCTTCAGCACTTGCTGATGTTTTGGCTAAAATTGACGAAACCAATGTAAGAATTGAAAATGCTGAAAAATTAAAAGATTATGAAACTTTAAATCCGGCAATTCTGGTTATAGAAAGTGTACCTGATATTAAAGATGTTTTAATGACAACAAAATTTAAGGTTCCCGTGTTATTTATCGGGGAAGTTTTCAAAGGTACAACGGTTCGTTCTGTTGCTTTTGATTTTATTAAAACTCCGGTGGATAACGATGAACTTTTAATTCGTGCAAATTGTCTTTTGAAAATAAGAGATTTGCGTGAGAAATTAAAAGTTGTATCAACAACCGATGAACTTACGGGACTTCATAACAGAAAATATTTAAATGAACGTCTGGAACAGGAAATTTCCCGTGCAAGACGTTACGGAAATAGTCTTTCTTGTTTATTGTTTGATTTGGACTTTTTCAAAGTTGTAAATGATATTTACGGCTATGAATGGGGCGATGTGCTTTTACGTTCAATTGCCGATAAATTGAAACAATTAATAAGAAAAGAAGATATCTTGACAAGATACGGTGATGAAGAATTTTTGCTTATTTTGCCGAACACATCGGAAGACAACGCATTTTTATTTGCAGAAAGATTCAGACGAGAAATTGAAAGAATGGAATTTATTCCGGCAGGTGAAGAAGAAAGACATCCGATTACAATTTCCGGCGGAATTTCAACTTATCCTTGTATACAAGGTGCGGAAGAAGATGCAAATACAATTATCCGCTACGCGGAACATGCATTGTATAATGCTAAAAAACGCGGCAAAAACAAAATTGTTCAGTTCTCGCAAATTAATTTAGGGGAATAGAACAATATAAATAAGCTCCTTTCTGAACACGAAAGTGTATATCTGGTTAATAGGCGGTGCCCTCCACCGCCTTTTATTTTATCTTGTCAAAAGCAGGAAATTTTGATATAATAAACCTAAAAAGAAGGAGAGTTAAAATGAAAGATATGACTAGTTTAAATAACGGGGGGGGGCGACTCCTCCAGGTAGATATAGCAAGGTTTTAGGCGGTATTGGTTTAGTAAAGTTACTAAGATACTATGGCAAAAATATCAAGAGATTCTTCTTTTTCTCTCGCAAAACAATACTCAATTGTTTTGCTCGGCAGAGAGCTCAGAATGACATGAATACAAGTCTGCATTTCAAGACCGAGAACAAAATTGACAAAGAATCAAATACAAATTATAATTCTAATATGATGAATTATAAATCAAAAACCAAAACCGTGAGCGAAGCTCACAGCAAATACGCTTTTCACGCAACTCACTCTACTTACGCAAAACGTGCCGCCTTTACACTCGCCGAGGTACTCATAACCCTCGGCATAATTGGCATTGTGTCAGCAATGACAATTCCGACGCTTATTGCAAAATATCAGGAAAAGGTTATGGTTACAAAGGTAAAGCAGGGGCATTCTATTTTAATGAATGCTATTCAGCTTTATATGGTGCAGAATAATTGCATAAATGCTTCATGTTTGTTTGATACAAAAAAGACCTCAGAACAGGTTGCTGCAGAATTAGGCAAGGTAATAAAAGAAGCAAAATTATGTAAAGCAGGCGATGACGATAAATTTTGTCAACGATACTATTACAAAGGCAATAAGCCAATTAAGGTTGACGGCGTATATGGGGCAGGAGATTCACTATTGGGTACAGGTAGAATATATCTGCCAAACGGAATTTCATTTCAGTTTGTACAAAAATCCCAATGTCCAAGTATAGTTAGTAATCCGGTACGTGATGAAAATGGATTTGTAATTGATACGGTCGAAAGTGTATCAGAAATATGTGCATATATTTATATGGATGTGAATAATGTAGAAGAACCTAATCAATTTGGTGCTGATATGTATAGATATAATGCCAAATTTTCCGGTAAAGTGGAACCAATGGATCAGAAACTTTTAAATAATGCATTAATATATAATAAACTTGAATACACACCTTATAATATAGGTGATCCCATTGAAGAATAAACAAATCCGGCAGGAACAAAATAGGTGGTGTACCTGCCGGATTCCCTGCATCGACTATGAAAATGCAAGGTGACTAATTTCAAAATTTAAATTTTTCAGAAAAACAGCCGTCGTTAAACGGCCGAACTCATATTTGGTAAAAGGTTAGTGTGTAGGAGAAAATAAAGAAAAAGAAAATGGTTTATACTTTATGTATGCCACAACTGTTTGGATATATAACGTATATACTTTATATTTTTACAATTTTTAATGTTTTTTTAAATATAAAGCTTTTTAAATTTGTAATATAAAATTGCAATATAAACATTTTTCAAGTAAAATAATTACTAAAGGGGATATGGAATATGAAAATTGAGGCTAAGAATCTAATTAAGATATATGGTGACAGAAGTGTTGTGAACGATGTGTCTTTTGAAGTTCAAAAGGGCGAAGTGGTTTGTCTTTTAGGTCCGAACGGTGCAGGTAAAACAACGACTTTTTATATGGTTGTCGGGCTTATAAAACCTAATAGCGGCAGCATTATGCTTAACGGAGAGGATATTTCGACATGGCCTATGAATATTCGTGCGAAAGCCGGTATCGGATATCTTCCGCAGGAAGCTTCAATTTTCAGGAAATTAAGCGTTGAAGATAATATTAAACTTGTTCTTCAAATGAATGAAAAACTTACTGAAGATGAGAAAAAACGCAAGCTTGAAGAACTTTTGTCGGAATTTGGTATATTGAGATTGCGTTCTTATGCTGCGGTATCATTATCAGGCGGTGAAAGAAGAAGGGTAGAAATTGCAAGGGCGCTTGCGGCGAGTCCTGACTTTATGCTTTTGGATGAACCTTTTGCGGGTATTGACCCTATTGCAATAGGCGAAATTAAAGATAATATAAGAAAAATTTCTCAGGATAAAGGGTTAGGTGTTTTGATTACCGACCATAACCCGAAAGCTACGTTGTCTATTACGGATAGGGCTTATGTAATTTTTGACGGTAAAATTAAAATTCAAGGCAGAAGCGAAGATGTTGCCGTTGATCCGGTTGCTAAAGAATTCTATCTCGGAAAGGATTTTGCACTTTAATGAAAATGCCGAAGATTACAATATATGACAGATATATTTTTACACAGGTTTTGTTGGCAACGTGTGTGGCAATATTACTGTTTACAATTGTATGGATTGCGCCGGAGATGCTTTTAAATACTATTAAAAGGACTCTCGCCGGAGATTACGGTATAAAAACGGCAATCCTTGTTTTATTTTTTGAGCTGCCGAAAATTTTGGGTAAAGCATTTCCGGTAGGATTATTGTTGGGGACTTTGTTTACTTTTGACAAGTTGAGTAAAGATTCAGAATTGACAATATTTCGTGCTGTCGGGTTATCTTTTTCAAGAATAATTGCGCCGGTTATTGTTTTGAGCTTGATAGTGACTTATTTGTGTTATTTTACGGGTGACAAATTGATTCCTTATGCAGCTTATAAAATGGGTAAAATAAGAGGTTATGCGCAATCTACTCAATTTATTTACACTCAAAAAGATAAAAGCGGTCATCCGACTGAGGCTGTAATTGTTTCCAAATCAAGAATTAAGAATTTATTTAACGTAATCGTGCTGGATTTTTCAAGTGAAGTTTATTCTGATGTTCATCAATTATCCAATATTTATTATGCCAAAACGGGGCATATTGAAGATGATAAATGGGTTTTGAATGATATTGTGCAGTATAAAATTTCGTCCGACGGAATTTTTACGAACATAGGCAAATTTAAAGAAATGTCCGTTTTAGATTCTGAATCCGCGAAAAATGCATACACATTAATGGCTTATTCAACCAAAAAAGAGCGTGAGATTAATAACAGGGATTTGCACAATTATATAAAATTATTAAAAAAAGAAGGTATGGACGAAGAATACAGATATATGCTGAATAAATACCTGCAAAGATTTTTCCATCCGTTTGTTTGTATTTTGCTTGCGATTATGGGGTGTTTACTAGGTTTCAGCAAGCCGAGGGAGCAAAGATTAATAGGTTTTACAATTGCAATAGGCTGTATATTTGTTTATTATATTACGCTGCCGTTTTTTGATTTGTTGGCGGAAAAAGGTGTTTTACCGCCTTTGATAACGGCAATCTTCCCGCCAATTGCATTTACGGCGGCTATTGTGGCATTTTATAAATCAAAGGATCTCTGATGAAAAAAATTATTGTTTTATTGCTAATTTGTTTATCCGTAAACTTTGCCGAGGCAAAGCCTATTGAAATAACGTATGACAATGGGATTTATCACATAGTTTTGTCAGGCGAAAAAATAAGGCGGCGTGTTAAGTTTGTCGCTTCCGAAAGTCTTATGTCCAACAGAGAAGCTCATATAAAAGGGAAATCTGAGCTTACAATTAATGCCGGATTTTTTGATCCGGAAAACGGCAAAACAATTTCTTATATAGTCACTGACAGAAACACGGCTGTTGATCCGATGTTTAATGAAAACATTTATAATAATCCGGTTTTGCGTAAAAATTTGGATAAACTTTTGAATCGTACCGAGTTCCGTGTGGTTGAATGTAATAACAAATACGAATACCAGATTACCGAGCATAGAAACGGCGTGGATTTCGGCTGCAATATTATAACATCAGCGCAGGGCGGTCCTATGATTCTTCCTCAATTGCGTTTGGAAGAAGAACTTTTTCTGGTAAAAGATAAAGAAGGCAATATCATAAGAGAATCCGCGTCAGTTCTTCAAAAGATGCCCAGAACAATTATCGGGATAAAAGACGGTGATGCCCATATTTTGATAATTACCGATAAGAACCCGATGGATATTTATGATGTGCAAAAATTGTGTAAAGAGCTTAATCTGGATAGGGCAATGGCTTTTGACGGAGGCAGTTCCACATCATTGAATTATAAAAAAGAAATAGAAGTTGTATCAACCGCAGGTGATGGCGGCGGAAGACTTTTAAAATCTTTTATGATTATTCCCAAAAAATAAAAATATGTTATAATAATTTTAAAATAAAAAGGAGAAATGAAAGATATGACTAGTTTGAATAACGGGGGGGGGCGACTCCTCTAAGCCAGCGTAGCCGCTGGACCCGTCTAACAGGAAGTTTGAAAAATGTATCGTGGCATGAAATTATTAAGGGTTTAGGCGGTACTGGTTTAGTAAAGTTACTAAGATACTATGGCACTAAGGCATTAAGAGGCAACAGAAATGTAGGTGGGCATTACTATGCCGACAGAAAACATACCGTCGGGTTAGTAAACCCTACCTACAAGAAACTCAAGAGATCCTTCGCCGGTGCTCAGAATGACATGAATGCAAGTCGTCATTGCAAGACCTACAACGAAATTGACAAAGAAGCAAATACAAATTATAATTCTAATATAATGAATTATAAATCAGAAAACAAAACTGTGAGCGAAGCTCACAGTAAACACTTAGTGCCTTACTGCCTTAGTAACTTAGTATTTTCCAAAAAAGTCGCATTCACTCTGGCAGAAATCTTGATAACATTGGGCATAATCGGCATTGTGGCAGCAATGACAATTCCTACTTTGATTTCCAAATATCAGGAAAAAGTTTTAGAAAATCAATTTAAAAAAAGTTATGCAATACTTAATCAAGCATTGTTAAGTGCGCAGAGTCAATTTGGTTATTTGCCGAAATGTTATTATCCATGGGAGGGTGGAAATCTTACAGAAATGTCTGATTGTCAGCAGTTAACTGCAAACTTTTTAGCATCTTTAAAAATAACAAAGACGTGTAAGGATCATGCTTATGAAAATGGTTGTATTCCTGAATATAGAGGTGTAGATGATATTTTAAAAGAACAGCATAAGGATGATGAGGATTACGATGAAGATTACTGGCAGGATTATGCTACAATAAATTGTGGCGGTTTTAATACAGATAAGATATTGAATAATAAAACAGTCTATAATCTTGCTGATGGAACAATTTTATTTTTTTTCTATGGTAGTAGAGATCGCGGAGCAGTAATAACTGCGATGGATATAAACGGTATGAAAGGACCAAATAAGTGGGGATATGATTTATATGCCTTAACTATAAGGTCAGATGGCAATCGTTTCAGTTTCGGTTTTACCGGTTGTTCTCCGGTAGAAGAAGGTGGCAAGTCTTTTGACCAAATGTATAAAGAAGCTTTCCAATAGATTTTACTACTTATTATTCACTCCATACCCGAACATTGCAAAATCGTATTTGACGGGATCTTCAGGGTCAAGTTTGCGTAAATTTTCGGTTAATTCCAGAACTGCCTTAAAATCATTTGATGTACGTGTTAAAAGTCCCATTTCGCGGGAAATTCTTGCTACATGTACATCCAGAGGAATTAATAAATCAGAGGCGGGCATAAAGTTCCATATGCCGAAATCCACAGGACCTTTCCTTACCATCCACCTTAAAAACATACACATACGCTTCATAGCTCCGCCGTTTCTCGGGTTTGGAATCATAAAATAAAACCCCTGACCCGCATTTTTAACACGTGAATAAAAATAATCCGTGACAGGAATGAACATATTATTATCAACCGGATTTTTATATCCGTATTTAAAAAGTTCTTCCAGTCCGCCGTCTATTTTGTATAAGTCTTTCATTACGGAAAAAATTTGTGCAAAATCTTCAGGCTTTCCGAATCTGTAGTTAAATTCTCCCAAAATTTCAGGCTCAAAATTCAAAATAAAATTATACGGTTCATTTTGTGCAAGATTAAAAAGCTGATCCAGTTTTTTTGTAAAAACATCACGTCTGCCGTAAGCAACCAAAGATGCCATAAACCCCGCAATTTCAATGTCTTTTTTATTTTTAAATCTGTTCGGAAATCTTACGGGATCGTCTTTTATAAAATCTTCATTTTCGTATTCTTTTACAAGTGCATCAATTTCGGTTTTTGTAATCATCTCAAATCCTTGAAACATTCTTCTAATATTTTATCACATTCTTTTTCCATAATTCCGCCGTAAACTTTGAGTTTTGAATTTGCGATTTGTCTTAAATCGAGTTTTGAACCCAGAGCGCCGTAATTTGTGTCATAGGAGCCGAAATAAACATTTTTAATTCTGGAATTAATTATTGCCCACGCACACATCGGGCAAGGCTCAAGCGTAACATACAGGTCACAGTCCTCCAGACGCCATCTGTCTAATTTTTTAGCTGCTTCTCGTATTACAAGAATTTCTGCATGAGAGGTTACGTCATTGTCTTTTTCTTTGCGGTTACAGGCGCTTGCAATAACTTTGTTATCCTTTACAATTACCGCTCCCACGGCGATTTCACCTTTTACCGCTTTTGCAATATTAATTGCCTGTTGCATAAAGTTCATTCACAGCTCCTGCAAGATTCAAAGTAACTTCTGCGCAAAATCCGCAGCCGGTGGAGGAGGATAATTCAATTTTGCCGTTCATGGCTTCCACAAGACCTTTTACAATAAAAAGTCCTAATCCTGTTCCGCGGGTTGTTCGGGTTGTATTATCTTCAAGTCTTATGAATTTCCCGAAAAGCCGCTGGAGTTTGTCTTTCGGAATTACATCACAGTCGTTTTTAACAAGAATTCTTGCTTTATTGTCACGCATATCAGCTTCTACACGGATGACGGAGTCTGGATAAGAGTACTTTACCGCGTTTTCAAGCAGGTTGACAAAAACCTGTTCCAGTCTGCCCTTGTCCGCCAATACCTGCGGAAAATCGTCTTGAATTTTTATAATTATTGTTCTGCCGTCTTTTTTACGCAAAAGCATTTCCGAGCGCTCAAGAATTTCAGGTAAATTAACCGGTTCATTCACTGTTTTTAATCTCATTCTTTCAATATCCGGAATGGTTAACAAATCCTCAATAAGCCGCTGAAGTTTTTCGGATTGTTCTTTAATAATACGGAGGGATTTTTGTTTGGTTTCTTCGTCAATTGTTATATCCTGCCTCATCAGGCGCGACGTGTAGCCCTGAATGCTTGTCAGAGGTGTTCTGAGTTCATGGCTTACTGTATCTATCAAATTTGACCTGAATTCGTTTAATTCTTTTAATTCCACGTTATTTTTCTGTAGCTGAAGGTAGGATTTATGGATTGCGTTAGCCATTTTGTTAAATTCAAATGCCAAAAATATAATTTCGTAAGGTGTAAATGCCGTTGTCAAAAGTCTAATCTGCCGGTTATAGTTTCCCTTGGAAATCGCGATAATACCCTTGAAAAGTTGGCGGATATTGATATAAAGATAATAAGTATACAAAGCTGAAACAAATAAAATTGTAATTGTTGCCGCAAGAACCGAAAGAATAATTTTTAATCTGTTGTCGTTAATTGTACTGTTTGTAATGTCTTCGGTTGTATTTACGATAATTGTAATTTTAGGATCTTCTTTTGTAACATAAACAATTGGCTGGTTTTTGACATCGCCGAAAATCACCGGATCATCAAATTTGCGGTATTTGGGCAAAAGTTTCATTGTTTTTTGGAAAACGTCATCTGTAAAGTTGTGTTCTGCAATAAGCTGTTCATTCTCATCCAGAACGTAAATTTGTCTTGTGTCTTCATCAAGAGATTTAAACAGTTTTGCTCTCAAATCTTTAACGTTGTATGTAATTGTCAGGTAATCACCGTTTTTTAATTTTGTATACAATACGGCTTTTTTGTTTTCGCGGCTGTGTTTGGTTATTTCATCAAGTTCGCTCTGGTACTTAACAATTATGATATCGTCGCAGCCCGTAACTTTTTTTTCAATGCTGTCTAAAAAGTCTTGTTTTTTTTGCGGCGTATCAAGATAATTAAGAGTATACGCAACTTGACTTAAAGTCATTTGATTTTGGCTTATAAAAAAATCTATTTCATCAGAAACCATATTTGCAATCAATACAGCAGTTTGTCTTAATTGTGACCTTACGGACTGCTGGTTAATATTGTTTATGATGAATCCGCTTATTGTCATAGGAATAAGCACGGAAAAGAAAAATACAATCGCGATTTGTTCTACAATTTTAAGTCGTTTAAACTTGAAAGCCATAAATTAACCCTCCGCAAAAGGTGTTAATTTGTAACCTACATTTGTGACAGTGTGTAAATATTTCGGATTTTTGGTATCAGGCTCAATTTTATTTCTCAAACCGCCTACATGAACCCTGAGCATTCGTACATCTTCGTTGCTGTCATAGCCCCAAACTTCATCCAATAAGGTTGCAAGCGTAACAGGGTTATTAAAATGCTGCATAAGGCAATACAAAATTTCAAATTCCGTCGGGGTTAATTTAACTTTTTTATTGACTATGACAGCTTCAAGAGTTTCAGGAGAAATAGTAATATCGCCGGCACTCAAAATTTCGTCAGAGAGTGAATTTTTTTCTTCTTCCATATTATTGCGGCGTAAAAGAACGCGGATTCTTAAAAGAACCTCCTGAATATCAAAAGGTTTTACGAGATAATCATCAGCTCCGCAGTCAAAACCTTCGGTTTTATCGTCAATTGTCCCTTTTGCCGTAAGCATTAAAATAGGAATGGCGAGTTTTGCCTGACGGATGTTTTTACAGACGTCAAACCCGTTCATTTTTGGCATCATAACATCAAGCAGAATCAGATCATAGGTGTTATTCAATGCTTTGTTAAGCCCTTCCAGACCGTCTTTTGCAGTGTCTACAAAATAACCGCTCTGAGCAATATCAAATTCCAAAAGTTCTCTGATTTCATCATCGTCATCGACTATTAAAATTCTTTTTTCAGACATAAAACCCCGCTTTTTATTCTATTTTACTAAAATAAAAAGCTTTTATCAAGTAGTTTTTATGTTTTATTTAGTTTATTTATGCTATACTTAACCTATGGAAAATAAAAAAATTAAAATAGGGTTAATCGGTTTAGGTACTGTAGGGTCCGGTGTTTATAAAACGCTTCAGGCTTTTGATAATATTGAGGTTATCAAAATTGCCGTCAAGAATAAGAGTAAAAAGCGTAATATTCCGAATTTAGATGAAAATTTGATTACCGATAATCCGTACGAAGTGGTTAATAATCCGGAAATTGATATTGTTTGTGAGCTTATAGGCGGTATGGAACCTGCGTATGACTTGATTATTACAGCAATTAAAAACGGTAAGCATATTGTAACCGCAAACAAAGAACTTCTTGCAAAACGCGGAGTGGAGGTTTTCAATTTTGCGGAACAACATAATAAGGTTGTCCTGTATGAAGCGGCAATTGCTGGCGGAATTCCGATTATTATGCCGATAAAAACGATTCTTGCGGGTAATAAAATCAATAAAATAGAGGCTATTTTAAACGGCACGACAAATTATATTTTGACCAAAATGGATGTGCAGGGTGCATCTTATGATGATGTTTTGCAAGAAGCACAAAATTTGGGTTATGCTGAAACAGACCCTACAGGTGACGTTGAAGGTTTTGACGCAGCTTATAAAATTACAACACTTGCAACTCTTGCTTTTAAAAAAAGAATAAAATTTGAAAATGTATACAGAGAGGGGATCACAAAAGTCCGCGCGGAAGATATGAAAGCGGCAAACGATTTGGGATATAAGATTAAACTCATTGCTTCCGCGAAAATGAATGAACAAGGCTATGCCGATGTCAGAGTTCATCCAATGCTTGTTTCAAAAGATTCCACGCTTGCGCATATAGATTATGTAACAAATGCTGTCAGCCTTACAGGTCACCCGATAGGACATATAACCCTTTCAGGCCCGGGTGCAGGAGAACTTCCGACGGCAAGTTCCGTTGTCGGTGATATTCTGGCTATTGCGGCAGAACTCGGCACAACGGATTATCTTTTGCCGATGATGCGCTGCTATCACGAAGATTTGGCGGATTGCGTAAATATTTTGGATACTGAAAATAAATATTATCTTTCTTTGAATGCTAAAAATAATAAAGGTGTTATCGGAAATATCGGGAATATTTGCGCAGAATGCGATATAAGCGTTGAAAGTATTGTTCAGAAAAATGTTTTGGGAAATAATACTGCTGATATTACCGTAATTACGGAAATATGCAGGGAAAAAGATATGCAAAACGCCGTCAGAGCTTTTAAGGAAAGCAGTTTTATCAATAACGTTAACAGTTTAATAAGAGTGCAGGTGTAAATTATGTATTATCAAGGACTTATAAATACTTTTAGGGAATATCTTCCGGTAAGCGAAAAAACTCCGGTTATAACTTTGAATGAAGGTAATACTCCATTAATTAAAGCGGACAATTTGGCGCGCAAAATAGGTTTGGAGGCTGAAATTTATTTGAAGTTTGAAGGTTCAAATCCTACAGGCAGCTTTAAAGACCGCGGTATGACAATGGCGGTTTCCAAAGCAAAAGAAGAAGGGTCTGAGGCTATAATATGTGCGTCAACCGGCAATACAAGCGCATCTGCTGCAGCATACGGTGCAAAAGGAGGCTTAAAAACGTATGTACTTATTCCGGACGGTTATATAGCACTCGGCAAACTTTCTCAAGCCATGATGTATGGCGCTGAAATTATTGCTATTCAGGGGAATTTTGATGAAGCGCTTGAGATGGTCAGAAAAATTTCCGATAATTACCCGATTACACTGGTGAATTCCGTCAATCCATACAGAATTGAAGGTCAAAAAACAGGTGCGTTTGAGATTTGTAACGCACTTGGCGATGCTCCGGATTATCATTTTATACCTGTCGGAAATGCCGGCAATATTACTGCATACTGGAAAGGCTACAGGGAATTTTACTCACTCGGCAAGTCCAAAAAATTGCCGAAAATGATGGGATTTGAAGCCGAAGGCGCTGCCGCAATTGTTAAAGGCGAAAGAATTATGCACCCTGAAACTCTTGCAACAGCTATAAGAATAGGCAATCCCGCAAGCTGGAAACAGGCAGAGGCAGCACGCGATGAAAGCGCCGGTATGATTAACTTTGTGACCGATGAAGAAATCGTAAAAGCTTATAAGTTAATAGCATCAACTGAAGGCGTCCTTGCTGAACCAGCAAGCGCAGCATCAGTTGCAGGTTTGATTAAATTTAAAGATAAAGTTAAACAGGGCTCTAAAATTGTTTGTATTTTGACAGGAAACGGTTTGAAAGATCCTGATAATGCTATTAAATATTCTAATGCGGATGTCAAGAAAACGCCTGCGGATTTGACACAAATCCTTCAAGTGATGAATATTTAGGAAAATTTATATATTTTATGGTATAATCCTGTTATGAAAAAATTGATTCTGACAGGATTATTTTTTGCATTATTATGTCCGTTTACGTTTGCTAATGAAATGACTGAGGATTATTTTGATATAGCAACAAATTACTGTATTGACGGTAATTACAGTGAAGCCTTGAATTATCTTGATAAAATTTTGCTTGTTGAGCCTGAGAATAAAACCGTTGCAGATTTGAAAAACGGCTTAAGGCAGATTATACAGGGGAAAAATACTTCGTTTATTCTGCCGAAAAGTAATGCAGTAAAACAAGCGGTAAATTATAAAAAATCCGGAAACAAGCAGGGAGAATTGACGGCTTTAACAGCTGCAAACGATTATTGGGCATATTATTTTCTCGCTCAATACTACCGTCAAAATAAAGATTATAATCAGGCAATCAATTATTTCGTAAAATCGGTTAATGCAAAGCCGAGTTTTAATCAGTGCTACCTTGAAATTGCCGTTTGCTACTTTGAACTCGGAAATTTTCAGCAGGCTGTCACTTATCTTAACCAGTATTTAAAAATTAATCCGCAAGATGATTTTGCATACGCACTAAAAGCACGTTGTGAGGCGAATTTGGATAATAATGACGATGCTTTAAGTGATATTTTAACTGCAATAGCACTGGAAAATTCGGTTGATAACAGATTTTTGGAAGGAAAAATCCTTTACAATATGAAAAGATACCAGCAGGCAAAAGATAAACTTGAAAAATTGACTTCTGATATTCAGACGGCTGAGATTTATAAATATATCGGACTTTGTTATGACGGACTCGGAAATTACAACGAAGCGTTGAATAATCTTGATAAATCAATCCTCCTCTTTGATGACGACAAAACGGTTAATTCAAAGTATAATGAGATAAAAGCTAAAATCGGGAAGTAGATGGGACGCAGAAAAGAAAAATTTATAACTAAATTAAAAAACTGGGTATTTACGTTTATCCTTGTCGGGATAATGCTGTTTTGGGTACAAGGGTATACAAATGCGTCAGGTCTTAAATTTGTGCAGATTTCAGATGATCATTTTTTGAAAGATTCACCTAATACGACATTCAAAATGACGGCAGAATCTCCAAAGCTTTTGGATGATGCAATCGACCAGGTCAATTTTACTCCAAATGTAAATTTTGTTATGTTCACAGGCGACTTGATAGACAAACCTTTTGAAAAAGAACTTCATGCAATTCTGCCTCATTTGAAAAACTTGAATGTACCTTGGTATTTTGCTTTTGGAAACCATGATATATGTGTCGGCGGTTATCTTACAAAAAGTATGTATTTGAGTATTCTGAGGGAAAATAATCCTAATTTTACTTTTGAAAAACCTTATTATTCTTTTGTACCGAAAAAGGGTTATAAAGTTATTGTTCTTGATAGTATCATAGATACAGAAGTCACTGCAAACGGATATATTTATCCGGAGCAGTTGAAGTGGCTGGATGAAGAATTAAAAAATTCTCAAAAAGATATTGTTCTTATTTTTATGCATGTACCTGTTATTGAGCCGTTTCCGAGTCCTAATCATAAGATGAGAAATGCCGGTGAGGTGCAGGCAATTATTGAAAAATATAAAAATCCTATAGGTGTTTTTACGGGTCACTATCATGCTGCGAAAATTATACAAAATAATAACGTTTTATATGTAAGTACGCCTTCTCTCGTGTCTTATCCGAATGCTTTCAGGGTTATAAATATTGAAAACAGAAGAAATAAAGTTATATTTAATATAGAATTTAAGGAAACACGTTTGAAAAATGTTCAAAAACTTGCAAAACTTATGGTGTTTGCATCATCAATCTACAGTGGTGAAGAAAAAGATCAAAACGGAGTTTTTGTAATTAAAAAACAGCGAGGTGTTAATGAGTGAATTCAGTTTAAAATTCAGGGGTGTCAGAGGAAGTTATCCTATTTCTTCTAAAGATTTTTTAGAATACGGAGGCAATACTGCCTGCATAGAAGTGAATGTTGGCGGGCATTTGATTATTCTTGATGCCGGAACAGGCATGATAAGTGTCGGCGATGAACTTATGGAAAAATATATTACATCGGGATTTACTCCTGAGGAAAGAACACCTGTCAGGGCTACCGTGCTTTTATCACATATTCATCAAGATCATATTCAGGGTTTTACGTTTTTCAGACCTTTGCATCTGAAATCAACCGTTCTTTCGGTTTTTGGTTCTGTTTGTGAAGAAGAAAATTTGTCCGATGAATTGTCAAATGTTTTGTTCGGAAAAACTTTTCCGCTGGATCTGGGGGATATTGCAGGAAAACTTGATATCAAAAATATCACGTCAAATGATTTGATTATCTTAAGACACGGGTCAGAACCTATTATCTGTAAATCTCAGGAAAATATTTTGCCTGATGACGTTGTAATTTCGTGTTACAAGTCTTACGCCCATCCGCAAGAGGGGGTTATGATTTATAAAATTTATTATAAAGGAAAATCGGTTGTATATGCTACGGATAAAGAAAGTTATCTGGGCGGGGATAAAAAGTTGGTTGATTTTGCAAGGAATTGTGACATACTTATCCACGATGCGCAATATACAACGGAAGATTATCTGAATCAGTATTCTCCGAAACAAGGTTACGGGCACTCCACTTTTGATATGGCTGTTGAAGCTCAAAGACAATCTAATGCCGGGGAACTTGTATTTTTCCATTTTGAACCCGGTTATGACGATGAAAAACTCAACAGAATTAATGAACATTATTCTCAAAAATTCCCTGATAATGTCATAATGGCAAAAGAAGGTTTGCAGCTTGAAATTTTGTAGAAAAAAATTAATAATTGTGTAATGAAAAAGTTTTGTTTAACAGCATTAATACTAATGTCTTTTTTAACATCGGCATATAAAAAGCCCGATGTATACGTTATTGATGCTGAAAAAAATGCCTATATGCACAATAATTTGGGTTTGATGTATGTAAATGAAAAATGTTATTATGCTGCAATTCAAGAATATAAAATTGCCATAAGTTTAAATCCGAATACTCAGGCAACTGCCGTTTATTATAACAATCTCGGTGAAGTTTATCTTATAATAGGTTATCCTGATTACGCGCTTGATTGTTTCCAGAGAGCTTTGAAACAGTATAGTTTAAGCTTTAAATATTATCAAAACCTTGCCAAAACCTTTAAGGCGCTCGGTACAGTTGATGAACAGATTGCAAAATATTCAGACGGTTCCAATCCTTTAAACAAAGTTATGCTCGGGGTTTTGTATGCTCAAAAGGGTGAAACAAAAAGAGCCATTACAATTTTGGATGAATTTTGTATGACGGAACCGGATTTGATAATTACACCGTCAATTAAAAAATACATAAAGGAACTGGTTTATCAACAATGAACGTTAGAAAAAGACTTTTAGAGCTTCAAGATAAGAAATACCAAAAATTTCATTCGGCTCTTGTGCCTAATATAGATAATGTTCTTGGGGTCAGGGTTCCGGATATCAGAAAAATTGCAAAAGAATTATCCAAAACTTCCGGCTGGCGGAATTATAAAGATGACCTGTATTATGAAGAATTAATGATACAGGGGCTTTTGATAGGTTATGCAAAAATTGAGGCAGCGGAGAGGCTTGTTTTGCTCGGGGAATTTGTTCCGAAAATTACAAGCTGGGGCGTGTGTGACGTTGTTTGTTCAAATTTGAAGTTTACAAATAAAAATAAATCGCTTGTCTGGGAATTTTTAAAAGATTATTTAAATTCCGACAAAGAATACGAAATTCGTTTTGGCGTTGTTATGTTATTGGATTATTTTTTGGATGATGAATATATTGACAGAGTCATAGAAATTTTAGATAAAATCAATCATGACGGCTATTACGCCAAAATGGCCGTTGCGTGGGCGTTTTCGATTTGTTTTGTAAAATATTGGGACAAAACCCTAAAATATTTTAAAAAGTCTGATGTTTCAAAATGGGTTTATAATAAATCAATTCAAAAAGCCTGCGAATCTTATAGAATTTCGGATGATAAAAAAGAATTACTTAAAAAAATGAAAAAATAAAAGCCCTCAATTTTGAGGGCTTTTAAAACTTATAGAGGTCTTAAAGAATTTTTGTAAATTTCTTCAACCACCCCGCGGTCGTTTCCTGACGGTGCAATGTCTAAAAGACCGCTTAATGAAGGTGTAGTATAGACTAAATCAACGAGTTTTTCAACGTCACCTTCCGTAAAACCTTCATCTGTAAGTTTTTCGGTTACGCCGACTGAGAATAACCAATCCTGAACGCCTTTTGCAGCTTTTTCAGCTTCATCGGGATTGCCTGTTAGACCGGCAACAATCGGTGACAAAATATCTGCAAGGATATTTGCTCTGTCTTTGTAAATTACTTTAATAACCGCAGGCAAAAGCATTGCAAGTCCCAGCCCGTGTGCGAGTTCGGGTTTGACGGCACTCAAAGGATGTTCAAGCGCGTGTGTATAATGTAATAAACCGTTATCAAAACATACTCCGCCCATCATTGCCGCATAAGCCAGAAAATACCTTGCCTCCAAATCATCAGGATTTTCATTTGCTTTAGGCAGATATTTTGCGACGTCAGCAATAACTTCACGTGCAAGAGTTACGGCATAAGGCGATGTAACAGTACTTGTAGCAGCTTCAACAACGTGGTTTACCGCATCAATTGAAACGTAGCGGGTTTGTTTCGGTGACAATTTGGTCATCAATTGCGGATCATCAATTGCATACATCGGATAGATGCAGTCATAAGCAATTGCAGGTTTGAAATTCTTTTCCGGAACGGTTACAACAGCAAACCTGTTTGTTTCTGTGCCGGTACCGTGTGTAAGGTTGATTGAAACGATAGGTGCTGCTTTTTCCGGTGTAAATTTGAATTCGTATATATCATTAGCGTTTTTGTCCGGATATTCAAGCAGAATAGCAACTGATTTGCCTGCATCTGTAGGTGAGCCGCCGCCGATTGCGATGACGCATTTTGCACCGAAATCGCGGGCTATTTTTGCTGCTTCATTAACGTGGTGTGTTGTCGGGTTTGGAGTCACCTGATCGTAATTTACGTAGCTTATATCGTTATTTTTGAGCGCTTTTTCAACATAATCCCATGCGCCTGTTGCTTTATAGGCATTTCGTCCTGACATTACGATAACTTTATCAATACCTTTTGTTTTCAAATCTTTTGCGATATCTTCAATTTTTTTGATTGCACCTACGCCGAAAAATACTGACGTGCGTGTTCTGATTTCGCGGACATCGTTAATATTAATGTCTTTTTCCCACATAATAAACTCTCCTTTCATTTTATATTCATATTGTAATTCATAAATTTATCTTTTGCAATAAACAGCAATGTTTTTGAAATAGAATTTTTTGGGTTGAGTATTTTATAAAGATATTTCTATTGTTGTTATCCCCCCTTGCATAATTTTCAAAAATAGTGTATAATCACAAGAATAAAAGGAATTAAGGTTTCTTTTTAGTATTAACAAATCAGGAGAAAAACCATGTACGAAGATGAAAAATTAGTTTGTGAAGATTGCGGAGTCGAATTTATCTTCACATCAGGCGAGCAGGAATTTTATGCGGAAAAAGGTCTTGTAAACAAACCTAAAAGATGCCCTGAATGCCGAAAAAAACGCAGACAAAATAACAGAAGAAACCGAAAAATGTATGATGCCGTTTGTTCTAAATGCGGAGTTCAAACACAGGTTCCTTTCAGACCTATTGAAGGCAGAGAAGTTTATTGTAAAGAATGTTTCGCAAAACTTTCAGAAGAAAATAATAATGAAGAATAAGTTATAGAGGGGTTTTTTAAACCCCTCTAAACATTTATACAGTTATTTAAATATTCAATAGTGTTTATTTTTTCGTCATAAAGATATTTTATGAAATTCAAATAAGCTGCATCGTATGAAGTTATGACCAGATTAATTTCAAACCCGTCAGTGCAGAAGGGTTCATAATCATACACGACATAACTGTTATATTTACTTTTCCATTCTTTTCTTTCTATGCGGCTGTTATTTTCTTCAATAATATCTTCAAGCCAACCGATGATATTTTTATCAACATTTTTCATCTCCAGTCGGTTGTATTTGCCGCAACTGTTTTCCATAAGCATAATACATCTCCTGTTATATTTGAATTTTAAATAACTTTATTTCGGAAATAATCCCCGAAAGGTATAAGTTCTTATAGTAGTATTTGCTAATTTTGTTATGATTTGCCACATCAAATGTTATGTGGTATAATCCTGCTAAAGGAGAACTTTTTATGAATCTGATGCATATTTTTACGGATATTCCGATATTAGTTGTTTTAATTACATTTGTGGCATCTATTATCTTTTGTATAAAAAAATATATTTTTGTAAACAAAAATCTTATATTCTTTTCGAATTTTCTGGTGAATTTTAATAAAAGCGATTTGAATTTCAGATTCAAAGAGATTGACGAATGGATGAGCGCAAATCCGTATGTTGCTGCCAGCTGGCTTGAATTTAAAAATACTTTAATCTTTTCCGAATCAGTAGCATTAAAAGGCGAAGATGATGACTTAACCTATCAGGAGGTTTCATCAACCGTACAAAATATTCAGACAACTGTTGATCCTTTGTACTTTTTTAATGAAGAAACGCTTGTAACCTCAAAATATAATGCAAAATTGATGCAGACAATTCCGACAATCTTAACAGGTTGCGGTCCTCTGTTTACATTCTTAAACATCGCAATAGCTTTCGGTAAAATTGACTTTTCAACACAGGAACGTACAATCGCATCAGTTGCGGGCTTGATGAGCAGCATGCAGGTCGCAGCGTTGGTATCAGTTATTGCGGTAGGTTCTTCTTTGATATTTCTTATTATTGAAAAGCTTATGTACGGTCAAATGTGTGCAAAACCGCTTGCGAAAGTGCAAGATTTAGTTGCGCATTTGTTTGACAATATTTCTTCCGAAAAATTCTTGTTTGAACTTTTGAGAGAAACAAAAATTCAAAACAATTCGGTTTCAAATTTGATTGTCGCAATGCCGAATCATTTTAAAACAGCATTGAACGCCGGTATTGCAAGCAATCTTGTACCGTATCTGGAAAACTTGATTTTCGGCATAAATCAAATGAACAAGCAGCTGAAAGAAAACGCCAAAGCCGGCGGCGGAGATTCAGTAGACGATTTATTTTAACAGGTGACAAATGGCGATTTTAGCAAAAAAAGGCAAAGTGCATGAGGGTGCAGATAATATATTCTGGACGACGATGGCCGACCTTATGTTAGGTTTGGCAATTATCTTCATGACGTTATTTATTCTGGCCATGACAGGTTTTACGCAGAATTCAATCCAGCAAAAACAAGAACAAATTAAAGCTTCTGAAGAATTAATTGAAAAATTAGAAAAGGAAGACATTCAGGCTGAGGTCGATAAGATGACAGGTGATATAAAAATATCCGATCTTGAGTTATTTGAAGTTAACAGCTGGAATTTATCAAACAGAGGTAAGCAATATCTGGACAAGCTTATTCCTATTTATGTTAATACAATATTTTCCAAGCCTGAATTGGTAGAAGGAATTAACAATATAATTATTCAAGGACATACGGATTCGCAATCATTTTCAGGGTTAAAAACTAAAGATGAACAGTATGCAAAGAATATGGAATTGAGCCTTAAACGTGCAAATTCCGTTGCTGAATATATGTTTAAGACAAATTATGATAAAACCTACAGCGAACAATTGAGAGATAAACTTGTCGTTGAAGGTAAAAGTTTTGCAGAGCCTATATTAAAAAGTGACGGCACGGAAGATTTTGACAAAAGCAGACGTGTAGAACTTAAGCTCACGGTTAAACGTTGGGATATTTCGCAGGCATTTGGTTTATAAAGGGAAATAATGGCAAAAACATTAAACGAATTAGCAGCTTCATTAAAAGAATTCATAGCCTCAACTCAGGATGCGCATACATCAGGCGATATCAAAAAATACAGATATAATAATCTAAAAATAGATATCTCGGATCCCAGAACGACTAAAACACCGCAGATCATCGTAACTATAGGAATGTCAGAGGCTACGTTTAACCTTGCAACAGGAGAAAAAATCTCCGGCGGGCTTGGTCCTGATGAACGGTATGTCCTGAGGTGGCTGGACAGAGGCTCAAACAGAGAAGAACTGAATGCCGTTTTGAAAAACGCGGAAAAACACATCGGCAAAGCTCAAAGCGGTACTGATTAATTACTGATTTTTCATTGATTTTGCACGGAGCTGTCTGTGGTATGTAATTGCGAACCTGTGCGCTTCATCTCTTATTCTCTGGAATAGAAATAAGGCGCTGGAATTTCGCGGAAGAATTACGGGCTTGGATTTACCGGGTAAAAATACTTCTTCATTGCGTTTTGCAAGGCTGACAACGTCAATTCCCGTGATGCCGAGTTCTTTTATAATTTCCATGACGCTTGATAATTGACCTTTGCCTCCGTCAATTATAATCAAATCAGGTTTTTCCCATTTTTCTTCGCCGAGATGCGTCAGACGACGTGTCAGGACTTCTTTCATAGAGAGGAAATCGTCGGGTTTACCTTCCGTTGATTGGACTTTAAATTTTCTGTATTCGGATTTTTTCTTGACGCCGTTTATGAAGGTGACCATTGAGGCAACGGTATTTGTCCCTTGAATGTGTGAAATATCGTAGCATTCCATGCGGTGCGGAAAGTTTTTGAGATGCAATTTTTCAGCTAAGTATGAACCGATTTCGTTAAAATCATCTCGAATTTTTGCCATTTTGGTGATTTTTGCGTTTTGGAGAACAACGTTTGCATTTTTATCTGCAAGCATTTGTAATTCTTTACCTTGAGCGGATTTGCCGTAACTTATTTTAACTTTCTTTTGGGCAAGAATTTCAAGCCATTCTTCATAAAGCGCCTTTTCCCCTACTGCTTCAAGTTCATTTGAAACAATTTTATCAGGATAGCCGAGGGTTAGAGTACTGTAGTATTCCTTGAAAAATGTTGCGAAAAATTCGGTGCGGTCTTCCTCTTCAACATCATAGACAAAATCTTTTTTGTCAATCAGTCTGCCTTCTCTTACCATTAAAATCACTATTGCAAAAATTCCGTCATCTGCGGCAAGTGAAATTACATCTTCGTTAAGACGGGTATTTTCGTAAACTACTTTTTGTTTTTCCAGCGTCTTTTTCAAATCAAGATAACTGTCACGGAGGCGCGCTGCTTTTTCAAATTGCAGGCTGTCGGAGTATTTTTGGATTTGTTCCATCAACTGTTTCATTAATTCGGATTGTTTGCCCGATAAGAACAGTTCAGCCTGATGAACTACGGCTTTGTATTCTTCGCTTGTAACTTTATTCTGGCATGGTGCAAGGCAGCGTCCTATTTGATAATAAAGGCATGGTCTGTCTTTGAACTTCGGGGTGCGGCATTGTTTTAGAGGAAATATTTTTTTCAGAAAATCGAGCGTTGAATGCATTGCCCGTATATCAGTGTATGGTCCGTAATAGCGTCCTTTTTCGGGATTAAGATTTTTCTTGCGCACTATTGAAATTCTCGGGAAATCTTCATCAGTTACAAGAAAATACGGGTATTTTTTATCATCTTTTAAAAGAATATTATAACGCGGTTTGTGCTTTTTTATCAGGTGGCTTTCAAGAATCAGGGCTTCAACTTCGGTATTGGTGATTATGTATTCCAGATGATCAATCTGCGACACAAGCACCTGAACTTTTACGCTGTCATGCTTTTTGTTAAAATAACTTTTAACCCGGCGTTTGAGGATTTTGGCCTTACCGACATAGATTATTTCATTATCCTTGTTGTAATAAATATAACATCCGGGTAATGACGGCAATAGTTTTAAGCTTTCTTTTAATCTTTCATTCATTAACTATATTATATATTTTTAAATTTATTTCTGCAATAAATTATACATTTGATGTATTTTATTATGAACATCTTGACAAAAATTGAAAAACAAATATAATGAAATCATGAAAGAAATGGAAAAGGTTAAAACAGATATGGCAAAAACTCCTGATATTACTAGTGTAAATACCGGGGGGGGGGTACCATACTTTAAGCTTTACTAAGCTTTTCCATATACTAAGATATTGTGTTTTTACACCCCTGTTGCGGTTCATTATTGCTATGAACAAACAATATATGACGAATCGTCAATGCGTATTATTGAATTCACCTTTCGATAATCGTATTTTGAGCTGCAATAGGGCTGTAAAGACATAACGAAGAGGTTATGAGCGAAAAATAACCAAAGAAGATAGTTGTTACAAAAAAAGAAAGGTGAAAAGATTATGACA
The DNA here is from genome assembly GCA_944326585.1 of Candidatus Gastranaerophilales bacterium. GTDB lineage: Bacteria > Cyanobacteriota > Vampirovibrionia > Gastranaerophilales > Gastranaerophilaceae > SIG32. Next base: position 155,910 of record CALVEN010000001.1, read on the forward strand.
AAAAGATTTGGTTTTACTTTGGCAGAAGTATTGATCACATTAGGTATTATCGGCGTTGTAGCTGCCATGACAATTCCGACATTGATTTCAAATACTAATGGCGCACAGTTCAAGACAGCTTACAAAAAAGCATTATCAACATTGAATCAGGCAGTATTGATGAATATTGCAATGGATGACACTGATTTTTCAACACTTGTAAAGGATACCAGTGCTGACGGTAAAACAGAAGGTTCATTAGGAAAGATGTTGACTACTAGAATGCAATCAGCAACAGAAATTTCGGATTCTTATACTACGGCACCTACTTTGACAGAAGGTACTGGTACTACGGATAGTCCAGCCACAACACCAAAGCTTTCTTATTCTGCAGGTGCATGTACTGGTGAGGATAGTGATGTGCCTCCATCAGGTGCTAGCGGTGGTGAATGTAGCGATGAGGGGCAATATATTATTGAAAAAGCTATGAATGCAACAGTTACCGACTATGTAAAATTCTCATTTGCTGATGGTACAGCATTCTGGTATTATAAAGATGCAGAAAAATGTACAGATAATGAAGCTATTAAAAATAATTGTTATGGCTTTATTGATGTAAACGGTGCAACCGGTCCTAATACAGTTATTCACTGTGCAAATGCAGCATCAGGCTCATGTGGCTCATCAGAAATTACTGACTTGTTCCCTGTAATCTTCCACGGACAAACAGTAGAACCTGCAACTGATTCAGCAAGAGCAGTATTATTCGGTAAGTAATTTATTGAATAAAAATTAAAAGAGGGCGCGCAAGCGCCCTCTTTTTTATTCCCTCCCCCCTTGAGGAACAAAGGGAGCCAACGAGGTACGAGTTGTGCGACCCTGTTTCCGGAACGTAGTGAAGGTGGGAGGGCTAGGGTGGGGGACTGAATTTAGAAATTACCGTCATACCGGACTTGTTCCGGTATCTTGTTGACTGTACGATGTGAAAGCCCCTCTCCCGTCACTGCGTGCCACCCTCTCCCCTAGGGGAGAGGGCAGGAGGGGGTCATGGTTACTGTATATATTTTTTTAACAGATCCCGCAACAAGTGCGGGATGACGTATTAATATTAATTCTTCAACCTTATTAAAACTTTTTGAGTTTGGCATAAGCTGCATCCATGGCTTTTTTGCCCATTTTGCCGAAATCTATGGTATACATTATGCTTTCACCAACAGTCATAACATCTGTTATATGACCGACGCCGAGTTTTTCATGAAAAACTCTTTCGCCAACATTGAAAACGTAGTCTATTGTAGTATTTTCGCGTTGCCGTTTGCGTTCTTGTTCAAGCAGAAGCTCTTCTTGATTTTTGCGGTCGCGTTCTTCTATCATGCGTTTTATGGCATTGTCTTTCAGAAGATTTTTAACTTTTTCTTCGTCGCGTTGCTTGTTTGCCTGAGATTTAACGAGAATTGTGCGGCTCGGGGTTCTGTTAGGTATTTGTTGATTGCGTTTTTGAGGGGCGACAAAACCTTTGCCGAAACCTGTTGAAGGTTTTACATAGCCGTAGCTGTCAATTTGTGCTGTTGAATAATTTCTTCCGGAATCTCCGTATTTCGCTTTTGACACTGCATCGCGGAATGTTGAGGAGCTTTCTGATCTGCCTTCAAATGTTGACATTTCAAGCAGGTTCCGCGGAATTTCTTCAATAAATCTTGACGGGTTATAGTATTTATATTCACCCCACATCTGGCGGCGTTTTGCGGAAATCAGGTATAATTTTTCTTCCGCACGGGTAACTCCCACATACATAAGCCGCCGTTCTTCTTCCAATTCTGACGGGGAATTGAATGTTCTCTGGTGCGGGAAAACACCCTCATCCATACCTGCCAGAAATACAACCGGAAATTCCAAGCCTTTTGCTGAATGCAGCGTCATTAAAGTAACATTATTTGAAATATTATCCATTCCGTCAACGTCTGACACGAGCGCTACTTGCTGTAAAAATTCTCCCAGAGCGTTATCAAGTTCCTCGGGTTCAAATTCTTCCGCAACGTTTACCAATTCCTGCAGGTTTTCAATATCAGCTTCGGCTTCAGGGGTGTTTTGGAGCTGTAATTCCGCAAGATATCCGGTTTTTTCAATCACAAGTGTTACAAATTCCCTCAAATTATAACTTTTTTGAGCATCTTTAAATCTTAAAATCAATGCTGCAAAGTCTTTGAGCTTGTTTTGGGTTTTAGCAGGAATTTCGCTGTCTTCATCCAGTTCCAGAATAGCTTGAAAAAGGCTCAAATCTTTTTCATCAGCGTATTTTTGAAGATTTTTTACGGTTGTATCACCGATTGCGCGTTTCGGGACATTAATTATCCTGCGAAGGCTCTGGGAGTCGTCAGTATTATAGATTAATCTTAAATATGCGATAATATCCTTGATTTCTTTGCGGTCGTAGAATTTCAACCCGCCGTAAATTCTGTATGGAATTCCTGCAGCCATACATGCTTCTTCCAGTGCGCGGGATTGAGAATTCGTACGATATAAAATTGCGTAGCGGTTGTAATCTCCGCCGCTATTTTGTCTGATTTTGCTTACTATAAAATTTGCTTCATCAGCTTCATCCTGCGCTTCATAATAATCAATAAGCTCCCCGTCGCCTTTTTGGGAATACAAATATTTTTCTACACGTTCCTGATTATTTTCAATAATTGCGTTTGCAACATTCAAAATGTTTGCGGTAGAACGGTAATTTTGTTCAAGTTTAATTAATTTTGCATTTTTAAAGTCGCGCCGGAAGTTCAAAATAATTGTATAATCCGCACCGCGCCAGCTGTAAATTGATTGGTCAACATCCCCTACAACGCAAAGTGAGCGTTCCTCGGGAACTTCTTTTTGCATATTGGTATAAAGCATATTCACAAATCTGTATTGAGCAAGGTTCGTGTCTTGATACTCGTCAACCAGAATATGTTTGAATTTGTTATAATAGTATTCTCTTACCTGTGCGTTTTGTTCAAGAAGTTTCACCGTCAACAAAAGCATATCGTCAAAATCTATTGCGTTATTGTTATTCAGAACATTTTCATATTCTTCAAAAATTGCAGCGATTTTTTGTGATTTGAAATCTCTTGCAAATGTCGCAAAAGTATATGCGTCCTGCATTTTGTTTTTTGCATTGGAAATTACGGCTTTTACGAGTTTTGGCTGATAGATTTTGTCATCTATATTAAGCTTTTTAATAACCTGTTTTAACACGGCAACGGAATCCGTTTCATCATAAATACTGAAATTTCTGTCCAATTTTTTGCCTGATTGAAAACTGTAATTTTCAATATTTTCGCGTAAAATTCTTCCGCAAATTCCGTGAAACGTTCCGACCCACATATATTTTACGGTGTTTTCACCTAATATGCTTCCCAAACGTTCTTTCATTTCGCGCGCAGCTTTGTTTGTAAAGGTTACGGCAAGGATGTCACGCGCTCTTGCGTAATTATTTTGGATTAAATATGCAATACGTGTTGTCAAAACTTTTGTTTTGCCAGAGCCTGCTCCAGCAAGTATTAACAGAGGTCCTTTTACTGTCTCAACAGCCTCTTTCTGTTCCTTATTAAGATTTTCTAATATATTTTCCACGAAACCTATTCCCAAAATCTGTTTTTCATGCTATAATACATCATAAGCGAAAAAAATATTAATTGCAAAAGGTAGGGAAAATGGCAGAAATTTTAATGAGTTCAAAAGAAGATGACAAAGAAAAACAAAGTTCAATTGTTGTACCTATAGATGATGATATGGATGTTGTCAAATCGAACTCGCCGAATACCATGGATGAACTTGCAATGGAGCTTGCGACAATTAAGCAATCAGCAAAGAGAATTGCAATCATCGGGAGCCGTAACCTGCCGATTACGCATCAACAGATGATAGAAACCCTTGCAACTGCGCTTGTTATGCAAGGAAATACAATAATTACATCCGGCGGTTCTTCTGGAACTAATGCCGCTGCTATTCGCGGTGCTATGAAAGCTAATCCGGATAAGCTTAAGGTTATTCTTCCGCAAACAATCGGGCAGCAGCCGTCTGATGTTCAGGATCAGCTTATCGGTGTTCCTAATATTGTAGAACATTCCGACCGCGCTATGATGACTCTGGCTGATGCATCACGTGTTTGTAACAGAGAAATTATTGATGATTGTAATCAATTGATATGCTTCCTTTCACATACAAGTAAAACCCTTCACAATGCTGTTCAGTATGCTGAAGAAGGGCACAAGGTTATTACAGTATTTTATCTTGATTAGGCATATATATGTTTAAAAAATTGACCGGAAAAAATCCGCGTGAGTATGAATATGCTGCACGCCATATTATGGACAATGCAGATGAAAAACTTTTCGCCGAATTGGTTGAAAAAGACAGTTTTTTGTTTGATTTTGTGAAGCAAAATGTTGCCCAAAGACTTGAAAAAGCTACTAATGAGCATAATTGGCAGACGGTTTTGTCTTTTTTAAAGTATTATTCGCCTTCTTATGAGGAGTTTGTTGCGTCAACTCTTGCAAAATATGCTGATGAAGATTTGACGGACAGAATGCTTGAATTTTTGGAAAAAGGCACGGATGATGAAAAAACTTATGCGGCAAAATTTTTTTCCTATGTTCAGGATCCTCTGGCAATTGAATTTTTGAAAAAGAATTCCTACACCGAAAATGAATATCTCAACACAAATTGCGCCATTACATTAGCCGCGATGAAAGAGGAAAGTTCTTACAATGAAGCGATTGAAAAGTTGAAATCCCGAGATGATTTTGAAAAGCTTGCTGCTGTTAAATTTCTGACTGCATACGGGAAAAAAGATGCCTTGCCGCAGATTCTTGATGCCATGAAAAATTCTTCCATGGCGGAAAATATTGCAGGTGAAATACCTTACCTTGAAAGTATTTTTAATATTCTGGAGGATAATTTTGAAAACGGACTTCTGGTGGCAAATTACATCATAAACGGGCTCGGCGAAATTTTGGGGCTTTCTCAAGTTTTTGACTTTGAACTTTTTGAAGTTTTGGAATTTATTGAAACAAAATTTGAGGACAGCCGTGCTGCCGTTGTTCTTTTGAACGCAAGGGAAAAGTTTGAAACCCTGACAGAAAACGATGAATATCTTTTTGATGAAGATAAAAATACCAAAAACGAAATTAATGATATCAAAAAACTTTTATTTAATATTGATAAAAAAGAATTGCTCTCAAAGGTTAACGCAGAACTCAAAGAGGACAGTCCGTTTGTGTTCACGGCACTTGATTTTGCAACGGATTTGATGGCAATCAGAGAACTTTTAAAGTGTAATAATCAGACAATCATTTTAAAAACAGCGGAAATCTTAAAATCTCTCGGAAATCTTGACGATACCGCAAAAACCGTTGCTCTTTTAAAAATTACCGATGAGAATATCAAATCTATAATCAGAGCGCTTTAAATATTAATTGAAACACTCGTCATACATCTGTTGAAATTCTTTACCGTCTTTTTCAGTTGCAAAATTGAACGTGCGGAAATGGCGCCGACTTTATTAATTATTCTTGCACTTCTTGAGGCGCTGGAAGTCGATTTTAATTCACTTGTTTCTTATAAAAAGCCGCAGCCTTGACAAAGTGAAAAAAGGAGTTATAATGAATATATAGGGGCAAGCCCCAACCAAGAGTCTTTGATTGAGGCTTGACTTAGTACCCTATAACCAATAAATGATAATTTGTAAAACCGTTATAATTACCGTTATAACGGTTTTTATTATCCTGGTCATATTCTATCACCTCCTTTCCACCGATTTCTTAGTTAAATACGTGTGTGGGCGAGGCGATAAGTACTACCCTTAAGTACAAGTTTACTGCATTTAATTTTTCTTGTCAATAATTTTGAGGAAATATTATTAATAAATGTTCGGCTTTTATAATAAATTTTTTGTGCTAAAATAGTATTATGAATTTTGAAGAAAAGACACTGGATTATGAGTATGTTTATAAGGGGAAAGTGATTGATGTCCGCCGTGATAATGTAGAGATTTCAACCGGCAGAAAATCAGTCAGGGAAGTTGTTGAACACTCAGGCGGGGTTGTAATCGCCGCCCAAAAGTCACCTGATACTGTTTTAATGGTAAAACAATTCAGATATCCGATAAAAGAAACGGTGTTAGAACTTCCGGCAGGAAAGCTTGAAAAAGGCGAAGAACCTTTTCCGGCTGCAAAAAGAGAGTTGGAAGAGGAAACCGGATATAGAGCAAAAATTTGGAAAGAGCTGGGATTTATTAATACAAGTCCGGGTTTTTGCAATGAAAAATTATATCTTTATCTGGCATCTGATCTGGAATTTGTGGGTGAGCATCCGGATGAGGGCGAAATTATACAATGTTTTGAATTTGGGCTTGATGAGGTATTCGAAAAAATTAAAAATGGTGAAATTAATGACGCAAAGACTATTTGCGGTTTGACGAGGGCTTTTAAATTATGATTAAAATGGTCGCGACAGACATTGACGGAACTATATTAAAATGGAGTTTTCAGTTTAGTCCCGAGGTTAAAAAGTGTATAAAAGAGCTTGACGAAAACGGAATCAAAGTGGTTCTTGTAACGGGCAGAATGCACAGTGCAACAACTCCTGTGGCGCGAGAATTGGGGCTTCATACGCCGATAGTATCTTATCAGGGAGGTTTAATCAAAGACGAAACCGGTAAAACTCTTTATCAAACAGATTTAAGACCTGATTGTGCGGTTCAGATTATTGAGTGGGCAAGAAAAAATAACGTTCATTTGAATTTGTATCTGGATGATAAGTTATATGTAGAACACGACAACGAAATTGTCAAAGAATACACTGACGGCAGGTTTATAGACTATACGGTTTGTTCTTTTGATGATTTAAAAATAGAAAACGTAAATAAATTGCTTGCAATTGACTTGAAAGATGCAGAAAAAGTTACCGGCTGGGTAAACGAATTAAGTGCGAAATATCCTGATTTGTATATTGTAAAATCGACTCCGTATTTTTGTGAAATCGGTTCAAAAGAGGCAAAAAAATCATCCGGAGTTAAATTTTTGGCTGATATGTGGGGAATTAAGCAGGATGAAATTTTAACAATAGGCGATCAAAATAATGATATAGAGCTTTTAAAAGCCGGCGGAGTTAAGGTTGCAATGGGTAATGCAACGGATGAATTGAAAGAATGCGCGGATTATATAACTGATACGGTTGACAATGACGGTTTTGTAAAAGCCATTGAAAAGTTTATCCCTGTTATATCCGTAAAATAACTTAATAAAAATTATTTGTCATGACAATCTTTTCTATATTTATTTTTTAATAAATATAGGGAAAATTATAGGGAAAATGACAAATTTAATTTCAGATTACGTAAATAAATCTCATACGAATATTACAAATACCCTGCATGAAGTACAGGTAAAACCTGTAAATGCAGGTGTTGTTAATTCTCAAAATTTACGAGATGAATTTGTAAAAGAGCATAAGAAAAACGGGCTTTTTGAAAGATTTTATAATTTTTTGAAGAATAAAACACATTTTGGTAGCGGATCCCAAAATGTTGAACAAAGCATAAAAGATTATGAAAACGGTGGAAAAACAGAAGAAGATGTAAAAGATGAAATACAAAAATACAGAACTTCTCAAAAGAACAGCCAGCAGCTTTTAGGAGATGTTGTTGCCGCAACAACCGCTGCAGGTTCTTATTTTACAGTTACTAACGGTTTAAACAAGATTAGAACATTGACAGCGATTAATAAAGGCAAATTGACAGGAATTGCAGGCGCTATATTTGGTAACGGGGAAAGTAAAGTAAAATTTCTTAATAACATAAGAAAAATGCTGGAAGGGTTAAATAAACGTTCAATTATCGGATTAGGTGTGTTGTTTGCTGCACTTAGTGCCGGTATTATGAAGCAGTTTGTTCTTGATATAAATCGTATCGGTTCAAAAGAATTCAAATTTGATAAAAAGAATAAACCTCCTAAGGAAGAAAGAAAACAAATACGAAAAGCCGAACGTAAAGAAAGAACGAAAGATTTCTTTACCGGTGCTTTGAGCGGTGTATTTGCTCCGTTGATAGGTATTGCCGGAGGAATTGTAGGTGTGCCGGCATTTCTGGCAGCGAATTTTGGTACGAGATATTTAACTCAGAATAAGGATAAAAAATCTTTAAATGATTTTGCTGAAAAATATAAAGATAATGCTGCGATAAATACTGTTACCGCAGGTATTATGGCAGTGCCGCTTTTGAGAAAAGCGAATTATTCAAAAGTTTTGAATAAGAATTTGGCAAAAGTATTTGAAAAATTAAAGGATTCAAATCTTACAAACCCGTTTGGAAATAATAAAACAGCTTATACGCAGCTTGAAGATACGTTGTTAAATTCAAATTCAATTAAAAAAATTATAGATGATCGTATTGATGATTCTGATAAAATTCGGCTACTTACGGATGAAAATATTTTTGCGGCTAAATTTATACAAATATCAAATAATTGGCACTATTCCGATTTGAGTTCTGCTTTAAGAGAAAATTGTCCTCCAACCAGAACAGTTGAAGAAGCCGCTGAATTTATTTCTAAAACTTTTGGTAAAAAATATAATGTAACAAAACAGCTCGGTGTTGGTACGGTTGCAGAAACTTATCTTGCAAAAGATACTGAAACAGGTAAAGAAGTTTGTATCAAGATTTTGAAGAACGGAATTAATGCCGAAAAAATTGACAGGGATAAACTTAAATTTGCGGAATTAGTTAAATCTCAGGTTCAAGATCCTAAAGAACAGGAATATTTGTTGAGGAATCTTGATGATCTGGCAGAAGGTATAAGAAAAGAAGTTGATTTCACAAATGAAATGGAAGCTGCTAAAAATCTTAAACCTTATACAAAAATGGCAAATGTTGTTCAGCCTATTGAGGTAAAAGATAATATTTATGTAATGGAAAAAGCAAACGGTATAAGTTTAAAAACATTACAGGAATATATATCTCTTGTTGCTGATAAGAAATATTATCTTAAAATGATTAACACAGATACAGATGATTTATACGGATTTTACCAAAGACAAATTAATGAAATAAATGCTAAATTAGAAGCATTGCGGGCAAAATCACCTGATTTTAATTTGGACGGGTTGAGCAGTAAAGAACTTAAAAAGCTTTTGTATGAATATATTCTTGTGAATACGGAACAATTCCACGCAATTAACAAAAACGGAAAAGTTTTGCATGCGGATATTCACCCCGGTAATATATTTATTGATTTGGATGCTTTAAAATCCGGTAAAGGCAAGCTTTTGACTCTTATTGATACAGGTAATACCGTTAATATGTCTAAAGTTCAATCATTAAATGCTCTCAAGCTTACTCAATATATAAATAGAGGTGATGTTAAAGATATTACAAGATACGTTCTTGACGGAGCAGTCTTACCGGACGGTATGACAAAAGAGGCTGCTGTTGAGATTATGGAAAAAGAACTTAATAAATTTTTCTTTGACAATAATACAAAAATTGAATTAATGACAAATGACAGTATGCTTAAATTAACATCAAATATTATGAGAAAATATAATATATTCCCGTCTGATACCCAGTTGAATTTTGAAAAAGCTAAAAAATCAGCCATGAATTCATTCAAATCTTTCTTACAATCTTTCTTCCAAAAGAAATATTCAGGTATAGACGATGATTCAAAAGTTGAAGTCGGTATAACAGCTGCAAAATTGACTAAAGACGCGGGTGAAATGTTATATAAATATGTATTAGCCGGAAAGCTTCAGGATATGAGAAATTTGGGACAAATCGGCTTCAAAGAATTGTTAAGACAAAATAAAAATATGTTAAAAACAAATAGTGAAGATTATTTAGTCTATAAATTTAAACAACAGCTTAATGGTAAAACTTCTGATTTAGATACGATGTTCGGTGTTTAATTATTTGTGTTAAAATATAAATGTTATGTATAGAGTCGGTTTAGGATATGATATTCATAGATTAACTGAAGGGCGTGATCTGATTATCGGCGGTGTTAAGATTACGCATGAAAAGGGGCTTTTGGGGCATTCTGACGCGGATGTTTTAATACATGCAATAATTGATGCTATGCTCGGCGCGCTTGCGCTTGCTGATATCGGAACGCTTTTTCCGGATACCGATAAAAAATATAAAGATATTGAAAGCACTCTGCTGCTTGAAAAGGTTTATGAAAAAATATCTGAAAAAGGCTGGCAGATTGTGAACATTGACAGCAATATTATTGCTCAGGAACCCAAAATGATGCCTTATATTCCGAAAATGAAGAAAGTTTTATGCAAGATTTTGGAAATTGAGCCTGATGAATTGTCTATAAAAGCAAAAACAAATGAAGATATGGATGCTGTCGGTCAAAAACTTGCAATAGAGGCGCATGCGGTTGTAATGCTGAGAAAATAACAGGGAGTTATGTAGCAAATTCCACCAAAAATTTTCAAAACAGCGTCATACTGAGCGTTAGCGAAGTATCTCAATAAAAAGATTCTTCGGACTTTAGTCCTCAGAATGACGGATTTTTATAGTATCAGTGAAATTTGCTACATAACTCCATACGGTTGACAAACTCAAAAAACGAGTTATAATGAATATATAGGGTGGCTGTCGCGCCCGACAGCCTTTACAGACTCTATAGAAATAACGAAATAACTTGCAAAAATGTCCTATTACCAGTAGGGCATTTTTAATAATTTGCCTTTTCATGCGAGTGACCAAGACAGCGTCGTCGAGAAAACTTTTCATATCTATAGGAATAACAATCTATTTAAAAATCAAAAGAGTTTCAATTTCGACGTTCAATGATTTTGAAAGTTCAAGAATTTTGCCTAAAGACATGTTTTCTTTGCCGCCTTCAATACTTGCAACATAGTTTTGAGAAACTCCCATAATTTCTGCAAGCTGTTCCTGAGTCAAATCCTTTTTAACACGTTCGATTTTTACATTTTTACCGAACTTTTTTAGCAAAGTTTCTTTATCCATAATTTATAAGTATACATATATTGACTTATAAATTCTATTATGTTATAACTAATATTATAAATGTTATAACATAATAAAGAGGACGAAATGGATTTAAGTAAAAGATTTTCGCAAATTTTGTATGATTATATGAAAATAATCATAATTTTAAAAATACTGGAAGGCTTCTGTATTGCAAATAGAGATAAAGAAGACGTCGGCTATATACTTTATTTCCTTAAAAAGATAAACAGACTTAATAATAAACTTTATAATAAAATTGACAGAACTGTAATTGATTTTGATAATTTATCTAAATTTACGCATCATTGACATGGCTTTAGTCATGGCGTGTTTGCCCATTTTGCCGCCAAATCCGCCCATCATTTTTTTCATGTCATTCATACCTTTCATCATCATTCGCATTTGTTCAAACTGTTTGATGTAAAGGTTAATGTTGTGCATGTCAATACCGCAGCCTTTTGAGATGCGTTTTTTACGGCTAGTGTTCAAAAGTGCAGGGTTAGCGCGTTCTTCGGGCGTCATGCTTTGAATAAAAACTTCAATCTTTTTGAATTGTTTTTCGCCTTCGTGGGAAATTTTTTCGCGGTCATCTCTGGACATTTTCATTCCCGGAATCATTCCGAGGATTTGATCCATTGAGCCCATCATTTTCATTTGTTTTTGCATTTTTAAAAAGTCGTCAAAGGTGAATTCGGCTTTCGCCATTTTAGCTTCAAGCTCGCGGGCGGATTTTTCGTCAAAAACCTCCTGCGCACGTTCAACCAGCGACACAATATCTCCCATGCCGAGAATTCTTGTTGCCATACGCTCCGGATAAAAATCTTCAAGCGCATTGAGTTTTTCGCCGGTACCGGTAAGTTTTATAGGCTTTCCAGTACAGTAAACCACGCTCAATGCAGAGCCGCCGCGGCTGTCGCCGTCAAGTTTTGTTAAAACCAAGCCTGTCAAACCGATTTGCGCATCAAAGTTTTCTGCAACATTTACGGCTTCCTGACCTGTCATTGCGTCAATTACAAGTAATTTTTCCTGCGGGGCAAAAACTCTGTCTATTATTAAAAGTTCTGCCATCATATCGGTATCAATCTGTAAACGTCCTGCGGTATCAAGGATTAAAACGTTAAAGCCCTTTTCTTTTGAGTAATCAATGGCACTTTGAACAATATTTTTAACATCTTTTGATTCGTCAATTGTAAAAACTTCAACGCCGATTTCATTTCCGAGAGTTTTTAATTGTGTAATTGCAGCGGGTCTGTAAACATCACATGCGACCAGAAGCGGGTTTTTACCCTCTTTTTTAAGCTTTACGGCGAGTTTAGCTGAAGATGTTGTTTTACCTGAACCCTGCAGACCAAGCATCATAATTAATGAAGGGTGACCGGTCAAATTTAAAGGTTTTTGTTCTTTACCTAAAAGTTCAATCAATTCATCATGAACTATTTTAACAAGCTGCTGCGATGGATTTACACCCTCCAAAACCTTTTCACCTTCGGCTTTATCTTTTATGGCGGAAATAAACGCTTTTACTACGCGTAAATTAACATCGGCTTCCAAAAGCGCACGTCTGATTTCCCGCAAAGCTTCCTGCATATTTTCTTGAGTCAGCTCTGCGCCCCGCGTTTTATTTATAATACTTTGTAATCTGTCGCTTAAACTTTCAAACATATTTTTATCTTAGCATAAAAATTATATTGCGGATGTACAATTGGGGCATTTTGTCGCTCTGATATCAATGTTTGAAAAACAATACGGGCATGTTTTTGTTGTAACAGTTTCTTCTTTAACTTCTTGCGCACGCAGTTTGTTAATGGCTTTTACAAGTATAAATACCGAAAAAGCAACAATTATAAAGCTTATCATAGTGTTAATAAAGATACCGTAATTGATTGTTACTGCACCGGCGCTTTGAGCGGCTTCAAGCGACGGATATTTTATAATTTCACCGTCGTAATTCGGCAGGGTTAGATAAAGATTTGTAAAATCAACTTTGCCCATAAGCCATCCCAAAGGTGGCATAATAATATCTTTTACCAGTGAATCAATAATCTTCCCGAAGGCAGCACCGATTATAATACCGACTGCCATATCAATTACATTGCCTTTCATTGCAAAGGTTTTAAATTCACCAAAATTTTTCTTTAATCTTTCTAACATTTTTTTACTCCTTATTTTTTTCTATTATACACTTAAAAATAAAAAAAAGCTATGTACTGAGGTGCATAGCTGTTGATTAGGGATATGTGTATCTTAGTCTCTAAGGAGTATGGTTTTATATTAGCAGAGGATGTAAAAAATAAAATCATACGTTTTATTGATGTTTTAAAAAATTTGCTAAAAATTTTTTAGTGATACAATAAAGTTACACACAGCGGTATCGTCTAGTGGTTAGGACGGGAGATTCTCATTCTCCAAACAGGGGTTCAATTCCCCTTACCGCCGCCATTTAAAGATAATTTATGAAAAAAATATTATGCTTTGGTGATTCGAATACATTTGGTTTCAATCCTGAAAACGGAACAAGATTTAATAAAGAAAGCCGTTGGAGCGGAATTTTAGCAAGTCTGCTTTTTCCGGAATATGAAATTATAGAAGAAGGCATGAATAACCGTACAGGATTTTTTAAAAATCCTGAAGGTTTGAAACAAAGCGGCGGGGAGTATCTTTCTGTTTTTCTGCAAAATCATGGCAAGTTTGATATTTGTATTTTGAGTCTGGGAACAAATGATGCGCAGATTTTTTATTCCCTTGAAGAAGCTGCTGCGGAAAAAGGTTTGAAAAATCTTATTTCAATAGTGAAAAATGCAAATTCCGATGTGATTATAGTCCCTCCCGTCAAAATTACGGAAGATTTGCTGCATAGCGGTTTTTCGGCAATGTTTGATAAAAATTCCATTCAAAAAATTCAAAGGATATTCCCTGTTTTTGAAAAAGTCGCAAAAAATAATAATTGTTTTTATTTTGATTTTAATAAATTTGTACAGCCGTCAAAGTACGACGGGATTCATTATACTAAAGAGTCACACAGAATTATTGCGGAAAATTTTGCCGGATTTATTGCGGAAAACATTAAATAAATTTTATAAAAAAAGAGCTCTTAAGAGCTCTTTTTTATTCAACCACTTCTTCTTCGGTTTTTTCTTCTTCAGGAGAGTCCATTCTTATGGATTCTTTTCCCGGAGTGAGTGTTTTGCCTTTATATTTTTCAATTTGTCTTGCTAATTTGTCTGCCAATAAATCAATACTTGCATACATAGATTCAGCAGCTTCTTCACAGCGGACAACGCCGGATGCCATTTTGCATGAAACTTCCGCAACGTGTTTTCCGGATGCTGAAGGATTTTTGATTACTGACAAAACAACATCTATACCTTGGATTTGGTCATAGTGTGCGGCTACTTTCCCCATTTTTTCTCTTACATAAGCCTTAATAGCGTCAGTAATTTCGATGTTTCTTCCGTTTACGTAAATGTGCATTTAAACCTCCATTTATTATACTGCTTTTGCAGTATAACACAATTCACGTATTTTTTAAAGGGGTAAAATATTAATCTTCTATAATAAATTGCGGTAATTCAACATTCGGTGTGCCGATTACTCTGACCAATTCCAATACGGATGCTTTCATCTGGCATTTTTGTGAAGATCCGCTAAAGAAGTCTTTATAGAAACATCCTTCACAATTACATCCTCTTTTATAACATTCAAGTGCTGTAGGAGTCCATCTTCTAACAGCAACTGCCCTTCCCATATCTCTACTTCTAAACAATTTATATAATCTCCAAATTTATCTGCTCACACATGCGTGATATAGACAGCAAAGCTGCCTTTACCCCACCCCTGAGGTCGCTTGTATCAACTATCTCCGACCTATACTAACATTATAGGAAATAAGTTTTATTTTTCAAGGGGCAAACATGTGGTTGTGAAGATTTGTAACAAGGCGCTTAAACGCCTTTACACAGCCGTTTTTGAAATGTCAATTACATGCTAAACAAAGCTATATCATGCTCTTAAGATTTTGAACCATGCAAACCCATGTTGTGACATGGTTTTACATGGTTTTGTAAACTATTAAGAAATGTAAATAATTCAAGAATATTGTTGGATTTCAGGCATGAAGGCATGCCAAAAATTAAAATATTATTGATTTTGCGGCCAGAAAAATTAGAATTGCACCGCCTGTTATTTCAAGATACTTCGGAGGGAATTTTTTAAAGAAATTTCCAAACCAGAATCCGCTTAAAGACATAACAAAAGAGGCAAATCCTATAATTATGGCGGAAAACATAAGAGGAGTGTCCGTAAAATTTAAACCGGCTCCTGAAACAAGTGCGTCAATGCTTGTTGCTATACCCAGACTGATAAGGCATCTTAAATCTATACAGCAGATTTCTTTTTTTTCTCCTTCAAAAGCCCCTAAGATAAATTTTATGCCTAAAATCATGAATATGCCGAATACAATCCATTTGCTGTATGGTGCGATTAATTCGTAAATATAATTTGCACCTATATAGCCTATGCAGGGCATTAATCCTTGGAATAATCCCATTGTTGCTGCTAATTTTAATGAATTTGCCGTTCGGTTTTTATTAAGTATAAGTCCCTGTGAAAATGACACAACCAAACAATCTATGCCAAGTGCTATTGCAAGTAAAATTATATCAATTAAACTCAATTTCCACCTCAAATAATCTGTTCCACGGGAATTTGTAACTTAAATTTGCACTCATATGCATTTTATCAAATATAATTTTTTCAAAATTTGTCATTTTAGATTTAATTAATGCTGCATCAGGCTTTTGCTGGCGTACAGTTGCCTGATATGCCCAATCATCAAGAAAGCGGACGATTGCTAATTTTTTGAATGCGTTCTCGCTGTAGTTTTTTGCCAGATATTTAATTTTTGCGGCGCAAATTAGGCTTCCGAGCGTATTTGCGGTAGTATTCCAGGCTGAATATCCGTAAAAATTATCGTCAAAATCTGTTTTAAAAATTTGTTCCACAAATTTATTATCAGCACCGTTTGCAAAACGGATATCGGCAATCATATAGGGTTTAAGAGGAGTTTTCCATATGCCGTTAAAGGGTTCAGTATCAATACCCATTACAATTTCGCCCTGATGCTTTTTAAAATTATTGACATACAATAAAATATCCGCATCATTTTCATTTGAAATTTTACAACCGGCAAGTTCAATCTGTCCTGATACGCTTTTTTCAACCGGAATGTCCTCATAATTTGAGATAAGATTTTTATATTGAGGTTCCAAAAAGACGGGAGCAATTTTTACATCACCTTTAATTGCCCGTGCCAGTAGGGAAAGAGGAATTTCATCAGCGCCTGTTTTCACAAATCCTCCGAGTTTTTCCAGAGTTTTTGCCTCCTGAACATTAAAACCGAATTCAGCGCAATCATCTTTTGAAAAAACAAGAGTATTAAAAAATCCTTGTTTTTGCCAGTCAAGGTAAATTTTGTTAATCTCAAAATTTCTTTTTCGTGTGTTCAGATAATCCTCAAGAATTTCGTCAGGGACTTCTTTTTGGCATACTGTGCCGTATTTATCCATACAGTAAGAATAATTGAAGATTTTTTTGCCCCATTTGTTCCAGTATTCTTTTTCTTCCTCATTTATATTATTGTTTGAGATTCGCATAATGCTTGAAAACGCATAGATTTCAGCATTTTTTTGCGATAAAATCTTTTTTAATTTTTCAATTCTTGATTTGATTTGTTCAAATTTATCAGGGCATCTTCTGGAAGATATAAGCCCGCCGTAGGCAAGTGTATCAAGTGAAATTATGACGGCATCAAGCTCGGGCAGATTTTTGAGCCATTCAAAGAGTTTATCTGTATCCGCATATTTGGTTAAACTGCCGAGGAGGTTTCTGTCGGGCATAAAAAGTTCAATACTCTCATCAATTGCCGCAATCTGTTCAGGCAGTGTGTAACATACCGGACGATTATCTATTGGTACAAATCCTATTTTCATTCTTTTATTATAAAATATTATATATTTTAGGCAAAAATTTTAACAAATTTTATTTAAAAAACTCTGTTTTTGCTTCCGCCGTTTGTAAAATCCAGAATTCCGTCAAAAGTTTTTGTCAGGATAAAATCAATAGCATCCTGAGATTCATAGGCTATGTGCGGAGTTATGAAAACATTTGGCATTTGGATTAAGTCTTGAATAATTTTTGAATTGGAAAGGCATTCAAGCGAGGTCTTTTCCATATTGTCGGAAAATTTTTCACAGTCCGGATTGTATTTACATGCCACAACATCAAGAGCTGCGCCGAGGATTTTACCGTTTTCAAGGTTTTCTTTTAAATATTTTGTATCAACAAGTTCACCTCTTGCAACATTTATAAAATAGGAATTTTGTTTCATCAGGTCAAATTCATGTTTTGAGAACATATGGTAATTATTTCCGGTATACGGGACGTGTAAAGTTATTACATCTGAATTTCGAATTAAAAAATCCAGAGTTGTAAAATTAACATTGTATTTTTTTTCGAGTTCTGTTTTTTCAATTAAGTCATAGGCGAGTATTTTCATTCCGAAGGCATGGGCAAGTTTGCATACAGCAGCACCGATTGCACCGGTTCCTACGACACCGATGGTTAGTTTTTCCAGATCACGTCCGACAAACGAAACTTCTTTAAAAATATCTTCTTTGATGCTTATAACGGATTTAAAAATATTTCTTACAATCCCGATAATCAAACCCATTGTGAATTCCGCAACGGCAGTTTCACCGTAATTTTGGACGTTTAAAAGAGCGATGTTTCTTTGCTGGCATGCTTTTTTATTAATATTGTCATAGCCTGTTGAGCGCATTGCAATTACGCGTAAATTTTTGAATTTGTCCAATACTTCTTTTGTTATTACTGAATTTATAAAAAGACTTATGATGGATGTTTGTTCAAGATCTTCTTCGGATAATTCATTAACGGTTGTTTCATTCAGGCTGAAATCAAAGAATTTTATATCGTAATTATCCAATTTATTTTTGCCGAAAAAATCATGTTCGGTTTTTCTGTATTCAAAAACTAACATTTTTATTGCCATAATTGCCTCCTTAAAACATTATCAGACAATGAAAAATTAAATCTATTAATCAAAAGTGTATATTTCCGGATAATTTATTGCACTTTGAGAGAATGAAACTACAGGAGAAAGAGTTTATCTTGATTATGAAAGGAGTTTCTATGAAACACGATATAATAATCCGTGAACCTGATTTGTATTTTGACAGTATTCATCAGGAATTAAATAATTTTTTAAGAGATACGCTTTTAAGCAGCCATTTTGCAAATCCGTTGAACATAAAGAAAAATTCCGTCTGGCGTCCTGCAATTGAAGTCAAACAAAATAAAGAAAATTACACTGTAAAAGTTCAGCTTCCCGGAATAAAAAAGGATGATATAGAAATTGAAATTGACAATGATTTTATGACAATAACAGCCGAAATTCAGGAGGAAAAAGAAGAAAAAGAAGAATCTGAAAAAAATGCCAAATATCACACAAGTGAATTTCGTTACGGTAAATATCAAAGAACAATTTCTTTTGATCAGCCTGTACAAGGCAAAGAAGCGACAGCTAAATACAAAAACGGTGTTTTGAAAATAACAATTCCCAAACAAAATACCGAAGATTATAAACCCCAAAAAATAGAAATTCAAGAATAAAACGGTGTCCTGCCCGAATCAATCCCGGATATGCTGGGACATGCAAATATGCGCGGCGGCTGCCTTTCGGACTAATGCAAGCTCTGTAAAAGAGCGGTGAACCGGCAGCTTATAACGACACCGGCGGTTCAGGGACAGCATGATTCCCTGCCGTGATAAAAAGAGTGCGGTATAATAAGTATCGCACTCTTTTTTATTAACTTTCTATTAATAAACTTGCACCGATGACGCCTGCAGTGTTGCCTAATTTGGCCGGAACAATTTCGACGGCAGATCCTGCAACAACCATGGCGCGTTTTTTAATGGTTTCTTTTATCGGGTCAAGTAAAATATCTCCCGCATCGGCAACGCCGCCGCCTATAATGATTTTTTCTGGATTTAAAAGATTTACGACACTTGAAAGTCCAAAGCCTATGTATTCACCAATCCGCGCAAAAATTCTTCGTGCCACCGGATCGCCCTGTTTTGCCGCTTCCGCAACAATAAACGGTGTAATTTCGCCGCCTGATGCAAGTTCGCGGAATTTTGTTGATTTCCCGCCAAGAATATATTCTTCTGCCATTGCAACAATTGACGGACCTGATGCAAAAGCTTCAAGACATCCGTGGTCGCCGCAGCCGCAAAGCGGACCTTCATGCATTTGAAGTTTTATATGACCGAGTTCGCCTGCTGCATTTGAGGCGCCGCGTACAAGCTTTCCGTTAATGACAATACCTGAACCTATCCCTGTTCCGACAGTCATGCAGATGAAGTTTTCACAACCCTTTCCAGCACCGAAATTCAATTCGCCAAGTGCTGCGCAGTGAACGTCATTATCAATTCTTGTGGGGATTTTGAATTCATCTTCAATGATTTTTGCAATCGGAATATTAACCCAGCCCGGAATATTGGGCGCAAGCCTTACAATCCCGTTTTTGTAGTCGATTTGACCCGGAAAATCAAAGCCGATACCTTCAATACCGGTAACTTTTGTCTCGGACATTAAATCTCTGATTGCCTGTTTAATGTTATTTACTGTATATTCATAGCCCATTTCCGCGCGGGTGGGTACTGAATTTGAATATAAAATGCTTCCTTTATCGTCAACAAGGGCGATTTTAACATTAGTTCCGCCGACATCTATTCCGATTCTGTTCTTTGTCATAATTCCCTCTCAAAAATTGTATATTTCTATTTTACGACAAAAATGGAAATATAAAAGAAATAATTTGAGAATTATTGTCGGGCAAGTATGCCCAACCTATCAGCTCAAGATAACAAAGAAACCCTCATCCGAATTTCTAAACTCGCAGGTGCTCGTCAAGAAATTCTACCTTTTCCCGGAGGGAGAGGGGGTGGCTGAGCCACGACAAGATAATGTCATTCTAAGCGTTAGCGAAGAATCTCTTGTTTCATGAGATCCTTCGGGCTTCGCCCTCAGGATGACCTGTAAAGTCCCACAATGACCTAATGTGCTGTCACACCCCATTAATCACCTAGGCAAACCGCCTGAGGAGATGAAAGGTTACGGGCCTCGAGGTACAGGCGCGTACGGGTAGGGCCGAAGGAGCGGCGGTACGCGTAATGGTCAGGATACTCCTCGCCGGGCCAAATGCTGAAGTAAGAGCCTTGAGAGGCTGTGAAGCCGAGCTCTGCTACTTTGTCATAGTCTAATGTTAAACCTGATTTGTCTGTTTTGGCACCTATGCCTGATGTGTTGTAGACATAGTTAGCTATATCTGCCAGCTGTGCCATTGTTGGCATTTTGCTAACACCGCCGCAAGTTTTAACAGCACCTGCCCAGTAATCACTATCGTAATAACATCTTTTTATCCCAAGGTCACCTTTTAATTGTTCACACTCAGCTTTAGTAATAGGTTCAGGCTTAAACGGAGCCATAAAACAAGTACCGTTGATTTCGAACGCACAGTTGCTTCCGTCAAGCGATTCTACGTTAATCGAGCGTAAATCTTTCTGCTGAGTGTTAGGAGTTTTAAATCCTGTGGTATCATAAAGAATAGCTAAACAACTTGTGCCGGTGAACTGGTTAGTATAAGGATTTTCTTTACATTCGGGATTATATGCAATTAAGCCTGTAGTTCCGTTAGCAAATTGCACCCCTATGAGTTCGGTATCCCAATCATCTTGTCCAAAATTAGAGGCATTTTTAATTTTAGTCATATCGACTTCTTCTTCGTCAGCACCCCAGTAGACTTTATCTTCAAAACAAGACATTAAATCGTTATTTGGACAAACTTTATTTATCTTAAAGTATTTTCCTAAAGCATTAACAAAATCCGCAGTAGACTTGTAACCTGCAAGGACTTGTTGAGTATTCATTTGTCTTAAGGCTTCTTCAAGTTTACGTTCAAAGACAGAAGCAGAAGTATTCCAAGCTTTATTTTGGTAATTCGCAACAAGCGTCGGAATAGTCATAGCAGCGACAATGCCTATGATTGCAAGGGTAATCAAGACCTCTGCAAGAGTAAACGCAACACGTTTTGCGTGAGTGGAGTGAGTGAGGTGACTAGCGTGAGGTTTGTGTTTACTGTGAGCTTTGCTCACATATTTGTCATGCAGAACTTTACAAAGCGAACCAAAATTTCTGTCATGCTGAACTTGTTTCAGCATCTCATTAACTTTTTGAGATCCTTCGGCTATCGCCTCAGGATGACCTGTAAAATAACTGTCTGCGGAGGTTAAGCTAACTGCCCCCCCCCCCTCTGAGTGAAAAGTAGTCATAGTGCGTATTTGCGTTCATTTGTTTAACCTCCATTGTGGTATTATTATATCAAATTCAAGCTCCAAGTGCAAGAGATTAAGATAATATTAAAATATTGAGCCGGCAGGGAATTTATAATATAATTAGTTTATCGTAAGTTAAGAAGAGAGGTAATTATGATAGACAAGACAGCAGTTATTCATCCGTCAGCACAGATTGCGGAAGATGCGATTATAGGCCCGTACGTTGTTATAGGCGAAAATGTAAAAATCGGCAGCAAAACAAGAGTTATTGCAAATGCCTATATTGAACATGCAGAAATCGGCGAAAGATGTACGATTTCTCCGTTTGCAACAATCGGTTCGGAACCGCAGGATTTAGGATATAAAGGTGAAGAAACAAAAGTTGTAATCGGCGATGATACTATCATAAAAGAAAACGTAACTATTCACAGAGGCGCTGCATGCGGCGATTTTACCACAAGAATAGGCAACAAATGTTTACTGATGGTCGGATCTCATATTGCTCATAACTGTGTACTTGAAGATCAGGTTATTCTCGCAAATCTTGTAACTTTAGGCGGGCACGTTCATGTCGGATTCGGTGCGTTTGTCGGCGGTATGTGTGTGTTTCATCAAAATGTAAGAATAGGTGATATGGCGATTATATCAGGATTTTCAGCTTCCCGTCAGGATATTTTACCTTATTCAAAATGCGACGGACGTCCTGCTTATCCGTGCGGACTTAATGTTGTTGCCATGAAACGCCGCGGAATTCCTCAGGAAACCAGAACTGCAGTAAATGAAGCTTTTAAACTTCTTATCTCAGACGAATTTAACACAACTCAGGCTATTGAAAAAATTAAGGCCGAAATTCCGATGAATGAATATATTGAAAAAATGATTGAATTTATTCAAACATCAAAACGCGGAGTTTTATTAAAATCTCACAAACACTGTCACCATTCATTAGAAGGCGGCGAAAATGAATAAAACCATCTGGGATAAATATGCGGAAGTCCTCGTTGATTATTCGGTTGACGTTCAAAAAGGCGACCTTGTTGAAATCAGATCGGAAAGCGTTTATGCAAAGGATCTTGTAAGAGCGGTTTATAAACGCGTTCTGGAACGCGGCGGACATCCTTTAGTCAGAACCGGGCTCGGTGATATGGCGGAGTTGTTTATAAAATATGCCTCCGATGAACAGCTGGATTATGTCGATCCTATTTCAAAATTTGAATATGAAAGAGTTGATAAATTTATTTCCATTGGCAGTCCTTTAAATACAAAAAGTATGAAGCGTGCGGATCTCAAAAAGCTTGCGCGCAGAGGAAAAGCTACAAAGCCATTATCTGAACTTTTGATGAAGCGTTCTGCAGAGGGTTCTGCCAAATGGGTTATCTGTGATGTGCCGACCCATGCTCTTGCTCAGGAAGCCGGCATGTCTTTTGATGAATATGCTGAATTTTTATTCAATTCCTGTTACTTAAATCTGGAAAATCCCGTCGAAAAATTAAGAGAATTGGACGAAAAACAATCCAAATGGGCTGAATATTTGAATAAAGTTAAAAAATTACACATAACAGGCGACAGAACTGATGTAACGTTTAACGTAGAAGGCAGAAAGTGGATTAGCTGTTCAGGTTTGAATAATTACCCTGACGGTGAAGTTTTTACATCTCCCGTAGAGGACGGAATAAACGGCGAAATCTATTTTGATTACCCGCAAAATTACAGAGGAAATGAAGCTCACGGGGTTCATCTTTGGATTGAAAGCGGAAAAGTTGTAAAAGCCTCTGCGGATAAGGGTGAAGAATTCTTGCACGCAATGCTTGATATGGATGAAGGCTCCCGCGGCATTGGTGAAATTGCAGTCGGCACAAACGATATGATTCAGGAGATTACCGGCAATATTCTTTTTGATGAAAAAATCGGCGGCGCAATCCATATGGCTGTCGGCGCTTCATATCCTGAAACAGGCGGCAAAAATGTTTCCGGACTTCACTGGGATTTAATTAAAAATATGAAAAACGGAGGCAAAATTTTTGCCGACGATGTCCTTATTTACGAAAACGGTAAATTTCTTATCTAAGTATACAATTGTTTGAATATGAAATCACTTGGAATAGCTGTTTCATCAGCGTCCTGCGGTTTCATAAAAATACTCGGATTGTTTTCCGGAAGTTTTTTGTCAAGTTTTTGTATAATACTGCCTACTGTGTTGCCTGTTACAGGTTTAATCGGTTCTGCCATAATTGTTCTCCTATTCTCAGGGACGGATTTTTTGAGGCAAAACTTTTGGATTTTACAAATTTTTTTACATAAAGTAACATTGACAAAAATTTTGTAGGGTGTTAATATTTTATTCCCGAGGAGGAAAAATGGTTAAAATATCACCTATTATTGAAAGATTGTCATCATTGAAAAACGAACAGGTTTATTCCGCTTTTATAGGAGATTATAAAGGGTTTAAAAAAGCCGCAAAAGAATATGCAAAACTTGCTGTCAGCAACTTTGATGACGCACTAAAAGCTAAAGCCATGGAAGTAAAAGTGCCGTTGTTTTCGCCATATGGTCTAAAAATGGCAAAGGTTTGGTTTTTGAATAAATTCAGAATAAAAACACCTGAAGAAAAAACTTTTAAAAAACTCGCAAAAGAGTATAAAATGAAAAAGGATTTTGAAAAAATAGTTAAAAAATAGGAGGCTGTTAAAGCCTCCTATTGATTTATTATGCATTTACTAATGATTTTGAACGTTCTAGCTGCAATGTGCAGGTTGTAACGTCGCATACGCAAGACGGTCCAAAATACTGAACAGCTCCGGGGAATAAATATCTGTCATTCATTGCCCAGTCTTCTCTGTTTTGTTCCAATTCTTTGAAAACGGGTCCGTCAAGTCTTACTAATGCTTTTTGGATAACCGGTTTCATTTCACCGTGGCGTTTTTCCATATTCATCATCATTGTCAAAGGTACACCGCCTGCAATCCATTCATCTGCAGGTGCTGTAAGGTTTCTGACTGATGACAGGTATCCGGTCAGACCGAAGTTGATTAATGCAAATGCGTTAAAGCCTAATGAGTAGCAGTAATCAGCGTCAAAGTTTGACGGGAATGCGCATCTTCCTTCATAGCCGAAGAAATGTGACTGCGGTGAGAATTTGCCGATATAGTCACCTTGTGATTTCAATTCATCAAGTCTTGTTGAAATCATTTCGATTAACAATTTTTCGGTTTCGATTTTTGACACCTGAACATTGCCGTGCGGGTCTCTGTCTGCCAGCAATTGACCTTTGATTAATACAGGAAGTGAATTGTAAACTTTTGCATTGTCAGGATCAAGTCTGTTTTCCACAATATCAAATTTTTCTCTGATTGTTGTTGCGTTTACAAAGTCAGGGTCTGTTTCCAATGATGCCATAATATCATTTAAGTTCGCAATCATTGATTTCATTTCCGGTATAAATTCAATCAAGCCTTCCGGAATAATTGCTATACCGAAGTTTTTACCAATATCTGCACGTTTTACAATGATATTTGTCATGTAATTTACGATTTGTTCAAGTGACATTTTCTTTTCTTCAACTTCTTCGGAAATCAAAGTTATATTTGGCTGAGTTTGGAGTGCAGCTTCCAGCGCAACGTGTGATGCGCTTCTGCCCATAATTTTAATAAAGTGCCAGTATTTTTTTGCGGAATTTGCGTCGCGTTGGATGTTTCCAATTAATTCTGCGTAAGTTTTTGTTGCAGTGTCAAAGCCGAACGAAATTTCAATCTGATCGTTTTTCAAGTCGCCGTCAATAGTTTTCGGACATCCGATAACCTGAATTCCCGCGTTATTTTTTACAAACCATTCGGCAAGCATTGCCGCATTTGTGTTTGAATCGTCCCCGCCGATTATTACAACAGCGGAAATGTTAAGCTTTTTGCAAACGTCCCATGATTTTTGGAATTGTTCTTCTGTTTCAAGTTTTGTTCTGCCGGAACCTATAATATCAAAACCGCCGGTATTTCTGTATCTGTCAATAAATTCATCGGTGAATTCCACGTATTTGCCGTCAATAATGCCTGACGGGCCGCCTAAAAATCCGTATAATTTGTTGGAGGAATTTGCCTGTTTTAATGCGTCATAAAGTCCGGCAATTACGTTGTGTCCTCCAGGTGCTTGACCGCCGGAAAGGATTACGCCTACGTTTCTCGGCTCTGATGTTGTCATTGATATAGAATTTTTAAATGTTACAACCGGTTTGCCGTAAGTATTTTTAAATAAATTTTGGATTTGTTCCTGATCTCTTACTGATTGGGTAGATGATCCTTCAACCAGTTCAAGGCTGTTTATCCCTAATGCAAGACATGCAGGGAGTTTCGGCTGGTATTTTAATCTTTCGATTTGTAATGGTGAAAGTGTTTTCATAAATTTCTTCCTTCTTATTAGTGTACACACCTATATTTTACTACAAAAATAAAGACTTCCAATATGGAAGTCTTTATAAATTATTTTAAAGCAAACATCATATCTGCTTCGACAGCCACTTTACCGTCAACCCGTCCGATACCGTGAGCTTTGCATATAGGACCTTTGACTTTTAAGAGTTCAATTTCCATTTCAAATTTGTCGCCGGGTCTTACGATATTTTTGAAACGTGCATTTTCAACGCCTGCATAAAGTGCTAATTTGCCGTTGAATTCAGGCATTTTTAATAAAATCGGTGCTGAGCATTGTGCCATAGCCTCCAGTTGTAAAACGCCAGGCATAATCGGATTGTTCGGAAAATGTCCCTGGAAAAATCCTTCATTCATTGTCATATTTTTGTAACCTTTTGCGTATTTGCCCGGTACACATTCAGTAATTTTATCTACCAGCAAAAAAGGATATCTGTGCGGCAGCATTTCCATAATCTGCATAATGTCAAAACTCAATACTTCTTCTGTCATAAATTTTCTCCTTATTTAGTTTCTATTAGTTTATCTTTTAAAATTTTTGCAACTTTTAAATGCACGGCGTGTCCCGCTTCTTTGACAAGGATTTGTGCCTTTAGATTAAGCGGGTTTACGCCTGTTAAATACAAATCTCCTATAACATCAAGGATTTTATGTTTTATAGGTTCATTTTCGGAACGTAATTCGACCGTGTAGCCGTCATCCGTTAATCCGACGGTATTTTCACGGGTTACACCCTGAGCAAATCCGAACATCTGGAATTTTTTCAAATCTTTATAAAATCCGAAAGTTCTGGCTTCAATAATTTCATCAGGATTTTTCGGATTGTAATTAACCCAGCGTCTTGTCAAATCCGGATGGTCATAATTCACTGCATAAGATATAAACAAATCTTTATCCGGAAGAATTATCATACTGGTTTTGCCGTTCAGATAATAAATCGGTTCAGTAACCGTATAATATTCAGGTTTTGATTTTTCAATACCGGCTTGTTTAAAAAGTTCAACCCAGCCTTTTGCGCTTCCGTCGAGAGCCGGAACTTCGCTCTCATCCATGCAGATATCAACGGAATCTATTCCGCAAAATGCCATTGCGGCTGACAGGTGTTCTTCAAGCATAACTCTTGATTTTTTGTTCCCGAGAGTTACGCAATGATCTGTGGAAATCAGGTTGTCTATGTCCGCGGTGAAAGCTTCCTCGCCTTTTACAAAATATCTTATTTTACCTTCGTTTGAAGGGAAAAAAGTTACTTTGCAGGGCTTATTTTTCATCAAGCCGTTACCGGTTATTTCGATTTGTTTTTTGAGTGTTCCCATTATTCGTTGTGTGCCTCTTCAAAAGCCGTAAGCATCGGTTCATATTTTCTGAATTTCGCAATGATTTCCTGAGCGTCTTTCATTGTTTTAAGCTGTTTGATAAATTCTTTTCTCGGAACAGCCGGAATACCTACAACGATTGAGCGTTCGGGGAAGGATTTTGTAACACCGGCTTTTGCTGCAATAATTGTGTCGGAACCGATTTGGATATGATCGGCAAGACCTGCTTGACCGGCAATTACTACTCTGTCGCCGATTACACAGCTTCCGGCAATACCGACTTGAGATATTAAAAGGCAGCCTTTGCCGATTTTGCAGTTGTGACCAATCATTACCTGATCGTCAATTTTTGTATCATCACCGATGATTGTATTTTCAATGGTGCCTCTGTCTATTGTTGTATTTGCACCGATTTCTACATTGTTGCCGATTTCAACCGAACCTATTGAAGGAATTTTGAAGATAACATGTTTTGTTTGAGAACCTTCTTTAATTTCGCCTTCTTTTCTTGCCTGTTCAATATTGTCAGGATTTTCGGTTACAAAGCTGAAACCGTCCGCGCCAAGTGAAACCCCGTGGTGTAAAATTACGTAGTTTCCGATTTTTACTCTGTCACCGATATTTACACCGGGGTGGAAAAAGCAGTTTGTGCCTATTTTTACACCGCTTCCGATGTAGGAATTTGCAAGAATTTTTGAATGATCGCCTATTTCGGCATTTGCAGATATAACAACATTAGGTCCGATTGAAACATTTTGACCTAATTTTGCAGTAGGATCAACAACCGCTGTCGGGTGAACACCTTGATTGACAGCAGGCGGCACATAAAAAAGATTTAACAATTTCATCATTGCAAGTCTTGGTCTTTCAACTTCAATAGTTGTTAAGCCGTCAATTTGGACACCTAAAGGTACAAGTGCGGCTCTGGCTTTTGATTTTGAAAGGTTGGCGATTTCATCTTCGCCGAGGGCAAGTGCCAGAGTTTTTTCATCTGCGAGTAACGGCGGTGCGATGTGTGTAATTTTAACATCTGAGGCTTTGGTAAGCATTCCGCCTGTAATCTTTGTGATTTCTTCTACCGAAAAAGTCTTCATATCCTACTCCTTTATTTTACTTATTGTATTTGTTGTTGATTTGCCGGGTACAAAGTCGATAAATTCAACTTTTGTTCCGTTTTTTTTCATAATATCCGCTTCTGGAAGGGTTTCCATATTATAATCCGCGCCTTTTGTATAAACATCGGGTTTGATTTCATCAAGTAAGTCACGCGGGCTTGTTTCATCAAATAATACCACATAATCAACGCAGTTTAATGCGGTTAATATTTCAGCGCGGTCATTTTCGTTATTAATCGGGCGTCCTTCACCTTTAATTAACCTTACCGATTTGTCGGAATTTAAAAGGACTATCAGGTAATCTCCAAACGATTTTGATTTTTGAAGATATCTCACATGTCCTACATGAAGAATATCAAAGCAGCCGTTTGTTGCAACAACGGTTTTTCCGCTTTTTTGAAGATTGCGGACAAATTCTGCTATATTTTCTCTTCTTAAAATCTGTCCCATAAATACCCCTTGTGACTTTAATATTTTAGCAGAAAAAACCTTAAAAGTCGCGTCCTTTTTACAAAAAGTAATAAAAGTGAAGTTCAATTTATTTGTCTATAAATTCCAGTTTGTATTCAAGCAGATCCGCAATTAAGTAAGCTTCATCAAGTGATAATGTGCCGCGTTGGAGTTTGCCTGTCAGGCTTTTAAAGGTATAAGGCTTGCCGGTTTTTTCCCGCAGCATTTGCGCGAGTTTTGTAATTGTAATACATCTTAATGCTATTAAAGATTTAATTTTATTACGGGCATTCATTATTTAATTATTATAATTCAGCTAATAATAAATATAATATTTGTTATTATTCTGCCTGTATGCAGGTAATAATGCTTTGATTCGGGGAGAAATATTTTTATATTGAATTATTCAAAATAATCACATTAATATTGACCGTGTGGGGAATATTAAAAACAAATTGTCAATGTTAGGATGAACGCATTATGGAAAAAATATTGGTTATAAGATACGGAACCATTGGTGACAGTATTTTTGCGAGTGCTTTTTATCGAGAACTCAGACAAGCTTTGCCGGATGCGAGGATAGATATTCTTGTTGATGAAATTGCCGAAGATGTTATGCGGAATTGTCCGTATATTAATAAAATTTTTCAAATCGACGGTAAATATCGGAATATATTAGCTTATATTTCATTATTTAGCAAATACGATACTGTGTATTTTTTGAAAAGCGATAGCTTTTTTACGATTGTGGCTTTTTTGGCGCAAGTTAAAAATCGTATAGGTTTTGATATAAAACGTAATAAATTTTTAACGGCAGCGGCGCCTTATAATTTGAACAGACATGAAATTGACTGTTATTTGGATTTATTGAGGATTACAGGTATTCCCGTAAAAAATGACAGAACCGAATTATGGCTTGACAGAATTAATGATTCTAAAGCACAAGAAGTTGTTTCAAATATTCCTAACAAAAAAGTTTTAATACATGCTTTCAGTAGGTTTGCTCAAAAAAATTGGCTTGATAAATACTGGATGGAGCTTATAAAATATTTATCAAATGAAATGCGGTCACAGATATTTTTTGTCGGCGGTACGGGCGATATTAAGAATTATCAAAATATTATTGATAGTATCGGAGATAGTCTTGAGATTTTGCCTATTAATATGTGCGGGAAATTATCCATACCGGAAACAATGTCACTTGTTAAAAATATGGATTTAGTAATCGGATTAGATTCAGGCGTAATCCATATGGCAGCGGCTCTGGATATCCCGTCGATATTGCTGCACGGTCCTACGTCGTTAGTAAGATGGAAACCAAGGAGTGAAAAATGTATTGTGCTTTCAAGACATTTTTCGTGTTCTCCGTGTTGTTTGCAGTCAGGTACGGTAAAATATTGTAAAAACAGAGTGTCAGATTGTATGGAGGATTTGGCGCCGGATATTGTTATTAATACATTGAAAGATAAATTCGGGACTATATCCGGCAAAAAATTATAAAATTTCAGACATCAATATCAAATTTGCGGTGTTTTATTTTCCAAAGAGTTTGCCTGTTGGGCTAATTCTTCAGCGTTAACTTCCGATTGGCGGACTTTACGGAATGTAATAATATTTTTTTGTTTGTTAAAAATCGGATTCCATGGTGCCAATTCTTTATATTTTGAAGAATCCAGCTCAGCTTCCATTTCGCGAATGAATGAATCCGAAGAAATATCTTCGCCGCTGTTAATCCGGAGTGTGGTTCTTGCATTTACTTTTTCAAGATATTTGTCGCGTACATTGCATTTTAATTTATGTTTTGTTGACCACCATTCGGGGTTTTTAAATGTTTTACCGTCAATTTGAAGTTTACTTACAAGATCTCCTATTTTAGGCATATATGTTTCCTTTATTTTTACAGCAAATCTTATAAAAATTGAAAATAAAAAATTTTGCTAAAATAATTCCATTTCGGTAATTTTTTTACAAATTCTTACTGTGTTTAGCGCGGCGCCTATTCTGAGGTTGTCTGCCACACACCATAATGTTATTCCGTTTTCAAATGCAATATTTTTTCTTATACGACCGACAAAAACCGGGTCAACATATTCTGCATCGCGCGTTGTCGGGTATTCAAAGTTATCAGGATTGTCTATAACTTTGACTCCGTAAGATTTTTTAAGAATTTCTCTGACTTCATCAGGTGTAATTTTATTCTCAAATTCAATATCTACGGCTTCGCTGTGACCGCGATAAACAGGAACTCTGACAGCTGTACATGAAATAGGTGTGTCAGACGCAAGATGAAGAATTTTTTTAGTTTCATTTGTGACTTTCATTTCTTCTTTTGTGTAACCGTTTTCGCAAAATACGTCAATCTGCGGGATTACATTAAAAGAAATCGGCTTTTTGAAGCATACATTTTCAAATTTTTCACCGTTTAATTTGGCTTTTGTATCTGCAGTGAGTTCATTTATAGCTGCAAGACCTGCTCCGGAAACTGATTGATATGTTGATACAATAAGCCTTTTTATTTTTGCTTTATCATTCAATGGTTTTAAAACAAGCATTAATTGAGATGTTGAACAATTCGGGTTTGCGATAATGCCTTTGTGTTTTTTTAAATCTTCGTCGTTTACGCCTGCAATTACAAGAGGAACATCTTCCTCCATTCTGAAAGCCGATGAATTATCAATCAAAACCCCGCCGCGTTTTACAATTTCAGGCGCAAATTTTTTGGATGTAGAGCCTCCTGCTGATGCTATAACAATATTAATTCCGTCAAAAGATTCGGGTTTTGCTTCTTCAACAGTGTATTTTTTACCTTGAAATTCCAATTCTTTTCCTGCGCTTTTTGCACTGGATAAAAGTTTCAGTTCATTATATTGAACGTCAAGCTCATCCATAATCTTTAAAATTTCGCGTCCTACAACGCCTGTTGCGCCTAAAATTGCAATGTTTGGTTTTCTCATAAAATACCTCTATAATATATTCTCTAATCCGTAAATAAAATCATTGTGCTTAAAAACATGTTCCGTTGCCATTAAAATCCCCGGCATGTAACATTTTCTGTCGGTCGAATCGTGTCTGATTGAAAGTGTCTGCCCCATTGAACCGAAAAGAACCTCTTGAGATGCCATGAATCCGGGCATTCTGACTGAATGTATATGGATGCCGGAATATGATTTTCCGCCTCTTGCACCTTGAATTGTTTCGGTTTCAGGACAGTTGCCTGCGGTGAAACTTTCTTTTGCTTTTGACATCATTAATGCTGTTTTTATTGCCGTGCCTGATGGGGCATCTTTTTTCTGGTTGTGGTGAAGCTCAATAATTTCCGCATTGTCAAAGTATTTTGCGCAAAGTTCTGCGCATTTCATCATCAAAACCGCACCCGTTGAAAAATTCGGTGCAATAAAACAGCCTGTATTATTTTCTTTGGAGAGTTTTTCAAGCTCGTTGATTTGTTCGTCGGTTAATCCTGTTGTGCCTATTACGATTTTTATATTGTGTGTAAGGCAATATTTTGCATTTTCATAGATTGATTTCGGCTGGGTAAAATCAATTACGATGTCAAATTCGCAATTTTTTGAAGCCTCATCAATTGATTGGAAAACACCTTCCGCTGACGTTATATCAATTTGTGCGGCAAGTTCTGTTGCAGGATGTTCTTTAACTGCATTTACAACTTCTTTGCCCATTTTGCCTAAAGCTCCGCATACTGCAACTTTTATCATAATTTCTCTCCTTTTGTCATTTTATTTTAGCATAAAACAAAAAATTTGTGTTATTATAATTTTATTAGTTAAGGAGGAAAATTATGGCAGACGCAAAAAATTTGGCAGTTATTGAGAGAAGCGAAACAGAGCAGTTACAGATTTCTATCAGTGAATATAAAGGTAAAAGTTACCTTAATATGAGAATATTTTATACAACCGACGGCGGTGCAAGCTGGCTTCCGACCAAAAAAGGCGTAACCTTTACTCCTGATCAGCTTGATCTTTTGGAAGAGGCCATACAGGAAGCAAGAAAAGAATTTATGGCTGAGGAATAATGAAATACGCTCTTGCTCTTGTGAATATAAAAGGGCTGGGGGTAAAAACTTTCAGTTATTTAATTCCTGATGAGATGAAGGACAAAATTCAAATCGGTCAGGCGATTCTGGTGCCTTTCGGGCGTCAGGGGCTTATTAATGCTTTTTGTGTGGGGTTTTCGGATTATCTGTCCGGAGATTTTAAGGTAAAAAAGATAAGTAAAATTCTTGATGAAAAGCCGCTTTTTTCCATTGATTATTTAAAATTACTCGAATGGGTTGCAAATTACTACTGCTGTGATCTGGTTACTGTTTTGAACGCGGCAATTCCTTTGAAATTAATTGAAAAAGCTTCAAAAACCGAACAGGCGGTTGAATTTGTACAGTTTGACGGGGCGACAAAGAGGCAAAAAGAGGTTCTGGAAATTTTGCAAAAATCCGGCAAAATGCCTTTGCTTTTGTTTGAACGTCAGGCAAAAACAACGCGTAATACCATTAAAAAACTGGAAGAACTCGGGTGTTTAAATATTACGGCGGAAGAATTATACCGCAACCCGCTTGATATATTAAAAATTACGGAAAAAGAACCGCTGTTTGAACTTTCACCCGATCAGCAAAAAGTCTACGAAGGGATAAAAAATAAAGCTGAAGGTAATAAAACAATATTACTTCATGGTGTTACGGCAAGCGGCAAAACGGAAGTTTATTTTAAATTAATTGACGATACAATCAAAGCAGGTAAAAATGTTTTGTTTCTGGTTCCTGAAATCGCACTTGCATCACAATTAACCAAGCGTCTGGCGAAAAAATTCGGCACTGATGACGTTGCAATATGGCACAGCAGTATCTCTGACGGCGAACGTTATGATGTATGGCAAAAATTATACAAAAATGAAATTAAAATACTTGCGGGTGCGCGTTCGGCTGTTTTTGCACCATTACAAAATATCGGTTTAATTATAATTGATGAGGAGCACGAAAGCGCCTATAAACAAACAAATCCTGCGCCAAGATATGATGCGCGTGTAGTTGCGCGTAAACTTGCAGAATTCCATAACTGCCCGCTTTTATTGGGATCTGCAACGCCCGATATTTCGGTTTACTACAGGGCAGTGAATTCCGGTAATCTTTTTGAGCTTAAAAAAAGATATAATGATGCAAAAGTTCCGCCGGTTACCGTCATAAATATGCAGGAATACGGCCGCGCGGCTTACAAAAATGTGATTTCCAAACCTTTGCAGGTCGCGATTAATGAAACTTTAGATAATAATCAGCAGGTGATTTTGTTAATTAACCGCCGCGGGTTTTCAACGTTTACCCAGTGTCAGGCATGCGGGCATGTGATTGAATGCCCTAATTGCGCTATCCCGATGATCTGGCACGCGCGTGAACAGCGTTTGAAATGTCACTATTGCAACCACAGTGAAAGCTTTCCTGATTTTTGTCCCGAATGCGGTTCTGACGCTTTGAAAAACAGCGGAACAGGCACCCAGAAGATTGAACAGTACATCAAAGAGCTTTATCCTGATAAAAAAGTTGAACGTATCGACAGCGACATTCTTGTCAGAAAAGGCGAACACATAAGGCTTTTGGAGCGATTTCAAAAGGGAGATATAGATATTCTGGTCGGCACGCAGATGATTGCAAAAGGTTTGGATAACCCGAATGTTACGCTTGTCGGGGTTATTTCGGCTGATGCAAGCTTCAATCTGCCGGATTTCAGAGCATCAGAGCGCGGATTTCAGCTTTTGACTCAGGTTGCAGGTCGTGCCGGACGCGGAGATTTTGCGGGACGTGTGTTTTTCCAAACTTATAACCCTGAATTTTATGCGCTTGAAAGTGCTAAATCCCAAAATTACGGTGAATTTTTTGAAAAAGAAATTATTGCCCGTGAGGAATTTGATTACCCGCCTTTCAGTCAGATTATAAGACTTGTTCTGGCTTGTGAAAATAACTTCCGCGCGGAAAAATCAGCACAGGAGATTGCCTTGAGACTTTGTACAATGGTTGAAAAATACGGAATATCAGAGCGGATTGAGGTTTTGGGCCCCACAAACTGTGTAATTGAGCGGCTCAACGGGCAGTATCGTTTTCAAATCCTTATTAAAAACAAGATGGATGAAAAAGGTCACAGATTTATTTCAAGTTTTCTGAACAAAATCACAATGCCAAAAGATATTAAGCTCACAATAGATGTGGATCCGCTGGATATTTTATAATTCATTCATAAAATCGTTAATTTCTTGGAAGTCGAAGAAATCTTTCATTGTAATTCCAAGCCCTGTACAAATTTTAATAATTGTATATGCACGCGGCTCTTTCATATTTCTTTCAATCTCACTTAATCCGCCTTTAGAAATGCCGCTTTGATATGCAAGTTGCTCCAGCGTTAAATTGTGCTGCTTTCTTAAGTCTGCTATTCTTTGGCAGATTATTTTGTTGAAAGTTCTATTTGGCATAATTTTTAATAAATTCTTTTGTTTTTTCGCGGATGTCTTTGTCGATTTCAAAGATTTCGTCTATTGTAGGGTTTTGGATAACTTTGTGTTCTGACATCATTTTTTCAACTATTTCGTAGATATTATAGAGCTTGATTTTTCCGTCCAGAAATGCAAAAACAGCTTCTTCATTTGCCGCATTAAGGCATGTTGTCATGGTTCCGCCTGTTTTGCCTGCTTTGTAGGCAAGTTTTACGCACGGGAATTTTTCAAAATCAGGTTTTTCAAAGTCCAGCCGCGCAATTTCCGCAAAACTGAAACTTTTTGACTTTATCCCATCAAATCTTTCAGGATAAGATATGGCATATTGAATTGGGATGTGCATACTCGGCAGTCCTAATTGAGCGATTACACTGCCGTCTTTGTATTCTATTGCGGAATGTACAATGCTTTGCGGGTGAATTACAACTTCTATATCATCATAATTAAATCCGAAAAGGTGATGCGCCTCAATGATTTCCAGTCCTTTGTTCATCAAAGTTGCGCTGTCAACAGTT
Source organism: Candidatus Gastranaerophilales bacterium (assembly GCA_944326585.1). Lineage (GTDB taxonomy): Bacteria > Cyanobacteriota > Vampirovibrionia > Gastranaerophilales > Gastranaerophilaceae > SIG32. The sequence continues at coordinate 191,622 of CALVEN010000001.1, forward strand.
ATTTTTTTACCCATATGCCATTTTGGGTGCGCAAGTGCCTCTTTGACTGTTGCGTTTTTCATATCATCAACGGATTTGTGTAAAAAAGGCCCGCCGGAGGCCGTAATAATTAATTTATCCACCTGAGAAATATCTTTTATGCACTGGTGGATTGCACAGTGTTCGCTGTCGACAGGGATTATTTTAACCCCGTGTTTTTTTGCTTCCTTCATCACAATATCGCCTGCCATAACAAGGGTTTCTTTATTTGCAAGCGCTATATTTATGCCGTTTTTTATTGCGGTAAGCGTCGGGCGTAATCCGATTTTGCCTGAACATGCAACTAATATTATGTCGTTTTCTTTATCGGAACAGATTTTTTCAAGACCTTGTTCGCCCAGAACTGTATATTTTGGTTTGAATTTTTTTGTCTGAGCTTCTAAAAGCTCTTTATTGTGCCCGCCTGCCAGTGCAATTATTTCAAATTTGTCCTGAAGTTTTTCAAGAACTTCCAGAGCCTGAGTTCCGATTGAACCCGTTGAGCCGATTATGCTTATTCTTTTCTTTCCCATAAATGTATTATATTACAAAGAAAATACGAGGGGTATTTTTTTGTAGGGCAGGTATGCCCAACCTATATGCTTTATTTAGGCAAACAGTCCCAATAACCTTTTGTATTATCCTCAGGACATTTGTCATGCACTGCATACCAGCTGCAGCCAATTCCGTTGGCAGCCTGGTTTGAGTCTTTTCTGCATGGATATCCCTTTTGTTCCGCTACGGCTATACATGAATAGTAATAGTTTCCTTTTGATGGATATTTTTCTTCACATACGGCAATTGCAGCATCCCGATCATCATCAGTATATATTGAACTTTGCTTTATAGGCTGGAGATAATCATTATTGTCCATGTGGAAAGAAAATATATCGTGCCCTAAAGCGTTGGGACCTTTATCAGGACCGTTCATGTCAAATGTAAAACCGAGCTTGGCGCTGTTAATTACCATATCGTAACAGCTTCCGTCAGCAAGTAGTTTTCCAGGGGTAGCTATGGAACCTATATCAGTGTACGCTGTATTTTTTTTATTATATGTAACTACGTCATTTTTATATTCACAGGTACCAACCTGTTTAAAATACTTGTTAAAAATGGCAAAACATTCCTCTTTATTCAGATATTCAAATTTTCCTGCATTCGCGTCTATAGTCTTTAATAAAGTGCAATATGATTTGAAATTACCGTTAGTTTCACTTTTGGCAAGTAATACAGCCTGCGAAATTTCAGCATATTTTTTTGTAAACTGAGTTTTTAAAACTTTTTTTTGATAATTTGCCACAAGCGTCGGAATAGTCATAGCGGCAACTATTCCAATAATTCCAAGGGTAATTAAGACTTCGGCTATGGTAAAAGCGGGAATTGGAAAATTATTTTCGAGACCATAGCGGAGCCGGAGGTGAGAGCGTCGTCGAGAAAATAATTTTCCAATTCCCGACAAACTCAAGTCCAGTGCTAATCTCGGGGGGGGGCGACTATCTGAACCGCTTTTCGTGCAACCTTTTTCAACATATTTAATCTCCTTTTTCCTTTATTAAATATTATTTTTAATAAATTGTCAAGAAATAAAAAAGAGCCCGAAGGGGCTCTTTTTTATTTTTCTATTTTTTCTTCGTTTACAAGGTGTTCGCTTTCGTTTACATAACCCGTTAATTGTTTCAGTGCCTGCTTATAGGCGTTTACAGTGCCGTTTCCGCCCAGGCAGCCTCCGGGGCATGCCATAACTTCAATCAGGTTGCCGAGTTCGCAAACTCCGTTTTTCGCATATTTTTTCAAATCGCGTATGGTTTGTTTGTCTAATCCGTTAATTATAACAGGATATGTAGGCAAGTGTTCCGGCAGCATTGTCTGAACCGCATTTGCAACACCGCCTGTTACTGCGTAATTTCTGGCTTCGGCAGAGGCTTCTGTTTTAAATTTGGATTCACCGCATTCAGATACCTGTATTCCCAATGCTACAAACCATGCGCCGAGTTCTTCGTAATTCAATACGTAATTGACATTCGGATTTTGCATTGCCTCTTTACGTTTTGCGTTACACGGGCTGAAAAATACCGTCACAGCATCAGGATGTTCTTTTTTAACAATTTCTGCCGTGTAGTAAAGCGGAGTTTTTGTGTCTGATCTGAAAGGTTTCATCTCAGGAATATGTTTTTCAACAAGTTCATTGTAACCCGCACAGCATGAAGTTGTCATAAATTCAGCGCCTGCTTCAAGTCTTTCTTCAAATTCTTTTGCCTCTGTTTTTGTCGTAACATCAGCACCCTGAGCTACTTCATATACATCCGTAAATCCTAATTTCATTATAGCTTCTTTTAATTGTGCCGGTGTACAAGGTAATTGCCCCATAATGGCAGGTGCTACCATTGCGATAACTTTTTTGCCGGATTTAATATTTTTTAATATATCAATAATCTGGCTTTTTTCATGTACTGCTCCAAAAGGACATGCTGCAACGCATTTGCCGCATGAAATACATTTTTCAAAGTCGATTTTTGCATGACCGTCTTCGCCCTTGGCTATTGCTCCTACAGGACATGCGTTTTCGCAGGGAACAATAATTTTGGTTATTGCATGGTATGGACAAACCTGAACGCACATTCCGCAGTTTTTGCATTTTTCCGGATCAATTACCGATTTACCGTTTTGTATGCTTATTGCTCCGAATTTGCAGGTGTTTACGCAAGGTCTTGCAACACAACCCTGACAAAGATCGGTTACGTAAATCCTTGAAGGTACACATCCTTTGCAAGCTGTTGTAAGTACTGTCAGAGGATTTTTTTCAGGCTCTGTACGCTCTAAAGATTCTTTTGCAAGTGTTGATAATTCAATGCTGTCATCAGCTTCTTCAATTGCCATTCCAAGCCCTGCAACGGCTCTGTCGCGTAATATTGCGCGTTCTTTGTGGATACAACATCTGTACGGAACTTCACTCCCTTTCGGACGCATTGCATAAGGGATTAAGCGCGTGTTTTCCGGGAAATCGTCGCTTAAGTATGCTTTTATTAATCTTACTAAAATTTCACGCTTCAGGTGTGAAGTTTGTTTCGGGGCACTATTCATACTCATATTTCTTTTTCCTTACTAACTTAATTTTTTTTCAATTGCTGCTAAAACTTTTTCAACGGTTGCTTCTTTTATAATATCGTCATCAACTTTTACATACGGTGCTTTTGAAAATTCCCAGTCGATTGAGCATAAGCCAAGACACGGAACTCCTGATACATCTACTCTGTCACCATATTTTTTAGGAACAAGTTCAATCAATTCCTGTAAATTTGCTGAACCCATTACGAAACATGTTGTTCCTAAACACACCTTAACACTAACTTTTTTGTCCATACTTCTATCCTCTCGTTTATATATACTGTATGCTTACTTTTTTAAAATATTTACTTTGCAGTACTTCTGCAATCTTTTTGATTATGTTTTTACGAATTTCTATTTCAACCGGAAGTGCCGGATCATAATGTGCCTGGTTTAGTTTTGCTCCAACCATAAAGTTTATGCAATCACTATCCAATAAAAAGTTTACCAGCTTTCCTGCTGCGTTGTCAATATCCGATGTACCGTTTTCAAGATATTCCAATGTTTTTGTTAAAGTTAAAACGCCTTCGGTCACTAAATCCACACCGTCCATATAAGAACATGAAGGCAGTTTTCCTATACTTATAGTGGTGTCCATTGTTATTGGTCTGTTTAGTTCTCTGGATATCAGGTTAGCTGTTGTACCGCCGCATATTGCTTTTTTGCCTTTGAAATTTGCAAACATTCTGGCATATTCAGCGTCTTTTGATTGATGGTACGGCGGACCGGTAAATATTAATGACTCTCTCGGATCGCGGAAATATAAAACACATGCGGATATATCATCTTTTGGCCGTCTGTCTGTTTCAATATTTCGTGCTTGGTTTACAAGATAGTGGGACAATTCAGAGCTTGAAATATCCGGATGTTCCTTTAGTTTGTCCTGTAAAAGTACAATTAATCCGTCACGTCTTAAGCCCAGTTTTAATCTTCCCCCGCCAAGCCCCGATTGCGTTACGCCGTCAGAACAAAAAATAAGTCTGTCACCGAGTTTTAAATCTATTTTGTAAATTTTCATTTTGCGGTTTTTGAAGGTTTTTGACTGAATGGTTTCAAAATTCGGCTGTAAAACTTCATTATTCCTTATCCATATAAATTCAGGGTTACCTTCTTCGACTATTTTGGCGTGTCCGTCATCATTAACATCAATTGCCGAAAATGTTGAATAGCTTATGTGGCGGACTTTGCATACAGGAAGCGCATTCATTACAATTTCGGCTGCTTTGCGGATTGAAATTTGTTGATTTTCAATAAATCTTAAAAGCATTGTTGCTGTCATACAAGACAAGATGTTTGCTTTAATTCCGCTGCCGAGTCCGTCGGATAAAACAGCTATAAGGCGAGCTTCATCCGGATATCTTTTTGATACAAAATAATCCCCGTAGGCATTCTGATCATATTTTTTCATTTGACTGCAGTCAATGTCAATGAACACTTATGTCCTCCGAAGTTTCATCTTTATCATCAAAATCGTCTGCAATTGAACTTAACAGCGTTTCCGTTTCTACCATATGTTCGCCTAATAAACATGCGATTTCCTGAACAATTGAGATATTCTTTGAAATAACTTCATGTGCCTTTTGTGAAATTTTTTCACGATTTGTTTCTGTTTGGGTAACGTCAGTGATTACGGCACCTACAATTTCGTTTTCTTCAATTGTAAATGCACTTATATCAAGCAGCCGGTTTTTAACGGGATAACGTTCTTTATGCAAATCTTTGCCGGTTTTTAATATGGTTTTGAAAATATCCGCAAAATCTACAATTCTGTCAATTGCGGCGCCTGTCATGCCATCAGGTCTTGCTTTAAAAATTTCGTACATATCGCCTGTAAACATTTTCATAAAACTGTCATTTGCTTCCAAAATGTTCATATTGTTGTCGACCATAACAACCGCTGCAGGCATGCATCTAAACATTGCAGCGGCTTTTCGGACTGCAATTTTTCTCATATATGATACACACATGGAAGTTTCCGCATCACCGTTTAAAAGCGCCACAGCCATATCACGGCATGTAGGATAACCGCATCCGCCGCAGTTCAGTTCATCATCAACGGAATGTTTACCTATTCGTTTCAGCGCATTTAATATATCTTCCATCGGGTATGTTTTGTGTTTTACTTTGGATGAAGTGTAATCAATATCCACAACAACCGTCGGTTTTTTAGGTATTACCAGACGATGTTTTACGTTTGATAAGACATCCGATACAACACTTATGCCTGCTTTATCTGTGGATATACACGGTCCTGCAACACATCCGCCTTCGCATGACAGACCTTCAACAAAAATGACTTTATCAAGTTTTTCAGGTTTGAGATTTGCTAAAGCTTTTTCAAAATTTGAAAGGCCGCAGACATCAATGAGTTGTATATGTTCTTTTATTCCGACTCTTTTGATTGTTTCATTCATTCCTCCGTCTATCGGGTATAGTGCACCTTCGTGTGCAGAGTGCGGAACAAATTTATTTTTATTGTCAACGGATATCTTTGAAATATCACCGATATCGTTGTTTATCCATTGTTTTAATTCTTCAAAAGTCAGCGCTGCATCTATTAATTCTCCTTGGTCGGATTCATTTTTTTTGCCGATACATGGACCTATAAATACGATTGAAATATCTTCGCCGAATTTTTCTTTAAGCATTTTGGCATGTGTCATTGCAGGTGAACCTATTGGTGTAATGTTATTAGTGAATTCCGGATGATAATGTCTTATAAAGTCTACTATAACAGGGCATGCGCTTGATATAAACAGACCTTTTTCTGAGTTATTCAACAATTCTGCCGTCTTTATTGAAACTTCTTCTGCTCCGAGTGCGGTTTCGGAAACATCTTTAAACCCTAAACGTTTAAGAATTGAAATTATTTTTTCTTCAGTCATTTCAAAAACACCGCTCCAGGAGGGTGCAAGTGATACATAGACATCTTTTTTTGAAAGTAAAAGTTTTTTTGCTTTATCAATATCTGTTCGAACACGTTTTGCACCGGCAGGGCAGGCTTTTACACATGTCCCGCAGGCAATGCATTTGTCGGGAATTACTGACGCGTGGCCGTCTTCTATTTTAATAGCTTTTACGTGGCATTCACGGACGCATTTGTAGCAGTCGTGGCATTCGTTTACAAGCGTATAAACCGGATTTTGTTTGTCCATTTATTCTCCTTGTCAGACGTTTTTTTCTAAAATTTCTTTTAATTTATCTATATCAACGTTGTTATATTCTTGACCGTTAATGTAGATATTGGGACCTGATGCACATTTATTCTCGCATCTTGAACCTTCCAGCTCTATATTTGCATCAATTCCGTGTTCTTTTATATAATCCTCAAGAAATGCCAGATTTTCTTGATTTCCGCGCGCAAAGCATGAACTTCCCATGCATACAGTTATATTTAATTTTGTCATACTGTCCTCTCAATGTATATTTTAGCTTATGTTCCAAAATAGAGCAAGTTTTTTATAAAATTCTTGCATAAATTTTATCAATATTCTGCAGGAAGGCTTTTTTGTCAAAAATTGTTTCAAGTTCCTGCGGAGTAATCAAATTAATTATATCTTTATCATTCAATAGGTTTTCTTTAAAATTCCCGTGGTTGTTAAAAGCATCAAGCGCATTTCTTTGAACAATTGAATAGGCGTCTTCGCGGCTTAAACCTTTTGACACAAGCGTTAAAAGGACTTTTTGTGAAAAGACTATACCGCCGAATTTATCAGTATTTTTAAGCATGTTGTCTTCGTGGACAACAAGATTTTCAACAATTCCGTTAAATCTGTTCAGCATAAAATCCACAAGGGTTAAGCTGTCAGGGAAGATTATTCTTTCTGCGGAACTATGTGAAATATCTCTTTCATGCCATAGCGGAATATTTTCCAAGGCAACGATAGAATTTGCTCTTACAACTCTTGCAAGTCCGCATAAATTTTCGGATAAAACCGGATTTTTCTTATGGGGCATTGCTGAAGACCCTTTTTGGTGTTCTCCGAAGCCTTCTTCAACCTCCAGAACTTCAGTCCTTTGCAGATGTCTGATTTCTGTTGCAAACTGTTCAATAACACTTGCAATCAAAGCCAAAGACTGCATAAAGTATGCGTGGTAATCTCTTGCGATAATTTGTGTGGATATTCTTGCAGGCTTAAGTCCGAGGTGTTTACATGTAATTTGTTCAACGTCGGGTGAGATGTTGCTGTAAGTGCCAACAGGACCCGAAATTTGTCCGACGCGGATTTGTTCAAGCGCATGTTCAAAGTTATTTTTCTGGCGTTCAAGGATATCTATCCAGCTGCATAATTTTACGCCAAAGGTCATAATTTCCGCATGTATTCCGTGCGAACGTCCTATGCAAATTGTATTTTTGTGTTTTTCGGCTAATTTTTTAATTGAATTAATGGTTTTATTCAAATCTTCAAGGATAATTTTGCCGCTGTCTTGAATTTGCAGGGCAAAAGCCGTATCAATTACGTCGGAACTTGTAAGACCGACATGCATATATCTTCCTAAATCGCCCAGACTTTCGTTGACATTGGTTAAAAATGCGATGACGTCGTGTCTGACTTCACGTTCGATTTCGTCAATGCGTTTTACATCAAATCTTGCGCGTTGTTTGATTATTAGAACATCTTCTTTCGGAATTTCGCCGAGTTCCGCATAAGCCTCGCAAACCGCTATTTCTACATTAAGATAATATTGAAATTTGGATTCCAGAGTCCAAATTTTTGCCATTTCTTCGCGTGAATATCTTTCTATCATAGTTTTATTTTAACATAAATAAATATTTACATAATGTATATTATCGGAGGCATACAAGCAGGAGTGCTTTGTTATGTTTCGATAATATGTATTATGTAATAAAACTTAACAAAAAAGGCAATTTCGGGGCTGTTATATACTTTATATATAAAAGAGGATAATAAGAGGGATACCTATGGTCGATAAGACAAGTAAAATTTTAACCGAACAGCAATTTAATAAGTCTCCGTTTAAAATTATTATGTCTTATTCTGACTATCTGGATAAGGCTCTTAAATACGGTTCGGCTTTTACATTTTCAAGGGCTTTAAACTTGCAAAAAACAGAGGATTTGACCGAAGGTATAAAGGATTCAGTTAAGGGCTGGGCGCTTGAAAAAGAAGTAAAAAAAGATGAGGCAGAAGCGCGATATTATGCGGCTTTAGCTCAATATGATTCCATGAAAAATGCTGAATATGAAGCATATAAAAATTTGCAATATGCAACGAATATGTTTGGCGAAAATTCTTCCAAATACAATGATGCATTTAAAAAATATAATTTGTCCGCAAAATCTTTATTTGATGCGGATGTGGATTTAGGTTGTGCTAGAGATCAGTTTAATTTTGCAAATACTTCCGCATTTAAAGCTTATCTTACAACAAGAAATTTAGCTTAATTATATTTAACATCCCTAGTTTTGGGTATTGCAATTTTTTTTTGATATATTAAAATTTCCTTTGTAGAGTGCTTACGCCAATATGTCACTCAACAATAAAGGAAAAACAATATGTCAATTAACTTGAAAAACAAAAAAGAAATCGTGAAAAAATACGGTGCAAACGAAAAAGATACAGGTTCTGCTGCCGTTCAAATCGCGATGATGAGCAAAAAAATCGCTGAACTTACCGAACATTTGAAAACTAATCAAAAAGATTTCGCTACAAAAAGAGGTCTTTTGATGTTGGTCGGTAAAAGAAAAAGATTACTTGCTTACGTTAAAAATCAAAATCTTGATGAATACAGAGATTTGATTAAAAAGTTAAAAATCAGAGGTTAATTCTTAAAAAAATACCGGTCTTTATGACCGGTATTTTTTATTCTAAATTATTTTTTTGTTATTCCTGACTATTATCCAACAGACTTGTCTGTTCAATTTCCTGTTCCGGTTGAACTGGAGTTTCTGATTTAATAGTTACGTCATCTTCATCAGGATTAATAATTTTGTTTACTGAAACAACAGAGTCGTTGTCAACAAGGTTTTGAGCCCTTACACCGGTTGCCGGACGACCTTGCTGCGAAATTGAGCCTGCGTTAATCCTTGTTACAATTCCGTTTGCCGTAACAAGCATTATATCGTCGCTGTCTTTTACAATTGTCAGGGCAACAAGTCTGGATGAACTTGTTTTGAATTTTGTTGCAATAAGCCCTATACCGCCTCTGTTTTGTGTTCTGAATTCTGAAAGTTTTGTACGTTTTCCAAAACCGTCAGAAGTTACAACCAGCAGGTCAGCGTCGTAATCTTTCGGGACAATATCGCATCCTACAATTTCATCGCCGGTGCGTAATTTCATAGACGTTACGCCGCGTGCGCTTCTGCCGAGAGGTCTTAAGTCCTGTATCGGGAATCGGATTGCCATACCGCAGGAGGTTCCGATTATAATTTCGTCTTTTGCGGTTGCAAGTTTTACCCAATTTAATTTGTCGCCTTCTTCAAGTCCGATTGCGATTATGCCGTTTCGTCTTATGTTTGCAAAGTTATCAAGTTCGATACGTTTGATGTAACCTTTTTTCGTCAGCATAATTAAATTCAAGTCATGTGAGAAAGTGCTTACAGGAACGACTGCCGTAATGCTTTCATCCTGTTCAATCGGAAGAACGTTTACAATCGGCAAGCCTTTTGCCTGACGTCCGCCTTCGGGGAAGTCGTATACATTCAGGCTGTACACGGTTCCTTTTGATGAGAAGAACAATACTTTATCATGCATCATTGCCGTGAAGAAGTGTTGTATGTCATCGTCTTCTTTTGTTTTAATGCCTGATTTGCCGCGTGTTGCACGGTTTTGGCGTTCAAATGTATCAAGAGAAATACGTTTCAGATACCCTTGATGTGTTATAAATACAGCCATTGGTGTGTTTGGAGTCAAGTCTTCAATTGTAACTTCGCCCTGTTCCGGCAGAATTTGGGTTTTTCTGTCGTCGCCGTATTTTTCTTTGTCTTCCAAAAGTTCTGTTTTAATTATGTTCAAAACTTTCTGGCGGCTTGCAAGTATATCTTCGTATTCTGCAATCTTTTTGACTAATTCATCATATTCGGCTTTAACTTTATCCTGCTCTAATCCTGTCAAACGTCTTAATTGCATTTCCAGAATAGCGTTTGATTGGTCTGCATCAAGCCCGAATCTTGACATTAAAGCTGTTCTTGCATCCTCAATAGTTTTGGATTTTTTGATAATTTCAATAACTTCGTCAATTGAACCAAGTGCTATGATTAAACCTGCCAAAATGTGCGCTCTGATTTTAGCTTTTTTGAGGAAGAAAATAGTTCTTCTTGTAACAATTTCAACCCTGTGTTCAACAAATTCTTCCAGAACTTGTTTTAAATTCAATAATCTCGGCTGTTTGCCGCATAATGCAAGCATATTTACGCCGAAAGTCGTTGCAAGCTGGGTGTATTTGAATAAGTTATTTTTAACAACATCGGGTTTCGCGTCACGTTTAAGCTCAATAACAATTCTCATTCCTTCGCGGTCGGATTCGTCGCGAATGTCTGAAATGCCGTTAATTCTCTGTTCTTTAACAAGATCGGCAATTTTTTCAATAAGCATTGATTTATTGACCTGATAAGGAATTTCGGTAATAACAATTGCTGTTCTTGCCTGACGTCCGCCGCCACCTGCAATTTCTTCAAAGTTTGCAACGGCAGACATTTTAATAGAGCCTCTGCCGGTTTCATAAGCCTGTCTTATGTCATTTAAGCCGATAATTGTTGCCGCAGTCGGGAAATCAGGACCTTTAATATATTCCATAAGTCCGTCAACTGTGATGTCAGGATTATCTATTAATGCAACCGTGCCGTCAACAATTTCGCAAAGGTTGTGGGGCGGAACGTTTGTTGCCATACCTACCGCAATTCCTGAACATCCGTTTAATAAAAGCATCGGAAGCCTTACGGGCAAAACAGAAGGCTCCTGCAATGATCCGTCAAAGTTTGGTTCAAATTCAACCGTTTCACAGTCAATATCCGCGAGCATTGATTGAGTTATTTTGTGCATACGGGCTTCCGTATAACGCATTGCAGCAGCTCCGTCGCCGTCAACCGAACCGAAGTTTCCGTGTCCGTCAACAGTTAAGTATCTTGTTGAAAAGTCTTGAGCCATACGAACTAAAGCTTCATATACAGCTGTATCACCGTGCGGGTGGTATTTACCGAGAACTTCACCGACTATACGGGCACATTTCTTAAACGGTTTGTCAGGTGTCATACCAAGTTCGTTCATTGCGTATAAAATACGTCTGTGAACAGGTTTTAAGCCGTCCCTTACATCAGGCAGCGCGCGACCTACAATTACGCTCATTGCATAATCAATGTATGAACGTTTCATTTCTTCTCTTATATTAACAGGAACGATTTTTCCGTCATTAAAAATATTCTGCTGGCTCAAAATTTTCTCCTTCTACTCCCTTTTATACCAAAATTATAGCATAAACACATTATAAAGTCCTAATTTTAAAGTAATCTTTACATACAATTGTCTATTTATATTTAAAATAAGAGGGGAAATATTTCCTCTCTTATTTTATAAAGCAGTTCATAAGCCGTGTTCTGTTTCTAGATAATCATCTGTCTGGGAATGCGGTTACCCGCAAACTCTAGCGATTTTTCCGAAGTGGGCGGACAGCCTTTATAACCTTCGATTTAATCTTGCATTCGACCGGGGGTTGCCTAGCTGATACCTCTCGATACCACTGGTGAAGCTCTTAACTCACCGTTGCACCATCGCCTGTGATATAAAATCCATCGGCAGTCTCGGCGTTAAGTTTAACGCCTCGAATTATTGGCGGTTCGGAAAAGCGTGGTTTTCCTCACCGGGTCGTGCTGGGTTCGTGCCTTATGGCACTCACGCGGCGCACTAGCCAAAATTCGACATTTCTGTGGTCCTTTCCACCGACTCGCGTCGTCCGGACTTTCTCCGGCGGTCTGTCCTTGAATGCACGGACTTTCCTCACATTTCTGCGCGATTATCCGGCTGCTTTATAGTTTTATTATATCATAAAATTAATCTGTCAAGGATGAGCTTACCTGCAAAGCTTCTCTTACCCAGGTTTGATTTTCGGGTATCTCAATTGTGCCGTCATCTTTTATGATCATTGAAAATCTGTCAAAGTTTTTGGTTCTGTCTTTGCATTTAGTATCAGCGTCGGAATCTCCTTGCATGCAGTTGGGTTTGTTAGCACCGTTTACGTCTACAGTAATAACGGTTGTAGTTGAAAAAGTTTCAACTTTATGTGTTGTGCGTAAATCCCATGCTATTCCGTCCGGTGTTGTAAATGATCTGCAATATTCCCATCCGCTGCTTCCGCCGGGACTGATAGGAGGATTCTCCGGATCATATGATTCGCTCGGACATTCATCGTCAATTTCTCCGTCGGTGTTAAGATGAGCGGAAAATAAATCTATAAATTTTGCAAATGCGCCGTGGCCGTCATTTGTAGGCGTTGTCCCGCCGTATGTTTTACCGCCGTATGTGACAGGATCAGTGTTGTCAAAGCCGACTGTTTCATTACCGTCAGAATCTATCATGGGATATAAATTCGGATTATTTATCATATCGCTTACTATGTTTGAAGTTGTATAGTAGGCTCTTTTCATCATTATTTTATTTTGGTTTGGCATTGTTTTCATTATTGTTGGAAGTAATGCCGCACACAAAAGTCCAAGCACTGTTAGTGCTATCATTAATTCTGACAATGTGAATCCTGGTTTTTTCATATTCCTCCATTTATTTTGTTAAAGATGAACTTGCTTGAATTGCTTCTATCGCCCATGTATCATCTTCGTTTATTTTTATTGTGCCGTCTGCAGACAGCTTTATTCTGAATTGGTCAAAATTAGCAGTTCTTTTTTTACAGTTTTCCGCAGTGCTGCCTTCATAACAATTGGGTTTTCTGTCACCGTTTATATCTATACCAATCATAAGAGTAGCGGTATAGCTGCCTTTTGTTAATTTTTTCTTGGCAAATGCCCATGTTACACCGTCTTCCGATTCAATAAAATAGCAGGATGAAGCTGCTCCGTTGCAGGCGGCTAGCCCCGAACGTGAATATGCCGTATTTGTTTTCATAGCATTTTCATTTGCTAATGGCATTGCGCTTGAGGATAAATTTTTATAAAACAGATAAGGAAATTTTGCATCTGATGATGCGCAGTCAAATCCTATATAGCCGTCATTTCCGTCATCGGGGCATAATCCGAAAATTACCGGATAGTGCCCTGAATCATTTATTAATTCTTGTGTGATGTCCGTAAATACATTGTATGCTTTTTTCATCATCATTTTGTTATGGTTGGGGTTGTTATTTAACAGTGTGGGAAGTACAATAGCGCATACTATTCCTAATACTGCCAATGCTACCAGTAATTCTGATAATGTGAATGCATTAGATTTTTTCATAAACTATCCTCTTTATCATAATACCATAGTTTATTGTCTTTTTCAAGAAAAGTGATATAATCTTAGTATGTAAATATTTTTTTACATTGTAGCAAATTAATTTATTTAGTGGAGTTAAAATTACATCAGGTTAGTTATAATCTAATAAACACAAAGGGTATAATTATATGGTCGATAACAGATCTGCAGGATTTTTCGGAATCGGCGGCGCGTTTAATTTTAAAAGCGGCGATATATCCGGCACCGCTGCCCGTACTCAGGATGATAAAATGGGACAGGGCGGTGAATATTTTGCACAGCAAAAACGTGAAGAAGATGAGGCTCAGGAACAAAATCAATATATGGATCAGAGCGCTGTTTTGCGCGCAACATTGAATTCGCTGGCTATGATGAATGTTGCGGATGTTATTAATGCCAAAAAAAAGAAGATTACCCTCAAAGGTAAATCCAAAGAGGATATCAAAAATAAAAAAATTGAGGAATCTTTAAAAATTAATACCAATCAAGACACCGAAGATGAAGATTTTTATTAACCGAATATGTTAATATCTTCAGGCTTTTCTTCTTTTTTGTGTCCGTTAGCTAAAAGTTCGCCGTGGTAGAAAGGATTTGATCCTTTTTTATCTTTTGCGGCGCTGAAACTTACTATTGAATTGAATTTCGGAGCTTCTGCAGCCTTTTGTACATCTGCACCTTCATAAACTGAAAATGCAAGTTTGCCTTCAACATTTTTTTGTATTTGTTGTGCTGCCTGTGTGTTTAAAAATTTGATTGAATTCAAAACGTTTTCGTTGAGTTGAATCTGCAGACCGGAATTGTTCATTGCAATCTGGCGTGATGTTTGTGAGTCTACTTTGTATAAATCCAAACCCAATTCCTGAGCTCTGAAAGCGCTGTTTGCAGAACCTGTTTGAGCTTTCATTGCTTTTGCCTGAGCTCTTTTAAGGATTTCGGCAGATACTTCTTTTAAAATAGAAGTATCAATGCCGGTTTTGTAATTTTGAGTGTAATTTACATTAAGACTCATCTGATTATCCCTTTTCCCTTGTATCTTTTTATTCGGCATTTTTGTGGTTAAACTTTAATTTTTGCCTTTATTTTTGTTACAAAGCTTAACATTAAAGTAAATCATGGCAATTGCATGGTGTATAAATGCGTTTATATATATAGAGTATATAAAAAAGAGGTATATTAATGACTTATTGGTGCGGATATAATCCGGGAGTAACTGATACAGTAACTGGTATTCAAGCCGGTCTTGCCGGTTTGAACGGTATAATAAATTATTTTGATGCACGGAACAGAGGTGCAAATGTCGGGCAGGCTGTATCATATGGTTTAGGTACCACGACAATGGGTATTGGTAATGCACTTTTGGGCAATGTTGTTGATAAAAGCACACACAGTTATCTGGGTTCAACTATGAACAGTGTTATGACAACATTTGCAGGAGGAAATCCTTTTGCCGCATCTGTTGGAATGACCGGAACTGCACTTGCTACATCAATGTTTATGATGCCGCCTGTCCCGATGTTTGGCGGATATTATTCAGCGTGGTCTGCACCTATGATGTTTGGCAGTCCTATGATGTTTGGGATGCCTGCTTTTGGCGGGTTCTGCTGCCGCTGTTAAGAAGTTTCCAATCTTTTGAAACCCTGTCTAATACTGACGGGGTTTTTTGTTTGTTCAGCAGAATCTCTTGTACTGCTGAATTTATAAGGGTATTTATTTCTTTTTGATTTCTTTCTGATTTTAGTGCAGGTTGAATTTTTTTCAGTTGTTTTGCACTTATTACACGGGCTTTTGCCATTAAATCCGAGTTGTCATATTTTGTATAAAAATCATTTTGCAATGACGATTTATTTACGGCAATAATATTGGTCAATTTCGCAAGTTCAAGCTGGTTTTTTTCGTTTGTAAGGAAAAGGGCGAATTTTAAGGCTTCCTGTTTATGTTTTGCTTTCAACGGTATAATAAAATTCATCAATGAAAAATCGTACTGTCCCAAATCTCCTGTTAATTGAACTGAAACGTCAGTGTTTGTATAGGTTGAGGGTGCATTTTCTTTAATCATATTTAAAAAATTTGCACCGGCTTGGAACAATGCAATATTTTCAGCCATATATTTTTCAAGCGCCTCACGATGGGTTTGTGTTATTGATTCTTTCGGTATAAGATCGTTTATATATAGGGTTTTGAAAAAATTAAAAACTTCAACGGATTTTGTTGAATTTATGTTTTCGGCGGAATTTACACCGTATTTGTTCAGAATTCTTAGCATTGTATCATTTTCCGAGATATTCGGAAGCCAGATGTAGGCATTTGTTTTTTCTTTGATTTGTTTTGCAATATTACTCATTTGAGTATAAGTTTCCGGAACTTGCAGCCCTGCTTTGTTAAATAATTTTTTATTATAAATCGTAACTGCTGATGTTGCATACCATGGGATTGAATAAAGTTTTCCGTTGTATTTTAATGTTTCAATAATTTGCGGAACAAATTGTCCGGTTGAATTTTCGTCAATTTCATATAATGCGCCTTTTTGAGCGAGAATTGCCGAAAAATCAGGGTTTAAATTGATTAAATCCGGCGGATTATCGCTAAGAACAGAGGCAAGAGTTCGTTTTTCCCCCTCTGAAAACGGCACGTCTATCCATTTGATTTTTATATCAGGATTTTGGGCTTCAAATTCTTTTATAACTCCGTTAATATATTCTGAAAAATCACTCATCTGAAGTGTCCAGAAAACCACTTCATTTTGTGTTTTCTCACCGGTTGAATGAAAATTGTATTTTACAGCTGTAAAAATCAGACCTAAAAGTAATATAAGACCAATGGAAACAAAGAATTTTTTCATTAATGTTGCTCCTTAGTGCAATTATACTATAAATATTTATTTCAGGTAAATTTTAAAATCATTTGCAAAAAAAACTCAGGTCTGATAATATGTATTTATAAAGGGGAATTTGTATGATTAAGAGAGTTTTAGTTTTATTAGGGGCAATATTTTTAACAGCGTCATCAAGCTTTGCATCCGATGTTTGGGTTAATGATTTGAGATCTTTGTTTTTGAATAATAATGCGATAATTTATGAAATAAATTTGAGAACCTTCGGCGCGCAGGATATTAATAAAGACGGCATTATCGATAAATCCGAAGGGGAAGAAAGCGGAAATTTTTTAAACGCTATCGCAAGACTTGATGAATTAATGACCTCCGGTGTTAATACTATTCACGTATTGCCTGTTATGGCAACAGGCAAAACAAAAGCTCTCGGCTCTGCGGGGTCATTATATGCGGCGGCAAGTTTTAATGAATTGAATCCGCAGTTAAAGAGCGATAAATCGGCTTTATCTCTGGAAGAACAGGCTGTAAAATTTATTAACGAAGCTCATAAGAGAAGAATAAGAGTTATAATCGATCTTCCGTCCTGCGGAGCGTACGATCTTTATTTAAAACGTCCCGAATTATTTGTAAAAGATGCTTCAGGTCAGCCGGTGATTCCGTCGGATTGGACTGATGTAAGACTTTTGAATGCAGGTAATGAAAATAATATAAATCATGATGTTTATAATCTTTATAAGGGGTTTGTTGATTACGTTATTCAGCTCGGGGCAGACGGTATAAGAGCCGATGCTGCCACTTCAAAACCCGCAAAATTTTGGAAAGAGCTTATAAGTTATTCAAGGAATAGAGATCCGCAGTTTATGTGGCTTGCGGAAGCATCTGATTCATGGACTGAAGCTGTTTCTCCAGAGGCTGTGTTTACACCGTATGATAAACTTTTGGAAGCCGGTTTTGACGGTTTTTACGGAAGTTATTTTAATATGAAAGATTGGCGCACTGCGTCAGAATTGATGAATCATATAAAATTTACAAATTCTTTAAAAACTAAATACGGTGAGCCTAAAGCCGTTATCGGGAGTTTTACGACACATGATGAATTAAGTCCTGTTTTAATCAACGGACAGCCATACAGTAACATGATTTTGTGGCTTAATTCAACGCTGCCTGTTAATGCTTATTATGTTGACGGTTTTGACACGGGCGATAACTATATTTATCTCTGGGGTAATAAAAAAGCACGCACCACTTATACTGATGATGAATATTATTTTGTACACCGCGGCAAGCTTGATATATTTAATTTTTCCCGTCAGCCCGGCGGCAAAAATACTAATTTTAAACAGGATTTTATAATGGCAAACGGGTTCAAACAGTTTATTGCACCTGTTCTTGCCAACGGCAGGTTCGTTGAACTTAAATCCGGTAATCCGTCAGTTTTTGCTTACGGTATATCTTATAATAAAACCACTGTTTTGGTATTCGGAAATATGAATTTCAGGGCAAATAATGAGGCTGTTATCAAAGTCCGCGGATATAATGATTCATTTTTGACAATACCTGTTGAAATGGATACGGCTCCGATTTCGGAAAAAGATAAATTTAAAGTTAATCTTATGCCCGGCGAAATCCAGGTATTGCTTGTGAATAATTTTGAGCTAAAATAATATATTCTTTAGTTTAGATTATTGCCAAAAAGTGAAAAATTTGCTAATATGATTAAGTAAAAAAGGAGAAACGCACATGGAAAACAAAAGGTTTGAAAATAACGGGGGGGGGCGACTCTCCTAAGTAGACAGGACAAGGGTTTTGACGGTACTGGTTGTGTAAAGTTACTAAGATACTATGGCACTAAGGCGCTAAGAAGGAACATTTGTAACATAAATGTAGGTCAGCTTTACCAAGCCGACAGAAAAATTAACAGTCGGATTATTAGGATTATTAACCCTGATCCCCAAGATACAAAAAGAATTGACACAACCCCAGAAACAAATTATAATTCTAATATGATGAATTATAATTTAGAGATCCTGAAACGAGTTCAGGATGACACAAAACCTCACGCCACTCACCTCACTCACTTCACTCACGCAAAACGTGCCGCCTTCACTCTGGCAGAAGTTTTAATAACCTTAGCCGTAATCGGTATAGTGGCAGCTATGACAATTCCGACTTTGATTAGTAATTATCAGGAAAAACAAACAATATCCAAATTGCAAAAGGTTTATGCAACTTTGAAAAATGCTTTTGAAATGGGAAAAGTGCAACATGGCGATTATGAAACCTGGTCGTGGAATCAGATTCCTAATGAGAACGCGGAAAAAATAAGTTATTTTTGGGAAACGTATGTATTTCCGCATTTAAAAGTCACAAAAAAATGTTTTCCTGTTTCAAGTGAATGTGTAGAACCAATGTATCTTCTTTCCGGTTCAAGTCTTTCAAATACTTCATCTACGCGCGGTGCTTTTATTTTAGAGGATGGTACATCAGTATATACCTGGGCAAGCAGCGGTGATTTTTTCCCGCATATTTTTGTGTTTGCGGATATAAACGGTAAGGCAAAACCAAATATTGTCGGTAAAGATATATTTGTAATGTATTTTTCTCCTCAAAATCCCGGCAATAAGTTGGGTTCATTGGATGACGACGGGAATTTTGTAGATTCCGGGAAATTGATGACAAATGCTTATGGGTTAAGCTTTTACGGTGATATGGACGGTGTAACTGTTGAGGATTTAATGGACTCCAATTTTATCGTACAAAATGTAGAGGGAGCGAATAATAAAATGGGTTGTTCCAGCGGTAGTTTAGGATATGCCTGCGGAGCCGCCATAAAATTAAACGGATGGAAATTCCCGGACGGGTATCCTGACTAGGTTTTTGAAAAGCTCCCTTGAAGGGAGTTTTTTTTATGTTATTTTTTTTACGAATTCAGCAATTGAATAGGCTTCAATGGTGCCTACTATTATTTTAAATTCCGGCAAAGCCTTTTCCAGTTCTTTTTTCATAGGCGCTAAAAGCCCGGGGATTATTATTTCGCGTGTTTTGACTTTGTTTAAAATATCGAATTTTTTCAGTGTTTTTGCGACCATTTTGGCGGTGAATTTTTCGGCTGACCATGCAGTTAATACGCTCATTCCGCCTGCCGGTGTCACTATTAAGTATGACGGCACTTTTAAATTCTGCAGTTCATTTGCAACCGCATAAAAAGTCAGTGCAAAGTTTGTTGTCATAAAAACAAGCGAATTTTCATCGGGGTTATTGAATTCATATATTTTAGGCTCTACCTGTAACGGTTTTTGCGGGTCTGTATATATATTCTGGCGAAGTGTCATAAGTGTTGCGAAAAGACTTTCGTCAAAATCCTCAAAAACAAGCATATTTGCATATTTACACAAGTAATAACTTGCCCTCGCACATAAATTGAATTTGTTTGGCGAAGATTTAAGATAGACATATACAGGATCTGAATATTTTTCATCGCGTTCCGTAATGGCTTTTGTTCGTATTTTTACAAGCTCACTTGCTGTTTTGGAAAAACTATTATCAATAATTTTTTTTAGCGAAAGTTTCAAAAAATCTTTTTCTTCTATATAAACAGTTTCATCGCAAAGGTTTTTAAGCGGATGTTTCCCTGCATTTTTCAGAATTACAAGGTCAACTTTCATTTTTTCGTTTATTCTGTTTATCTCAAAATTCTTAATTCTTTTAAGTTTTTCATTAAAATCCGGTGATTTGCAGTCAACTACAACCGCAAATACCGTTCTATTGACAAATTTTTTTTCGTGGCGGTACATAACATTTTCTCCGCCGATTTTCAGACCGTCAATTTTTATGGTTTTTTGCGGAGACTTTAGATTTTTTTTGTATAAATTTTTAAGTTCTTCCGGCATGTATTTACATCTGTCAAAAGTTATTTGTTTTTGCGCAAGTTTGATTGCAAAAGCCATGCAGGTCGGACATCCGCATTCTTTGCAATTGGTGTGGGCGGCTTTTTGGCTTCCCGGCAGGTATTTAAAAATTTCAAGTCCTGAAAGCTGCATTATGTCAATCCTTTCATAATTTTTATATTTTCAGGATTGTACATTACAATAATATCGGCACCTGCGGCTTTTACTGCAGAGGCAGAGGCAATTTCAAACATTTGGGCACGTGTTTTTAAATCGCCCCAGCTTTTTGAAAAAGTATCATATTTAGCTTCTTTTGTCCGCAGACTTTCTTGTGACACAAAACTTATAATCGGGAAATTTAAATACCGGTCATCTTCAAGTTTTATTTTTTCAATAATACTGTATCCGTAATCCAGTCCGTAACCGAGTCCTCCTATATCAGTGTCTATTATTATATTTTCCGGCGGCAGTCCTGTATCAACCGCAAGAATATTCAGTTCTCTGCATAAATTTATATCTATAGGACTTTTTAGAACAATTTTATGCTTGCCGTTTATGATCAAAGGTAAAATTTCTTTGTAGGTTTGTTCATTTGCGTAAGATATTATACATTTTCTGTCTAATATTTTAATAAGTGCCGGCAAAAGTCCTGTATTAATTTTGTTGTTGTAAACGCCGTTTATCATCAACGGCTTTGTAATTTTAGGCAAAAGGGTTTTTAAAATTTTTACTGCTTTGGGGATATCGGATTCGGTTTTTACGTTGAATTTCAGACACAAGATGTCACAGGCACTTGATTGTGCCTTATCAATCAATAGTCCCCTTTTTTTTGTACGAAAGAACTCTTTTGCAATTTGAAAATTATCTTCGGGATTGAAAATATTTATTTCAAGTGCGTAAAGAGTTTTATGAATTTTCCCTTTCACTTTGAACTTTTTCCATTAATTCCACGAAACGTTTTTCGTCAATAGTTTCTTCATCCAGTAAAGTTTTTGAAATATATTCAAGCATATCCCTGTTTTCTGTGAGAAGTTTTTTTGCTATTGCATAGCGTTCATCTACAATCTTTTTAACTTCTTTGTCAATTTCTGCGGCAATTTCTTCCGAAAAATCTCTTGTATGACCGAAATCACGTCCCATAAAGACGTGTTCTTCACTTTTTCCGTATTGCAGGTTACCCATTTTTTCGGACATACCGTAAGTTGTTACCATATTTCTTGCAAGCGAAGTTACTTTTTCCAAATCATTTGAAGCACCTGTTGTGATTGAATCTTTGCCGTATACGATTTCTTCCGCAACACGTCCGCCGAGTGTCATTGTAATTCTATCCAGTAATTGAGATTTTTTCATTGTAAGGTGGTCTTTTTCAGGTAGAGTCATTGTAACTCCAAGCGCCATACCGCGCGGAATTATTGATACTTTATGTAAAGGATCGGTATTCTTTAAAAGTTTTGCCAGAAGGGCGTGACCAACTTCATGGTAAGCTGTATTTTCTTTTTCTTCATCAGATATAATTCTGCTTTTCTTTTCCGGTCCTGCCATAACTTTATCAATAGCTTCTTCCAGATTTTCCATATTTATTTCTTTCTGGTCGTGGCGCGCTGCAAGAAGTGCCGCTTCGTTCAGCAGGTTCTGCAAATCAGCACCGGTAAATCCGGGTGTCCGTTTTGCAAGAACTTTCAATTCAACATCACTTGCAAGCGGTTTATTTTTTGCATGAACCTGCAAAATTTGTTCTCTGCCTAAAATATCAGGACGATTAATTACAATTTGTCTGTCAAATCTTCCCGGTCTTAGTAGTGCGTTATCCAGAATGTCGGGTCTGTTGGTAGCCGCTATAACTATTATATTAACGTTTTCATCAAATCCGTCCATTTCAACGAGTAATTGGTTCAGGGTCTGCTCTCTTTCGTCGTGTCCGCCGCCCAAACCTGCGCCTCTTTGACGGCCTACGGCATCAATTTCATCAATAAAAATGATACAAGGCTGATGTTTTTTCGCCTGTTCAAACAAATCTCTTACACGGCTTGCACCGACACCGACGAACATTTCAACAAAGTCAGATCCGCTTATTGAGAAAAACGGAACGCCGGCTTCTCCGGCAACTGCTTTTGCCATAAGAGTTTTACCTGTACCCGGTGCGCCCACTAAAAGTACGCCTTTCGGAATTTTTGCCCCGAGTTTTATGTATTTTTCGCCGTGTTTTAAAAAGTCGACTATTTCTTCAAGTTCTTTTTTTTCTTCGTCTATACCTGCAACATCTTTAAATGTTGTTTTTACTTTGCTGTCCAAAAGCATTTTTGCTTTGCTTTTGCCAAAAGACATTGCCTGAGAACCGCCTGCCTGAATGCTTTTTGCCATTACAACAAGAAAAACTATAAATAAAAGCGGTAACAATAAGGAGCCAAGAATTCCCAATAACTGTGAGGATTCGGCAGGTTTTTTTACGGTAATTTCAACATCGGCAGCTTCCAATTTTTTCATTAAATCCGGATCATCAGGTGTTAAAACTTTATATTGTACCTGAGGAACTTTTTTCTCTACAATGCCGAAAGGGCTTTGTTCTTTTACGGTTTGTTCCGCAGCCGGCTGGTTTGCCGGTATTGCAATTAAGTAGTCATCTGCTTTTTCAATTTTTTCAAATTCTTTGTTGTTTAATTTTTCAATAAAATTTGAGTATGAAAGCTCGCTTGTGCTTGTTGTCGGACCTGCCATAAATACTGATGATACAAACACCAGAACAACAATTGTTAATACTATATACATACCTGCAGATTGACTTTTATTCATTTAATTAACCTCTCACTAATAAAATCCTTTTTTATTATATCGCAAAAAGATTAAAATGTGTATAGGCAAAAATACTATAAAATAATATTGCTAAATTGTAATAATAACAGGTTTTTAAGCAATTTTTAACTTCAAAAAGTTTTTATATATATGCGAGGACTCATATTTAAAGGAGAATAGATGTCAGTAAACGGACCGTTTAAAAAAGATCCGCGTGATTTGCCGCATGCGGGTGTATCAAAGGCAAACATGGAAGAAGTCAATGAAGTTTGCGATTGGCTTTATGATGCAATTGACGGATTAGGTACGGATAACATAGGTTTTGAACGTGCTTTGTTAAAAATTGAAAAAAATAACGTTATAGAAATATTGAACAGGTGGGATTCCACATACGGAAAACAATACGGCGAAAGTTTCGTGCAGTGTTTTTTGAATGATGCGGATAAAAGACAAAGACGTGTTTACGGGTCAAGGATTATAGATTGTATGCTGCAAAGAGCAGAAGATTACGGCTTGAATTTGCATCCGTATATTGATAATGCAAAAAATGAGCTTTATACAATCGGAAGCAGCTATACAATAAATGAAAATATTGAAGAAATGCGCAGAATTTTATACGGAACCGATTATTAAATTTGAGTAACTGAAATACTTGTTATTCCTGAATTTCGCGCATTATCCATTAATTTAACAACTGCACCGTGGGTTGCGTCACCGTCGGATTCTATCATCAATCCGTCGGGATAATCTTTTGCAAGCTGTTTTAACGTTGTTTCCAAGCTGTCAGCAGCGATTTCTTCCCCGTCAATATAATATCTGTCATCCGCAGACACCGTGACTGATAATATTTTTGTGTCATTATTTTGAATTTGTTCCTGATCAACCATTTCCGGTACTGTCAGGTTTAATCCCTGCTGATCCAATAACGGCGCAATTACCATCATAATAATCAACAGTACCAAAAATATATCAGTTAACGGTGTTATATTAATTTCATTAAATGTATCACGGTTTCTGGACATTATTATTACCCTTTGATTTCGTTATCTTCTTTAAGTTCTTTTTGTTCTTTTTTAGTTAAGGGTTCGCCTGCAACAATAAGCTTTTTGTATTCGGCATCCTGCGCAGCATTCATAACCTGCATTATCTCGGAACTTTTTACCTGCGAATCTGCTTTTACAACCACTTCCGGCTTTTCGAGCATATCTCTTATCGCCAAAAGTTCATCTACCAGTTGGTCAGGCGTGATTTGTTTACCGTTTATGAACATCAAGCCTTCTTTAGTAATTGCAATTTCCGCTTTATTTTGTTCAATGGCAATGCCGCTGTTGATTTCCGGTACCGTAATAGTGTTATCTATTGATTGGAATGACGGTGCAATAACCATCATAATAATCAACAGAACAAGGAAAATATCCGTCAGCGGTGTTATGTTGATTTCTGTAAAAAGCTTGCCTTTTTTTGAATTCATTGCCATTTTTTATTAATCCTTATATTGCATTAGATGTCGGAGATGTTATGGTTGTTTCATCTTCCGAGTCAACAAAGCTTAAGAAGAGCAATTTGATTAACTGGAAGTCATCTTCATAACGTTTAACAATGGATTGGAAAGAGTTGTAGAAAATAACCGCAACAATCGCAACACCAAGACCGAATGCGGTTGCAATCAAAGCGGAACCGATACCCATTGCAACTGCAGCTGACTGGTTTCCTTGTACTGCCAGATCCTGAAATGTATAAAGAATTCTTACAACCGTTCCGAACAAACCTAAAAACGGAGCCACACCGCCGATTGTACCTAAAATTGTCAGGTGGCTTTCAAGTTTTCTGGTTGCAAGTGCTGCAGCAATATCAAATGAGCGGGAAAATCCGTTTCTTTGTTCCGAGAAAATTCTGACAGCTTCTTCGGTAACTTCACCGATTACGCCGCCGCATTGGATTGCAAGACTTTGTGCGCCTTGAAGATTGTTTTTGGCAAGTTCTTTTTGTAATTTAGGAATAAAAAGAACAACGTCCCTTTTGTTTCTTTTGTAGAAAGAAAATCTGTTGATAACTACTGCCACAACAAGTATTGAACAGATTAAAATCGGCAGTAATACCGGCCAGTCAAGTTTGATTGAATGTAATAATAATTCCATAGTTTTATCCTCTTTTTATGTACTTTAGTTATATCCTGATGCTCCAAATACGTTATAGTCAAATGTGAATTGAATATCAACGCTTGGTCCTTTGAATTCTGCCGGCAGCGGTCTGAACGGTGCTGTCAGTTGAACAGCGTTAATCGCAGCTTTATCGGCACTCGGAAGCCCTGATGATTTGAATACGCTGCAAGAAAGCAGTCTTCCGTCTTTTGCAATTTTAAATAAAAGCACAACACGTTTGCTTTCATTTCCTTTTGGCGGATCCCAGTTCATTTTAATTCTTCTTTGGAGATCTCTCATATAAGGTCCGAAATCAGGTTCTCTGATAGCATCAATTCCGGGTCTGCCTCCGCCTCCGCCTGGGTTGCCTATGTTACCTGAACCTGTTCCGCCGCCTCCGCCTTTAGCAAGGCGTGTTCCTGATGATGCGCCTCCGCCTGTCGGAGCAAGTGACGGGGCAGGAGCATAACTTCCGCCTCCGCCTTTTGCGGATGAACCTGAACTGCTTATCGGCCCTGTTGAATAACTGCCTGACTTTGTGCCGCCTGAAGGCACAGGAACTTTAAATGCTGATGACGGTTTTGGTGCTGTTTTTGGCGTCATCGGCGGCTTTAAAGACGGTCTGGCTGTCGGCGGATTTGGTTTTGCCTGTTGTGCTGCTTGGGGCTTCGAAGGTTGTTGTGCAGCAGGTTTTTGAGCAGGCTGTACGCTTTTTTGTGGTTGTTGAGCCGGTACTGGTTTTTTGACGGCAGGGGTGCTTGGTGTTTCTGCCCGCTGTGATTTTGACGGTGCAGCTGACGGCATTGAAACTCTTTTGGTCGGGTCGTTTATCCCGCCTGTTCTTGAATTCATATCGGAACGATATGGTGTATTTTTGTTCAGAGGTGTTTCTTCTCTGTCAACAAGTACAAATTCAATATCGTTCATCTTTGGTTTTGGTCTTTCAAACAAAGCGAAATTTATTCCGAAAAATGCCAGTATAAGAAAAGCAAGCCATGCCGCACCTAAAACGGACGGGTGTAAGATAGTTGAGATAACAATGGACTTTTTCAAAGTTAATTCATCTTTGTCTTCCCGTAAAACCGCCGGTGTTGTGTAGGCGTTTGTTTGCTCTTCTTCTATTAAATTGTCTGTGTATTTTCCTAAGATAGACATTTTTCCCTTTTGTATTTCCGGTAATAATTTTAGTTTAAATCTTTAATAATATTATTACCTGATTTACTAATAATTGTTTTGATAAAGTGCGGGATTGACAGTGATTGGCTGGGTAAGTACCAATTCAATGGAAGCATTTGCCGGAATTTCCACATCATTTCCTTTGTCCCAAATTGATTTTGCGACGCCTAATCCTCCGCCTACAGCTGTTGCAAGAGCGGTTCCTTTGCCGAGGTCACCTCCTGAAAGAGCGCTTACAACAACACCTGTTACGGCTCCCGTGGTTGCGCCGACAGCTACGTCTTTTGTATATTCTTTTGTAACGTCAAGTTTTGTTCCGCCGACCAGTACACCTGTGTTATCGTCTGTTTTAATAACGGCGGATATCGGAATTTGTATACCGTAAGGTGTTACTATTTGTGTGAATCTTACGAGCAATTTACCATTCAGACTCCCGCGTTTTGCTTTTGAAACTTGAAGAACTGTTCCCGTAACTGAACTTCCGGCAGGAGCAATTAAATTATTCCCGTAATAAAAATCGGAGCCGAGAGCTACTGTTACGGTTTGTCCGAGAGTTAAATTTTGAGAGCTCAACGGTGTTGTAACAACAGTTTTAAATTGTTGTCCCGCAGGTACGCTGACAACACTTCCTTTTAATGTCCCGTTATTATAATTATAGTTATTTTGCTGATAGTAATTCGGTTGATAAAGAGGTGCCGGAGTGTTTTGTGTGTAATTATAATTTGCTGCGGCAAAAGCTGCTGTTCCGGTTAAAACTAAAGCTATAAGCGCAAAATTGATTTTTTTTATCATAATTTCTCCCCTTTCTTCTTATATTCTATTTTATTGTTATGGTATTGTCAATTTGTTAAGGTGTGTGTTATGTATGCGGGTGCAGTCAGGATAATCAATCCTTCCTCGCCGGCATTTACTTTTGTGTGTTCGCCCATTAATCTTTTACCGCCGGGTCTTATTTGCAGTGTAGGACCTCTGTGTGACCAGAAGCGGCCTTGAAAACGCTGTTGAAAATGCGGTACTTTTACATATTCCGCCGGTGCGGATAACCCTCCGCCTATCAGATTATTATTTGAAGTATATATATAACCGCGTATGGGAATTTCAAAAGTGTCAGATAAAAGCATTTTTGAAATTCGGATTTTCATAGACGCATTTGTACCTATAACCGGTTCGTGAATTTCTTCAACGTAACCGAAAAATTCAGTACCCTTGGGAATTATGTTGGTTTCATGTAAAAATAAATCATTTGTGGCTATGAATTTTACCTTATAACCTTCAGGGCAATATTCGGTGGAAATCTCCTGAGTGTTTATAATAGGAATAAATGTCCCCGCAGGAAGCTCTATCCCGTCATAATCCCTCATCGGCAGCTGGATATTATCAAATTCTTCCGCTAATGCTGCGGAAGCTAAACCAAGAATTATGATTACAGCTGTCAGTAATTTCTTCATAATTGTTATTATAACAGTTTTTTTGGAAATTTCAAACATTTAATTTTTGAGTTATGTAAAGTTTGATAGTTAAATATTACAAATGTAAACTTTTTTTTAATATACGCAATTCTATTCAAAAAAAATACTTTATATAAATGTGTATAGTGTTTAGGTGTGTATAATTATGTCCAATGCAGTTTCATCATTAATATTTGCATGCAGAAACGTCAATAAAACCGAAAACGGTGAAATTGGCAGAGCCCCTGTTGCTGCGGCTCAAAGTATAAATGTACTTAATCAAATCTCAAAATATAATAAAGTTATTGCAAAAGGTACGGATGCTGCTGTGAGTGTTTTTGATAATCTTGCGCAAAAAAGTAAGGTTGTTGATTATACTGTTAAAGGTGTAAAATGGGCAACAAAGAATGTTAACCCTTTGATTTGTGTATCAGGCGGTGTAAAGGTTTTGATGTCTGATGATAAAACAACTGTTGCGGTCAAAGAAGTTGCAGCGTTGTCTACTATGTTTGCCGGCGAAGCTGTTGCAAAGAAATTGTTACCTAAACTTATAGCAAAACTGCCTGTCGGAAGTAAGGCAGGTGCAATCATTAACGGTTTGTTATTTGTCGGCGCATCTATTGCATCCTATTCCGCAGGGGAAAAATTGGGTACCGGTTTAGCTAAGGAAGTTAAGACTAATTGGGCTAAAGAGCCTCAAAAAATCAATCAAATGGCTTAAGCAAACATACTTTTAAATATGCTATAATAATTGTATGAAAAAGATTATTACAGCTTGTTTTGTTTTTCTTGTTATTAATAACCCTTGTTTTGCAATAAAAATAGGGCTGCAAACCGCCGTAAAAGAAATCGGTGTCGGAGCAAGCACGGAAGCTGTTATTATTGATGCAAATACAAATAAAAGTATTTGTTCGCTTGATGCTATGAAAGGTTATGAGGTACGTCCCTACAGAAATAAAATTGCCATTAAATATAACGGTAAATTTTATAAAATAGACAGCGATAACGTTGTTTTAAAAACAGAAAAAGAGGGATTTGTAAGCGTTAAAAACAAATGGTACCGCGGCATTTTAATGATACAAAATAAAGACGGCAGGCTGACGGTTATAAATAATGTTGACATCGAAGATTACATAAAAGGCGTAGTTCCGTCAGAGATGCCGTCGGGCTGGGAGCCGGAGGCTTTAAAAGCACAGGCTATTGCGGCAAGAAGTTTTGCGCTTGCAAATTTAGGTAAACGTGCAAAATTCGGATATGATTTGAATGATACAACCGAAGATCAGGTTTATGGCGGAGCAGCGGTCGAAACTTATAAAACAAATCAGGTTGTTGATGATACTAAAGGTCTGGTGCTTATATATGATTTAAAAATTATTCCGGCATATTATTCGGCGTCAGCCGGCGGACAAACAATTAACTCATCTGATGTCTGGGGAAGTGATTTGCCGTTTATAAGATCTGTACCTTCCTATGATGATAACGTTAAAAAAAACGGGCATGGTGTCGGTATGTCGCAGCATGGTGCTAACAATTTAGCTAAACAGGGCTATAATGCATACCAAATTTTACAATATTTTTACAAAAATGTTAAGTTTGCCCGTATAAATCCTGAGTATTATCATTAGAGCTTTTTTATGCCCGAAATGCTTATGGATACCGCTTTTTAGATATATATATTGCTGGATATGCACTATATATTTAAAAAAATTTTAAAAAAAAGCTTGCCAAAAACAAAAAAAATGCTATAATAAATTTTGTCGAGATACAAAAGCATGCGGAAAATGGTTTCTAATTTACCGTAGGCAAAAGGAAGAAGGAGGTTCGTAATGAACAAAGAAGAATTAGTAAAAGAAGTATCAAAAAAAGCAAAAGTTTCTCAAAAAGCATCTGCTGACGTAATTGCAGCTACTTTAGAAACTATCCAAAAAACTGTTGCTAAAGGCAAAAAAGTTACTTTAGTTGGCTTTGGTACTTTTGAACCGCGTAAGAGAGCTGCTAGAACTGGTAGAAACCCGCAAACCGGTGCAGTATTGAAAATTGCTGCTAAAACAGTTCCTGCTTTCTCAGCTGGTAAAAAATTCAAAGAATTAGTAAAATAGTTTTTTGAAGTTATAAATGTGAAGTGCCGGTCATTTATGACCGGCACTTTTTTATTGCCAAAAATTAGAATTTTTGATATAATAAACCCAAAACAAGGAGAGTGTTAATATGACTAGTTTCAATAACGGGGGGGGGCGACTCTCCTAAGTAGAAATAGCAAGGGTTTTGCGGATATCTGTCATCCTGAGGCGAAGCCGAAGGATCTGCGGAGATTCTTCTTTTCCTCTCGCAAAACAATACTCAATTGTTTTGCTCGGCAGAGAGCTCAGAATGACATTAAAGAACTTAACGACTTTAAAAAGAAAGCCGGTGCTACGCACGTAGACATGTCAGGCAACATTCGTTGTGCCGCGTTTACTCTGGCAGAGGTTTTGATAACCCTTGCCATAATCGGCATTGTGGCTGCCATGACAATTCCTACTTTGGTGTCAAAATTTCAGGACAAAGCGCTTGTGTCTCAATTTAAAAAGACATATTCTTTATTAAATCAAGCGCTGCAGCTTACTAATTATCAAAATGGTGTTGAATATAAATGTTATACAAATAAACCTGAATCAGGGTCACAGAATTATTATGAGTATTCGCAGTGTCGTGAATTCAGGGATACTTTTTTCAAAAATTTAAAATATGTAAAAAAAGAGATTGTTAATAGCTGGCCGTATAAATCAAAAGAAGAAGTTTTGGCTCAGGGTGGCGGTATAACGGGGGCAACTTGTTCATTTGCTATACTCCCAAATACATACAAATATTATTTGCAAGACGGTAGTATTATTTATTGGTATGTAGCCGTCGGTTCTTCTCATTCAGCATTTATTACTGTGGATGTAAACGGAGATAAAGGACCAAATAAATGGGGTTATGATGTTTTTTATCTGACACCGACAAAAAGAAAAAACGGTTCTATAAGGATATACGAAGCGATTTGTACTATCTGGGAAAATGGCGGCAAAAGAGCATTTAATATATTAAATGATATTGATGTAGTAAATGATGACTGGTTGCCTGATTAAGTATTATTAATAACCTGTAAATTTAATATAAATTTTTGCCCTAAAAATTGACTTATGTTATAATTACTCTAAAAAAGGGGGAGAGTAATGAATTTAGAACATATAAAAAAGGTGGATCCGGTTGTTGCCGAGCAGATAGAATTGGAGCTTAAACGCCAGCAGGAAACTATAGAACTTATTGCGAGTGAAAATATAACATCACTTGCCGTAATGGAGGCTGCAGGGAGCGTTTTGACAAATAAATATGCGGAAGGCAAGCCGCACAAAAGGTTTTATAACGGCTGTGAGCATGTTGATGTGATTGAAGAAATTGCACAAAAAAGAGCTTGTGAACTTTTTAAAATGGATCATGCAAACGTTCAGCCGCATAGCGGTGCGCAGGCTAATATGGCAGTATTTATGTATTGCTTAAAACCCGGTGATAAGGTATTGGGTATGGATTTGTCAAACGGCGGGCATCTTTCTCACGGTTCTCCTGTTAACTTTTCAGGCTTATATTTTGACGTGGCAAGTTACGGTGTGGATGAAGACGGTAATATTGATTACGATGATGTTCTTAGAAAGGCAAAAGAACATAAACCGAAACTTATTATTTGCGGTGCAAGCAACTACTCAAAAATAATTGATTTTAAGAAGTTTAGAGAAATTGCCGATGAAGTTGGTGCATATTTGTTGGCGGATATTGCGCATATTGCAGGGCTTGTTGTGACAGGTTTGCACCCGTCACCTGCGCCTTATGCCGATTTTGTGACGACAACTACGCATAAATCATTGAGAGGGCCGAGAGGCGGGATTACAATGTGCCGTGAAGAGCATGCTGCAGGGATTGATAAAGCAATATTCCCCGGAATGCAGGGCGGACCTTTGGAGCATATTATTGCGGCAAAAGCCGTTGCTTTATACGAAGCTATGCAGCCGGAATTTAAAACTTATGCTGAACAGATTATTAAAAATGCCAAAGCGCTTGCTCAAGGGCTTATGGATGAAGGTATGGATATTGTGGGCGGCATGACGGAAAACCATTTGATGACGCTTGATTTAAGAAGAACAGGCAAAACCGGAAAAGATATGGCAAATGTGCTTGAACGTGTCGGAATTACGGCTAATAAAAATACCGTTCCGAATGATCCGCAGAGTCCGTTTGTAACGTCAGGTATAAGACTCGGTACGCCTGCTGTTACAACCAGAGGTTTTAAAGAAGACGATATGACAGAAGTTGCAAAAATTATTGCATCTGCAATTTTTGCATCGGATAACGAACAGGGTTTGAAAAATTTGCGCGAACGCTCTTTGAAACTTTGCAAAAAATATCCGTTATATCAATAGATTTACATTTTATCCCTCGCCCCTTTGGGGAGAGGGTGTCCGAAGGACAGGAGAGGGGCTAAAATCCTGCAATCTTTTACCGCACCTTCTTACTCGCTCGCGCCATAATCACGGCGCGGCTTGTCTGTTTCTTATTCCGCATATACTTATAAAATATATTATGTACATTTTTGTTTTATTTGCTATAATAAAAACGAAAAGGGAGAATAGTTATTATTATCAGGTTAACACATGCTCATATAATCGGTACGGTAATCGCCTATATTCTGGGTGTTTTTCTTGTGCCTCTGGTAATTAGTTTTTCCAAAAAAGAAGGACTCGTTGATGTCCCGAATGAACGAAAAATTCATACTAAACCTATTTCCCGTATCGGCGGCGTGGCTATCTGGACAAGTACCATGCTGACTTTTTTATGTCTGGTTTTTTTAAGCTATTATCCTTACGGCAGCCTGCTTTCAGGGATTTTACTCGGCAGCTCTTTGATGTTTTTATTGGGGCTTGTCGATGATGTATACGGGTTGGGCGCTAAATTTAAACTCTTTATTCAGGTTGCTATAGCCACTCTTGTTTATTTATTGGGTGTACAAATAAATGAAATCCCTTTGTTCGGCGGAATTGATTTGGGGATTTTGTCTTACCCTATTACTTTGTTATGGATTGTAGGTATAAGTAATGCCGTGAATTTTATTGACGGCGTAGACGGGCTTGCGGGTTCCGTTGTGACGGTAAATGCGATTACGCTTGCCATAATCGCTGTTGCCATGACGCCTTCCAGTCCCATAAGCGCATTGATAGGTTTTATCCTTGCAGGTTCCATGCTTGCATTTTTGACTTATAACTTTAACCCGGCAAGAATTTTCATGGGTGACAGCGGTGCGCTGTTTTCAGGCTTTTTGCTTGCAACAATTTCAATTACCGGTGTTATGAAAGCCGCAACTCTCGCAATTATTCTGCCGTTTGTTGTTTTGGCAGTTCCTATTATGGATATAACTTATTCTTCTTTGAGAAGAATTTTTAAAGGTCAGTCGCCTTTTGTTGCTGATGCCGAACATATTCACCATAAACTTCTTCATGCAGGTTTTTCTCAGAAAAAAACCGTTGTGATTTTGACATCCGTTGCGATTATAGCAGGCGCTTTGGCATCACTGTTTATGGGAACTAATACAATTAAACATTATTTTATTTATATTCTTGCAATTGTATTAATAATGTTTGCGCTAAATTTAATAAAACTATTGACAAAGAAATAACTTTCGTTTATAATGCACAACAAATAAAAGATTTTATAACTCAGTTTTAAATAGTATTTATTTAAAATATTTAAGTGTAAATCTTTACCATAATGTGAAAATATTGAAACTTAGTTTTAAAAGTTTCAAAAAGAACACGTATAAGGATTTATATTATGAAAACACACGAAGTACAACAAAATAGCTCATTAGGACATGGAATAAAATCCGCAATTATCGGCGGTGCAGTCGGTTATGCTGCAAAATATGCATTACCTTTAACAAGTCAGGAAATGGATTCTGACTACAAACGTGTAGTCCATTTGATTAAGAAAAATGCCGTAAAGGCAAAACAGGATTTTTTCGCTGAGATAAAAGATCTTCCGACAAGATCTTTGGCTCATGATACGTATATTAATTCCGCAAAGAAATTTGCGAAACATAATATTTGTGCATATGATACAGCATTGAAAAAAATCAGACCTACAGCACCGTTTGTTATTGCAGGTGCCGTAACAGGTTTGGTAAGTTCATTCGTTTATAACGTTTTCAGAACTGATATCGGTTAATTTTTTTAGAAAATTACCAGTGTCAATATTTAAAATTCCGGCAATTTTTACATATTGATAAATTGTCGGACATTTTATACCTCGTTCAATATAGCCTACATAAGGCGCAGTGCAGTCTGCAAGTTCTGCAAGCTGTTCTTGTGTAAGATTCTTTCTTATCCTTTCGATTTTGAGATTTAAACCGAGTTCTTTTAAAAATTTGTCTTTGTCCATTTTAATATTATATGAGCTTGACAATTCCCCGTGAAACTACTATAGTTATTATTAATAACTATAGTTAATTTATACGGGGAAATTTGATGAATAATAAACTAAAGTTAAGAGCATTTACATTAGCTGAAATTCTTATTACGTTAGGGATAATTGGCGTAATTGCAGCAATGACCATACCTACACTCGTTACTAAGTATCAGATTAAGGTATTACAAGCCGGTTTTAACAGAATGGATAAACAAATACGTGATGCACTTGTAGAATTACAATTTGAGAATAATACCGATGACTTTTTTAAAATGGCGTCTAATGCCGGACTGGCTCAAAATACCAGATATTCTGAGATGTTCTATAAAAAATTTAATATTACAGATATATTGAGTAATAAATATTTTCAAAATATGGAATGT
Source organism: Candidatus Gastranaerophilales bacterium (assembly GCA_944326585.1). Classification (GTDB taxonomy): domain Bacteria; phylum Cyanobacteriota; class Vampirovibrionia; order Gastranaerophilales; family Gastranaerophilaceae; genus SIG32. The sequence continues at coordinate 226,295 of CALVEN010000001.1, forward strand.
CCAAAAGGTTATTCCGGTAAAGAGCAGGAATGCCTTGTAAATGGTTTTTATTTGAAACCGAGACAAATACTAAAAGACGGAGCTACAATTTATTTTTTAATTAATTCATGGAAGAGTTATATTTGTTTTGATACAAACGGACCGTATAAAGGTCCGAATCGACTTGGTTATGATACATTTATTATTATTACGCGCACAGCAAAAAATCTGGGTGAAGAATATAATGATCCTGAGTATTGCTCTGTAAATTCAGATAGTACACAAAATGGCTGGAGCTGTTATTATTATGCTAAAAATGATATAAATCCGGATGATACAACACAGAGATACTGGGAAAATCTTAAATTTTAAACATTTTTTCGCGTTGAGATTTAATCTTTTGGATAATCTCGGCGTAATTTTTGCCGGTTAATTCCCCCAGAGATTTATACAGCTTTAAAATAGCATTTTGAATATTTTCGGCATTCATATTAACCATATCGCAAGCCATTTCTTCGTTGGACATTGCAAGCCGTGTCATGTCGCGGAAACCGCTGGACGCAATATCAAGAGCAAGTTTATTATCGCTTGCGGTCAAAAACAAGGCTTGGGCAACAACCATCGGCATGTGAGAAATTAATGCAACCGCTTCGTCATGCTCTTTTGGCGTTGTAATAACCGGTTCTGCTCCGAGTTCTCTAATCAAATTTTCTAAATTTGTTCTTGCTTCTTTCGGAACAGCAAAACACGGTGTGATAACCCATCTGGCGCCTTTAAAAAGTCCGTCAAAAGAGTTTTCAAACCCTTTGTGTTCCGTGCCTGCCATAGGATGCGATGGAATAAAAATATAAGGACGTTCTTTTTGGCAGACAAAGGCTTTGAGGCTGCATACGTCGGTTACGATTGTGTCAGGGGGCAAGATGTGTTCAAGTGTATCCAGAACAGCAAGCGTTTTATTCATTGCAGTACATACAAAGACAATTTCGCAGTCTTTCAGGATTGCATAATCCGCTGTGATGTTGGGCAAAATCCCCTGCATGGAATTTGAAACCGCACGGACGTCATACCCCAGCGCTGTGAGTGATTTAAAAATCGACCCGCCGATTAGCCCTAAACCTACTACTCCGATTTTTTTCATAAAGTTATTGTAGCATATTTTTTGTTTATTTCAAAGTTTTGTCAGAATTCTTTAAATACTATGCCGGGTTCAGTATTCAAAGCTTTGCAAACTTTAAAAATAGTTGTGATATAAACTTTTTTGCTCCCTTGTTCTATTCCCGCAAGGTACCTTTTACTTATTCCAATCTTTTCGGCAAGCTCCTTAAGGCTTATACCTTGTTCTTCCCGCAATTCTTTTATTTTGTGTCCAAAAAACTTGTGTGTCTCCATGTTACCTCCTTGTTCTAATACAAGAACAACTTTGTTCTTATTTTAGTACATAATAAAAAATATGCAAGATAAAAAAGAAGTTTTAAAAAAAATACTGTCAGAAAAGATAAAAAAATATAGAAAAAGTTCTAATAAATCTATTAGCTTAATTTGTAATGAGATTGATTTATCCAAATCAATATGGTCTGATTTAGAAAAAGGAATAAAAGATCCTCAATTTTCAACTTTATGGCGAATAGCAGAAGGTTTAAATATCCCCTTATCGGAGATAATAATTGAAATTGAACATGAATTAAAGGGTAAAATAAACTTTATTGAGAACTAATCGAGGATTTCCTTATGGCGGAATTGTTTTGTGCCGTCAACATAATCTTTTACGATATGCCCTTTACCGATTAACTTGTATTTATATATGGTTAAACCTTCAAGACCGACCGGACCTCTTGCATGAGTTTTGTTGGTGGAAATTCCGACCTCTGCTCCGAAACCGTATCTGAAACCGTCTGCAAACCTTGTTGACGCATTAAAGTACACCCCTGCAGAATCAACTTTGTTCATAAATTTTTCGGCATTTTCAATGTTTTTTGTAATAATGCTGTCGGTGTGTCCTGAACCGTAGGTGTTTATATGTTCGATTGCTTCGTCAAGATTTTTGACTTTTTTAAACGCAAGCGTTGTATCGCCATGTTCAAATGCCCATGTGTCGGGATCGCCAACCAGTTTTATTTCCGCTAATTGAAGTGAAGCAAGGAGCTTTTCCGTATCCGGAAATTTTTCGTGGATTAAAAGAGTTTCAACTGAATTGCAGGCGCTCGGGTACTGGGTTTTGGCATCAACAATAACTTTTATTGCCATATCCAAATCTGCCGTTTCATCAACAAAAATGTGGCAAATTCCGTCGGCATGTCCAAGAACCGGAATTTTAGTGTTTTCTTTTATAAATTTTACGAGTTTATTGCCGCCGCGCGGGATAATGAGGTTTATGTATTTGTCGCATTTCAGCATTTGGGCAACATCATCACGCGTGAACACCTGCTGCAAAACGTTTTTTGGGAAACCGTCGATTTCGTCAAGAGTTTTGTTAATAATCCCGAGCACGGTTTTATTTGTGTTAATTGATTCTTTGCCGCCTTTCAGTATAACTGCGTTTGCGGATTTTATTGCAAGGGCAGAAATTTGGGCGATTACATCTGGTCTTGCCTCAAAAATTATCCCCAGAACACCTATAGGACAGCTCACTTTATATAGCGTAAGCCCTTCATCAAGTTCGCGGACGAAAAGTTTTTTATTAACCGGATCTTCAAGTTTTGCAACATCGCGAATTCCCTGAATCATATCGCGCATTTTGTTTTCGTCAAGTTTTAGGCGGTTAAAGGTGGATTTTGAGATTTCGCCGGAAGTTACAAGGCTTTCGGCATCAAGCAAATCTTTTTTATTGGCTTCAAAAATTTCCGTTTTATTTTTTTCAAGATTATCGGCAATTTTCAAAAGCGCCTTGTTTTTCAAATCTGTTGAAATATCCGCAATCTCTAACGCTGCGGCTTTTGCGGTTTTTGCTATATTTTCAAAATCCATAAATTCTCCTATAAAATAGTAATGTTGTCGCGGGTTATGATTGCGTCGTAGTTTTTAAAGCCGAGAATTTTCAAGATATTATCGGAATGGTGTCCGATAAGTTTCTGGCATGAGGTTGAGCTGTAGTTTACAATTCCGCGTGCAAATTCTTTTTTATCTTCATCAAGAATTGAGATGACATCACCCTTATTGAATTCATTAATAACTTCAATAATACCGATTGGCAAAAGGCTCTTTTCCTGTTCGATAAGTGCTTTTTTAGCACCGTTATTAACGACAATTTTGCCGATAATATTTGTAGCGTAACCAATCCAGCGTTTTTTATCCGGAAGGTTGGTATTTTGGGGCAAAAACATTGTTCCGTAATCTTCGCCCGCAAATATTCTTCTTATAATATAAGGCACAGTGCCGTTTGCAATAAGCATTTTGCCGCCGAAACGGGTCACCATACGGGCTGCCATAAGTTTTGTTTCCATGCCGCCTCTGCCGCCTTCCGATACTCCGGACGCAAGTGCCATAATTTCATCCGTCACCCCGTCAACTTCTTTGATAAGTTTTGCATCGGGGTTATCTTTAGGATTAGCATCAAATAATCCGTCTATGTTGGACAAAATTACCAGTAAATCCGCATCAAGTTCGCTGGCAACAAGGGCGGATAATTTGTCGTTATCCGAAAAACAAACCTGCATGTTTTCGTATCTCGGTGCCATTTCTATTGTGGATACTGTGTCATTTTGATTTATTACAGGTACTACACCCAATTCCAAAAGCTTGTTTAACGTTGTTCTTAAGCTTAAATATCTTGTGCGGATTGAAAAATCGTCTTCTGTCAGAAGAATTTGTGCTGCAACAAGCCCGTAGGTGTCAAAGCCGTTTTCGTAAAGCGACATCAACTTTCCCTGACCGATAGCTGCACATGCTTGTTTTAAGGCAGTGCCTTCGGTACTTTCAAGCCCCAGTCTTTTTTTACCTAAACCTACGGCACCGGAGGTGATGACAATAACTTCTTTTCCTGATTTTACAAGTGCGGATATATCTTCAATAAATGAAAAAATTCGCGGCATGGAAACATTTCCGTCTCCGTTGCGTAAAATATTCGTGCCGAGCTTTATTACTATACGTTTTGCTTCTATAAATTCTTTTCTGTCCATAAGTAAAGTATAACAAAAAATGAATATACAAACAATAATTTTTGTCATATACTTTTGTTATGAAAAATGTCAGACAAACAAATATTAATATGCATCGTGATGCGTGGGTTGAAATAAATATTGATAATCTTGAACATAATATTAAAGAAATAAAAAAATATGTTCCTGAAGATACAAAGTTATTGGGAGTGGTTAAAGCTGATGCATACGGACACGGCGCCGTCATGCTTGCGCCGACTATTCTTGCAAGCGGTATTGATATGCTCGGCGTTGCCTCAATTGATGAAGGGGTTGATTTGCGTAACGCTAAAATAAACTGCGATATTCTTGTCCTCGGAGCAGTTCCTGTATGGGCTGTCGAAAGTGCCGTCAAAGCGGATTTGAGTATTTCTATATTTTCAAAAGGTCATATTGAAGCATGCAGACAGGCTTACGAAAGAACGGGAATTAAACCTAAAGTCCATATAAAACTTGATACCGGCATGAACAGAATTGGTGTTTCTGAAGATTTTGCAGTCGAATTTATAAAAGATGTCCAAAGTTGTGGTTTTGTGAATCTTCAAGGAATATTTACCCATCTTGCAATGGCGGAAAGTATTGAAGAAACTCAAAAACAAATTGATAAGTGGAATAAAATTATTTCTCAAATTGATACAACAGGCTTGTTGCTGCATATTCAAAATACGGCAGGAACAATGAGTTACACAATAAACGGAACAAATATGCGCCGTGTCGGGATTGCTCTGTACGGACTGGCTCCCGATTATCCTCCATGTTTAAATCAAAAGCCTGATTTAAAACCTTTGATTTCATTAAAAGGTCGTATCGTAAATATTCATACTGCAAAAGACGGTGAAGGCGTCAGTTATTCTTATACGTACAGAGCTCACGGGAATCGTATTATTGCAACTTTACCGATAGGTTATGCCGACGGGGTTCCGAGGGCACTGTCAAACAGAATTCTCGGGCTGTTAAACGGTCATAAAGTTCCGCAGGTAGGAAATATTACAATGGATCAAATGATGTTTGATATAACCGGTGTTGATGCGCAGCTCGGAGATATTATAACACTTTTGGATGAAGAACATTCCGTTGATAATTGGGCAAATATGCTCGGTACGATTAATTATGAACTTATATGCAGGCTAAAAGTCAGATTGCCGAGAATTTATACGAGGTAGATATGGAAAAAGATTTTGATTTCGGGATCATAGGTTCCGGTCCTGCCGGATATACAGCGGCGTTGAGTGCGGCTTCTTCCGGTAAAAAAGTTGTATTGTTTGAAAAAGATTTGATTGGCGGAGTTTGTCTTAACCGAGGCTGTATTCCTACAAAAACCATGCTGCATTCTGCGGAAATTTATGAATACATTAATAATTCTCTTGATTTGGGAATTTGTGTGGATAATTGCAAGGTTGATTTTGCTAAAATTGCCGAAAGAAAACGCGCTGTTGTTGAAAAATTGCGCAACGGTCTTGAACGCTCATTCAAAAATGCTGGTATAACCATAGTTAACGCTAAAGCGGCAATTCTTGATAAGAACACAATTGAGGCTGACGGAAAAACATACAGCTGCGAACAAATTATTGCCGCTGTCGGTTCAAGCCCGCGTATAATCAATGGCATGGAATATGATCATAAATTAATTCTGTCGTCTGATGATGTTTTGGATTTTGAAAATTTGCCTGAAAGTATTGTGATAATCGGCTCCGGTGCTATCGGTATTGAATTTTCAAGAATTTTGTCGGCTTTTAATGTCGATGTTACGGTCGTTGAAATCGCTCCGAATCTCTTGCCGTTAGCTGATATTGAAGTTTCAAAACGCGTTGAAAGAATATTCAAGTCAAAAGGAATCAAATTTTATACGAATACCTCCGTTGAAAAAATTGAAAAATCAGACAACCGCGTTCATATAAAACTTTCAAACGGCGAAAATTTAGAGGCGGATTGCACATTGCTTGCTGTCGGGCGAGTCCCGAATGAAGTCGAAAAAGTTGATGGTGTAACATATATTGGCGATGCGGCAGGTTCAATTCAGCTTGCACATTTTGCAAGCAAGCAGGCTTTAGAAAAAGTTATCCAAATTCCGTTTGACAAAACGCTTGTTCCGTCAGTGGTTTACGGTAATCCTGAAATTGCATGGATTGGTAAACGCGAGCAGGATTTGGAATCCGGTACGTATCAAAAAGCCATGATACCGATTTCTGCTCTTGCAAAATCCCAGTGTGACGGGGCTTTGGATGGTATGATGAAAATTCTCGTACGGGATAATAAGATTATCGGTGCACATATAGTTTCAAAAGAGGCATCATCTTTGATACAGCAGCTGGTTATTGCAATGCAGACAAATACCACCGTAGAGGAGCTTAAGGCGGTTTGTTTCGCGCATCCGACATACTCAGAGGGGATTTTTGAATGTCTTATGAGGTTGCAATAATGCGTCAAAGACTTCCTGAATACCTTAAAAGACCCATAATTGACACCGATAAAACCCGAACCGTCCGAAAAATTTTAAAAACAAAATGTCTTAATACGGTTTGCGAGAACGCGAGATGCCCGAATAAAAATGAATGTTATTCAAAAAACACCGCAACATTTTTGATTATGGGCAATAATTGTACCAGAAACTGCCGTTATTGTAATATTTCCTGCGCAAAACCCGAACCTTTGGATTTGGAAGAACCGGGGCATATTGCGGAAGCTGTTATGGCTTTGAATTTAAAATATGCTGTTATAACATCCGTCACGCGTGATGATTTGCCCGATGGCGGCGCTCAGCATTTTGCAAATTGTATTTATGAAATCAGAAAGCTTTCACCTGAGACAAAAATTGAAATTCTTACACCTGATTTTAAAGGCTGCAAAAAGTCTTTAGACATAATTATTAATGCGCATCCGGAAGTTTTTAACCATAATATCGAAACGGTCAAGGATCTATTTAAAATTGCAAGACCGCAGGGGAATTATGATACATCTTTAAAAGTTTTAAAGTACGTAAAAGATAACAGCGATATTTTGACTAAATCCGGTTTAATGGTCGGACTTGGAGAAACTGTTGAACAAATTGAATCTACTTTGCATGACTTGCATAATGCGGGTTGTGATATTGTAACCATAGGACAATATATCCAGCCGTCAAAAATGCATTTGCCGGTCGCTAAATATTATACGCCGGAAGAATTTAAGGCACTGGAAATGATTGCCCGATCTGCCGGAATTATGCATTATCAAATCGGACCGTTGGTAAGAAGTTCTTACAAAGCTGCAGAGTTATTTTGATTTCTTTTCTACAATTTTAAATTCGTAGCCAAGATAATCCAATAATTCTTGAACCAGTCTGAAGCGGATGCTTCCGGACAGGAACATCTTTGAAAGATTACTCGGGAACGGCACCTTGTGCCCTTCGGCTTTCATCTTTTTGAGAACTTTGCTCATGGACTTCCCGTTTCTTACGAGAATGACTTTTATTTCCTCATATATATTCATCATAATATTATATTATTCTATTTTTTGTTTTTGACAAAAATAACAATATTGATATTAAAATAAATAATTATTTTATTATTTTTAATAATAAAGATTAAGAATAAGTCATTGGTTTATTACACTTGTTAAGAAAAAATTTTTATGATAGCATATTTTTTATAAAAAGAGGTATATATTATGCAAGCCCGAAGAGCAGCAAGAGAACTGGCATTTATATTATTTTCCCAGTTTGACAAAAAAATAACCAAATATTCACAAAATGATTTAGAAAATATAATTTTAAAGTCCGTAAGAATCTTAACAAGCAATGCAAGCGATGAGTTAAAACTCGCGGTTGGTGCGCTTATTGACATGAAAAATCGTATTGATGATTATGAAGCGGAACATGAAATAAATCTTAACAGACCATTGGAAGTGGCAAATTTACCCGTACCGTTGCCGATGACATCTGATATGACAGGTCGTATTGACGAGATGATTGATATTGCGGAAAAAGCGTTACTGGCGTTGGAGATTGCTGAATTTACCACGCTTGAATCTCAAAATGACGTTAAAAATTACGCAATTAAGATTGCCGAATTGTTCCAAAAAAATCATGAAGAAGTTGACAAAACCATTCAAAAGTATTCAAAGGGCTGGGATATTGACCGTTTGGTAAAAATGGATAAAGATATCTTGAGGATTGCTATTGTTGAACTTTTGTATATAAAAGACGCGCCGATGAAAGTTGTTGTTGATGAAGCGCTTGAATTGGCGAAAAAATATTCAACTGATGACAGTGCGGCATTTATCAATGGAATTCTGGCAAAAGTTATTATAGATAACGGATTGAGTTAATGTTTAAGTTTTTTTCGGATAGTTTTGATAATTTTAAGAAAAAAATATCAAATACCGCGTCAAATTTAGTCGAAAATGTTGTAAATTCCGTATCTGAGGAGGAGGAATTTTCGGAATTTGTTCTTGATGATATGGAGGATTTGCTTATAGGAGCTGATTTAGGCGTAAATTATGCAGCGGAACTTGTTGATAATCTTCGGGATCAAGATAAAATAAAGCCGTCGGATGTTAAGAATTATTTAAAAAATGAATTTGAAAAAGTTTTACAAGATGCCGGAAACACCGTGCTTAATTATAAAGACGGTGAATTAAACATTTATTTTATAACGGGGGTTAACGGTGTCGGAAAAACAACATTAATCGGCAAATTGGCATATAAATTTAAAAATGAAGGCAAAAAAGTTTTGATAGCTGCGGGTGATACTTTCCGTGCGGCAGCAGAGGAGCAGCTTGATATCTGGTCAAAGCGTGCAGGTGCGGATATTGTAAGACGCGATAAGGCAGATCCGGCGTCTGTTGTTTATGAAGCTATACAAAAAGCTAAAAATGACCGTTATGATGTAATTCTGGTGGATACAGCCGGTCGTTTGCAGAATAAATACAATTTAATGGAAGAATTGAAAAAGATTAAATCAGTCATTGATAAAAATGCATCGGAAAATTTGAGGGAGTGCATGCTTGTTTTGGATGCAAATACGGGGCAGAACGGTTTGCAGCAGGCAAAAGTTTTTGCAGATGCCGTGAATTTGACCTCTGTTGCTTTAACAAAACTTGACGGTTCAGCAAAGGGTGCAATAGTTCTGGCAGTTGCAAAGGAGATGAAACTTCCTGTCAAACTTGTCGGCATCGGCGAAAAAATGGAAGATTTGAAGGATTTTAATTCTGACGAATTTATTCAAGCCTTGTTTGAATAATTTATATAAAAAGTGCCAAAGCATGAGTGAGCAGAGGCTGAAGGTCTTTGCGAAGGCAAAGACCGCAACGCCGTTTAATGCGAAGAGAGGCACGACACTTTACATAAAAACTATTATAGGCATGTATCAGCATTTTCTTTCTCTTTTTTTGCGAAGAAAAGAGAAAGAAAACGCTGGCAAAAGAAAGAGAAACACGCAAATAAACTTGCAATCCTATGGATTGCTCAAGCCCTAACGGGCGCACTTTGTGCCGTTGCAGTATTTTATCCCTCGCCCCCTTGGGGTAGAGGGTGTCACGCAGTGACGGGAGAGGGGCTAAAATCCTGCAATCTCTAACCGCGCCTATAATCACGGCGCGGTTTAACAAAATATTCGACCTTAACGGAACGAGCAATCATTACATAACGAGTGGCAAAGCCACAATATCATGTTGACAACAATGGTAAAACTTATTTTGTCTTAGCTAAATAAACAAAGCGAGCGTTGTCTGAGCGATTGTTTTTTAGATCCCGCAACGAGTGCGGGATGACGTAAAAGCGAGTTTGCGAGCTCAGGCTGAATTATAGTAATGATTAGCGAGTGCAGTTCCGGTCGAGAGCTTCTTTGGGTACTTTCTTATCGGTATAAGAAAGTAACAACTTCCGATAATAGTTTTTATGTAAAGGGGTAATACTAATGCTTGTATTAGTTTACCAATAATCGTATTAAGCGCTTTTACCAATGTCTACACAATATGTTGTCGTGCCTTTGGCACTAGTTTTTATGTAATTTATTTTTATTTTATAATTTTTTTATGGTAAAGGTTTTAAAAACAGCAACAACAAAATTAAATAATAAAATTGAACTTTTAGGAAACGACAATCATAAAAATATCCTTGTAATCGGCGTTTTTCACGGGGATGAGCCGCAGGGGAAATTTCTGATTGATGAATATTTAAAAATTAATCCGAATTCGCAGCTTTTATTCATTCCATGCCTTAATCCTGACGGCATGGCAATTGATACAAGAACAAACTCAAACGGTGTGGATTTAAACAGGAATTTTCCGACAAAAAATTGGGAATTAACAGAAAGGAACGATTCTTTCGGCGGCGAAATTTCAGCAAGTGAAATTGAGACTAAATTTTTAATTGACGTTATTAATGAATACAAACCAGTTGCCGTATTAACGTTGCATGCGCCTTTTAAGGTAGTAAATTATGACGGTCCTGCAGATGAGATTGCAGAAAAAATAGGACGGATAATTTGTTATCCTGTTGCTGCAAGTATAGGTTATCCAACCCCCGGAAGCTTTGGCACGTATATGGGTGTGGAACGGAATATCCCGACAATTACCCTTGAATTGGATGAAGAATGCCCGGTTCAGGATTTGATTGAACCGGTGCATAAGATTTTTGAATTATTTGAGAAAATCTGATTACCAGAATTTCCACCATGGTTTACTTTGTTTTTCAAAATATTCTGCGGCTTCTTCTTTAAGACGCTGTTCTTCAGCCAGTTCTTCGTCAGTTCTGATATCAATTCTTAAACGACCTTTTTCGCCTTCGTCGTTAATTACATTGGCAAAAATTATACCGGCTTCCGTTGCATCAGCTGCCGGAACAATCTCCGGAACAAATTTTCCGTTTTTATCCGGGAAGTAGCCAATTTCCATTTCATCAAGTTTGTATTCGGATTTTGCTTTTTGAAGTTCTTCTTTTGCAACTTCTGCATAGGTTGCACCGTTTAAATCATCACGATCGAGAAAATTATGTTCACCCTTGAAATCGTCGCCGCGTGCAGCAGCTTTAATTAATGCTGCCTGATAACGGGTTACTTCCATAACATTATCTTCAATAGTCTTTCCGTTTTTGTCGTAAACTTTTCCGTCTCTGATTGTCCATTCGGCTTCATTTCCTGTAACTTTTGCATTTTTAAAATTGATTACAAAAGTTTCCTGCGTGTCTTTATTTTTTACCGTAACCGGTGTATATCCGCCGATATCACCAAATCTTGTTTGTTTAACTACAGTTCCATCTCCGGGCATAGAATATCCTCCTTGTTATTTGTTATATTTTATTAAACAAATTTGTGACATCTAAATTGCTATTAAGTTAAAATAAATTTACAAAAGGTTTATGTTTGTTGTAAAATTAAATAAGAGGACAAACTTATGAAATTGCACAATTCTTATACCAATACTGTTGAAGATTTTAAACCAATTGAAGAAAATAAAGTGAAAATGTACGTCTGCGGTCCGACGGTTTACGATTACGCACACCTGGGGCATGCAAGATGTTATATTACGTGGGATGTTTTATACAGATATTTAAAATTTAAAGGCTATGACGTCACATATTGCCGGAATGTTACGGATGTTGATGACAAAATTCTTAAAAAAGCCGAAAAAGAAAACAAAACTCCCGAAGAAGTTTCACAATACTGGTATAAGCAGTTTGAAAATTCCATGAAAGCTTTGAATACTTTAAAGCCTGATGTGGAGCCGTTTGCTACGAAAACTCTCGGCGAAATGATATCGATTATAAAAGATTTAATAAAAAACGGCTATGCTTATGAAGCAAACGGCGATGTGTATTTCAGGGTTAAAAAATTCCCGCGGTACGGTTATCTTTCAAAACAGCCGATTGATAAGCTTGAAAGCGGTGCAAGGATTGAGGTTGGAGAACATAAAGAAGATCCTCTTGATTTTGCATTGTGGAAAAAAGACGAAAAATTCGGTTACAATTCACCGTGGGGTGTGGGACGTCCCGGATGGCATATTGAATGTTCCGCTATGAGCCGTAAATATTTGGGTAAAACAATTGATATTCACGCCGGCGGAGCTGATTTGATTTTCCCTCACCATGAAAATGAAATCGCACAATCCGAATGCGCAAACGGCTGCAAGTTTGTAAATTACTGGCTTCATAACGGTTTTGTGACTATTAATAAAGAAAAAATGTCAAAATCTCTCGGGAATTTCCTGACGATTGACGATCTGTTGAAAAAATACGACTCAAATACAATAAGATTTTTTATCCTGACAAACCATTACAGAATGCCCGTCGAGTTTTCGGATGAAGCTTTAGCATCAGCTCAGGCAGGTGTTAAACGCCTTTTGAATGCAAAACGTACAAAGATTAACGAGGATTTTGATATTACCCAAACAGATGAATACAAAGAATTTGTTGACGCTATGGACGATGATTTGAACACATCTAAAGCTCTCGCTGTTTTGTTTGAACTCGCTAATAAAGCAAATAAAGACGATAAAGATGCGTTTACGATTTTGTATAAACTTGCATCAGTTCTCGGTTTTAGTTTTGAAAAAGCAGAGCTTTCAAAAGAAGAACTTGAAAAAGCCGCAGCCCATGTGTCAGAAGTTCTGGGTGAAAAATTTAATTCAATGGATGAACTGATAGAATTCCGTAAAAAAGCCCGTGAGGAAAAGAATTGGGCTGTCGCTGACAAAATCCGTATAGCGCTTGACGAAGTCGGAATTGTGGTGAAAGATTCCAAAGACGGCACGGTTATAGAATCGAAGTAATCGGGTTAAAAATTAATAAGATAGTCCGGTATGACAGACGATTGTCGGGCTGAAAGATTAAACACAGCCTTTGTAAGCAGATTAATTTCCGTACCAGTAATCGGCATTACCCCAGCGTCTTATCCATTCCCCGCAGGTATTTCCGTTACTGGCCTTATTACCATCAGCCAATTTATTTTCTTTACTGCAGGCATTTCTTATTCTATTGTCCGAAAAATCATGCCCATATGGCAATATACCTTTTGGAGTTATTGCAAACCAGAAATGATCCAAACCCAAACGATTAAATTTATTTACGGATATAAATACTGTCATAGTACCGCAATCACCATTTATAACGTATTCTTCACCATCTGTATTAATACTTGTTCTGGTGCAGCCTTTATATACGTTGTTATAAAGTAAAACAATGCCGTTGTTAAATTTTTCTTTAACCATATTGGTATACTGTCCTAAATGACCATATCGTGCTTCTCCTGATAAAGCAACATCTTCAATATCACTCGGCAGACAGCCTTTTTTATAATGACATTTTTCGGAAATTCTCATGTATTTAGACAAAATGTTCGCCAAATCTTCAGGAGCATTCAGATCCCATGTTTCAATGGCACCGTTTTCTGCAACAGCCATAGTAAATGCATTAGCCAGAGTTGAATAAACCCATTTAAATCTTGTGACGGTAACTTTTTCCTGATATTTTGCGACAAGCGTAGGAATAGTCATGGCCGCAACAATGCCGATGATTGCGAGGGTAATTAAGACTTCAGCTAAGGTAAAAGCCTTGCCTAGTCTGTACATCGGGGGGGGGCGACTATCTGAACCGCTTTTTTAGTGACCTTTTCCAACATATTATCTCTCCTCTTTCCTTTATTAAATATTATTTTGCATATTTTGTCAAGAATTTTTCGGTTAATGAAGAATAATGTTTGTCATATAATATTTATATGAAAAGAGCTTTGCTTTTATTTTTAATATTTTTGGTTTGTCCTTTTGTGAATGCGGAATCCGTCGTTCCTGAAGCTACTTTGGAAATAGCCCGCGAGGCGGAAATCAGAGCTGCTTATGAAAAGCCTAAATCCGAAATTGTCCGCGTAGGGCTTGGCGACAATTCGTTTAACAAATATGATTATGATAATGCAGGAATTTTTGCTGAAACTGAGATGAATGTTTTTGACGGTTCGGAATTACTTGTAAATGTTCCTGCATATAAAACGGTTAATGTAAAGCTTTCTTCCGATATGTTTGTTTTGACATACGATAACGGTGAAGTTATTGATCAGGTCAAAGGGCCTGTGAGATTTGTGTGCAATGACGGGAGATTAGGCGTAAAAAATTTAAAACGTGTAGGCGCTCAGGCTTTTTATAGAGGCGAAATCGAGATTACAAAGTATAATAAAAGGCTCGGGCGTTTTCATATTGTGAACGTTATTGAGGTTGAAGATTATCTGAAAGGTGTTGTGCCGAATGAAATGCCTGTGCATTTCGGTCTTGAAGCACTAAAGGCTCAGAGCGTTGCCGCAAGAAATTATGTATTATCACCGAGAGTAAAGGCTTATGACGCTTTTGATGTTGTGGACAGTGTTGCAAGTCAGGTGTATTTCGGCGCAGGGTCTGAAAAAGATTTAGGCACCCGTGCTGTCGAAGAAACTGAAGGTATTGTCGCGCTTTACAATTGGGATTTAATTCTTGCCCAGTATTCATCAACCGCAGGCGGGTATACAGAGAGTTTTGCAAATGTTTTTTCCGACCCTAAATCAAAAGCGTTCCCGTCGGTTTCAAAACCTTATTTGATTGCAAAACCTGATATGCTCAGCCAGAAATCTTTATCCGTTGAAGAAGATGCTGCGGCATTTTACAAATCAAAACCCGATTCTTATGATATGAAGTCACCCTATTTCAGATGGGAAAGAACCTGGACAAAAGATGAACTCCAAAAAGTTTTGCAGTCAAATCTTGCGGCACAATCAGCAACGGGATTTGTTCATCCTGAATTCAGAAAAGGCGACAAGCTTGATGATATTGTTAAACTTGATGTTAAGCGACGCGGCGAATCCGGTAAAATTATTGAAATGGAAATTGTCACTAAATCCCAAAATTATAAGGTGTATAAAGAACTTGTTGTCCGCAGACTGTTGACAAATAAGGGCAAAGCGCTCCCGAGTGCGAATGTTGTATTTGAACATACCCTTGATGAGGATGGGAACCTTATTTCAGTCACGGCTTTTGGTGGAGGTTTCGGGCATGGCGTGGGTTTGAGTCAATACGGTGCAGGGTTTATGGCAACTGAATTAAAATTGCCTTATGAAAAAATTCTTAAACATTATTACACCGGAATTACCCTCGGCACAAACCCTTTTGTTCTGTCTGCGGATAAAAATATTGTATCTCAGAATTTTTATACCAAAGATAAACATGCTGAACTTGTTGTTGATAATAAGTACCAATTATCCCATTTTTTGGTTAATATAAATGGTAAGGAAAAAGATATCAAGCTTTCAAAAAACTTTTTTAACAGAGTCGAAAAAATTGATATCTCAAGGCATCTGAAACACGGAAAAAATACAATAGTATTTTATTATCCCGAAGATGAGGATAAAAATAAAGGTTTAAGAATATACGCGGAGTTGACGGCAAAAGATGACGGATTATTCTGATAATAAAACAACAAGTGTATTGAAAGCGGCATGGCTTATTGCTGTGGTTACTGTTTTCAGCAAACTCATAGGGTTTATCAGAGATGTTGTAATCGCGAATTATTACGGCACTTCCATGGTATCTGATGCTTATTTTTATGCATATCAAATTCCCGCGCTGGCAATAATTTTATTGGGCGGCGTAGGAGGACCTTTCCACAGTGCAACAGTTGCCGTATTTTCAAAACTTATACCGAATTTGCGCGAAAAACCTCAGGAAGAAGTCAAAAAGTTGTTTTCAACTTTTATGACAACAACGATAATTTTCTTCGCGATTTTGGCTTTATTATGCTATTTCTTTGCAACACCTATAATGAATTTGATAGTATCCGGCGGAAGCCCCGAACTTGTTCAGCTTGCGGCGGAACATTTAAGAATTATGTCGCCCGTATTGATTATAGGCGGAATTGTCGGTATTTATTACGGAATTCTTGTAACTTACCGGTATTTTATGCTGCCGAATTTGTCGCCTATTGTTATGAGTCTTGTAATTATCGTTATGGTAATGACTGCAAGAAGCGACAACGCAGGTGTAATTCTGGCATGGGCAACTACAATCGGTGCGGTTTTACAGCTGGTTTTACAATATCCGAAAATCAGACAGCTGGGGTTTAAGTTTAAACCGAATTTGGATGTTTTAAATAATGTTCAGTTCAAAAATATTTGTGAATTATTGTTTCCTGCGGTATTAAGCTCGACCGTCGGACAGGTGCATATTTATGTGGATATGTTTTTTGCATCATCATTGAATGAGGGTGTTTGGACGGCAATAGGTTATGCCAACAGAGTTTTCCAATTCCCTGTCGGAATTCTGGTAACTGCGTTTCTGGTTCCGTTATTTCCGATTTTTTCAAGACTTGTAGCGGACGGGGATATGCAGGGAATAAAAACATATTTTAATAAAGGTGTCGGTGTTTTATTTTTCGGGGCTATACCGATAATTATAGGCATTCTGGTTCTTGGAACGGACGGTGTAAGGCTTATATTTGAACGCGGTGCGTTTGATGAGAGGGCTACGTTTATGGTGACGGAAGCCTTGTGGTTTTTGTCATTTTCTATTATTCCGTATGTGTTCCGCGACAGTATAACCCGTGTTTATTATTCGTTTAATGATTCCGCAACCCCTTTTATGATTGCGTTTTCTTCAATTGTTTTGAAGGTGTTTTTGAATATCCTTTTGATAAATATATTACATTTCGGAATAGGCGGGATTACCCTTTCAACTTCACTTGTGACATTATTTAACGCTTGTATGCTCGGGATTTTGATGTCTAAAAAAATTAAAATGGACTATGGAGTTTTGTTTAAAAATCTTTTGAAAATGTGTATTGCGGGTTTGATTACGTTTATTTTGTGTCTTGCGGCAGCTATTGCGTTTGACAAATTCATTGAGCTACCGAAATATATTTTTGAAATTGTGAAAATAACAATTGTCGGAGTTATATGCCTTGGAACATACATCTGGCTAAACCTGTTATTAAAAATGGATTATGCAAAAGAATTGTTTGACAGAGTATATAGTAAACTAAGGAGATCCTGAAACAAGTTCAGGATGACAGAGGTCTGAATGCCGAATCAGTATTATGTATACATATTAACAAATAAAATTAATACGGTTTTTTATATAGGTGTAACGTCAAATCTTATAAAACGAGTATATGAACATAAGCAGAAATTTGTTGAAGGTTTTACTGAAATGTATAATGTTGACAAACTCGTATATTTTGAATGTACAAATGATATCGAAAGCGCAATTAAACGTGAAAAACAGTTAAAAAATTGGCATAGAGATTGGAAAATCAATTTAATAAAAGAAAAAAATCCATTATTCAAAGACCTATATGATGATATAATTTAATTGTCATCCTGAACTTGTTTCAGGATCTCTGGAGAAGTTAAAATGAAATTACGGAATGAAAAAGAAATTATAGAAACACTTAAAAACGGCGGGGTAATAACCTATGTCACGGATACTGTCTGGGGGCTTGGCTGTTTGCCGGATAATGAAAACGCCGTAAAAAAAATTTATGAAATTAAAAAACGCGAGATGCAAAAACCTTTAATACTTATGTCAAATGAGGTTTATAATCTTTTGGACTATGTCGAGCCGCTGCCAAAGCTTGCATGTAAGCTGATAAAAAAATATTTTCCCGGTGCCTTGACCCTCGTGGTTAAAAAAAGCAAAAATACTCCTGATTTTATAACCTCCGGCATGGATACTGTGGGAATAAGAGTTCCAGATAATGAGGTTTTCAAAAGAATTTGCGAAATTGTCCCGGGGCATGTTCTTGCAACAACAAGCGCAAACCTATCCCATCAGCCTTCCGCAAAAAGCTATGAGCAGGCTTTTGAAAATATGAACGGGCTAAGTGATATTGTTATAAAAGATTACGGTTATGAATGTAAAGGTTTGGAATCCACTGTCTGCGGAGTCTTTGGAGATGATTTAAAAATTTTCAGACAGGGAGAAATTTACATTTCGTTAGATTAGGCAATTTTTCCTCTTTGAAATTCTTTATATTATTATAGGGGATTAAAAAAGGGGAATATTTTGGCAAGCGTCGCTAAAATCGGCGGTATTTTATCAACTGTCGTAAAATCACCGAATATCAGAAAAATCGTTTACTCTACAGGCGGCAGTAAACCAACATTTTTTGATGCGTTTAAGGCATTTAATTCAAAACCCCATATGGCAGAAAAATTGGCAAAACGGATTAATGAGGTTTCCGGCAAAATACAATCTGCTGCAGATGAAATTTTAAGACCAATGTGCGATGATTTAGGGGAATTTGGCAGCAGGATTAAAAAAGTTGATAAAATTACCGGTAAAATTCCGCGGGCAATGAACGATTTATCTTTAGATGATGCGGTTGAGTATATAGCAAACAACAAAATAACAAATATTATAGGTGACGGCTACGGTGCAAGGATTATTATAAACAATCCGAAAGATGTTCCGGTATTGTTGCGGCGGCTGGCAGACGCCCATAAATCCGGCAAGTTGAAACTTACGCTGGTGGAAAATTACAGAGGCAACGGCATAAATCCGTATATCAACGGCAACAATATACGTATGCTTAATGAAATCGGTGCAGGGAAAAATATTACGCTTAATAAAATTAAAAGTGCCGGTTATACCAGAGCTAATACGGATATTTTTATTGACGGGTTCAAAATTGAATTTCAGATAGGCGGAAAGCATACAACCCGTTTTGGTGAAGTTGAACATTATTTGCATGATATGCGGTTGAGCGGGACTCCGGATTTGAGTAAATTAAATGAGGCTCAAAAAGAATTGTTCTATAAAATGAGAAAAGAGTATACTCTGTTAAAACTGAATAAAAAATTGGATGAATCATACAATAAATATCTTACGCAGGTCTGGAAAACTCTTAAAGAAGCTGAAGAAAAGAGTCTTTTTCCATTTGTTCTGCCGGAGCTGCCGCAGGGAATCCCAAAAATTCTTTCAGCTGAATATCTGTTCAAATTAGAAAAGATTAAAACAAAATTGTAACAAATTGTTACTGCGGGGTTAAAAAAATTTATTTATATTGTTTAATGTCTATGAAATGATTGTTTTTAATCCAAAATACATACCTCAAAAATCCGCAAAAAATATAGTTAAAAAGGCTTGTGTCGAACTCGGATATAAAATCGGTAAGGACGCAAATCCGAGAGTGTCTTTTGATGTTGCGGAAATTAAGGGCAAAGCTGTTTTATCAGTGCAAAAACTCATAACGGAAAAAAATAAAGGTGTTTATCTGAAAGTTTTTAAAGGCAAAGATAATGCCTCCATGCTGCTTGCTAAAGGCAAAGAACGTACACTCAAAAGTTTTATTCAAAAATCCCCGCGAGTTGTCAGCGCCAAAATTAATGAAATGTCTGTTGCTTTAAAAAAAGCCGCAAGAGATGAAGCTAAAAGCCTTACGGATTTTACTTAAAAGCTTCTGCAATTGATTTTTTATAATCCGGTCTTAGAATTCCTTTTTCAGTGATTATGCCGGAAATAAGTTCATGGGGGGTTACGTCAAAGCCCGGGTTTATTATATTAACACCTTCTGCGCATATTGCTTTTCCGTTAATATGCGTAACTTCATCATGCGAACGTTCTTCAATCGGGATTTCGTCGCCTGACTTTATGTTGATGTCAATTGTAGAAAGCGGGGCTGCAATATAGAAAGGTATATTGTGGTATTTTGCAGCGATTGCGACTGTATAAGTCCCGATTTTATTTGCAGTATCGCCGTTTGCGGCAATTCTGTCCGCACCTGTGACAACCATATCTATCATGCCTTTTTTCATGAAATATGAACACATGCCGTCTGTTATAAGGGTTGTCGGAATTCCGTCCATTGTAAGTTCAAGTGTGGTAATTCTTGCACCCTGCTGGCGCGGACGGGTTTCATCAGCAAAAACTTGAATTGTCGGATCATTTGCAAATGCCGAACGCACAACGCCAAGTGCAGTTCCGTAACCGACTGTTGCAAGAGCGCCTGCGTTGCAGTGGGTCAAAATCGTTGCGCCTTTTGGCACAACTTCCGCACCATAATCACCGATTTTTTTGTTGATTTCAATGTCTTCATTTTCAAGCTTTATGGCATTTTGTTTGAGTTCTTCAATTATGCCTTTTACATCGGATTTTGAATTTTTTATAACTTCTTTTTGTTTTTTAACCGCCCACATCAAATTCACGGCTGTCGGTCGGGAAGTTGCCATATAATCCGCTTTTTCAAGAAGTTTTTTAATAAATTCATCACGCGGCAGATTTTTTAATTCCTGAGCATATAAAACAACCCCGTGTGCGCCTGCTATACCGATTGCCGGTGCGCCTCTGACAATCATTGTTTTTATTGCATCAAACATATTATCGCCGGTTTTTATATCAACATATTTGAATTCATATGGAAAAAGAGTCTGATCAACCATTCTGGAAAATGTGTCAACCCATTCTATTGTTCTTATTTTTGATTTGAATTCTGTCATTATCTCCTCACTTTAATTTAAAATGTTCTTCATTGTCTTTTTTATTCAACAATTGGAAAAAATCTATTCCGTAAAATGTTAAAAATCCCGAAAAAGCGTTAATGGTTGCCGCCAAAACTCCCATAAAGATTACAAGTACAATAATTAAGCCCAGGCTTGCGTTATTCAGAGCCATTGATACTCCATAATTCGGGTAATACCGGAAAAATCTTGCAAGCACTATTATTATCGGGATATAAAATATTGAAAATCCTATAAATGAAATAAAACCTATGATAGCGCCTAAAACGGCACTTTCCTGAACGGTTGTGATTTTGAGCATATCAAGTTTAGTCATAAATAAAATGACGGCTGTCGAAGACAGACACATCAAAATCCAGAAAGCAATTTCGCCGATATAAGGAATAATTGTTATAACTCCCAGTGCTGCGCCTAAAAATATACTCAATAGACTAACCTGTTTCAAGACATTTTTGTTCATATATTACTCCTTGTATGGCAGATTGCAATAGCAATTGAATCCACTGTGTCATCAAGCTTTGGCAATGTTTCAACGCCTAGCGCAAGTTTTACCATATGGTCAACTTCTTTTTTGTCGGCTCTGCCGTAGCCTGTCAAAACCTGTTTGACTTCCATAGGTGTATATTCAAAAATCGGAATTCCGAATTGTTCCAGAACGGTCAGGATTACTCCTCTTGCGTGTGATACCGGCATAACGGTAGTCTGGTTTTTGAAGTAGAATAATTTTTCAATAGCAGCTTCATCAGGCTGATATTTTTCAACAATAGTTCTCATATCGTTGAAAATTTCCAACAATCTTTTTGACTCTCTGTCGTCTTTGGATGTTTGAATTGAACCGGAATGGAGAAGTTTTACGTTTTCTCCGTCAAAATCCACAATGCTGTAGCCGACAATTGCCATCCCGGGATCTATACCTAAAATTTTCATACCTTTATTATAGCATAAAAAGTTATGAGAATTTTACCATGGATAATCCTCTGCGAATTTCCAGCCGTCCATTTGGATTAGGGCGGTGCATGCAAAGTTATCGTATACTTTACCTGCGGGGTTTTCAGTACATTTATTTAATAAACTACTACGTTTGTATCCTGCGCCACTGGGTAATAATTTATTTTTGTTTGTGGATAATGTAAATTGAAAGACATCACGACCAATAACATTTGGTCCTGCTTTTCCGTTTATATCTATGGAAATTAGTGGGGCTGATATAAAGTGAGTAGTAACGCCATCAATTTCAGTGGTAGACCCGTTGTAGGTAAAAAATATTATAGTTCCGTTGTTGACTTCAGTAGTGTAAACTTTAGAATTTTCGTTGTAATATGATTTTCCGTCCTTTGATTTAAAACCGGAATACCCGATATCTTTCAGCTTAACCTTGCCATAATTTTTTGAAACTCGGAGATAAGGAAGAAAATATTTTTCTGCATATTCTTTTATATATTGTAAATTATCATCATTCGGATTAACAGTTGTGCCGTAGTATTTTTGATATCCCCAGGTTGAGACATCTCCGTATTCAACCTGAGCCATTTTAACGGCATTGGATAATACACTGAAAGTTTGTGAAAGTCTGGATGCAAACTCACGTTTCTGGTAATTTACAATCAAAGTCGGAATAGTCATAGCTGCAACAATACCGATTATGCCGATGGTTATTAAAACTTCTGCCAGTGTAAAAGCATGTTTATTCATTTTTACTCCAATATCTAAACAATACTCAAGTTAATATTTATTATAGCAAATATTAGATTTATGATAATCTCTTTCTAATAAAATGTCAACAATATAAAATAATTTTTATGAAAGAAAATTTTGCTTATATTTTGGGGTCAAATATAAAAGCGGAAAGATTGCGAAGGCATTATACACAGGATGACCTTGCTGAGCTGCTTGATATGAGCGTAAATTATGTGGGCAAAATCGAACGCGGAGTTATTATTCCGAGTGCATTTGTTATATACAAATTGTCACAAATTCTGAAAGTAGAAATAAATGAATTTTTTAAAGAAATTGTATAAATATTTATATTAAAAATATTTATATTAAATAAGTTTCAATCTCAGAAACAAAGTACTTTGTTTCTTCTATGGATGCAAGTATTTCTTTAGCATCAGGTTCATACATAAAGTCATAATCAGATTTTTGTCTGTTGGTAAATGCTTCTTTATATATCCTAAACAATTGTTCGTCAAAAATTTTATCAGTATAAATATATTTTTTATTGAACCAGCTCATTAATTGTGAATGTTTTGAAGTAATAAAATCTTCTTTGTAGGCAAGGGCTGTCACTGCATAGAATATTGCATAATATAACCGGTTTTGGCATGTTGAATAAAATTTATTTTGAAAGTTGCTTTCAGCGGATGAAATGGCTTCATGAGATTTTTTCAGAGCATTATTAATAAGAATTTTTTTATCTTGCGCCATAATATATACCTCTGTTTACGACTTGATTGTAATACACGGGGTTATTTTTTAATTCGGTAAGTGTCATTGGATGTATATCAAATATTAAATCAAGTTCGGCTTCCAATCTGCCGATAATTCCCCATAAATTCATTCTTTCTTCACGGCTCAGTGAATTATCAAATAAAGCGACTAAATCTATATCACTGTCATTTTTGGCAGTATTATTAGCATACGAACCGTACAAATAAACTCCGTTAAAGTCAGAATAAAAATCTTTTATTTTATTATTCAATTTTTTTATAATTCGGTCGATTTTTTTCATAAAGATATTATATCATTTTTGTACATAAATATCAACAATAAAAGCGGGGAGTTCATTTGAACTTCCCGCTTTTTGGTGTAAGAATTTTTTTATTATTCTTTAGTATATTCAGCGTCGATTACGTCGTCGTCTGAACCTTTGTTTTCTTCGGTAGATGCGCTTTCGCTGTTAGCAGATTGAGCGGCATCTTCTTTTTGTACTGCTTCGTAAGCTTTTTGAGAAATTCCGAACATTGTCTGCTGCAATTCTTCTGATAATTTTTTCAATTCATCAGTCGGTTTGTTTTCGTCAATAGCTTTTTGAAGAGCTTCTTTTTGTTCATTCAATTTGGTTTGATCGGCAGAATCAATTTTGCCTTCAAAATCTTTTACGATTCTTTCAGCGGAGCTGATTAAGCTTGCTGCATTATTTTTGATTTCAGCATCTTCTTTTTTCTTTTTATCTTCCGCAGCGTTGGCTTCTGCTTCTTTAACCATTTTGTCGATATCAGCTTCAGAAAGGTTAGAAGAATTTGTGATTGTGATTTTTTGTTCTTTGTTAGTAGCTTTATCTTTAGCTGAAACGTTAACGATACCGTTGGCATCAATATCAAATGTAACTTCAATTTGCGGCAAACCTCTCATTGCAGGCGGAATACCGTCAAGTCTGAACATACCCAAAGATTTGTTATCTTTAGCCATCGGTCTTTCACCTTGAAGTACGTGGATATCAACTGCTGTCTGGTTATTTTCGGCTGTTGAGAATACCTGTGATTTAGAAACAGGTATTGTAGTGTTTCTTGGGACAAGAGGTGTCATAACGCCGCCCAATGTTTCAATACCGAGTGTCAACGGTGTTACATCCAACAAGACGATGTCTTTAACTTCACCGGCAAGTACACCTGCCTGAATTGCAGCACCGACTGCAACTACTTCATCAGGGTTAACTGATTGGTTAGGTTCTTTGCCTGTATATTCTTTTACTAACTGTTGAACTGCCGGAATTCTTGAAGAACCGCCGACCAATACAACTTCATTGATATCAGCTTTTGTAACTCCTGCATCTTTAAGTGCATTTTCAACAGGCGTTTTGCATCTGTTCAACAAATCACGGCTTAAATCTTCAAATTTAGCTCTTGTTAAGTTCAAGTCAAGGTGTTTAGGACCGTTTGCATCAGCGGTAATAAACGGTAAGTTGATGTTTGTTTCCATAACTGATGACAATTCGCATTTAGCTTTTTCAGCGGCTTCTTTAACACGCTGCATAGCTTGTTTATCGTTTCTCAGGTCGATACCTTCCTGTTTTTTGAACTCATCGCACATCCAGTCCATAATCTTCTGGTCGAAGTCATCGCCGCCTAAGTGAGTATCACCTGATGTTGAAAGAACTTCGTGAACGCCGTCGCCGATTTCAAGGATTGAAACATCGAATGTACCGCCGCCCAAGTCGAATACAAGAACTTTTTCACTCTTTTCTTTTTCAAGTCCGTAAGCAAGAGCTGCTGCGGTCGGTTCGTTTACGATACGTAAAACGTCCAAACCTGCGATTTTACCTGCATCTTTTGTTGCCTGTCTTTGAGCATCATTGAAGTATGCAGGAACAGTGATTACGGCTGATGTAACTTTTTCACCCAAATATGCACTAGCATCATCTGCCAGTTTTCTCAAAATCATTGCAGAGATTTCTTGCGGGGTGTAATCTTTGCCGTCAATGTTCACTTTATAATCTTCGCCCATGTGTCTTTTGATTGAAGCGATTGTTTTATCAGGGTTTAAGATAGCCTGACGTTTTGCAAGCTGACCTACAAGTCTTTCGCCTGTTTTTGAAAAACCAACAATTGAAGGGGTTGTACGTGAACCTTCAGCGTTGGCTATAACTGTCGGCTTGCCGCCTTCCATGACCGCTACAACCGAGTTTGTTGTACCTAAGTCAATACCTATTGTTTTAGCCATAATATTATCTCCTTTTCATAAAAATATATTGCTTTTTATATTATCGTTATAACATTATTTTTTAGGAATTCTTGAAAAATAAACAAAAAATTAATAATTTACCCGCCCGAAATTTCGGGCGGGTAAAATTTATTCTGTGAGTTCACCTTCCATATTGTTAGAACCCGGCAGGCAGACACCGAATTGACAGTTCGCATTGTAATTATTATTGTTTGTTGCTGTGGCAGGAGTTGTGTTTATTAATTCATCATAGTAGGGTTTATGGTATTGCGGCTGAAATGCGTCGGGTTCTTTTATTTCTTCAAGCGGGTCGGGAAGCAGTTTTTCCTGTAAAGTTTGGTTTTCGTTTAATGCTGATGCGGTGCAAGGCTCATTTGCGTCGATACTGCATGACGCAAACGCCGGCATTGTAAAGAAACCTGTAATTAATAATACTAAAATTTTTTTCATACTTATACCTCCAATGGTTATATTCTATAGAATAAGTCATGGAGGACAATTTTACATTACCGGAAAGTAGTGTATTTTGTTTGGTTTTGCATAAATTTACACGTCATCCCGCACTTGCTGCGGGATTTTAAGTAAAAAGATACTAAGATACTAAGACATTAAGGCACTAAGGATTTACTGTTGGGTGAGTATGCCCAACTACAAAACTCTTATTACTGGTTCCCCCCACCCTACCCCTCCCCCTCAAGGGGGGAGGGGTGCCAAAGGCACGACAAGATAATGTCATTCTGAGCGTAGCGAAGAATCTCCGATAAAGATACTAAGGCAGTAAGGCACTAAGGATTTACTGTTGGGTGAGTATGCCCAACTACAAAACTCTTATTACTGGTTCCCCCACCCTAACCCTCCCCCTCAAGTGGGGAGAGGTGGCTGAGCCACGACAACATATTAGACTGCTGTCACACCCCACTAATCAGCTATGCAAACCGCCTGAGTATCGTTATAGTAACGGTAGTAGTTGCTCCAGCCCGTAGCGGTACGGAAGAAGCAGTGGGCGTACGCGTTGCGGCTACTAGACTCCTCACTAGACCAAACGGTGAAATAGGAGCCTTCACTCAAGGCTGTGAAGCCAAGCTCTGCTGCTTTGTCATAGTCAAGTGTTAAATCTCCTTGGGCTGTCGTACCTGTGCCTGATGTGTTGTAGACATAGTTAGCTATATCTGCCAGCTGTGCCATTGTTGGCATTTTGCTAACACCGCCGCAAGTTTTAACAGCACCTGCCCAGTAATCACTATCGTAATAACATCTTTTTATCCCAAGGTCACCTTTTAATTGTTCACACTCAGCTTTAGTAATAGGTTCAGGCTTAAACGGAGCCATAAAACAAGTACCGTTGATTTCGAACGCACAGTTGCTTCCGTCAAGCGATTCTACGTTAATCGAGCGTAAATCTTTCTGCTGAGTGTTAGGAGTTTTAAATCCTGTGGTATCATAAAGAATAGCTAAACAACTTGTGCCGGTGAACTGGTTAGTATAAGGATTTTCTTTACATTCGGGATTATATGCAATTAAGCCTGTAGTTCCGTTAGCAAATTGCACCCCTATGAGTTCGGTATCCCAATCATCTTGTCCAAAATTAGAGGCATTTTTAATTTTAGTCATATCGACTTCTTCTTCGTCAGCACCCCAGTATACTTTATCTTCAAAACAAGACATTAAATCGTTATTATTACAGACTTTATTAATCTTAAAGTATTTACCTAAAGCTCCGACAAAATCCGCAGTAGATTTGTAACCTGCAAGGATTTGTTGAGTATTCATTTGTCTTAAAGCTTCTTCAAGTTTACGTTCAAAGACAGAAGCAGAAGTATTCCAAGCTTTATTCTGGTAATTCGCAACAAGCGTCGGAATAGTCATAGCCGCCACAATGCCTATGATTGCAAGAGTAATCAAAACTTCCGCCAAAGTAAAGGCGGCTTTTTTTGAAGTTAATAAGTTAATAAGGGAATAAGTAAATAAGTGTTTACTGTGAGTTTCGCTCACATATTTGTCATGCAGAACTTTACAAAGCGAACCAAAATTTCTGTCATGCTGAACTTGTTTCAGCATCTCATTAACTTTTTGAGATCCTTCGGCTATCGCCTCAGGATGACCTGTAAAATAACTGTCTGCGGAGGTTAAGCTAACTGCCCCCCCTGAGTGAAAAGTAGTTGTTATGCGTATTTGCGCCCATTTTTAACCTCCATTTTTTTATGTACGGTTTTATTATAGCAATTTTTAGAGGTTAGGTCAATTATCGGATGTTTAGCTTTCGTTTTGACAGTTTTTTCATTACATCTTTAAACGGGACAATAGGTTCCATTTTGTATCCGCAATCATCGGACAAGGCTCCGCCCATAGAGAAAAGTTCTTCCTGAGGGTAGCGGCGGCAAATTGCGGGGCGGCGTTTATGAATTTTGCATTTGTGCGTTACAGGGTCAAGATTTTGGCATTCAAAAATAAGTCCGATGTCGTCTTTGCCGATTATTTTAAGGTTTGCATAAAAATTGTGGAGATATTGCAGTTTTTTGAATTCTTTTTCATCCTGCAGAACGTGTTTATAGTGTTTGACGTAAATTTGTGTGCAGCATTTGCCGCAGGCTTTGCATTTGCCGGTGCGGTAATATTTTTTGCGCAGAATATTTGCCAAAAACCATTTTTTAAATCTTATCCACATGATTATATTATACAATTTATAATATTAATTTTTGTAAACTTTTTATTCAACCGGGGCAATAACGAATCTTGAGGATAATTAAAAAAAGTACAAAAGAGAAACTGACATAATACTATATAACCTAAAAAATAACCAACCTTGACCTCTTAAAAAGAGGTCTTTTTTTGAATTTTCGGTGGGGCGCCGTGTGAGCGAAGCGAGAGATGAACAACATCAACGAAAACGTTGAGTTTTCGTTGTGTTGAGAGCGTTGCCGTTTAATGCGAGGAGGATTTTTAGAGTAGCGGCATAGTCTTAACAAAAATTAAAAATGAGAATAATTCTCACTTTACAAATTAAATTTGCTGTGATAGAATTAAATATGTAAAAAGAAAGGCGGTAAGATATGAAATATGTATGCACAGTATGCGGTTGGTCAACGGAAGCAGATAAGGCACCTGAAAAATGTCCTTTATGCGGAGCAACAACTTTCAAGGCTGTAGGCGGCGGAGATAAAGTTTATGCTTGCGAACACAAAGTTGGCGACGGCGTAGTTGAAGATAAAGAAGTAATGGAAGGCTTGAGGGCACACTTTACGGGTGAATGTACCGAAGTCGGTATGTATCTTGCCATGTCAAGAGTAGCGGAAAGAGAAGGTTATCCGGAAGTTGCTGAAGCTTACAAAAGATATGCATTTGAAGAAGCCGAACATGCTGCAAAATTTGCGGAATTGCTTGGTGAAGTTGTAACCGATTCAACGAAAAAGAACCTTGAACTTCGTGCAGAAGCTGAACATGGTGCTTGCGAAGGCAAGCTGGCAATTGCCAGACGTGCTAAAGAATTGGGTTATGATGCAATTCATGACACAGTTCATGAAATGGCAAAAGATGAAGCTCGTCATGGTAAAGGCTTTGACGGACTTTTGAAAAGATATTTTTCATAAAAATTGAGAAAAATACGCCGGAACAATTTGTTCCGGCGTATTTTTTATGCATTAATCAATTCTTTAACTTCTTTTCGTTTAACTTTTCTGGTTGTTGTTTTTGGTAGAGGTTCTTTGTTTATAATGAGATTAGTGGGTCGTTTGTATTGGGTTAATTGCTGTGACAAAAGTTTCACGTCATTTTTAACCAGCGACTCAATGGTATTTTCGTCATATTTTTCGTACAAGTAATCTTTTGGGACAATTACTGCTGTAATTTCTTCGGTGCCGTCTTTGGAGCCGAAGGTTCTTGAGGTGCCGAGGACACAGACTTCTGCTATGTAGTCGCTTTTTTCTATTACGGATTCGACTTCCTCTGGGAATACTTTTTTGCCTCCGGAGAGGACTATCATATTTTTAATTCTTCCGGTAATATAAATATGCCCGTCGGGCGTAATATTTGCGATATCGCCGGTATGCAGCCAGCCGTTTTCGTCAATAACTTCTTTAGTAAGTTCCGGCTGGTTATGGTAGCCTTTCATAACAGAGGGACCTTTGAGGAGCAGCTCGCCTGTTTCGGGGTCGGTTTTTGCTTCATAGCTTTGCAAAGGCTGTCCGACTGAGGCAAGATCTCCGCGTTTGTTGGTGTTAACCGATACGACGGGGCTGGTTTCGGATAGACCGTAGCCTTGATAAACTTTTATGCCGATTCTTTCAAAGAATTGTCCGACCGCGACATCCAACGGCGCCCCGCCTGATATGCAGCCCATAAAATGTCCGCCGAATTTGTCATGAATTCTCTTGAACATAAGTTTTTTAATTGTATAGGACGGAATAAATTTTGCAAGATTATACATAAATTTAAAAACTGTCTGCGTAAATTGTGACGAATTATGCAATTCTGATTCAATTGCCGTTTTTAAAAGTTTTAAAAACGCAGGTACAACAATCATAAAGTCGACTTTTTTTTCAACCATAATGCTTAAAATATCTTTAGGTTTTAAGCTTTGTGTATAATATACGGTAAAACCGAAATTAAGAAATGTTGAAAACCCGACAGTCAATTCAAATAAATGATTCATGGGCAAAATTGATAATACCGTAACTTTCCGGTTTGGCAGGATTGCTTTTAATGCGATTTCCAGATCATCCAATTGCGTAAACATATTGGCAAAAGTTATTTCAACACCTTTTGGGGAGCCTGTTGTGCCTGAGGTGTAAATTATGAGAGCTGTTGATTTAGAGCTTCTGTGGCGCCATTTGCATTCATAAATATTTTCGAATTCGTAAATACTTGTTAAGCCGAGGTTATATGACGGCTCATCAATTACAAAAATATTTTTAAGCGACGGGATTTCTTTTTGAAGTTCAAGCGCCATCTGGACAAAAGTTTGTGACACAAGCATAACGGTCGGTTCGCAGTCCGAAAGAATTGATACAAGTTCGTATTTTGTTAATTTAATATCCAGAGGCACAACGGTCATACCTGCCATAATTGATGCAAAAACGCATGCTCCGTATTCGGGTTTTGATTCCGATAAAATTGCCACCCGTTCGCCTTTTTTTACCTGAACTTTCATAATCAAATGGCTTGCGAGTTTTCTCGACAAAAGCCCGATGCCTTTGTAGGAAAATTCCTTCCACCCGAGAGGCGTTCTTATACCGAGTGCTATTCTGTCACTGAATTCATTGGTTTTATCTTCTAAAACCGTTAACATGTTGTGTCTTCTTAACCCCATAATAAACTCCAAAATTCCAAACGACTAATCTCAGCATATTATTTTATGGCAGAAAAGTCAAGTTATAACAATATTTTTGTATTATAATCGTAATATATTGAAAGGAAGTTATGAAAAAAGTTTATATAGAAACAATGGGATGCCAGATGAATAAATCAGATACCGAAAGAATGCTCGGTATGCTGTCGCATTTCGGTTATGAAGAAGTTGAAAACCCTAAAAGCGCGGATTTATTGATGGTTAATACTTGTTCAATAAGACAATTAAGCGAAGATAAGGCATATAGTTTGATTGGCGTCTGGGGCAAGTGGAAGCAGGAAAATAATCCGGATTTGAAAATCGGTTTTTGCGGATGTGTAGCCCAGCAAAAGGCTGAAAAGCTTTTTAAGCGCGCGCCTTATGTGGATTTTGTTTTAGGCACCCATAATATTTATAAACTTCCCGAGATAATCAAGGCTGTTGAAAACGGTGAAAAAGTTTGCGAATGCACTGAAACCCATAAAACTGAGGACACCCGCGGTTTCGGGATTAAACGTGTAAAATCCGTCAATGCATGGGTTAATATAACAGAAGGCTGTAACAATTTCTGCACATATTGTATAGTGCCTTATACCCGCGGCAGAGAACGTTCAAGACTCCCTGAAGTTATAATTCAAGAGGCAAAAGACGCGCTGGCAGAAGGGCATAAGGAAATTACACTTCTCGGGCAGAATGTTGACAGCTACGGAAAAGATTTCAAAGATAAAAACTATAGATTGGCTGATCTTTTGCGTGATTTAAACGCGCTGGACGGGGATTTTAGGATAAGATTTGTAACCTCATATCCGACGGATATTACGGATGAACTTATCAGGACTGTTGTCGAGCTTGACAAGGTGTGTGAATATTTCCATATTCCGATGCAGTCAGGCTCAACAGAGGTTTTAAAAAAAATGAACAGGCGCTATACAAGAGAAGAATACGGCGCTATTGTTAAAAAAGTCCGTGATATGGTGCCGGATGTAACAATTACAAGCGATTTTATAGCGGGTTTTCCAGGCGAAACCGAAGAACAGTTTGAAGAAACTTTGACCGCAATTGATGAATTTGAGCTTGATTACTGCAATGTCGCTGCATATTCCCCGCGTGAAAAAACAGTTGCCGCAAAATGGGTTGACAAATTTATTCCCGAAGATGTAAAAGACGAAAGGTTTCAGCGTTTGAACAAAAAAGTTCAGGAAAATTGTCTTAAATCCAATCTTAAATACGTGGGACGCGAGATGGAAATTCTGGTTGAAAGTTTTTACGAACGCAGTGGAAAGCTTATAAATACCGGCAAAACCAGAAATAATAAGACAGTTCATGTGCCTTATGATAAAGACTTAACCGGACAATTTGTGAACGTAAAAATTACCGGCGCCAAAACCTGGTATCTTAATGGGGAAGTTACTAAGATACTAAGGCATTAAGAATTTGCAGTTGGAGTGAAAGCTCAACCTGCTTTTTTAGAAGATACTAAGTTACTAAGGCAGTAAGGCACTAAGAAAGGATTTTTGTCATTCTGAACTGCCAAAGGCAGGACAACACACTTTTTATTCCCTCCCCCCTTGAGGGGGAGGGATAGGGTGGGGGGCTGAATTTAGAAATTCGGGAGAGGGTTATAAAAAAATCTGCAACAAAAGTAGTATTTTTTGTAAATCTATTGACAAAAAATGCAAAACAAATATAATAAAATCATGATTAAAAAATATATGGAAAAGATTATTTTAAATATTAAAACGCCTGCAACCCTTGCCACGACTAGCATGGAAGTCGGGGGGGGGTGCCATACTTTAGGTATTAAGAGGCTTTTCCATAGAATAGGTTTATCTGACATCACAACCCTGTTGTGGCCCGTAATCGCTATGAACAAACGAAATATGACGGGTCGAACTTGTCATGTTGATACAATATTGATTTCACCTTTCGATAATTGTAACAACCGGGGCTGCAATGGGGCTGTGATATCAGCGCGAGGTCGTGCGTAAACGGCCAAAAGATAGTTGTAAAAGAAAGAAAGGTAAAAGATTATGACAAAAAGATTTGGTGTGCCACAGGCACGACAGGACAGAAGTAATGCATTAACAGCATTCACATTGGCAGAAGTATTGATCACATTAGGTATTATCGGTGTTGTAGCTGCCATGACAATTCCGACATTGATATCCAACACAAACGGAGCACAATTTAAGACAGCTTACAAAAAAGCATTGTCAACCTTGAATCAGGCAGTATTGATGAATATTGCAATGGAAGACGAGGATTTTAGTACTATTGGTGATGATAAGGCGACACAAACAAACGCCGGCACAAGATTATCTGAAATCTTAGGTCAACGTATGCAATCAGCAACCGAAATTACAGCTTCATATCCTACAACAGGTATTACATTACAAGAAAATAATGCAGCACCAAAATTGGACTATACTATTAATTGTGTAAATAAAGGTTCTACTGAATCTCCAAACTGGCAGATTGAAATTCCGGCAGATGATACAGATTTAACTAAGCCAGATGGTGCTACTTGTGATGCAACTACACATACTGCTGTTATTAACAAATCAATGTCAACAGAAATGGACGATTATAAAAAGTATTCATTTGCTGATGGTACAGCTTTCTGGTATAATCAGAATGCTTATAAATGTACAGATGCAACTGCATTAGACAATGATTGCTATGGTTTCATCGACGTAAATGGTGCAACAGGTCCAAACTCAGTTATTTATTGTGCTAATGCAGATGCAGGTTCTTGTGAATCATCAGAAATTACTGACTTGTTCCCTGTAATTTTCCACGGACAAACAGTCGAACCGGCAACAGATTCAGCAAGAGCAGTATTATTCGGTAAATAATTTATTGAATAAAAATTAAAAAAGGGCGCGCAAGCGCCCTTTTTTGTTACCTTTATGTTCCCTCCCACCTTGAGGAACAAAGGGAGCCAACGAGGTACGAGTTGTGCGACCCTGTTTCCGGAACGTAGTGAAGGTGGGAGGGTTAGGGTGGGGGACTGAATTTAGAAATTACCGTCATACCGGACTTGTTCCGGTATCTTGTTGTCGGTACGATGTGAAAGCCCCTCTCCCGTCACTGCATGCCACCCTCTCCCCCGGGGGAGAGGGCAAGGATGGGGTCATGGTTACTAAGTGCCTTACTGTCTTAGTAACTTAGTAACTTAGTAACTTCTACCCCTACACCAGCGAAAGTATTTTAGGAGTATGGTTTTGTTCTTTCAGCTTTTGCATTCTGGTTTTTATAAAGCTTGCCTTTGAAGAATCCGGCATGTGGAGTAAAAATTTTCTGTAATATCTTTGGGCATCCGATTTTTTGCCGAGTTTGTCAAAACAGATTCCAATTCCTGCATACGCGTTATAATACGTCGGATCTATCCGCATAATCTTATTTAAAATCACTGACGCTTCTTTGTATCTGTCCATTTTCATTAAAAGCGAAGATTTATGATCATAAGCTTTTACATATTCCGGCGAATTTTCAATAAGCTTCTGGTAAATCATCAGCGCCATGTCGTATTCTTCGCATAATTCGTGAGAAATCCCTAATTGAAGTATTGCGTCGGGGTTTTCAGGGTTTAATTGGATTGCTTTTACAAAATTCTTTATTGCTCCGCAGGGAATGCCTTCCAAAAGGTGGCAGACGCCGAGTTCAAAATATGCATCATAGTTTTCTTCGTCAATTTCGGTTGATTTTTCAAAGTAATGTATGGCTTTGGGGTAATTTTCCATTTGTTTGTAGCAAATCCCCAGCCCGAAGTATGATTTTGCGTTATCACGTTTGAGCATTAATGCATTAAGATAGCTGGAGATAGCTTCTCTGTAAGCATTTTTTTTCAGTAATTCATCGGCTTTTTTGCATAAATCCGTTGAATTCTTAACAGGATTGCTCATATATTGTGATTTCTTAGTCATACCCTCCCCTTTACTCTATCTATTCTAAAATTTTTCCCTCCTTTGCAGTACCTCCAAAAGATGTAAAACTTAATCAATCATTGGATTTATTATTTTCTTATGCTATAACTTTATTATGAGAAGGGTTTTAGTATCTGTATTATTAATAGCGCTGGGAGTTCCGTCAATTGCGGCTGACGAGATTATACTTGACGGTGTAAAGCCGCAGCAGGTCGAAATTCCCAAAACCGATGTCAAGCTTAAAGAGTCTATTGTTATAAATGACAAAGCTGTCATGGAAGAAATCGTTAAGCGCCAGAAAGAAAAAGACCTTGAAGATATTGAAAACCTCTGGAAAGGTACTGTCGAAAATAATCAGGTAATCGGGTTTGCCTTGAAAAAACTCTCTACCCCGGAAAGCCAGCGGCGTATTCATTCGTCTTTGATGGCAAAAACTTTATCCGCAATTGTTGCAGGGTCATCTTTTTTGCCGTATGCAATGGGGTCTGATTATATGGTCGCAACAGGTGCTTTTGCAGCGGGACGTCTCGCACAGAATCTTATTAACAGAAAAAATATCCCGCAGGAAATCCCTTTGACCGATACAGAGTTAATCGAGCTTGCAGGACTTGTTGAAAACCTGCAGGACAGAATTATCAACGCATACTATAATTACAAAAATTCTTTAATTATGTTGAAAGAAACCCGTTCAAGACAGCTTTTGTACAGTAAAAATTACGCAAAAGCCATGGATGAGGAAGATTTTTTGGAAATAGCAATATCGTCTTCGCTTTATGACAACGTGGTTATTGAAGAATTTTATTACATGCAGACTGCAAAAAAATATCACCTTGAACTTCAGCGTCTTGCAGGGAAAAAAGTTGTGGATAAATTGAATTTGTACCAGTATAACTATAATGCCGCACTTATAGGCGGAGGAGGTGCAAATGGTCAAAAATAGTTTGATACTTCTTTCGTGTCTGGCAGTTTTTGCAAATCCTTGTTTTGCTTTGACTTATGAGGATATAAATTTCCCGAAAGATCCGGCATATCGTTTAGGAACATCGGATTCACCCGAAAAAATGTATGTTCAGGCTGAAGTTCAGCCGGTTAAAAAAGAATATGCGGAAAAAGATACGTCAATTGAGCATACTCCGGATGATTTGACCTATGCTGATTTGAGCTTGAAAAGAATGTCAAGTGAAATTGCCTCTGAACTCAGTCTTGAAGAAAAAGATATGGTCGCTGATTTGTCATTATTATGGCGCGGTGCCGCAACCCAGAGCGATACAATAAATTTTGCACTGTATAAGCTTGCAAACCCTGATGCGGACAAACCTGATGAAAAATCCGTTAAAAAAGTTCTCACAACCATCGCCAGCATGTCAACAATGGTCGGGGCAGGTATGGGTAACCCTATGCTCGCGGCAGGGTCTTTAATCGGCGGCAATGTTCTGGGGATTATGTCGCAGGACACAAAGGCTTTGAATTATAAATATACAAAAGTTACTGACGCGGATATGATTATTCTTGTCCGTAAAATTGAAGATTTGCAGCAAAGAGCGGTTGATTTGTATTATGACTATATGACTGCAAGAAAACAGCTTGAAATGTTGGATAAGCTTGTTGCTCAGCGCAAGAAAAATTACGAACTGGCGCAGGACGCTTCCCGTGAAATAATTCTTGTAACGGATGCTTATTATAGAACTTCATTAGATATGCAGTCAAAAGCTAAATCAGATTATCTGGCCAAACGCGCTGCTCTGGAACAATTTGTCGGAAATGAAGTTTTTGTGCAGTTTGAAAAAGAGCTTGCAGCAAGGGAAAAAGACCAAAAATGAAAATAATTCCCTATGAAATTAAAACAGGGTTTGAAAATATGCAAATTGATTCCGATTTGCTGGAGGAATCTATTGCTGAGCAATGTAAAGAGCCGATTTTTAGGTTATACGGCTGGTCGCCTGCGTGCGTTTCTCTTGGCAGAAATCAAAAAGACTATTTTCTGGACTATGATTTTTTGGAATCCGAAAATATTGACGTCGTCAGGCGCCTTACAGGCGGCAGAGCCTTATTGCATGATGATGAAATAACATACAGTTTTATTTGTCCGGTTTCTTATTTGGAACACGGCGAAAATGTCACGCAATCTTATATGGAAATTTCTCAATTTCTTATAGAAAAATTTAAAAAACTCGGTGTGGATTTGAATTTTGGCGGCGAAAACGGTGTCCATACAAAATTTGATTATTGTATGCTTATTTCAACCGGCGCGGATTTGTGTTATCAGGGTAAAAAGCTTATAGGCTCCGCTCAATGCCGCAAACAGGGTTATATTCTCCAGCACGGCTCTATTCTGTTTGATTATAATATAGAACTTCTGGAAAAAATTTTTGACGAAAAAGTCGATACATCTTATATTACGTCAATCAGACAAATTCGTTCAGACTTGTCTAAAGACGATATAATTAATGTTTTTATGAATTATTAAGAATTATTAAAAGTAATTTAAATATGCTGAAATGCCCGAATTGGCGGTATTTTTTGGGATTATTAGAAGCCTGAAATCCATGCAGGCATGCAATTTTTGAATATAAATTTTTTTTATATAAGTACGGGGAACAAATTAAGGGGATATTAAAAATGACTTGGGGAACAATTTCAGGCGGACCAATAAATTTATTCACTTGGAACTCATTATATCCGTATAATTATGCTACCAATTACGGCGGACAATATCAGTTTAATGTTATGCCGTCATATTTGACACCTGCTCAAGCATTCGGTATTCAGAACGTATTTAATCCGTTTTATAATATCGCCCAAATGATGGGTCGTTTTAACAGCATGTTCAATCCGTTTATGAATATGCAGCAAATGATGATGAATCAGGCAGCATATGCAAACGGTTATGCTATCGGCGAAAATATTGGTAATGGAGTTATTGCACAAAATTTAGGCTCCAATATTTCCGGTTTGAAATCTCAATTAGAACAGGCTTTGACCTCAGAACAATTAACGGCTGAACAAAAAGATGAATTAAGAGCTCTGAAACGTGAGGTTGAAGCTCTTGAAGATAAATTCAATGAACTTATGGAATTGCAAAAACATGGTGCTACACCAGAACAGATAAAGGCCGGAATTTCACAGCTTAATGAACAGTATAGAGAATTAAGAGATAAAATTCAGGCAAAAGCTGAAGAAATTCAGGCAGAAATTGAAGCTGCCGCAGGCGCAACGACTACCGATGAAGATACCGAAACCGGAGATCCTGCAGATCCTGCTGTTACCACACCGGCAGGCGGCGTTGCAACTCCAAGCAAATTGGGCGCACTGGATTTAGTATCATTTAATGAAGATATGGTTGCAGCTGATGTTGATGATGAAAATATCCGTCAAATAGTTAATACTATTTATCAAAAAGTAGACGGAGCAGGTTCCGGCAGAATCAAAAAATATTTAGAAGAAAATATAACAAAAGATAATGTTGTTGAAGTAATGCTTCAGTGGAACAAATATTATGCACCGATTTATGAAAAAGCTGATCCTTTGGGATTCACTGAAACCCTTATGGATGAAAGATTTATGACGGGTGACAGAATTGCTGAAGTCGTACTTGAAGCTCTGGAAGCAAGATTGCAGGATTATCAGGGAATTGATGTTGAACTTTATAATACCGCTAATACTCAATTATCAATTGCAAGACGTGAAGTCGAATCCTGGTGGTCCAATGAAGATAAAATGTCAGAAGCATTAAATAAAGCTCACAAATGTATTACAATCCTTATGTATGCCCAAGCAGAGGCACAACAAGGTCAATAGATTTATGTTAGATTCCTCATATTAGTAAAAGGTTAGGTAGTATAGGTGTGGGGTTCTCTATGAACCCCTTTTTATTTCAAAAATATTTTTGCAATTTCAATATCGCTTTGGGTTGTTATTTTTATGTTTTTATAACTTCCGTCAACAATATAAACGTCATACCCCAAAGCTTCAAGCATTCCGGCATCATCCGTAAAGTTTTGTCCTTGGAGTTTTTCATGCGCAGACATTATTATGTCATACCTGAAAGCCTGCGGAGTCTGGGTATTATAGAGCTTTGAACGGTCAATTGTTTTGATGATTTTTCCGTCTTGAACTTCTTTTATGGTGTCAATAGTTTTTGTCACAACGCTTACGGCATTTTTTTCTTTTACCAGATCTATGGTTCTGTTTATAATCTCCGGTGTAATAACAGGTCTTGCGCCATCATGGATTAGCACAAAATCGCATTGTCCGGCAGCTTTCAAGCCGTTGTAAACTGATGCCTGACGGGTTGAGCCGCCTTCGGTTATTTTGTGGTTAAACATAGAAGAAAGCTCAGGAATTATTGATTTATTGGCACTTATGATAATTTCATCAATATCAGATTTCTCAAAAGCTTCAATCGTATATTTTATTACTTCTTTTCCGTAAATTTTTTCTAAGAGTTTATTTCCCGTTCCAAAGCGGCTTGATGTTCCGCCTGCGGTTATAATTGCAGTGGTTTTCATTTCTGCTCCTTAAAATGATTGAATAATTTTTTTTCTGCGTTTTTCACAAATTCTCCGTCAATTTTGACGCCTTTTCCTTTTGTGATTTTTCCTATTTCAAACGAATTCGGAACGTAAAAATCTTGCGGCACACATGCAACAAGTTCATAGTCCTCTCCGCCGTATAGAATTAAATCTTTGTAATTGTCGAATTTTTCAAGTCCATTGTCATAAGGAATTTTGTTAAAATCAACATCAAGTAAAACATTACTCTGCTCTGCAATTTGCAGCAAGGCATCCATAAGTCCGTCAGAGGTATCCATCATTGCGTAATCGGTTTTTATGTTTTTGGCAATATATTTTGAAAATTCAACTTTTGCTTTTGGAATAAGATGTTTTTCCGTAAATTCGTTTGTCTTTCCTTCAAACAGTTCTTTTAAGCCTGCGGCGCTTGAGCCGTGCGTGCCTGAAACTATTATTTTATAACCTTTTTTTGCGTTTTTTCGGGAAGAAATCTTGCGGTCTTTTGTTTTGCCGATAATTGCGATTGAGATGAAAATTTTGTCACTGCCTGTTATATCTCCGCCTATTATCTCGATTCCTTTGACTGCATCTTTTATACCTTTATAAAAATTTTCTACAAATTCGCTGTCAATATTATCCGGCAGGGATAAACCTATTGTCATATAACAAGGTTCCGCGCCGCTTGCCGCAATATCAGAAATATTTACCATTGCTGATTTATAGCCGAGTTTATATGCATCGGTGAATTTCATTGAAAAATGAACATCTTCAACAAGATTGTCCTGAGAAATTACTATCCCAAAATCTTTTAAATGTGCACAATCATCTCCTATAACATCGGATTTTGTGATATTTTTTATTATATTTATAAATTCTTTTTCTTTCATTACACTAAATCAAGTTCGGTAAGTGTTATAAATTCCTGTACAAGAGCTTTGTTCCATTTTTTGCCGGCGTCTTTTTTGATAACTTCAAGTGCCTCTTGAGGTGTCATTTTAGCTCTGTAGGGACGGTGTTCAATGAGTGCAAAATAAGCATCTATTATCAAAATAATCTGCGATGTCAGCGGAATGTCATTATGCGATAATTTTTGCGGATAACCCGTTCCGTCCCAGTTTTCGTGGTGGTGTTCAATAATCGGAATGACATCTTGAATGTATGAAATCGGTTTTAAAATTTCTTGTGCCGCAATCATCGGGTGCTCTTTTATGTGCTGTTTTTCTTCTTCGGTTAAAGGTGTTGTTTTTTGTAAAAGTTCAGGCGGAAGCATCAGGTTTCCTATGTCATATAAAAGCATTGCTATACGTAAGTTATCAATTTCATCTTTTGAAAGATCAAAGCGTTTTGCAAGACTTGTTGCCATAAACACTTTTGACTTCATAATACCTTTTGTGTGCATAGGGTTGTAGGTTGATGTGAGAATATCCGCAACGTTAAAGAGAGTTTCTTTAGACATCTCTTTTTTGTCTTCCGCATCTTTAAGTTTTGCCTGCAAGTCTTTTGAAATATCCTGAGGTATCGGAATATTGTGTTTTGATAGAATTTCAAGGAAAGTATTAACCGCAATTTCCTGCCACGAGGTTTCGGTAATCGGTTTTGCAAGCGTAACCTGATTGCGGCCGTTGCGTTTTGATTGATACATGGCTTGATCAGTCAGCTCAAGCAATTCTTCGATGTTATCGGAATGCTCAAAAAATGTTGCCACACCGACACTGGCGGTTACATGACCTATAACATCAAGCTCCTTATCCGCGATGGCTTTTCGAATTCTTTCCGCCGCTACCATTGCGCCTTTTGAATCAATACCGGGCAAAAGAACATTGAACTCTTCGCCGCCCATTCTCGCCGGTATATCAATTGATCTGGCGTTGCTTTTTAAAACTTCCGCTACTGTTTTTATTGCCATATCGCCATAGGCATGTCCGTATTCATCATTAATTTTTTTCAAATAGTCAAGATCAATTCCGATAATAGAAAACGGCTGATTTTGCCTTTGTGCACGTGTGACTTCGCGTTTCAGGGTTTCTTCAAAGTGGCGTCTGTTATATAAACCTGTTAAACTGTCCGTTACGGCCTGTTCTTTTACTGCTAAAAACAAATCCGTAATCGTTATTGACATTTCGATTTGCTGGGCAAAAAGCGATAAAAAGTCTGTTTCGGACTCTGCCAGTTCATCGCGGGATGTAAATACGCAAAACCAGCCGAATTCAGTATTCATAGGACATAGCGGTATAATTATTAAAGACCTGCAAGGTTGATTTGTGACAGCCGCAAGTGCTACATCATCAGGCAAATCCGGCATTACGTATTTCAGCGTTCCGCCCAAATCTTTTGTTTGAACTATTTTACGGTTTTTGATAGTATCCGCGTATATGCTGTCCGGATTATAGGCTAATCTTCTTGCTTCAATAGGAATTCCGATAATTTTATTTACCCTTGCGATTGCCGAATCTTTCGATTGCGTTGCAATTTGCATGTAATCGCCTTTTTCATCATGGAGTTTTCTTATAATTGCGCAGTGAAGATATCCGAGTTCGCCATGGATACTGTTTACGACTTTTTCCAGAACATTTTCCAACGGTGTTGAAGAATTCATCATATCCCATATATGCTGCAGGGTCAGCATACGTTTATTTGCGACATTTAATTCGGTTGTGCGGGCTTCAATTTCTTTTTCAAGCTGCAGGTTGCGTTCGTAAATTTCCAGATAGTCCTGTTTCTCGCCGTAGATGTTTCTTTCTACCTGCGAGAGCATTCGTCTGTATTCTTTTATTTTATCTAAAAAGCCCATTAACTACCTATTTTACTCTAATATTATACAACATTTTTTCTGTTTTCTAACAGTTTGTTAACAATATTTATAATTTCTTCAGGTTTTGGAAGATTTGTGCAGGCATTTGTATCTAATTTGCATTTACGTTTAAAACACGGCTGGCAGGGTAAATCACCGGTCAGAGCTATGTATTTGTTTTTATC
The DNA here is from genome assembly GCA_944326585.1 of Candidatus Gastranaerophilales bacterium. GTDB lineage: Bacteria > Cyanobacteriota > Vampirovibrionia > Gastranaerophilales > Gastranaerophilaceae > SIG32. Next base: position 268,247 of record CALVEN010000001.1, read on the forward strand.
TCCCGGCGGGGCAAGATATTTTAAAGGAGTACAGGTAAAAATTGTTATAACTGCTGGCTTTTGGGTTGCCCAAGCAAGATGAGCGCTGCCGGAATCCGGTGCGAGTACAATATCCGCACGTGAAAATATTTCAATAAGTTCCAAAATATCGGTTTTACCGGCAAGATTTAAGAATTCATCCCCGCCTATATAAGATATAAGCTCATTATCTTTTGCTCCGCCGGTAAAAACAATCGAGCAATTACCTTTTATACTTTCGACAACTGTTTTCCAGTGGTCTTTATTCCAGTGCTTAGGCTCCCAGGTCGTCGCAGGTGCAATCACAACAAGCGGCTTTTTAATATCTTTTAAAAGTTCATCAACTCTGGTTTTGGTTTCAGCTGGGGGCTCAGGAAGGGTTACCTTGATTTCGTCCGTATTAACACCCAGATAATCCGCATATTTCATATAATTTCTTATAACCGGTGAGTTATGATGCTCTGTAATCTTTGGGATGACTTCATTTGCGCCAAGGATTGAAAATTCTCTTGCCTGTTTGGAAATAATTCTTCTTTTTGCTCCGCAAAATGCCATCCAATAAAGGCTTTTTAACAGCATCTGGGCATCTATCGCAATGTCAAAATGTTCTGAGCGTAGTTGTTTTAAAATTGTTAGATATTCTTTAAAACTTTCAAAAGAAGGACCGCGTTTTTTCCATAATTGAACGGGCGCAAGGATTACTTTGTCAACGCAAGGGTTCCCTTCAAGTACATGTATGCCTTTTTCAGAGACAAGCCAGGTGATTTCATAGCCTGCTGATTTTAAAGAATTTGCAAGCGGAATTGTATGAATTACGTCCCCGAGTGAAGATAATCTGATTAAAAGAACTTTTTTACCCATTTGTTACCCTTCTAAAAATGCGGCGCCGACAACTCCTGAAAAATCACCCAGTGCAGCTTTTTTAAATTCTATTTTTGTTGCGGGAACGGGGAGTGATTTGGCTTTTGCCTTTTTAATTACTTTTTGATAGAAATAATCAACCGCATCTATAAGTCCTCCGCCAAGAACAATCAACTGCGGATTGATAAAATTAATTATGCTTGCTATCCCGCCTGATAAATATTCTGCAGCCTCATCCACGCATTGGGTTACAAGTTCATCTCCTCTTTCAATAGAATCGTGTATCATGTGTGATGTTATTGATTTGCCGTTTTCCATATAATCCAAAATTACGGAGTGTCTGCCTTTTTTGAGTGCGCCTTCAATTCTTTTTTCAATGGCGGAACGTGATGCGTAAGCTTCCAGACATCCGTGCGCGCCGCATGCGCATGGTCTGCCGTTTAAGTCAACTATAATATGTCCGATTTCACCGGCTGTGCCTGTGGCGCCGCGAATTATTTTTCCGTCTTTTACAATTGATGAGCCTACCCCTGTTCCGACAAATATGCACACAACGTCTTTATAACCCCTTGCCGCGCCAAATTTTAATTCGCCTATCGCTGCTATTTCAACGTCATTTCCCAGATATACGGGGATGTCAAAATGTTCATTAATTTTTTCTTTTATATTAAGGTCATAGCAGTCAAGATTCGCCGCGGCAATTAAAATCCCGTGTTCTCTGTCAACCTGACCTGCTGCACCGACTCCTATTGATGAAATTTCGCTTAAAGGAATTTTGCTTTCTTCCAAAAGTTCCTCTACGCCCTCAACCATTTTGCGGATTATATTTTTAGGGCCTTTGTCTTTTTTGGTTTTCTTTTTTACCCAGTGGGTAACTTCACCTGTTTCTTTATTTACAAGTGCAATTAAAACTTTTGTTCCGCCTAAATCAATTCCTATTGCATACTTTTTCATATATTTAAATTATATATAAAAAATTCCGTTTCGTCCAGCACGGAAATTTTTAAAAATTTACAAATACTTGAATTTAAAAAAATATCGTGTTAGCATTCTATTACTAAGAACAATTTAGGGATAGTGAGGTCCGAATTATGAAAAGCTCAACTTTAAGAAGATCAAACCTTTCTAAGGAAAAAATGGCTGTTCTGGAAGCCCTTTCCAAATACAAACAAGATTCCTCTTATGATAATTCTCCGAACGTTTATGTTCGTCCGAATAAAGAAAAAGAATTGGATCTTTTGTGGCAGAATTTTAAAATCAGCCAGAAATCAGAAAAATCCCCGAGCGTTTATCTTGCTACAGGATTTATTGCAGGCGCTGTTACAATGCTTATGCTGACAACTATTATCAGTTTTTCGGTAAAAGGCAGCGATGTGAATGTTCCGGCTAATAATACTAAAGTTCAGGCTGAAAATGTGAATTTTTTACCGGCCGGTGAAACTGCTGTTAAAGAATCGGAAGTTTATACCGTTCAAAGCGGTGATACCGTTGAAAGTATTTTGATTAGATTTTATGGTTCCTACAGCCCCGAAAAAGCTAATGCAATTCAAAAGGCTAACAATCTTAAAAATCTCAACAGATTACAAATAGGGCAAAAATTGACAATTCCTATGGAATAATAAAAAAGCACCCCGCAAGGGGTGCTTTTTTATTGCCAAAAATTAAAATTTTTGATATAATAAACTCGGAAAAAGGAGAGCGAAAATGAAAGATATGACTAGTTTGGATAACGGGGGGGGGCGACTCTCCTAGATAGAAATAGCAAGGTTTTAGGCGGTATTGTTTGGAAAAAGTTACTAAGATACTATGGCAGTAAGGCACTAAGAAGTAACATTCGTCATAGTAAACCCGAGCAATATAGTTATGTTCGCAGGGAACCTGTCATCCTGAAGTGCCTGAGGCACGACAATACATTTGGCTTTGGTCAACCTATAAACATCATCCCGCACTGCCTGAGGCAGGACAACCCATCGGGCATTGGCGGGACTTACCGTGTCATCCTGAACTTGATTCAGGCTCTCAAGAAAAATCCCCCCACCCTAACCCTCCCCCTCAAGGGCGGGAGGGAAAAATTAGTAGGTCGTCATTACAAGACCAACAACGAAATTGACAAAGAAGCAAATACAAATTATAATTCTAATATGATGAATTATAAGTCAGAAAAGAAAACCGTGGGCGAAGCTCACAGCAAATACGCTTTTCACGCAACTCACTCTACTCACATTAAAAAAGCCGCGTTTACTTTAGCGGAAGTTTTGATAACTCTCGGCATAATCGGCGTTGTGGCAGCGTTAACAATACCGACGATATCGCGTAATATTCAGCATGCGGTATTAAAGAATCAATTCAAGAAATTCTACAGCACTTTCTGGCAGGCGGTAATCGGGATACAAACAAAAGAGGGCAGACCTGTACAGTGTTATTACTGGGATGGCACTAATCCATATACGGGCAAATGCACCCCGACATGTGATGAAGATGAAAAAAATCAATACGGTAACTGTACTGTATATAGGTGTGCGGAAACTGGAGATCCTCTTCCTGCCGATTTGAACGGAAAGTTTTCTGAGTGCAGCGAATTTCATGAGGAATTGTTTTTGAAAACATTAAAGACAACAAAAATATGTAAAGATCATGCTTACGAACAAGGGTGCCTGCCTGAAAGTTTCAGGGGCGCAGATATTGTTAAGACTGAGCAGAATCCGGATAAGAAGCAGGATCCTAGCGGTATCTTTTCGGATTCATCTATAAAAAATAATTATCCTGTGTTTGTTTTAGCAGACGGAACATATATTATAGAATATTATGCTTATTTAGGTGGTATTCCTATTTATGTCGTGGACATAAACGGGACTAAAGGTCCAAACAAATGGGGGTATGATATATTCTCTTTTGGCATATCCGGCAATAAAAATGTTGGCATTGGTTCAATTGTGCAAAAACAATTTAATTTTGCTAAAGAAGAAGGCGGAAAATATTTTCAATATATGTATAATGAGGCATTTAATATTAAATAGGCTATATACTTATACTGTTGAGCTGGCAGAAGGATTTTAAGACATTTTTTGCCTTCTCAATTTCTATATAAATGCAGTTGTTTTTGGTTTGTTTAACAATTTCGGTTGCTTTTTCATACATTTTGCCGGCACCTTTTAAATAGTCTGATTGTTTATCGGTTTTTAACAGACCAAGTTCCTGGAAATATTTGCCGTATAAGAGATATAATCTTGATAAAATATCCTTCATATTGAATTTGCTTGCCAGAATAATAGCGTTTTCAATCTGGATTTTTGCCGTTTCGTAATCCGAAATTACAATGCTTGCTTTTACTATAAGCATTTTTAAAAGGATTATAAAGAAATAATTGTTGATTTTTGGATTTTGTGCAACATCAAGTGCTTGATTTGCAATTTCGATTGCGGCATGCGGACCTTCAACATCCAGTGTGGCTTCCGCTATCAAATACCACGTCAAAAGCGCCCCGAGAGCTATTTTTTCTTTGGCAAAATAGGTTATCTGATCATTATATATATCAAGAGCCTGTTTTGATTGTTCGTGATCTTTGAAGATTTTTCCGAGCAGAGTTTTTAATATATTTTTGGTGAAATTATCGCCTGAATTGTTTGCAAAAGTTACAACCTGGAATAAATCCTCCTGCAAGCCGTCGTATCTTTCGCGGAAGAAATTATTTAATATCTCAATTAAATTCCATTTTAAAATGGTTTCATTATCCATTGTCGAGGTTTTATAAATTTTCAATATATCTTCAAGAATTGTTTCCGAGGTGTAAAAATCACCTTTCATGGTATTTGCGAATGCGAGTGTGAGCTTGGTTTTGCAGATGAATAAGTCATCTTTAACACGGTTTCTGTCTATTATATCAAATATAATCGTCAAGATTTCAAAAGAGCGGTCATTACCCTGCAAAACAAGTGCGTTTGCAAGCAATAAATATGTTTTCAGCCATGTTTCATATACAAAATCATACGGAATTTTTGATTTTGGCTCTTTTGCCAAAAATTCATCCAGAACAGGCATAATGTCGTTGTCAACGGTATTTATGATTTCGCCGCAGTTGCCGATATTGAGCAGTGCTTCAAGTTTTGCTGTCTTTAAAAGTGCAATCTCAAGTTTATGTTCAGGAGGAACTTTAGCAAGAACGTTATCAACGCATTCAACATTCCCGTAATAATTGCCTGTTCTCAGACAGCAATAGGAAAGATAACCCAGAAGTTCAATCTCTTTCGGGCTGTTACCGACGCCTTTCGCGTTCGCTATTGCATCGGGCAGAAATTCAAGTGCTTCTTTCGGATTATAATCTGATAAAATTTTGCCTAATCTTTCTGAAATATTGTATCTTGTTTTAATTGTTTCGCTTTCATCCAGCTCATTGATAAGCGCGAGGCATTGTTTTTGTGAAATTACATAAAGATTTGTGTCCCCGACGTATGCCGCAAGTCTTGTGTTTTTTGTCCAGATATCAAGCGCAAGCTGTGTTTGCTTGAGATTTTGGGCTATTATTCCTAAAATTGCGTTTGAATTCAGGATAAAGTTTTGAATTGAATTTGCGATTTTTGTGTTTATTGTAATAAAATCGTTATCGTATTTTGAACTCGTCAGAATGGTTTCCCAGAGTAATAAATTTTTGAATTCGTAAAAAATTTCGTTTACGGGTTCTATAAAATGCATTTCTCTTAAATAATCGATAATCCCTGTGAACTCTTTTTCGTCAAATCCGAAAATTTCTTTTAAAAGTGCAAGATTTATTTTATCTCCGAGAACTGATGCCCCGACAAGAGTTTTGTATGCAATCGGATTAACTTCTTTTAAATTTTTTAGCCTTTCGCGTATGATTTCCGTAAAAGTTCCGGGCAATTTGAAAGGTTTGTCGCCTATCTGGCAGTCAAAGCAATAGCTCAATGCCTGTTCCAAAAATGCCGGATGCCCCTTGCTTTTTTCAATAATTTCGTGTCTTTCAAATTCATTTGTGTATGAAAATGCTTCTTCGTATGCTTTACAGAATTCTTCCATCTCATCATTGTTCAAGGGGGCAATCCCTATGTCCAGATAGATGTTGCCATCCGTCATATAAAAATAGCCTTTTGACGGTTTTGCGTCTGTGTACATCATGATAAAGCGCATATTAAGATTTTCGCGTTTTAATAAGTTGTTTAAAAATTCAAATGAGAATCCGTCTATAAAATCAAAGTTGTCTGCAATAACTATAAATTCGCTTATCTGAGAGATTTTGTCAAAAACTTTATATAACATATTAAAGGTTTTTTTCTTATTGATCAGCAAATCTTCAAAATTGCCGTTTTGTGATGTGTACAGAAAATTTATCAGATTATTTATTTCCAACCCCGTCATTTCAGGAAATTCATTCTGGAAAAATCTTGCCGCATCTTTTTTAAAGTCAGGTGTATTAACACAAAAATTCGGCAGATTATATAAATTCAAAATCATATCCTGAATCATTCCGCCGGGGGTAAGCTGGGTGAGCGGTGTGCATTTGCCAAACATCCAGATTAGTTGATGGTCTTGAAGTTTTTTGACTGTTTCTTTTAAAACGTAGCTTTTGCCTATGCCTTTTTCACCGCTTAGAGAAAATATTTTTTTATCGTCTGATAAAAGCCCCTGAGTTAAAACGGTTACGGCATTTTTTTGTGAAATCAGGTTTGGTCTGTACTCAAGAGTATCAATCGATGCCGGTTCTTCAATTTTTTCAAAAGGCAGTCCGCATTTTCTGCATTTTTTTGCATTAGGAAAGTTTACACTGTTGCAGTGTGGGCAAATCTTAAGGATTTCTTTGCCGCATTTTTTACATTTTAAATCAAAAATTGAATTTACAGTGTTGCAATTTTTACATAATAAGCCGGTTCTTGTTTTACAATACGGACATTTGAGCGTATTTTCCGGAATTATTTTCTTGCATACGGGACATCTCATAGTTTTACCTAAACGATTCTTTAACTTTTTTCATTAATTTGAATAATCGTTTTGAAACTTCTGACTGGGATAAACCAAGTTCTTCAGAAATTTCTTTCTGTGTCATTCCATTATCATAACGCAATTTATAAATTTGTAAATACTGTTTATTAGAATCTTCTTCGTCAATTTTGGTGATTATAGCTGCAATCTGTCTGATTGTATCTTTTTGGATTGCTATTTCTTCGGGAGAAATTGTCACATTAAAATTGTTGTAGGAAACTTCAATATCTTCATATTTGTTTGATGTGTCAATAGTAATTTCTTTCGACGGAGTGTAACCTGATTTTGTTCTCCTCAACCTGCCGGAATCTTTTAAAACATTTAAAATTGAAGTTGTCGCTATCTTTTTTAAATAAGCTTCCAGCGCAGCATCAGAGGTAACGATATTTACAATACCAAGTGAACGCTGGCAGGTTTCATTAAAAAAATCGTCAAATAAGTCTTCATTATTTGAAAACTTGCGGTCATTTCTTATTATTTTTTCTATTAATTCCAGTTTGTCTTGTGCTAAATCCACTGTAAAGTTTCCTTCACAAGTATTATAGCATATTTATAGATATATTTTAAGCGTCAACTGTATACTATCCCCAACAATCACTCCGGCAGGGGCTTTGAGGACTTTTAGTGTATCATTTACAGTTCGTAACACAATGTCATCAATTTGGGCTGAACCGCTTGACTGGAGTATGTTAGCGTTCTGTATACCGCCGTCGTTTGATAAAATAACATTCACTTGAATTTGGTCTGAATAAGCATATTCCGTTGCAAGCAGCAAATCACTTGACAATGATAATTTTAAACTTTTGCCGGCTGTTTGCAGGTATTTTCTGAATTCATCGTTATATGAAACATAATCCGGAACAGACCATGAAAGTTTTTTAACATCAAGATACGGTTCTTCTATAACAGGCGCTTTTGGTTTATTGACATTTTGCACTGCTGTTTTTGCTGTTTCTTCCACAGTCGGATTTGTTTTTTCCGGCAAAATTGTGCCGTCATCCGGAAGTTCCTGTTCATCAAGTTTTGGCAGATTTTTTTCAAGAACGCTTGTATTATTTTGTTCTGTAACCTGATTAGAGGATTTGTTCATTGAAGCATAAATTAAAAGTGAGGCTAAAGCTGCAATAACAATAGTCGCAACCGCAATTGCTTTTTTGCCTTTCTCAGGCAGGGCGGTTTTGAATTGCAGGTTATTATCATCATTGTTATTTTGGTTGTATAGAACTTCCAGCTTTTCAATATCTTCACTTGTATCTTCCGTCAGATTAGCAGGTTGATTTATATCGATAGCGAATTCTCCCGGCGTTTCAAATTGATTACTTATTACGGTAGAATTTTCATAAGATGTCGTTTCAGAAGTTAAGGCATCATCGGCATCCTCTTGTGTGGTCAAAGTTTCCGGAAAATTTTCGTCGTTTTTGTCATTATTTATCGGAGTATCGGGTACTGCTGCCGATAGTTCCTCCATACTTACGGGTTGTTCAGGTATTTCTTCCGAAATATCCGATTCGGTAAATTCATCGGTCTTATTTAATTCATCTAAAGATACCGCTTCTGAAAAATCTTCGACTGTTTCGTCAGCTGAAATATCCTCGGAAATTTCAAGGTTATCCAAAGAGGTTACATCCGGCTGATATGTTTGTTCCTGTATCGGTTCGTCCGTTGAAATCGGTTCAATGTCTTCCAGAGAAGTAATTTCATCGTCTTCAAATGTGTTTTCTTCAACGGGTTTTATATCATCTCTTTCGCCAAGATTTTCAAAATCCGTTACTTCATTTAAAGCAGGTTCTTCAATAATTTGTTCGCTGTCTTGATTTTTATCGGATAAGCTGTCTAATTCATCAAGGTCCAAAACTTCTTCATCAGGTTCCTGTATGTTGTCTGAAGTGTCAAACGGTAACTCATTGAATTCGCTAAGATGAATTTTTTCTTCGGGTAAAGTTTCATCTGCGGATAATTCCGGCAGATCTGCCATAATGTCAATATCAGCTGTATCTGTTTCATTATTTTCTGCATCTGTCAAATCCGGAAGATCTGACAAGTCCAAACTTCCCGTTTCAAGGATATTTTCATCGTTTGTTATGTCATTTATATCTTCATTATTTGTATCTTCGTTATTTGAATCTGCACTTTCATCAAGATTCAAATCAAAAGACTCCTCTAAATTGAAAGAATCTTCGTTTATTTCTGAATCTTCAGGCATTGAATTTTCTTCGTCAAAATGAGGTGTTGTATCTTCCTCCGGCGGAATTGTATCTTCGTCGGAGGACGGTAGTTCAATATTTGATGAAGTTATATCGTCAGAAATTTCGGTTTCAACCGGCTCATCAATTGAAATATCGTCAATACCGTCTGAAAAATCATCCAGCAAATCTTCTCCCAAATTGTCTTCGCCGTTGTTTTCTTCCTCTGTTAAATCATCAGTAAATTCGTCGGTTTGTTCAAATATTTCAAATTCGTCCTTAATCGGTTCAACATCATCCTGAATTACAGTATCAGAAAGTTCTGTAAGTTCTTCCGTTGTTGCAACGTGGTATGAAATCCATTCAAAGTTGTCAAATTCAATCAAATCTTCACGCAAAGCCGCACATTTTACGAGCATTTTGAGAAGCCGGCGTTTGTCATCATCAGCAATATCGTGGTCTATAAGTGACATCGCAAGTTTTTGTCCGTTTTCAAAATCCTCGTCCGGCAAAGCTTCTGTTGTATTTCCGTTAAAGTTTTCAATGTAAGATTTTAAATCTGTCGGGTGTGATAACTTTTCTTTTTCAATAAAATAATATTTTTCATTATGATTATTTTTATTTATTAATTTCGGTTCAAAAAATCCTAAAAATTTTACGCAGGATTCATCCTCAAGCATTTTGAAAACAAGGTAGATATCAGGTGTTATTTCATATTCAAAATGTGATTTCGGAATAAAAATACAGTTTTCGTCATAAACCATTCTTACATCTATATGAATGTTCGGCAGCATTACATCAGCAATGTCAAACTGCTCTCTTATTTTATGTATGTTGTGCAAATTATATATATTAGACGTGTTAATTTCTTCCTGTGCCATATATTTCATTGCAAGTTCGCTTGCCAGAGCATTAATGTATGCTCTTTTAAGTGTATCTTCAATCGTAAATCCGCCTGCAAGTTTTGCGGCTTCCTGTTTATCTTTTTCTTCTATATAAATTAACGGTTCCATATTATTCCCCTCTAAACTATAAGATGACACGGGTTCTCTAAATATTCCAAATATATTGTAAATTTTTGTAACGATTGTTGAAAAAGTTTTTTATTTCGGTCAAAATCATGCTGTCAGAGGGTTTATATAGTATAAGAATTTGATAAAATGTGTGTGTAGTAATAGGAGGTTTTTCATGATAAGTTCTGTATCTTCTGTAAGTTTTAAGTCTAACGCCCCGGTCCAATCCGCACAGGAACGTATCAGTGCACCTGGCAAATACACGATGCCGGAGGCTTCTGCTCAAAAGCCTGAACAGGCACCTAAAAAGAAACACGGATTTTTAAAAGCTTTAGCCGGTATAGTTGTTGCAGCAGCTGTTGTTGGCGGTGCATTGCTTCTCGGTGTTAAAAAAGGCGGATTAAAAGTTCTTGATGAAATCAATTTAAAAGATGCTAAATTTATGGAAAAAGCAAAACATTATTTGGCAAAAGCAGGTGAATGGGTTGATACCAATATCTGGCAGAAAATTTCAATTAAAGGTGAAAAAGCTGCTTCGAAAGTTGAAGATGTAGTTGCTGAAGTGGTTGAATAATTTTCTAATAAAAAAGACCCCTCAAGGGGTCTTTTTTTTATTGCAAAAACTCACACAGTATTGCATTGCTGATTAAGATTCCGTTTGTGTTAAAACAATAGCCTTTTTGTGTTTTTTGGATAAAATTTGAGTATTTTTTGAGTATTTTTGAGTATTTTTCGTCAAAATTTATATTAAATTTGCGGTTTATATGTGAAATATCAATTCCGTCCGTTTTTCGGAAACCGAGGAAAATTTCTTCTTCGAGTTGTTCTTGTTTTGTAAGTGTGTGTTTCAGAGAATGTTTTTCGGGATTTTGGATATATTCTTCAAGGGTTTCAGCGTTTGAATATCTTGTGTCATCCGTGTAGCCGTGCGCAGCAGCTCCGAAACCGTAATAATTGTTGTTATTCCAGTAATTTAAGTTGTGTTTTGACGGTTTGCCGAAATTGCTTATTTCATAATGGTTGAAATTTTTCAAAATTTCAATGGCCTTTAAATACATTTCTGCTTGCATGTCTTCATCCGGAATGTTTTCCGGCATGTGTGTATAAAAATAACATCCTTTATCAATTTTTAAACCGTAAAGCGATATGTGCTGTATGTCGAGGGAAATTGCGTATTTAAGGTCAGCTGCAAACATTTCCGGCGTTTGATTTGGTAATCCGTAGATAAAATCAAGACTTATGTTGTCAAAACCGGCATTTTGGGCATATTTTACAGCTTCTTCAACCTGTTTTGACGTATGGCGGCGTCCGATTATTTGCAGAATATTGTCGTCAAAAGTCTGGCAGCCGAGGCTTATGCGGTTTATTCCAATAGATTTTAAGCTTTTGAGATAATCCTGTGTCAGCCCGTCAGGATTAAGTTCTGCCGTAATTTCGGTTTTATCCGTAAAATTGAATAAATTAAGCAGAGTTTTAAATTCCTCCGGCGTTAAAAGTGACGGTGTACCCCCGCCAAAGTAAATTGTATCAAGTATTTCGCCTTTGTAATAATATTTGATTTCTTTTATAATCGCAGTAAAATACTGCTCTTTTAATTCTAGTTTAGGAAATGAGATAAAAGAACAGTATTTGCATTTTGATTTGCAAAAAGGTATATGGATATATGCGCTTTTAACCATAAAAGTATTTTACTATGAAAATTTTATGACGGCGGTTTTTGCCGGAATGTTGAACAGCGGCTGTCCAACAGTATGTTATTTTACGCACAAAGCCATAGCGTTGCTTGTACGCGGGAACAGCGAGCCGCCATATGCACAATCTTTACCAAACTGCCAGCTCTCTATAATGTATGCTTGATTATCATTGTTCCAATCGTCAATTTCTTTATTTGAAAAAATGTCTGTGTAGTTTGCTGTATTTCCGATTTTATATAAACTGGCTTTCTCTTCATCTATATTTAAACCGCAGCCGTTAAAAGATGCGTCAATACCGGAGTTATTATATAAAGAACGTGCAATAGTCGCCAAATGCTCAGGCGTGGCCATTTTGTCAACACCGCCGCAGGTTTTAACTGCTCCTGCCCAGCTATCAGAGTCATAGCGGCAGTTTTTAATTTTTAAAGTGTCCTTTTCGTCAATGCATTCCTGCATACTCAAAGGTTGAGGCGAGAACGGACCAATAAAACAAATTCCGTCAACTTCGAATGTACAATCTTCACCGCCAAGACCTAAAACATTTATCTCATTCAAATCTTTTGATTGCGTGTTCGGTTTTTTGTATCCAGTAACGTCATATAAAAGGGCAAGACAGCTTGTACCTACTATTTGATTGCTATAAGGATCTTGTTTGCAATCGGGATTATAGGCAATAACACCTGTGACACCGTTTGCAAATTGAACTCCTATAGTTTCCGTGTCCCAATCTTTTTGTCCTAAATGAGACGCTGCTGTAATTCCCGACATGTCAACTTCTGTATCGCCCCATATAACTTTATCTTCAAAACAGGAAAGTATGTCGTTATTAGCACAGATTTTGGTAATCTTAAAATATTTAGAAAGCGCATTGACAAAGTTAGAAGTGGATTTGTAACCTGCAAGCACCTGTTGAGTATTCATTGTTTTGAGAGCTTCTTCAAGTTTAATTTCAAAAACTTGGGATGCTTCATCCCAGGCTTTTTGTTGATAATTTGAAATCAAAGTCGGAATAGTCATGGCGGCAACAATGCCGATGAGAGTAATGGTTATGAGCACTTCTGCTAATGTGAATGCTGTTTTCTTTATATTCATTTGTCTTACCTTTTTATTTTTGTTTGCAGCAATTATCATATCGTATTTTGCAGCCCGTGGCAAATTATTAAAAAATATTAGAATAAGACAAAAAGTAGTCGCTTATGATATTCAATAACATCGGCAGAATCCAGACCATAATTGCCGCTCCCAGAACAGGTTTGAACAAAAAGCTCAATTGGAAAACATTTACCTGCGGTGCTGTTTTTGAAATTACGCCGAGAATAATATCCTGTCCCAATGTCGCAAGTAAAATCGGTGACGCTATTTGAAGCCCCATAAAGAGTACATTGGACGACAAACTTATTAAATATTCCATATTAACGAGTTTTGCTAAAGGAATGCTCGTGGCGAATATCGGAAATATTTCAAAACTTCGCATCAACGCTCTCAAAAGCCAATACACCCCGCCGAGGTTTATAAATATTAATATCGCAAATAAAGCCATGATTTTGCTTAAAATAGACACCTGGCTTGATGTAGTCGGCTCAAGAACCATTGCAGAAGAAAGTCCCATCTGCATGTTTATCATATCCGCTCCGGCCTCAACAGCCATTAATATTAATTGTGCCATATATCCGATAAGCGCCCCCACAACAATATTTAAAAATATCGACAGGACAAAAGATTCCATTATCATAAGACTTTCGGGCTTTACAAAAGGAGTTATTACAATGGTTAAAAGCAGACATAATGCGAGTTTTACCATTCCCGGAATTTCTTTTCTGTTAAAAACCGGTGCCAGCCTCATAAATCCTATGAGACGCGAAAATACCATAATTCCTGCCGCAAGCATGGTGTTCAGTGCAGGAAACATTTTCATTAATTCCGCGATAATTGCGTCCATTATTTACCGCCTTCCTTGCCGGTTACAAGCGGCGGTTCCGGAATCTCAATCTCTTCAGGCGGAATATCTATCTCAAAATATTCAAATCCTTCTTCCGGCTTCAGGGTGGTTTTTTTGTCGGTTATTTTAACGTCAATAATTTTTTCACTGTCAATTGTCGTTATAAAAATTTTGGTTTTGCCCTCTTTTAGCGGTGTCAAAATTATTATTTTTTTCTCGTTATCAATTGTATAAACCGGTTTTGCGTCAAGAATTTCGTTATTTTCAACCGTAATTGACTTTACGATTGAGTTTGAAATTATCATATAATCTTCAAACGCAAGCGCCGGCAGCATACAATTTATTAATAATATTGTTAACAGAAATTTTTTCATAATTATCTTCCGAGTATTCTATTGGTTTCTACAAGATCAGGACGCGGCATCGGAGTCCTTGAGCTTGGCAGGTAGCGCATTTTTTGTTGACTGTCAATGAACGGAACTTTGCCGGGATTTTTCATAATGTCATTAATTTCCGAATTGTTTTTGAATCGGTCGTTCATTTCACCTGCAAAAGGCGTTGTGTATTTGTAATAGTCAGATGACAGAACATAGTTTTCATTTTTCGGGACAACGTTAAATGCCAGCGCCATGCCGTCTGTGAAAAGGTTCGTCAAAATCCTTATAAAACCTACTCCGCCGACAATTATAACCAAAAATACAGCAAGAATTTTCGGCGCGGCAGCAATTGTCTGCTCTTGAACCTGTGTTACTGCTTGCAGAATACCGACAACCAGACCGATACCGGCAGCAACAAGTACACATGGCATTGATATTGCCAGCATTACCATAAATCCTCTTGCTAAATATTCTATTAAAGGTTCCATAATTCTCCTTAATTGTAACTTGTAACCAGCCCCTGTACAATCAATGCCCAGCCGTCAACCGCAATAAATATCAAAAGTTTAAACGGAAGTGATATAATCGTCGGCGACAGCATAAACATACCGAGTGCCAGAAGTATATTTGCCACCACAAGGTCTAATACTATAAACGGTACAAATATTATAAATCCGATTTCAAAAGCTGTTTTTAATTCACTTATGATATATGCCGGCGCAACCTGCCATATAGTGATTTCTTCCGGCGATTTTGGCGGTGTTTTTTGCGATAATTCCACAAAAAATGCCAGATCGGACTCACGTGTCTGTTTCATCATAAATTCTTTTAAGGGTTTTGAGCCTTCGCTTATCGCCTCAATCATATTTTGATTTTTGTGGTACGGAACAGACCCGAGCTCATACATTTTGGAAAAAGTTGTTCCCATTGTATAAAACGTCAGAATCATTGCAAGCCCGATAATTACGATAGACGGCGGAACCTGCTGGGTTCCGAGTGCTGTCTTTAGCATTGAAAATACTATGACAAATCTTAGAAAACTTGTCATACAGCAAAAGACAAACGGTATAAGCGAAAATACCGTCATAACTATCAGTAATTGTAAAACCGGGTTTATATCTTTTAAAACTGTATCCATTTTATATCCTTATATTTGATTGATTTTTTTGAGCATTTCTTTAATAACCGGCTTTTGCGGGAAATCCACGATTACAGGCAAATCTTCCGCATCCGGTTGTTTTTCAAAACGCTGAGGCTTTGAATTGTCGTCGAGTTTTGAGATTAAGTTTGTTTTGTCGACATCAGATGCTATTAAAAATCTTTCATTGCCTGCGCGTACTATATATAAATTTTTACGGGGTGCAAGGCTTATACATTCTTCAATGCCTAAAAATTTTGACTTATTGTTTGTGTTTCCGTTTGCGAATTTTTTGTATACAAAAAGCGCAAAGCAGATTAAACCGAGCATTGCCATTGTATAAACAGTAAAATTTGCTATATATCCTCCCATAAGCCTTACTCCTTAAATATCTTCATCATCAAGTTCAAAGTCGCTGTAGTCAAATTCTTCATCTTGTTGATCTGCCGCCGGTGTTTCATCTTCGGTTTCTTCCGGTACGGTTTCATCTGCCGGCATGGTTTCAAAATCATCTGCCACAGCGGATACATTTTCTTTTTGCTGGGCGGTAACTTCGGATATTTTGACGCCGTATCTGTCGTTTACTATCACAAGTTCTCCGCGGGCAATAATTTTATCTTCAACTTTTAAAGTAACTTTGTTGTCATATATTGAGGTTAAATCAACGACCATTCCGTCCTCAATATTTTTTAGGTCTCCGAGAGTTATTTTGACAGGATCAAATTCAGCAGTCATCTCAACTTCAATGCTGTCCCATAAATTGTTGGCTCCCATATTATTTCCTCCGTTATTCTCATCTGTCGGTGTTATTAAGCCCAGATTCGGGTTTAATTTTATTTCTTTTTCATAATCATCTATAATAAGCGTCATTTTTTTTGTATTGCTGTTGTCAAAAACCACAATATCTTCAGTATCCAGACTTTTTAAATCATACATTGAAAATTTTGTGGACCCTATTTTTATTTTGACGTCAAGCGTGCTTGTTTTGAAAGTGGTATTGTCAAATTTTTCGCCTTTTGAAGTTATTGTATCCGGGTTCAAAAGTGCTGCAGGCAATGATACAATGAATTTTCCGAATTTTGGTTCATCAATATCTTTGATAATAAAAGTCAAATGTATTACGTCAAAGTTGGTTCTTCTTAATTCAGTCGGCGGCGGGGGGGATAAGAACTGTGACGTCATGTTAAACATGTAATCATTAAAAGATGTTATGATTTTAGCTTCCAAATCGGTCATTCTGTTCAAATTGAATGATCTGTTCGGTTTGCCTAAAACTCTGTCCAAAATTAGGGAGATAGCTTTTTCAGAACTTCTGAAAAACATATCATATTGTTTGTCAATTCGTATTTTGGTGACAAAGTAAAAATCTTTATCCATTAAAACGTTAATATTTTTGCTTATCCCTATCAGTGCGAATTTGAATCCGGGTAAAAAGAATTCATCACAGGATTTTTGCACGACAGGCGGAAAGGTATTCTTGTACCAGTCATATTGTACGTATAATTCTTTTGAATTTATTGAATTTATAGTCTGAGTACTCATATCCTGCCCCATAAATACAATAGAATATTATTTTTTACTTCACATCAATCATTTAATGGATATTTGATTAATGTCCAGCTTAAAAATTGTTAATTTTTGTTACAAATTTAGCGCATGAATTTAAAGATTTATACACAAAATGTCGTAACCCAACATGTATACAAGGATTTTGTTACTAAAGTTACGAAAGGAAAATCGAGTATGGGACTCGCGGCATCACAGGCCAGATTATTAACCATCACAGCGCGTAAATCCGACTGTGAGTTTCAATCCATGCGCTATTCACATCAAAAAATAGCGTTGTCCCGTGATCTTGCGAATTTATCAAATGAGTATCAGAATTCATTAGACAAAACAAAATTAGTTTACGATTTTTACGGAACAGGTGATGAAACAACAGCATTAAGCTATGGTTTGATGATGACGCCGTCGGAGATGAACGGATATTTACCGATATTGGCAACTGATGCATCAGGCAAAGCAGTATTAAGCAGTCAATATGCGGCAGCGGCAAGAGCAGCTGGTATTCCTCAGGAGGGCTTAGGGTGCTTGCCGTCAAGTGATGTAAGAAACAGATTTTTACAAGGTATGGTCGACAGCGGTTTAATAACTCAAGCTGCAGCAGATACATATATGGGAATACAGTATGCTCAGACAATGGGTGTCGGAACAACAGATCTTGTGACAACAGAAGTCCAGCAGATGACGTTGGAACAATTGTTGGATTATTATGATGAAAATACTGATCTTACGGCGACACCTGGTACATTTAGCAAGGAAGAATGGAAAACTATATTAAATGAAGATAACAACAGAGTTCGTGGTATACAATTACGTAGCGGGAATTTAGGAGAAGATGCCGATACTGTTGATTCTGCTACCTTTACTCTTAGTGATATACTGAAAGGAAACTATAGGCTTGTAACCAGTTTGAACTATAAACAGACAGACGGTAGAAATGGGGCTATAGAATCTGTTGCGAATAATATAGCCAACCTTGATATTTGGGAATGGATGTTCAATGAATTTGAATCATTATTGAGTGTTGCGGGTAACTCAGGTATTGAAAGAGCATTTCAGACCGCTAAAGCAAAGACACAAGCTTTGTTAAGTGCTGACAATTTAGCATTATGGGCCGGCGGTGATACAAAAGAAGACGGGCAAAACGGTTTTAAAGGCGTAATGGATACGTTGGACGGTGTCAATTCAGGCTACGACGGTTCCTGGTGGCAAAATAAAGGACACCGTTATGAAGCTGTATATTCCAATACGGATTATATCGGTATTTGTGTCCAGAAAAACT
This sequence comes from Candidatus Gastranaerophilales bacterium, assembly GCA_944326585.1. GTDB lineage: Bacteria > Cyanobacteriota > Vampirovibrionia > Gastranaerophilales > Gastranaerophilaceae > SIG32. The sequence continues at coordinate 286,306 of CALVEN010000001.1, forward strand.
CATTGCCTAATGCAAATAAATGGCATAGGGCAGATGGTGTTGCTATAAACATAACTAATATTGCCAAGGCGTTTTTGACATATTTTGCAATCGAAATGGAAGGTGTAGGACATTCAAAATATGAAGTTTCCGAGAAAAATAGTGATAACGGAAGCCGTACGGTTAAAGACAGTAATTTGATAGATCTTGATGATGATTTCTTATTTGATGTAGTTGTTAATACAGGCATAAATACAGATCAGGCATTAATATCAGGATTTTATGATTCAATCTTTAACCAGATATGTTTGCGCGGCTGGACAGAGAATAATCAGGTTTTGGATAATGATTATTTGCAGGAAATGTTAAAAACAGGCAAATTATTCCTGACAACTTGTGCGGATGACGGATATTATTATCAGGGTAATTATGCAACGAATACATATGTTCGCGAAATAACGGATGACGAGGCAATAGCCAAGGCAGAAGCAAAATATAATACTGAGAAACAGAAATTAAATCAAAAAGAAGAAATATTAGACTTGAAGATGAAAAATTTAGATACGGAGATATCATCACTGACAACTGAATACGATACGATAAAATCCGTAATCTCCAAAAATATTGAAAAATCTTTTAAACGCTACGATGCATAATAAAAAATCCCCATTTCGGGGATTTTTTATTACATACCTGATACATCCGGCAGGTCAATACTTTTTAAACGCTGTTCAATTCGTCTGTACCATTTTAGATGCTGTTTGAAAAGTATTTTGTATTCTCCGAGTTCACCTGTTGAAATATCTTTCATCTGGTGGTCGCAAACTTCTTCCATTGACCTTTCAAGCAGATGCGTGAATTCTTTTCTGTCAACCTTAGGATCGGTTAATTCTATTCTTTTGCCGAATTCCACAAGAACTTCCGGACGGTTATCTCTTAAAAAACAATAATCAATGGATATTGGTATAAGGTTAACTTTGCCGTATTTTTTTACTGCATTTTGTGCAATATAAGCAAGCCCGGTTTGAAATTCTATAGGTCTGAAATGCGGAGGGCGTATGATACCCTGCGGGAATATAAATAAAATATTTCTTAAATCTTTTAACAATTCTACCGAATATTTTAAAGCTTTCATCGCGGATTGCGGTGACTTTTTGCAAACGGAATATGCTCCGCCGCGTCTTAAAAGCGGAAATCTGTTTAATTCTTCAACCATCAGGCGTATTTCTTTATGGCAGATTCTGTGTGAAATATTGTATAAAACAATTCCGTCCCACCAGTTGCAGTGTGGTGCAAAAATAATTGTCGGATATTTTTCGTCACGGTTAAAATAATTTTCGGCATTTTTGTACCGGAAAGCATAGAATCTGTTTTGGAGCATGTTGAAAAAGAACAAACTCGCAATTGTCAACCAGAATTTGTTGGTTTTTGCCGGTTTGAAAACTTCGTCTTTGTTGCGAAGCTTTGTAGGTGGTATGTCTGAATATAGATGTTCTTCCGCGATTGCTTTCATAAAATTATTTTACTCCGACAAAGATTTTAGTGAAACACTTCAAGCTCTGTTTTTAAGAAAACTTTACTAAATATTATATTACTGCGCTTTTTAAAATTTTGCAAGTTTATGCGATTTATATTATAATAAATCTTATGGAAAAATTGTCTAGAAGTCAGGAAGATTATTTAGAAGAAATCTACGTTCAGGTCTTAAAGAATGGTTTTGCAAAGGTTACTGATATATCTGAAGCACTTAAGGTTAAAAAAGCTTCTGTAACTTCTGCTCTAATACAGCTTTCTTCCAAAGGCTTAATTAATTACTCTCCATATTCTTCTGTTACTCTCACGTCTGAAGGAGACAAAATCGCGAAAAAAATTTTGAAAAAACATAAAGTTTTGTGCGAATTCTTTGGTGAAATATTAAAACTTGATAATGCAGCGGAAATTGCTTGTGCGGTTGAGCACCTTATTTCTGATAAAAATTTAGATAAAATTAATAAGTTTGTCACTAATTTTAAATAAAAAATTGTTGTATCTTAAATACTATTGACAAACAGAAATTCTTTTGATAAAGTTAGACTTGTCTAACAAATAAGTTAGATGTGACTAACTAATATCGAGGGATGATGAAAATACAGACACTTGCCAAATATGTGGATCAGCCGCTTGTAATAAATAAACTTAATAACCGGATACCAAAACTTCTAATCGGATCAGGTTCTGCAATAGCTGTTTATGATGCTTATAAACACAGAAACAGCAAACATAAGAAAAATGAACACAGGTTATTAAAAAACGGCATTATAGCTGCATCAATAATAGGGTCTACTCTGGCTGCAGTTAAAAAATTTAAACTTATAGAAATTGAACCTGCCTCAAAAATTATTCAAGAGCAAACAAGAGCAGTTGACGAATATATTCAAAAAACAAATTTAACCGATAATATTTTACTGTCTATACTTAATAAGTCTAAGAGAAACCACCTTTCCTTGGACGAGGTTCCGGTTCTGTTTGAAAAGTTGAAAGATGATTCAAACAGAGCCGTTTTATTTAAGACATTATTTTCGGAAAATAAAAATTTAACTTCCTCAGAAATTTTTTCGGAGATAAAAAGGCTTTCTACTTTGGGGGCAGTACCTGTTGCAAGCGGTCTTGCAGGGGGTATTATCGCAGATACCGTGACAGGCACATCTTCTTTAAAGAAAAATGCAAATAAGATAAAAGAAGGATTTTATCAGTATTTTGCAAATATCTTTTTGTGTAATGTCGGAGCGGGAGCTGCACTATATGGAGCCGAAAAATTACATCAAAAAGGTGTCATAAAATCCTTAACACCTGCGAAAAAGCTTGTGACAATACTTGCAGGGATTACTGCAACCGGTATTGTCGGCGGAAGTTACATTGCAAATTTTTTGAGTAAAAAAATAATTAACCCGTTATTCGGTCAGAAAAAGGAAAAGGGTATATATTCCGAAAGAAAGCCTGAGCCTTTGGATATTGCGCTTCATGCTGATGATATAGCAACGGCAGGTGTGTTGTCCGGTGTAAAATGGATTGAACCGATGCTTCCTGTAATGTATTTTATATCAGGTTTCAGAGCCGGAACCGGGTATCGTAATGTTAACAATTAAACACAAATGTTTGACATGAATTTCAGGTTATTTTAAGATTTTTTTAAGAGGAAATGGTGTGAACATCTCCAGCTGTAGCCGCAACCGTAAAAGCCGGAACACTCATAAATACTGTCCACGTGCTGTTGGAAGTATAAGTTGTCCTCTTATTCGTGTTCAAAAAAGAGGATTTTTTAATGCACTTGTCAACGGTACATACGCAAAACGCCAGAGTCGGAACTTGTCCTCATGGTTTACCTATGGGCGCGTGTCCGATTTGTAACGGTATGTCAGGCGGCGGTGCCGCTAAAAAAGCTGATTTTTCAGCAAAACCCGGCGAAATGAGCTGGAATGAATGTGCGGCAATAGGTGCATTCTTAAAAGCTCAAAAAGCGGCGCAGCAAGCCAGAGAAGCTGATTTTCAAGCACATTTGCAAGCGCTTCAAAAATTTCAAAACACAATGGCAAATGCTGCTCAAAGGGCAGCTCAATTCGCTCAAATGGTTCAAAATTCCATGCCGCCGATTATTGCCAAGCCTCTTGGTTTTGTTATGAATAATATTGTTGCTAATGGACTTAATATGATTAGAAATCTGCCGCAGACAATATCAAATTTTGTACAAAATTTTTCTCAAAAGCTTGCTGATATTGCGGACAAATTAACTGCCGTATACGGTGAATTAAAAGCTGCCGTGCAAAAGAAAGTATCAGAAACCTTTAATGAAATTAAAAAGAAGATAAAATCAATTTTCAAAATTTTTGAGCCTTTAGACACGGACGATGAAGACAAAAAGGTTGAAGAGGCAAAACGAACTTTTGAATTAAAAACCTTTATACATAAACTTTACAAAAAATTAAAAGACGGTGATAAAGATGAACGTTAATCAATTCAGAGATGGTGAAACGCTGAGACAAAACAGGAATTTAACACCTATTCAGCAAAAAACAAATGCATATACAAAAGAAGGTGTCATTGTAAACAGTTTTTATAAAGACCCTTCAAAACAAACGGATTTTCAAGATACATGTGATACTTTGATAATATCCGATGACACCAGCCTGCCCAAAAAACTTGCCGAGATTGAAACTCCCGTGAATAAAAGTCTTTTGCCGATTAGTGCAATAGTCCTCGGAGTTATGGGTTCAATTGCTTTGTTGACTTCATTTGTAAGGCGCAGTGCAAAGATTAATTTGAATATACCGTCTTTTAAAAGACTTCCGGCAACGACGCGAAATGTTGCCCTGAACGAAGAAACACATCAGGCGCTTTATCAGATGATACAAGCACCTAATCAAAAGACTATTCTTGCGGGTACAGGGGTTTTGACGCTGACGGCAATGGCATTTATGGGCAAAACGTTCTTTGACGGGTTTAAGGATGTCTGGGTAAAACGCCGCGAAGCGGATATTCAAAAAAATCTTCAGGAAAATTTGATTGAAGTTGAAACGCAGTCTTTTGCCGGCAAAATGCAAATTGTTCGCAGTATGCTTGCAAAACACGCAATTGAATTTAAAAAATATTTGTCTGATGACAGCGACCAAATTTTGCCGAATTTCGGACGGAAAAAGTTCAATCCTTTGACATTTACCGCTAAAAAGTCTGATGAAAATAAGTCGAATAAAAATTTTGCAAGCTATATACTTCTCGGACTGGGTACATTTGCCTCAATTATAGGGCTGGGTTTTATTTCAATGAAGAATTTGAGTAAAAGCAAACTGCATCTTGATAAGTATATAAAAGATACTAAAGCTGTAATCAACGATATTATAGAGAAATCAGCTCCGGTTACTAAAGAACATGACAGAACAAATTTAACTCATTTGTTCAAAGCAATAGGTGCTGATGCGGAAGAAATTAAGTCTTACACAAAGAATTTAAATTGGGATAAGGAAGATATTGCCAAATTCGAAAAAGAGATTGCGGAAGAAATACAGACTTCATCTACAAAGGTTAACGCGGCAATGGGTGGTGACGGAACCCCGAAACCATCTTTTTATTCTCACGTAAATGATTACAGGGCGTTTTTCTATAATTGGCTTCTGGATACTTCAAATCCGCAGTTTAAGCAGTTGTTTTTCGGGATTACCGGTTTGACAGCACTGGGTTACGGCGGTAAACTGGTAGGTGATGCCGTAAAAGATGTTCAGGTGAAAAAGATTAATGCAGAAACCGAGCTTCAGCTTCAAAAACGCCTTGTTTCAACTGAACTTCGAAATTTTAAATCCAAAAAAGATGCGGCAATTAAGCCTCTGGTCGATGAATTTTATCGTCAGGTCGATGCGGGAAAATCAAAAGATGAGTTAAAAACAATGGCGGAAAATATTCTGTTTGAAATTAAAAACGGTGCTCCGTTTGTATATTCATAAAAAGGAGGATAAATGTATATTCAACCGGTTAACAATATTCAACAGAGATATATGCCCACACAAATGCCTGATATCAGGCGAAATTATATTACGGTTGATAATAATAAAGTCGATACTTTCGTAAAACAGGGTGAAAATGCTTTGCCTTATATTTCGGATGTCCTTCAGCATTCAAATAACGAAACACAGATTACGGAAACCTTATATATATTGGACAGAATGATTGACGGAGGCGTTAAAAATATTGATAAGATGTATCCTGTTTTGTCAAGGTTTAATAATGCAAAATCCCCGAATATCCAGACATTTTTGGCAGGAATCTACAGAAAAATTCAGGTGCCGGATGCTTTTGGTCCTTTAGTTAAAATGCTTGTGCAAAATTCCTTAAACCCTAATCCGACGCCGTTTTTTGATCCGAATGAGGAAATCGGCGGCGCAATACTCAGCTATATTTCTCCGGAATTCAGAAAATAGTTTTGTAACAGTTTTGTAACATAATACGATAAATAATTAAAGAATACAGCCCGAAGTGCCGACATGACATGTGTAAGCACAAAACTTGCAGAAAGGAAATCGACACGCTATGGGTATGGCAGCCTCACAAGCCAGATTTTTAGGCCTGACCGCCAGAAAAAGCAATGTTGAATACGAAGGGCAGCAGATTAACCAGCAACGTACAACATTAGCTAATCAGTCGGCAAATTATTATAATGATTTGCTTGGTATGTCCGTGCCGACACCTCCTTCTGTTGACAGTTATACAAAAACTGTTTATACATTCAATGACGGTGCTTTAACTAATACAATAACAACACTTATCGCACAGCAGAACGGTTTATATACATTGAGTTATTTATCACAGTATGAAGATGAATTTACACCTGTTTCTGCATCGACAAGCGTAGTTAATAAAGACGGCAATAATTTCTTTGTCGGATCAGTACAATTAAGAAAAATCGGTGATAATATAACCGATGATTTTATCAAAAATGATCCTTATTTAAGCACGCTGTCTGATGAGCAGCTGGATAAATTAAAAGAAGAAGAAGCCGCATATAAAACATTATTGGATGAAAAATACGGTGAAAATGATTGGATGATAAGATATGTTCAAAATTCATCTACAGGCATCTGGTCACCATATTTTTATAAAATGTCTGATTTGACCGGCGCGGGTGTTGTTACTGATGGCAATGGTAATATTACATCGGCAATCAGCTGTTACACAATGGGTTCTTCTACAAAGACCAATGAAATCAAAGGTATTGAAGATTGCAGAATTGAAAAAGATTCAACAGGCAGATTTATAAATATAAGTATACCTGATGAAAACGGTAAATATATAACATATTCATTGACTACATCTACGGTAACCGATCAAGATGCTTATGAAGATGCAATGAATCAGTATGAATATGATAAATTTTTGTACGATCAGGCAATACAAGAAATTAATGCTCAAATTGAAATTGTTCAAGCTCAAGACAAAAACCTTGAATTGAGATTGAAGCAGTTAGACACAGAGCAGGACGCAATTTCAACTGAAATGGATGCAGTCCAAAAGGTTATTGAAAAGAATACGGAAAGTTCATTCAAAACCTTCGGATAATCCGTAAAAAGATATTTCCTTTCCCTTTTTTCCTTTTTCCTATTGATTTTCCAACGACTTTTTCCAAGAAGTCGTTTTTTTTTTTTATGTATTGCCAAATTTTTTATAATTTGTTATAATAAACCCAGAAAAAGGAGAGCAAAAATGGAAGTTATGACTAGTTTAGGTAACGGGGGGGGGCGACTCTCCTAAGTAGACAGGACAAGGGTTTTGGCGGTATATTTTGGGAAAAGTTACTAAGATACTATGGCACTAAGGCACTAAGAAGTAACATTCGTCATGGTAAGGCGGATCAATATAGTTGTATTCGCAGGGAACCTGTCATCCTGAAGTGCCTGAGGCACGACAACATACTGGGCATTGGCGTGACTTACCATGTCATCCTGAACTTGATTCAGGCTCTCAAGAAAAATCCCCCCACCCTAACCCTCCCCCTCAAGGGCGGGAGGGAAAAATTAGTAGGTCGGCATTACTATGCCGACAGAAAAGTTTACCGTCGGGTTAGTAAACCCGACCTACAAGAGAATATGGCTCAGAATGACAAGAATATCATCCCTCGCCCCTTGGGGAGAGGGTGTCACGAAGTGACAGGAGAGGGGCTAAGTGACAAAAATGTGAGCAAAGCTCACAGAAAACGCTTAGTGCCTTACTGCCTTAGTAACTTAGTATCTTCACAAAAAGCCGCGTTTACTTTAGCGGAAGTTTTGATAACTCTCGGCATAATCGGCGTTGTGGCAGCGTTAACAATACCGACGATATCGCGTAATATTCAGCATGCGGTATTAAAGAATCAATTCAAGAAATTCTACAGCACTTTCTGGCAGGCGGTAATCGGGATACAAACAAAAGAGGGCAGACCTGTGAAGTGCTATTATTGGAACGGTACAAATCCATATACAGGTAAATGTACGCCAAAATGCAAAGAAAAAAATGAATTCGGATCATGTATCGGCGGATATGTTTGTCAGGAAACTGATCAAACGCTGCCCGGAGATTATAATGGTCCGCTGTCAGAATGTTCCTCATTTCATGAGGAATTGTTTTTAAAGACGTTAAAAACAACAAAAATATGTAAAGATAAGGCGTATGAACAAGGATGCTTACCGAAAGATTTCAGGGGTACGGATGTTGTAAATTCAGAAAAAAATCCTGATCAAGAATATGATCCTGCGGGATATTTTGCGGATTCGCCAGTAAAAAACAATTATCCTGTATTTGTGTTATCAGACGGAACATATATAATAGAATATTATAAGTATTTGAGTTCTATGCCTCAGTATGTAGTTGATATAAATGGTCATAAAGGTCCGAATAAATGGGGATATGACATTTTTTCTTTCACCTTGGTTGGTAATTCTCAGGTAGGAATAAATAAATTGAAATCTGCTAATTATACCACGGACAAAGGCGGAAAGTTTTTTGATAAAATGTATGACGAGGTATTTAATAATAATTAAGGTTAATTGATTAAATAACTTTTTTTGATATTATAAGATGTATGAACAAACAATATCAAAAAATTTACGATGTGGTACGGGCTGACATGGAGAGAGTCGACAATTGTTTGCTTTTAAATCCTGAATTGCAGCCGGAACTGGACAGTGAACTTGAAAATTTTTTAAAAGCTCCGTCTAAAAGAATTCGTTCTTTAATGACAATATTATATTTAAGAGCCTCGAAAATGTATCTTTTGCCCGCGCATTATGAGCTTTTGGCATCTGTGGAACTTATACATAATGCATCTTTAATTCATGATGACGTTATTGATGAAAGTAAGCTGCGCAGAGGGCGAAAATCACTTAATGCAAAGTTTGACAACCAGCTTGCCGTAATTTCAGGCGATTATCTTTTGGGCGAAGTTTTGAAAAAATTAGTAAAAATAGGTTCAATTCCGGTTATAGATGTATTTGCGGATACTGTTAAAAGTATGTGCCTAGGAGAAGTTAATCAGTATTTTAATAAGTATAAAAAAACTGATATTGAAAAATATGTTGAAAAATCTTCCCAAAAAACAGCTTCATTATTTGAAAGTGCTTTAAAAGCTTCTATAATGCTTGCCGGTAATGATGTTGATGACAAATCTCTTGAATTTGCGTCAAATTTCGGACTCGCGTTTCAGATACGGGATGATTTGTTAAATATAAAAAATTCCGATACCACAAAATCAGCAAGCGATTTGGAAGAAGGAATTTATAACGCTCCGGTGATTTTGGCGGATAATATTAATGACGGTATTGAAAAAACAAAAGATTTATTGAATAATTACGTTAATTGTGCAAAGCTGTGTATTGATGATTTGGAAAACAGTATTTATAAAAAATCATTAATAGAGCTTTTGGAGTTGTTAGAGGATGTTTAAGGAACAAATTAAAGCCTGGTATAAAAAAAATCAGCCCGCAATAAAAGAAACGGTTGATACGGTCGTATTTGTCGTTGTAATGGTAATTATAATAAGGTTTTTTATAGGAGAAATCCGCTGGATTCCGTCAGGTTCAATGAAGCCTACACTTTTGGAAGGCGACAGAATTTTTGTTGAAAGATTTTCAAGATTTTATGCGACTCCGGAACGCGGCGATATAATGGTGTTTTATCCGCCGTTTACCGAATTAAAAAACACTCCGTGGAAGTTATTTTCAAGGCTTACGGGCTTTTTCTGCAAAGATATTGCCTATATCAAGCGTGTAGTCGGTATGCCGGGCGATAAATTTGAAGTTAAACAGGATAAAGACGGCAAAAGTACGGTTTATATAAATGACAAACCGCTCGACGAGCCGTATGTAAGAAGTGTTTACGATTATACTGTTTGCACGGAGGCCATGTATTGCGGTCCGTTTATAATTCCGGAAGGTGAATATTTTATGATGGGCGATAACCGCGGGAATTCTCAAGACAGCAGATACTGGGGGACTTTACCCAAAGAACGTTTTGTGGGTAAAGCAGTATTTTTGTTCTGGCCGTTTACAAGGGTAAGAGTATTACATTAACATGTGGTAATACTTCATATAGTCCGCCATAATAGTTGAGCTAACAGCGTTTGCAACTGTCGCTTTTATTGTCTGTTCATTATCGGTTTCGGATATTTTTTGCGGCTGTTCACTTTGTGTCTGTTGCTGCTGCTGCGCTTGTTCAACTTTTGTCTGTTCAATATATTGTTCAACAGTTCTTTGGATTTCATCTCTAAGTGCTTTATCACCTGAAAAAGAGCCTGTTGATTGTACGCCGGCTTCTTCCAGGTCGCTTAAAATCTGACTCCATTCGTTGTAATTCGGAACGGAAGTCCCTTGTGCCGCCGCTGCTGCTTTTAATTGTTCCAAATCCTCAATACTGTTTATTCTGTCAGCCATAATTACACTCCGAATTTATGCTCTCTTATATTATATAAGTAATATATTCCCGTCGGATTTCAGAAAAAATCATAATTTTAACATAAGTTAATAATTTCTGGTTATTGTTTTATTAAAAATACCTTTTTTAGAATTATTAAGAAAAATTTACAAAAAGTCGGAAAGTTCTATAAAATCCGAGTTTTTGAATTGGTTAATTTTATTGAAAGTGTGCCGTTATTAAAAAAACAACATAAATATTTAAGATGATTTTTACATGCAAATTCAATAATACTGCTTGCAAACAAATATTTTGCAAATATAATTTTTTATACGGGGTATTATGCTCCGAAATTTTAAAGCCGAAAATGAGGAAAATATGTCAAAAGACGTAATAGAATTAGAAGGTACAATATTGGAAGCTATGCCGAATGCTATGTTCAGAGTCAAACTTGAAAATGACCATGAAATTCTGGCACACATATCAGGCAAAATCAGAAAGAATTTTATAAGAATTCTTCCGGGTGATAAAGTGAAAGTTGAAATGACCCCGTATGATTTATCCAGAGGCAGAATTACCTTCAGATTAAAGTAGAAAACATCTCACAAATATAAATATAAAGGAAAACAAAATGAAAGTAAGATCATCAGTAAAAAAGATTTGCGATAAATGCAAATGTATCAAGAGAAAAGGAAGAATCGCAGTTATCTGTGAAAATCCGAAACACAAACAACGCCAGGGATAAGCGGGATTTATTTTAGTGGTAAATCCTATTTGCTTTGGCAGGAGCTGAACCTGCGGGCATCAGCAGGTGGAGAGGAAGTATTTAAGCCTCTTACCCAAAAAAATCTAACAACAGAGGCGGATAAACGAGTGTGACGGTTTGATTAGAACTAAGCCCGCATTGAAATTCCAATTCCGCCAAAAGCCAAGAAAAGGAGAAAAATAAATGGCAAGACTAGCAGGGGTAGATTTACCTCGTAACAAAAGAATGATAGTAGCATTAACCTATATTTACGGTATAGGACCAACAAGAAGTGCAAAAATTCTTGAAGCTACAAAAATATCACCTGATTTAAGAACAGATGATTTAACAGAAGAAGATATTAAAAATCTTCGTAACGAATTAGCAAACTACCACATTGAAGGTGACTTAAGACGTGAAGTAACAATGCACATCAAACGCCTTCAGGAAATCGGTTCATACAGAGGCTTGCGTCATAAACGTAATCTTCCCGTAAGAGGACAGAGAACAAAAACTAACGCAAGAACACGCCGCGGCAAGAAAAACGGCGCAGTTGCTAAAAAGAAATAGCGCTACTTAGTGCCTTAGTAACTTAGTAACTTAATAAAAAGAAAGATAAAAAGTAAAGGATAACTAAAATGGCAAGACCAGTAAAAACAAAGAAAAAAGAAAAGAAAAACGTATTGCAGGGAGTTGTACACATACAGTCAACTTTCAACAATACAATCGTAACTTCAACAGACACCCAGGGTAATGCTATTGCATGGGCAACAGCAGGAGCTACGGGTTTTAAAGGCGCAAGAAAAGGAACACCTTTTGCAGCTCAATCAGCAGCTGAACTTGTTGCTAAAAAATCCATAGATCAGGGTATGAAAAAAGTTGAAGTTTACATCAAAGGACCCGGTTCAGGTCGTGAAACAGCTATCAGAGCAATTCAAGCTGCAGGTTTGGAAATTACTCTTATCAAGGACGTAACTCCTATCCCGCATAATGGCTGCAGACCGCCGAAGAAAAGACGCGTATAGCGCACAATTATCAGTAGAACCGCGGGGGCTTGCTTAAAGCCAACAAGCAAACCATAGATGCCCCGCAAAAGTAAAGGAGAAAAAATGGCAAGATACAAAGGACCTACAAATAAATTATTCCGTAACTACGGTGTAAAAGATTTGTCTAACAGAAAATTAACATCTTCTATGAGACAAAGTGCTTCAGGTCAGCACGGTGCAGTCAGAAAAAAACTTTCTGAATATGCAATTCACTTGAATGAAAAACAAAAAATCAGACTTACATATCTCGTAAGCGAAAAACAATTTGCAAGATACTATTCTGAAGCTGCAAGAAGAAAAGGCGTAACAGGTACAATCCTTTTACAGCTTTTGGAATCCAGATTGGATAATATCTTGTTCAGAGCAGGTTTTGGTATTACCCGCAAACAAACAAGACAAATCGTAAACCACGGTCATGTGCTTGTTAACGGTAAGAAAGTTGACATCCCGTCATATCTGGTAAAACCCGGTGATGTTGTTACAGTTAAAGCAAGAAGCTCCGAATATTTGAAAAATGTATTGGAAATGATTGATTTGGCTTGCGCACCGGCGTGGATGACAATTGACAAAGATGCTTTGAAAATTACTTTTGACAGAATTCCGGAAAGAGAAGAACTTGATCCTGAAATCAAAGAACATTTGGTAATTGAATATTATTCTAAATAAGGGTTTATAAAATCCCAAAAGGAAGAATCAATAGTTATTATAAAACTAGGAGAAAAACAAATGGAATTAAAAATTAAATGCGTTAATACAACAACAAGCTCAGACGGTTCACAATACGGTAAATTTGTAATTGAACCGTTGGAAAGAGGCTTTGGTACTACAATCGGTAACTCTTTAAGACGTGTATTACTGTCAAGTCTTGAAGGAACAGCCGTAACATCAGCAAGAATTGAAGGTATTACTCACGAATACACAGCAATTCCCGGTGTTTTGGAAGACGTTATTGATGTAATGCTTAACCTCAAAGGCTTAGTTGTAAAAACCGATTCAAAAGATGCACAACATTTGAGAATAGATGTTGATCGTCCTGGACCGGTTCTTGCAAGTGATATTCAATTGCCTGCAGGCGTTAAAGTTGTTAACCCTGACTGGTTAATTTGTACGATTGCTGACGGCGGTTCATTCCACGCCGATATTATTGTGGAAACCGGCAAAGGCTACGTTGCAAATGATGTTCCGAGAGATGCAAAAGGTTTATCAATCGATGTATTGCCTATTGATGCAACATTTATGCCTATCAAACGAGTAAGCTACAATGTTGAAAATACACGTGTAGGCGATATGATTGACTTTGATAAATTAACTCTCGAAATTTGGTCAAACGGGTCAATTGATGTTACAACAGCATTAAGTCAAGCATCAAATCTTTTGATTGAACACTTTATGCAGATAGCATCAATTACAGGTCAGCCTGTAATTTCACCGGTTGCATCCGTTGAAGAAACTGAAGAAGAAGATTCTAATGTTCCTTCAATGACCATTGAAGAATTGGAATTGTCTGTCAGAGCATACAATTGCTTGAAACGTGCAAGCATCAATTCAATGGCTGAATTGTTGAAAAAATCAGAACATGATTTGTTGAATATTAAAAATTTCGGTAAAAAATCTTCAGATGAAGTTATCGAAAGACTTCACCATTTCGGATTGGAATTAGCTCCGAGCCCTGAAATGGAAGAAGAAATCGGCTAATTAAGATATCAAATTAATAAAAAGGAAAATAAAAATGAGACACCAAACTAAAAAACATACGCTTGGAAAAGCACAAGACCAAAGAGAAGCCTTGTTGCGTTCTTTAGCGACTGAACTTTTTATGCACGGTGAAATCAAAACAACTATGGCAAGAGCAAAGGCTTTGAGACCGTATGCTGAAGAGATTATCACTTTTGCAAAAAAAGGTGATTTGAACAGCCGCCGCCAGGCCGCTAAATATATTTTCGACAAAGAAACAGGAAAATATATGGACCTTGCAACAGGTGAAGTTTTTGACGCACCTCAGGCTGACAAAAAATTGGCTGCAGAAACAGTTTTGAGAAAATTGTTTGTTGTAATCGGTAAAAAATATTCTAACCGTGAAGGCGGTTATACAAGAATTTACCGTTTGCCGCCAAGACGCGGAGATGCTTCTGAAATGGCATTAATCCAGCTGGTATAACCTATGCGTTATGCCGTTCAGGTTCAGTATATAGGTAAAAACTATGCCGGAAGCCAGTTGCAAGCCGGAAGTGACTTACCGACAATACAGGGAGAACTTGAAAAAGCACTTAGTACATTGATATATGGTAATTCCATAAATAATAACCGGCCGGTTAAAACAATCTTTTCCGGAAGGACGGATAAAGGAGTAAATTCCGTCGGACAGGTTGTTCATTTTGATTGTGACAAACCTATTGTTGCTTCAAAGTTTGTCTACTCTTTGAATGAAATACTTCCCAACGACATATCCGTTACGGACTTGAAAGAGGTTGACCCTAAATTTCATGCTCAAAAATCGGCAAAAAAACGTCATTATGTTTATGAATTTGTTAATCGCAGATGCAAAAACGCTTTTGACGGTGATTTGTTAAGAGTTAAGTATGATATTGATATAAAAAGGATGCAAAAATCACTGGATTATATCAAAGGCGAACATGATTTTTCAAGTTTTAAAAGTTCCGGAACGCTGAACCCGAGCAAAGTTTGTTTTATCTATGAAGCGAAAGTTTCACGCGCCGGCGACAGGGTGATTATTGATATTATAGGAAACAGATTTTTGTATAATATGGTAAGAGCCATTGTCGGAACTCTTTTAGAAATAGAAGGGCATAACCTGCCGCCTGAGCATATGAAAAATGTTCTTGAGGCAAAAGATCGGAAGAAAGCCGGTCAAACCGTCAGTCCGTACGGATTGACACTTGTAGAAGTAACATATTAAATTGGAGATAAAGCATGAAAACATATTCAGCAAAACCTCTGGAAGTTGAAAGAAAATGGTATTTAATCGATGCCGAAGGTGAAATCCTTGGCAGATTGGCTACCAGAATTGCTAATATTCTCAGAGGCAAAAATAAACCTGAATATACACCCAACGTTGATACAGGTGATTTTGTCATCGTAATCAATGCTGATAAGGTTGTTGTTTCAGGTAAAAAAGAAACTGATAAAATTTATTATCATCACACCGGTTATCCGGGCGGCTTGAAATCTGCAAGCGTAAAAGAAGTACGCGAAAAAGATGCAAGAAAATTAATTGAAAAAGCAGTAAAAGGCATGCTTCAGCACAACACATTGGGTGATACTCAATTTACTAAATTGAAAGTCTACAATGGTCCTGAACATCCGCATGCTGCTCAGAAACCAATTGTATTAGAAAAGGAGGTTAAATAATGGCTGATAAAGAAATTATAGCTACAGGACGCAGAAAGACCTCTATTGCAGTTGTAAAATTGGTTAAAGGTAAAGGCAGAATTTTTGTTAACGGTAAAAAATTAACAGATTATATCGGTAACAGACCTGCTATAGAAATGTTAGTTTATAGACCCCTTGTTTTAACTGACAATCAGGATAAATATGATGTCAGAGTAAAAGCAGTAGGCGGCGGTGTTGTTGCTCAATGCGGTGCAATCAGACACGGTATTGCAAGAGCGCTTGTAAAAGCTAACGAAGAATACAGAAACGTATTAAGACTTGAAGGTTTGTTAACACGTGATCCGCGTGTTAAAGAACGTAAAAAATACGGTCGCAAACGTGCAAGAAAACGTTTCCAATTCTCAAAACGTTAATATTTCAAAAAAAGCCGGTTTTCAAAATCGGCTTTTTTAATCGCATTTATGTTTACCATCCCAGGATAAATCGCTGCATTTCAGGTAATCCATATTTTTGTTATAAATTACCCATGCCGTACAGCCATAACCGTTGTTGACGATTGTGCTATTAAGATTGCAGCCTCTTTCTATACGGTATGATGTATCATCTTTAGTTCCTATAGGAATAATTGCGTTTTTATAAATATAAAAATAAAAAATATCTTTACCAATGGTATTTGGAGAGTTGGTCATTCCGTTTATATCAATAAAAAAATCACCGCACAAAGTTTTATCATTACAAGCAAAGTTTGAAATCCAGCCCCCGGAAAGCGTCATGCCGTCTGCAAGATGGATTAGTACGGATACGTTGTTATTATTTACTTCTCCTGATAAATAGTATCTTTTATATTCAAATTTATTAGCATTTTGTACGGCTTTTTCTTTGTTAATTTTAAGATAAGGAGTTATTTTTTCCCAAAATATAAATGCATTATTAGCATAGTCAGGGCTTTGTGAATTATTTGTAAATCCCCAACTTGACAGTTCACCGTTGTCAATTTTTGCCATCTGATAAGCATTGCTAATCATTCCATAAGCTTTTGTAAGCCGAGATACAGTTTGTTTTTCCTGATAATTGTTTACCAACGTCGGAATTGTCATTGCTGCCACAATACCAATAATGGCAAGGGCTATTAGAACTTCCGCAAGGGTGAAAGCCTTGTCTGGTCGGGATATCGGGGGGGGGGCGACTATCTGAACAGCTTTTGTAGTAATCTTTTTCAATATATAATCTCCTTTTTACTTTATTAAATATTATTTTGTATATTTTGTCAAGTTATGTCTGCCTAATAGTTATTATAGATACATATAATAATTATATAAATTTATAATGTAAACAAATGTTACAAAAAATACAAACACTGAAATCGGACAAAATTAAAATACTTTATATATGTAAGAGAGAGTACACAAACATAAGGAGAGCTATTATGTCATTCTTAGCGGTAGATGCACAAAAACAATTATTTATTTTGCAAAGAAACCAGCTTCAATATGAACAAACTCTTGTTATGAATGAAGCGAACTGGGTTTCAAAAGAAATGGGTTATTACGCCAATGAATTGGGTGAAGATGCAGATTTAGATAATGACCCGTACTACATTGAATTGCAGCAGACTGAAGAATATTTGGAATCAAGACAGGACACTTTGGATTCACAAATCCAATTGCTTGATAACGAAATCTCCAGTTTGAAAACACTGGTTAACAACAATATTAAGAACAGCTGCGGCTTGAATTTGATAGGCAGCTAATAGTAAAAACGCCTTATTTTAGGCGTTTATTACTAATCTCAAAAAGTTCAACGGTGTTAAGCATTAATGACGTAATTGTCATTGGGCCGACGCCGCCCGGAACAGGTGAGATATATGATGCAATTTTGGAAACATTTTCAAAGTCGACGTCTCCGCGTGTTCTACCCGCCGCATCTTTGAAAATTCCTACATCAACCACTATACAACCGGGTTTCAACATTTTTTCTTCTATTATATTTTCCCCTACTGCAGAAACTAATACATCTGCAGTTTTTGTTATGTCGGAAAGATTTTTGGTATGGCTGTGGCAGATTGTGACAGTTGCATTTCTGTTCAGCATCATCTGGAATAATGGTTTGCCGACAATGTTTGAACGTCCTACGATTACTACGTGTTTGCCTTCAAGTTCAATATTATATTCGTCAAGCAAAAGCAAAATGCCCTTTGGTGTACACGGGTATACAAAAGGTTTTTCTCCTGAGAAAAGTTTGCCGAAATTGTACGGCGTAAACCCGTCAACATCTTTTTGCGGGCTTATCATATTGATTACTTTTTCTTTTGAAATATGTTCTGGCAAAGGCAGCTGAACAAGAATTGCATCTACGTTTTCATCTCTGTTCAATTCATGAATTTTTTCTAATAATTCATCTTCTGTAACCGTTGCCGGATAATTAATTACATTTGAGTTAATCCCTATTTTTTCGGCTGTTTTCTTTTTATTGTATACATAAATTTGGCTTGCGGGGTTGTTCCCTACCAGAATAACAGCAAGCGAGGGTTTTTTGTTAAAACCTTCTATTTTGGTTTTTAAATCCGAAAGGATTTTTTCTCTTAATTTTTTACCGTCAAGAATTGTTGTCATATTACCTCACAGCGTCCTCACTGCGGCAGATTTAGCCTGAAATAAAATTGTTTAATCGCATCTTCAACTATTTTGGACTCTTTTTTTACTGTATTTTGTTCCAGCGATTCGTCATAAGGAATTACGCCCAGAACGTCAAGATCATATTTTTTTAATAATTCATAAACATTGCTTAATTCATCATTAGCAGCCTTATTAATTACAACACCTAATTGCCCGCCGGCTGCGTATTTTGCGCTGAATTCCTCAATACGTTTTGCAAGATGCGCAGAGGCTTCACTCGGGTTTGCGACAATAATGGTTGTGTCAATATCAGTATCCACAAGCTGATTGAGGTATTTGAGGTCAAATTCGCAGTCAAAAATTACTATGTCGTATCGTTCAATAAGTTTTAAAACCGCATCATTGATTTGACCGGTAATCGGGCATCTGCAATCTTTTGATCCGACAAGCCATGAAACAATTATGTCAACATTTTCGTCCAGCGACACTACAATATCTTCCATTGCCCATTCAATGAATTCCTGCTTGGTCATATTTTCGGGAATGCCGGTTTTGTATTCGTGTTTTCCGCTTCTGATACCGTAGATGGTATTTCTTATATCCAGCCCGAAGCTGTGTCCGAGTTCACCTGTCAGGTCATTATCCAGAAGCAAGATTGTTTTTTCGGGAAACATTTCTTTTAGTATATTTAAAAATGCTTTGGTAATTGTAGTTTTTCCGCTTCCGCTTTTGCCGATAATTGCGAGTTTAGTTGTCATTATACCTCTCTTTTAATTCAAAGGTTAGCTTCATTGCCTTTTCAGCAAGTTCATCGGACAAAGATCCTGCGCCGCATGTAGGCGTTATAAATGAATTGTCCATTATTAGTTTCTCATTAATTCCTTTTTTAGTCAAATAGTTAACAGCTTTTTTAAATTTTTCATCCAGAATATCCAGATTAGCATTTTCCAGTGCTTTTTTATCTTTTGTCGGAGTAATTCCCCAGGCAATTTTTCCGCCTTTTTCAAGAAATGTTTTGATATTTTCGTGAAAAAGGCTTAAATTTTGTGCATAAGAATACGCATCAAGGCTTATAATGTTAATTCCGGCATCAATCGGCACTGTCCAATCGCATTTGCCGCAGCAGTGTATTCCGCAAATGCCTCCGTTATTTTGAATTATATCGGAGATTTCTTTAAGCATTGGGATAACTTCTTTACGTGAAATAGTAAGGTAGCTTGAGGCGCCGAGTTGTGTTAACGTCGGTTCATCTATAAAAATTATCGGAGTCGCGCCGGCTTTTTTGATTTCTGTTATCTGCCATAATGCCTTCAAAGATAGTATTTTGACTGTCAATTCTCTGAGAGTATCGTCATAAATTGCTGATTGGCCCTTTTTGTCCGTGAGGGCCGCTGTGAGTGTAAAAGGTCCGGTTATTTGACCTTTAGCGTATTTACAGTGATTTTTTTTTATGAATTCTAAAAACGGTTTGAATGTTGATGAAAAATTTTCACTTATTCTGAATTTCTCAAGCAGTTTATAATCTTTGTTTTTAATAATGTTTTCATAATCAGACAAAAATTCTTCAACATCATTAAAAAATTGTTCATTTTCTGTATCAAAGCGGAAATCAGCATCTTCGGGCATAAAAAATGAAGGCATTCCTTCCAAGAATTGAAAAGACATGTCTTCATTTTTGCTAACTTTTGCCAGCTGCGGCCAAAACGGTATTTCAGAAAAATAGTTTTGGACGATTGCTATAGCTTTTTGGGGATTATCATAAGGTAATGAACCGATTGCCAGACACTCCATTCAATCCCCCTTGAAAAATTATTCTTCTTCAGTTGTTGCTTCTTCAACTTCTTCTTCAATTGATTCTTTAACAACTTCTGATGCGGTAACTGAAATTGCTAATTCGCATTTAACTTTAGACGTCAATTTGATAAGCATTTTGTATTCACCGATTTTGTTGATAGGAGCATTCAGAGAAACATTTTTTCTGTCAACTTCGATGCCTGATTTTTCTTTTAATTCTTCGGTCAATTTTTTAGTTGTAATAGTACCGAACAATTTTCCTGATTCACCTGCTTTTGCAGACAATTCAAGTTTGCCGAATTTTTCGATTTGTTCAGCTTTTTTGAGTGCTTCTGCGTGTAATTTTTCCTGTTTAGCTTTAATTCTTGCCAGATTTTTTTCACGGTTTTGGAGTGCGCCTTCCGTTGCTATTTCAGCAGCTGCCTGAGGCAGTAAGAAGTTTCTTGCATAACCGTCTTTAACGTTAACGATGTCGCCTGCTTCACCTAAATTCTGGACATCTTTTTTTAATATAACTTGCATAATAACATTCTCCTTTACTATTTATTATCGCGTTTAAGCCAATGCTATAACAAACAAAATCAATTGTCGAGCTTTTTTTGCGGATTGTTACAGATAAATTTTATTTTATATCAGGGAAAAGGTAATGTATCCCGTCGTCGCCTCTCCAGCGGATATAACCGGTTTTTGGCGCTCTGTCAAGGTCAAGAACGCTTACAAGCGCCCAGTTGCCTCTAATTACGTTCAATTTAATTTTGGTAGGCATATTCATTTGTGCGATTAACTGCGCTGTATCATCGGTTGCGCTCCGTATGTTTTTAACGGTGTCCGGTGCGCCTTTGAGAATGTAAAGTCCGTATTTTCTGCCGTACATATTATAAAAATATATCCAGGTCATAAATTTATACGGATCATCTTTTTTAATCCAGGCAGTTTCGCCGGTTTTGTTGTTATAAATTATCTGAACCCAATCTTCTGTTTCATCCGTTACCGCAACAAATCCCAGTTCTTTTTCAGGTATAAAGACAATGAAAAGTTCATTAAACTTTACTTCTTCCGGGAAAATATCTACGGCAGACCATTTAATATTATTAATTATGCTTGATTGATCATCCGGCTGCTCATAAAGTGTTATATCTTTAGATATCTGATATAAACCGATAGTCCTGAGGTCATTAGGTTCAACATTCACAGGCATGATATTTGCAGCATTTACCGGTAGAATTAAACCAAGTAACAAAATCAAAAATACTATCAGTTTTTTCATAAGAATTCTCCTATTCTCTGAAAGTTATATCAGCGTAAGTTTTTTGAAGTTTTTCTCTGACGGATTGCATTTGTTTTTCAATAATTTCGTCAGTCAAAGTTGCATTTTCATCCTGCATTTTAATTCGGAAAGCAAGACTTTTGTAACCTTTATCAATATTCTCACCCTGATAAATGTCAAACACTTCGCTTCCTTTGAAAATATTTTGCTGAACAGCGCCTTTTATGACTTTTTGAATTTCGTCAAACGTAACATTTTCGTTTATTACAAACGCTAAATCGCGGCGGACTTCAGGGAATTGCGGAAGTTTTTTGAAACGCGGCACGGTTTCTTTTACCGCTGAGATTATTGTTGTCAGATTTAATTCAAATAAAAACGCATTTTGATTAAGTTTCAATTTGTCTTTCAAAAGCGGATGGATTTGTCCGAAATATCCGATTCTTTCCGGTTTTTTGCCTAAAAGCAGAATTTCTGCGGTTCTATAGGGGTGCATATAGTCGATATCGGAGCAGAGGTTTAATTTAATTCTTCTTTCGACGCCGAGAACTTCAAACAGATGTTCAAAAATGCCCTTTACGGTATAAAAATCAAGCGAGCCGGTATTTTGCCATTTTGAATTTTGTATTTCACCGGTTAAAACACCTGCCAAGATTTTGGATTCCGTAACGCCTGTTATTTTTTCATCAGCTTCGCCCGTAATTTTATAGGTTTTGCCGATTTCGTAACCCCAGAAATTTTTCTGCCCGTTGTCAAAATTGTTTTTCATAACGTTCAAAACGCTTGCGGCAAGTGATTGACGTAGCATTGAGTATTCTTCGCTTGCAGGGTTTTCGACATAAACTGCTTTTTCCTCTTCAAACGGTACCATAAATTTGTCAAGGAATGATTTACCGATTAATGAGCTTGTGATTATTTCGTTAAGTCCTGAATCCTGCATAAGTCTGTTTACTTTTGCGGTGACTTTTTCTTCCAGAGAAATTTCAGGCATTTCATTTTTGGCGGGAAGTGTCGGCGCAATTTTGTCGTAGCCGTTTATGCGGGCAATTTCTTCTATCAAGTCAATTTCGCGTGTTGCGTCATAAGCACGCCATGAAGGTACTGAAAATTTCGCAGCGGCTTCATTCCCGCCGAGTTTTTCAAATCCAAGATTCTCTAAAATCGTGCAGCATTTTTGAGGCTCAATTGTGCATCCGAGAATTCTTTTTACTTCAGGGAATCTTAAAGTTATTTCAATCGGATCAAGTTTGTTTTTGCCTGTTTCAACGACGCCTGTAACTTTTGCGTCAGCGTATTCCGTCATTAACTGCATTGCGCGCATTAAGGCGGGTTTTATTGCTTCAATATCAACGCCTCTTTCGTATCTTGCGCTGGCTTCACTTCGGTAGCCCACACTGCGGGCAGATTTGCGATTTGTAACAGGAGTAAAATATGCGGCTTCAAGCGCAATATTTTTAGTATTGTCGTCGATTTCGGAATTTTCACCTCCGAATACACCGCCCAGGCATACTCCGCGTTCTTTTGTTGCAATTAAAACGGTATCAGTGGTCAGGGTTCTTTCAACTCCGTCAAGTGTTGTAAGTTTTTCGCCTTCTTTTGCACGTCTTACGCAAAGATATCCGTTTAATTTGTCAAAATCAAATGCGTGAAGAGGGGTGCCGTATTCAAGCATTACGTAGTTTGTAATGTCGACAATATTGTTTATTGCACGTACGCCGGACGCAAGAAGCCTTTTTTGCATCCAATCGGGCGACGGCTTTATTTTAATATCTTTTATCAAACCTATTGAATAATATTTGCAGACATCGTCATCTAAAATTTCAACATCAAATTCATCTGTTGATAAATCTTTTGTGCATTCAATTTTGTTGAATTTTAAAGGTCTGTCAAATATTGCGCTTAATTCTCTTGCAATTCCGAGGACGGACATTTCATCTCCTCTGTTTGCAGTCGGTGCGACATCAAGGATGTAATCTTTTTCAAACCCTAAAACATCTTCCGCATTAAGTCCTATTTCTACATCGGGGAAAATTCCGTTAAGTATCAAAATGCCGTCTTCTTCCTGATAATTTCGTTCCGCAACCCCTAACTCATCAGCGGAACAAAGCATGCCCTGAGATTCAACGCCGCGTATCACAGCCGGTGTGAGGGTAAACATTTCTCCTGTTTTTCTGTCAAGAACCTGACTTCCGACGCTCGCATAAGGAACAATCTGACCTTCCGCGATATTTTGTGCGCCGCAGACAACTGTTTTGAGTCCAGACCCTGTGTTTACTGTTACAAGATGTAATCTGTCCGAATTCGGGTGATTATCAATTTTTTCGATTTTTACTGTTTTTATATTGGTAAATTTTGGTTTTATTTCTTCTACAGCCTCTACTTCCAGACCGCTCATAGTAAGCTCATGTGCGATTTCTTCAGGCTCTTTATCAGATAAATCAACAAATTCATTCAACCAGTTTAGTGATACTTGCATTTTATTCCCTCTTTTATCTTTTATACACCTAAATTGTAGTACAAAATAAACAGATTGTAAAATAGTTGCATAATTTGTCAAAATTTGTTATTCTTATAAAAAAATAAGGAGAGTGTTGATATGACTAGTTTGAATAACGGGGGGGGGCGACTCCTCTAGGTACAGATAGCAAGGTTTTAGACGGTATTGGTTTAGTAAAGATACTAAGATACTATGGCAGTAAGGCACTAAGAAGTAACAGAAATGCAAGTCGTCATTACAAGGCCAACAACGAAATTGACAAAGAAGCAAATACAAATTATAATTCTAATATGATGAATTATAATTTAGAGATGCTGAAACGAGTTCAGCATGACAGCTCAGGGAGCGAAGCTCACAGTAAACACTTAGTGCCTTACTGTCTTAGTAACTTAGTATCTTCTAAAAAAATTGCCTTTACCTTAGCGGAGGTTTTAATAACCCTTGCCATAATCGGCATTGTGGCAGCCATGACTATTCCGACGCTTGTCGCCAAATATCAGGAAAAGGTAATGGTAACAAAAGTTAAACAGGCTCATTCACAATTAATGAATGCAATACAGTTATATGTGGCAAAAAATAATTGTCAGAATATGCTTTGTTTATTTGATACAAAAAAGACGTCGGATGAAGTAGCTGCAGAATTGGCAACTGTATTGAGAAAAGCAAAAGTATGCAAAAACGGTGATACTGAAAAGGCTTGCAGATATTATGGTTTTAAGAGTAATAAACCTTTCATAGTAGATGGTGTTTATTCTGTTGGTGATGGTATGGGAACAACCGGTCGTATATATCTTCCAAATGGCATGATTTTTCGTGTAGGTCAGAATTCACAGTGCCCCAGCACTTATGAAACAATAATACGAGATGAAAACGGATACGAGATTGATCGTGTGGAATCAGTAAGTCCTAATTGTGCTTATGTATATGTTGATATAAATAATATAGAAGGACCAAATCAGTTTGGTGCGGATGTATACAGGTATGATATTGAATACACCGGAAAAATCGAGCCGTATGACAAAAAATTATTAAATAATGCGCTTTTATATAACAAAATAGAATATACACCGTATAATATTGGTGATCCGGTTGAATAACTTTCTTTTGTGTAAACAAAATTTGCGTAAAGCATACACTTGTTCTTGATAAAAAATATTTTTATGGGATAATTTTTGTGTAGCTTAAATAGCAGAAGTACACAATTATATAAAAAAGGGAAAAACAAAATGGCTAGAAAAACTCCATTAGAGAAAATCAGAAACATTGGTATTGCCGCTCACATTGATGCCGGTAAAACCACTACAACAGAGCGTATTTTGTTCTATACAGGTAAAACTCACAAAATCGGTGAAGTTCACGATGGTGCTGCTGTTACCGACTTTATGGAACAGGAACGCGAAAGAGGTATTACAATCCAATCCGCTGCTGTAACAGCATCCTGGAAAGGTCACCAGATTAACATCATTGATACCCCGGGTCACGTTGACTTTACAATTGAAGTTGAACGTTCTTTGCGTGTATTAGACGGTGTTGTTGCTGTATTCTGTGCGGTTGGCGGTGTTCAATCTCAATCAGAAACCGTTTGGCGTCAGGCTAACAGATACGAAGTTCCGCGTATGGTTTTTGTTAACAAAATGGACAGAACCGGTGCTAACTTCTATCGTGTAGTTGACCAAATAAGAAATCGTTTGGGCGCTAACGCTCATCCTATCAGATTGCCTATCGGTGCTGAAGATCAATTTAAAGGTCTTATCGACTTATTTGAAATGAAAGCTTATATCTATACCAACGATTTGGGTACTGATATTAAAGTTGAAGATATTCCTGCTGATATGGCTGAAAAAGCTCAACAATACAGAGATGCTCTTGTTGAAGCTATCGCTGAATGCGACGACGATATCATGATGAAATATCTTGAAGGCGAAGAAATTTCAATTGATGAATTGAAAAAAGGCTTGAGAAAAGGTGTTTGCGACAATAAAATTGTTCCGGTAACCTGCGGTACAGCTTTCAAAAACAAAGGTGTTCAGTTGTTATTGGATTCAATTGTTGAATTAATGCCTTCACCGGTTGATGTTAAAGCTATTGAAGGTGAACTTGAAGACGGTACAAAAGTTGAAAGACATTCATCTGACGATGAGCCGTTCTCAGCTCTGGCTTTCAAAGTTATGACAGACCCTTATGTCGGTCGTTTGACATTCTTGAGAATATATTCAGGCAAATTGACTTCAGGTTCTTATGTTCTTAACGCTACTAACGGCAAAAAAGAACGTATTTCAAGACTTGTTCAAATGTATGCCGATCAAAGAATTGAAGAAAATGAAGTTTATGCAGGCGACATCTGTGCGGCTGTAGGTTTGAAAGATACCACAACAGGTGATACTTTGTGTGATGAAAAATCACCGATTATCCTTGAAAAAATGGTATTCCCCGAACCTGTTATTTCAGTTGCTATTGAACCTAAAACAAAAGCTGACCAGGATAAAATGGGTATCGCTCTTCAAAAACTTGCTGAAGAAGATCCGTCATTCAAGGTTAAATCTGACAATGAAACAGGTCAGACAATTATCTCAGGTATGGGTGAACTTCACTTAGACATCATTGTTGACCGTTTATTACGTGAATTCAAAGTTGACGCTAACGTTGGTAAACCTCAGGTTGCTTACCGTGAAACTATTCGCGGCAATGCTGATCAGGATTCCAAATTCATCCGTCAATCAGGTGGTAAAGGTCAATACGGTCACGTTAAGATTAAAATTTCACCTGCTGAAGAAAATGCCGGATTTGTATTTGAAAACAAAATCGTCGGCGGTGCTATTCCTAAAGAATACATTGAACCTGCAAGAAAAGGTATGGAAGAAGCACTTGAAGGCGGTATCTTAGCAGGCTATCCGATGATTGACGTTAAGGTTGAGCTTTATGACGGTTCATACCACGAAGTCGACTCATCTGAAATGGCATTCAAAATTGCCGGTTCTATGGCAATTAAAGAAGGCTGCCGCAAAGCAAAACCGTGTATCCTTGAACCTATGATGAAGGTTGAAATTGAAGTACCGGAAGAAAATACAGGCGATATTATCGGTGATATTTCATCACGCAGAGGCCGTGTTGAAGGTATGGAAATTATCGAAGGTACCGGAATTCAAAAAATCAATGCGATTGTACCTCTCGGCGAAATGTTCGGTTATGCAACGGATATCCGTTCAAAAACTCAAGGCCGCGGTACTTTCTCAATGGAATTCAAATGCTATGAACAGGTTCCTGCAAATATCGAAAAAGAAATTATCGAAAAATCAGGCGCTGCAAAAGCATAATGAATTTATAATTACCAAAAGGAGCTTCCGAAAGGAAGCTCCTTTTTTTTAAGCCACACATTGAGACTTTTGCTCCAGTATATTGGAGCAAATTTTTACATTTTGTCAATATTTGGAAATTTTTTAATGTGTAAACTAAATGTAACAACTTATCATTTTGTATTAAAGTTTTTTTATCAGCAATCCGTATTTTTAAATGTGTAGCAGAGGTTTTATATTGAAAATAAATAATTTTGATACCAATATATATATTCAAAAAGCGTCGCAATCGCCGGATAAATCCTCCCCTGCGGCAACTCCTTCCGATACATTAAAGCATGAGGTGCAAAAACCGGTACAAGCTGATGTTGAAGAAGTCGTAATTGATTCAACCATTACCGTTCCGCCCGGAAGTCATCTTGTGCAGCCGAAAGAAACTCTATACAGTATTGCCAATCATTACGGTACAACTGTTGCCGAAATTATAGCCCTTAATCCGGATTTGGCAACGGATAAAAACGGAAATAAGATTATTATATCGGGTTCGGTAATTAAAGTTATGCAGGCTCCGGTTGTTGATGAAATTCCCTTGCCTGATACGGATTCTGAACAGGTTTACGGTGCATGGGAAATTGAACAGGGCAAAGGTGCATATTCCGTTATGACAAAATTTAATCTGTTTCGTGAAGAACTGGAATTTTTGAATCCCGAAATTGACCTGAATAATATTAAAAAAGGTGAAATTTTTAAAGTCCCCGGTTATAAAGTTAAAACCGGCGACTCAATGTATGAAATTGCTAAATCACATGATATTACAATTGAAATGCTCAAAGAATTAAACCCCGGACACAGCGAAATTTTAAAACCGGGTGAAATTCTTAATGTGCCTAAACTTGCAGGGCAGGAGCTTAAATCCGAAGAGTCTGAAGATGTATATGAAACAATTCCTGAACTCCCTGAAAGAATTACCCATACGGTTAAAAACGGAGAAGCGCTTTCCAAAATCGCAGAGAAATATAATGTCCCTATGTGGGCAATTATGCTGCATAATAATATTGAAAATGAAGATAAAATCTTTAAAAACCAACTTCTTGAAATCCCGACAAAAGAAGAGATTTCTCAGCTGGAAGCCCTTAAAAATAAACCAGAAGAAAAACCTGCAACTTATAAGGTCCGAAAAGGCGATACCTTGTCCGAAATTGCTTTGAAACACGGTGTTTCCGTTAAAGATTTGAAGGAATGGAATAATTTAAAAACTGACAGACTGGATATAGGTAAAGTCCTCAGGCTTTCAAAGCCTGACGGAGATGCAAAACCCGTTTTGCAAGAAAATATAAAATATACTATAAAAAGCGGGGATGTTCTATCCAAAATTGCATTAAAATATGGAGTTTCGACTGCCTCTATAATGTATAAAAATAACATTACAAACCCGAAGCACATTCAACCCGGACAAGTTATTACAATTCCTTCTAAAGAAGAAGCAGCGGAGCTTGGAGCAGCTCAAAAAGCAATAAAATCCCAGCAAAGTTCCCGTTCTGAAAAGACCGGCGGCTCAAAAAATACGTCGTCCGGCGGAACTCACTCAGATACAATCAGCTCAAGACGCGGTATTGTCGTTCATAAGGTTAAACGAGGCGATACACTTTCTGATATTTCTAAAAAATATAATATCCCCGTAAAAGATTTGCTGCTTTATAACGATAATCTCAGAGGTGTGAAATCTTCCGACAAGCTTTCGGAAAAAGAAATAAAATCAATAAGAA
Organism: Candidatus Gastranaerophilales bacterium; assembly: GCA_944326585.1. Classification (GTDB taxonomy): domain Bacteria; phylum Cyanobacteriota; class Vampirovibrionia; order Gastranaerophilales; family Gastranaerophilaceae; genus SIG32. Next base: position 315,060 of record CALVEN010000001.1, read on the forward strand.
TTATCGCCACAAAAAAAGCCGTAATAGACGCAACAGGTGTCAGTGAAGAATTTATTAATGATTTGATTTCAATTGAAAAGAAGAAAAATCGGTTATATAACGACGATTGCGGTATTCCGACAATCGGAATCGGTCATAATACAAGAGCTCATGGCGATACAAGTTTTTACCGCGGTAAAACTCTTTCAGATAATCAGATTTACAGCCTTTTAGCCAGAGATATTTTTGACGCGCAAAATAAAATCAAAAGCGCCATTGGCAAAGATGCTTTTGATAACCTTAGCAGAGGACAGAAAGAAGCATTATACGGTTTAGTGTTTAACACCGGCGGATTAAACGGCAGCCCGAAACTCGCTGCAGCTTTGAAAAATGGTGATTATGTCGAAGCAGCATGTCAGATGGATCACGCTTGCGGAACAATAAACGGCAGGCAGCAGGTTCTTCCCGGTTTGGCAAAGCGCAGGTTTATGGACATTGCAAGATTTATTGAAGGCTCAAAATTTTCAAGAAGTGAAGTCAAAGCAATAATGAACGCACTTCAAACATTGTATAACAAAGGTTTCAATAATATCGAAAGAGAAAATACAAAAGTTGATTATAATGCGTATGCAAAGAAATTTTTGGGTGAATATATAGATAAAGGCTGGATTGAACTTAGAGTTTAGTAATGATTTCACCGACGATTTTTCCGTGAATGGTTTTGATTGTTCTGTCAAAAGGTATATTTTCAGCCCAGCGAAGATTTTTCAAAGTGTCAATAACAACAATTTCACGTGCTTTCATATCGCTGTCGCAGATTTTTACGGCAAAACCTTCTTCCTTTTCCGTATTTACTACAATACAAAGTCCGCCGGCTCCGACTTTTGCTATTATATTTTTTGAATTTTCAATAATTTTAGTGTCGGTTCTGTCCTCGCCGCCAATGATGTATGGTTTATTTAGAAAAGCGTGTGTAAGCTTTTCATAAACCGGATTACAAAAAAGATTCAGGTAGCCTTTTACCATATTAAAAAGCGGCATTGAGTGAATTGGAACACCGCATCCGTCAGATGTTACGGGGTAATTTTGTTTGATTTCGCACAAATCGTAAATTCTTTGTTTAATGAGTTTCTGTAAAGGATGATTTGTATCGTCATAAGTTAATATATCCCAGCCGTTCATAACGCATAATCCGAGCATCATTATGTGTTTGCCGGAACAGTTGTTGTGGAAAACATTTTCGCCTTCACTATTCAAAAGCAATTTTTTTTGTTCGGTTTTGGATAAAGGCTTATGCAGTCCGCATTTTAGTGAAGCCGGCTCAAGTCCTATTTTTTTTAAAAGTCCTTGTGCTGTTTTTGTGTGAATTTCTTCTCCTGCGTGGGATGCACAGCAAAGCGCAATTTCGTCTTCCGTCATATTAAAAAATTTGTCCATGCCAAAATCTATTAAAAGGCTTGCCTGTAATGGTTTTGCGCAGGATCTTAAATAAAACGGACAGTTGTTTGTTTCTCCGGTTGTGCCTATTATTTTTTCTCTGTTGCATAAAACAACAAAACCGAAGTGCTCCTGTTCAACAAGTCCGTCGCGAATATATTCTACAAGTTTTTCAGGATAGGTCTGTGTCATTTTTCCTTATTATTTCCAGCAATTGCGTTATTTGTTTTTTAAGTTTATCGTTTTCTGTTTTTAAATCGGATATTTCTTTTTTGTACATTTCTTCTTTATTGCAAAACTCGTTTTTTCCTTGCGGAACAGTATTATAATCAAGGATAAAGCGTTTTTTTGCTTCTTCTTTAATCATCAGCATGGCAGAAACGTCATCCTGTGTTATAAAGCCTAAATCAACAAGAATTTCGGCAAATTTTTTCTGAGATTTGGAACTTATGTTAACTGCTTTTTCAAGTTGCTCATCGGAGATTATCCCTTTTTCTTTAAAATATTCTCCCGTTCTGAATTTGCCTGCAATAAAACCTGCCATTGCTTCAATTTCAATATTTTCAGGTCTTTCAATATATCCCTGTTCCGTGCAAAAAATAAAGTATTTTGCAACTTCTTCCATTGATAAAAATGTATTTAATGAAATTTCCGAGATACTTGAATTGTTTTCGCAGTAGTCCAAAAAGTTGTATATATTCAAATCAAGCCCGCAGGAGCGTTTTTTTAATTCTTCACTGCCTTTAAATGTCAGGGTAGGTTTGTAAAGCGAAAAAATGTTTTCTGAATTTTCTTTTAAAAATTTTTCGCAAACCTGTGATTTTATATCATCAGACAATCTTAAAAAAATAATCTGCTTAATCCAGAGCGGAAAATCGTCAATTTTAGATAAAAATGTATTGAATATATTTTTTTTCAAAACTACTCTCCTGTAAACGGATTTTAACACAGAATATAAAGGACTTCAAGGGTGTTGATGATAAATTTGACAAAATATAAAAAATATGTCTTAATAAAAAAAGAAGGAGAAACGCTTATGGAAAACAAAAGGTTTGAAAATAATGGGGGGGGGCGACTCTCCTAGATAGAAATAGCAAGGGTTTGGGCGGTATATTCTGGGGAAAGTTACTAAGATACTATGATACTAAGGCACTAAGAAGTAACAGTCGGATTAGTAAATCCGACCTACAATATGTCATCCTGAACTTGTTTCAGGATCTCAAAAACAATGTGAAGCCCCTCTCCCCCTTGGGGAGAGGGTGTCACGAAGTGACGGGAGAGGGGCTAAGTGGCAAAAATGTGAGCGAAGCCCACAGTAAACACTTAGTGCCTTACTGTCTTAGTAACTTAGTATCTTCTAAAAAAATTGCCTTTACCTTAGCGGAGGTTTTAATAACCCTCGCCATAATAGGTATAGTAGCTGCGATGACTATTCCGACGCTTGTCGCCAAGTATCAGGAAAAGGTAATGGTAACAAAAGTTAAACAGGCTCATTCGCAGTTGATGAATGCAATACAGCTATATGTGGCAAAAAATAATTGTCAGAATATGCTTTGTTTATTTGATACGAATAAGACATCAGATGAGGTTATAGCGGAACTGGCGACTGTTGTCAGAAAAGCAAAAGTATGCAAAGAAGGTGATACTGAAAAGGCTTGTAAGTATTATGGTTTGAAAGATAATAAGCCTTCATATAAAGTGGATGGAGTTTATGCCTCAAGTGACGGAATTACTACTAATGGTCGTATGTATTTGCCAAATGGTATGATATTTCAAGTGCGTCAGCGGTCTCAATGTCCGCGTACACTGGAAACAATAATACGAGATGAAAACGGTTATGAGATTGATAGAATTGAACAAATTAGTCATTCTTGCGCAGTTGTCTATTTTGATGTGAATAATACGCAAGGTCCGAATCAATTCGGGGCTGACGTATATCGGTATAATGTTCAGGATACGGGGAAAATAGTGCCTGGTGACAAAAAACTATTAAACAATGCACTTTTGTATAATAAAATAGAATATACACCGTACAATATCGGAGATCCGGTTGAATAATCCCACTTAAGTGGGATTATTTTTCCCGCTTTATGCTATTGATTTATCACATTCAGGCGTGTAAAATAGTACTAAAGAATAAGGGGAGAAAAAGATGAACATTGATAAAAAGAAATTGTCTATATCAATTTTGACGCTGATTGGTATTGTGACCACTATTAAGCTTGCGATTATTTATTATAACGCTAATTTTAATCCGTATGCGCTGGCAAGTTTTTGTTCGGTAAATGAATTTATTGACTGCGACGGTATTGCAAAAACAACCGAATCTCAGTTCTTCGGAATTCCGCTTGCTTATTGGGGATTGTTTTTGTATTCGTTTATTACAATGCTGCTTTTTGCGGACAGGCTTAAAAATATCAGATTTTTAAAATTTTTGGAAGTTTTTAAAAATCCTTATTCATACATAGCGGCACTTGGCGTAATTTCATTTACAATTTCTATGATTTTGTTATGTTTAAGTCTTTTTGAGATTAAAAAGCTATGTGTGCTTTGCGCATTTACTTATCTTTTGAACCTTTTAATCGGTGTTGTTGCAGCCCGCGGTATTGGGTTTAAACAGGCATTCAAGGATAGTTTTATTGATTTTAGAGATGCTTTGAAAATTAAGCCTTATGCAATTGCATTTGGTGTTGTTGCATTAATTGCCGCATCATTTTTAACTTATACGGGCGTTTCATATGTATTTGCTCCGCAGGTTAAAAGACAAAAAGAATTTAAAGAATTCAAACGCCCGAAAAAGAATAAATACGCAGTATCCGGCAATCTTTTAGGTGTTGAAAATGCTAAAGTTGTTTTGCACGCCTATACTGATTACCAGTGTCCGATGTGCTATTCATACAATATTATGATTCATAAACTTGTTAAAGAGATGAAAAATGTTAAAATTGTTCACCATAACATGCCTTTAGACACGGAGTGCAATAAGTATTTGAGAAGCGAATTTCATAAAGGCTCCTGTATGATGGCAAAATATGCTATTGCTGCCGAACATCAGGGGAAATTCTGGGATATGAATACTCAACTGTTTGAAAAACAGCCGGTGTCGGAAAAAGAAATAATTGAAATAGCTAAAAATTTGAATCTTGATATTAATAAACTTCAAGATGATGCAAACAGCCTTGATACTATGCATAAAATTCAAAAAGATATTGATGAGGCGTATTCTTTCGGAATAAACGGCACCCCGAGTACGGTTATCAACGGTAAATCAAAAGTTGGTATAAAATCTTATTCCGAATTAAAACAGTGGGTTATTGATGCAGGCGGAATTGAAAAATAAAATACTTTTGCATGCATGCTGTGCGATATGTTCAGGGTATCCCATAACTTTATTAAAGGAGATGGGATATTCTCCTGTTGTGTATTTTTATAATCCGAATATTTATCCGGAAAGTGAATATAAAAAACGCCTTGAGGCTGAGCGTATTTTGTGCCAGTCTCTCGGGTGTGAACTTATAGAAGGCGATTATAATCCGGATGAATTTTATACCGTGGTAAAAGGTCTGGAAAATGAGCCGGAAAAAGGCAGACGTTGTGACAAATGTTTTGAATTAAGACTTTTGAAAACGGCTCAGCTTGCAAAAAAATCAGGTATAAATGAATTTACCACATCTATTGTCATAAGTCCGCATAAAAATTTCCAAAAATTAACGGAAATCGGCGAAAAAATCGCAAAAGATTACAATTTATTGTATAAAGCTATCGATTTTAAGAAAAAAGACGGATTTTTAAAAACAAATAAAATAGCAAAAGAGTTGAATCTGTACCGCCAAAATTATTGCGGATGCGAATTCAGTAAATATTTGTAGTATAATATTTATATGCATGAATTGTTATCACAAATGAATAATTTATTTCAGAGTCTGGGTGTGCAAGGGTTGGCCTTAAATTCGTTTATAGAGAGTTTTTTCCTTGTGCCGCCGCCGGATATTTTGTTGGTTGCAATGGATCTTGCAAAACCCGAAAGAGCATTGTACTATGCTACAATTTGTACGATTTTTTCGGCTTTAGGCGGTGTTGTCGGGTATTTAATAGGTTTTTGGGGCGGCCGGCCGGTATTTAATTTTTTATTCAGAAATAAGCATGAACAATTTGATAACGTAGAAAAGTTATATGATAAATACGGTTCTATAGCTGTGTTTTTATCAGCTTTTACACCTATTCCTTACAAAATTTTTACAATTGCAAGCGGGATTTTGAATATGAATTTCCCTCAATTTGTGTTTGCAAGTTTTGTCGGCAGAGGCTTAAGATTTTATCTGGTTAGTCTTGTCTTGATGTTTTTCGGTGAAACTATAAAAGAATATATTGAACTTGTTATTATCGGGGTAACACTACTTATTATATTGTTTTTTGTGATTTTATATAAAAAACGTCATGTTATTAAATAATTTCATTTATTTATATTAGTAAATATTATAAAAAATGTTATATAATTGATTTATAGAAAGAAATCATTATACTAATTATAAAGGATAAAACACATGAAAAAAACATTAGTTTTGCTGTTATCAATAATATTAATCTCAAGCCCTGCATTCGCTGCCGTAGGCAAGGAAACAAAAGGACCTTTCGGGTATAATCTTTATGATGATATTACCAGAAAGCCTGATGACAAAAAGGCTGATAATGAAAATGACGATAAAGCTCAGATAAAAGAATTTTACGGCGACGAAACCGCTGCCGAATGGGAATCTGAGGGAATTTATTATAAAAACGCAAATCTGAACAGTGCCGTAAACAAATACAAAAAAGGCAATTATTCAGGTTGTTTGCAGGAAATGATTTCTTTAACAAAAACAGATTCCTCTAATCCGATTGTTTATTATTACATGGGAATGTCTTATTCAAAAGTCGGGAAAAAAGATCAGGCAGTCAAAGCTTATGAGCAGGTAATTAAATTGAATCCCGATAAAACGCTTAAACAATATGCGACAAAAGGCCGTGATTGTCTTGTCGGCGGTCCCACCTGCGTACAGGATACGGAAAATTCAAATTCCGAACTGGATGATTTTATAAATTCACCTTACGGAAACGGTTTTTCGAATGAATTAAACGAACAGATTAAACAAAAACAATTGAAAAATATTCAAAAAACTATTAATAAAAAACAGGATCTTGAAGAAGAAGATATTCAGGAAATTCAAAAATTCGACGAAAAAAGCGGAATTGAATCGGAAGATAAAATTGCTTCGGCAGGTACATCGGATGATGAGATTTTAAAGGCTATTCAAACACTGAAAAATGCCGGTGTTAACGTTTCAATTACTCCTGCCGCAATGCCTAATCAATATAATGAGTACGCTATGATGTTAGGTAATAATAATGGTAACAATAATAATTCCATGATGAATATGGTTCCGTTTCTGCTTAACCAGTATCAAAACGGTGAAAAAATTAATCCCGAAATAATTCAGGCAATGATGATGAATTCTATGATTCCTGATTTTACTTTTAATAACGACAATAAAAATTATTAATGTATGATAACGGATTATTCTAAAGCAAAAAAAGATTTTTTATCCGCAAAGTTCCAAGGGTGTAAACATTTTTTTCAAACCCATAACTATAAGCTTGAACAGGCTTATTGTGAAATGATTCTGGATAATCTTCAAGAAGCTTATGAGTTATTCAAATCGCTTGAAAATATTGATTTAAGAGCTAATTGGGGCATGGTCATGCTTGAATTTATAAAAGGCTGCGTGTCGCATTATCCCACGTATTTTGAATTGAGGAATTTTCTGGAAATTGATTTGAATATTTTGATAACATATTGCAAAGGAGATTACGTTGAAAAAATTGTGAGATACGCAGATTTTATGTTTACGATTAATCCGGAAGTTTACAAATTCATCGGCAGAGTATTTTTAAATAATGATTTAAAACCTCAGGCATTATTCTTTTTAAATAGAGCCAGAGATAATTTTTATCAGGATCCGGAATTGCATTATATTTTTGCGCAGATATTTAAAGAAGAAAACAATATTGCACAATGCAGAAAGGCACTTTTAACCTGTCTTGAAATCCTTCCGGGTTATGCACCGGCGGGAATTTTACTCAAAGAAATTTCAGGCTGTTCTGCAGGCTGAGACTCAATTTGATTTTGCGAGTCATCTTTTAAATAAAACATCTCTTTGACGTCATATTTTTCAAAAAGTTTTTGCTGGTTTTTGTAAACTTGTCTGCCGGCAAGGCTTATTGCGCCAAGACCGAAAGCAATTCCTCCCGCAACAGCTCCTGCCCAAGAAAGAATGGATTTTTTTGCAACTTTTCCGCCCAGGAAAACTCCTAACAATGCTGCAATACCTGTAGAAATCCAGGCAATAAGCGGATCTCTTTTCTGTTGCTTCTCAAAAGATTTTGAAAATTCGTCAACTTTTTCCTTAGGAACCGAAAAATGCCTTACAACTGAATTTTGTTTAAAAATTTTGTTGTTATAAACAAGCTCGGTTCGATTTCCTTCTAATTCTCTTACAGGTTTAATCTCCATAGACACTCCTTTGTTATTATATTAAATGAAAACAAAGAAAAATTTGCCCGAACCTGAAAAAATTAATACAATTCTTTACATCAAGCGCTTTTATCCTGCATATCCCGGCCGCCGACAATCCTTAAATGCCGCTGGTCGCCCTCTCCGACGGATTGGCTTTCAAGGTTGTGCTGTTCAACAAGCTCATGTTGAAGTTTTCGTATCTGGTGGTTTTGCGGCTGGAGTTCAACGTGTTCGGCGCCTGCGAGGATTTTATTTATTGCGGCTTTAGCTTCATCAAGAGCCCGCTCCGCATCGTCATAGTATCCGCGCAAAGTTTCGTTTGATTCCGGGACATCAAGTGCTTCTTTCAAAACTTTTTGAATTTGTGCCATTGAGTTTGTCTTTACGTAAAAAATTCTGAGTCTGTAATCGTTTGCGGTATTCAGAACTTTTGCCCCGCCTTTTGCAAAGTTTTTGTGGGCAATTACAATATCAGCATCTTCAATGCTTCGAGTTATTTCCGCATTCAAGTCAAGTCTTTCAATTACTTTTTCAACAATACTTCTTGATACTGCATAAAGGTAGATTTTCTTAAACGCTTTTACGCTTTCGGTGTAATCTTTTCTGTTAAAGCTGAATTTAAGACTGTCTGCAGAATCCGGAATTTTTTCTTCAAGTTTGTGAATTTCTTCAGCGATTGTGGGTTCGTGATACTCATATGTCTGGTCAACTTTTCTGATTTCCGGTCTTATCGGCCAGCCTCTGAGAATGTAGTCAACAGCTTCTGCAGTATCTTTGTAGACAGCGAGTGTGTTTCTGTCCAGAATTTCTATAACTATATCAAAAGTCGGCTGTTTTTCGCGTTCAAGAACGGTTTTTTGGGATGCTCTGCGTTTCGCTTCATCGTCGCCTAAGGTTACCGATTGAATTCCGCCGACTAAATCCGACAGTGTCGGGTTTTTGATTAAATTTTCCAAAGTATTACCATGGGCAGTTGCAATCAACATAACGCCGCGCTCTGCAATTGTTCTGGCTGCTTGAACTTCGGCTTCGGTACCGATTTCGTCGACTACAATAACTTCAGGTGTATGATTTTCGACAGCTTCTATCATTATGTCTTTTTGAAATTCCGGTTGGCGGACCTGCATACGACGTGCATGGCCTACTGCCGGGTGCGGAACGTCACCGTCGCCGGCAATTTCGTTTGACGTGTCGACTATCACCACCCGCTTTCCGAGTTCATCGGCAACAAGTCTTGAGATTTCTCTCAGTTTTGTTGTTTTCCCGACGCCCGGTCTGCCCAAAAATAATATACTTTTGTTTTGCATACAGAAATCTTTTATACAAGCAATTGTTCCCGTAACAACTCTTCCGATTCTGCAGGTAAGGCCGATAATTCTGCCCTGACGGTTTCTTATCGCGCTTATCCTGTGGAGTGTTCCGGGGATTCCCGAACGATTATCCGATGTAAATTCCTGAACTCTTTGCGTTATAAAGGAAATATCTTCATCTGTAACTTCATTTTTGCCAAGATACTCAATCTTCCCCGAAGAATGACGTATTTCGGGGACTCTGCCAATATCCAAAACGATTTCTATAACATCTTGCAAACTCTCATAGGTGATGTATTTTCGAACCTTTTCGGGCAAGATTGCGATCAACTTTTCTAAATCGTTTTGAAATTGTAAATCTGTCATATTCTTTTTGCCTCCTGTCAGTACAGGGTTCAGGCAGATATTTATTATCTCCTCTAATATTATTATACCACTTTTTTGAAACTTTTCATCGGTCAATGGTGCGACATAAATAGTAATTTTACAAATCTTAATTTGTAAATCATGCCAAAGTCTTTGTTGACGCATGTTTTGCAAGGTAGTTCGCGGCTTGAATTTTATATTCAAAATAAATCTTAAGATTGAGAAATGTTTTACATAAAAAGTGCCAAAGGCACGATAACATATTGTGAGAATATTTGTGTCGCGTTATACATAAAAATTATTATCAGTACATGGTACTTTCTTGTACCGACAAAAAGTAACCAAAGAAGCTCTCGACCGGAACTGCACTCGCTAAACGTCATCCCGCACTTGTTGCGGGATGCAAATACATTTACCGCTCAGACAATACACGCCTATAAAGATTGTTTCGGCTACAGTTATTATTCGCTATCGCGGTATTTGTGCTGCATAGCAGCTCCGCGCCGTGATTATAGGCGCGGTAAAAGATTGCATGATTTTAGCCCCTCTCCCGTCACTGCGTGACACCCTCTACCCCAAGGGGGAGAGGGATAAAATACTGCAACTCACGGAGTGCGCCCGTTAGGACTTGGGCAATCCGTAGGATTGCAAATAAAAAGACATACCTATAATAATTTTTATGTAAAGCGGTAATATTAATGCTTGTATTATTTTACAAATAATCATATAAAGCGGCTATACAAATATTGTCACAATATGTTGTCCTGCCTCAGGCAGTTTTTATGTAAAATTTATGCAAAAGAGAGCGCAATTGCGCTCTCAGGTTTTCGGGGATTGTATGAAGAAATTTTGTTAACGTTTTTGGAATACCATGACGTATTCGTGTTTAAAGATATAAAATCCGCCTGCAAGCGCTCTGTAGCGCCAGAGGTTTGCGGTTTTGCCTTTTGCACGTTCGTTGCCCTGCATGTCTTTTACAATAATTGCTTTTAAGGCAAATCCTAATTTCTGCATTCTTGCCATGCACTCAAATCCGAGCGGCTGAACTTCGGAATTTTTGTAGCTGTCGCCGATAATCAACGCGGCAAATCTGCCTTTTTCAAGCAAGTCATATCCGTTTTTGGCAACTTTCTCAAACAAATCGTAAAATTCCTCCGTAGATGCGCAGTTTGATAAGTCCTCTTTTTTGTCGGAAAACTTGATAATATCGTCATAAGGCGGGTGAAGAATTAAAAATTGTGCAAAATCTTCGCCCATGATATCAAGTCTTGCTTTGATTTTTTCTTTTGCAAGTTCGGATGCGGAATCCGCGCAAATAATATTCACATCTGTTACAAGTTGTTTCGGGGTGAATTTTTCCGAAACTTTTTCTGCCAGCTCGTCTTTTAATTCAACACCGATGCAGCGTCTGTTCATATTTATGGCTTCAATGCCCGATGTGCCTGACCCGAAGAACAAATCCAGTACAACGTCGTTTTTCTTTGTAAATCTTTCGTACAATTGCTGTGCAATCTGGGGGATGTAGTTCCCGTGGTATTCGTTTGAATGTCCGTGTTCCTTTAATCTTGACGGAAATTCCCACAAGGTATCGGTTTTAATGTGGGGGTAATCTTTCCACGCATTCAAGTTTATGTCGCTGTATTTGGTGGTTTTTACCTCTTTTACAATTTGAAGATCCGCTTTTTTAGCCGGTCTTAATTTAGTATTAGTCTTTAATCTTGCCAATTCTCTTCCCCCGATTAACTGATATAGGATAATTTTATAGAAATGTTTCAAATTTGTAATCAAACGTTTAGATGAATTTGTGTTTGTAGTAGATTAAAATTGAATGGAGGAAGTATGTTAGAGAACGGATTTACATTAAGCTCATGTTTTATGATTGTTGGCTTCCTTCTTGCAATGTTTTCCTGTGTCTCAAATGATATTATTCAGACCCTCGGAACTTTTTTAAGTGCAAATAAAAAAACAAATTCGCTTTATATCTGGGCATTTACAAGTATAGTTTTAATATTAACGATAGGCATAGGCTGGGTTGTAAATGACGGAGATATGTCGTTCGGACGTTTAGACAGAATTCCTGTTACACATACGTTTACGATAATACATGTTTTACCGCCTATTATTTTGTTAGTTTTAACACGCTATGGCATTCCTGTTGCCACAGCGTTTTTAATATTAAGTATGTTTTCGGTGAGTGATGCTCATGTTATAGGCTTAATGCTTACAAAATCTTTTATAGGTTATGTTGTAGCATTTGTTTGCGCATTAATTATTTATAATATTATTGCTCGTCCTATTGAAAGATATTTTTATTACACCCAGAAAAAACATTCAAAAAATATCTCAAAATGGTGGATGGTCGCAAAATGGTGTTCAACGGCATTTTTATGGTCGCAGTGGATTATGCAGGATGCGGCGAACTTGTTTGTGTATCTGCCCAGAAAGGCATCGCTCGGTGAATTAATATTTGTACTTGTATCTTGTACAATATTTATGGGGTTTATTGCGTTTAACAGAGGCGGCGAAATCCAAAATATCGTTAAGATGAAAACAAATGTTCAAGACCCCCGCTCTGCAACTATTATTGACTTGATATACGCGTCATTATTATTGTATTTTATTCAATTAAACAATATTCCTATGTCAACAACGTGGGTATTTTTAGGACTTCTTGCAGGCCGTGAAATAGCGCTTTATCACAGATTGCGTTTTGAGTCACCCAAAAAAATGTACAAGCATATCTTAAAAGACCTTGCAAAAGTAACTTTTGGTATGATAGTTTCACTATTAACCGTGTTGATTCTTACACAATTCCATGTGGTAAAAGATTTTTTCTTAATGCATTTTATTAATATGTAGAGGCAAAGATGGCAAGAATAAAACAATTGTCAAAACATTTGATAAATCAGATTGCAGCCGGCGAGGTGATTGAGCGTCCTGCATCCGTTGTAAAGGAATTAACCGAAAATTCCGTTGATGCAGGTGCCTCAAAAATAAGTATAGAAATTACAAATGACTGCCGCGATATAAGAATTGCGGATAACGGTTCGGGAATTCATCCCGATGATATATTGCTTGCGTTTTCAAAGCATGCCACAAGTAAAATTCAAAATGACGAAGATTTGTTTGATATTCATACCCTCGGATTCAGAGGAGAAGCGCTTTCAAGTATAATTTCAATTTCAAAATTAACCTGTACAACAAGAACAAAAGACTTTGAAACAGGTACAAAAGTCAAGTGTGAAAATTCCGAAGTCAAGAAAACCGAAACAGGATGCGCAATCGGTACAATTATGGAGGTTAAAGATTTATTTTATAACCTCCCCGTCAGGTTGAAATTTTTGCGTAATCCGAATACGGAATTTTCTTATATTCAGGAAATTGTTCAATCGCTCGCCATTATAAATACAAATGTTGCCTTTGAGTTAAAACGCAACGGCAAAACCGTTTTAAAAACGACAGGGCAGGGAGATTTGGCGCAAACTTTGAAAGAGGTTTATTCGGCGGATGTTGTGGAAAATTTAAAATCTGTTTTAAAAACCGATGAATTATCTCATCTTAAAATCACCGGCATGGTCAGTAAGCCGGATTATACACGTTCAAGCAAAAAGAATTATCATCTCTATATAAATTCCCGCTCAGTTAAATGTCCTGTTATGCAAAAAGCTGTTGATACGGTTTATAAAACACTTATTGCAAACAGTAAATATCCTTTCGTGGTTTTGAATCTTGAACTACCGTCGCATGACGTGGATGTTAATGTCCATCCGACTAAAAAAGAGGTACGTTACAAAAATCCGAATCAGATTTTTAATTTTGTACGGACTGCGGTTGAGGCTGGACTTTCCAATTATGTTGAAAAAGAGTTTAAGCCCATACCGCAGACGAGTAATATTGTGGAGCTGCAGCCGGTATCCAAAAGGGATCTAAAAATTGATAATGACGATGATACCATGTATGTTTCCGATAGTTTGATGCAAAAAATTCATGATGAAATTTCAACGCCGAAAGAAGATATTGTTGAACAAAAGACAATTATACAGCAGTCTGTAATTAAAGAGCCGGAACCTGAAGAAAATATTATCGGACAATACAAAAATACTTATATTTTAATTGAACAGGATAACGGTCTTGAAATTGTTGACCAGCATATTGCGGAAGAAAGATTTATTTATGAAAAACTTAAGTCCGAAAAGCAAATAGCATCTCAAATGCTGTTCGTATCTGATGTTGTGCCGGTATCATCCACGGATATGGCAATGATTAAGGAAAATTTGGATAAATTTGAAAAGTTCGGCTTCGGGATAGAATTTTTGAACGATAATGAACTTATTTTCAGAAAAATTCCCATGCTTATTGCAAAAGTCAATCCTAAGGAAATTCTTGCGGATATTTTGGAAAATATTGAAGGCGATATTGACAGGCTTGAAGAAAAAATACTTATTACAACTGCTTGCAAAGCTTCTGTTAAAGCCGGTCAAAAACTTTCGCTGTGGCAGATGCAGGAGATTATAAAAAAATGGCGTACGACAAAAATGCCATATACCTGCCCCCATGGCCGCCCTATCTCGCACATTATTCTTCACAAAGAAATCGCTGCATTTTTTCAAAGACAAAATTAAAATTAATTTGTATTTTCCGATTATGCTATTGTAACGAAATGTAAAGATGTATTTAAAATAGGTCGAAAACCAATTATAATGCTTTATAGAGCAGGATAGACGTCGTATATCTAATTAAAGAAATAAATTTTTTCGTCGTTATCATGGTTATAGGAAAAAAGGGAACGACAAATTTACGGCGGATTGAAATTTTTCAATCCGTTTTTTTTTTGTGCTTAAAAAAATTGTAAAAAAAAGTTAAAAAACTAACAAAAAATCTTGATTTTTTGTTTTATAAGAGTGAGAATAAATGCAATGGGTGGAGGACGATGAAAGTAGACAAAACTCAATTTTATAGCGGTGAAAAGCGACATCTGGCAGGCATGGTGTCCGACAAATTGCTCCCGTTGAGTTCTTATCCCATGACACAATATAATAATCGATATTTTGAGAGACCTTTAAAAAATAATTCCCCTGATTTATCTTTTAAAGGTCTTTCTTTTACCGGTGAGTCTACGATAAAAGAAGAACCGAAAAAACATAAGCCTATAAATCCCACACTTGTTTTATTGGGCGCTTTGGGTGCGGCAGGTCTTGCATTAAGACTTGCACCTTCTTACAAACAGGCTGTAAAATTTAATGTCCCCGAATTCAAAAAATTTACTAATAAATATATAGAAAACATCGGCGGAGATTTATTTGAACATTTGAAAAATTCCAAATTGTCTCAAAAAATGTTGAAAATTGATGGTGATGAGGCAATCATTTATAAGAAAACTATTCCGCAATTAATTTGGGACGGTTTAAAATATCCGTTTACTGTTCTTCCGGGAGATTTGTTGAACGGTTCCGTTGAAATGCTGGGAAAAATCAAGCCGTTTAGAAAATGGTCTGAAAATATGCTGGCAAAACCGTTTTTCAAAAATATACGTCAGCATTCCAAAATTGATGCTAAAATGAATGCGTTGCAGGGACTTGTTGAAACCCAGCAAAAATTATCTTCAAAACTTGCTAAAGGCGAATTGACGGAAGCTGAAGTTTCGTCAGAAATGTTCCAGCGATCCGTTAAAATGTTTGATAAAGAAAAGTACGGTGCTTATGATACAAAGCATGAAAGAGCTTTAAACAGGCTTGTATCAGGTCTGCCGCCGGCAGTATTCTTGGCAAATGATGCTTATAACCTTTCACGTATGATGGATGATGATCCGAAAAAAGCCGATAAAGAGAAGAAAACAAGGTTTAACCAAGAAGCAACACGAATTTTGACCAGCGGTTATCTTACATTGATAACCCTCGGAGCATTGAATAAATATATTAATAATTCTAAATTCGGAATAATGCTGATGACAGGCGGTACGGTATTATTTACGGAAGCATTTTCACGTCTTGCAAACGGAAAACATATAAAACGCTTGACTCCGGAAGAAGCCCGCGCTGAAAATGAAAAAAATAATGCGCCGGAAAAAGAGATAAAACCGGATACATCATTTAAGGCTAATCCGGAATTTGAGAAAAAATCAGAAAAAGGACAGCAAAAACCGTTATTATCTTTTGACACTTTGATGAAAGCTTCAGCGGTTGTTATCGCTGCAGGGTTCGGAATTAAAGGGTTGAGAAAATTTAAATCGGTTGATGATATGTTTAAAATTGTTCAGGAACCTTTCCAAAAGTTGTATAAAAAATTGACGGTAATCCCTGATTATACAATAAGTAAAGATAAATTTGACAAAATTATAAATGTTCTTAACGAAAACGGTTATAAGGATTTGGCTTCAAAATACCAAAATATTGCGGCTACTGTTACGGATAAAAGCGACATAATTCATCTGGGCGCAAAAAATAAAAAATATGTGAAACCTGCTGTCAATTTTGTTATTGCACCGTTTAAATTTGCGTTCAATACTGTAACTTTGCCATATCGCTTGGTTAATAAGGCTGTAAATTTAGTCATGCCGAAACCAAAAGCCGTTCCAAAGACCGCCGAACAGCTTGCTAAAGAGTTATCCAAAAAAGATGTTGAAATTCTTGCAAAAACAATTGAAAATATCGGCAAAGAAGCAGTTAAAAAAGGTATGACTCCTAAAAAATTCCAGTCTTACGTAAATGATAATATTTTGAAAGCATTCAATGTAACAACAATGTCAAACCTTTCAAATGCAGAGCTTTCAAATCTTGCGAAAACCGCCGCATCCGCTGCAACGATATGGTTCCTGATGACGGATAACTACAATATGGTAATGTTGAAATCCAACGGTAATGATAAAGAAGGTGCAGAAACTAAATTCAAAGAACGTTTTGTACAGGAAGGTTCAAGATTATTTTATCAAACTCTTTTAATTGATTTATTTAATTCAACATTCAGGAGTCAGTATAACGGTTCGCTTGCCGGCATGAGCTGGGTAACTCTTGTTGACACAACTCTGGGCGAAATTCTTACAAGAAAGTCAGTCGGTATGCCTGTTGGTGCTCATACAAGAGATGAGCTTGAAGCTATTGAAAAGAAACAAAATGAAGCAACAGGTTTTGTAAAAGGTTATTATGACTTTATGCGCAGATTGACAGGAAAGCGTTCAATTGAGTCATACCATGTAAATAATAATAAAGTTGAAACCCCTCAATTACCGAAAAATGATTTACCGATTAATTTTACCAATAATCATTCTGTATTACAGCAGATGATAAAGGGATAATTTGCAAAAGGCATTAGTTTTTGTTAGACTTTTATTATAATGGTTGAAACAGACAAAAAAATTAAAATCATAATAGGTTCACTAATTGTCGGGGTTTGTTTTATAATAGGTTTTTTGTTCGCTTATGTTTATCAGCCGGCGGAAAGGACAATGCAGATATATAGCAATGCCATGAAAGATTATGCGAATAAGGATTATCAAAATTCTTATTATTTGTTTTCGCGTGTAAGTTTTTTGTCCAATCTTAAACCTTTTGCCATCTATCATCAAGCATTGTGTGCAAAAGAACTTGGCGATAAAAAGTCTGAAATGAAACAGTATCAGCTGCTTTTTAATAATTATACAAAAAATAAATTAAGCCTTAAGGCAAAATATTTTGCGGCGCAAATGCTTATTGAAGATGAACCTAATCAGGCAAAGCGATATTTTGAACAGATTATCAAAGATTATCCTGATAGTGATTATGCTATTGCCGCGGAGTATTATTTGGGTGTTATTTTATTGAATAAATATAAAAATGGCAGAATTTTTCCGATGTCAGTAAAAGACGATATAGAAATGTCTTTCAGACATTATCTGGAAAAAGCTCCTCAGGGACGACTGGCATTAAATGCTGTTGAAAATTGGCTTACTCTGGATAAAGAAATTGCCAAAGACGATTATTTGTTAATGGCGAAGAGTTATTATCTTTTCGGCGACTATGAAAACGCAAAAAAATTACTTGCGAATACGGATTTGAAAGAAAGCTGGGTGCTGGATGTTAAAAATTCATATGCTTTAAAAAACTATGCCCGCGCCAAATATCTTGCTCAATACGGTTTGCAAAATTATACGGCTTATGTCGATGAATCGGATATCCATGACACAGTTGATATATTTATAGATATGTCAAGCTCCAAAACAGATGCGATAAATCTTTTGTATAATTTGTCCGCGCCAAAGGGCAAGGATTATATATGGAGTTTAAAATGTGAGGCAGCGCCCGTTGATTATCAGGCAGGATGCTACAGGCAGCTGTATTTGAATTTTCCGAAAGGGCGTTATGCGCCTTTAGCTACCGCAAATTTATTTTTTGATCGTATCAAAGCCAGAGATTTTGAAAATGCTGCCAAAATCGGAAAGGATTTTTTGAATAAATATGAAAATAACCAGAATGCACCGATGGTAATGTTCTGGCTTGGAAAAATTGCCGAGCATGAAAATAATTATAATGAGTATATGAACTATTATAAAAGCACCATAGCGAATTATCCTGACACATATTATGCATACCGTGCTTATCTTGCGATGAAGCACATAAAAACATCAATTTTAAACGCATATATTAAAGAACAGCCGGTAGAATATCCTTATCCGAATGTATCAAAGAATGACGTAATTTTTAAACTTGCGGAATTAAAAGATTACGATTTAATGATGGAAATTACGGAAGATGATTTTATAAAAAGCTGGATATATTATCAAAAAGGCGACTATTCACATTCCATGCTGGTAGCTCGCGATGCTATGGAAAAAATTTATCCCAAACCGGAAAGGACGGATCTTCGCTGGCGACTGGTGTATCCGATAGATTATTATGATGAAATTCAAAAATATGCTCATTCGGTAGGCAATGATGCACCCCTGATGCTTGCGTTAGTCAGGGAAGAAAGTTATTTTAATCCGGATGCAAAAAGTTCGGTTGGTGCAAGAGGCTTAATGCAACTGATGCCGGCAACCGCAAAAGAAATAAGCGCACATTACGGTTACGGATTAACTGATGAAAACGATTTATATAAACCGGAATTGAATATAAAAATAGGGAATACATATTATGCGCAGTTGAGGAGCATGCTCAATAATCTTGATATATCTGCGATTGCTGCATATAATGGCGGAATCGGTTCAATCGGCAGATGGAAAAAGAATTTGAATTATGCCGATACTGATGAATTTGTCGAACAAATTCCCTACCCTGAAACCAAAAATTACGTCAAAAAAGTTTTCAGAAGCTACTGGAATTACCTGAGAATTTATATTGATGAATAACATAAGTTTTTTACATAAAAAGAGCCAAAGGCACGATAACATTTTAGGTTTTGCATAAATTTGTTGTGTCACCCTGAACTTTACAAAACGAACCAACGAGGTACGAGTTGTGTGAGCCTGTATCCGTCGGCGCAGCCGTTAGGTGTTTCAGGGTCTCTTGTACTTTACCGCTCAGACAATACACGCCTATGAAGATTGTTTTGGCTACAGTTATTATTCGCTATCGCGGTATTTATGCTGCGTAGCAGCTCCGCGCCGTGATTATAGCGCGAGCGAGCAGAGGCTGAAGGTCGGCGGAGAACTCCGCCGCCGTAATGCCGTTTAATGCGAGCGAGTAAGAAGGCGCGGTAAAAAATTGCAGGATTTTAGCCCCTCTCCTGTCCTTCGGACACCCTCTTCCGGGCGAGGGATAAAATACTGCAACGGCACGAAGTGCGCCCGTTAGGGCTTTTGCAATCCGTAGGATTGCAATTTATTTAGCGTGTTTCTCTTTCTTTTGCCAGCATTTTCTTTCTCTTTTCCTTGCAAAAAAGAGAAAGAAAATGCTGATATATACCCATAATAGTTTTTATGTAACCGGTGCAATAAAAAGCCGGTTTTAAAACCGGCTTTTTACTATAACATATTTTTTCTGATTTTTTCTTTAGCCTTGTCAATTTGTTTGATGCGTTTTTCAATAGCTCTGATTTGCTGATCAAGCGCTTTTCTTTCCGCCTTGATTAATTTGTATTGAGCATCAACATCAGAATATTTAGCTTTGTAGTTTAATAATTCATTTCTTACGTCAACTTGAGCGTTGTCAAGCTGTAAAATTGCATTTTGCATTTTGTCATTTCCTGCAATGTCTTGCGGATTGGTGGTTTGAGCAGGTGCAATTGTGGTTGTCTGGTTTCCGCTGTAGCTTGCATCGTCAAAGTTTAACGGTGTAAAAGCACTTCCGTCAGCAAAAGCGGCAGTTGAGCATGCCAATACTACAGCTAATGTCAATGCAGCTTGTTTAAAAGTTTTAATCATGATTAATCTCCTATATTGTGTATAATATTACATATTAAATCATGCGGCATGAAATAACAAATTTGTTAATATATATTAATAATTTATGACGGAACTTTTTTTGTATTTTGTCGTCAATGATATTACCGGAACATGCATTATTCTTGATTATTAACATTTGTAAACGTCTTAAATCCAGATATACATTGAAATTTAAAAAAAACATATAAAATTATAAAAAACATGAAAAACATGTCTTGATTTTTAAAAATCTTTGAAATATGATGATTCATGTGCGCTGAGCACAATGAACTTTTTAAAGTAAATAGCAAAGTTAAGAAGTTTTAAGAATTTTAAAAAATATTTTAAAAAACCTCTTGACAAAAAAATTTGAAGTAATAATATAATAATTACCGCGAGAAAAGAGCGGTTGAGGACAAAGGGATAACCCGAGTTCGAAGTGTGAAGAAAGGCATTAAATGATTTGCACATCTGCCTGTTCTAGCTAGCCCCAAGCACTTAGCTTGTAGTCTGCAAAATTAAATTAACTACCTAAGAAATGGTGGCAAAGGTTTTGACCGAACATTGAAAACAGAATAGCTGAAAACCCGCGTGAGCAGAAAACACTTCAAGTGTTTAAATGTGAACGCGAGAACAATACTTGTTAATTCAACAAAAATGATTCTAAACACGCAAAAGCATAAGCTTAGCGATAAAATAAAGTCGAGCAGTTTATATGCTAGCCGCATATAAACGATGGACATAAACTTTCTGACAATGGAGAGTTTGATCCTGGCTCAGGACGAACGCTGGCGGCGTGCTTCATACATGCAAGTCGAACGAGAAGCTGACTTCGGTCAGTGGAAAGTGGCGGACGGGTGAGTAATATGTAGGAAATCTGCCCTAGAGAGGGGGACAACAGAGGGAAACTTCTGCTAATACCCCATATGAGCTTAGTTGAAATACTAATCTTGAAAACTCCGGTGCTCTAGGATGAGCCTGCATCTGATTAGCTAGTTGGCGGTGTAATGGACCACCAAGGCGACGATCAGTAGCTGGTTTGAGAGGATGATCAGCCACAATGGGACTGAGACACGGCCCATACTCCTACGGGAGGCAGCAGTAGGGAATTTTGCGCAATGGGCGAAAGCCTGACGCAGCAACGCCGCGTGAACGATTAAGCCCTTCGGGGTGTAAAGTTCTGTCAGTAGGGACGAATTTTGACGGTACCTACAGAGGAAGCACCGGCTAACTCCGTGCCAGCAGCCGCGGTAATACGGAGGGTGCAAGCGTTGTCCGGAATCATTGGGCGTAAAGAGTTCGTAGGCGGTATGTTAAGTTTGGTGTTAAAAGCGGAGGCTCAACTTCCGTGTAGCATCGGATACTGGCAGACTAGAATGCGGTAGAGGTAAAGGGAATTCCTGGTGTAGCGGTGAAATGCGTAGATATCAGGAGGAACATCGGTGGCGTAAGCGCTTTACTGGGCCGTGATTGACGCTGAGGAACGAAAGCCGGGGTAGCAAATGGGATTAGATACCCCAGTAGTCCCGGCCGTAAACGATGGATACTAGGTGTTGCGGGTATCGACCCCTGCAGTGCCGTAGCTAACGCGATAAGTATCCCGCCTGGGGAGTACGCACGCAAGTGTGAAACTCAAAGGAATTGACGGGGACCCGCACAAGCGGTGGAACATGTGGTTTAATTCGAAGCAACGCGAAGAACCTTACCAGGGCTTGACATCTAACGAATCTTGATGAAAGTCGAGAGTGCCTTTCGGGGAATGTTAAGACAGGTGGTGCACGGTTGTCGTCAGCTCGTGTCGTGAGATGTTGGGTTAAGTCCCGCAACGAGCGCAACCCACGTTGTTAGTTGCATATAGAGGCGAGCTTCAATATTGCTCTCTAGCGAGACTGCCGGTGATAAACCGGAGGAAGGTGTGGACGACGTCAAATCATCATGCCCCTTATGCTCTGGGCTACACACGTGTTACAATGGCCGGTACAACGAGCCGCCAACTCGCGAGAGTGAGCAAATCTCTTAAAACCGGTCTCAGTTCGGATTGCACTCTGCAACTCGAGTGCATGAAGTCGGAATCGCTAGTAAACGCAGATCAGCACGCTGCGTTGAATACGTTCCCGGGTCTTGTACACACCGCCCGTCACACCATGGAAGTCGACCACGCCCGAAGTACGTGAGCTAACCATTTGGAAGCAGCGTCCTAAGGCAGGGTTGGTGACTGGGGTGAAGTCGTAACAAGGTAGCCGTACCGGAAGGTGTGGCTGGATCACCTCCTTTCTAGGGAGATTGAGGTAACATCACAGGATGTTTTAAAATTAGCCTCCATCCCAAGGTCGAGAGCCGTTGAAGATATTAATTTTATATTTTTGGTTAATATAAGAGGCTCGAATTAACGAGTATGTTTTCAGACTATTTTGTCTCCAGTGTTTGGATTGTACATTGAAAATTGCATAAGATTATAAGCGTAAATCGAGATAAATGTTATTTTATTAAGATAAAACGTAATCATCAATGTTAGGTAAAGCTACTAAGTGCTAATGAAGGATGCCTTGGTACTGACAGCCGAAGAAGGACGTGTAAAGCTGCGATAAGCTGCGGGGAACTGCTAAAAGGTCTTGATCCGCAGAATTCCGAATGGGGAAACCCTCTAAGGTTAAAACCTTAGAACCCGTAACTGAATACATAGGTTACGAGGAGGAAAGCCTGTGAACTGAAACATCTTAGTAACAGGACGAAAAGAAAATAAACTAATGATTCCGAAAGTAGCGGCGAGCGAAATCGGAAAAGCCTAAACCTTATGTACGTGATAGACTGCAATCGTTGTGCATTGGGTGTTGTGGGACTTACCGAAATAGTTGCAGATATTTCAAAGAGTTACAAAGTTATTTATTAGATGAATTCAACTGGAAAGTTGAGCCATAGCGGGTGACAGCCCCTTAATCGACAATAAATAATCTCTTGTAAGTATCCCGAGTAAGGCGGGGCACGTGAAACCCTGTCTGAATCCACCGGGACCATCCGGTAAGGCTAAATACTAGTCAGTGACCGATAGTGAACGAGTACAGTGATGGAAAGGCGAAAAGAACAGTGAGAAGCTGAGTGAAATAGACCCTGAAATCGTTAGCATACAATCAGTTAGAGCCCTATTAATAGGGTGATAGCGTGCCTGTTGAAGAATGAGCCGGCGAGTTATCTTATGTTGCAAGGTTAAGGAGTTAATATCCGGAGCCACAGCGAAAGCGAGTTTGAATAGAGCGTTAAGTAACATGAGATAGACCCGAACCTTGGCGATCTAACCATGACCAGGATGAAGCGTGGGTAACACTACGTGGAGGTCCGAACCAACCGATGTTGAAAAATCGGTGGATGAGTTGTGGTTAGGGGTGAAATGCCAATCGAGCCAAGAGCTAGCTGGTTCTCCCCGAAATGCGTTTAGGCACAGCGTTGGACTTATCTTACCGGAGGTAGAGCACTGGTTTTGTGCGGGCGACGAAATGTTGTACCAAACAATGTCAAACTCCGAATGCCGGTAATGTTATATCCAGCAGTGAGGCTACGAGTGATAAGATCCGTGGCCAAGAGGGAAACAGCCCAGAACGCCAGTTAAGGTCCCTAATATATACTAAGTGGTTAAGGAGGTAAAGTTGCTGTGACAACCAGGAGGTTGGCTTAGAAGCAGCCATCCCTTGAAAGAGTGCGTAATAGCTCACTGGTCAAGCGACTTCGCGCCGAAAATACACCGGGACTCAAGTATATAACCGAAACTGCGTCATATAGTTTACTATATGGGTAGGGGAGCGTTCTGTTGTAGGTTGAAGTAAGATCGAAAGGACTTATGGACGAAGCAGAAGTGAGAATGTCGGCATGAGTAGCGAAAACATTGGTGAGAATCCAATGCACCGTAAACCTAAGGTTTCCCCTGGCAGGCTCGTCCGCGGGGGGTTAGTCGGAACCTAAGCTCAGGCCGAAAGGCGTAGGCGATGGACATCAGGTTGATATTCCTGAACTATCTGGTAGTCGTTATCAGATGCGGAGGGACGCAGGAGGATAGGCACGCAGCCGAACGGAAGTGGCTGTTTAAGCGTGTAGCTAGTTTGAGTAGGAAAATCCGCTCAGGCGTTATAACGTGAGGCGTGATGAGGAGAGTCTACGGACTCGAAGGTGTTGATTCCACACTGCCAAGAAAATCTTCGCAGTCGAGAATATCAGGTATCCGTACCGGAAACCGCCACAGGTAGGTTGGTAGAAAATACCAAGGTGCGCGAGACAACTCTCGCTAAGGAACTCGGCAAAATCACCTCGTAACTTCGGGAGAAGAGGTACCCTGCTAGCGTGTAGCGGCTTGCCCGTGAAGCGTGATAGGGTCGCAGTGAATAGGCCCATGCGACTGTTTACCAAAAACACAGGTCTCTGCTAAGTCGATCAAGACGATGTATAGGGGCTGACGCCTGCCCGGTGTCGGAAGGTTACGCGGAAGGGTTAGACCTTGGTCGAAGCTCTGAAGCTAAGCCCCGATGAACGGCGGCCGTAACTATAACGGTCCTAAGGTAGCGAAATTCCTTGTCAGGTAAGTTCTGACCCGCACGAATGGCGTAACGATTTGGGCGCTGTCTCGGCGAGAGGCTCGGCGAAATTGGATTATCCGTGAAGATACGGATTACGTGTACCAGGACAGAAAGACCCTATTGAGCTTTACTGTAGCTTGAAATTGAATTCGGGTTCTCATTGTGCAGTATAGGTGGGAGACTTTGAAGCAGAAGCGTCAGCTTTTGTGGAGTCATCGTTGAGATACCACTCTGTGATAATTTGAATTCTAACACTGATCCCTCCAACAACAGGGCAGTGGACAGTTTCTGGTAGGCAGTTTGACTGGGGCGGTCGCCTCCTAAAATGTAACGGAGGCGTTCAAAGGTTCCCTCAGGTTGGTCGGAAATCAACCATTGAGTGTAATAGCAAAAGGGAGCTTGACTGTGAGACTTACAAGTCGAGCAGGTGCGAAAGCAGGATATAGTGATCCGGTGGTTCTGCATGGA
The DNA here is from genome assembly GCA_944326585.1 of Candidatus Gastranaerophilales bacterium. GTDB lineage: Bacteria > Cyanobacteriota > Vampirovibrionia > Gastranaerophilales > Gastranaerophilaceae > SIG32. The sequence goes on from CALVEN010000001.1 coordinate 340,068, forward strand.
AGGGCCATCGCTCATCGGATAAAAGTTACCATAGGGATAACAGGCTTATCTCCCCCAAGAGTCCACATCGACGGGGAGGTTTGGCACCTCGATGTCGGCTCGTCGCATCCTGGAGCGGTAGTACGTTCCAAGGGTTGGGCTGTTCGCCCATTAAAGCGGCACGCGAGCTGGGTTCAGAACGTCGTGAGACAGTTCGGTCCATATCCGGTATACGCGCAAGAGATTTGAACGGAGTCTTCCTTAGTACGAGAGGACCGGGAAGAGGGAACCTCCAGTGTACGGGTTATCGCGCCAGCGGTAAACGCCCGGTAGCTGTGTTCCAAGCGGATAAGTGCTGAAAGCATATAAGTACGAAGCCCACCGTAAGATGAGATCTCTCATAGCATAAGCTAGTAAGTCCCCAAGCAGATTACTTGGTTGATAGGTCAGAGATGTAAGAATGGCAACATTTTCAGTCGACTGATACTAATCGGACGAGGGCTTTTCCTATTGGAAATTGATGATAGCGTTGACTTATAATCATTATGCAACTTTCAAGGTGCTTCAAGCACAGGTTACCAAGTTTGTCGGTGACCAAGAGTGAGGAAACCACCCGTTCCCATCCCGAACACGGTCGTAAAGACTCATTTCAGCGAAAATACTTGGCGGGCCACCGCCTGGGAAGATAGCCCGTTGCCGACATCTAATTTTAAAAAAGAGGAATGACAAAAAGTTGTTCCTCTTTTTTATGTGAATTTTGTTGTGGCAAGCGGCGGAAATACTTGGCGCAGTGTCTACGTGCGTAGCACACGTCTGGGAAATAGCCCGCTACATCTAATTTTAAAGTGAGGAATGACGAAAAGATGTTCCTATTTTTTTGTGTGGAAACCACCCCCTTCAGCAAAATGATAATCAATTATTCTGCTTGCTTTTATAGTATAAATTTTGTATAATAATATGCATGCGCAGGAAGTATCATAATAAAATTATCACATTTATTGTAACTTTTTTGTTAATGTTTACGGGTATTTATTATTTAGGATTAAGCTATGTACCGTTGGAGTTGTATGAAACGCAGACGATGCCTGCTGACAGAACCGAAGATTTCTACGTAACCCAATGGTGCAAGACGGATTTTGGCAGAAAAGAAGCTGTTCTGTGGGATTTGACACGGGTCGATTGTCTTACTAAAGATTATGCTATAGAATTTGATTTTGCTAAAAAATGGGCTGAAAGCGTCGGACAATCACTTTATTATGCAGAGTTGACGCATAAAAAACCTGCTGTTGTTTTAATTTTGAATAACTGGGCTGATTTAAGGTATGTTAAAAGAGTTGAGAGATTAAATCAGGATATTCAAATTTTTCTTGTAAAAGCGTTTTAGCAAAATTATTTTTGTTAGGTTTTTATCTTAGAACATGTTAACGATTTTACCTCTTAAAAATATTTGTTATACCTCTAAAATAAATTCGACCGGCAGTTCATTTGTAAAATTTAAACAGCCTGATGCCGATTGTTTTGTATCAAGTAAAAATGTTGCGTTCACCGGCAGCAAACGGCTTACGGAAAATATCGAATATGAGCAATATGTCAATTTGACAGAGAAACAGAAAGAAGAATTGCGCTGTAAATATAATAATTTTTATAACTTAATTGATGTAAATGAATTATATTCATCAAAATATCCAAAAGAGGGTGCTTTGCCTTTAAGCAAGGAACGTGACATGCAGGATTTTTTAAGGGTGGCGGAATCTTATAATAAATACAGATCTAACAAAATTATTTGTGTCGGCAGAAGTCCAAAATGGTTTTTAAATGCGTCTATCTGGATGAAAAACGGTATTGAAGATTACTCATTCGCTGCTTTTTCTTCTTATTGGTACAGCAGAAATCATTTGGGTTTGGGACCAAAATTATACAAGATAGAGGAAAGATTACCTACCGAAAAAGAAGTATCCGCGTACAGGCATTATATGAAAAAAATTAATTGTGATCCCGTATCTATAGTTAGAAAAGCGCAAAAGTCCGGTTTGCCTGTTATTATTACGGATTATATTCATTCCGGCGGCGGTTTAACATCATATTTGGATTTGATGTCGCAATTTGCGGAAAAAGCCGGTGTGTTGGATGATTTTGTGCAGTCTATTGAACTTTTTACTATGGGCTCGGTAGAATATTTGGATACTTTAGGTTACGTAAATTATTTTGCTTTACCTACAGCTTTAATGCCCGAAAAATTACAAAATTATAAAATAAAACAAGTTTATCATGATATGTCGGCAGATGTTTTGAGAAGTATTTTGGATAATAAAAATACTAATGAGTGCAGATCAACGTATTATCCGCCTGCAGCCTGGACGGTTTATAATCCTATCAAGTATAAAACAGGTTTTATTTCTGATGAAAAACTTAAGGACATGTCTAAAATGAAACTTGGTGCATCTGATAACTTTACCGCAGCCATGAAAGATTACAGGAATTTGATGAATTTCAGAATTCTTGACTATTTATATTTGACAGGTCGTTTAAAAGAATCTCATAAAACCCGTTGATTTTGACTTTTATTAAATAATCATTATTACTTTTATATGATAGTTATGGAGTTTTTTAAAAACAAGTGTAACCATGATAAATTTCCTGTCGACAAAGACACGGGTTATTGTCCTGATTGCGGCGAATTGATTGAAAATCAGTGGTTTATAGTGCGCTGCGGGTGCTGCGGGGTTAAACATAAAGCTGTTATCAAAAACGGTCAAATTGTTCCGGTCGAAAAATTTTGCCACAATTGCGGCGGTAAAGATTTTGTTGTTGAGCGTGTCAATAAAATAAACTTTATTGACATAAATTATGCCGTATTAGTTAAAACAATAATCCCGTGTGAGCATTTTGAATTTACTCAGAGCTGGGCAGAGTCTAAAGAAACATCCAATTACACACGCAAATTGCTGCAACAATTCCGATAAAATCCGCTAGAAGTCCTACAAGCAAGGCATATCGGAGTTTTGAAATTCCTACAGCTCCGAAATATACAGCTAAAACGTAAAATGTTGTTTCGCTTGAGCCGACCATTATTGCGGAAAGTTTTGTTGCATAATCATCAGGTCCGAGAGTGTTTGCAATGTCTGAAAATACCCCGAGTGCTGCAGAGCCTGAAAGCGATCTTACAATCATAATCGGGATTACGTCTGCAGGAACATGAATTCGGCAAAGTAGTCCGGATAGTGTCAGCTCAAGCATTTCAATTATGCCTGAGGCTCTGAACATTGATATTGCAACGATTATTGCAACTAAATACGGAATAATATTTACCGCAACCTTGAATCCGTCTTTTGCACCTGTTGTAAATGTTTCATATATAGGAACTTTTTTTGCCAGTCCCATTGTTAAAATTAATAAAAGAATCGCCGGCAGCGCCCACAGTGACAGGAGGTTCATTATTTGTTGGAACATGTTTCACCTCCGATACCCTCACCCGAATTTCTAACACTCATTCTTCGTGTTGAAATTCTACCCTCTCCCGGAGGTAGAGGGGGAATATTAGTTTGTATAGTCCAAAATCTTTGGAAAACTTTCGCTAAAATAATTGCCGATACAAATGCTATTGTTGTAACTAAAAGAGTCGGTGCAATTATTTCTGTCGGATTTTTGTAACCTATTCCGATTAAAACAGCAAGTACTGTCGCAGGAATTAGCTGAAATCCAGCTGTATTCATTGCAAGAAGCATACACATAGCGTTTGATGCGGAAGTTTTATCAATATTTTCTTTTTGTAATTCTTCCATTGCCTTTAAACCGATTGGTGTTGCTGCATTGGTTAGACCAAAGGCATTTGCTGCAAAATTCATTGCAATGTCGCCAATAGCCGGACTTTCTTCCGGTATCTCATCGAATAAACGTTTTGTGACCGGCTTTATAATTTTTGCGATAGTTTTTATAAGTCCGCATTCTTCGGCGATTTTCATCATCCCCAGCCAAAATGCCATTATACCTATCAATGAAAATGCTACCTTGACGGAAAGTTCAGCACCCGTCAAAATTGAATTCACAACATCCGTCAATCTGCCGTTTATTGCGCCGAATATTATTGAAATTACAATTAAAAAATAAAATATGTAATTCATAAAATAATTAAACCATTAAATTTTTATATGGTCAAATAATTCTAAAATTTTAAGCTGTCCCAGTATTTTTGGGTTTCATCATCAGGATTTCGGTCGTTGGTTGCATACCAGCTGCAGCCAATTCCGTTTAAAATTTGCGGGGAGTCTTTAGTACAGGGCCATCCTTCAACATGTGAAAATTGTACATCTTCAAGTTCTTCTTCTGATGTGTATTTCGCATACATTTTTGTCGGTTTCAACATGTCATTTGTAACAGAAAATCTAAAGATATCATAACCCAGTCTGTTGGGTCCGGAATTCGGTCCGTTAGTATCAGCATATACTCTTATTGTGCTACCGTTGACCCCTACATCAACCGAGGTGCCGTTTTTGAGCATGTATAAAGGTGTAGGATAATCACCACCGGGTCTATAATTGGCAGTCGAATATGATTTTGTGTTATTAAAATTGGTTATGGTGTAATCTTTGGCTGTTTTTTGCAGGTAATTACAGTTTTTTAGAAAGGTTTCCTTAAATTTGTCACTGAACGGATAATATATTGCCCCGTTTTTAAAACAATTTTCTAATAAATTTTCTCCAAGCTCCATTCTGGTTTTAATGACAGCTTCCGACAATATCGCATAGGTTTGTGTATAGCGCGTTTTTAAAACTTTCAATCTGTAATTTTGTATAAGTGTCGGGATAGTCATAGCCGCTACAACACCTATAATTGCCAGTGTTATCAATATTTCTGCCAGAGTGAATGCTTTTTTCATAATTTTTTCCTTACACTATTATAATAGTATAGAATACACATTGTCAATAGTATAAAATCCATTTTATGGAAGATTATAGAGCTGTATTAAAAGAAATAGGTCTTAAATTCAGAGTTGAACGCACTAAAAAGATGCTTTCACAGGAAAAGTTTGCTGAAATTGCAAATGTTCATACAAATTATATCGGTAAAGTTGAGCGCGGCGAGCAAAATCTTACAGTCAAAAAAATTGTAAATCTGGCAAATTCATTGGAAGTCCCTGTTAAAGATATTTTAAATTTGTAAATCCAGAATTTCATTCAAGTTTTCTTTATAGGAGTTTTTAATTTTTTCCGTTAATATTAAATCGTCAAGGTATTTCATAGTTTTTTTAACTTTGGGCGCTGTTGTCTGCATAAATATCTGGTTTGATCTTCCTCCCCATTCAGTAAACCCCAGATTTTTGTATTTTGATACGGTATCAAAAGGACCGTCAGTAATCGCTTCCAGTTGAATTCTATCCGCTTTTGAATCCTGAAAAATTTCAAACATCTGTTTGAAAAGAGTTGTACCTGCGAGTTTAACTTTTTTCCCGTATTCAATCGGCCATGTACAGATACAATCAAGATGGAATTTATTTTTCCCCGGTAAAAATACTGCAATCCCGCAGGGTTTGTTATCAACAACAGCTAATAATGTTTTTCTGTCAGGCGATAATGCTTTATCTGTTGCATATTCAAGCATTTCATGCCACCTGTCGTAGTTATCAGGGGTTAAATCAGGCATAAGTTTATACATTTTTATTTTGGCGGGTAAATCTTTCAAAAAACTTTTGTCTTTATTACTGTTCAGTTCATAAAGTTTGATATTGGTTTCTATATTGCCAAGATAGTTCTTAGCATTTGCAATATGGATTGCCTGAAAATTCGGAGAAAATGTATTTGTTGTTCTAATCTGCATTATTATTACCTTGTGAATTTTATAAAACTTCTGAAAAAATAATTTGCTATTAAAAAGCTCTCCTAAAAGGAGAGCTTTTTAATTATTTTAGTTATCTGTTTAGCAAGAGCAAGCAGCGCATTCACAAGCCAGAACTTCTTTAGCTTCTGTCATTCTGACCTTAATTCTGCCGTCAACTGCAATGCCTTCGCCAGTTTTTTCACTGATTAACAACGGGTTAATATCAAGTTCATCAATGAATTTGAAATCATTAACCAATTGTGACAAACGAAGAAGAGTTTCTTCAATTTGATCCATATCAGCAGGTTTTGTTCCTCTTGCGCCCTGGAGTAATTTGTATGCCTTAACTGATTTAACCATTTCTTTTGCGTCTTGATCAGTCAAAGGTGCAATTCTGAAAGTTACGTCTTTCAACGCTTCAACAAACACACCGCCGAGTCCGAACATCATCATCGGACCGTATTGAGGATCTGTTGCAATACCGCAAACCATTTCGCGGTTGCCTTTTACCATTTCCTGAATAATTACGCCTTCAAGTCCTTCAATAAGTCCTTTTTCGGTTAATTTTTCAATCAGGTCTTTGTATTCTGCACGGAGTTGTTCTTCTGATTGGATGTTTACTCTAACACCGCCAACATCGGTTTTATGGGATGTTGTTTTGGAGGTCATTTTCATAACAACAGGGTATCCGATTGAGTTGCCAAGTGTTACGACTTCTTCTTCATTTGTTGCAAGACCGTATTTGCAAGCTCTGATGCCATATGCTTGTAAAACATCAATTGATTCCAGAGTTGTTAATTGATCGCGACCTTCAGCAAGTGCGGCTTTGATGATTTTTTCAACTTTAGCTTTGTCAACATCGTAGCATGGAACTTTGCCTTGAGGTCTTTCCATCCAGAGTCTTTGTTGATTTAATCTGTTGAATCCGTCAGCAGCTTCTTCTGCGTACATAAAGAACGGCATGTTAACTTTCATATCGGAAAGTTTTGTAAAGAATTCGTTCTTAGTCATAAATACGCCGATAACAGGTTTGTGCGGATATTGTTCTTTAATTTCCATAACAGCTTTTGCCACGTCAATATCTTTCAAGCCCAAGAACGGCAGGTAAATTACCATAATCATATCAACATTTTCATCGGCAATAACCGTTTCAAGAGTTTGTTTATAGTGTTCAATAGGCGCTGATGCAATCATGTCAATCGGGTTTTTAACGGATGCTGCAGAGGGCAGGAAGCTTCTCAATTTTTCTTTTGTAGCATCTGAAATTTTAGCCATTTGCATTCCGTATTCGCAAACCGCGTCTGTTGCCATAATGCCCGGGCCGCCTGAGTTTGTGATGATAGCTACTCTGTCACCTTTTGGAATAGGGCAGTTAGCAAAAACTTTTGCTGTTGCAAAAAGGTTTTTCAAAGAGTATTCTCTGATTACGCCTGATTGCTGCAAAAGTGCATTTGCTGCTTTATCAGCGCCCGCTAAGGAACCTGTGTGTGAAGATGCGGCTGATGCACCGGCTGCGGATCTTCCTGCTTTTAATGCCAAAATCGGTTTTTTCTTAGAAATTCTTGATGCTAAGTTTCTGAAATTAGACGGATTTTGAATTGATTCCATATAAAGAAGAATTTGTTCAACGTCATCTTCATTTTCCCAGTATTCCATTGCTGTTTCTGCGTTAACATCAGCCTGGTTGCCGATTGAAATAAATTGAGCAAAACCTAAATTTAAGTCTTTCAATATATTCAAGATACCGCCGCCCAGAGCGCCTGACTGTGATACAAAACCGATGTTGCCTCTCTCAGGTAAAGATTCTGCAAAACATCCGTCCATTCTGATATCAGGGTGAGTGTTTACAACACCAAGGCAGTTCGGACCAACGCATCTCATGCCGTATTCTCTGACTTTTGCGAGCAATTGTTTTTCAGCTTCAGCACCTTCGGCACCTGTTTCTTTAAATCCTGCAGTGATTATGCAAAGTCCTTTAATGCCTTTTTCATGGCATTGATCAATTGTATCAAGTACAAATTTTGCATTTACGACTATAATTGCAAGGTCAACTTCTCCGGGGATTTCCAAAACGGAGGTGTAAGCCTGCAATCCTTCAATTATCCCGCCTTTCGGGTTTACCGGATAAATTTTTCCGTTGAAGTTGTATTCCTGTAATCTTTTCATCAAATCGGAACCGATGGTGTGTTCTTTTGTTGACGCACCGATTACCGCGATTGATTTCGGTTTCATAATTTTGTCTAAATTGCTGCTCATTGTTTAGTCCTTTCTTTTATACATTTATATTATATATCAAAGTTACTAAGATACTAAGGCACTAAGTTACTAAGTTCTTATCATTAAGTTGTTTTTCATAATATTTTGCAAGTCCGATTAGCAAAGCTCTAACCTTAGAAATTTGTTGTTCTATAGTATCATAATTATTTATAAAATTAAGATTTTGGGATATAAGCATTTGAGTATCCAGTTCAGCTAAGGAACCCAGAGCAATATCCAAAAATCTTAAAGATTCTTTGTCCGAATGTTTTACAGAGCCTTCTGCAATGTTTGAAGGAATAGAAATAACAGATCTTCTTAGTTGATTTGTTAATCCAAAAAGTTCAGATTGAGGATATGTTTCTGTAATTTTATAGATATCAGTTACAAGCTTTATAGATTCTTTCCAAACTTCCATATCTTTGTAATACATCTTTTATCCTTTGTCTTAGTGCCCTAGTGCCTTAGTATCTTAGTAACTTTTATTCGTATCCGTTTTCTATCCATTCGCGAACTCTGAGTGTTGCGCCGAGTTCTTTGGCAATATTGTTGCAGGCTTCTATATCCAGATGTCTGCCTTTGTAGCCTTCCACAATTGTTGCAATTGTTTTAATTCCTGCATCTGATGAGGCTTTTATGAATTTTTTAACTTCATCGTAAGCACCTTTAAATGAGGGTTTGGACAGTTCATTATATTCTTCTTCCGTCGCGCCGTTTAAGCTTACGGAAATTGTATCAATCAACCCCTTTAATTCTTCGCATACATTTCTTTTATAAACGAAATTTGCGTGTCCGTTTGTATTGATGCGAAGTTTGATATCAGGGTGTTTTTCTTTAATATATTCTGCAATTTCTTTTAAAATATCAAGTTTTAATAACGGTTCACCATAACCGCAAAAGGTGATTTCTTGTGATAACGGCAGCTCTTCAATTTGTTCAATCACATCTTGTGCCGTGAAGTTTTCGCTGTCAAGCCACATATTTTTGCCGCAGACATCGTCTTTGTCGTTTCGCAGACAAAAAATACAGGAATTTGTACATCTGTTGGTTAAATTTATATAAATTTTGCCGTCTAATAAGTATGCAAGAGTGTTTGACATGTCGTCCCTTCTAATACTTATATTATTGCACGTCAAAATATTTTTACAAGGAGATTTTTGCTGGACACAGCCTTAATTTTTATGTTATAAATGAATCTGAGGAGAAAAATTTATGAATTATTTTACAGGATCATATATAGTAACAGCGGCAGGGCTTATAGGCGCATATTTTTGGGGCGAGCATGTTCACCCCGGAACAGGCTGGCTGTGTGTTTTTATCGCTGTTATTTTAGGTATATTGGAAGTCAGTTTGTCTTTTGATAACGCTGTCGTGAATGCCATGAAGCTTGAAAAAATGACTCCTGTCTGGCGTCACAGGTTTTTGACATGGGGTATTGCAATTGCTGTTTTTGGAATGAGGTTTTTGTTCCCGATATTAGTTGTTGCGATTTTTGCTAAATTAAGTATGCTTGAAGTTACTAAAATTGCGTTGACTAATGTTAATAAATATGCCTATTACCTTCATCAAACCCACGCGCCTATTGTTTCTTTCGGCGGAATGTTTTTGATGATGCTGTTTTTGCATTATTTCTTTAACCATAAAAAAGTTGTTCACTGGATTAAAAAAATTGAGGAACCGCTTGCACATTTGGATCATGTAAAAAGTATTGAAACTATTTTATCTATGTTAATTTTGCTGGTTTTATATGATGTTGTTCCGGCTGAACAAAAGTTAAGTGTTGTTATCTCGGGTTTGTCGGGGATTTTAGTTTATCTTATAATTGACGGGCTGACTCATTATCTGGAACATCATGAGCAAATGCGGCTTGCTAAATGTGCAGAAGGTGTTAAATGTACAGGGTTGGTCAGTTTTATTTATCTTGAATTGATTGATGCGTCTTTTTCTTTAGACGGTGTTTTAGGGGCATTTGCATTGAGTAAAGATATTATCATTATTACAATCGGGCTTGCAATCGGGGCTATGTTTGTAAGGTCATTAACTATTATGCTCGTTGAAAAGAAAACGCTTGCCCGGTTTATTTATCTTGAACATGGCGCTCACTGGGCAATAGGGGCTTTGGCTCTTATAATGTTTATTTCAACCGTAAAAGAAGTTCCTGAAGTCGTGACAGGTTTAATAGGGTTTGGATTTATTGCAGCGGCATTTATTTCATCAATTCGCTACAATAAAAAACTCGAAAATCGTATTGCTGATATATAGTTTGAATATTTACATAAAAACTATTATCGGAAGTTATTTTTATTTATTATTTTAGAGCCTCCGGCGGGTGCTGCGCGCACGGCGGTCGCTTTTGGTGTCAAAAGCGACGCAAAACCACCGCACGCTACGTTCACTAATAACTTGTACGCCTCAACATAAAGGCGTGTAAACTCGCTATACGTCATCCCGCATTTATTGCGGGATCCAAATACATTTACCGCTCAGACAATACACGCCTATGGAGTTTGTTTCGGCTACAGTTATTGTTCACTCCGCTATCGCGGTATTTGTGCTGCATAGCAGCTCCGCGCCGTGATTATAGGCGCGGTTAGAGATTGCAGGATTTTAGCCCCTCTCCCGTCACTGCGTGACACCCTCTTCCGGGCGAGGGATAAAATACTGCAACGGCACGTATGTGCGCCCGTTAGGGCTTGAGCAATCCAAAGGATTGCAAATAAATAGCGTGTTTCTCTTTCTTTTGCCAGCGTTTTCTTTCTCTTTTCCTCGCAAATAAAGAGAAAGAAAATGCTGATACATACCTATAATAGTTATTATGTAAAAAGAGCCCTTTAGGGCTCTTAACGATAATTTATAATTTCCAACTGTGCAGGTATTCTTCCTGTTCAGGTGTCAGGGTATCAATTTCTATGCCCATTGATTTGAGCTTTAATTCGGCAATCTTAACATCAACTTCGTGAGGAAGTGTATATAATTTATTTTCCAGTTTCCCTTTGTTTTTAACGATAAATTCCATACCGAGCGCCTGATTTGCAAAACTCATATCCATGACGCTTGCAGGATGACCTTCTGCAGCAGCGAGGTTTACAAGTCTGCCTTCGGATAATACGTATATTGATTTGCCGTTGTTTAATTTGTATTCCTGTAAATCAGGTCTGATTTGTTTAATCTTGGTTGTGAATTCTTTAAGCCCGCTTACGTTAACTTCCCAGTCAAAGTGTCCTGCGTTTGCAACAAAAGCGCCGTCTTTCATTGTTAATAAATGTTTTACGTCGACAACGTGTTTGTCGCCGGTAACCGTTAAGAAAATATCACCTTCCAAAGCAGCTTTTGCAATCGGCATTACGCGGTAGCCTTCCATTGCGGCTTCAAGCGCTTTTAAAGGATCGACTTCACAGACGATTACGTTTGCACCGAGAGCTTTTGCCCTTAAAGCACAGCCCTTGCCGCACCAGCCGTAACCTGATATTACAACGGTTTTGCCTGCTATTAATATATTTGTGGCGCGGATAATTCCGTCCATTGAGCTTTGACCTGTGCCGTATCGGTTATCATATAAGTGTTTTGTTAAACTTGTGTTTACACCTACTGCAGGGAATCTCAATTTTCCCTCGGCTTCCATTGCCTGAAGTCTTATGATACCTGTTGTTGTTTCTTCTGTTGAGCCGATAATTTTATCTGCTAAATCAGGTCTTTCAATATGTAATGTTGAAACCAAATCGCAGCCGTCTTCTATAATTAAGTCAGGCTCGTGGTTTATGGCTTCTTGAATATGTTTTTTGTAAGTTTCGGTACTTTCACCTGCGATTGCAAAAACCGGAATATCATAGTATTTTACAAGCGCTGCCGCTACATCGTCCTGTGTCGATAACGGGTTTGATGCAACTAATATTGCGTCTGCTCCGCCTGATTTCAAAACTATGCACAATGCAGCTGTTTCTTTTGTAACATGTGAGCATGCGGATAGTTTTAAACCTTTGAACGGCTGTTCTTCTATAAATCTTTTTTGAATTTGTGATAAAACAGGCATGTCTTTAAACGCCCATTCAATCTGGTTTTTGCCTTGCTCTGCAAGATTGATATCTTTAATATCACATTTTAATTCTGTCATTAGCATTAAATTTCTCCTATTAAATACAAATAAATTGTATTTTCTACACGTTTAAATTATAATTCAGAAACACTTATTCGTCATATATTATTAAAGTATGTAAAAATTTCTTAATATAAAAATCTTTTTTGGCAAAAAGAGTATTTCAGCTTTATTATAATCATAGGTGATAAGGAGCATAGTGTGAAAGTTAATTCAATAAATTTCAATATTCCGAAAATTTCTTTCCGGGGTTATGCACCAACAAAAGACAATTACGGCTATAAAGCATACGAATTTAATTATCCGTTTGACGAGAATGAATTTGATTGTTATCTGGAATTATTTAATGTTGAAAAAGATAAGAACGGTAATTATTCAGTAACGGACGCAGTTCCGAATTTTAACAGTAAAAACGGTGAATTAAAACTGAAGAATGGTAAAAATACCGTAAATTTAGCGTCGGATTATTTTATTTTGGATGATACTCCTTTTGCTTATCATTATAAATTGGTGAGAAAATCCGGAGGTCATCCGTCCTATGCGGTTGATGCGGGTAATATTATTGATAATACCGAAAAAAATGCTTGTGAAATTTATAATTACGTCACACAATCAGGCTCAAACCTTACCCATGGCGGAGCCATGAAGTTGATTGTACCGGATAATTACAGAGTCGGAGAAGTTTATAATAAAGAGTTATTTACGAAAGATAATATTATTAAAGATCAAAAATTGTTAAATAAAGCTATGAGGTCTTACAAACATTTTTCAAATAAAATGGGAGGAACTCTTGCAGGACTTGAAAAATCTTTGGATGAAGGAGTTTTGGACGGCTATTCAAGTATAATTTCATTGCCGTTATTTACCGATGACAGCAGGTCATCTCATGCATATTGGAACAAAAATAATATGCAAATGGCTCAATCATTAGGTAATATCAATAATTATGCATCTGTTCAGAAAAAAATGTTTGCAAAAGGTATGACTTTCGTATCTGACGGTGCATTTGTAAACGAAGGTTTGGAAGGCATACATATCGCAAATGTCATGAAATGGCGTGAAAAATCTCCATATTACAACTGGTTTAATATTTCCGGATTTCCCTTGACACTGGGTGTTTTTGGTAAAAATCAGAATTTCATATCTCACAAAATTGTAAACAGCCCGTATACATACAGGCAAACTTCGGATGGTGTAATTCATATGGCGCAAAATGATGAATACGATTCCAAGGCACCGACTTATATTCAGATTTTTGACAAAAGGCTTGCAAGCGAGGAGCAGGCGCAAGATACCAAAACTTTAATAAAATCTTACGATATTTTGAATACAAATAATCCATATGATATTAACACTCATAACGACACCGTAATCCCGTTTGCGTTTGAAGTTAATCCTGAAGTATATCATAAAAATATGCTCAATCTTAGTGATTATAATAAATTACACCGGAATAAGATTAAAATTGATGATATTAACGGCACAAGATTTTTGAGCAAGTTTGAAAGTTTTGAGCTTGAAGATAAAATCGAAAGTAATATCGAAACCTGGGATGCAAATACAGATATTTTAAAATTAAATTATGTTGATTCCCATGCTATAACAGAACAAATAAAAAATCTCCCGATTGAAGACAGAAAAGAGTTTGTAAAAAAATTGCAGCAAAGTAACATTGAAGTTCAGGATTATGCAGTGACTTCAGGGATTTTCTGGACGCAGAAAACAAAGGATATTTTAACATTATACGCCGCACAAAATTTGAAAGATATTGAAAATAAAAGTGCCGATGAAATTCTTGAAAAAATAAATGACAATATAGAAAATAATATATTCCCTGCCAGAATTAAAAATCTTAATTTGAATGTTATCCAAAATATTTTAGACGGAAAATATATTTCAAACAGAAAATTTTATCCCGATTCCTATAAAGATCAGGTAAAAATGGGTTTGATGAATCTTCCTCTGGATTCAATTGAGCTGGGTGATAATATAGCAGGTGTTTTGGCAACTCCTTATATCTCCAAACGTGCAATTCATAAAGATGAAATCGGTATTTCAAAATATGATTTGTATAAAAAAGGCAATCCTCAGGTTACTGATGAATACAAACGCGGCTATGATTATACTCAAAAAATGTATGATAAAGAATTGTCAGAATTTGCTCTGAAAATTCTTGATAATGTGCAAAAAGTTCTTCCTCAAAAATTTTCGGAAGGAACAGAAACCTCTTTATACGGCAAATACGCTTTGCCGATATTGACTCAGGAGATAGCGAAATTCGCGGTTATTAAAGCTTTAAAACCGGATGCAAAAGTTTACGCGGATGCTAAAACCGGCGAAATCGGATATGATTATGACGCATTGAAAGAAGTGTCACTTCAATCTCTCGGTATTTTTGGCGCATCACCGGAGGATGAAGCAATAAGTCTTATTTCAAAAATAAGATCAGGTATTACAAAAATTGGTGACAAAGATAAAAAATTTCTTGAAGATGCACTTGTAAAATCTTTAAAAGACACCAGCGCCGAAAGTTTTGCTCTAGCGGATATGATTGTCGACAGATCTGAAACCGGTCTGGATTGGAGAATTGATGCTGCGAAAGATATCGGCAATATGGATTCTTTGAGAAATCAAAATACGGATTTTGACTATACATGGGGTAGAGTAACTGATTTTTGGAAAATGTTCAGTGATAAAATTCTGGAGATAAATCCGAATTCATATCTTGTTGCAGAATTAACCGATGAATACGATTTGCATAACATCGGTAACGGACATTCTTCTCAAAAATATAAAAATGCACTTGACGTAAGACGTAAATTCTTGAATGAAGCTGATTTAACCGCACTTGCAAATTATACTTATTATTTCAATGATATAATCGGTATGTTCGGGCAAAAATTTGAACATGAACCGGGAAATATGAAGGTTAATTTTAATGATTTACCTGCGCATATTTATCATAAAATGCTTTATAATAAGCATGATATAAATAAAAATTATCTTGCTTCTTCTGATTTGAATTCCCTTATATATTCATACACTTTTGTCGGCAATCACGATAAGCCGAGAGTTTTACACGGGTTGGCTCTGGATATGGGTATGTTCTTTACGGATTTGACAGATGCCGCAAATAAAGAATATCGTATGCGTGCTTATAAAATTGTAAACGACAGGTTTGACGAAAATAATCCGCCGAGCGAAACTGAAGTGGATAATTTTAATTTTGCAAATATCAGCCCGAAAGCTGTTGCCATGGGCGAAGCTATGCGAACTGCTTTAATTGAATCATTAAATGAATTAAGCGAATCTAATGAAACCTTCCGTGAAAATCATAAAGCTGTTTTTGAATCACTCAGTCATGCGGTTCAGGATATGGTAAACGGTGAATACCTCGGGGAACATTTTGAAGCTGATGCTTTTGGTGTAAAACCGTTTGATGTGACATTGGATGCAATTATAAGACAATCCAGATCTAAAAGAGAGTTTATGAATCCTTTGGATGAGGAAAGCTGCAGATTATTGAAAAATAAAGCTTTTGAAAAGCTTGTAAAACCGGCATTTTCAAAACTTACCGGCATGATGGAATATCTTGTCGCACTCCCGGGCAAACCGACTTTATATGCGGGTGATGATATAGCTTCAACAGGCTTTGAGTCAAAAACAAAAAATATTTATCTCCAAAATCGCGGCTATATTCATAATGAATGGCTTTCTGATGATAATAAAAAGTTTGTTAAAGAATACCATGACAAATTAAAAGATATAATGGCGCTTCGTTCACGTCCGGAGCTTGATGCATTAAATAACGGCGCGCCGATATTGTTGCCGTTGCAGCAGGTCTCTAACGGTGAATATAAATCACAAGTGTCTGCTATCTTCAGAGAAAATACAGACGGCAAAATGGCAATTTCTTTATTTAATACCGGCGGCATAAACCATAATCCGAAAGAAGAATATAAGCCTTTGCCTGTTTATTTACACGATAATAAAATATATCTTTCCGATCCGAAAACTTCGCATAAAATGCTGGGTATTAAGGCCGGACTAAAAGACGGGACAAAATTTATTAACGCAAATGATGAAAAAGATGTTTATTATGTACATAAAGACGGCGACAGATATGTTCTTGAACATGGTGACAGAAGTCCGATTTGTATAAATGACGGTACAATGATATTGTATCATGTGCCTGAAAAATCACAGGTTGCATTTACGGGAAAAGTGTCTTACAAACCGTCATTAAATGATGTTGCGTTAGCTTATGCTGCATCTGTTTAGCAGATTTTACACGCTGAATCTGAAATGAACCAAGTCTCCGTCTTGGACAACGTAATCTTTGCCTTCAAGACGTGTAACGCCTTTTTCTTTGCATGCAACGTATGAGCCGAGTTCTACAAAGTCTTTGTACGGGGTGATTTCAGCCCTGATAAAACCTTTCTCAAAATCCGTATGAATTACACCGGCAGCTTGAGGAGCTTTGGCACCGGCAGGAATCGTCCAGGCATGGACTTCTTTTTCGCCTGCAGTTATAAATGTTCTTAAATTCAATAATTTATAAACAGATTTAATCATACGATTAATTCCGCTGTCTTCAACGCCTAACTCGGATAAATATTCTTTAGCTTCTTCTTCGCCGAGTTCCGCAAGTTCTTCTTCAATTTTTGCGGAAATAAGAACAACTTCAGCGTTGTGCTTGGCAGCATATTCCTGAACCTGTTTTGTATAATCGTTTCCGTCTTTCAGGTCGTATTCGGAAACATTTGCCGCATAGATGACCGGTTTTGTAGACATTAGGTTAAGCATTTTTACAACAGGGATTTCGTCCTCATTAAAATGATCTTTAACATTAATAAATGTTCCTTCAGAGAGGAGTTCCGTGAGTTTTGAAAGAACTTTATCCTCAAGAACGGCATCCTTGTCACCGCCTTTTGCCTGTTTTGAGATTCGTGCCTGACGTTTTTCAACAGATGCCAAATCCGCAAGTGCAAGTTCGGTATTAATAACTTCAATATCGTCAAGCGGGTTTACTTTTCCGGCGACGTGGATTGTATTCGGGTCGTCAAAACAGCGGACAACCTGAATAATCGCGTCAACTTCTCTTATGTTATGCAAAAATTGGTTTCCCAAACCTTCGCCTTTGCTTGCGCCTTTGACAAGTCCTGCTATGTCGACAAATTCAATCGCTGTCGGAATTATAACATCAGTTTTACAAAGTTTTGCCAGAATCGGTAATCTTTCATCCGGAACGTTTACGACGCCTACATTCGGCTCAATTGTACAAAACGGATAATTGGCGCTTTGAGCGTTTTTTGAACTTGTAAGCGCATTAAATAAAGTTGATTTGCCTACATTCGGCAGTCCCACTATTCCTGTTCTAAGCATTTATATTCCTCTTAATTTTCTTCCGGTTGTTTGTTGATTATTTGCACCCCGAATTTAGTTCGGAACAGGTGCCGTACAGTGTCTTTTTGGATTTCAAACATCATATTGTTGAATAAATCGTAAGCTTCGCGTTTGTATTCAATCAGCGGATCTTTTTGTCCGTATGCGCGCAAGCCTATTCCGTCACGCAGCATGTCAATGTTGTGCAAATGGTCAATCCATTTGTTATCTACAACACGCAATAATATATCTTTTTCCAGATCCCGCATAACATTATTATCGGAAAACGGTTCTTGCGGGATGTAATTCGGTTCATATTGCGAAATTACATCATTATAAAATTTGATAATCTCTGTTTCATGATCCCTGTATGCCTGCAGTGCGAAATCTTTTACCTTTTCGTACATAGGCTCAAATCTCATGTTTTGAATATCCGAAACCTCAAAGTGAGATAATTGAGGGATATATGAGTGAAGTTCTTTAATCATTCTTACAAGATCTTCATATATATAATCTTCAACGTGCATGTCAGGCGCGATGTAACTTCTCAAAATTCTGTCGACTTCGCGTTCTATCATAAACTGGATATCTTCATTGAGGTTTTTGCCGCGCAAAACTTTTCTCCGCTGCGCGTAGAATTTTTCACGTTGAATATTCATAACGTCGTCATATTCAAGAACGCTTTTTCTTATGTCAAAATGGTATGTTTCGACTTTTTTCTGAGCGGATTGAATTTGTCGTGTAATCAGTGGGGATTCAATTGCCATTGTTTCATCAACATTAAGCATGTTCATCAATGATGTAATCTTATCACCGCCGAAAATTCTCATCAGGTTATCTTCAAGTGATAAGAAAAATCTTGTGGAACCGGGGTCTCCCTGACGTGCTGCACGGCCTCTCAACTGGTTATCAATACGGCGCGATTCATGGCGTTCTGTACCGATTACGTGAAGTCCGCCGGCATTAACTACTTTTTGGTGTTCGTCTTCAGTTAAAGCTCTTGCCTCAGCAAGCGCCTTTTCTTTTTCTTCTTCATAATTCGGATTATCAGGTGTAATTCCTTTGCTGTCCAGAGCTTCTTTTGCAAGAAATTCCGCATTACCGCCCAAAAGAATATCGGTTCCGCGTCCTGCCATATTGGTTGCAATGGTAACGGCACCGACTCTGCCTGCTTGCGCGATAATATATGCTTCTCTTTCGTGCTGTTTTGCATTCAAAACATTGTGTTTAATCCCGCGTTTTTTCAACAAGGCTGAAACATATTCCGATTTTTCAATGCTTATTGTACCGACCAGAACCGGACGTCCTATTTCGTGCATTTGTATAATATCATCTACAACGGACAGGTATTTCTGTCGTTCTGTTTTGTAGATTACGTCAGGATAATTAATTCTGATATCGGGTTTGTTTGTAGGTATTGTTGTAACTTCAAGGTTATAAATCTTTCCGAATTCAGCTTCTTCTGTCATTGCGGTACCTGTCATACCCGCAAGTTTCGGATACAATCTGAAAAGGTTTTGGAAAGTGATGCTGGCAAGGGTTTGGGTTTCATCTTGAATTTGTACACCTTCTTTTGCCTCTACTGCCTGATGAAGTCCGTCAGACCAGCGGCGGCCTTCCATTAAACGACCCGTGAATTCATCAACAATCATTACCTCCCCGTCTTTTATTACGTAATCCGTATCACGTACAAAAAGTTCTTTTGCTTTTAAAGCCTGTAAGAGATGATGAGCGTATTGTGTATTGATATCAAAAAGATCTTTTATGCCCAAAAGTTCCTGTGCGTGGTCAATACCGTCTTCGGTTAAAATTATGTTTTTATTTTTTTCATCGACTTCATAATCCGTATTTTTTTGCATCTGCGGTGCAATTTTTGCCATAAGTTTGTAGGTTTCGGCAGATTTTTCAAGACGTCCGCTGATAATAAGAGGTGTTCTTGCCTCATCAATTAAAATACTGTCAACTTCGTCGATAATTGCATAGTTATATGGTCTTTGGACAAGCATTTCCAAACTTCCCGCCATATTATCACGCAGATAATCAAACCCGAATTCATTATTTGTCCCGTAAGTTATGTCGCAATTGTAGGCTGCTTTTTTAGCTTCAAAATCCTCTGCATTCCGTCCGCCGGAAAGGATTACGCCTACGGAAAGTCCGAGGAATTTATAAATTTTCCCCATCCATTCGCTGTCACGTTTTGCAAGGTAATCGTTTACAGTAATAATATGTACGCCTTTGCCGGTCAAAGCATTCAAATATGCAGGAAGTGTCGCAACAAGGGTTTTACCCTCACCGGTTCTCATCTCAGCTATATGACCGTTATGTAAAAAATATCCGCCGATAAGCTGTACATCAAAGTGGCGCATATTCAAAACACGTTTGCCGGCTTCTCTGACAGTTGCAAAAGCTTCCGGTAAAATTTTATCTAATGCTTCTTTTTCAAGTTTTCTGTCTGTTTTAAAATCATTTGATGTAGGACGTTTTGCTAAGATTGCCTTGAATTCGTCTGTTTTGGCTCTCAATTCCTCATCCGACATAGCTTCAAATTGCGGTTCCAGAGCATTAATATGTTCCACAATCCCCATCATATTTTTAATTTTTCTGTCGTTAGGATCGCCTAACAGCTTCATTAGCAAACTTAACATTATTCCTCTCCAAATTTCTCTTATATTTCAATACTATCATAAACATAAGAGAATTTATATGCCTTAAGGAATAATTAATATTTTACTGGAACATTGTAAAGATTTTTTCAACGTTTTTACTGATTAAGTTTTTAACCGAATCGTATTCCGTTGTTAATGAAGAAATTTCAGTATCCAAATTCTTCATTTCCATATCAAGCTGTTCTTCTTTATATGTTAATTTTGCTTTTTTAGATGTAAATTCAGCTTCAGCCTGAGCTATTGCATCTTGATCCGTAATTTCGACTATGCAATCTTCTTCGTTGTATCTGCCCTGGTAGAAATATCCGTCACCGTTAAGAGATGTTATAAAATATGTACCGTTTTTCAAAGCATTTTCGAGATAGTTGTTATCATCAACGCTGTTATTTTGCGTCCAGCCGTTTGCGCAAATGTTATTGTATAATTGCATATAGAAATCTGCCTGCATTATTGTAACATTATCTACGGCTTCTTTATCTTTCATTAAATAATTATAATAAGGGTCATCAGTTACAAAATAAGATGTATCGACTGTCGGTCCGACTGCGAAATTTGATTCATAGCCGTTATAAGACAATTCAAAATATGTCAAATATGCTGCAACCAAATTAGATAAATTTATTGCAATTGTAGAGTTATGTTTTTTGCCTTTTGCATTGCCGTATGCAATAAGGTTGTATTTTGAGGCATCGTTAACTGCGTTATTTAATGCGCCATCAGTACTCCTTCTTGCTTCAGAGGTGATTTCTGCAGTATTCAAAATGGTTTCTTCTACCATAAGTTTTGCAGTATTAAGAGCTGATTCCGTAACAGCATCAATTCCTAAAATTGATGTAAATAATTCATGTATCTGATTCATTATGTTATCTAACGGAGTTTTAAAGAGATTTTCAGCATCTTCTGAGCCTGCTTTACCGTGTTGACCGTCAGCAAATGTATACATAAATACAACATCATTTGTTAACAGATCGGAAATAGTTAGTTCAGAACCTTCTTTTGTTGGATCGATAAAATTACCGTTTAATTTAACTTTATAGCAGCTTCCTGCAGTGGTGCTTGTTGAGAAAGTTCCTTCAGGAAGTTCAATTTCATTATTGCCGGATTGTTCAGCTGCATATGATAAGCCTATAAGGTTGTTAACCAGAGCACCGTTTTTATTCAACGGTTCTCCTCCGTAACCGGCATCTGCACTATATTCTTGGTCTCGTATTATTTCTGCTGCAGATTCTGTTATTACACCATTTTTTTCAAGTGCGTCTACGAATTTTTTGAATCCGTTGGCATTTGCTGATGTAGGTGCCCCGCTTTCACTTATAGCAGCGGCTGCAGCAGCCAATTGACCGTTCAAAACAACGGCACCCGTTCTGTTAGTTATAAGATATGGTGTATAATTGTTGAGGACAGACGGAGTCATTAGAACGCCATATGACAGGTTGTAAGGATTTTCTCCTGTTCCGTCATAATCCCATACAAGTTTTGTTTTATTCAATGCATTTTGGTATTCATCCGATATATCCGCCAAATCACGGGTAACGGAAAGCTTATCCTGTGCAATTTGCATGGATTGGAATTCGCAGTATGCTTTTCTGGATGTTATGGCTAAAAATCTTGCTTGTGATGCCGCCAGTCCCATTGCTTTCCTTTCATGTGTTTAGTAACAAAGTATTTCATGTAGAATGACGGTTTCTGCGCTATAAAACTTTAAAAATATGAGGTATGTTTGTAACAAATATTTACATTTTTTGTAACAATTTGTCTTTTTTGAAAAAAAATTGTATAATAAGCATGCTATTTATATTTCGGCTAGTGTAAATCTTAACAGGGGGAAATGAAAAAAACTTCCTGTTTTTTTTTTTTGACTTAATGTATTACGGATAAACTATTCTGCAAATTTTCCAATACTGTATAAACTTTACCGCTTTGGATTGCATTTTGTGCCATTAGTATGCCGTCTTGTATATTTTGTACAGTTCCGTACAGATAAAGCATTGCACCTGCATTCAGACAAATTATATCGTATCTTGAATCTTTTTGTTTGCCTTTAAAAATTTCCGTTATGATTCGGGCGTTATCAATCCCTGAGGCGCCTTGAATAGCTTTTAATTCTGCTCTTTTCATGTCAAAATCTTCGGGAACTACGGTATATTCTTTGATATTTCCGTCTTTTACTTCAAAAATGGTGCTTTCGGAACAAAGGCTTATTTCGTCAATATTTGGATTTTTGCCGTTTACGACAATAGCGCGTTTGGTACCGAGTTTATTCAGAGCATACGCCATTTTGGCACACATTTCGTTTGATGAAACTCCTAAAAGCTGGGCATCGGGGAATGACGGATTAATCATTGGTCCTAAGTAATTAAAAATTGTTTTAATTCCGATTTGCTGCCTTATGGGATTGTTAACTTTTGCAAAGTCATTAAAATACGGCGAATGCACAAATGTTATTCCGTTTTTATTAAATTCTTGTAGTGCTTCAGCAGGCGTTTGAACAATTTTTATTCCGAGAGCATGCAAAAAGTCGCTGCTCCCGCAGTGGCTTGTAATAGAAGAATTCGTCTGTTTTACCACCTTTGCGCCGCATGCATTCGCAACAATTGCAGCGGATGTTGAAACGTTAATTGTTCCTGAAAAATCCGCGCCTGTCCCGCAGCTGTCAACAACGAATTCATTTGTTATAACACGTCTTGCAAATTTTCGCATGGCATAGGCAAATCCGTAAAATTCATCTTTATTGACACCTTTTTGCGTAATTCCGGTTAAGAATGCGCCGATTTGTGCATCAGATGCTTCATTATTTGCAATTTTAGACACAATATCATTTATTTCTTCAAATGATAATTCTTCCTTTGCTAAAATTTTTTTAATATATTCTTTCATAATTTATCCGATTAGAATTAAACTTACCCAGATGAATAAAATTCCCGACACAATTCCTATCATTGAAAGGTGCCAGCTTCCGTATTCTTTTGCAAGCGGGAGCAAGGTATCAAAAGATATGTATGTCATAATTCCGGCAACAGCCGCCATTAATGCCCCGACAAGCGCCTGCGGTAAAAATATTCCGAAAATAAACATTCCGACTAATGCCCCGATTGGTTCTGTTATACCTGATAAAGAAGCATAAAGCATTGCGTAACGTTTTTTGCCTGTTACCTGATACATGGGAAGCGCAACGGCAATTCCTTCAGGAATATTATGGATTGCGATTGCGAGCGCAACCGAAAGTCCCAATGTTATATTTTGCGTCGTTGTTAAAAATGTTGCCATGCCTTCCGGAAAATTGTGGACACATATTGCAATTGCCGTAAATATTCCGGCTCTTTTTAACCGGTGTCTGTGCAGGCTCGGAGCATCGGGATTTAACAGTTCTTCCGTATCAATATGATCAGGAAGAAAATAGTCTATTAAAATCGCCGTAATTATACCGATTATAAAGCCTGTATAAACTATCCAGTTGTAGTCATTCGGGAAATTTATCCTGAGCATCTCGGCTGATTCCGGTATAATTTCGTTAAACGAAAGAAAAATCATAACACCAGCTGAAAAACCCAGTCCAATAGAAAGCGCTTTGAGGTTGTTTTTCTTTACAATAAAGGCTATTCCTCCGCCGATTGCAGTTGCAAGTCCGGCAAAAAGTGTCAATAAAAGGGCTATTCCGTAATTTTCGGGTAAGTTCATTAAATCTCCTTTGCGTAACTATTTTAACACAAAAGAAAAATTTAAAATGTTTGTTTTGAAAAAATTAAATATCTACGTTTTTCATCATATCAACAAGAGTATTGATAGTGTTTTCCATAGTAACACTGTCGGATGTCCGCTGCTGTAAAAATGCATTGACCTGCGGCATCATCTCAATTGCCGTATCAAGTTTCGGGTTTGTACCCGGCTGGTACATACCGACGTCAATAAGATCTTTATTCTCGCGGTACATAGCAAGAATTTTTCTCATCTTGCCTGCAGCTTCTTTGTGTTCAGGGGTTGCAATTGATGACATAAGCCTTGAAATACTTCCCAGAACATCAATTGCGGGGTAATGGTTCATTTCGGCAACTTTTCTTGAGAGGAAAATGTGACCGTCAACAATACCTCGCACGGTATCTACAATCGGGTCAGAGATGTCATCGCCTTCCATAAGAACCGTGTATAACGCTGTAATAGAACCTTTTGGGCTGTTCCCTGCGCGTTCAAGAACTTTTTGAAGCCATGAAAAAATTGAAGGCGGATAACCTTTCATAGTAGGCGGCTCACCTGTCGCGAGACCGACTTCACGGCCTGCCATCGCGCAACGGGTTACGGTATCTGTCATTAAGAACACTTTTTTCCCTTGATCTCTGAAATATTCGCAAACTGCAGTTGCGGCAAGCAGAGCTTTTTGACGGATTAGCGGAGGTTTATCGCCTGTTGAGCAGACAAGTACTGATTTTTTCATACCTTCTTCTCCCAGAGAATCCTCAATAAATTCTTTAACTTCACGGCCGCGTTCTCCGATTAGCGCCATAACGTTTACATCTGCGTCTGAATTTCTTGCAATCATACCTAAAAGTGTACTTTTACCTACACCGGATCCTGCGAATAGTCCTAAACGCTGACCGCAGCCCATTGTCATGCAGGAATCAATAGCTCTGACGCCCGTTGAAAAAATTTCGGTGATAATCGGTCTTTCAAAAGGTCCGGGAGGCGGCCCTTCAATTGAACGCCACTGAGCGCCTGTTGTGTCAAGAGGTCTGCCGTCTAAAGGCTGTCCCATCGGGTCAATTAAACGTCCGAGCAGAAAATCTCCGACAGGAATTATAATCGGGCGGCCGGATGAGGTTACAAGGCTGCCCTGTCCTATGCCGACACCGTCTAAAAGCAAAAGCAATTGTGCCATTTCACCTTTAAACGCAACTACTTCCGCCGGTTTTTGCTGACCGTCGTTCGTTTCAATATAGCACAGGTCGCCGATTTTCAGCCCCGGAAGTTTAACTTCTACCGTCAAGCCCAGAAGCTTTGATACGGTGCCTTTGTAGCGGAAAAGTTCGGTTTCCTCAAGCTTTTGGTGAACTTTTGTTTTTATTTCTTCTAATCTTGATATATCAATTTCTGTCATTAATTTTATTATAATGAAGAATTCAATATCAGACAAGTTTTTTACATAAAATATGTTATCGGTAACCTTTTGTTCACTTTTTCTTTTTATTGCGATGTAAAAAGAAAAAGTGAACCGAAAAAGAAAAACACGCTATTTATTTGCAATCCTTTGGATTGCTTAAGCCCTAACGGGCGCACATACGTGCCGTTGCAGTATTTTATCCCTCGCCCCTATGGGGAGAGGGTGTCCGAAGGACAGGAGAGGGGCTAAAATACTGCAATCTTTACCGCGCCTATAATCACGGCGCGGAGCCGGCACAGCCGGCTTTAACGTGGGTGCTGAAATTTACACCGATAACATATTTTATGTAATTTTGTAACATCGTGCTTGATTATTGAATAGGTTTGTGGTTATATATACTTGGAAAAAGCGATTCCTCTTAGCTTTATTCCAGGAATGTGACAAGCGGCGGTTGCGTTCTGACCAGTGTTAACAATAATAAGAAGGAAAAAATTAAATGCTAAAAATCAGACTTAAAAGATTGGGCGCTAAGAAAAACCCCACATACAGAATTATCGTTATTAATTCAACAACAAAACGCGAAGGTAAACCGATTCAAGAACTCGGTCACTACAATCCGAAAACTAAAGTTATGCAGTTAGATAAAGCATCTGCTGAAAGCTGGATTAAAAAAGGCGCTCAGCCGACTGAAACCGTTGCTTACCTTATTAAAAACTGCAACGCTGACGGTACATTGAATTATAAAAAGAAAGAAACCGTAAAACTTTCTAAAAAAGCTCAGGCAAAAGCTGCTGCAGAGGCAGAAGCTAAAGCTCAAGCCGAAGCTGAAGCTAAAGCGGCTAAAGAAGCAGAAGAAGCCGCAGCAAAAGAAGCTGCAGAAGCGCCTGTGGAAGCTCCTGCGGAAGAAGCTCCCGCTGCTGAAACTACAGAAGCATAATTACGAAAACTTTAATAAAAACAGACAGCCTTTATCGGCTGTCTGTTTTTATTCTAAAAATGTTTTAAAACTTTTTTGTAATGGATTTTATTATTGCGTTTGCAAAATCCATAATGTTGAATTCTTGGATGTCTTTAGGAGATTTTAGTATTTTTTTTATATCATTCGCTAATGCCATTTGTCCTTCCGGTTTTAATAAGCCTGATTTTGTAAAGGTATCATTAGGATAGATTTTGTTTGCGACATGGTATGGTCTTACAGGGCCATACAAATTTAATTTTCCTGTTATAAGATTAGCAGTTTTTTTTGATTTTACCATTGCAAAATTGAATGCGCGAGCAATATCTTTTGTTGTTGCGTCGATGAGTTTAATTTCACTGAGTCTTGCCATTTTACCTCCTTATAAAACCAGTTTATAGCCTCCGCCATAAATGGTTTCTATGTACTTTTTACCATCTGAAATTTTGTCTAATTTAGCTCTCAAATGTCTTATGTGTACGCGGATAGTTTCAATATCATCATCAGGTGAATAGCCCCATATGTCTTTTAACAGCTGGGCTGAAGAAACCATATTGCCATGGTTTTGGAATAATAAATTGAATATATCAAATTCAATCGGGGTTAATTTTGCTGTTTTGTCTTTAATTTTTACGGAATAAGTTTCCGGAAGGAGCGTAATATCTCCCAGTGTAAGTAATTCTCTTGTGGATGCTGATTCGGGAATCTGGTGAGAACGCTTTAAAAGCGCACGAATTCTTACCTGTAATTCTTCCATTTCAAAAGGTTTTACAAGATAATCATCAACACCTATATTAAAGCCGTTCACTTTGTCATTGAGCTGTGAAAGTGCAGTGAGCATGATTATCGGAATATTTTTTGTGGAATCATTTTTGCGAATTCTTTGTGCAACCGTAAATCCGTCAACCTCAGGCATCATAACATCCAGCACAACAACGGATGGCAGCTCTTGTTTGCATAATGCAAAACCGGTTGTCCCGTCAAATGCCTGAAGAACTTTGTATCCCGCAAGTTCCAGATTGACTTTTATAAGTTCGTTTATCGCTGAATCGTCATCTACTACCAGTATTTTATTCATAAATTAATTTTATAACAAAAGTTAATTTTTTACTGTTACAAGGTTAATAATTCTTAACAAAAATAGTGCACCTGAACAGTACAATATTTGTGAATTTCGGGTATATTTTTTTGTATGAAAAAATAAATTTTCAAAAAAAAAGTGTAAATTTTACAAATTTACGAATTTTTATTGTAATATGTTATAGCGACGTTAGAAATATACATTTATAAGGAGGCACATGAATTGGCAATAACTTCACCTTTTACAGCATTCAATGACAGCGGAATTGAAGAAATCCACTTGGGACAACATGTTTTAGCAGAATTTTTTGAATGTGATCCGAACATTCTTAACAGTTTAGATAAAGTAGAAAAATATATGGTGGATGCCGCCCTTGAATGTGGTGCAACTATTGTCCAAAAATGTTTCCATATGTTTAATCCCTACGGAGTATCAGGTGTGGTAATTATATCAGAAAGTCATCTGGCAATTCATACATGGCCTGAATTGGGCTATGCCGCGGTTGATTTGTTTACTTGCGGCGACAAATGCGATCCGAAAGTTTCTTATGAATTTTTGAAAAAAATGTTTAATTCTAAAAAAGCAACGTTTACGGAATTAAAAAGAGGAATTATCGACCGCGAGACTATGAAAGTTGCTGAAAAACCTTTTGAAATTATGCAGCAATTGGAAAATTAGGTCTAAAAAATAAATATAAAAGAGCCGGCTTTTGTCCGGCTTTTTTAATTTATGTAAAAATAATTTAAACATGTCATGACAAATTAAATATGTTATTCTATTATCAACATGCGGAGGTTGAATGCTGGAAAACATTCTTGACAAAAAATCGAATTTTGACTTAACTTCAAAAAGTACGTTTTCAAATGAATCCGACATATTCACGTCACGTTCGTATGCTGCGCTTCTTGCTCGTAATACTATTCCGTATTTTCACAGAAAACTCGCCGATAATTATGTGATTATTAAAAAAGTTTTCAAGTTTCAAGCTGTTATGAGCAGAATTTCAAATGTTGAAAAAGCATTGTTGAAAAAATATGACTTTAATACTCTTGAATTCACTACAATGAAACAGATGTATGAAGAATTAGCATTATTACAAAAATGGTCTTGTGACCAGAAATTGAAGGATGACGCGGAAAAAATATTGGAAATTCGGGTAAAAGAGTTGAAATTTTTGGATGCAAGCCGTTATGCAAGTATTTCTAATGAGATTTATAACGGTTACCTTGCACTTGAACATTATCTGCAGGAAATTAGTCGTTTTCCGAACTAGCAAATTATATTTTTAGGATGTTTTATATTAATATCATGGATAAACAAGATTTAAATAATTTGTCGTTGGGCATTGCAGCAGGTTATACTGCAAAGATTGCGTCTGCAACTGCTTTAGGTAAAGCCCGCGTGGCTATAAATAAAAAATGTACGGAAAATGTCTGGAAATTCGCGCCATTATTTACACAATCTTTAATTGATGACGTCTTTGAAAAGTCAGGACTTAAAGAAAAAGGTATATCTATTGTTCATATGGATAAAGATAATAAAAATACCGTGCTGCATGATATGTTCTGCAGAAGGGATTCCGATTCAAAAATAGGGCAGGCCGGTAATTATTTTAAACGTTTGAGAAACAGGAAAAGAAATAAAAATTTTCAAAAAAGTATGTCATATGTTGCAGAGGGGTATAATTCCTGTTTTATCTATAAAAAGTCCGCAATTTTAATCAATGCAAAAAAATTGGGTGTCGTTGTATTCCATGAGATGGGGCATGCTCTGAATCGCAATAAACCTTTAAGAAAACTTTTGGTTAAATATAAAACGCCGGTATTACAAATCTGCCCACCGTTAATTTTGGCTGTTGGGTTAGCAAAAAATAAAAAGGATAAATCAGAAGCTCCCAAAAATATTCTTGATAAAACAACGGACTTTGTAAAAAATAATGCCGGTGAATTGTCTGCATTATGTTATGTTCCCACCATTACCGAGGAAGCAATCGCGAGTATTAATGCAATAAAGGTTGCAAAAGGTGTTCTTGATAAGACCAGGCTTAAAAAAATGTGTAAATATAATGCTTTTGCATTTTCAACATATTTAGCGGGTGCTGCTTTGTCAGGCTTGACAACAGCAGGAGCGGTTTATATTCGTGATAAAATTGCTCAGCCGAAATCTGCAAAAGTTTAAGCCTGTTCGTAGCCAAAATTTTTGAGTGCGGATTGTTTTTTTCGCCAGTCTTTTTCGACTTTGACATTTAATTCAAGGTAAACTTTTTTTTCGGTTATTTTTTCAAGTTCAAGTCTTGCTTCCGTACCGATTTTTTTGAGCATGGAGCCGCCTTTGCCGATTAAAATTCCTTTCTGGCTTTTTGTTTCGCAAAAAATTGCGGCATAAATTTTATCAATATCTTCCGTCTCATAATAATTTTCAATTTTAACCGCAACAGAATGCGGAATTTCATCAGATGTATTCAGAAGAATTTTTTCACGTATAATTTCTTCCGCGACATCGCGCATTGTTTCTTCGGTTACAATATCTTCAGGATACAGAGGAGCACCCTCGGGCAGTTTTTTGAAAATATTTTTTATTAAGGTATCGATATTTCGTCCGGTTTTTGCGGAAATTCTGACGATAGGAATATTTTTGTTAAATAAAGTTTTATAGGAAAGCAAATTTTCTTCAATTTTTGACGGGTTTTTAACTTTGTCAACTTTGTTCATCACAATTAAAATAGGAATATCTGTTTGCAAAAGATTTTGGGCAATCCATTTGTCGCCCTTGCCTGCAGGCTCGGAACCGTCTACGAGAAACAGAATTAAATCAGCGTCGGGGATTGAAATTTTGGCTTCATCCAGCAAAAATTCGCCGAGTTTGTTAAGCGGCTTGTGAACTCCCGGGGTGTCCACAAAAACAATTTGTCCTTCGTCTGTTGTTAAAATCCCTTTGATTCGTTTTCTCGTAGTTTGCGCTTTGTCAGTTGTAATAACAATTTTTTGTCCGAGAATTTTGTTCAAAAGGGTTGATTTGCCGACATTCGGGCGTCCTATTATACTTGTAAATCCGCTTTTCATAAAAAAATTATATCATAAAAGGTATCAAATTATTAAGAAACTAGCAAATTTTTTCTTCCTGCTGTATTATAATATTATTGGTGTAGTGTAACTTAACGGAAACGTGATGATTAATAAAAAAAATATATTCGCGCTTGCAACATTAATGTGTTTGGCATTTGCTCCGGCAGACGCTTCCAATCTTGTTCAGATGGATATTAAAAAGACATCGGATAACGCTGTTGATGTTACCTTTTATACTACGGGAACATCATCAAATCCTATGGTTACACGTAAATCAAACAATAAATATGTTGTCCTAATGCCGAGTGTCGCCGGTAATTCGGCTTCTGCTCCGGATTTAAGTGCTGTTAAAGATATAATTACAAATGTTGATATCAAAAATGTTGATGACGGCATGAGCGGTTATACAAAAGTTACATTCATCA
The DNA here is from genome assembly GCA_944326585.1 of Candidatus Gastranaerophilales bacterium. GTDB lineage: Bacteria > Cyanobacteriota > Vampirovibrionia > Gastranaerophilales > Gastranaerophilaceae > SIG32. The sequence goes on from CALVEN010000001.1 coordinate 370,879, forward strand.
CCACAAAACCGCTTAATATCAAAACTTATATGCAAAAAACAGCTCCGCTTTCAAATGAAGAAAAGGAGGCAAAAGCTCTTATTGCACAGGTAAAAACTCATCCTAAACAAACAGTTGCGCCTGTTAAACCCGAAAAAGAAATTCCTAAGACAAAAGTTACATCAAGCACAGGCGCTCCAAAAACCGTTAAAAAAGAAGTTAAGCAAACCAATGTTGTTGTAAATAAGGTTAAAGAGCAGCCTAAAAAAGTTGTAAAAAATGATCCCCCGACACCTGTTGTAAATCCGGTAAAACCGGCTGAGCCAAAACAAATTGAACCTAAAGTTAACGAAGTATCTAATAAATTTGACGTAAAAGAAATTGAAAAAATAGAAAAGATTTCGCATTCAAAAATTCCGGCACAATCTTTCAATGCAGGCTGGACTTTTGTTGTATTGCCGTTATTGGCGTTATATATGCTGTTTAAGATGATAAGAAATTCAATTCAAAAGTCAAAAGTTTTGAGTGCATCTTTTGCTGAAAATTTGGCTGAAAAACCGCCGCTTAAAGAGAATTATGACGATATAATTAATGATTCCGAATTGAATTGGCAGGAAAGATATCAAAAATTTGTCGAAGAATCAAAAGGTAACATTAAAAATCGTAAATATAATTTTATAAAAATAAATGATACAGTCAGTGATATTGATCAAAAACGTCTTGAGTTAGAAAATACTCTTGCCAAAACTCCTGAAATATATGAACATCACGATATTGATATTTCAGATGAGGTAAAACCTGAAATTCAGTCGGAAGACGAAGCTATTCAAAAAGATTTGAAAGAGATTAAGCTCAAAGCTTTTGCCAAACCTCTTTCTTTACAAATATCACATCGTAACAGAGTTAAAAAGCCTTTGCCGAAAATGCCTCGCATGAAAGAAGGCCGGTTCGTAAAACTTCAGGAAAATTCGTTAAACACTACATCAAGAAGATTTAATGATGCTAATCTTAAAGTTTCCGATTTGATTAAAACAGGCAGCAAATACATCCCTGAAGGCTCTCAGGATGTGACAACTATTGAAAATGAACAAAATTATATTATGTCATCAATAGATGAATATTTTGCGCTTCTGGATAAAGAACAGGAGAGAAGAATTACAAGACCTGATAATGATTTGTCTAAAAAGGTTGCCGCAAGCCTCGCACAGGTAAAACCTTCAATGAAAATTAATCCCGAACGTACAGGCGTTTCATCAAATCCTATTGAAAAGAAAAAAGGCGATTATCTGAACGGTCTGGTTGTGAAATCAGGGTATAATATTGACGAAAACAGAGGTTTTTATCTCGTAAGCCTTGACGGAGTTACGGCTCTTGTCGGACGGGTTAAAGAAGAAATTTTTGTGCTTAAAAAATTCGACAGCAATGTCGATAAACTTCAGGTAAGGCACGACAATGAAAATGTATACATGGTTAAAGCCGGAGATTTTAAATCTTTAGTTGACGTTGATGAAGATAAAATGGGCGTTTTGATTGAACTTTAACCCCTTTGAGGAATAAATGTTAAAAAAGTTTTTTATAATTTTAGGGATATTAGGAGTTTTTTTTCTGTGTCTATTGGGATTTAACAAAAGTTCCGATAGCAGAAGAACTGTAATTCAGTTTGCAAGCTGGGGGTCAAAATCGGAAATTGATATTTTGAAACCGCTTTTGGAAAAATTTGAATTGGAAAATCCTGATATAAAAGTGGATTTTATGCATATCCCGCAGAATTATTTCCAAAAAATTCATCTTTTATTTGCTTCAAACACGGCACCTGATGTAATTTTTATAAATAATCATTATTTACCAATGTATGCTAATGCCGGCTTGTTGGAACCTTTGCAAGCGGACAAAAGTTTTTATAAAAAATCGCTTGAGGCTTTGTCATGGGGCAATACTTTGTATGCAATCCCGCGTGATATTTCAAATCTCGTGATTTTTTATAATAAAGATATTTTTGATAAATATAATGTCCCTTATCCAAAGCCGGGCTGGACATTGGAGGACTTTTTGGCAACCGCTCAAAAACTTACGATTGATGGAATTTTTGGCATAAGCTTTGAAGAAGATGCTTTATTCTATCTGCCGTATTTAATGAGCCAAGGTGGCGGAATTTTAGCGGATGACCTTTCAAGATTAATTATTTATGATGATAAAAGTCAAAACGGCTTGAATTTTTATGCGGATTTAAGAAAAAAATATCACGTTGCGCCGTTAAAAGAGGAAAGTGCAAGTGCAACTATGGCGCAAATGTTTTTGCAGGGAAAACTTGCAATGCATCTTTCAGGCAGATGGCTTGTTCCAAAATACCGTGAAGAAGCCGTTTTTGATTGGGATGTCGCATTATTTCCGAAAGGCGATGAGGGAAGTATTGTACCTTTAGATGCGTCGGGGTGGGCAATCTCAAAATCTTCCGTGCATAAAATTGAGGCACGCAGACTGGTTGATTTTTTATCTTCTAAAGAAAGCAGTCAAAAGTTTGCACAAAGCGGTTTAATCGTTCCGGCGCGTTGTGATGTGGCTGAAAGCTCGTATTTTTTGGATAATAAAAAGCCGCTGCATTCGCGTGTGTTTTTGGATGTTATTGAAACATCCAAGCCGACCCCTGTTTCGGTTGATTATAAGGAAATTTTGGATAATTTGAACGGCAGGTTTGAAAAATTGTTTAACTGAGATATAATTTTTTTATGAAAGAGTATGATTTTTATATAGTGCCTACACCTATCGGGAATTTAGGCGATATTACCAAAAGAGCAATTGAGGTATTGAATACAGTTGATATTATTGCATGCGAGGATATCAGGGTTACGCAAAAACTTCTAAATCATTTTGGGATTAAAACAAAATGTATTTCATATCATAAATTTAATGAAAAAGAACGTATCGAGAAGTTTTTAGGATTCTTGAATGATGGTAAAAAAATTGCACTTGTATCTGACGCAGGAACTCCTTTGATTTGTGATCCGGGAGCTGTTATTGTAGAAGAATTAAGAAAACGCGGTTTTAAAATAACATCGCTTGCGGGTGCCAATGCAATTATCACTTTTTTGGCGCAGGTTCCGCGCGAAGATGAACAATTTACATTTGTCGGATTTTTGCCCAAATCTCCGGCACAAATTGAACAAATTCTTAACAAATATAAATTTTGTGACTTAGTATTTTATGAGTCGCCAAATAGGATTATAAAAACATTGGAAATTATCAAATCTTTACGCCCGGAGTGTAAAGCGGCTATCGGACGCGAATTAACAAAAGTTTTTGAAGAAGTTGTTGTTGATGATATATCAAATGTTATCGAATATTTTAAATCCGGAGATGTAAAAGGCGAAATTGTAGGCATGGTATATCGTCAAAGCCTTGGGAATATTGATTTTAATCTGGATGAAAAAATAAAAATTTTATCCGATAAAAATTTTAAAGCAAAAGAAATTTCAATAATTTTGTCATCACTTTATAATGTTAATAAAAATGATGTCTACAAGCGGGTTTTGGAAATTTAAAAAAAGCAATCCAAATGTATGATTTTTCTTTGTTTTTTTAGGGTTTTGTGATATAATTTTGTTGAGGATAGTAGAAGTTTTAAGGAATCCGGATTCTTGATTTTTCATAATAAAATTCATAAATTAGTAGTAACCCTTTTTTTGCTATTGGCATTTCCCCTTAATGCTTTTGCTTTCGGGGATTTTTGGGGCAAAAAAAGTATAGATCCGGATGTTCGGGAAAAACAGGAAGTTCAGCAGGAGAATACTTCTGAAAAATCCGAATCCTCTGAAATCCATGACGATGTTACTCCTAAAGAAGCTGTAAAAAAAGAAGAAAAAATAATTAAAGACATTGAACTCTACGGTATAAATGCGCTCAGTCCGGAAGATATCCTCGCAAAAATGACATTGCAAAAAGGTTCCGCATACAGCCGTGATCTGGTTCAGACTGATTTAAGAACTATTTATCAGCTCGGTTATTTTTCCGAAAATATGAAAGCTATACCTGTCAATAATCCTGACGGTACCGTTACTTTGAAAATTATTCTTGAAGAAAACCTTCCGGTTAAAGATTTCACTATTGAAGGAAATACTGTAGTTTCCACTGAAGAAATTCTTAATTGCCTTTTGCCTATGAAAGGCAAGCCGCAAAATATTGCTCAAATAAATCAGGCAATTTATGATATTCAAGAGGTGTATTCCAATAAGGGTTACATTCTTGCAAGGGTTGAATCCGTTACGGATGACCCGGACGGTACTATTAATATTGCGATAAAAGAAGGCACAATAAATAAAATTTTGATACAGGGTAATGAAAAAACAAAAGAATACGTTATAGAACGCAATGTTTTGACAGAACCCGGCATGATTTATAACGAAAATTTAATCAAAGAGGATTTGGTAAGATTATATGCAACTCAGGCTTTTAAAGATGTAACGCGGGAAATTGAACCGACAACAGAGGATCCTGATTCATACGATGTGACAATTAAGGTCGAGGAGCAAAGAACAGCGAGTATTTCTGTCGGCGGCGGTTTGGATACCGTAACGGGTGTTTTCGGCTCTTTAGGTATCGCGGATAACAACTTCAGAGGGCGTAATCAGCGTTTAGCATTGAACGGTTTAGTCGGTACCGGTGTAATCTTAAACGATGCCTCCGTTAAAGATCATATGAATATTCAGGCTGAATTGAGCTTTTTTGAACCGTATTTCTTTAATTCTGACAACTCTTTAATGTCTAAAATATTCTTCAGAGATTTCGGCAGCTATCAGGTTCCTCTTGCTATTGAACAAAGAATAGGTGCAGAAGTTACTGTTGCACACAGAGTAAAAAGTAACAGACATGCCACGGCAACTTTCTCATTAGGTGTTGAAAATGTTGACGTTAAAGAAGGCGATTTCAACAGAATTTCAAGTTTGTATAATAAATATAATATTCCGATAAGTGAACGTGCGAATCAATTAGAGGGCGGTTTATTTATGTCATTAAGTCCTGCATTGATTTATGACACGAGAGATTCTGCTACTGTTACACGACGAGGAACTCTTGCAAGTGTCAGATTCGATGAAGCAATCGGGCTTGACGGTTTTGATAAAACTCACGGTAAATTAACAGGTATGGTTAAACAGTATATACCTGTCGGGAAAAAATCATCGTTATCATTTACAGCCAAGGCCGGAGGCAGAATCCACGGCGATGATATGCCGGAAGTTATGGCATACCGTTTAGGCGGACCTTATACAATCAGAGGTTTCAAAATGAGCGGTGTAGGTACGGGTAATGCATTTGTAATGGGTTCTGCGGAATTTGCAACTCCTATACCTTTTATAGACAGAACAAGAATCAAGTTTCTTAATAACGTAAGATTAACGGCATTTGTTGATGCCGGTAAAGTGTTCGACGGAACTGTTTCCGACACGTTGTATGACCGACCGATGTATGCGGTATCTGCAGGTGTCGGTATAAAATTGTATATCCCCGGTATGGGACCGTTGTCGGTCGATTACGGTATTCCGCTTACCAACCCGGGTGCTAACGGTTCCGAAAACGGTTACTTTACATTTGGTGTAGGCGATTTAATGTATTAATAAGGAGGTTTATTAACATGAAAAAAATGAAATTAGCAGCGTTAACGGCATTAGTGGCTGTATTTGCCGGATTTACAATGACGGCTGATGCCGCAGGTGTCGGCTATATTAATTACACGAAAGTGCAGGAAAATTATCCTTTTGCAATGCAGGCTGTTAAAGAAGTTGAATCAAAAGGGCTTGAATTGCAGCAGTATATGCTTGATAAAGATAAGCAGTACAAATCTTTGGATACACCGTTGAAAAAGAAAAATTTTGAAGATGCGACAGCACGTGAGTTGAAAGCTAAAGAAGAAGCATTTATGAAATTGAAAATGTCAAAAGAAGAGCAAATTTATAACAAAATTCAGGCCGCAACAAAAGATGTTATGGTAGAGCAAAAGCTTGATGCAATTCTTTCTGACAGAGTAATTTTTGTAGGCGGTTTGGATGTTACTGATCTTGTCATCCAAAAACTTAAAAACGGTAAATACTAATTTAAGGAGCAGATATGAATTATTCCCAAAACGGTGAACAGTATCATATAGGTTTAAAACATGGTGATGTCGGCAAATATGTTATTTTGCCGGGCGACCCGAAACGCTGTCAAAAAATTGCGGCGTATTTTGATGATGCAAAACCGGTTGCTGATAACAGGGAATATATTACCTATACCGGTTTTTTAAACGGTGAAAAGGTAAGTGTTACATCTACCGGTATAGGCGGTCCGTCTGCATCAATTGCAATGCAGGAATTGGTTAATGTCGGCGCTGATACATTTATCAGAGTCGGAACTTGCGGCGGAATGGACATAAATGTTAAAGGCGGTGATGTGGTAATTGCAACGGGTGCTGTTCGTATGGAAGGTACCAGCAGAGAATATGCACCCGTTGAATTTCCTGCAGTGGCTAATTTGGATGTAATAAACGCTCTGGTTAGTTCTGCAAAAAATCTCGGTTATTCTTATCATACAGGTGTGGTGCAATGCAAAGATTCTTTTTACGGTCAGCATAGTCCTGATATTATGCCTGTAAGTTATGAGCTTAAAAATAAATGGGAAGCTTGGAAACGTCTGGGGTGTCTGGCGTCCGAAATGGAATCGGCAGCACTTTTTATTGTGGCAAGCTTTTTGAAAGTCAGGGTCGGGTCTGTGTTTTTGACTGTGGCAAATCAGGAAAGAGAAAAGTTGAATTTGGAAAATCCGGTTGTCCATGATACGGAAAAGGCTATTAAAACAGCCGTTGAAGCTTTAAAAATTCTTATTGCAAGCGACAAAAATAAGGAATAAAAATTATGTTTAATAAAAATAAAATGCAGTATGTTGTAAAAACATGTTCCGGCGAAAATGTTCAGGATTTGCAGAATTTGTTGAATGAAATGTCTATGAACGGCTGGGAATTATACAGTATGCAGGAAGTTGAAGCTGATGAAGGCATTGTGTATAATTGTATTTTTATGACGGAAGCAAAATCATCCAACGATGCCGAAAATGCGGATGTGATTAATATATCCACATTTAAAAGCCAGATGGAAAAAATGCTGTCGCCCAAACTTACTCCTTATGAAACTTGTCTTGAAATTCAATCAAAAATAAGACATCAAAAAGATAAAATATCAAAAATAAAGCTTGAATTGGACGGTGCTGATCCTTCCGGCAGAAAAAAACTTAATGATAAGATTTCTGCAGGTTTGAAAGAACTTGATGATTTAAAATTAAAGCTTTCAAAAGCAATTTCGCCGGATGTCATGTTCGCCAAATTAGGCGAAGAAAAACTTTCCATAAATTTGAGTGAAGAACTTTTGGGTTATGTTGATGAAGACAGAGATTCTCAAGAAGAAGAACTTATTGCGGAAACCGTAAAATCCAGACTTAAATTAACCGAAGAAATCGGCTATGTTATTCCCAAAGTTATTTTTAAAGATGACGAAACTCTAAATCCGTTTGAATTTTGTATAAAGGTGAGAGGGCTGGATGTATTCAGAACAATGATTTATCCGGATTATTTGATGTTTTATACGGATGAATTAAAACTTGAAAAGAAGATAAAAAATTCAATTTACGATGTTGATAAGATTACCGGAAAAAAAATCGTATGGATTCCGAAAGATAATACAAAGGACTTTTGGTATCACGGTTTAATGGGGTCTGAATATATTGCAAAGGCTCTTGAATACGTGGCAGTAAAATATGTTGATGAACTTTTGGATTATGAAGATTTGGATAAGTATCTTGAAGTTGTAAATAACTTTAATCCGTTTTTGGTAGAAAATGTTGTGCCTGATTTTATATCACTTGCGGATCTGCGGTTTATTTTTACAAGTTTAATCAGAGAAAGAGTTTCAATCAAGGATTTGATATATATATTTGAAAAGATAAATGATTATGCGGAAGACAGTATTAAATCCGATTTGTTGAAAAAAATAAGACTTTCGTTTTCAAGCAAAATTTGTAAAAAATATGAGAACGATGATGGTTCAATTAGTGTGTTTGAGCTGTCAGATAAAACTTATGAGGATATTCTTATGAGCTTTGAAGACGGTGAAGATGCCGTTGTCAAAATTGATGGCGAATTTGCTGAAAATCTTGCGGATAAGATTATTAAAAAATCAAAAAAACTCGGCGTTGACGTGCCAAAACTTATTGTTCCTATGGATTACAGGCAATTGTTCTTCGGACTTTTATCTTTGTATATAAACAATATAGTTGTTCTTGCAAATGAAGAAATCGGATGTAATTATAAATTGGAAATTTTAGGAGAAATTTAGCAAAAAAAAATATGTTGGAATGTTAAGACAGTATGCGTATTTTAGGGGTAAGTAGTTCGGTGAATTTTCAAAGACGCCCGACCGGTCAGGAAGAAGCGGATTTGAAAAAAAATATAAATAAAGCTTATGAAATTATAGGAGTAAAAGAACGCGCAATAATCACACATGGCGCGTGTTTCCCCGCGTATATCAGGGATAGTTTTATAGGCTCTCCTTACGGAAATGCCGCAAAAGAATATAATAAATTTGCCGCGCTTTATGGTTTTAATTCAAATCAACTTGGACCTGGCGGTGAATTGCAAAAAGATTCCGTGTCACCTTATAATGCATCTGCATTTGCGCAAAACAGGTTGTTTATTGATTTGGCTGATTTGAATTCGGACAGATACGGCAAATTGCTTTCTGATAAAACGTATGAAAAACTCACCGCAGCGCCCAAAATTACGAACAAAAATTACACAATGACCGATTTTAAAAAGGCTGAAAAAATTTATGATATTGCATTAAAAGAGGCTTATCATAATTTCAAAATTAATCTTTTGAACAGTCAGCCGGAGGCTATTGTTCTTAATCAAAAGTATCAGCAGTTTTTGAAAAAAAATAATTCAAGATTGACTGAAGAAGGTATTTTTAAAGTGCTGTCAAATAAGTATGGCACCGATGATTATACACAGTGGCCGCAAGACAGAACTCTTATAACAGATGTGAAAGCCGGAAAGCTTGATGCGAAACAGCGTTTTGATAAAGTTTATTACGATAATTACACGGACGTCCAGCAGTATAAGTTTGAGCAATTCCTTATAACAAAACAAATTAAAGAACATAAAAAATGGAGAGATGAAAATAATTTTAAATACATAAATGATTTGCTGGTCGGATGTTCAAAAATGGACGCGTGGCGTTATGAAGATGTATTTCTGGACGGATGGGAAATGGGTGCTTATGAAGGATCAGGACCTTCTCAAAGATGGCATATACCTGTAATTGACCCTAAAAAGATTTTTTTGAACGGGGATTATGATTTGAATGACGGCGGCAAATTCCTCCGCGAAAAAATCGATACGGCGCTTGAATATTGCGAAAATTTGAGGATAGATCATGTTATGGGGCTTGTGGAACCTTATTTGCTCCTTAAAAATGCGGACGACGAAGATTTTATTACTAATCCGCCGCATTTGAAAAATAAAAACAATGAAAAATACATTTCGGAATTAAAAGATCCGGAGAACTCCAATCTTGAATATGACAGGTACTGGGATTATACAAAGATTATAGAACACCTTGTTCTGCCGGCGTTTAAAGAACACGGTCTGGATAAAAATGAAGCTGTTTGGGAAGATATATGTTCATGGCCGGATCGTTATAAAAAAGTCTATAAAGAACAGGATTTGCCTGCAATTACAAATCTTGACTGGGCAAGAGCTGAAATTACGACAAAAGAGTTTCCTGAAAATTGGTTTATTTTAGGAAATCATGACAGCTTGCCCGTGATGAAATACTTACGCCGCAAAGCTAAACTTAATGACGGGCGGGAAGTCGAATATACCAGAAAACAAGCTTCCTGGTCGCCTGAATATCTGGCAGGATATTTGAATATGGATGATTCACGTGAAAATATTCAGGAAATCAGAAATAAGCTAATTGATTTATATAAAAATGACGACAGAGCAATTGTTTTTGCTAAATTTGCCGAATTGATGACCACTCCTAAATTTCAAATATCATTTGATGATTTTTTAGGAATAACGGATGTTGTTTATAATGCCCCTGGCACAGATAATGATATTAATTGGCGTGCCAGAATAACCGCCGATTATCAGGAGAAATACTACGAAAATTTATCAAGCGATGCTCCTACGGCGTTAAACATTCCTGAATTGCTGCATCAGGCGCTGCAGGCAAAGGTTGATATGGAAGTTAAAGCGCATAATTATGATGAAGAATTTAAGCGTTCAATCTACGAAAAAGCACAGCCTGTTTTAGATAAACTGCAATATTACGCAGGAGTTTTAAAAGAAAAAGAGGATTAAACTTCTTCTTGCGCTTTGCCTACCTGATAACCGGGAACAGAAAGGAATAGCGGAACCACGCGGGTTATGGAGCTTGCAACGGGTGAGTCTTTAGAACCCATTAACGTTACAGCAAGGCATAAATCATCAACGTGCGGTGCAAAGTCCGTAGATTTAATTTTACGTTCTTTTTTCTGCCCGAAGAATTTTTCATTGATGAAATTGGTCACTTTGCTGCCTGTCCAGATTCCTGCAACAAGCGCACCTGCAGTAAGCCCTATTGCCGGAATATTTTTGATGAATTTGTTTGCAAAGTTTATATATTTATTATTTTCAAGTCCTATTTGCGGCATTACATTTTTTATCCGGTTTTCATATTTTTTATAAACACGTGATACACCGCCTACAAAGCCTACAGGTATCAAAACGTTACCGATAAGCTGAGTCAATGCTTCTCTGCCTTTTGCTTTCATATTTTTTTCGTCAAAAATTGCTCCGCCTATCAAGCCTCCTGCTACGGATCCTGCAGCCAGTGAAATGATTTCTTTTTCTTCAATTTCCAGTAATTTTCTGTCAGGCTGCTTTTTATTTGCAATTCTGAAAATAGCCCAGTCTTTGAGCGGAAATTTTTTAACTGTTTTCGGGTTTAAAGAAAATCCTTGTTTTTTGACAATAGCCGCAAGAGTTAATCCCATACCGGTAAGAGAACTTATTGCAGCTCCTGCTTTAATACCGGCCGGAGCTTCTTTTTTTTGCCCTGCAAACTGTGGATTCGCCATATATGAGGTTTGTAATGCATTAAATTGGCTGAATCTTTGAGGTCTATTTAGGTCTACGTTATTTATATTCATAGAAACTACCTTCAATTCTACTATACCAAAAACACGTGAAAAAAACTATTGCCTTAACATTTGAAATATTTAGTGTATTTTTAACATATTTTAATAATTGTTTATGCTACACTACATGTGTAACATTTTATTAACGGATATGTGAAAACACGCAAAAAACATGTTTGACAATCATTAGATGAAATGTCAGGTTAGTATATATGAATATTTCGCCAACAAATATAAATTTAAAACCCCAAACAATCAAGAACTTTTCCGCTGTACAAAGATTTGTCAGAGGTATGGAATCAAGAGGGCTTGCGCCATTAATTATGCTTGAATGCTGTGTGACAGGCGGCAGAACCATACAGGCATTTAAACGAGGCGGTTTTGATGAAGGCAGAGAAAGACTTACCGAAGAAACAATCGGGGCAGCGTTCTGGTTTGCCGGTGTTAAGGTATTTAACAAAATAAACGATTTTATACTTAAACATCTAATGGGTTTCAAAAATACTAATTTTGACGCACAGGGAGATGCTATTCGGAAACCGCTTCAAAATTATATGAAGTGGGCAAAAGACAGCGGACAAAATATTCCGTTATCAAAAATTGCTGCGTTTAAATTTACAAAAATTGCATCAAGTATTATACTTGCAAACGGTCTTGTCGGGTTTGTTGTACCTAAGATGAATCAGGCAATCACAAGGTATTATCACAGAAATGATAACAAATCCAATCAACCGGTTAATATGGAAAATTTCCGGACGATGGGATTTGATCCGCAATTTGGTATGGAGCAGTTTATAGAAGATGCTGAAATAGCTGATGATAAAAAACAAAACAAAAAAGTTTCCTTTGGAAACGGTGCGCAAACTTTATTAACTCTTGCTCATAAATTTGAAAATGATACGATTTATCAGCTTTTATCCACTGATATTGGTATTTCGGGCGGTCGTGCCATAAGTGCAAGGAATAACCATGAAAGAATTGAAATATTATGGCGTGATATTTCATCAATATTCTTCTATATGTTCAGTATGCCGTTAATTAATAAGTTGATGAACAAAATAGAAATAGATGCACCTTCAAGATTGAATCCGGTTGGCGCAAGACAGGTTACGGATTATATGAAGTATGCGCTGGAACTTTCCGGACACCATAACAAAGACGCAGGTACATTGTCTATTAAACCTAAAGAGTTTGCTCAGATTATGCTGGGTGATACGGATGTATCAGCGAAGATGAATAAAGTTAAATCAGGCTTTAAAAACGGTGCAATCAATCTTGATAACTTTATTGAATTGCTTAATAAAGAATTCAGTCCCGAAGATGTCGCGAAATATTCCGATCTTGCAAAACGTATGTCAAAATTACAGCCGCAGCTGGAAGGTGTTTCAGTCCTTGCTGAAAGTCAAGCCGAAGCTATATTTAAAGGCGGCGCTTTGAATAATCCTGAATTCTGGGATAATGTATTCACCGTTGAAAAAGGCATTGAAAAAGAAACCAAAGTTATAAACGGTGTGAGAACGACCGTAGAAACGGCAAATCATAAAAATCCGTTCAAATTTGTTGCGCAAAAAGATTTGGATGGACTTATCGAAAATGTCAGAACGTATGTTAAAACTATTGTTAAAAATGCTGAAAAATCTAAGAAAGATATTAATTTGAGCATGCTCGAAAATGCGTATAAAAATAATATATTCAAAAATACACTCAACTGGGGTACAGGTTTTGTAGTTTCGGCATTGTTCCTGTCAACGATTATCCCGAAAATCCAATACCTGATTACAAAATTAACCACCGGCTCTGACGCATTCCCCGGAACCGCAGAATATAATAATGCAACAGCTGCTAAAAAATAATTTTATTTCAGCCATTTGAAACTTCTGACATAATCGTCACCGTTGATGTCACCGTAAATATCTACGGCAAACATTCTTGCGGTATTGTTTTCGGTATTCGGGATTTTTTTGATATCGTCGGTTATTACAGACGGTGCTTCCGACACATTAATACCAGGAATTGTATTGAACAGAGTGTTCAAAGATGCATTACTTATTTTGCCGAACATGGTTGAAAAATTCTTTGTCAAAGCTCCGAATATCTGCATATCAGCCATTAGGTTTGTAAAGTTGTAGGAACCTTTCATATACATATTTAAAACTTTTCCTGATGAAAATATTTGAATGTCATCCGCAATCCCGTTTGCAATATGGATATGACCGTTAATGCTGTCAAAGTTGCCTGTTTTATACGGTGTAATTAAATCAATAATACCGTTAATAGAAAGTCCGGTGAGTCCGCCTTTTATAAGATTTCCGGCTTTTAAAAGATATTCCAGAGAACCGAGTTTAGGCATTTTGCCGTCGGTGACGTTAAATTCAGTGTACCCGCCGAGAGTACTGAAACAGGCGTCGTGAGATTGTCCGTTGCAGGATAAATCCGTTTTGCCCGTAATTGTACCGAAAACCTGTCCTTTTAAGTCAAATAAAGTTTCGGATATAATTTGTGCATTTGCGTCTTTTATGTCGGTAATTACGTTTACAAAATTGTTATTAAAATCGTATTTCACCTGACCGGTTACGGTACCTTCCGCCATTATGAATTTAAAATCATCAACTTTAAAAATATGTTTGTCATTCAAAGACATGGCGGACGTGAAATCAGTTGCGTTGAGGTTTTTAATTTTTATGTTTTTTGCGAGAATTTCCGCTTTTTTGATAATTACCTGTTTTATATCAGGAATTTGTGAATTAACATTTGCGGCGGGATTTCTGGAGTTTTCAGCTTCATATTCCTGAAAAGTCGCGATAATTTTATTCAAATCAAGAGTTTCAAGATTGACTTTTATATCTTCAATTGTATATGGAGGAGCCGGTTTGTTTTTGATTATTGCGGAAATATTAAGATTATTTGTTAAAACGCTTCCTTTTGATGAAAGATAGATAAAGTCTTTTTTAAAATCCAAATCAATATCTTTTATTGTCGCATCAAACAGAGGCATATCAATACTTGTTATATTGAGTTTGCCAAGTAGTAAAGGCATTGAGGCTGTGCCGTTAATCGTCAGATCAGAGGTGAAAATTCCCTGTTTCATCAGCGGTTTTCTGAATAGTATATTAAAGATTTTGGCATCTGTCGGCTGCTGGGTTTTTACTTTAAAATTATTGAATTTTATATCGTTATTGTCCAAAAATCCAATATTACCGGAGGCAGTAAGTTGTGTTTTTGTATAGATTTTGTTGTTTTGAGATGGAATTAGCTGATCGTATCGAAAATTATTTATTTTAATTCCCGACGGATAAATTATATTATCAACAGAAATGTTGACCGCATTTGAATCTTGCGTTTCAACAGGGCTTGTGCTGCCAAGAGTTGCACCCATATAATAAAGACTTGCGTTTTCCGCCAGTTTGATTTCAGTTTTGTTTTTAATTGCATTAAGCGGACCGGTTATTGTTGAGGCGAAGTTAATGTCGCCTTTTAATTTTAAAGGATAAACGGATCTGTTATTAAAAAATTGTTCTATGAATTCCTGAGTCGGTTTGGCATTTATGTATAAATTCAAAACGGGATTTTTTTCTATATTGTATATTTTTCCGTTTGCGAAAACAGGCATTTCGCCAAAAAGAGAATTTATATTGTTCAACACCAGTAAATCTTTTTTGAGCTGAATTTTTCCGCTCATAATATTCATTTTTATGTTTGAATAAGTGCAGCCTATGTTATCCAGTATTCCATCAGCATAAATATTGTTATTTTTTATGTAACCGTGCAGGTCTATTGTGCCTTTCAGGTTATCTATATTGTTTATATTGAAATATTTTGCAAGTTCGTTAATATTTGCAAGGTTGAATTTCGGGAAATTGAAATTACCGTTTATTGATTGTTTGTCGGATAAAAACTTTGATGCGTTTAAATTCAGAGAAAAAGGATTACCCTTGATTGAGCCTTTTATTGTTGAAATTTTCAGGTTTGAATTGCGGAGTTCAAAATTTGTGTTTCCGAGTGTTAAATTATTGCCTTTGAGTGCGTATATTTTGCCGTGTATATCAAGTTTATCGACTTGAATTTTGTCCATGGCACCGGTGTAGTTCGCGTAAAAACTTGTATGTATGTTCCCGATGTCATCGTTATACGGAAGGTTTAAATTCAAAAGTTTAAGGCCGTCTTTTAAAACAAATTTGTCGGAGATTACTTTTATATTGGCATTTTTATCGTTTAAAGTTCCGTTTATTTTAATTTTGGATTCAGCAAGGTTGGATGTCAGATTAATATTTGTGTCAAGGTTATTAAAATCAATTTTTCCGGATATGTTGGAAAGGGGCATCCCTTGAGATGTTATGGTATTTGAAAACAGGTTGATTGAACCTTTTGCAAAAATATTTTTGTTAAACACAACGTCATTTACATCAATAACCGTTCCGGTGAGGTTGATATTGATGTCTGCGTTACCTTTTGCTGTATCTATCGGTTTAATCAATTTTTGTATATCAACAAGCATAGGAGAGGTCTTTATCACTTTGATAAGTTGACCGAGTTCTTGTTGTTTCGCTTCAATGTTGAAATTAAGCACGCCTTTTAATGTACAGGTTCCGTTTACTTTTATTGGTTTGCCGTTGAGGGTTGCGGTTGATGTGTCAAAGGCGGTATTCTGGTCGTTAAATACGAGTTTGCCTGAGCCGTTTTTTAACACCATATTATGAATATCCAAAAAAGATGCGGTGGTATTTTGGAAATTAAAAACTCCCCAGGCATGCGGGTTTTTGCGGGTTCCGATAACATGCAGGTCAATATTTCCTATCCCTTTAATATCCATAATCGGAACGGGACCCAGATCAAATTTTAAAATTTCGTGCAGCGGATTTAAAACAGTTTGAGCTGTTTTTAAATCAATATTCGGGGTGCTTTTTATTGATAAATCGGCATTTTTTGTGTTGTATAATTCGACGTCACCTTTTACAAGAACGGTTTCGGTTAATGATGCAGGGACTTTGACGTCCATAGCCATTTTTTGTCCGTTGAACGTAAGTTTTATAATGGCTTTCGGAGTATTATTCGGGAGCGGTTTATTCAAATATCCTTCCGTAACCAGAATTTTGCCTGTAACGTCAGCAGAATCCGCTTTGCCTTTTATATTTAAGTTTCCCGTTATGTCGCCGTAAAAAGGATTTTTCTTTAACGCGTAGAAGTTAACTTCTTCAATCAGGTTTTCTTCCCCCGGCATCAGCGGTATGAAATTTTCGGTGCGGGATTTGTTTATCGCGACGTTCATATTGAGATAGGGCATTTTGGAATCAAGTTTTGTTACGCGTCCGTCGACATTTAAGTCAATTCCTTTTGAAAAGATTTTCATGTTACGGATATTTATCCCGTTTTTTATTGTGTCAATATCCGTCCTTAAGGTTATTTCGTTGCTGCAGTATATTGAACGGGCATTTTCTTTTTGTATAATGCCGAGGTTATCAACTGATAATTGGGTAAAAATATTTTTATGTTTGTCGGGTTTTGAATTTGTATCGGCAATAAAATTTATAATACCGGATAAATCTTCTATTTTATTGCTTGAAATTGCTTTTGCATATTCGGAAAAATCAGCCAGATTAAGGTTTGTGATACGGCCTTTGATTTTAAATTGATCTTCGCTGATTTTATTTAGCGGAAGTTTTATATCCACGTCAGCCATTATATCGGACGCTTTTTTATCAACGTAGAGATTTGCAAATGTGGAAAGTTTAATTTTTTTGTTGTTTTTAAATTCATCAACAGTAAGGTAGCTGCCGTCGAGTAATATTGTTTTATTTTGTTTTAAGTCCTTAAGATTGATTTTGTAATTTCCGAGGCGTATGTAGGCTTTTGTCAAAGTCATATTTGATTTTGACGGCATTTTTAATACGTATTGTCCGAGTTTTAATTCGGAATTTTTTGTATAAAAAAGATTTGCCTCAATTTTATCCGAGGAAAAGTTTCCTATATGAATTTTGCCTGCCAAAAGCGGCAAAAGATGAATTTTAACTGCGGAATGCTGCAGATTAAGTGCATTTGTTCCGTCATTATTAACGAGGGAAATATCCTCTGCCATAAACCAGATTGCGGGAGTGTGCCCCATTTTTATATACGGGTCTGCAACGGATAGTTTGTAACCGGTTTTTTCTTGAAGCTTTCTTTCAATAACGGGCATCCTGCTCTCAATATTTATAAGTGCAGGAATTCCCCAATAATAAAGCCCGTAAAAGAACGTTAAAACAGTTATAATTATTAATGATTTTCTTATTTTATCCATTCTTTTATATTATATAAAACAAGCATGGATATGGCAACTAGTAATTTTCGCTAAAAATTTCAAAATACGCCTGCGGGTGGTGGCAGTTCGGGCATTTTTGCGGTGCAGATTTACCTTTGAACAGATAGCCGCATTCTCTGCACATCCAGACGACTTCTGTCGGCTTTTTAAATACCGTTTCATTTTTTATATTGTCAAGAAGTTTTTTATAGCGGTTATAGTGGTGTTGTTCTGAATTAATAACATGGTGAAAAGTATCCGCAATATCATCAAAACCCTCTTCACGGGCTGTTTTTTCGCCTTCGGCATAAAGTATAGCCCATTCTTCGTGTTCGCCGTTTATTGCACTTTCAAGATTTTCTTCTGTTGTTCCGAGTTCAAACGGATAATCGGCATTTACATGTCCTATAGTGTTCCCTATATGTTCATAAAAAAGTTTGGCGTGTTCTTTTTCGTTTTCGGCTGTTTCTAAAAATATTGCGGCAATTTGTTCATAGCCTTCTTCTTTTGCAGCTTTTGCATAAAATGTATATCTGTTTCTGGCTTGTGATTCGCCCGCAAATGCGTTTATAAGATTTTGTTCTGTTCTGGTGCCTTTAAGTTTTTTCATAGCTAATCTCCTTTTTAAAAAGGATAATTTTTATTGATAAATTTTACAATTAGAAGATGGGATTAGCCATAAGCGGTATTTGAATTTTGAAATACAATGCTTTTCGGGGATTAATCCGGCTATATAAACACGCATAATATTGTTATGTAATAGTCGGGAAGGTAAATTATGAATTTATTAGCATATACAAAAAAATTGGCAGAACAAATAGCGTATTACGATGCGCTTGCAAAACAGGATCGGGTTAATCCGTATTTTACAAACCCGTTTACTCAGCCTGTTAATATAACAATTATCTGGGTTGATGAAAAAGATGAATAGAATGTTGGGCTATACTTATGTCATTCCGAACAGGACACTACTCTGTCATCCTGAACTGCCATAGCCACTACAAGATAATGCCATTCTGAGCGTTAGCGAAGAATCTCTTGTTTAATGAGATCCTTCGGCTATGCCTCAGGATGACAATATACTAACGGCATCCCGCATTTATTGCTGGATCTTTTTTAAATAAGATGCTGAAACTTGTTCATCATGACCGGAGGTTAAGCTAACTGCCCCACTACCATGAGTGAAAAGTAGTTATTATGCGTATTTGCGCCCATTTTTAACCTCCAATAAATATGTCAATAATGCCAATATTATATTCTTTTTCCGGTTTTGTCAAATTTGTATAAATCTTCTTCACGTATGCTTAGCTCAAGTGTTTTATCAAAACTGTAATCCGCGGGAAGCTTTGCGCTGCATTTTTTGTCGCCGACATTGAAATAAACAATTTTTTCGCTTCCTAAAAGTTCCGTAATATCAATGTCTACTGTCTTTTTAATCTCTCCGCCGCAAATCATTTTTTCGGGTCTGATTCCGTATAAAATATTTTCGTCAAGCCCTAAATCTTTTCCTTCAATAAAATTCATCTGCGGGGAACCGATAAACCCTGCAACAAAAGTGTTTGAGGGATTGTTATAAATTTCTTCCGGCGTATCAAATTGCTGGATTACTCCTTTATCAAGAACTACAATCCTGTCGCCCATAGTGAGCGCCTCTGTTTGGTCATGGGTTACGTAAATAAATGTCGTCTGTAATTTTTCGTGCAGTTTTTTAATTTCGGAACGCATTTGAACACGTAATTTTGCGTCTAAATTTGACAGCGGCTCATCCATTAAAAATACTTTCGGATTTCTGACGATTGCACGCCCTAAAGCTACACGCTGACGTTGTCCGCCTGATAATTGTTTGGGCTTTCTATCTAAATATTCCGTTAAATCCAGAATTTCGGCGGCTTCTTGAACTTTTTGCTCAATAATTTTTTTGTCAATTTTTCGCATTTTTAAGCCGAACGAGATATTTTCTCTGACCGTCATATGAGGATATAGAGCGTAGCTCTGGAATACAAAGGCTATATCTCTGTCTTTTGGCGGAATATCATTTACCCTATTATCCCCGATAAGAATTTCACCCGAGGTTATCTCTTCAAGCCCCGCAATCATCCTGAGAATTGTTGATTTGCCGCAGCCGGATGCCCCGACAAGTACTACAAATTCCTTATCTTTTATTTCTAAATCTATGTTGTTTATAACAACATTTTTATCATAGATTTTTGTTACGTTTTTTAAAACAACATTACTCATGAAAATTCTTTTCAATAGGAATAATAATATTAAAAGTTGTGCCTTTCATAACTTCTGATTCTGCCCAGACAATTCCGTGCAGACGTCTTGCAAGAATATTCGCCGTGCCTAAGCTTATTGAACGGACAATATTCTTTTTGTTTGTTTTGTCCAGTTGATTATATGGTTCAAATAGTCCGTCAAGTTCGGTTTCCTGTAAGCCTATGCCTGTATCGGTTATGCTTATCTGCATCAAGGAATTTTCTTTGAAATTTTCAAAAATTTTCATTCCTTTTATCATTTCAGAATCCGGATAGAAAATTCTGAATGAAATTGAGCCTGTATCCGTTAATTTTATTGATGTTTCAAAAAGATTTTGTATAATTGTTTTTAAGGTTTTTTCATCGGAAAATATTGCACGTTTTGCAACTTCTTCATAATCAAAGTTTACGGTTAATCCTTTGTTTGATACAGCCAAATCGTTTGATCTGATTACATTTTGAATGGCGTTTATAATATCGAAAGTTTGAAAATCGTATTCGTACAAAGTTGATTCCGCATAGGAAAATTCAATAAGTTTATCCATAAAATTCAATAAATCATTTGAATTTTTGTTAATAATTCCGACGTATTTTTCTTGTTTTTCGGTAATTTCTCCGCCCAAACCGTCAAGCAGTGCCTGAGAAAATCCTACGATAGACGTTATCGGAGATTTTATTTCGTTGGATAATTTAACGAGCATGGCATTTTTTTCTTTATTGAATTGGCTGGTTTGCTCCGCATTGCTTAAAACATTGGTCATAGCTGTTATGTCACGGATTGTAACAATGTAGCGGCTATGGCAGATTTTTGCATTTAATTCAATAAAAAATTCTTTTGCAGTCGGGGTAAAAGCGCCTGCAATAATCGGGGTTCTTGTTGCTATTGATTTCTCAATTTTTTCTCTGCCTTTGTCTACTAAATCATCAAAGTGATAACTTTTTAATAGTCTTTTCCCGCCTTCAAAAATTGTTGTTGCTTTATCGTTTACCCAGGATATTCTTCCGTCGGTTTCCACTATCAAAACAGCGTCCGGAAGGTTTTTTACAACTTTTTTAAAATTTAATCCATATAAAAAATCTCTAAATACATTACCTAAGTTCATAATTTGCAATAGTTCCTTTATTATTATATAATTCATAATAGCATAAAAAAATATTACGAATATTTAATAATATAATTTATTAATTTTTGTAATTTTTTTTGACCAAAAGTAGCAAAAAAAATGTTTTGAGTGTTTTAGAATAAAAGATATGCGAGATTAAGAGTTAAAGGCTCAGAAACGGCAGGTGATAGTTATGAGAGAAGTAAATAACAATACATCAAATCCAAGCAGCGTTAATTTTCAAGGCATTCCGGCTGTTAAAAAGGATATAAACATGCCGTCGGATGTTATTCCCGTTGAATCTTCAGAAATAACGGATTTGGGTAAAATGCCGAGTGAAGTTATCGGTCGTTCTCAAGTGCCTAAAACCGCTGCGGAAAAAGATTTAAGTACTTTGTTTGAAAATCCTGAAATAGTTAAAAAATCTCTTGAATTTTTTGAGCTTTGTGAAACATACGGCAAATCCCCGGTGGAAGCTGCAGAGTTAATGGGTGCATTTGCGGAAGAATTTTTCCTGTAAATTAATTTTCCGTTAAGTAATTTACAAGAGCTTTGAGACCTAATTTATAACTGTCGGTTTTAAAACCGGCTATTTGTCCTATGCAGACGGGAGCTATAACAGAATCGTGTCTGAAATCTTCTCTTTTATAGATATTGGACATGTGGATTTCAACAACCGGCATGTCGGCTATTATAATCGCATCACGGATAGCAATACTTGTATGCGTGTATGCGCCCGCATTCAATATTATTCCGTCAAAATGTTCTCTTGCCTGTTGAATCCTCTCAACAATAGCACCTTCCATGTTGCTCTGAAAGGTTTCAATATCAATTCCCAGACCGAATGAAAAGGCATGAAGCTCCTTTTCAAGCTCTTTAAGTGTGGTGCTGCCGTATTGTTCAGGCTCTCTAAAACCCAGCATATTGAGGTTTACACCGTTAATTATTAAAATTCGCATGCTTTTTCTCATGCATATATTATAATACAAAATCAAGTAAATGTAAAGATTTATTAAATTTTATTCTACACATGTAACAAATTTGGCATGCTTGCATTATCATGCATGTACAACTATCCCCAAATCTCCTCCCAAGATTATTGTTCAAAGTCACAAAGATGTGACTTTTTTTTTTGTGCTTGCGGTATGACAACCTGTTGTCATCTTGCACTGAGTCAGAACAACACCTTTGTCTATCTTTAAACGTCATACCGCACTGCCTGAGGCAGGACAATACACTTAACATTGGTCAAGTTTTACACGTCATCCCGCATTTTACAAAGCGAACCAAAATTTTTGTCATTCTGAACTTGTTTCAGCATCTCATCAACTTTTTGAGATCCTTCGGCTATCGCCTCAGGATGACCTGTAAAATTACACAGAGACCCCGAATGTTGTCGTGCCTCAGGCACCTCAGGATGACATGATACTTCCGTCATCCCGGACTTGTTCCGGGATCTTATTTTATCTATTAGATCCCGCAATAAATGCGGGATGACGTTTATAGTTTGTAGATTTATTTTTTCACAAAGATTTTTGTTTTTTTGAGATGCTGAAACCAGTTTAGCATGACAAGTAAAATTATTATCTGCGGAGGTTAAGCTACTGCCCCCCCCCCCCTGAGTGAAAAGTAGTTATTATGCGTATTTGCGCCCATTTTAACCTCCAATTAATCTGTTACTGTCTTATTATAACAGATATCATGCACAAGGGCAAGGAAAATTTAATTTATCAGGGCGAATTTAGATTAATCCAATGAAATTTTAGAGGAAATTTCCGCGAGAATTCTTGCGACGTCGGCTCCGCCGATGCAGACTTCAAGGATTAAGGGGCTGTGGATAAGGACGGTTTCGCTGTATTCCATTGTGTCAACGTCGATTACGTCAAATTCCACAAAGTCGTCGCCGGCATAGGTAAGCTTTCCGTACTCTCCCCCTGTTGCCCATCTGATAAACATATATTGATTTTCAAACTCTTTTAATTTTTCTATTAAACGCATATACACCTACAAATATATATTAGTCATTTTTGTCTAAATGTCAATAAGCCAAATGTTAAAATTCGGTTAAATATTAAACTGTTTTCTAACGCCCTCTTCGTGGTAGAAACCGCCGCCGCAGATGGTTTCTACAACCTTCAAAACAAATTCGCGCGGAGCGTCAAGCTGGTTTAAGTAAAACTCTCTGTTAGATAAATGTTTTATTTTCAAAATACTATTCTGATTGGTTTCTGCAGGAACAAATAAAGATGCAACTTCATGTTCAAGCAGTCTGCCCATTTCGTCGTCGTGATTTTTAACTCCCTGCATAATTTCGTTGTAATTGCCTTTTATCGCCATAATACGGCCGGAGAAAAGGTGTTCGCCGTTTTCTCTGTATAAAGCTTGCGGCTGATAGTTGCAGCGGGTTGTAAAGCTTATTTTGTGCCACAAAATATTAATGATTGCGACTGATTTTTGGGAGTCTGTATCAACATAAATATTCTGGGTCGTTATTCCGCGGGAAGAAAACGCCTGTTTAAGGGTTTCCGATACTGCCTGAAGATTATCAATCATTCTTATAAAAATTTCGTTTGTATTAACCGTTGCATGCTGGTAGTCCAAAAACTGCTTGTACATGTGTGTTGATACAAGACCTACTCTCTCTTGAATAAGGGAGGACTTTCTTGCGGAAGTCTCAGAATTATCAAAATTTTCGAAATTATTTAGCAATACAGAATTCCCTTCTATAACCTATTTTAATAATAAACATGTTTTTATGTAAAGATTATAATATTTTTTTTTACAAATTGGAATACATGCAAGGATGTATTTATTTATTATTTCAGGTCGGATTTTAATTTTGCAATTATGATTACGGGATTGTAAGTCAAGTGAGGCGTGTCATATTTTTCAAGGTATTTTTCGCAGAAATTTTTAACGTCTTTTATTGTCCAGATATTTGATGCAAGCGAATTTACGCCGGTATTTTTCATGTGGCTTAAAAGTGCCAGAGGGCTTTCAAAATTCATAATTTGCGTGTATTCATCCGTGTGTAATATTTCAAACTCGGGCTCTAAAATCCGCATAATTTCATCTTTTGAAAGGTAATTAAGAGTTAATCCGGAGATTTCTTTGAGTTCGCGGAAATTTTCTCTGCCGAAAGTTGAAAATGCCAGAATACCGTCATTATTAAGGAATTTTTTGCAGTAATTAATTGCCTCAGGCAGATTGTAAAACCACTGGAACATTGCGTTTGATATTATTAAATCAGCTTTTACGGGAGGCTTAATTCTTGAGGCGCTGCCGTGTATGAAATTCGCGTCAGGTATTATTTTTTGGACATAATTTTTTGATTTTTCCAGCAGGTCATTTGCATAAAATTTTTGAAAAATCAGGTAAGATTTTATTTGTTTTGTCAAAAGGCCTGTTCCTGCACCGAGTTCCAGAATTATAGGAAAATCCGTACGGATTTTGGCGGTTTCATTCATAAGCTTTTTGGCTAAATCCTTTTGTATAACAGCATTTTCGTCGTATTTGTCCAGACTTTTTTCAAATTGTTTTTTTATTGTTTTGCTATTTAAAATTTGCATATTTCGTCCCAGTATTCAAAATTATAGAACGGAAAATGTCCGCAATCAAGAAGTTTTGCATTGTTTCCCCACATATTAATCTGATTTTTTGTCGGAATAATTTTGTCAAAATTGCCGACAATTGCAGTGTCGTAAAAATGTCCGTCATATGAAATTTTTGCGTTTTTAATAAGTTTATCCAGTGCAATTAATTCATTTACGCGGTTTTCGATTGGTCTTTGAACCGGATTTTGCAGATATTTTTTAAGTAATTTGGCATCCGAGAAAACATTTTCGTAAAATTTGCCACGGAGTCCTGTTTCTGCGTATTTTAAAGTAAGATTAAAAGTTTTTACGGGGATTCCGTAATCATTATCAATAGGGTAAGGTGTTCCGTTTACGGCAATTTTTTTGTTAAACTCTGGCAGCTTATCTTTTAAATAATACGCAATAAAAACACCCATAGACCAGGTTAAAAGGACTTTTTCGCTGTATTCGGCGGGTATTTCGGGCAGATTTAGATCGCTGTAATCATAAAGCATCAGAACGTCGAAGTCTTTTGTTTTCAGACATTTAAACGGCTGTCCGTCAAAGCTCCAGCCCCCGAAAAACACTATTAATTTGTCGTTATTTTGTTTGTTAAGCCAGTCAAATTGCATAGTTTTTCCAAATCCTTTTCTGTAATTTCCGTTGTCAGTGAAAATCTTATTCTGGAGGTGCCTTCAGGTACTGTAGGCGGTCTTATCGGAAGTGTAAAATAGCCGTTTTCATAGAGGATTTCGCACATTTCAACGGTTTTTTGATTGTCACCCAGAATATACGGAATGATATGGCTGGAACTCCCCATTTTTCTAACTAATTCAAGCATATTATTTCTTTTTTCATAAGTGTTCGGCAGTTTATTTTCAATAATCCATTTTGTAAATGCGACATTTATCGGCGGAAGTGCGGTAGAGAATATAAAAGAGCGGGATTTGTTGATCAAAAAATCAATGAGAGTTTTATCTCCGACGACAAACGCGCCCATTGACCCTATTGCTTTGCCGAAAGTTCCGATTAAAAGGTCTATATCGTCAATCACGCCTAAAGTTTCCGCAACGCCAAGTCCTTTTTCGCCGAAAACACCAAAAGCATGGGCTTCGTCAATAATCAGCATGCAGTTATATTTTTTCTTAAGTTCAATAATCCTTTTTAAATCAGCAATATCGCCGTCCATGCTGAAAACACTTTCCGTAATTATGATTGCATTTTTAAAGTTTTTACGTTCACGTGCAAGCAGAATTTCAAGGCTGTCCGTATTGTTATGCTGATAGCGGAAAAATTTACCTTTAGACAGCTGCATTCCGTCAATAATACTGGCATGGTTGAGTTTGTCCGAAAAAATCACGTCGTCTTTTTGTGCTATTGCACTTGAAATCCCGACATTTGCGTGGTATCCGCTGTTAAATAAAAGCGCAGTTTCTTTGTTGTATAAATTTGCCAGAAGGTTTTCCAGCTCCTTATAAACAGGCAGATTCCCCGTTAAAAGCCTTGCGGAAGCGCTTCCGAACGAATATTTGCCGCCGACTGTTTTCATAAATTCTTCCGTAATTCTTCTGTTATCGGCAAATCCGAGATAATTGTTTGACGAAAGATTTAGGAGCCTTTTTTCTCCGAAATAAACGTATTTTTCATCTTTTTTTGAAAAATTTTTTATTGTGCGGAAATGAGAATGCTCCTCAAGTGTCTTTAAAATATCTGCGTAAGTTTCGTACATGATTAAATCTTATCATAAAAAAAGACGTCCCGAGGGACGTCTTTTAGTTATCCTTTTTCTTTAATGTCGGGAATGCAATTACATCACGTATGGAAGGTGAGTTGGTTAAAAGCATTATCAGTCTGTCAATACCGATTCCCAATCCGCCCATAGGAGGCACGCCGTGTTCAAGTGCGCAGATGTAATCTTCGTCAATCGGCATGGCTTCTTCATCACCTGCCGCTTTTGCCTGCATTTGAGCTTCAAATCTCATTCTCTGATCTATCGGATCCGTGAGTTCGGAAAATGCATTTGCAACTTCCCAGCCGTTAATTCTTGTTTCGAAACGCTCTGTCAGTCTGTCATTATCTCTGTGAACTTTTGCGAGCGGTGATATATCACGCGGATAATCAATTATGTGTACCGGCTGAATTAAGCCCGGTTCGATTTTTTCTTCAAAAACTCTTTCCACAACCTGACCCCAGTTATCGCAGTCATCAGCATTTACATTGACTGATTTAGCTTTTGCTTTTGCATCTTCCACAGTAAATATTGTGTTAAAGTCAATGCCTGTAGCTTCTTTGATTGAGCCGAGCATGGTTTTTCTGTCCCATGGCGGTGTTAAGTCGATTTCATTATCGCCATACTGAATTTTCATTGTACCGAGAACATCTTTTGCAATTGAGGCTATAAGATTTTCAGTTAAAATCATCATTTCGTTATAGTCAACGTATGCCTGATACAATTCCATCATAGTGAATTCAGGGTTATGGCGGGTGTCTATGCCTTCGTTTCTGAAGCTTCTGTTGATTTCAAAGATTTTTTCGGAAAGCCCGCCTACCATAAGTCTTTTCAGGTAAAGTTCAGGTGCAATTCTCAAATACATATCCATATCAAGAGTATTATGGTGTGTAATGAAAGGTCTTGCGTTAGCTCCGCCTGCCTGCGGGTGAAGCATAGGTGTTTCAACCTCTAAAAATCCTTGATTTGTCAGGTATTCTCTGATTTTTTGGATTATCAAACTTCTTGTTCTGAATGTTTTTCTGACGTCTTCATTGATAATCATATCAACGTATCTTTGACGATATCTTGTTTCAACGTCAGTAAGCCCGTGGAATTTTTCAGGAAGCGGCAATAAGGATTTGGATAACAATTTAAGTTTTGTTGATTTGATTGATAATTCGCCTCGCGGAGTCCTTCTTATTGAACCGTAAAACCCTACGATATCACCGATATCAAGAAGTTTTAAGATTTTCATCTGATCTTCGGAGAGATTTTCTTTATGTGAAAATACCTGAATTTTTCCGGATGAATCCATCAGGTCAATAAACATACCGGTGTTACGGATTGCCATAACACGTCCTGCAACTGCATAAAAATCTTCTGTTTCTTCGCCTGCGGGCAGGTCTTTGTATTTTTCCTGTAAATCTGCTGCATTAGCGTTTTTATCAAATACATAAGGATACGGATTTACGCCTTTATCAGCAAGGTCGGCGAGTTTTTGTATTCTTGTTTGTCTTATTTGTGCACCCGGAGATAGGGTTTCTTGAGTTTGTTGTGTCATAGTTTACCTCTTAATTATCTAATCTTATAATTAGATTTTAACACAAACAAACCGTAATTTTAAGAACCTTGAATTTGTCTTTTTAATTCTTCGGGTCTTGAAGAACGGGAAAGTGCGTCTTCAAGCGTAATTAATTTATTTTTATACAATTTTGCAAGTGACATTTCAAGAGTTTCCATACCGGCACCCTGGCTTGTTTGGATTGTCGAATAAATTTGTGCGGCTTTGGCTTCTCTGATAAGGTTTGCGATTGCAGGGGTTACAATCATAATTTCCTGAGCCATTACGCGGCCTTTTTTAGTGCCGTCGGGTTGTAATTTTTGCAAAAGTGTTTGTGAAAATACAGCTACAAGAGAGTTTGCAAGCTGTACACGAATTTGCTGCTGTTGACCTTCGGGAAATACGTCGATGATACGGTCAATAGTTTGAGATGCGGATGACGTATGGAGTGTTCCGAAAACCAAGTGGCCTGTTTCAGCTGCAGTTAGCGCAAGAGCTATTGTTTCGTGGTCCCTCATCTCACCTACCAGAATGATATCAGGGTCTTCACGAAGTGCCGCTCTTAAAGCATTTGCAAATGATCTTGTGTCAGCTCCGAGTTCTCTCTGGTGGATAATACTTTTTTTGGATGTGTGAACAAATTCGACAGGGTCTTCAATTGTCAAAATATGTTCCGCACGGGTTCTGTTAATATAGTCAACCATTGCGGCAAGTGTTGTTGATTTACCCGAACCTGTAGGCCCTGTTACAAGAACAAGTCCGCGCGGTCGTTCGGCAGTTTTTTTAACGATATCAGGCAGCCCCAGATCTTCAAGTTTTGGCGCCTGAGAACTGATTGTTCTGAATGCGGCGGCGTAGCAGCCTTTATCTTTGTAGAAGTTTACCCTGAAACGACCAACGTTATCTATACCGTAGGAAAAGTCTAATTCCCAGTCCTGCTCAAGGCGGCGTCTTTGCTCGTTTGAAAGCATCGGAAATAATAAAGATTCAACATCTTCAGGAGTTAATGGTTTTGATTCGTATCTTACGAGTTGTCCGTCTATACGTGCTACAGGCGGCAGGGCGTTTGAAATATGAAGGTCACTTCCGCCGTCTTTTACTAATCTTTCCAATAATTCTTCAATAATCATACTCTTCACCTTATTCTACAAAGTTCATCAGTGCATCATTTTCTTTTGCTGCCATTTCTATTAAAAGATATGTCATATAAGCCCCTAGCGCAACGGCTTTCGGATCTAAATCGGTTTTGTTGGCAGCTTCTATAATTGCCGTATTTATTTCGGGATTCTCTTCTTTTATATAGTGAATCATCTGTTTACGCCATGCCGGCATATCTTTGAATATTTCACTAAAAGCTTGTGTTGCAATTTCTTCCGATATTATTGGCAGCATAATTGTTCCTTTATATTTTTTATTATATACAAATTTTTAATAATAGTCCATACTTTACGTATAAATACAGTATTTGTAGTATAATTTTTTTATGAAACTTGAGGGACTGGAGTTAAAGAATTACAGAAATTGTGCGGATTTGAAACTGGATTTGAATTCCGCAAAAATTCTTATCATAGGGAAAAACGCGCAGGGGAAAACTAATATTCTTGAAAGTATTTATTTTTTATCAGCGTTGAAAAGCCCGCGGACTTCAAATAATATTGAACTTATTAATTTTCCAGCCGAAAAATTTGTAATCGATGCGGAAATTATTAAAGCCTGTACTGAGATTACGCTTTCTTGTTCGTATGATAAAGAAAAGTCTCGCTCGCTTAAGATAAATGGTGTAAAGTCCCGTCCTAAGGATTTTAAGCAGGTTTTGAAAACAGTTTTATTCTCCGCCGCCGATTTGATGCTTTTACGCGGAACTCCTCAAGACAGACGCGATTGGCTGGACAGGGCTATTTCTCAAATTTATCCCGCTTACGATGAAAGGCTTTCTAAATATGACAAAATCCGCGTGCAGAAAAATAATTTGTTAAAAGAGTCTGCCAAAAACGGAAACCTTAACGAAACCCTGCTGGATGTGTATAATGAGCAGCTTGTTATAACCGGCAGCAATATAATTTATCTCAGAAAGAAATTTTTAAAAGAAATTGAGAAAATTGCCATTGAAAAACATCGTACTATCAGCGAAACAGAAGATTTGAAAATTGATTATGACTGTTCGTTTTTGGACGGCAGTGAAACTGAAATTGATGAAATTGCGGAAAAATTTAAGCTTACGCTTGAGGAGAGAAAGCTTGAAGAACTCCGCCGTTGTCAGGCATGCGCCGGACCGCACAGAGATGATATTATATTCTATATAAACGGCAATGAGGCCGTGAAATTTGCATCACAAGGTCAGCAAAGAACTATTGTTCTGGCTCTTAAATTATCCGAATTGGATATTATAACCGGCAAAACAGGCGATGAACCGATATTACTTCTGGATGATGTTCTGGCGGAACTTGATGATATCAGGCAGAATTATCTTTTGAAATCCATAAGTCAGAATACTCAGACAATTATAACATCTGTTGATACAGTGCTTTTTGAAGATGAATTTTTGCAAGATGTAAAAATTTATAAAATTGAAAACGGGTGTATTATATAAGCAAATTTTTTCATGTTTTGTTTTTTATTGATTTATGATAAAAGTAGGTCGTATTTTCAGCGGCTGGTGGCGCAAATCCGTTACTAAGGCCGAACCCATAAATCAGTTACAATCAGCGGCTGTGAAAAATAATGCCGCGGATACGTTTATGAGAATGTGCGAGTGCAGATATTCTTATGACCCGTCAGGGTTTACTGTTTTTGGTGATTTTCCGGAAAATTATGTTTTTACAGACAGACTTTGGGTAGAGGCAAAACCTGCAAAATATTCTCATATGTTAAAAAAAATGATTCCCGAAGAGCCGGCGCATTGGAATATTTCGAAGCGTTTAAAGCCGTGTTATTTTTTGGATCACCTGTATTCTCACGGAAAAGGTCAAGGAACCCAAGCGGTTAAAGTCGTAGTTATGAAAAGTTTAAATGATACAAGGACGCAAGGCAGAGTTGTATTGCAAGCCGATATCATTGACGGTAAAACATCTCCCGCGGGATTTTATTATAAATTGGGTTTTAGGTTTGCAAATGATGAGAGTAATAAAGTTATGCAGAACTGGCTTAAAACTTCAGGCAGACGTGAAGATTCTCCGATGGAAACGGGGATGATGTTTTTGCCGGCGGAAAATATTAAACATTGTTTGAATTATTAGTTAGATATTCTGTAAGTGTTCAATTTTTAATTCCGGTTCCAGTGTAATTCCGATAACATCTATTCTGTAACTTTTATAATTGTGTTCCGACAAATAATTCAGGGCGCCTTTTTTAATATTTTCGTGTTTTGTTTTTGTAATTGCTTCAAAAGGTGTGCCGAAGGCGTCAGTTTTTCGGGTTTTGACTTCTACAAAGACAAGAGTATTTTTTTGTTTTGCAACAATATCAAGCTCGCAAAATCTTGAATAGTGAACATTGCGGTCAAGAATTTCATAACCGTTGTCTTTCAGGTATTTCGCGGCAATTTCTTCTCCCATATCTCCGAATTGACGATTGTTCATTGTTTTACCCCGTATCGTGCAAGCTGTGTAATGTCAAGTAAGGCGTCTGCGTCTTTAATTTTGCAATTATATCTTACGGGACAAATATCAATGCCGCCGCGGCGTGTGTACAGGGCGCATACAAAAAGTTCATCCCCTTTGTTCAACAAATCAAGAAGCCTTTTAAAAATCATTTCGCAGCATTCTTCGTGAAAATGGTATTCCGAGCGAAATGAGCAAAGATATTTGACAAGGCTTGTTTCTTTAATATGCTTTTTTGATTTGTAGTAAATAAATATGTCGCCAAAATCCGGCTGGTGTGTCACGCGGCAATTTGAACGCAAAGAATCAAAAGTCAAAAAGTGTTTAGTTGTGATATCAGTTGTGTCTGTTTCCAAAACTTGCGGATTTTCTTTGAAACTTTCTATTTTTAATTCATTTTCGTTAAAAAATTGCATAATATCAGTAAATTTTTGAAAAATTTCGACTTTTTTTGCATTATTTGGAATAAAATGTGCAGTAACCTCAGTTTCAAGTTTTTTACTCAAATCATTTTCAATAATTTTTTTACATATTGTAAGACAATCTGTTGTATTTTTGCCGTATTTTGTCATGTTAAAAGAATTTAAATATAATTTTAAAGACTTGGATTCAACAATAAAAGGACTTGTAGAGTTATATTTTAATTTCAAAAGTCTTGTGACCGGTACGCCGTTTTCAGTGAGGCATGAAAATTCATAGGCATGCCATACATCAAAACCCTCAAACGGTAAATTATTTTCGTCAATTTTGTATTGCCTTCGGTTTTCGCATCTGGGGACGGCAACTAAAAGCTCAGGGTTATAGTTTAAGCTTTCTTTAACATTTTTGCCTAAAAATTTTGATGCTATTTGGTCAGTATTGGCGGCGTTTTGCGCATCCATTACGCAATTTCCTCGTAAGCCGCAGGATTATTTAATAAATCGTAGTTGATTTCGTTTTCGTTATCAGCTATTGCTGCAGTTACAACAGCATCTGAGGTTACGTTGAGGAGGGTTCTGAACATATCCGTAATTCTTTCGATAGTGAATAAGAATGCAAACCCTGCAACGAGCTGTTCAGGGCTTAAGCCCATGCCGTTAAGAATAAGTGCAATAGTAATTAAGCCTGCACCCGGTATACCTGCGCATGTGCTTGATGCAATAATTGCCAGAAGCCCGATTTGAATTACCAAAAACGGAGTGAGGACAACGCCGTAGGCTTGCGCAAGAAATATTACGGCAACGGTTTGCAACAGAGCCGTTCCGTCAAAGTTTAATGTTGCACCTAAAGGCAGAACAAAGCTTGAAATTTTATGAGAGATTCCTCGTTTTTCGCAGCATGCAATGGTTAAAGGCAGGGTTGCTGAGGAACTTGCAGTTCCGAAAGCTACCATCATAGCTTCTGCAATCGCAGAAAACAGCATTGCAGCCGAAACTTTTGAGAAAAATCTTAAAAACAGCGGATATACAATAAACATCTGGATAGCAAAACCAATTAGTAATACTCCCAAATATTTAGAAATACTCATAAATATATCAATACCAAAGCTTGAAACGGCAGATGCAGTCAATGCAAACACGCCTGGAGCCGCAAAGAACATAATCCAGTCGGTAATTTTCA
The DNA here is from genome assembly GCA_944326585.1 of Candidatus Gastranaerophilales bacterium. GTDB lineage: Bacteria > Cyanobacteriota > Vampirovibrionia > Gastranaerophilales > Gastranaerophilaceae > SIG32. The sequence continues at coordinate 403,740 of CALVEN010000001.1, forward strand.
TTGTAGCGGCAAAAACCGATTCAAAGAATGAAACGATTGGTCTGTTTACGTCACCTACACGTGCAAGAGCAATGGCAAAGATTACGACAAATACAATAATCGGTACCATATCCCCGGCGGCAAATGAATGCAACGGGTTGCTCGGGATAAAACCGAGGAAGAGGTTTAAAATATTCCCCTGCTGTTGAGCCATAGCTGTCGCAACCGAGGATTGAACTTCAGTTGCTGTATTCGCTGCAATATAATGTGCTGCACCGAGTCCCGGTTTCATGAGAAGTGCGAGAGCTCCGCCGATTATTACTGCAATAGTTGTAATAATTCCGTAATACAGAATCATTTTAGTTCCGAATTTGCCGAGCTGTTTGTTATCGCCAATGCTTGTAATACCTATTATTATTGCAGATACAACAAGCGGTATTACAACCATTTGAATTAATCTTATAAATACCTGTCCAACAAATGTCAAAAGGTTTGCGATTAAAGTGTTATAGTGTCCGTGCAGATAAATTCCGACCAAAATACCGGCTATAATACCAAAAAATATGTGCCAGTTGCGTTTAATACCCAAACCCAGCGCAATTAAAATCTGCATGTGTACTTTCATAAAATCATTAACCTCTTAATTCTGATTGACTTGAATATTATACAATCTTTTTGAAAAAATTTCAATGAATTATTAAAAATATCATTTTTTTACTTGATATAAATAATGGTTTGTAATAGAATAAATTTTGCGTAATGCCTGTAAATTGAAAATTGAATAATTTTGTCAATGTTAAACTGATACAGATTTTCTAAAAGTTTTCGGGATGTAGCACTCTGCCGAACAAACGATTGAGTATCGTTTGTGAGAGGTTGGTAGCGCACCTTTTTTCAAAAATAATAAAAAGTAACGAATATTCAGAATAATGTCGTGCCGTTTGAAAACCGAATAAGTTCACCAAAACCAGAAGGTTACAGTTTTTTTATAAAACTTTTTTACAAAAAAAGTTTTCGGGATGTAGCGCAGCTTGGTAGCGCACCACGTTCGGGACGTGGGGGCCGCAGGTTCAAATCCTGTCATCCCGACCATTTTTAAAGACGGGCGGACTAACACTTTAATAATGAAAGTCGTCATTCAGAATTCGGGATCTAAAAATGAGATTCCGAAACGAGTCCGGAATGACAGATTATATCAGGTCAGTTCTTTATAATTATGAGTATCGTTTTGTGAGAGGTGGTAGCGTGCCACCAAATTGACAATTAAATAATAATAGATACGAATATCCAATATGATATCGTGCCGTTTGAAAACCGAATAGGTTCACCAAAACCAGAAGGTTACAGTTTTTTGTAAAACTTTTTTACAAAAATCGTAAAAGGTAACGAATATTCAGAATGATATCGTGCCGTTTGAAAACCGAATAGGTTCACTAAAACCAGAAGGTTACAGTTTTTTTGTAAAACTTTTTTTACAAAAAAAGTTTTCGGGACGTGGCGCAGCTTGGTAGCGTGCTACCTTGGGGTGGTAGAGGTCGCAGGTTCAAATCCTGTCGTTCCGACCATTTAAAAAGCGGGGAAGAAATTCCCCGCTTTTCAGACTAATCCTTGTACCAGTAATCTGCATTATTCCAGCGTCTTATCCATTCTCCGCAAGCGCTGCCGTTCATATTGGAATTTGATGTCCAATTTTTTGTACAATATTGTCTTATTTCACTATCATTAAAGTTATAACCCAAGGGTAAAATTCCTTTCGGTGTAATCACAAAATTAAAGTGATCTAACCCCATTCTGTTAAATTTATTTGTAGTGATGAATGCATAAATAGTTCCACAATTATTTGTCATATTATGCGGTGTTCCTTCACTGTCCGTATATACATAAGCACAATTTTTATTTACTGATGTATACAGTAAAACAATACCGTTATTAAATTTTTCTTTTACATATAAATCTAAATTCCCGATAGTGCCATAACGTGATTCGCCTGTTAATGCCACTACATCAACATTATCAGGGAAACAGCCTTTTGTATGATGGCATTTTTCGGAAATTCTCATGTATTTAGACAGAATATTAGCCATACTTTCAGGGGTATTCAAATCCCATGTTTCGGGTACACCGTTTTCTGCAACAGCCATAGTAAATGCATTAGCCAGAGTTGAATAAACCCATTTAAATCTTGTGACGGTAACTTTTTCCTGATATTTTGCGACAAGCGTAGGAATAGTCATTGCCGCCACAATACCTATTATGGCAAGGGCTATCAAAACTTCCGCCAGAGTAAACGCGGCTTTTTTTGAAGTTAATAAGGGAATAAGTAAATAAGTGTTTACTGTGAGTTTCGCTCACTAATTCTTCCCTCCCGCCCTTGAGGGGGAGGGTTAGGGTGGGGGAATTTTTTTGAGATGCTGAAACCGGTTCAGCAAGACAGATAAAAAAGTTATCCGCGGAGGTTAAGCTACTGCCCCCCCCCCCCTGAGTGAAAAGTAGTTATAGTGCCTATTTGCGCCCATTTTAACCTCCTGCAAATATTTTTACGTATTTATTATAGCAAATCGTCTTAATTATGTCCAGAATTTTTACCCTTATGTCGGTATTGAGTTTTTGGGGGATTTATTGTATTCTTATTATAAAAAAGGGGAGAGCAAATGTCAGAAGAATTACAAGAGATAAATGACGTTGTAAAAGAAATAGCAATGTTTATTCAGGAAGATAAAAGTGTAAAGCCTGATTTTGAGGAGTATTTAAAAACGGTCAGCGGGTCTATGAACCTTCAGGCAGCATATTTTAATTATATTTTTGAACGTAATCTCGGGATGAAAAGTATTCCTGAATTGTATATTGAAAATTCTAAAAAGCTTTCCGCATCGCATAAAAAAATTGCTGAAGCGCTTAAAAAATCAGTTTCATCAGTTTTTGAAGTCAAAAAAGTTATGAAAAGCGGGTTTGAACTTTATAATGTAATTAACGAACGGATTTATAATGTTACATCACTTGTAAAAATGACCTCATTTAGGGGCGTTGGCGGCGGTCAATTTGTAATTGCGCGAATTTTTGAGTATAAAAAAGTTTATTATTTGCTGGAAATTTCGGGAGTTCTTTCTGCCAGCAGAAAAGACGATGCCCTGAGGTTTGCGGTTGCCAAAATTATAGAAAATCCCGAACTTGTTTATGAAGATAATCCCGGCAAATTAAAAGAAATAGAAAAGGATATAAAAAAGGTTCACAAAAGCTTTTTGGAATATTTCGGCACAGATGAAGTCGTTACGACCAACAAATATGCCGATGATTTAATCGGAATGTTTAATGATTATGCTGAAGGCGGCGAAAAAACCGACTGGCATGATAAGATTAAGCTGCCTGAAGAATACAAATTTTTTAACGTTAACGAATTCCATAATTCTTATGAGAATTTTTTGGAAAATTCACTGGGCGGATTTTCTTCTCACAGTGAGGAATACGACGTAGGCGTTATTTTTGATGAAGAACTCGGAATGTATGCAATTCCGTTTTACGGAACGTTTAACAAAATTTTTGAGGCAAAAGATTATACAAAAATCGTTAATTTTGACAAATGTATTGAGTATTTTTTGAATAATGACAAATTTTCAGCAAATTTGATTAAAAGAGTTGCCGAAAAACATGAAAATTTTCTGAAAGTTGTCAATGCCGTTTTAGGATGTGATATGACGCTTGACGAAATTCTTAAAAAATACAAATCCCGTTATCTGGATAAAAAAATTGTTTCCTCAACAACGGTTCTTTACCGCTCAAAAGCGTTTTCAAATACTCTGGGAATTATTGAGGAAGAAGAAAACAGACCAAAAATTGAAATTGATCACAAAATAGGCAGGAATGATCCGTGTCCTTGCGGAAGCGGTAAAAAATACAAAAAATGCTGCGGGTGTGTGTAATTATTCAAAGCTTTTAAGCAGTTTTTGAAAAGATTTTGACGAAATACCTATGATATTTTCAAAATCACCCTCGACTGATTTGATGTAACCTTTTGGCATTTCCTGAATTCCGTAAGATCCTGCTTTGTCTAAAGGTTTGTAATTTTCTATGTAACTTTTTATCATTTCGTCTGTCAGATTTTCAAAAGTTACACTGCTTGTGGTTGAATTTTTGCGGCAAATACCGGTTTGTGTATTTATTATTACAATTGAGGTAACAACTTTGTGAGTTTTTCCTGACAGTTTTTTGAGCATTAAAAAGGCATCTCGTTCATCTTCCGGTTTTTCAAGGATTTCATTGTTCAAAACAACAACCGTGTCCGCTCCGATTACAAGCGCCGGCTCTTTTATTTTGTCTGCAACAGCTTTTGCCTTGTTATAAGCTAAATTTTCTGCGTAATCATAAGAAAAAGCCGTCTTCGTGTGGTTTTCCACATACGGAGACGGAATGATTTCCAATTTGTAATCCTTTAAAATTTCGGCTCTTCTGGGAGATGAAGACGCCAGGATCATTTTTCCCATTCCCTGTTCCTTTTTGCTGTTATGTTTTTGTAAAACGTCTGCAGTCATTTTCAAAAACATTTTATCACAAAATGAACAAAAAACTTTTTATTAATATTGTTGTGCTGTTTTGTTATATCTCGCAGATCGCGCATTAATTGCATAGCACGCAATATTCAGTCGCTGTTTTAAAAGCATCATATTTTTGTGCATGCTTGCATAATCATTCATTGCCCCCATCATTTTTTGCGGGTCAATCATTGATTCAATGTTTTCGTGATTGTCTACTTTTTCATCAGCATACTTTTTGACCAATAATTGGTCGATGTAATCTTCAGCACCTATTGCCATAAGATCCTCCCTATTCAGTTGTCCTCTTTCCTAAGAAAAATAATCCTTAATATCCTATATATATACTAAGTATATTCTTCCCTAAAAATTGCTTATTTTTTCGTTTTATCTTTACATTTGTTAATAAAATAATATGATATAATAATTTTATGAAAGAGATTGTTATTACTGCACCGGTCAAAAAGCCCGAAGATATTGAACTTTTTAGCAGTCAGACCAATTGCAGGGATTATTATGTTTATTATAAAAAGTTTTTGGACAATAATTTTGATTATGTAAAAGAGTTTGTCGAAGCTGCAAAAAAGTGCAGATGTCACATATTTATAAACTTCAAGCATGACATAACGGAAGAGAATTTGCCTGAGATTAAAAAGATGCTGAAATTTTTAAAGACAGCAGGAATTGACGGAATTTTTATAAACAGTTTTGCAATTTTGGAAGCGATAAAGGTTTTCAAATTGCCGTTTAAGGTAATTGTGGATTCTTATTTCGATATTCATAACCTTGCAGGGATTGATTTTATAAACAGTTTTCATAAAGTTGACGGCATAATTATTACGGAAGAAATTTATATGAAAAATATCGCAAAGATTAAGAAGTATACAAAACTTCCGCTTGCTATAGATTCAGATAATCTTCCTTGGTGTGCCGAGGATATAAAAAAAATAAAGGCTATTGATAATGTTGTTATCAAAGGTAAATTCGCAAATTCCGAGGAAATCCTTGAAGGGATTCAGCTTGTTGAAAAAATTCTTGAAAAGCCGAAACTTTTTAAAAATCAAAAATTACCTTTTAAGCATGTCCGCAAAAGTATTTATCAGACAAACCATTTTTCGGGTGAGATGATATGTGCGGAAGGCAAGGATTTTAAATTTAGAAGAAATATTCAGAATTTTGAATGGGATGTTAAACGAACGAAAACGCCTAAAGATTTGACATATGATAATGTTTATCGTTTGAATTTGAGACTTTCGGCTCTTTCTCAGGTCAATGAACTTGAAAAATATATTAAAAAAATAGGCACAAATCCGATTTATTCAATAGAATACGGAGAGATACTTTCGACGTGTGATCTTGTGAACAGCAGTTTTAGCCAGCTTATTACGAAAGTGAGAAAATTTTGTTATAAAAATGACATTAAATTTCAGCTCTCAACGCCGAAAATTCTTATTGAACGTGATTTTGACAGGGTTTACGAATATGTAAAACAGTTATTACTGGAAGAACCCGCGCCTGATTCGTTGATAATCAATAATATCGGATATTTCTGGGCTTTTATAAATGATTCCGATATAAACCATATTCCGCTCGAAATCGGGCAGGGGATAAATTTGCTGAACAGTCTTTCGATTAAATGCTTAAACAATCTTGCGCCTATTGATACGGTGGATTTTACGTCATTTAAGGACATGGAAAGCGCGATAAAAACTATTAAAAAGATTAGGAATGATATTCCGAATCGTAAATACACAATCGCGGGAAACAAAAAAGTTCCGAGTATGGGGCTGTGTCCGTTGAATAATGACAGCGCGATAATTTCGCGTTTATCGTGTAAGGCGCCATGCCATAAAGGCGGATTTGCGTTAAAAGACCCTTCATTGAAAAAAATTTTTCCGTTCACCTGTGACGGTTTTTGCAGAATGCATATGTTTGAAGACACTGTCATGCAGGATTTTTCGTGTATAAAAGAATTATCCGATGCCGGAGTTAATGAATTTGTCTTTGATTTTAGTGCTTTAGATGCAAAATATATTCCTGTGTTATTGAATGAATATTTTCAGAGCTTATAGTGTTTTATATAAAAATTAGAACAAATGGTGCGGCAATACATTGTGTTAACATTGATAATATTGCATTAGGATATAGTAACTTTTATTTAACACAAATTCTTGTAATAAAACCATATTTTTAATATAATAGAGATATGGAAATAATAAAAAAACTTAAATTGAAAGATTTTGAAATCGGCGGGGATAAATTAACTATCCTTGCAGGTCCCTGCGCTGCCGAAAGCATGGAAATTCTGGATGAAACAGCAAAAGGCTTAAAAAAAATAACAAAAAAATTGGATATTAATTTTGTATTCAAATCATCTTTTGACAAGGCAAACCGTTCTTCTATAAATTCATACAGGGGACCGGGCTTAGAAAAAGGGCTTGAAATGCTTCAAACAATTAAGTCAAAATATGATATACCCATTGTGACTGATATCCACACACCGGATCAGGCGGAGCCTGTCAGTGAAGTTGCCGATATACTTCAAATTCCCGCGTTTTTATGCAGACAGACAGATTTACTTGTAGCTGCAGCAAAAACGGGTAAGATTGTAAACATTAAAAAGGGACAATTTTTAGCACCCGAGCAGATGGGACCTCTGGTCAAAAAAGTTGAAGATTCCGGCAATAACAATATCTTACTTACCGACAGAGGCACCTCTTTCGGCTACAATAATTTAGTTGTAGATTTCAGAGCGATTCCTATAATGCTTGAATTCGGATACCCGGTTGTATTTGACGCAACCCACAGTGTGCAGCTTCCTGGTGCAAACGGTACAAGTTCCGGCGGTGACAGAAGATTTGTACCTCCGCTTGCGAAAGCTGCTATGGCAGCAGGCGCCAATGCATTATTCTTTGAAGTTCATCCGGATCCTGATAAAGCTTTGTGCGACGGGCCGAATATGATTGCATTAAAAGATGCTGAAGAACTTTTTAAACAATGTAAAGATATTTTTGAGATTGTGAGAAAATGATTATTAAAACATTTACGGCAGGTCCTATTGATGCCAACAACTACCTTTTAATCGACGGGAATGAAGCTGTCTTAATTGACTGTTCCGAGGTTAAACACGAAATATTAAAAGAACTTGAGGGCAAAATTTTAAAATATATTTTGCTCACTCACGGTCATTTTGACCATGTTTTAGGTATAAACGGCATGAAAGAAAAAACAGGGGCAGAAGTGCTTGTAAATAAAAATGATGTTGCCAGAATGGAAGAATCCGCAAGTATTATGAAAACATTCGGTGTTCAAGGTGTTGAAATTCCGCATGCCGACGGGTTTATAAATGACGGGGATATAATAGAATTCGGCAATACCAAAATCAAAGCAATTGCGACTCCGGGTCATACAGAAGGCGGCATGTGCTACCTTGTTGACGACAAACTTTTTTCGGGAGATACTTTATTTAAAGGTACTGTCGGAAGATGCGACCTTGCAGGCGGAAATTTAAAAAAGCTGTCCGACAGCGTGAATAACAAACTTTTCGCAATGGATGAAAATATTACGGTCTATCCGGGACACGGCCCCGAAACCACTATAGCTTATGAAAAACAATATAATGAAATAAGAGGATTAATATGAAAACTCAACTGGAAAATATTTACAAAAATGCCGCACAAGATCTTGAAAAAGCTTCTTCAATCAGCGACATTGAAGAAATAAGAGGTAAATATTTAAGCCGTAAAGGCGAATTTAACGAAATAAAAAAAGGCTTAAAAGATTTGTCCGACGCGGATAAAAGAATAATCGGGTCATTGGCAAATGAAATTACCCGAAAGCTTGAAGACGCTTTAAAAAGTAAATATGATGAGTTTTATAAAAAAGAGCTTAATGAAAAACTTGAAAAAGAAAAACTTGATGTAACTTTACCGGGCAAATTCACACCCGTCGGGCATACACATCCTATTACATCAACAACAAACGAAATTGTATCAATTTTTCAAACTCTTGGATTCTCGGTTGTAAGCGATGAGTTATCTCCAGAGGTGGAAACGGAATATTACAACTTTGATATGCTGAACGTTCCGAAAGACCATCCTGCACGTGATGTTCAAGATACTTTTTACACAAAACTTGCTAAAAATGTTGTGTTAAGAAGTCAGACGTCAGGCGCGCAAATTCACGCAATGGAAGGCAAAAATCCTCCGATAAGAGTTATTTCACCGGGCAGAGTTTACAGAAACGAAAACATTAATGCACGCAAAAACAACTTTTTCCATCAAATTGAAGGCTTATACGTTGATAAAGGCATCACTTTCGGGGACTTAAAGGGGGTTTTAAACGAATTTATCAGAATCTACTTCGGTGCAAGCCGTCCGACAAGGTTCAGAAGCAGCTTTTTCCCGTTCACGGAACCTTCTGCGGAAGTTGACGTACAATGTATTATGTGTGAAGGTAAAGGCTGCAGAACATGCTCCGGTACCGGCTGGCTGGAAATATTAGGCGCAGGCATGGTTGACCCGAATGTTTTACGCGGTGTCGGAATTGATCCGGATGTTTATTCTGGTTTTGCGTTCGGTATGGGCATTGAAAGACTTGCAATGCTAAAATACGCAATCGACGACATCAGATTGTTCTTCAACGATGACGTAAGATTTTTGGAACAGTTCTAACTATATTAAAATCATAACATATACCTTATAATTATTTTCTCGACGACGCTCCCGCCTCCGGCTCCGCTATTGTCTCAAAAACAATTATAAGGTATTTGTTTATTCGCACAAACTTTATTACTTAACCACTTTATCCAGCCCGTGGGGTTTATCGACGTTTCTGTGGAGTTTCATAGCCACCTCAAGCGCCAGAAGCTGAATCATTACAGCCACACAAAAATATTTAACAATTTTGCTTTCGCAATCAATGTTTATATTGAATGTTGAATTAATTTTTACGTTTTTATTGCCGAGAATACAAATAGGCGGGCGATATTCCTCTTTAATTTTATTCAAATTTTTTGTCGCAATATAGCTTAAATCATCCACCAAAATATAAATAAGCAAACCCTTATTATTCAAAACCGCCACATGCCCGTGCATAAATTCACCTAAAATGTGGGAGGTAACATTCAAATAAGATGTTTCTTTAATCTTCAACGCTGCTTCTTTTGCAAGCGCATAGGATATTCCGTCCGCACACACAACAATGTTTTTATATTTGGAAACAAACCTGCCGAGCGTTTTAATTTTCGGACGTAATTCATAGGTTTTATCAATATATTGAGGAATAGATATTACTTCGTTAACGTAATTTTCAACATCAATACCCTTTAATTTTGCAAACTTTAAGGCAAGAAGGGTTACGCACATCATCTGAGAAGTCAAGGATTTAGTTGCGGCAATGCTTCTTTCCACACCGGCATGGCAGCAAACCTTGTAGTCAGAAGCATTCCAGATTGTAGAATCTTCTTTGTTCGTGATGCATAAGGTTCTGACGCCGAATTGTTTCGCTTTAATCAAAGCTTTATTAGTGTCCGAGGTTTCGCCTGATTGGGTTATAAAGATATAGAGCATATTTTCGGCATGCGGAATAACAGCTTTAAGCAAAAATTCGCTGGAATAAATTGCACGCGCCTCAAGATTAGCAATACTGCCGAAAACATCCGCGCCGTACCTTGCGCAATGATAGGAAGAACCGCTTGCGACAAAGACCACCTGTTCAATCCCTTGAGGAACATCAATCAGGATTTCCTCATTATCGCCGATATACGTATTTACAAGGTGTTCAAGGATTTTTGACTGTTCAAAAATCTCGCGTTCCATGCTGCTTTTTCTTTTTTTAAAAAACATATTTACCTCGGAAAATCTTTCGTTGGTGCCTATTATTATCCTAAAATTTCTTTTAACAATTCGTTAACCGCTTTCGGATTAGCTCTGCCTTTGGTTTCTTTCATAACCTGACCGACAAAGAAGCCTAAAAGCTGAACTTTACCGTTTCTGTAAGCTGTTACCTGATCAGGATTTGCATCAACAACTTTTTGAGCAATTGCTTTTATTGCTCCTTCATCACTAATCTGGCTTAAACCTTTTTCTTCAACGATTTGAGAAGCTTTTTTGCCTTCTTTCATCATATCAAAGATAATTTGTTTACCGATATTATTTGAAATTGTATTTTTTTCGATCAAAGAAATCAACTCGGCAAGATTTTCAGGAGTTAATTTTGTTTCGTTAATCTCAAGTTTTTCTTCTTTTAAATATGCTGCAATTTCGCCCATCATAAAGTTGACGGCAATTTTCGGAGTTGCACCGAGCTTCAGCACTTCATCAAAGAAAAGTGCAAGCCCCATCTGTTCAACGATAACGTTTGCGTCATACTCACTCAAACCCAAATCCATATAGCGCTTGCGTTTTGCAGACGGCAATTCTGGCATTTTTGATCTGATTTCTTCAACCCATTCTCTTGAAATTTCTAACGGCATCAAGTCAGGCTCAGGGAAATATCTATAATCATGTGCATCTTCTTTACCGCGCATTGAACGGGTTTCGCGTGAATTGTCATCCCAGAGTCTTGTTTCTTGAACAACTTTTCCGCCATCTTCGACAATTTCAATTTGTCTGTCTATTTCGTATTCAATAGCTCTTTGAAGTGCCGAAAAACTGTTTACGTTCTTAATTTCAGCACGTGTGCCGAATTCTTTTGAACCTTTCGGCATAATAGAGATATTGGCATCGCATCTCATGGAGCCTTCTTCAAGGTTACCGTCGCAGACGCCTATATATCTTACGATATTACGCAATTCTTCCATATAAGCTCTTGCCTCATCTGAACTTCTCATATCAGGTTCGGATACGATTTCCAAAAGAGGAGTTCCTGCACGGTTTAGGTCAACAAGAGAATAGCTGGAACCTGCAAGTCCGTCAGCACCTGCATGAACGAGTTTCCCTGCATCTTCTTCCAAATGCGCACGGGTAATTCCTATTCTTTTTCCGTTTATATCAATGTGACCGTTTACGCAAATCGGTTCATCGTATTGAGAGATTTGATACCCCTTCGGCAAATCGGGGTAGAAGTATTGTTTTCTGTCGAATTTGCAGCGGGAAGGGATTTCGCAATTCAAGGCAAGCCCTGTTAAAATTCCCATATTGACGGCTTCTTTATTCAAAACCGGCAAAACACCCGGCATACCAAGGGTAATCGGACTGATTTCGGTATTTTGTTCTTTACCGAATTCCGTACCGTCCGGTGCAAATATCTTTGATTTGGTCTTTAACTGCGCGTGAACTTCCAAACCTATAACTACTTCATACTTATCTCTCAAATTTTCCATTATCTTCTCCTTATCGTATGATAATTATAGCATAAAAAAACATAAAAAATAAAGATATAAGGTTTCGAAACAATAGCGAAGCCGGAGGCGGGAGCGTCGTTGAGAAACTTTATATCTTTATAATCATACCTTATTTTTCGGAACAGCCTTATAAAGGTCATCCAACGGAATATTCAAAACAGTTGCTATGTCATATACTATAAAGGCTGAAGGGGTTTGGTTTCCTTTTTCTATTTTTCTGATGGTATTTTCGCTGACATCAATCAACTCGGCAAGTTTATTTTGAGATAAATTTTTTCTTACCCTTTCTGCTCTTATATTACTTGCTAAAATGTTTAATCTGGTATCTCTCATTTGTTTTATTATTGCATATTGACAAAATCTTATCAATACACTATAATATCGCATATCGATATTATAATAACGCAAAAAGCTACAATCAGATAGGAGATGATCTATGTCAAAAGAAGATGTAAACAGAATATTGAATGAAGCATGCGATGTAATGCTTTTGTTTTCTATATTTAAAAAAGCACTGGATGCAGATACGGGAGCATACAGTCCGCTCACGGAAATTATTGATAAAAAAATAACGAAATTGTTTAACGATATTGACGAATATGAAACAAAACTCTACTTTTAATATAGTTATCTTGCATAAATCGCGTTTTTATCTACATTAAGCTCCGACGGCTTATAAGTTTTCAGATATTCAATTACGTCTTGAGGGGTATCGGCAAGATAATAAAGACTTCTGACGTTTTTGTTTGCGAATTTCTGTTCAATAACTTCTTCAAAAAAGTCGTTCAATTTATTATAAAATCCGTTTGTATTCAAAATAATAATAGGCTTTTTGTTGTACCCTAATTGTTTTTGGACAATCATCTCTGACAATTCTTCAAGGGTTCCGAAACCACCGGCAAGAGCTACAACAGCATCCGAAATACTGTCGATTTTGGCTTTTCGCTCTCTCATACCCTCAGTTACGATAAATTCGTCGCAGCCATCTGTGAATACGCCCATATTTTGAAGTTTTTCGGGCATAACACCGGTAAGTTTTGCGCCATGAGCTTTTGCAGCGCCGGCACAAGCCCACATCAAGCCTAAATTGCTTCCGCCATAGACCATATCATAACCGTTTTCCGCAATCAAACGCCCGAGTTCCGCAGCATCTTTATAATAGAGCGGCTGCAGGAAGTTTGAAGATGATGCAAATACACAAATCCTTTTAATCATTAAACTCACCGCCAATTCTATAGAAATAAGAACAATCAACACCCGTACCGTTTTCGGAACAGTCTTCCGCAAGAGCATCCATGCTCTTTTCATAACCGAACGGACGAATTTTTCCTTCATCCAGAATATAAATACCAAAAATATCTTTGCCCCAGGTATTCGGAGGCAGAACACCGTTTATGTCAAACATCATCATAAACCACGGTGCGTTATTTTCGTGTTTTACAATATCTTTAATCCCGACAACATGCATTCCGTTATCAGCGAAATAAAATTCATTAAAATAATAATAGTTATCTTTCGGAACTCTGTCGCCGTTCATAAATTTGGGCCGGTAACGTTTCGGGAACTTGTCGGATTGATGAATTCTGAGATACGGTTTTACAAGCTGGAGAAGTAATTTTTCCCTCTGCTCGGGTGTTTTTGCAGCCGCAAAACTTTTTAAAATCTCGTCGTCCGTCTGTGCATTAATTACGGTAAACATATATGCAACTTTATTATATCTGTCATTCCATTTTGATATCATGCCGGCTTGAAAATAATTTTCAATTTTCAAAGGCACAAAAAGCATAATCAGCCCTAAAATTACAAATAAAGTAATAGAATATTCAAGTTGCCAGAATTTTTTCTTTGTCATAATTTACGCCATATCAATTAATTTTTTTTCTTTCACAAGTTTGTCATAAACCCATTCAGGTACGAAATTTTTACCCAGAATAATCTGTCCGTTCATAATATTCGGGGTATGAAAATCAGACCCGCCCGTTACAATCAGACCTAATTCTTCAGCCATAGATGAAAAATACTCAACACAGGCAGGAGAATGTTTTCTGTGGTATGCCTCAATTCCCCTTAAGCCGTAATTCATAAGCTCCTTTATCAAACTTTCCGCGATATCAATATCATGCGGATGCGCAATAACAGGAATCCCGCCGGCATCATAGATTATTTCAACGGCATCATGCGGAGAAACAGTTTTTCTTTGGACATAAACCGGTGAATCATCGTGGATATATTTTGCATACGCGTCCATAACTGTTGTTGTGCCGCCGGCATTTGTAATAGCTTTTGCAATATGCGGACGCCCTATACTTCCGCCTTCCGCTACCATCTTTTTAACATCATCAAATTTTATTTTGATACCTTCTTTTTTAGCAAGAAGAGCAAGAATTTCTTTTGTCTGCTTAACCCTTGCCAGCTGCTGTGTTTTTAACATTGCCTGAAAATCACTGTTTTCCGGATTCATAAAATATCCGAGAATGTGTACTTCGTAATTTTTATAAAGTGTATTTACTTCAATCCCGCGTATAATTTCAATTTTATCTTCCAGCCCTTTGTCTTTTATATGTTTTTTGGCGACATCATAAGCCAGAACATTATCGTGATCGGTTATAGCTATTGCCTGAAGCCCGACATCGACCGCGGTGTCGACAATTTTCTCAGGCGAGAATACACCGTCCGAATAATAGGTATGGATGTGTAAATCTGTCTTCATTCCTTTATTTCCTCTTTTCTACTGCACAAAATTCTATTTATAGCAACAGTATGCCCCGTTGAAGATTCAATTTCCACTTCAACAGCGTTAACCTGAACGCTCTTACCGTCTGCTACCTCATATCGTTCGGGAATACCAGTTACAAAACGTGTTAAAGATGTTTTGTATTCCATACCTATAACCCCGTCCGATGCCCCGCAAAATCCGGCATCGGTTATATATCCCATATTATTTATAATGGTTTCATCTGATGTCTGTACATGCGTATGTGTTCCGAAAAACGCACTGACTCCCAATTCCGAACAATATTTACCAAAACAAATTTTTTCCGCCGTTGCTTCCGCATGAAAATCTACAACCACAATCGGCGTAATTTCTTTTAACCTTTTAATCTCTTCCGTTACCAGATCCCATTGAAAATCTACAACGTTAATAAAAACCTTGCCCAGTATATTTATCACGGCAATTTTATAATCTCCCAAATCAAATACTCTGCTGCCGGCACCTTTTGTACCTGACGGATAATTAAACGGACGAATTAATTTGTCGGCATTTTCAATAAAACCGAAAATATCCCGCTTATCCCAGATATGATTTCCGCTTGTCATACAATTGACGCCGTAGCTTATTAATTCATTATAATTTTTTTCGGTTAACCCGAACCCGTGGGAGGCATTTTCAACATTTGCAATTACAAAATCATATTTTTCGGCATTTTCCGATAAAAAATCACGCACGGCATATCTTCCGGGCTTGCCGACCATATCACCAAAAAATAAAATTTTTATTGTTTTTCCATCACCTGACATTTATATTCCTTGGAAAAGAGCAGGATTAACCTGCTCTTATTTTGCTATTTCCGTTGTTCTGAATTCTCTGACTACCGTTACTCTGATTTGACCCGGATAATCAATTTCATCCTCAATACGTTTTGCTACATCTCTTGCAAGCTTTTGAGATGCCAGATCATCAAACATTTCAGCCTGAACAATAATTCTGACCTCACGTCCTGCCTGAACGGCAAATGATTGTTTAATTCCGTCGTAACTGTTTACGATTTCTTCAATTTTTTGCAGACGTTTAATATAAATTTCCAGAGTATCGCGTCTTGCGCCCGGTCTGCCTGCTGAAATTGCATCAGCAATTTTTACAAGAACAGCCTCAATTGTATTTGCCACAACATCATCATGGTGAGCTTCAATTGCGTGAATAATTTCGGGCTTTTCACCGTATCTTGCCGCAAGTTCAACCCCGAGCTGAATATGTGTGCCTTCCTGTGTTTGGTCAACGGCTTTTCCTATGTCATGCAAAAGTCCTGCACGCTTTGCCACAGCCTCATTTGCTCCGAGTTCCGCAGCGAGCATGCCTGCAATATGTCCGACTTCAAGCGAATGTTTCAAAACATTCTGTCCGTAGCTTGTTCTGTAATATAAACGTCCGAGAGTTTTGATAAGCTCTTTATTTAAGCCCATAACTCCCATTTCAAACGCTGCATTTTCACCCTCAGTCCAAATTTTCTTTTCAATTTCTTCTCTGGCTTTTTCAACCATTTCTTCAATTCTGACAGGGTGAATACGCCCGTCAACAATAAGTTTTTCAAGCGCGAGTTTTGCAATTTCACGTCTTACCGGATCAAAACTTGATAATACAACAGCTTCCGGCGTGTCATCAATAATCAAATCAACACCTGTCAAAGTTTCCAAAGCTCTAATATTACGTCCCTCACGACCGATTATACGACCTTTCATTTCATCACTGGGCAATGCCACAACGGAAACCGTTGTTTCCACAACCTGTTCAATCATACAGCGCTGCATTACCGTTGATAAAATTTCTTTAGATTTTTCCAGTGAAATTTCTTTTATTTTTGCCTCATTTTCACGGATTAACTGCATTTGTTCCTGCGCCAGATCGTGTTTTAATTGTTCCAGAAGCATATTTTTAGCTTCATCAGCTGACATGCCGGAAATTCTTTCAAGCTCCGTTGTCTGCTTTTGCACGATTTCTGCGAGATAATCTTCTTTATCAAGCAATTCATCAAGTTTTCTCTGAACTTGAATATCTTTTTCAGTATATTCCTGAATTTTATCTTCAAGCATATCTTCACGCTTGGCCAATTTTTGTTCGAGACGGTTAAGCTCTTGCCTGCGTTCTCTTTCTTCTTCGTTAAGTTTTTCTCTGTCGTTTTGAAGTTCTTCAATTGCTTTAATTTTAGCTTCTTTAAGCAAAAGTTTTTCTTTTTCTTCTAAATCCAAACGGTCTTGTTGAGTACTCTGGAGTACACTTTTGACCTTGTTTTGCTGAATTATCAGCACGGCGATTAAGATTATTACCAAAATAATCGCGGCAACCAGTAAAAAGTCCATAATACCTTATCCTATTCTATTTTTCATATAATACACGCATTGCCCGATACATATATCCTATCGAGCTTCTGATTATTTAATTTAATCGAATTTTAATGCATATATTTCCAAAAAATATTAAACTACTACATCTGTAAATATTTTAACATGACATATCTGTTTTGTATATAGGTAATTTATAATTTGATACATTTATATTAATAGTGCTATAATAATTTCAGAAAAGGAGAGAGAAATGGAAATAAAAGTTTCAAATGATGTCAAAAACCTTGCTGTTGATGTGATTGTAATCAACATGTTTGAAGGTGAAAAAACATCTCAAGATCTGGCAAATACTTATGCCATTGACCGGGACAAATTTGAAGGCAAATTGGGACAAACTTATTTGCTTCAAACTTACGGACAAATTCCGGCACAAAAAATTCTTGTAACAGGATGCGGCAAACGTGATGAATTCGGAGAAAACGAAGTTCGTACTGCCTTTTATAAATCAGTCAAAAAATTACAACAAATGCATGCCAAAACTGCGGCATTTGATTTTGAAACAGGATTTGACTACGGAAAATCAGCCGCAATCGGTGCTATGCTTGCGGATTATGCTTTTGACAAATATAAAAGCGAAAAAGCAACCCGAGTCGATGAAATTACTTTCGGAAATGTCCTTGAAGACAGCGTAAATGCAGGAAAATCTTTCGGCAATGCAATGAAATTGACCCGTGATTTAGCAAACGAGCCTGCAGCATTCGCAACCCCTTCAAAATTAGCCGAAATTGCACAAAATCTTGAAGGTATAACAACGGAAATCTATGACAAAGACGAAATTGAACGTATGGGAATGGGCGCATTTCTTGCAGTTTCAAAGGGAAGCATTCAGCCGCCGAAATTCATTCACATGAAATACACCGGCAAAAACGTTAAAAAGAAAATCGCGATTATCGGCAAAGGGCTTTGCTTTGATTCAGGCGGAATGGACTTGAAACCGCCCTCATCAATGCTTACAATGCGCGATGATATGTCAGGCGCCGCATGTGTACTGGGTGTGATGAGTGTTTTGAAAGACTTTAACCCTGATGTTGAAGTTCACGGCATCATTGCGGCATGCGAAAATATGGCAAGCGGAAGCGCATATAAACCGGGCGATATTCTAACCGCGAAAA
Source organism: Candidatus Gastranaerophilales bacterium (assembly GCA_944326585.1). GTDB lineage: Bacteria > Cyanobacteriota > Vampirovibrionia > Gastranaerophilales > Gastranaerophilaceae > SIG32. The sequence continues at coordinate 421,823 of CALVEN010000001.1, forward strand.
ACGGTAAAACAATTGAAGTTGATAATACTGATGCGGAAGGCAGATTAACCCTTGCAGACGCACTTGTATATGCGTGCGAACTCGGGGTTGATGAAGTTATTGATATTGCGACACTCACAGGTGCCTGCATGGTTGCTCTCGGAACATCAGTTGCCGGAATTATGGGCAACGATGACGAAATGATGCACAAAATCATTGAAACAGGCAAAAATCTCGGCGAAAAATTCTGGCAATTGCCGATGTATAAAGAATATTTCAACAGCCTGAAATCCGATATTGCCGATATGAAAAACACAGGTTCCCGTTACGGCGGAGCATCCGCAGCAGGCGTATTTTTACAGGAATTTGTAAAAGACGTTAAATGGGCGCACATTGATATTGCGGGTACCGCATTTTTGGAAAAACCGGAAAGCGAATTCATTAAAGGTGCAACCGGTGCAGGCGTCAGAACAATCCTAAGCTACATATTAAATTAATAAAAGGCGGTTTATAACCGCCTTTTTTAATAAAAAAAAGAGCCTTTATTCAAGGCTCGTTGGAATTAAGAATAGCTGGAAGTATGAAAAAGATTTAATTATATTAAACCCCTTATAACAATAATTAACAATTACCTACATGACCTATTATCAGGTTTAAAACATATTACATAAATGTATGCACTCAGGTAATAGTTATAATTTGAACTGTTTTTATAATTATTTTTATGAACAATAAATTTTTTGAATTGTTAAAGCAAAAAAAAGTTTTATCCGTAATTTTAACTCTTATAGTATTAAGCGCTATTTATGTTGCCTTTAAAATGCTGACAAATATATATATTACAATTCAATTTGACGAACTGGCTCCGTTTGAGGCAAACATGCCGGTTTATTACAAAGGATTCAGAGTCGGAAGAACAAGAAGCATCAAACCGGACAAAGATTTCAAGCATACACTTGTAAAAGTTGTACTGGATTATAAAGATTTAAAACTTCCTAAAAATACAACAGCGCTCGTCAAAAAAATTGATAAAGGCGAAAAAGAAGGAAGATTTGATTATATTGAACTGGAATACCCGGATTCACCGTCAATTTATTATCTTAAGACCGGTTCCTATATAGAAGGTAAAACCTCTCTTGATTGGAATGCTTTAATTGCCCAGCAGGCAGATAAAGGAACACTTGATGATATAAGCGACGGTATTGATGAACTTTTGGGCAGTCTTAAAGATACCAGTGATTCGTTGAATACAATTTTTATAACTCTTAATGATATTCTTGCCGAAAACAGACCGAATATTTTGAATGCTTCAAATAACCTGTCAAAAACAACTAATAATCTTCAGGAAGTTTCTCTGAGGATGAATAATTCTCTTTCTCAGGAAAAATTGGATAATACAACAACGGGTTTTGAAGGTTCTTCAACAAATGTCAACGAAGTTACAAGAAATTTGAAAGAAGTAAGCGAAAATCTTAATCAAATGATGCCGTATATTGATGCAACTATTGTTGATGTTAATACTACTATGTGCAATGTAACACAGATTTCACATGGAATTTTGGAAACACTTCAAAAACGTCTTGGGCTTATGAGGCTTTTAATGGGGCAGCCGGTTAAAAAGAAAAAATGCTGTCCTTAATATTTTTATGATATACTCTGGCTATGGAAATATTGCTTAACCCTGTTGTGATATCAGTAGTTTTGTTATGTATATTATGTCTTTGCAAGATTAACGTACTTCTTGCAATTATGATTTCAGCTATTGCGGGCGGACTTGCCGGACATATGTCCGTGCAGGATATAATGCATATTTTTATAAGCGGTATGGGCGGAAATTCCGAAACCGCTTTAAGTTATATATTGCTCGGAGCCTTTGCCGCTTCAATGACTCATACAGGACTTGCTCCGCTTCTTGCTAAAAAAATCGGCAGCATTATTAAATCAAATAAATATTTATTGATTGCTATTCTGACAGGAATCGCAATAATGTCACAAAATTTAATTCCAGTACATATAGCATTTATTCCGATTTTAATTCCGCCGCTTTTGAATATTATGAATAAGTTAAAAATTGACAGACGGGCAATTGCCTGTGCACTTGCTTACGGGCTTAAAACGCCCTATATTGTTATCCCTGCCGGATTTGGGCTTATATTCCAGGGGCTTCTGGCTGATAATTTAACGCAAAACGGCATTACAATTGCAAGAGCGGATATATGGCATTATACCTGGTTTCTAGGGATAGCCATGACTGTAGGACTTTTTATTGCAATATTTTTATCCTACAGAAAACCAAGAGAATATGATGACATTAAAATTTCCGGATATGACGGCACAGAAAATTTGAAATTTAATAAAAATCATTATATAACTTTATTTGCGGCATTCATGACGCTTGTTATCCAATTATGGACGAACTCATTACCGCTGGGCGCGCTTGTCGGACTCGGTATTATTTTCGGGACGAGAGCAATCGACCACGACAAAATGGATAAACTTATCAACGACGGCATAGGAATGATGGGTTATGTCGCTTTTGTAATGCTTGTTGCAGCCGGATTTGCTTTCGTATTAAAAGAAACCGGCGGTGTGGAAGCTCTCGTGAATGCAATCACGCCTTTTATGGCCGGGAGTAAATTGCTTGCCGCAGCCTTGATGCTTTTTGTCGGCTTGTTTGTCACTATGGGCATAGGTACGTCCTTTGGTACAATCCCGATTTTAGCTGTATTGTATGTACCTATATGTATAAGTTTAGGGTTTAGTTTGCCGGCTGCTGTCATTGTAATTGCTGCTGCCGCAGCACTCGGTGATGCCGGTTCTCCGGCTTCCGATACAACTTTAGGTCCGACTGCCGGTCTTGATGCGGATGGTCAGCATAACCATATTTGGGATACGTGTATTCCTACTTTTTTGCATTATAATATCCCTTTAATCTTGTTTGCATTACTTTCTGTTATAATATTTTAACGTTTTATAGTAATTAATTTTGAGTTATGTTATCATATTCATAAAAAGGAGTATATTATGTTTGAAAAATTAGAAAAATATCAAATTACTTTATTGGCATTAATATTAGCTTTCGGTATTTTTTCAGCTACAAAATATGCAGCTAATTCTCTTTCGCGTGAAGGAATTTCCGTTACCGGTTCGGCTTATGAAATCGTAAAATCAGATTCCGGAAAACTTTCTTTTGATATTAATATTCAGGCAAAATCCAAAGCCGAAGCTTATAACTTGATGAAATCACAACTTCCAGTTGTAAAAAATTATCTGAAAGAAAACGGTATTGAAAATATTGATATAAAAACCTATAACGGATATTACACATATAAATACAATAATGTTACAAGAAGCTATACAAATGAAGTTGATTTTTATAAACTCAGCCAGCCGGTTGAAGTCACATCCGCCGACGTTAATAAAATAAAAGAGCTTTCTATAGATATTCAAAGCCTTCTTGACAAAGGTATTGATATTAACGTCAATCAGGCATCATATTTTTATTCAAAACTTCCTGATTTAAAAGTGAAACTTTTGGGAGAAGCTACAACGGATGCAAAAGACAGAGCATCCGCTATGTTAAAAGCAACTCATAACAGAGTAGGGAAAATCCAATCAGTAAAAATGGGTGTTTTCCAGATTACGGATGTTGATTCAACAAGTGTTTCGGATATGGGAATAAATGATACGTCGACTATTGATAAAAAAGTAACTGCAGTTGCAAATGTTGTATTTAAGATTAAATAAAAAGGATTAGTATGAAAAAGATTATTTTGTTATCAGGATTAATATTCACCTCAATATCGGCAGCTTATGCATATTCGGGTATTGATATAAATCCGGGTGCTATGCAGCCATTGCAGTTTATTCAGCAGCAAACATTTCAAAAAAATGACATCTATGACTACAGAAGATTTACCGATGCGTACAATAATCCGGTAGAAAAACGCAACGAAAGTCCGGAAGAAATTCAGGCTGAATTTGAAGAAATTCAAAATATGAAACAGCCGACAAAAATCCAATTAGGTCAGCCTAAAAAAGAGTCTGAAATGGAACTAATCCAAGATAACGGTCACATTCACATAAAACATATGGAAGATTAATTTCTAAAACTGTCTTTTAAGGTAATTAAATTCTCCAAAAATATTTGTATAATCAAAATAAAAGGAGATATGTTATGGCATTATTTTTAAGATGGTTACTTTATACGCTTGCTTTAATTTTTACATCATGGGTGGTACCGGGGATTGAAGTTTCAAGTTTTTTAAACGCAATGTTTGTAGTTGTTATAATTGCCTTGATTAATACATTTATCAAGCCGCTGCTGCAAATTATAACATTACCGATTAATATTTTGACGCTCGGGTTATTCAGCTTTGTGATAAATGCTTTATTATTAATGCTTGCAGGCTATATAACTCCCGGGTTTGAAGTCGAAGGATTTTTAAGCGCATTATTAGGCTCGATAGTTTTATCTTTGTTCGCGCTCGGTATCAGCAGAATTTAAACAACGTATTTTAAAGCTTTTTGTAATATTTTGTAATCTGGACAACAAAAATTTTTTTGTTTAATATTTATGAATATTAAACTCCGGAGAAAAAATGATTACAAAAATCCAAGGATATAACCCTGCATTTAAAGCAGCACAGGTAAATATTGTAGCTACATCCGACAATCACGGTAATTTTTTAACCTGGCCTTTACTGGCACAAACCGTTCAAAATAATAAAAAAGATATTTTTATCAAATCCGAGGATGCCAGTACTTTAAACCTGTTGGCAATCGCAGGCGACTGGTTTATTAATCCTTCCAAAAAAGGATTTCTCACAAGCCCTAATGCTACAAACGGTTCAGTCCAAAATAAATTTTTAAATAATTTTATAAACTTTGTACGTAAACAGGCTGGTAAAGATGCAAATTTTGATGCTTTATTTACTATGGGTAACCACGACCTTGATGCAGGAGATACATTTATTTACAAAGTAATGAAAAATCCTGATATGAAAACTCTGATTACAAATGTTGATATAGAAAATTCCCCCGGTATAAAAAAAATTATGCAGGATTCAGACAATGTGGTGAAATCCCACATATATGTCATTCCTGATGACAAGAATCCGAATATACAGCATAAAATACTGTTTTTGGGTGTTACAATACCCAGTATGCAATTTTATAATCCGGGATTATTAAAACAAATGACATTTTTCGATGATTGCGACAAAAAAGACGCGTATCTGACAGAAAATGATTTGCAAAATACGTTTATGTCAGTAAAAAAAGAAGTTGATAAATTTAAATCGGAAAATCCCAAAGGTGCGGTTATACTTATGTCACATACAGGTGCCCCGATTTCAAAAATGATAAGAAAATATGTACCTGATATTAATATAATACTGAACGGGCATGACCACAAAAAACTCACCTCTATGAAAGACCACACAAATATTGATTCCCTCGGGAAGGATAACGAAATAATTAAAGCAATAAACATTAAATTTGACGATGACGGTGATTTGGAAAAAGATGTTAATACTTATTTTTCTCAAACGACTTCTAAAGTTGATTTAGACAAAAATCCGCTTCAAATTTTGCTGTATAAACTTTTATCCGAAGATTTAAAACCGCTTGTAAGTTTGACTGATATTTCAGGAGATGAAGCAGAGCTTGTATATACGGAAAAAGATATAAGATGTAAAAACAGCGAACTTGCAAATTGGCTTACAAGCGCAGTAAAACGTACTGTTCGGGACATAACCGGAAATGAAAACGTAATAGTAGGAATTCAATCCTCCATAATTCGCGGAGGTTTAAAAAATGATTCCAACAATCTTGATATAATGAAAGTATTCGACGGTGTAAGTGAAGATCTTTCCAATATACAAATCGGCACCCTGACAGGTGAAGAACTTGTCGGATTAATTGTTGAAAATATTACAAGCAATCTTAAAGATTCAAAACGTAATACAATTATTCAATGGTCGGATATTCAGGTAAACAGAACATTAATTTCAGATATATTAAACAAAGAATCAAACAAATCTTTTGAAGATGCAATAAAAATCCGCAATGAAGCAACCAACGAATTTCAGCTGGTAAATCTTGAGGACTGTTATACAATAGCCATCGGAGAAAAATTCCTTGTTAAAAATGATATTGTATGGCCCGGCAAAATCAGAGATAGATTTACTTCTTTAGATGAAACATATGACAGATTGCTCAGGAGTTATATAGCATCTGAGGAGATTAATTATCAGTTGAAAATTACGCCTAAAACCAGAGAAAAACGTATAATTTAACCGATTTCAGGAACTTTATAATCTGATTTAGGCATATCATTCACATCCCGTGTCATAGGTTTATTAATCACGGGACGGGGCTGCGTTTTGGACGGCTGCGGCATAACTTTTTCAGGTACGGGCGTAATAATAACGGGAGTATTCTTTTCTTCGTGTGAAGCTTTGTTCAATGTAATAATAAGATATCCAAGAACAACCAGCAAAATTATACAAATAATTATGCCGCCGGTTTTTATAATATTTTTAAAATTATTATTCATAATAAAAGCTCCGTATTAAAAATGTCGGAGGAGGGGCTCGAACCCTCATGAATTTCTTCATACGCACCTGAAACGTACGTGTCTACCATTCCACCACTCCGACAGAATTTATATAATTATATTATAATACAAAAAAATGTCATGTGAAAATTTGTCAAACAAAAATATAATATTTTTTATATATTTACAAATTATTATTTAAAACTTCTTTTAACGTTTTAAGAGCCGCTAATGTATTCGGAAATCCCACATAAGGAAGACATTGTATAATTGCCGCGGTTATGGTTTCTTTAGAATTTCCTGCTTTTAGGGAACCTTTAAGGTGACTTTTCAAGGTTGTATTGTTACCTGTTGTTACAAGAGCGGCGACAAAAAGTAATTCGCGTGTTTTAATGTCCAGACCTTCTCTTGTATAAAAATCACCGAAACATACTTCTGTTAAAAATCTTGCAACATCAGCACCCATGTCATCAGGCAGATCTTTCATTGCTTGTTTTATTTCATCGCCGTAAAGAGGATTTTGAATTGCCAGACCTTTTATAAAACGTTCTTCTTCGTTTATGGCGGCAGTCGATTTTAGCGGTGTTTCAATTCCCCTTTCTTTAAACACTTCATTTAATACACCTAAAGCATTTAAAGTTTTTGGAAAGCCGATAAAAGGTGCAAGCTGATAAATTGCTTCTCGAAGTTCAATTGGGGTAACCCCGACATTTAAAGCTGCATTAATATGTGCCTTTAGTTGCGGCAAAGTTTGCTGAACGGCTAAGGAGGTTACCGTTATAAGTTCTCTGGTTTTAATATCAAGTTCTCCGACAGTAAAGATTTCTCCAAAAATATATTTTTGTAAGATTGCCATCATCTCGGGATCATCGCCGGTTGGTGACAAGGCTTCGCCTTGGAAAAGAATTTTATAATTTTTTTTACAAATATCTGTTCTTGTCATATTTTTATCCTCATTTTGTATAGCGGTTGCAAATATGAAATTTTGCGAAACCAATACAACTAAAAATAATGTCAGTACTTTTTTTAACATAAACCACCTACTTGTATTCTTCATCGGTGACAGCATCAAGCCAGATTGTTTGATTGTTTAGAAGATTCGGCTCAATTGAAATATGAGCGAAGTCACTGTCTGGAGCTGCACCGTGCCAGTGCTCAACTTCCGGAGGAATTTTTACGACATCGCCGGCTTTTAAAATTTGGATTTCTTTACCTTTTGCCTGATATCTTCCTTCTCCTGCCGTTACAAGAAGAAGCTGCCCGCCGGAATGTTTGTGCCAGTTGGTTCTTGCGCCTTTATCAAATGTTACGTTACCGATAGAAGAGTTCCAGATAGTATCTTTTTCAACAAGCATTTTCAGATGTGTTGTACCTGTAAAAAATTGGCTGTAAGGATTAAGTTCTCCTTTTGCAAACGGTTGATTTAATTCTGTTGCCATAGTTATACCTCCTGTTAATATTATTGCCACTGATACCAATAATATTTTTTTCATTATTTACTCTCCTTTAAGTATGTTCTAAAGAAACTTTCAATTTTATCAAACGGGATTTTGTCAAGATTGTCGTATAAATCTACATGGTTTGCACCTTCAACAATATATAATTCTTTATTATCGCCTTTTAATTTTTTAAAAGCATCTTCCGAAAAATATCTGCTGTGAGCTTTTTCGCCATGAATCATTAATACTGCATTTCTGATTTCATCACTGTAAGCTAAAATCGGCATATTAATTAATGCCAGTGATGCCGTAGTATTCCAGTTGCCGTTCGAATTAATTGAACGTTTGTGAAATCCCCGCGGTGTCTTATAATATCCGTAGTAATCCTTAACGAATTGGGGTTCTTCGCCTGTAAGTTTTTCCGGCAATCCGGAAGCTTTTGCATAAGTTTTATTTTTAAAATCTTCTGTTCGCTGCTTATTTAGAGTTTCTTTAAGCGCATAACGGGCATCTGCATCCATTGAATCAAAGTAGCCGTTTGCGGTAACACGTGTCATGTCATACATAGTAACAGGTACTGTTGCTTTAATTCTTGTATCAATAGCAGCTGCATTCAAACCGAAACCGCCGAATCCGCAAATTCCGATTATACCTATTTTTTGTGGATCTACATCGGGTTGGTTAACTAAAAAGTCAACAGCAGCACTAAAATCTTCTGTGTTAATTTCCGGTGAAGAAACGTGCCTCGGCTCTCCGCTGCTTTCGCCGGTATATGACGGGTCAAATGCTAAAGTTATAAACCCTCTTTCCGCCATTTTTTGTGCGTATAAACCGGATGCCTGTTCTTTTACGGCTCCAAAAGGTCCTGCAACTGCAATTGCAGCCATTTTTTCAGTCGATTTATTCTTGGGTATATATAAATCTCCAACGAGCGTAATACCGTATCTGTTTTTAAAACTTACTTTTTTAACCTCAACCTTGTCACTTTGCGGGAAGGTTTTATCCCAATCGCTTGCCGTACTCATTGTACCTCCTATAATTAGCGTCATTACGGAAATCAAAAGTTTTTTCAACATAATTGTCTCCTGTGCTTTGCAAATTGTCTATATAATCATTATGTATTATTTGTTAATAAATAGCAAATACCTATATTGTATGTAGAAAAATGCTTAATGAGCATAACGAATTGTACAATAAATTTGCAAAAAATTATTTTTTTAAAAGTTTAAACTCTATGCCAAAAACTGTAACAATTTTATATTTAACGGCATCTTCCTTATAATTTTTTATCGAAAATAAATTTTCCAGAAAATTACGTTTTCTTGTAGCCCTTTTTAAAACCTCTTTTAATTCGTCTGGCGTTAAAAATTCAGCACATCTTTTTTCGTATTCTTTAATCAACGAAGGATCAGTCAAATTGTATGACTTAATAACAGTGCTAATTTTGTATTTATTAAACTCAGTTTTTAATTCATCCCATAGATTATGCTTAATAATAAACTCTTTCATACAATTAACGTTATTAAAAACATCAAAACTGTAATAACTTTTTGAATGTGCTAAAGAGCCCTTTCTCAATCTGTAATAATATAAATAATCATTCAGATAATAAATTCTTTTAGCCAGCAAAATAGCACTGTTTGTAAAAAGTTGATCTTCACCATACCTGCTTTGCGAAAATTCAATACCGTTTTCTTTAATAAATTTTGTATTATAAACAAATGCCCAAACATGCCAATCCAGATAACGAAGGCAACCGTTTTTAAAAGTTCTCCAACTGTAATAAGGTGACTTTAAAAGATTATAATTGTAGTGTTTTTTAATTCTTTTACCGAAATTAACTTTTTTAATTTTATTAAAATACTCAATGTATTCAAAATTATCAAAATGAACCACTTCTGCGTCATTTTGTTTTGCATAATCATACATTTGTTGAAAAGCAGTATTTTTGCTAATCCAATCGTCAGGATCAACAAAAACCAGATATTCACCTGAAACTTTTTGGAGGCACAAATTTCTGGCAATACCGACGCCGCTGTTTTTTTGAGAAATTATTATAAATCTGTTGTCCCTTGAGGCATACTCTGTTAATATGTTTAAAGATTAAATTTAACATTTATAATAAATAAAAAATAAACATTAGTTCTGTAGGATGCGGTAAATCACAGATTTACCGCATCAACAATATAAAATAAACATTTTAATAATCAGAGATTACCAAAACTACGGGGTTCCGGCTTACTGTTGACTCTCATATATTTTGAGAAAAATTATCAACAGTGTGGGAATAAAAAATATAAGAAATACAAATATTGTTGTGATTTGATTGTAGTTTGGATTCCTCAAGTTCCGAGAAATTGCTTCCGCAGATTTAAAAAATTGGATAATTTTACTAAAATTTCTCAAACCTGATGTTAGTCATTCTTTTTTGCTATAAATATCTGTTATTATTGAATTTTCGTTATTTTAATTTGAAACGGTTTTATTGAGTTTGAGACATCAAGGTTCCGCATTTTTTAGTTCCGCAAAATTTCTAACATGTATAATTTGCCATTCATACCTATCTTAATTAAATTTCCGACCTATTCGTTTGTAGTCATTTTATATGTTACTTTACATCCACCTAAATTTAAAATTTTGAAAAATTTTTCAACACTGTCCTGTCCCAAAATTCCTGAACTGTCCCAAAATTCCTGAACTGTGTCTAAATTCCCGCCATTTAAGGTTTTGAGACACTGTCTTGTTTTAGACATTGACGGACAGTAATCAGACTTTTTTGCCAGTTCAGGAATTTCATTTTTAGCGATTTCCGACTAAAAAAATCAAGATATATTTGAAACACACCCCTATTAGTTCAAAAAAATCAAATTCCTGCAATGTCTGTTCAATGATAAAAGAATTATCAGTTGAGCCGTCATCAATACAGATAATTTCAATATCCCGCAATGTTTGATTAATTATTGAATCCAAGCATTCACAAAGATATTTTTCAGCATTATAAACAGGAATAATAACAGATATACAAGGGGAATTCAACATAAAAATTTCTCCCGTCCGGCATTTAACATAAAATCATTATAATTTATACTCCAATAATAGTTAAATAAAATCATTATAATTTATACTCCAATAATAGTTAAATAAAATCAGCACTAAACTCTCTGCTATAAAATAGAATTTCTTAAAAATGGTTGCGGGAGCTGGATTTGAACCAACGACCTTCGGGTTATGAGCCCGACGAGCTACCAGACTGCTCCATCCCGCGTTAAATTCTCTTACACCCCATTATTAAACGCTAAAAAACAAAAATCAAGTCCCATGATTTTTTATTAAAAAATAGACCTTCCCTACAATTATTGTAGGGATGTTTGTAAGTATGGCACAGAATAGATTTTTAATATATGATATTTGTATGAATAATACAAAGAACAATCATTATGTTCCAAGATTTTACCTAAAAAAGTTTTGCGATATAGATAATAGGATATGGAAATTAGACAAAACAAATAATAATATATATCATCCTGAAACATTAAACTCTGAATGCAGCAGGAAAAACCTATATACTGTAAAAAATAAAATTACAAAAATGGAAATAGATATAATCATAAAGGTTTTCAATCTTAATGAAAATAAGATGATTTTAGAAACATTGAAACATTTAGTCTATTTTCTAAATGATGAGATTGGTAATTTATTTAGTGTTAAATATTCAAAAGATAGAGAAATAGAAAAGCAAATAAATGATACTTTAAATAAAGGTTTAAACAATAATGGTATATCAAGAACACAAGAAATTTTAATCACAGAATTATTTGAACAAAGATTCATTCCAATATATGAGCGAATTTTACAGACAAATAGCCTTGATTTTATTGAACAAAAGTATGACGAAGAAAGTCTTACTTTTTATAGTTGTATAAACATTACAAAATTTGTATATATTTATTTGCAAAGAAAATTAGAAGGTCTTGCAAATGCTAAAATACCTGATGACATACAAACTGCTAAAATAACAGATAATCATTTCTATAATTTTGTATTATTTATACTTCTACAAGAAGTAAGAACATATAATGTAATTAAACAATTACAAGAAGCTCCAGCATTATCTAAATTAAAACAATATATTGATATAAATAATGAAAATTTTTCATTTCTATCTATGATTATGCTATTACTTTTATTTACAGAAAAACTATTTTTTAAAGATACTGCTTTTAAATTTATATTATTGAAAAATGAAACCAATATCAGTTTTATCACTTCTGATTGCCCTTGTGTTAATATTTATTCTTCATTTATAAAAGACAGGCCATTACAAGAACACGAAATAGAGTTTTTATTTCCTTTATCTCCAAAGCTTTCTATATTAATAACAGATAAAACTTGTTATACAGCAAATAATATTTCTATAGTACAAGAAAGAGATATTGATATATACAATAAAACTATTATCAATACTGCTCACAGATATATTTATTCAAATTCTAACAATGTACTACAAAGATATATATTAAATTAAGTATTTTATAAATACCAATAAAACTGATTATATCAAGCAAGGGAAATAATTTTAAATAATTCTTATGAGCGGACAAGCTACCTAAGCATTTTTTATCCAAGCTTTTTCAAAAACAGATTTTACATTTAAATCATAATAATGGAATGTTTGATGAATATTAAATAGTAACAAATAATATTTGTGTACTAAATTTTGTAATTGCATTACGCTTTGTTCGATATCATCGTAAGTAGGCACTTTTTTAACTTTTGTATTAGTTAAATGTGCCAATTTTTTGTGACGTAATTTTTTGATTTTATTAAAAATTTGTTCTATTTCCTCAATATCCTTATTAAGCATTACAGAAAAATCTTTTTCCTTATAAGATAATCCTGTTATTTCTTCAAATTCCTTTTGCGCATCTTCTATTGTTAATGCAGCTTCATATATTTTTATATTTCCAAAACAATCTATAAGCTTTTTATCAGCTTTTTTGCTTGGGGGTATGCTATAAGTTTTTAAAAACCTTTCAAAAGATATATAGTTGTGTATTTTTAAATTTTCTAACAATTTAATAAAATTTCTATCATCTTTTTTAGTAATGCATGGGTCTGTAATACTTCCAATTGTCATGACCATACGATAAGTATAGTTTTGATTTTGCCAGTGTTGAAAATGCCGTCCACATTTTTTAAAATAATCACTATTATTTTGTATTTCTGTAACCTGTTGCCAAACATCAAGTGAAAAGGTTAAACCAATCACCTCTTCTGAAATTTCATTAAGCCATTTTTGATACTTATCTAATTTATTCATATATCCATATTAACATAAATTACCCCATACAGCCCGTCTCATTGCGTGATGATGTTTCTTAGTCATGGACACAAGTTTTCGGCTGTGAGATTTTTCTCGGTTACAAAACCGCCGGTGGTGATTAAAAAGAATGAGAGCATTCTCTGGCAGATGATGAAATGTTTATGGGCGGCGAGGTATAAAATATTATTTAACATTCCGATAACTTAATTCTTGCTCACAAAACTCATTTGGACTAATTTTAGAAATTTTAAAAGTCAAACTTGTTATTTTGTCATTCATATTTTTATCAACTTTAAACTGGATATTATAAATTTTTTCAGACAAATTAAAGTCTTTTAGATTTTTTATTTTATTAACAACTTTTTTAGTAATAGTTTTTGAAAATATTTTAAAATAAAGAGCTTCACAGTATATTAAAAAAACATCTAACTCTGCATTGAACTCTTTTGCTGGCGGTATGAAATCATATAATATGAAGAACTGCGGATATTGTTGATTACCATTTATACAATAGTATTTATTCATATCATCTTTGTTATATGAAAGTGCCTGATAGTTACCATACCCTTCCGAACAACCTATATATTTATATTTTGCAGGTAAAAAGCCAAAATCTTTCATATAATTTAGGGCAACATTTAATTTTACTTCATCAGTATTCGACTCGGGTTCAATGTATTTATACCGTTGTTTAAATTCATTTATTAAGTCATCTAAATTTGAATTTTTATTATTACTGCGATTTAATAATAAAAAATCCCACCACAGATTTAATCTTTCTATATTTGTTCCGCATAAACAAATAATTTTGAATGTTATCTGAAACCTAGAACTGTTTTGTTGTAAATCCTTTCTAAGGACAAATAAACGAGATAACAGACCTTCATATTTGCAATAAATCCAAACAAAATAGCAAACAGGAATTAACATAACAGCATATATTATTGGCAATATCAAAATTTGCAAAGAGTGAATGCATAAAATTTTTGCCGGTGCATTGCAAAAACTCTTAATACAATGCAGAATAATAAGAAAACCTATAAAAGACAAAATGTTGTTTAGAAAATCCTTTGCGCTTTGAGGCGTATCCTTTTGATATTCCATATAAATACTTGTCATACCTAATAGTGAAACAAACGCAATCAATACTACTTCAATAAAGAAGTTAAAATCATAAGTGCCAATTACAAATTCTAAAAAACACGAAAATGAAATATAACCCAACAAATATTCTTTATACATTAGTTTAAAATTTTCAGTGCTTATAGATTTACTCACGACTAACAAAGCGTATATATAAGAAATTATAGTATCTTTCAATAAAGAAAAATCCCAAAAGCCTATTTCATACAGTAAATACGTTATTAAAGTCAGATAAATAATTGGAAAAATAAAGATGGTCCAAAATTTGAAAAAAAATATGCATTTCAAAACTTGCAGAATCGATTTTCTTACATCTGCACTTTTTATGAAAAAATATAAGAAGAACAAAAGAACTAAAAAAATAGTTGCATATTCTCTATTTGAAATAGATTTAAGAAACTCAATCATAAATTTATTATGGCACAAAATAGCAAAATATTAGTTCTTATTAGTAATCTAGTGCCATAACTATTCTATATACAGTTTTTAGCAAGTTTGGATTATTTTTTAGCCGTTTGATGATTTCATCTAATGATACATCTTCCGGCACATCTGAATATTTGAAATCAAAAAGTACATTAGGATTTATTTCCAGTGCGGCACACAATTCTTCCAATGTTTCAGCAGAAACAAAGTTGTTACCTAATTCAATCTGGCTTAAACTTTTTGCGGAAAGATTTATCTTTTCAGCCAGTGCTTCTTGGGTTAAAGAACGACTTATTCTTATCTCACGGATACGGTTACCTAAATTTTTTTTAATACTCATATTATCACCTTAATATATTTAGAATGGGAGTTACACACATTGACAACAGAGTTAATCTATTGTAAATTGATTTACAGAATTTATAGTAGGAGTGGTGTGTTATGGAAAAAGACTATAAAAAGATGTTTTCAATATTGGATAATTATTTGAAAGACAGAGTCCAAGATATTGATGTATCAATTTTAGAGGCGGTTGAAGCTAGAAAGAATGGTAAAGTTTTTAGCTTTAAAGAACACCTGAAAGGATTTATTTATGCTCAATTAAGTGCATTAGTCTCTTGGAAAAGAATTAAAGATAATCAGCAGGAGTTAAATATAGTCTTTTGCGGTTTTGAAAAAGATAAATTAAAAGAAAAAGCACCGGAAGAATTGATTGACGAAATAAGAGCTTTAAAATGTTACAGTCCATACACAACCAAAAACCAAATGAATGCCTTAAAAGCGAATATTGAAACTTTTGAAAAAATCGAGCAAGAATATTCAAGCCTTGATAAATTTATAACGCACAGCACACCGTCTAACATTATCAAATTACTTGCCGATAGTGATAGTACCTATAAATTAAAATATGCAGGTGTGGCAATCATTTGTGAGTATGTACGAAATGTTGGAATTGATATTATAAAACCGGATGTGCATATTAAAAGAATTGCGGCTGCAGATAGATTAAAATTAGTCACTGCAAAATCGGATTATAAGATTATAGAAGAATTTAGAAAGTTATCAAATGAAATAGGTATGAGCCAAGTCAAAATGGATTATCTGTTATGGAATTATTGTGCAAAAGGTTATGGTGAAATTTGTACCGCAACCCCAAAATGCGATGAATGTGTAATAAAAGAATTTTGCCATGCAGAATCTAATAAATAAGGAACAATAATGATAGGTAAAGTTATACATACAATAATAATTTGGATAATAATATATATCATTGTTAGCCTGTTCGGTTGGCATTAAAAATTGTACCAGCGGGGGAAAAGAAAAATAAAAAAGAGAACAAGTTTAATATAAATATTCTATATATAGCAGTATAGGAAATAATAATTTATGCAATTATCCCGATGATTACATTGACCTCATTATCATGACAAAGTTTGGGCTATCATAAAACTTAAATTTTAGCTAGTAAAAAATGTAACGATTGGTGGGAGACAAGTAAATATTAAATCTCCAAGTAGTAATAGTATAAACAATAGAGGAATATGCAAAAATCCTGATGATAATATCGAAGTATCTATGACAACAATTTTTTAGAAGTGTTCAGACCCGAATTTTACCAGAGGAACAAAGCAGAGATTGATAAGAGACAGGCAAAAATTTTACAAAATTTACAATTCTTCATATAAGTTTAAATTTTAAAATACAGATATAGTTGGAATGTCCGGCACTTTTAAAAATTTATTGTATAACAAAATTCAAGTATAATAAGGGTTTACAGAATTTTCTATTTGACAATTTACAAAAAATTTTATATCATGAACATACAATTAAATAGGTAGTGACGATTCACCTTTATTTCTCGTCCCCAGCGTGAGCCTCCGCTATTGGTACAAATAATTTAGGCTCGACTGTAGAGATTATAATTTAAAAAAGGAGAAAAACGCACCAACAAACAATCAAGTAGTAAGCAGAGGAGAAAATCTCATGGCAAATTTGATTGTTTCCGCCGGTTCAAAAACTGGCAAAAAGCGTAACAACTGTATGAGCTTGGTGCACCTTGTACGACCGTTACAAAACATTGTTAGGACACACAAGATAGAGGAGGAACACTACCGCAACAGAATTTTAATTGAATACCGGAGGCAGCCGCACCGCTTGATAGAACTTGATAAAGTTATGTCAAGTGATAGGCTATACCCTATTCACGCACTCTCATGGCATTTAAAAAGCCTTTGTTTA
>CALVEN010000002.1 GCA_944326585.1 Candidatus Gastranaerophilales bacterium
TTCTTTTAATGAGTTTCGTAGAATTTCATCGTTCCACGATGAATCTACTACCTTTCCCCTTTTTTCCTTTACGACCTCTTCAGGTCGTTTTTTTTTAGTTATTATTCCGAAATTATTGATAAATTAGCAATTTCAATATCATCATAATCGACATATGCGGTTTGCATGAGATTGCGGCCGGCTTTTATGGTAACTTCGTTTTGCTGTCCGGCTCTAATCAAATTATTCGGTATTTTAATCTTCTGGTTGTCACCGTTCAATTGAATCTCAGCGATTTTGGCACCGTTAAAAAATATTTCGGGCGGGCTTGCATAAGAATTAACAATTTTATTTTGCCCCATAGAGCGTGCCATAAGAGTATCGACGCCTATTATTGAACCTATGACAAGATAATTACTGCCGTTTTTAACTTCAGCACCGAGCTTAAATGTTTTTCTGAAATACGGACCGCTTGAACGAAGCCTGAAAGTTCCTGCACCGGATGAGGCATCAGAATAATTGTCATCCCCCAGGTGAAATACATCTGAGGCAATTACAACATCTGAAATATTACTTTTTGTAATTCCTACAACCAGCGGACGGGCTGCTATTGTATCGTTTATAGTCAAAGAAAACGGTCTGTAGCCTTCTTTTTCAACAGACATAATTGTAGGACCCAAAACTTTGCCTATACTAAATGTTCCGTAACTGTCCGTATATGTGCTGTAATTATATTTAGGCAGAGAAACTTTTGCATTGCCGACAGGGGCATTTGTAACCGCATCTACAATTTGATTCGCATTATTCATATCCATTTTTGAAATACCGCCTGATACTGTTGCAGCATCTGCTGTTACCGTCAGAAAAAAAATAAACCCTAAGATTATAAATAAATTTTTCATAAAACCTCAATACAAATCTAACTTTTTGACATACATTTTAAATCAGTATTCCGGTAATATTTTAAGGATATTTTTAAAAAAGTAAAAATTTTATTTGATATTTGAAAATGTTTTTGCTATTATAAAAACATTGAAAGATTTATAGCAAATGCCGATGTGATGAAATTGGTAGACGTGCCAGACTCAAAATCTGGTGTGGTTCACCCCACGTGCCGGTTCGACTCCGGCCATCGGCATTTTTTATTGCTCAAATGCATTCTTTACGGAGTCGAACCTTTCTGCGCCTCGCATTAAACGGATACTGCTTACGCCTTTCATCCTCTGCTCGGCTTGCGGTTCTCACCTCTCACAAAACGATACTCAATCGTTTTGCTCGGCAGAGTGGCCATCGGCAAATAAAAAGAGACACATTTGTGTCTCTTTTTATTTGGCTTATGCAAGAGTTGAACCCAAAGCGTCAGCTTTATCGGTTCGGCGCGAGCGAGCTGAGGCTGGAGCATTTTTGCGTTTGTGCTAACAGCACATTAGCAAAATGCGGAATGCCGTTACACGCGAGCGAGCAAGACACTCCGGCCATCGGCAAATAAAAAGAGACACATTTGTGTCTCTTTTTATTTGGCTTATGCAAGAGTTGAACCCGAAGCGTCAGCTTTATCGGTTCGGCGCGAGCGAGCTGAGGCTGAAGAAAAAATAGATTATACTTTTATTTTAACAACCGCTTTTTTTACAGCACCGGATTGACTTCCTGTCCACAACTGCGGCATATGAGCTTCATAAGGATAAAAAACCGCAAATTCACCCTCATTCAATAGTAATTGAGAAGATTCCGATTTTTCATAGAAAACAATATCTTTTGTTTCATTATATTCTATTTTTACCGTTAAATCGTCAATACCCGTGAAATCTATACGTTCACAGCCCTGCAAAATTATTTGAATATCCGTAAATTTTTTATGCGATTCAAAAAGACCTTCCGCTGGTGATTTTGTGTTGTAACATTCAACATTCATATAGTCATCGGAATTAATCTCATGCCTGCCGCAATCAATACCGGAAGAAATATTTTTTATATATTCGCGTATTTCAACGGGAATTTCTAAATATTTATCAATATTTTGCAGTTTATCTTTAATCATAACGCCAACTCTTTCATTGCTTTTTCATACTCATGATCATTAGGGGCTTTGCCATGCCAGCCGGCATTATTTTCCATAAAACTTACACCTTTGCCTTTTATTGTATCGGCAATTATAACTACAGGCTTATCATTTTGTTTTGCCTTTTCAATTGCATCATAAATTTCCTGCAAATTATGACCGTCAATTTCAATAACTTCCCAATTAAAAGCTTTCAACTTTGCATCAAGAGGATCAAGAGCCTTAATATTTTCGGTACAGCCGTCAATTTGCAAACGATTACGGTCAACAATAACCGTCAAATTATCCAAATTTCTTTGCGGAGCTTGCATAAAAGCTTCCCAAACATTGCCTTCCTGAAGTTCACCGTCCCCCATTAACACAAAAACATGTGCGGGATTTTTATCTAATTTTAAAGCCATTGCCATACCGCATGCAATAGACAACCCCTGACCTAAAGAACCCGTACAAACTTCGACCCCGGGGCAAAATAACGACGGATGCCCCTGCAGTCTTGTTCCTAATTTTCTGAATGTCATTAATTCATCTTTCGGGATATAACCCAATTGAGCAAGAACCGAATAATACACCGGTGACACATGCCCTTTTGATAAAACGAATCTGTCACGAGAATTATAATTTTTATCTTCACGGCATTTAGGAACATTTTTCATACATTTATGGAACAATACAGTCATAATATCAGCACTGGATAAAGATCCTCCGATATGACCGGATTTTGCATTATGAACCATTTTTATAACATTCTGCCGATTTTCATTAGCGAGTTTTTCTAACTCTTTTATTTCTTTTTCCGATAACATATTAACTCCATTTTTCTTTCAAAACTTTTAAAACAAATAAAGGCAATGCCGGGAAAATTCGTTTGAATCTTTTAGGCTCTTTTAAGGTTCTGTATAACCATTCTAACCACAATTTTTGATAAATTTGAGGAGCCCTCTCAACTTCTCCCGACCAAACATCAAAACTCCCGCCCACACCTATCATTAACGTGTCAGGCAGCATTTTCTTCAATCTGTATATAAATTCTTCCTGCTTGGGAGAACCAAGTGCCGCAAGAACAAGCTCAGGTTCTTTTGCACAAACTTCATCCAAAATTTTATCAGTATCCTCAAAGTATCCGTCATGGACGTAAACTAAATTCAAATTCGGATACTCATTTTTTAAATTTTCAACGGCTTTTTGAATAACATTAGGCTTTGCACCGATTAAGGCAACAGGACGGCCTTCTAATTCCGCAATCAAACGTTTTGCGAATTCAATACCCGGAATACGCTTAATATTATGCCCAAGAATCTTTAATCCCAATTGCACACCTATCCCGTCAGGGATAACAAGCTCCGCATTTTTAATAATACTCGCAAATTCTGCATTTTTAGCCGCATAATCAATCATTTCAGGATTAATTGTTACAACCTGACCTTTTTTTGACTTTGCATACTCTATTGCTTCATCAAAAGTATATTTATCTATATCAATGCCAAGAAGATTAACTCTTTCCATAATTTAATTATAGCGTATCCTAAGATTTTGGTAAATACTTTAAAATATTTTAACAGGCTCTTTAACCATCATTCTGCAATCACGCGCCACATCTTTGCACATTTACACTTAAACGCTCGGAGTTATTTTCCCCGTCGGCTGTTCTTCAGCAACATAAATTTCCTAATTTACCACATTTGCCAATTTAAACAAATAATCGTCTTTTGCGGACAATTGCAGACCTTTCGGAACAAAATGATCTTTGAATCTTTCAACCGCAAATCTGTCTGTCATGCCTGAGATATAATCCGTGACTATTCTTTCAATTTTACTTTCATCACATACTGATTTTAACATATCACTGTATAAAAAGAAAAGTTCTCTGATAACTTTACGTGCTTTTTCTTCTTCAAATTTCGCAGGAGAATCCACATAGACGTTATCAAACATCCATTGTCTGAGCTTTGTTGTATAATACCAGCCTTCTTCACTCATTGCGACATTAGGCTTCCCTATTGAATTTGTAACGATTTCAGTTATCATTTTATTAAGACGTTTTGATTGAATTGACGAAAAATATTCAATGCAGTCTTTTGGCAAATCCTTTTCACTGATTACACCGGCACGCACTGAATCTTCAATGTCATGATTTATATAAGCGACTTTATCTGCCAGCTGAACAACCTGAGCCTCAGGAGTTTTCGGAGTGTAACCCCATGTATGAGTCAAAATCCCGTCGATTGTTTCCCGGCATAAATTCAAATTTTCCAAAACTTCAACAACTCTGACACTTTGGATATTATGATGAAATCCGCCTTTTACAAGCTCATCCAGAACACCTTCCCCGCAATGTCCGAAAGGAGTATGTCCCAAATCATGCCCGAGGGAAATTGCCTCAACCAAATCTTCATTCAAATCCAACGCACGCGCAATTGTTCTGCCTATTTGAGAAACTTCAAGCGTATGAGTTAATCTGGTTCTGAAATGATCATCAAACGGAGACAAAAACACCTGAGTTTTATGCTTTAGTCTGCGAAAAGCTTTTGAATGAAGAATTCTGTCACGATCTCTTTGAAAACACGTCCTTAAATCCGATTCTTCTATAGGATTTTTACGTCCTTTGGAAAATCTGCTCTTTGTAGCATACTCGCTCAGATTTACT
The DNA here is from genome assembly GCA_944326585.1 of Candidatus Gastranaerophilales bacterium. GTDB lineage: Bacteria > Cyanobacteriota > Vampirovibrionia > Gastranaerophilales > Gastranaerophilaceae > SIG32. The sequence continues at coordinate 4,683 of CALVEN010000002.1, forward strand.
ATTTCCCGCTGTTCGAGTTTATATCTTATGGTGTCTTTATTTGCAGTGTTCATAGCAATATCATAACACAAACAAGTTTAAACCTTTTTAGTATTAATTTCGGCTTTAACGACCTCGGCGTGTTTAATGTCTTCATGCTTTTTATTATATTGCTTTCTTGACTTATCAACCTTTGACCCCACAATATTCATCGCCATGCCGGACAAACCGCTTATTACCATGGCTTTAATACCGGCTACAAGACCTACCGTCAAAGCAATTGACGTTGCGACACTGCCTATAATCGGAATACCGTATTCCAGAGTTGCTGAAATTCGTTCGTCTTTATTATCAGCTGTTGTCAAACCTAAACCTACACCGCCTATTGAACCCACTAACGACAAAGCATCCGTCGGACCGGAACCAAGTTTTAAATCTCGTAATTTATCATAAAATAAATCGTTTTCGGTTTTTATGGCTTTATCAAGCGAATTCAAAGTTTTTGTGGTTTTTCCGCGTAACTTCAAATATTCTTCCTGCGGCAGCAATCGTTTATATATAGAAAGGATTTCCTGTATCTCTCCTTTTGAACTTTTGCCAAGAATATTTTCTATTTCATCAATATAAGCCGTTACCTGAGATATTGCGGATTTATCATAATTAAATTGTTCTGATGTTTTGGTCAGATGTTCGGAAACAGATTTTAAACCCGCCAAAATTTCTTCATTCACCTTTCCGCGCAATTGCTTTTCATCATGACCTGAAAGTTTTTTATAAGTATTAAGTTTTGAACGCAGTTCTTTTATTAATTCATAAGACTTTTGATCACTCGGATCAAGGAATGAATTTATATTATCAAGCGCTTTTGATGAGGCATGATAATTATCCAAAATACTGTGTGTTATTTTATTACGTGCCAGATCCACACGGCGTGTTATTGCTAATTTATCAGCAGCAATTGCGTCTTCCGCAATGAATGTTGTAAGAATTTTATTGTTGCGCTGTGTATCTCTTTTATTTGCAAATGTACGCCAAACTTTATCTTCCAGACCGTCTGTAGCTTTTTTCATACGTATATAACGTGATTGACGGGCTTTAGCTCCAAACCCCCGTTCAAGACCGATTTTAATATTATTCTGCTTAACCCTAAGCTCATCAATCCATTCCGAAGCCTTTTTGGTAACGTTATTAACTGTTACAAGTCTATCAGGATTGTCTTTCAATATAGCTTTATTCATTTCCGAATAATTTTCAAACAGTTTTACAAATTGTTTATCCGTTGATTTATACGCACTTACAACGGATTTCCTTGCCATACGCTCAAATACTGTCGTAATTTTTTCATGAATTTTTCTTGTGTATTTATTTTTGTACATTACTTTTGTAAATAATAAATCTTTCAAAGAACCGATATTATTTACACCTTTTGCTTTTTCTGACCACACCGTGACATTTTTCAATAATTTATTGTAAAATGTTGTGACAGGTCCGCTTTTTCCTGCTGATTTCCGCTTATTAACATTACTCTCCAAATGCCGTCCCCATTTTTGCAGCCATCTGTAAGTGTTTTTAGGCAAGCCTTTTACAAGCGCGAATATACCTATCGCAGCAGCTAACGAACTTATAACTATTATTAACCCCGTCTTTTTACGTTTTTTGGCTTTATTTTTTTCACCTGCATCAAATATATCCTGTGCCGTACCTGTCGTAATATAATAACTGCTCCGACTTTTGGCAAAGGGATTCTGTTGAATATTTACAATATTATTTTGAACACTGCTAACCATAACACTTACTATATATAATAAATGCTAAAATACCTATAAAATTGCGAGTTTTAAAGACTTGATTAAGAATTATTACAAAATTCTTCCGCAATAACTTTTGCCGCTTCTTTTGAAGAAATTTTATCGGATAACAATTCTTTAACCTCGCCCAATTGCCTTATGTAATCGGCTCTGTACGAATCATTGAATAATATCTTTTCTATTTGGTAAGAAATATTTTTAACCGAAACATCTTTTTGAATAATTTCCGGAACAATCATTCTGTCGGCAATAATATTAGGCAGCGAAACTTTTTTTATACATCTGACCATCAAATAGATAAAATATAAAATCCACGGTCCGCGATATGCAATTATCATCGGCACCCGATAAAGACAGGCTTCCAGTGCAACCGTTCCAGATGCCAAAATCAAAGCGTCAGAACAACTTAAAAGCGCCTGATTTTCTCCTTTTATTACCTTAAAACTATTATGTTTAAGATATTTATTGTAAACATCATCCGGCAAATTCGGCGCATGAGAAATACAAAATTGCAAATCCGGATGATTTTTCTGTAAACGTTCAGCGGATTTAATAAATATCTTCATTAGCTGTTTTAATTCAAATTTTCTTGAACCGGGAAAAACCGAAACCAGTTTTTTATTTATATCCAGACCGTGTTTTTTGAAAAATTCTTCTTTATCCGCTTTCGGCGCAAGCTGCGACACAAGAGGATGACCGCAATAATGCGTCGGTATTCCATAACTTTCATACATCGGTTTTTCAAACGGGAATATACACAAAACCTTATCAATACATTTTTTAATTGTATTGATACGCCATTTTCGGCTTGCCCAAACTTGAGGCGGAATATAATAAAAAACTTTTATACCCGCTTTTTTCAAAAATTTGGCAACATTCAAATTAAACGCGCCGTAATCAATACACAATACCAAATCCGGCTTAAAATCATTTTTTAAATAATCGACTACACGTTTCCCGAGTAAAAAATGATTCCAGATAATTGCAGGTGAAATTCCGACAGCAGACATTTTTTTGTGATCCGAAAAAAGTTTTACTCCTGCATTTTTCAAATTATCACCGCCTATACCTTCGATAATTATATCGGGATATATTTTTTTCAATTCTTCTGCCACATGCGAGGCGTGAATGTCACCTGAATATTCTCCTGTTATAATAAAAAGTTTTTTCATACCTACACTGCCATAATCACTATATTATTGTCATCAGCAAATTTAATAACATTTTCCTGATCAACAATAATGGTTTCATTAGCTTCAACTGCAAGCAAAGAAGCTTTATATCTTTTCATTGTTTTTAAAGTTCTTAAACCAACTGCCGGAATATCAAAACGCTTGTCCTGTTTCGGTTTGGAGACTTTTATAACACACGCGTTTTTCTTTGCAAGTTTTGCACCGCGTTTAATACAAACATCAGTACCCTCAATTGCTTCAACAGCCATAATCATTTTATCTTTTATAACAACGGACTGTCCGACATCAACGCCGCCCATTTCTTTTGCCAGCCAAAATCCGTAATTTACATCCTCAAGCTGCTCGGGTGTAGGTTTATGTTTGCCTAAAACACCTGCAGGTATCATAAGATTTTTTATAAATATTGTCTGATCCAAAACAGTTATTCCGGCCTTTTCAAACTCTCTTACTATCAAAAGCATAACTTCATCATCATTAAGACGTTTCATTGTTTTTAAAAGTTCAATTGCTCTTGCATCAAATTTATACAATTGAAGCAGTACGCGCTTGTGAACTTTACCTAAAAATGTTGCCTGTTTAATTTCTTCTTCTTTTAAAATTTTCTCTATTTTATTTATCTCACCGGGATGGCAGGAGTAAACTTTTGAACAGTATTTTTTCAACTGCTTTACATTGTCACCTGCCAAAGAAATACAAATGACATCAAATCCGTTTTCTTTGGCATACTGAGCCATTTTAACCGGTAAAATACCGTCTCCCGCTATTAATCCCTGTTTACTTTCCAACATTACCGACACTTTTATTTACCTCTCAATATATTTATCTCTTTTACCTGTTCTTCATTTAGCAAAACCGCGCCGCCCAGCATTTTTGTATTAAACACAACCTGTGCATATGATTCTGCCAATTCCAACTTTAAATATGCATCTTTTACAGTTTTTCCGCCGACAATAAACCCGTGATTTGCCATCAAAACAGCATCAAAATCTTTGAAATATTTTGCGGTTTTTTCTACCAGATCCGTAGAAGACGGCATTCCGTATTCAGCAAGCGGAATTGAACCGAAATAAAAAACATTTTCAGCCATTATCGGCTCATCAAGAGCTATTCCCGCTGATGCAAATGAACTCAAATAAGGAGAATGTACATGTACTATATAATTTATATCCTGCCTCATTTTATAAAATTCGACATGCAGCATTTTTTCACTTGAAGGCTTTTTATCACCCTCGACCACATTTCCGTCAAAATCAATCACGACAAAATCATCTTCCGACAGATATCCGTTTGCGGAACCTGAAACAGTAATTACAATATTTTGACCGTATCTTGCGGACAGGTTACCGGAGACCCCGGGTGTCAAATTCTTCTTACCTGCGAGCTTGCCGTATTTTATTAATTCTTTTTTTATATCTTTTAAATCTTTCATTATATACTTTCCTTATTCGGATCTTCTATATCAATAACTTCGGCATACTGCAATTTTTTAGACGCCGATACTTTTGGAGTGCCTGACTTAAATGCAACACTGTTATCATCCTTTTTCTTATCGGAATGCCCCAAACGTTCGGGGTTTTTTATTTCCATTTTGTCAAATTCAACCGTAGTGCCTTTAGTATCCACCAATACCGCAACCGTAAAATAAGTTGTCTGACGCATAAAATCATAACCTAAATTAACCTTGAAATCATCAGGTCCCAATGAAACTATAAAAGCATTTTCCTGAAACATTTCACCGTTTGGAGAATCATTTGTCAAAGTTACTGACCCCCACCAGCCGACAGTAAGATATTTATTTACACGAAGAGCTTCTCTTATATAAATATTGGAATGTCCGTAACGGTACATATCATAAACCGGCATTGGCGTATGATCGGAATATCCTGTCAGAAAATAACCTATATCCTGCATCCAGTATTTATATTGTGTATGAATTCTCGGTCCGATACGTCCGACAAATTGAGTATCACCGGTGCCATACACTGCAGCCGATCCTTGCATTACCATACTTAATTCTAAAGAACGTCTGTTTTCTTCATCCAAATATTTATAAAGTGATTGATCAACCTCTGCCATATACCGGAATCGCATTGTACCGATATTTGTACTTTTTATACTTTCCGTATGCAAATTGTAGTCACCGTCATGTGCGTATGCTGCAGATGCGCGATGTCTAAATCGCAAATCTTTTCCTTCCGCCAGAAAATCTTTTACCGTTGTACCTTTGTCATAAACAAGTTCTGCCAAATATTTAGGCATCCTGCGTCCTAAAAACCAGTTATCCATATACGCATTTGAACCGTACTGGAAAAATAAATTATCATCCAATTCCTGACGCCCGCGCAATACAAATACATCAGCACCCGAACCGTACATAAATTGAGTTCTGTTAAAGGCAGAATTATATTTAATTGCACCGCCTATTCCAAAATCATCTTTATAATTCACAAGCGGTACGAGTTTTACAACAGAGCCGAATGGTGCGTCAAAAACAAACCCCGGACCTGCAAACATACCTATTCTTGACATTGAACCCAATTCCGGATAATTTGCTTCTACAAATTCCTGATTTTTATTTGTATGAGCAGTAAAAGACGGGAAAGTAAAAAGATACTTGTCATTATGATATAATTCCGCATCTTTAATCTGGACGGTGTCATGTTCTTTTTTTGAATCTACATAAATTTCAGAAGCCGAAAGCCGCCATCTTGTATCTCCGCCGGACATAAGAAGATTCTGATCATCTTCGCTTATAATCATCCGGCTGAAATCAGGTCCTATCATTCTTGACACGAATCTGTATTTAAAAGAATTATCGGAATACATTCTTCCGTCGTTAAGTATAAGTTTATTATTATCGCTTGTTGCCTTTTTAGCACAAATTTTCATGGTAGTTGTTGAGGTTGTAATATTATCCATAAATATGTTTTCTTCATTCATATTTACCTGAATATAATCACCGTAAACCGGCATACCATCTTTTGTTAAAACCACATTACCAATGGCTTTTAAAATATTTGAATCCTTGTTATAGGTCATTTTATCCGCGGTCATTTTAATTTTTTGAGGCGGAAAAATCAAAACAGGATTTCCGACAGCTTCAATATCACCGTTGGAGTCGTTATAAACAACATCGTCGCAGTCCAAAACCATTTCGTTTTCCGTTGCCTGTTCTTTAACACCGCCGACAAGCTCTACATCAGCATTTTTGAGTTGCTCCTTATCGGATTTTTTTTCTTTTTTTACCTTTTTGGAATTTGAAATTTTAACTTCATTTTCATCAGAATCAACACCGAAACCTTCTTCCATTTCAAATAAATCCGCGTCCAAATCCTGAAGCTCACTCTCACCGCTTAACCAATCTGGAGCCTGTTTTTTTGCATTTTTTTCAAGACGTTTTTCCTGCATTTTTTTATTACGCGCATTAAAAAAACCTTGAATTCTCAATCTTGTTTGTTTAAAAAACGGCATGTGGTCTTTATATTTTTCTTCTTCAGTAATAATTTTGGAGTCATCTTCAACCTTGACCTCCGGTGCCGGAATTAATGCCGATTCGAAAAATTTATTATCAATATTATTAAGCTCCTGATACATTTTTTCTACTTGCTCTGCCGCAAACACATTTGTACAGGAGAATAATATTATTAAACTTGTAATTAATATCTTTTTCAATGTATTCCTTCTTATATATAGTTCAACGGATTATTCGGTTTGCCGTTTATTCTTACCTCAAAATGACAGTGAGGACCTGTACTGTAACCTGTTGTACCTTCAAGTCCGACAACCTGACCTTTTTTAACGTAATCGCCCTGCTTAACTTTTATTGTGGACATATGCGCATAAAGTGTTGTCATCGGATTACCGTTAATTGTACCATGATCAATTATAACAACCTTACCGTAACCTCCGTACCAACCCGAATAAATAACTTTTCCGGAATTTGAGGCAAGAATATTACCGTAATTAGGACCGCCGATATCAACACCTGAGTGAAAAGTTCTGCTATTAAATATCGGGTGAGTTCTCCAGCCGAAAGGTGATGTTATACGCCCGCCGATTGGCTTCATAAAGCCTGAGGATGAAACTTTTACCGTTGTATCCTGAGGTTTTTTACTTATCATTGTTTGAAGATTCTGAGACTGGCGTGCGAGTTCTCTTTCTGTTTGCTCATAATATCTTCTGTCGGTTTTTAATTTATTAATCATATTCTGATTTTGAGCAATAGCACGTTCAATATCGCGCTGCTGAGAATTTATCGTTTTAATTGACTGTGCAAGATATTTTTTCTTTGCCTCAACGTCTTTTTTCATTTGAGAAATTTTTTGAGCTTTATCTTTCACAGCAACCATGTGTTTATAATCATTTCTGATAATCAATCGTTCAAAATAAATAACATCCAGAAGCGAATTCAAATCTTTTGCGGAAAGAATAAGTTCAAACATACCTGTTCTTTGGGATTTGAACACCTGTCTTATTCTCTGTTTTAATTGAGCATCAACTGAATTAAATTCTGAGGTGGCGCTTGCAAGCTCGCTTTCCAATCGGTTCAGCTGAGATTCAATATTGTTATACTGATTTTTAGATGCCTGCAAATTATTTGAAGTATTTTCAAGCTTGCGCTGATTTTTTACGAGTTTGCTTTTTTCGGCATTCTCAAGTATTTTCAGCTGTCTTATTTTTTCTTTTGTCTGCTGATGTTTTTGCTCTACACTTGTTGCGCCAAAAGCCGTTGGTGCCGCGATAAAATTAAAGACAAACACCAATAATACAGATATCGTGATTATTTTTAAAGTTCTAATATTCATATTTATTTAATTAAAACCGGAAGCAGCATCAAGCCTACAGTCCAGGCAATAAATGTTACTGCTATAACGGCAATTATAATTTTTTGATGTTTTCTGAAAAATTCCATATTTTCCCCGTTTATTACTAATATAATACTATTAAAAAAAACAAAGTGCAATTATTTAAAATAAATTTGCAAAAAAATGTAAAATCATTTAATATAGCGTTATGGAATACAATTTTACAAGCAGAGAGTTTGATCAAAAAACACTTTATAAAAATGAATTAAGCGGAATAAACCCGTTTGTGTTGGAAAACAGCACCAAACAAATTGACGGCATCTTCAATTTTTTACAAAGTAATACTCCTCTGCTTTTGGTCAACGGATTTTTAGGGACGGGAAAATCCGCTATAGTTAATCACTGTTTAACAACAGCACTGGATAAAGACGCCGTCATATTGCAATATGACTGTTTTGAAACAACCATACTGGATGACATTTTACTTGCCTTTTTTGAAGAATTTAAAAAACTTACGGCGCTTGAAAAAATAACCGTTCCGAAAATAAAAACAGAAAATTTTACACAGAAGATCAATGCCTATTTTCAATCAGTAAATAAGCCCGTAGTGGTTGTAATCAACTCATTTGAACAAATTTTAAAATCAAATAAACAAGAAATTTTAGGTTTTATATTTCATTTATGCGGACTAAAAAACTTAAAAGTTATTTTAACGTCAAGAAATTTTGATTTCTCTGAATTTGAGGGTAAAGTCAAATATGAAAAAGTTACGATACTTGCCTTGCAAAAATCAATATTTGAAAAATATCTCAGGGCAGAAGATTTCAAACAAATAGGACCGTTGTCCGATGAGCTGTACAAACTTACGCGCGGTTACTTTTTTTACACTACACTATCCTTAAAAATAATGAAATTAAGACAATTGGATTTAGGCAAATTTCTTGACGGATATTCAAAAAGCTTTTTAAGTTTCAATGATTTTATTCTGCGGGAAGCACTTGCTCTGGTGGATCCGGTAAGCGGACATTTATTCAGATTTTTAACTGTAATAAGACATCCTGTAAGTGTAAAACTTTTAAAGACAATTCACCTCTGGGATGAAGAAAAAATGTTATTTTTTACAAATAATCTTGTCCTTTCAAAATCCGGAGAATACGCGTATCTGAAAGATTATTACAAAATTATTGCGGAAAATTCAATCCCCGCAAATGTAGCTGTAAAACTTCATCAGGGATGTGTTGATTTATATAATACCCAACTTCCCTTAAAACCGCTTGAACGTGACATTATAATATCTCGCCAGACAATGCGCAACGAAATTGAATACCATTCAATGTTTATACCCAAAAAACACTACGTTCCGGTGCAAGATATAACGCAAAAGGCTGAATATACTGAATACAGCGAACAGGCAAACGAATTAAAAAATGAAAAGTTTGAACAGCCTAAAGAAGAAAAAATTCAAAACATTTCGTTCATTTTTGATGACGATAATACAGGTGTTCTGGATAAAATTGCCGACTCAATAAAAAATTTCCTAACATTCAGTGATGAACGTGCAAAACAGGAGAAAGAAGAAAACAAGCTTACGCTTACGGAACTTATGAATAGAGCAAAACAGGAAGAAACTTCATTCAATTACAAACACGCAATCTCGCTTTATCAAAAATGCCTGACACAAAAAAATGACGACGATTACTACACTTATCTGCCGACCATATATACGAAACTTGCACAAAATTACCAGAATATATCCGACTGGTACGATGCCCAAAAATATTTTGAAATGGCGGGAGAGTTTTATACATCAACCGGAGATTCGGAAAAAATTAACGAGATAAAATTCAATATAGCAAATATTTTCTATATGACCTTTAAACGCGACAAAGCAAAGACACTGCTTTTAGAAATCGAAAAGAACAATATTTCCGATGAATTAAGAATAAAAGTTTTGAATGCACTTGCAAATTTAAGCAGCGACAGCAATATTATCTATAATTATTATCAAAAAGCCCTTGAAATCAACCCTGTTAACATAAGCAAAGATGTTCTGTCCGAACTTTATTACAAATTCGCACTTGTAAATGAGGACAGAAATGATGAGAAAACCGCTGTTGAATATTACAAAAAATGTATAAATTTGGATTCAAATCCGAAAAACAACCCGAATCTGTCGAACGCACTTTCAAATATTGCGCTTTTATATGACGATCTTGGAGAATCCGACACGGCAATAAAATACTATCTTGAAAGTATTAAACTTGACGAACAAACCAAAAACTTAAACGGCATATATTCCTCCTCAATGAAATTGGCGGAAATATATGCTGCAAAATCACCGGAAAAAGCCATTGAATACTACAATCAGGCTTTAAATTACGCCAATATGCTGAATGAACCGTTTTATATAATTTCAACCTCGACGGCTCTGGGAGATTTTTACTATAACAGAAAAGACGATGCCCTTGCTCTCAAAAATTATAAACATGCTTATAATTTTGCAAATGAAGGGATTTACAAAGAAAATGCACAAAAGATTCTCCAAAGAATTGAAGACATAAAAATGCGTGTCGGTGAAGAAAGGTTTAACGAGCTTGAAAAATAAAGAATTTTATACAGAATATATGCAGGCTTTTTTACGCCAAAACGCAACAGTTAATTTAATTTCCCAAAATGACGAAAAACTTTTGTGGGAAAAACACGTTTTTGACAGCCTTTCAATAGAAAAATTCTTTGAAAAATATTTACATCTGTCTTTGGGAGAGGGAAATATTTCAACGCGAAGTATGAGTGTTAGAAATTCGGGCGTAAAGCTGCTTGACATCGGAACAGGCGGAGGATTTCCGGCCGTTCCTATTGCATTAACCTATCCTGATTTAAAAGTCACGGCACTCGACAGCATAAGAAAAAAAATTAATGCCATAGAAAATATTAAACAGGAATTAAATATCCAAAACCTGACAACAATTTGTAATAGAGCGGAGAATTTAGCTGAAAAATTTGACATAATAACCTCGCGCGCAGTTGCGTCACTTGATAAAATCTGTACATACGCACTGCCTTTATTAAAAAAAGACGGATATTTTATCGCCTACAAATCCCGCAAAACACCCGAAGAAATTGCTGATGCCGAAAAAATTCTAAAAAAATACCATGCCAAAATCATTGATATTATAGAATACAAACTGCCGCTTGAAGAAAATTTCACGAGAAATTTAATAATTATCAAAGGCTGATTTATTGTCGTGCCGTTGGCACTTTTGACAATAACATATGAGTGTCACTCAACCTTGTCAAACATGTTATCGTGCCTTTGGCACCTTTGAAAATAACATATGAGTGTCACAAACTTTGTCAAACATGTTATCATGCCTTTGGCACAAAAAAAACCACTCAACAAGTGAGTGGGTCGTTTTCTGCATCCTAATGGTCTCTTTTAGTGTTTATTATTTAGGAGTTTATATGTTTTTGGGGTTAATGAATCTATTTATATTTAGTGTTTCGACTACACTTAAATCTTACTTTATTATTATTGCATATCAGATTTTAAATGTCAATAAATTGTTTTAATAAATTTTTTGCAAGCCTGAAAAGCCTACAATAGTGTACATTTTACACTTTACAAAACTTAACATATGCTGTAATTGTTGTAAAATAAGGGAATAATAGACATGGGGATAGTTATTTTTCTTAACAAAAAGGCAATTATTTACCCGGTATATACTTTATATATATAAGAGTATAAAAAAGGAAAAAGTATGCAAAATTTTTTCAACACAAAATTTGCAGCGCTTAATCAAGCGACATACAGACCAATGAACCTAAAAACAGACAAGATGACAAACGAAGGGTTTGCAATGGCCGCATACGGGAACACAAATGAATACAATGTAACCGGAGCTGACTTTGGATTTGGGACACACGGGTATGTAAATGCGCGCGAACAGGCAATACTGAATAACGGTGAAGCCGTAGTCAAAGGACAAAATTTAAATCTTTTCGGATGAGGTAACAACAAATGTCAAACGGTGACAATTTAGCAATAGGCGGCGTTAAAGACCTGAATATACAAGCATTAGGAGTTGATTCGGCAAGTATCGGCTCCACACCGGTTACGCTGCCCAATAGTGATTACAACTCATTCAGAGCAAATCAAACAAATAATCAGACACAATTTTTAAGTCTTACAGCACAGCATACAACAACAAAATTCAATTCATATAATTTTGACTTTCAATTTGGAACGACATCCGGATTAAACCCTAATCAAAAACTATCGCAAGATCAGGGCAAATTACTCCATACCATAGGATAAAAAGACGCTTCTATAAGCGTCTTTTCTACATAAAAACTATTATCGGAAGTTATTTTTATTTATTATTTTATAGCCTCCGGCGGGTGCTACGCGCACGGCAATCGCTTTTGGTGGCAAAAGCGACGCAAAACCACCGCACGCTTCGTTCACTAATAACTTGTACACCTCAACATAAAGGCGTGTAAACTCGCTCATGTCACCCTGAACTTGTTTCAGGGTCTCTTATACTCTACCGCTCAGACAATACACGCCTATGAAGTTTGTTTCGGCTACAGTTATTGTTCACTCCGCTATCGCGGTATTAATGCTGCGTAGCAGCTCCGCGCCATAATTATAGGCGCGGTAAAAGATTGCAGAATTTTAGCCCCTCTCCCGTCACTGCGTGACACCCTCTCCCCAAAGGGGCGAGGGATAAAATACTGCAACGGCACGTATGTGCGCCCGTCAGGGCTTGAGCAATCCAAAGGATTGCAAATAAATAGCGTGTTTTTCTTTTTCGGTTCACTTTTTCTTTTTACATCGCAATAAAAAGAAAAAGTGAACAAAATAAGATACCTATAATAGTTTTTATGTAAAAATTTAAGCGTCCCCTTTTATGGGGACGCTTAATTACAAATTATAAATTAAACTCCGACTTTGGATTTTGATTTATTAATACAGTCAATCAAAGTTTTTGCAACTGTTTGTTGTTCTTCTTCGGTAAGTTCAGGGAACATAGGAAGTGAAATAACCATTTCCGTATTTTTTTCGGTAACAGGCAATGAGCCTTTTCCTACACCCAAATATTCATGAACTTTTTGCAGGTGAAGCGGAATAGGATAATAAAGCATTGCACCTATGCCGTTTTCCTGAAGCATTTTGTGAACTTCATCTCTATTGGGAATTTTAACCGTATACTGGTGATAAACACAATATGTATCGTGCAATTCTTTCGGAGTCTGAATATCAGCACAATCTTTAAACAATTCATTGTAATAGTAAGCATGCTTGCGGCGCATTTCATTCCACTGTTTAACATGCGGAAGTTTTACACGCAAGATTGCAGCCTGAATTTCATCAAGACGGCTGTTAACACCGATTTCGTCATGGTGATAACGAATTGCACCGCCGTGGTTACGTAATGCAACAACTCTATCTCTTAATTTTTCATCATTAGTCATAATAAGACCGCCGTCGCCCATGCCGCCTAAATTTTTGGTCGGATAGAAGCTTAAGCAACCAAAATCGCCGAATGTACCCACCATTTTGCCTTTATACAAAGCACCGATTGCCTGACAGCAATCTTCTATTACATGTAAATTATGGCGTTTTGCGACATCCATAATAACATCCATATCACACGGCTGACCGTAAAGGTGAACCGGTATAATTGCTTTTGTTCTCGGAGTAATTGCAGCTTCCAATTTTGAAGCATCAAGATTGAATGTATCAGGATCGATATCGACAAAAACAGGTTTAGCACCCACAATTCCAATAGCTTCCGTTGTAGCAACAAATGTAAATGCAACAGTTATAACTTCATCACCTGCACCTATATCCAATGCTCTTAATGCCAAATGTAAAGCGTCTGTTCCTGAGTTTAAACCAACAGTATATTTACAACCGATAAAATCAGCCAATTCCTGCTCCAATGCTTTAGCATTCGGTCCCAAAATATAAGAACCCGAACGTAAAACATCACAAACAGCTTTTTCAACTTCCGCACCGATTGTTGCGTACTGACGTTTAGAATCTAAAATAGGTATCATATATAATTCTCCTTCTTAACTACCCTTAATTTAAGTTTACCACACCTTTTTTATGCCTTTATAAAAGCTTTATATCAGACATTTGCAAAGTCAGTATTTTTATAACTGTATGCAGAGATAACTGCCACCATAGTCCAGAAAACAAACTGAATCTGCGGTCTGAAAAATACCGTATCCACAAGCCCGTGAAACATTACGGCAAGTATTGATATCAAAGCCGCAGATACAAAAATTATTTTTTCAATATCAATAGAATTCAATATCATTTTTACGGAATCTTTAACCAGTAGAATTAAAAATCCCAAAAATGCAACAAGGGCAAAAATTCCGCTTTCAACCGCGATTTCCAGAAAAATATTATAAGCGCTTAAAGCGTCAAACCCTGTTTTCATATAAAGTCCGTAAATTTCCCTGAAATTTCTGTTTCCGACGCCGATTCCCAAAAGCCAGTTATCTTTGAACATTTCAATCGATGATTGATATACGTTAAATCTGAAAGAATTTGATGAATCCTGCCGCATTGCAAAAATAGACAAAAATCTTGCTCTTAAAGATGTAACAAATATCAATGCAGCAGTAAATAATCCGACTGCAGCGCCGATTAGGGATAAATAAATTGTCTTATATTTTTCCCAGAAAAATTTTGCGGAAACAAGAAACGTAAGAGCAAGAATTAAAAGCAAAGCAAGATATGCCCCCCTGCAGCCTGTCAAAAACAATGCAAGAACCGCCAGCAAAGAAAAAAACGCAAAAAATATCATGCGTTTATAATTTTTATGAAACAAAAAATACGCGCACATTCCGAAAAGCGCCGGAATTCCGGCAACGAAATATCCGCCTAAAAGATTCGGATTAAACGGCTTCAAAGTTCCGTAAACCCTGGTCATAATTTCTTCCGGATTATGTCCTGTTGTATCCTGCCAGCCGGATATTGCCTCAACATGCGCCGAATTTTGCAAAACCGCAATAATACTTTCAAACCCGATACACAATGCTATTGCTGCAATAACATAGGGAATTTTAGACAAATTATTTTTAAAATAATGCGCTGCCGAAAAATAAAAGCCTATATAGATAAAAGTTTTTAAAAACCCTTTCAAACTTAATGCAAAAAGACTTGATCCGGCAAGGCTTATAAGAACAATCATAAAATAAGCAGCCAAAAACAATTCAAAATGATTGAACGTAAATTTGTCACCCTGTTTTGTCATAATTTTCACAAAGGTCAAAAACATTGTCACAAGCGCAATGAACCCTATGTAATCCGATGACAAAAAAGTTGACACGAAAATTACCGCAACAATAGACCCGAAAATAAATGTATCTATCTTCTGCAAAAAGAGGCTGTTATCATATAAATATTTCAGTTTATCCTGAACTTTGAATATTATTTTACTGAACATCGTATGCGGTACTTTGATTATTAATTACGTCATGGCTGTCAGGAACCGGCACAAGCTGCAAGTCTGAAACTATACCGTTAAACTTGTAATCTTCTCCCTCTAATGTAATCGGCAGCCCCATTTTAATTTTATTACCGCCCACAACAGCACCGTCTTTTGTAATTTTAGCTGTATCTTCAAGAGTTACGATAATATCATAAAGGCTTGCCTGCGAAACATCTTCAACCACGACAACTTTTTTTGAATTAAATGTCGGCAAAACTATTTTTTTTCTGTCTGATTGAACGTCCACTATATCCAAATCCGAATAAGGAACATTTCTTATGCTGATAAACGTTTTTTCACCTTTTGCCATAGGAATTTTGTTGCTGGTCAGAGTGACGCTTCTTATATAAACCTGAAATCTGATTTTAGAAGTTGCTTCAATCTGTTTATCCGCAGTTTGTCTGAAATTTGTAAACGTAAAAAATCCGACAATTAAAGCAATAACAACACCGACAATTATAATTATATCAATCGGTCTGACTTTTTTAAGTAAATCCAAAAACTTTTGCATAACATTCTCCTATAATTTTGCGGCAGCATCCAGCAATTCATGAATAGTTGTCGTTGCACAGCCGAATTGTCTTACGACAAGGCTTGCCGCAATATTCCCGATAATGGCGGCATGGACGAAATCCGCGCCGGCAGCAAGTGCAAGTGTATAAACCGCAGTGACCGTATCGCCGGCACCTGTTACGTCAAACACTTCCGACTTATTAAATACCGGAATTTTAGTATATTTCTTTTTGGGTTCTGCGACAAACATGCCGTCAGCCCCGCAGGTTATCAAAATTGCTTTTGCTTTTGTATCTGAAAGCAATTTGTCACCCGCTTTTTTCAAATCTTCATCATTTTTCAGTTCAAACCCTACGGCTTTTTCAGTATCCGGAAGGTTCGGAGTCATTGAAGTAATATTTTTGTAAATATTCAAATCTTTTTGGGCATCAACAATAACAATTTTATTGTATTTGTTCGCAAGTTTTATGGTTGTTTCAATAATTTTTTTTGTAAGAGTTCCGATATGATAGTTTGATAATATAACCGCATCATACTCAGGAATTGCTTTTTCAATATTATCTATAATTTTATTTTCAGTTTCGGTGGAAACAGGCTCATTTGTCTGCCTGTCAATACGAACAATCTGCTGGGTAATTGATGTTGTAATTGATCCGGAAATACGCGTTTTTGTGATTGTTTTTCTCGCAGGGTCTTTTACTATATATTTGCAATCCACATTAGCTTTCTCAAAAGTATCAATCAGCTGACCCGACTGATAATCATCTCCGCAGACACCGATTACACCGACCTTGCCTTTATTTAATGTTGAAGCATTGTGAGCAGCGTTTGAGGCGCCGCCTAAAATGATTTTTGTTCTTGTATGCTGCAAAATAAGAACAGGAGCTTCACGCGAAATACGCTCGGCATCACCGTAAATCATTTCATCTATAGCTAAATCACCAATAACTAATATTTTCGGTTCGGTTAGTTTCTTAATGTAAGAAACGAGTTTTTCTTTATCCATATTCATAAAATCTGCTTTCTAAAAAAATCCTCGTAAATACACTATAACACAAAAATAAAAATTACAACTAAATGTGGCGTATAACAGGATTAATAAGCAATTCAGCCAATTTATCGGCACCTTCAAAACTTCTTACACGAAGCTGTTCGGCAGCTTTTTCTCTGTCATAATCTACAAACTTATGCCTGATATTAAAAATACCGTTTTCGAAATCTATCACCGCATAACAGGCTAAAGGAGTCGGTGTCATAGGGCGTCCTACACTGCCGACATTAACAACGGTTTGTTTATTATTGGTTTGATATCCGCAGGGGATATGAGTATGACCGCACAAAATCAAATCCGCATCAACGCCTGATATAATTTCTTCAATTTCAGTGAGCTCTCTGTTGGGCAAAATATCCTCATTGTTTGCACGCGGAGAACCGTGGACAAAAAGAACTTTTACACCTTCAATCTCCATTTCCGTTTGAGGAGGAAGTTCACTTAAAAATTTTTGATCCTCGTCTGTTATATAATTCATATCATCAACTATTGCATTAGCCATAACCGGATATTTTTCTTTCATCATATCAAGAACATCCTGACCGTATTCAGCAATAAGTTTGTCGGTATTTCCCTGAATCATAGTCCAGTTCTGCTGTTTAACAAACTCTAATATACTTATCGGCTGAGGACCTGCAAGAACTATATCTCCCAAACACACGATATGTTCACAATTTTCTTTTTCAATATCTTTTAAAACTTCTTCTAAAGCAATAAGATTTGCATGGATATCAGATATAACGGCAACTCTCATATAAAATTCTCCTTTACGGTATCAAGTATAACACAAATAATTATTTTTATACTAAAATAATATTATGATAAAAAGACGGCAATCAAAACAGATTTCAATAGGCGATATAAAAATAGGCGGGAATGCACCCATAAGCGTTCAATCTATGTGTAATACAGATACACGCGATGTGAATGCGACTTTAGCCCAGATTAACGAACTTGCGGCAAAAGGCTGCGAAATTGTCCGCCTTGCAGTATTAAATAAAGATGCGGCAGAAGCTGTTAAAGATATTGTTAAAAAATCTCCTGTTCCGCTTGTTGCAGATATCCACTTTGATTACCGTCTTGCAATACAATGTATAAATAACGGGATAAACGCACTCAGACTTAATCCCGGAAATATCGGCAAACGCGAAAATGTTGAAAAAGTTGTAAATCTTGCCAAACAACAGCAAATTCCGATAAGAATAGGAGTCAATGCAGGTTCTCTGGAAAAAGAACTTACGGATGAAAATATTCCGCTTTCGGAAAAAATGGTTAAAAGTGCGATGAAACACATCCAAATTCTGGAAGATTTGGATTTCGATTTAATAAAAGTTTCATTAAAATCGTCAGATGTTTTGACAACAATAGAGGCTTACCGTTTAATAGCAGAAAAAATTCCTTATCCTCTGCACCTTGGTGTAACAGAGGCCGGAACTCTCAGAGGCGGTTTAATTAAATCCTCAGTCGGACTCGGAACACTGCTTGCGGAAGGTATCGGCGATACTATAAGAGTTTCATTAACCGAAAATCCGACGGAAGAAGTTAGCGCGGGTTTTGATATTTTAAAAAGTTTAGGACTAAGACAGGGCGGAGTTAATTTTATATCATGCCCGACCTGCGGAAGAACACAAATTGATTTAATCGGTCTTGCAAAACGTGTGGAAGAAAAATTCAAAAATCTGGATAAAAATATTACAATAGCAACCATGGGCTGCGCAGTTAACGGCCCGGGCGAAGCTCGACACGCTGATTTCGGTATTGCCGGCGGCATAAATGAAGGGTATGTATTCAAAAAAGGCGAAATAGTCGCAAAAGTTCCTGAAAACGAATTATTGGAAAAATTAGAAGAAATTATAATAAAATCATACGAATAGTACAGGAAAGTGTAACAAAAATATAATATATTTGTATTAAATATAAAAAACAAATATAATAAAATTGAGGTGTATATGAGAATAAAACTTTTATTAACAGCTTTAATTCTTACATTTGCGGCAATGCCTTCATTCGCGGAAATAACTCCGGAAGAAGCATCTTCTGCAAGCTATCTGTATACTCATGGGCATTCAACCGCTACCGTGGATATTGTTCAAAAAAACAAAGCCAATATTAACGGTGAAGAATATATTTCCGCTGAAGAGGCAAGGCATGCCAACCGCTCAGGATTTGTAAGATGGGTTAGAAATGTACTTATCTATTTAGATCCTGCATTGGATGACGGCAAATTTATGCAGCACGAGATAAAAACATCTCCGAGTTATGAAGACCTGTAAAAAAATACTATATATTTTTATATGCTTTTTTATCTTCGTACTTCCGGTTTTTTCAGTCGAAAAAGGTTCCGTGAAGTACGAAGATAATTTAATGGATTATTCTGTATTGGACGGTCAAAAAATTCTTCAGGAAGCTGACAGTTTTTTTGAGCAGTATGAAATGACAAAAGACCCGAAATATTTAAGCACCGCAATGGGTAAATATTATATTGTCACCAAAATTTTCCCTGTTGAAATTTATCCTATGGTACAACTTGCAAGAACTTATGACGAAAAAAAACTTGACAGATTTGCAAAAGAATATTTCAGCATATGCTATGACATAAACAAAAAAGACCCTTATCTTAATTATTATATGGGGGATTTTTACTACAAAAGAAATGACTTTAAACGAGCCTTAAGATACTTCAAACGTGCATACGAAAACGGATACGGCGAATACTATGATTTAAATTTAAAAATTGCTACAATATATGAAAAATTTGCAGATCTTTTAACTGCAAAGTATTATTATGAAAAGGCTTTTTCTTTAAACAGTGAAAATACAAATTTAAAAGACAAAGCATTACAGATAGAATCTTTAAATTATCCGAATTCAGGATATTATAATAACAATTCTATCAGGGATGAAAAATGAGAATATTCAAACTAACGATTATATTAATAACATTACTTTTTACGTCAAAAGCATTCGCTGATGATACAATATATAATCCCGTAAAATTTGCGCGCAATGAGGTTATATTCTCAAATTCACAAATACCTGTAAGCGTAACCGACCCCACGCCAAAAAACAACGCTTCAGGAAGCATTTTCCCGGGCGGTCGAGGATCAAACCAGCTTGTAATATATACACCGGCATTCGGAGATCGTACAAATACAAATGAATACGGTACGGAAGCAATAGTGCAAAAAAATATCGTCACCATGATAAGCGGCGCAAACTCATTTATTCCGATTGACGGCGTTGTAATAAGCGGACACGGCAAAGCAAAAAATTGGATGAATCAAAATATTACGGTAGGGACAAAAGTTTATATAGATAAAAATATCTTAAATGTATACACGACCTCCGAAAGTTATATGTTTGAGGCTGAAAACAAAATCTCCGAGGCAAAAGACATGGCGGATTATTATAAAGGTAAAACCGCATACTACAATCCTAAGCTTACAAATAAACATATAGCAGAGGCTGAAAATTATCTTAAAAAAGCAAAAAAAGACACGGATGATCAGGAACACGTAAAAAAATATTCAAAACTTGCCGTTGAAAAGGCAAACGACGCGATTATATCGTCATTGCCTTTTATGCCGGATGAACTGAAAGGAGTCTGGATAAGACCTACAGAAACCTCCGAATCTCAAATTATATCCACCCTGAATAAAATGAAAGATATTGGCATAGACAGCGTATTTTTGGAAACCTTTTACCACGGCAAAACTATTTTTCCGAGCCAGACAATGAAAGATTACGGATTTATTATCCAAAACGAACAATTCAACAAATTTGATCCGCTTAAAATCTGGATAAAAGAAGCACACAAGAGAGATATAAAAATCCACATATGGTTTCAATCTTTTTACGTGGGTAATATTCCGCCTTCAAACAACAGCATACTTGCGGTACATCCGGAATGGGGCAACAAAATAAAATCCGACTACCTGTCAAAAGGTCCTACCTGTTCAAAATCCGAACATAACGGGTATTTTTTGGATCCTGCAAACCCTGCCGTTCAAGAT
Organism: Candidatus Gastranaerophilales bacterium; assembly: GCA_944326585.1. Lineage (GTDB taxonomy): Bacteria > Cyanobacteriota > Vampirovibrionia > Gastranaerophilales > Gastranaerophilaceae > SIG32. The sequence goes on from CALVEN010000002.1 coordinate 25,556, forward strand.
TTTTTGATAAAACTGTTAACCGAAATAATAACAGTATACTGTCCTGACGGAATAAATTTGGATTACATCAGATACCCTCAGTCAGTTTCAAAATACGAAACCGGAAGCTGGGGATATACCGAATTTGCAAGAAAAGATTTTAAAGATATGTATAAAAAAGATCCGGTAGATATAAAAGGCAGTGATAATTTATGGAAAGATTGGGAAAATTACCGCAGGGAAAAAATAACAAACTTTGTTGCAAAGGCGGGTACACTCGGACGACAGAATAAAGTTTTCATAAGCACCGTAATTTTTCCGGATCTTGAAAGCGCGCTTAACACAAAACAGCAGGATTGGAGAACCTGGTCAAAAAGAGATTTTGTAGACGGATTTACACCGCTATTTTTAACCTACGATCCAAAAACGGTTTCTTCAATGATGAATGACGTTATGAAAATTAAAGGCGGCAAAACAAATATTTATGCGGGTATTTTTGTAACCTTTATGGGCGGCTCAAAAGAAGACTTGATAAGACAAATTCACGAAACCAGAAAACTAAAATCCAATGGCGTAATTCTCTTTGACTACGCACATACAAAAGGAGTTTATGCAGAAACACTATCCGACGGCGCATTCAAACCAGTAAAACAATCTCAAACAAAACACCCCAAACAAAAGAAAAAATGGTTTCAATTTTTCAAAAAACAAAAATAATTTCCATGTTATAATTCCCTTGTTGGAATGCTAAGAGAATATATAAATTCAACATTACAAAGCAAAAATGCCGTAATGTTTATAACGTCATTTATGTTTATGGCAGGTATACTGTCATATTTTAACAACTGCGAAATTACGGCTGCCGCGATTTTTACAATAATCGGCGTAATTTTAATATTACAAAGAAAATTATCCGTGAAATATGTAATCTTTTGGATAATAATTTTTTATTTTGGATTTTTTAATTCATATTTCCGAATAAACACAAGCGACGGATTATATGATATTGCGCCTCTGGACACGAACATTGAAGGACAAATTGTATCAATACCGAATACAACGGATGATAAAACAAAATTTTTCTTTGAAGTAAATAAAGCAGACGGCGCAGGACTCAAGGCAAAAACCTATGTTACATTATACCGGAATTCAAAAACACAAGAGTTAGACATCGGAGATTACCTGTCAATTGACGCAAAAGTAAGACGTCCTTTCAAAGCAGGCAACCCGTCACAATTTGATTACGGGAGATACCTGCAGAATTTTAACGCCTTTACAACAGTCTATGCAGATTACACGGACTGTACCGTATTAAGCGGAGAAATGACACTTCATTGGAAATTTTTAAGAAAATTAAATGAAGTCAGAAACGGAATATTAAAAAGCCATTCCAAATATCTGCAGTCACCGAATTTAGAAATTCTGGGCGGAGTTGTATTCGGCGACGATGCAGTAGCTCCGCCGGATTATATCAAAACCAATTTTATCAATTCAGGATTATTGCATATACTTGCGGCATCAGGTATGAACGTTGCATTTATTTTCGGATTCTGGTTTTTCATAATGAGATTTTTCAGAGTGCCTTATAAAATAAATGTAACCGGCGGAATGGTTATGGTAATACTCTATACTCTCATGACTGGACTTGGAGCATCAGTTTTACGTGCGGCATTAATGCTGTTGTTTATCCAGATAGGAAAACTTATTGACAGAGATGCACACAGTGTAGCACTATTATCTTTTGTTGCATTTTTAATGCTAATATATAATCCGTCATACATAAACGATGTCGGATTTCAGTTATCATTCATTGTAACATTCGGACTTTTAACAACCGGTATGGTTGTATTTGAAAAATTCAAAGACATACAGCTTCCCGAATGGATAAAAGGCGGAATTCTAATCCCGATTATTGCACAAATCTGGGTAGCACCGTTACAGATGTTTTATTTTAACACTTTCAGCACTTACTCAATTTTAGCGAATATACTGACAGTACCTTTTTTGAGCGTAATAAGTTTCGGCGGATTTGTAAGCTCAATACTTGCCGCAATAAAACCGGTAGCGGATTTTATTTGTATGATTTTTGACTTTGTTTTAAAATACGCATTGGATATAATCGTTGCAATCTCAAATTATTTTGCATCCCTGCCGAATTCAATTATTAACACAACACATCCGAATATTGTACAAATTCTGATTTTCTACGGAATAATACTACTGATTACGATTTTAATGAAAAAAGGCTTTAACAAAAGACTTTTTGCTGTAATTATGACAGCAATTACAATACTTTTGCTTTCTACGATAAACATTCCGAACCGTAATCTTGAGATTATAACATTTGATGTCGGTAATGCCGATGCGTTTCTCATAAAAACTCCTGACAACAAATATTTTATAATTGACACTGCCAAAATGAGTTATAAAAGTTCCTCTTCAACCGCAAAACTTGTAATTGCAAAATACTTAAAAGACAGAGGCATAAAAAATATTGAAGGAATGATTTTAACCCATTTTGACGTAGACCATGCAGGCGGTGCGGCAGATTTAATTGAAGCACTAAATATCAAAACGATTTACGTAAATTCCTTAAAGCGAGACTCTTATACCGTTATCAAAATTTTTGATGCGATTGATAAATATAAAATAAACACCTCACTTGCAGAAAACAACAATATTATTTACAAAGAACCTGATTTAAAAATCAAAACATTTATAGCAAATATACAGGAAAGCGATAATGAAAATTCAATAATAACACTTTTGAGCTACAAAGATTTTGACATGCTGTTTATGGGCGATGCCGGCGTGATTGCTTTTGATAAAATTAAGAATGAACTTCCGCAAAATATTGAAGTTTTAAAAGTCGGACACCACGGCGGCAAAAACGTAGTCAATAAACCAATGCTTGATTATCTCAAAAACAGCATCTCAATAATTTCAACCGGTCCGAATAATTTCGGACACCCGAACAGAACCACTCTTGACATTTTGCGTCATACCGGAACCTACAGAACCGACTATAACAATTCCATTAAAATCACAACGGACGGCAAAATATACCAATTAAACACCTTTAATCGGACAAAAAAGAAATACCTTAAAACAGAAGAATTGACCTCGGTCAACTGATTTCTTCCGGAATTTCCGGCATATTTTTTGACCCTTTTACGCCGAGTTCTTCAATCCTATTCAGTTGATTAATTATGTTGTCCTTGCCGGTAAGTTTGGTGACTGCCGCATTATAAGCATTTTTTATCTTACTCAAATCGCCGAGCAAATCAGAAAATTTATCAATCATACGTGAACAAATTCTTGAAATTTCAAGCGCATTTTTATTCTGCCTGTCAACGATATGGAATGAATTAATAATTTTCAAAGCAGCAAGCAAAGTAGAAGGCGATACAGGCATTACCTTATTTTTCCAGGCAAAATCCCACAGAGCGCAATCCTCACAAAACAGCATTGCATAACAGCTTTCAATAGGAATAAACATTAAAACGTAATCCGGTGATCTGTCATCGGATGAATAATCCCGTTTCGCAAGACCTGCAATGTGAGCTTTTGTAGATTCAATAAACTGCTTAAGATGAACGTCTTTCTCATATTCATTATCCGAATTTACGTAACCTTCGAATGATGCAAAAGAAGTTTTGGAATCAATATAAATACACCTGTTATCAGGCAGAAAAACTGTTGCATCCGGCCTGCCCTCAGAGGATCCGGCCTGAATTTTATATTCTTCATCCTTTCTTAAGCCCGACGCTTCCAGAACTCTTTCAAGGACGATTTCGCCCCACTTGCCGGAAGTACGGTTGTCGGACTTCATAACATTTACAAGCGCGTTTGCATCCATTGAAATCTTTTTACCCGTTTCAAGAAAATTTTTGATATTCAAATCAAATATTGTAAAATTTTCTTTTTCCTGTTTAAAATTATCTTCAGTTCTCTTTTCAAAATCCTCAATGCGTTCTTTAAAAAGTTTAAAAAATTCGTCCAGACGTTCACGATTTTGTGCTGATAACTCAACGGAATTTTCTTTAAAAATTTTATTTGCAAGATTTTCAAACTCTGCTCTTGTATTTTTCTGTGCGGTAAAAAACGGGATAAAAACACATACTGCGCCAAAAACAAATCCCCCTATAAAAATTAATATATCCATTACACTCTCCTTAATCCGAATTATACCACAATTGTTGTATATCAAAAAATGTAACTAAAAAATATTTACAAAAAAATCAACCATGCCGCCAATCATGGTCTAGAGCATGGTTGAGGCAAATTATCAATCCAAAGATGTACGCCAAATTCTCAAACCGCCATGACTACAATATCAATCGGGTCATGGATGAATACCCCCTCTAAAAATAGTAGTATGTAAAGTGTAGTTAAGGTTACAAAAAATAAAGGGGAGATAAAATGAGAGAGTTTAGAGGGAAATTAAGAGTTCTGTTAATTGATGATAATGCAGATCATTTAAGAGGCGTTAAAGAATTAATCACTCTTGAAAGCAGTTATGACGTAGTCGGCGCAACAACAAGCGCAAATATCGGCATCAACCTTATTAAAAAATATCATCCGGATGTTGTTTTGATGGACATCAATATGCCTGAAAAAGACGGTCTTCAAGCAATACAGGAAATCGAAAGATTAGGGCTTGATACAAGAGTAATTGCCTTGAGCGGCTATGATGATTCCGATTTAATTTTCCGCGCAATGAAACTCGGAGCAAAAGGTTATATTTTAAAGACTATGGCGTCAGCACAATTAATTTATGCAATAGATGAAGTTGCAGCAGGCAAGATTTATCTTCCTTCAGCACTTTCTTCAAGATTCTTCGAATACTTCCAGAATTCTTACAAAGAAGAAGCATCAGCAAGCGATTCGGAAAATCTTCTCACATACCTGACAGCACGCGAAGAAGAAGTTCTTGATCTTTTAACTCAGGGTAATAACTACAAGGGTATTGCAGGAAAATTATTTATATCGGAAACTACTGTTAAAACACACGTTAACAATATTTTCCAAAAATTACAGGTAAACGACAGAACACAAGCTGTATTATACGCATTGAACAACGGCTTTGCTAACAAAAGACGTGTAAAAATGGCAGTATAAAACTTATAAGTAAAGAGGTTATAAAGGTTCAGCTGCGGCTGAACCTTTATATTAAGAAAGGTCTGAATGAACGAGACAGATATAATCAAATTACAAACAAGATACGTATCGCATGAAATTCGCAACCACATTTCAATCTGCGAAATGTACACGGAAATTTTGAAAAAAAATCTTGAAAAAGACGGCTACAAAAATAATTCCGTTGAAAACGCACTTGAATGTATAAAAAAATCATTAAAAATTATCAGCACATCACTTTTGGACTTGAAATCCGTCAATAATTTTGCACCTCAAAACTGCGATTTTAAAACACTTTCAGAAGAAGGAGCAAGACTTTCAGACGCATATATTCAGGGCAAAAACATTAAAATAACTTGCTTCATAAAAAACACCGCACAGATTTACGTTGATGAAAACAAATTTTTAGCCTGTGTTGTAAATATAATTAAAAATGCCATAGAAGCAATCGATATTAAAGGTGAAATTAACATAATAGGCGAAGTTAAAGATAAATTTGCGCATCTTCGAATTTCCAACAACGGAAAGATGATATCAAAAGAAAAACAAAAAGAAATTTTTGAAGAAGGATATACAACAAAGCAAACAGGAAGCGGGCTGGGACTGCATATTTGTAAAAGCAATCTGCAAGCGCAAAATGCCGAATTAAAACTCAATAAATCCACCAAATCCGTCACGGAATTTGAAATCACAATCCCTGTTGTTTGAAATTTAATCTTTTTGTAATAAAATAAGATTACCCCTAAAAAAGGAGAGAACATGGAAAATATTTCTTTACTGGAAGACGGAATGATAATATTATGTATAGGAATGGGCGTTGTATTTTCCTTCCTTATAATTATGGTCTGGGCAATGAACATCATGTCAGCTGTAATTAAAAAAATAAACAATATTTTTCCTGAAGAAATTCCTGACGAAAACAAATATTCAAAGAAAAATAAAATTTCCTCCGACAGTGAAATAGCTCTTGCAATAGCCCTTGCATACTCCCGCAAGTAAATTATATTTTTGGGTTATAATAAATTTATGCTGAATGTATCCAAATTTATAGTTCTTTTACTTACGCTTGTATTTTCGTTTAATTATGCGGGCTTATACAATATTGCTTTTTCAAAAGAAGAAATAACCGCACAGATTTCGGAACAAATCACCCTGCCTGTAATTCCGATAAAGGCAGAAAAGGAAATAAAATCAGCACTTTCTAAAATATACGGACCACAAAATGTCGACATAATATATTCTAATATTGAACGTATAGCAGAAGAAACAAAACTCAGCCGTCCGCAAAGCCTGAAGAATGACGATTTACAAAGAACTGACGACTGGTATAAAGACGAAGTAATCTATATGTTTTATGCCGACCAATTCGGGGTAAAAAATACAAACACTCCGAATACTTTTAAAGACGACATAAAAATGCTGGATTACCTGAAAGATTTAGGGGTTACAACCATATATATTCTGCCTTTTGCAGATTCACCGATGAAAGATTCGGGATTTGACGTAAGAAACCCGAGAGATATCAGAGCAGATTTAGGCGGGATGAAGGAATTCAAAGAGTTTGTGACAGCCGCAAGGGAAAAAGGCTTCAAAATCAAAGCCGATTTAGTGTTAAATCACTTTTCGGATGAACACGTATGGTTTAAAGACGCACAAAACGGCGACCTTGAAAAATTAAATTACTTTGTCGTCACAGAACAAATGCCTGAATATACAACTTACAAAGACGAAAAACTCGGTCAGGTTGTGGAATATAAAGAACCCGACGGAAAAATTTCAAAAAGACGGCTTATTTTTCCGGAAATTACGGAAAATCACTACAGAAAAGTAACAATAAATGATAAAGATTACTATTTATACCACACTTTTTACCCGTTTCAACTTGATATAAACTGGAAAAATCCTCAAGTTTTATACTACAACCTTGAAACAATAAGCTTCTGGGCGAATCTGGGAATAGATATTTTCAGGATGGATGCAATTCCTTATTTAATAAAAGAGGAAGGAACAAATGCCGAAAATCTCGCAAACACGCACCGTATAATAAAAATCTTAAGTCTTTATATACAATCCGTTGCACCGCGCTCGGTTATTCAAGCGGAGGCATGCCAGTTTCCGAATAAGATTCTTCCGTATTTCGGGACGGAACAAAAAATCAAACCGGTAATTAACGGTGAACAAAGGGAGCTGACGAGAACCGATGAAGTTCAAATAGCCTATCATTTTCCATATATGCCCGCAATCTGGGCGTCGCTTGTTTCAGGCGATAACAGCTATTTCTGGAAAGCATATAAACATACCCCGCAAATCCCGAATTCCGCAGCCTGGGCAATATTTTTACGTGTACATGATGAATTGACGCTTGAAATGGTAAATTCCAAAACAAGAGAACTTTTATTTGAAGATTTAGCGCCGAAAGGTGCCGGCTTCAGAAAAGGTTTTGGCGTAAGCGGCAGAATGGCAAGCTTTTTGGATAATAATCCGGACAGAATAGGCATGGCATTTTCGATTCTCCTGTCGCTTCCGGGAATTCCCATAATCTACTACGGTGATGAAATAGGTATTCAGAACAATTTTGCTAACGCAAAACGCAGTGCGAAACTTCGCGAATATAAACAAATACAGAGCAAAAATAAAGTCAAACTCCTGAGCTACTTTGACAGCCGTGACATAAACAGAGGTCCGATTACAGAGGAAACCTTTAAAAAAGCCGTCACTCAAAAAGGTACATTCAATAACAAAGTTTATGAACGAGTCAAAAAACTCATAACCCTCAGAAAAAATTATCCTGTTATGACTCGCGGCAATTTTACGGAACTAAAAACCGGCTCGCCGGAAGTTTTTGCCTATATGCGCACACTCGATAATACAAGAGTCGTTGTCATTAATAACCTTTCAAACAAAAGAATAAAAGCAACCGTATATCTTTCAAATGACGATTTTGGCAAAAAAACAAAAGAAATCTACTTTAATGACCTGTTAACCGATAAAAAAACAAAATCTCAGGTAAAAGAAAAACAAATAACAGTCCGGCTTAAGCCTTATGACGCGATGTGGCTTAAAATGTAGATTATAAAAAATTTTGTTTTATAATTTTAATATGGAAACAAAATCCGAAAAAGCTGTCGAATTATTTCATACGGGCTATAACTGCGCTCAATCAGTATTCTGCGCGTTTTGTGAAGATTTCGGAATGGATTTTGAAACAGGGTTAAAGCTATCATCTTCCTTTGGCGGCGGAATGGGAAGATTACGCGAGGTTTGCGGAGCCGTAAGTGCAATGTTTATGATAGCAGGTCTTAAATACGGTTATACGGAACCCAATAACGATACCGTTAAACAGGCACACTACCGGCGTATCCAAAAACTGGCGGAAGAATTTGTAGAAAAACACAAAACAATTATCTGCCGCGAAATTCTTGGTCTGCCAAAAGGCAAAGATTCACCCGTTCCGTCCAAACGTACAGAAGAATATTATGCCTCACGCCCCTGCGAAAAATGTATTGCTGATGCCGCCCGAATAATCGAAAAATTTATATCCTGATTATTCACATACATGTTCCAATGCTTTTTCCAAAATTAATTTTACATGATGGTCATTCAAAGAATAATAAACATTTTTGCCTTTTTTTTCGGCTCTCACAAGCTTTGCCACCCGCAAAACTTTTAATTGATGTGATACGGCAGACTTTGTCATATTTAACAATACCGCAAGATCTCCCACACACATCTCGCTTTCTTCCAGCGCCCACAACAACTGTATTCGTGTGCCGTCGCCCATAACCTTGAAAAAATCCGACAATTCATACAACAAATTCATCTCAGGCATCTTTGGTCTGACTTTTTCTACAATATCAATATTTATTGCTTCGCAATCAGTTCTTTTATTTTCCATATTAATATTATACCACGATTGAACAATTATTCAACTATTGTAAATTTTTGTTGCATTTCTGTAATCTCACACTTGACAATTGAACAGTTGTTCAATTATAATATTGATATAGAGGCAATTATGTGCGAACATCATCACCATCATAATGAAACAAACAACAAAAAAGAAGCCGCCGTAATCATTGCTGCGGCAGCAGTTTTTACGGTTGCATTTTTGATGCAATCAACAGGTACAGGCCGATTTTTGATATTCTTGGCTGCATATCTGATAGCAGGCGGAGAAATTTTATGGAAAGCCGTTAAAAATATTTTAAGAGGAGAAATTTTTGACGAAAACTTTTTAATGGGTGTTGCAACACTTGGCGCAATGGCAATAGGCGAGTATCCGGAAGCTGTTATGGTAATGATTTTGTACAGAATAGGCGAATATTTTCAAGGGTTGGCAGTTAAAAAGTCACGGAAATCAATAACTGATTTAATGGACATAAGACCCGAACACGCAAATGTTGAAGAAAACGGTATAATTATCACAAAATCACCCGAAAAAGTCAAAATAAACGACATAATTATAGTAAAAGCCGGTGAAAAAATTCCGCTTGACGGAGAGATTATTGAAGGAAAAGCAATAATAGACACCTCGGCGCTTACGGGCGAATCAATTCCGTGTGAAGCTCAAAAAGGCGACGCGGTTCTCAGCGGGTGCATAAACACAAACGGACTTATTAAAATACGTGTTACAAAAGAATTTACGGACTCAACCGTTTCCAAAATTCTTGAACTCGTTGAACATGCAAGCTCAAAAAAAGCAAAAGCCGAAAATTTCATAACTAAATTTGCACATTACTACACGCCGGTCGTTGTATTCGGAGCATTGCTGCTTGCAACAATTCCGCCCGTTCTGACAGGCACGGCATTCAACATCTGGATAGAACGCGCGCTGACATTTCTTGTAATATCCTGCCCGTGTGCGCTTGTAATATCCGTACCGTTAAGCTTTTTTGCAGGAATCGGCGGTGCTTCAAAATGCGGCATATTAATCAAAGGCAGCAGTTACCTTGAATTACTGTCAAAACCTGACAGTGTGGTATTTGATAAAACAGGAACGCTGACAAAAGGTTCTTTTAAAGTTACCAAAATCAACCCTCAAGACGGCATAACCCGGGAAGAACTTCTCGAATTAACAGCAGCGGCAGAGAATTTTTCAAACCACCCGATTGCAATATCAATCAAAAATGCTTACGGGAAAGAAATCAACCCGACAGCCATCACGGACGTTGTTGAAGATGCAGGAAACGGTGTATCCGCAAACATAAACGGAATAAGAGTTCTCGCAGGCAATGCCAAGCTTATGGAAAAATACAATATAAATTTCAAACAATCCAATGAGAGCGGGACTATAATTTATACAGCTAAAAACAATGAATTTATAGGCTATATTGTAATCTCAGACGAAATAAAACCGGATTCAACAGATGCCGTAAAAGAATTAAAAAAACTCGTAAATAATATTGTAATGCTTACGGGAGATTCCGAAAACACTGCACGGCATATTGCAGCCAAACTCGGTATTGAAAAATATTATTCGGAACTCTTGCCGGCTGACAAAGTAGCCAAAATAGAAGAAATTATACAAAACAAAACAAAAAACAAAAGCGTAATATTTACGGGCGACGGAATAAACGATGCGCCGGTGCTGGCACGGGCCGATATCGGCATTGCAATGGGCGGTCTGGGTTCTGATGCCGCGATTGAGGCGAGTGATGTTGTAATTATGGATGACAAACCGTCTAAAATTCCGGCAGCAGTTAAGATTGCACAAAAAACAATGCTTATAGTAAGGCAAAACATAATTTTTGCAATAGGCGTAAAAGTTCTTTTTCTAATGCTTGGAGCATTCGGCCATATGACAATGTGGGGAGCCGTATTTGCAGATGTAGGCGTAACCCTTCTGGCTGTTTTAAATTCACTCAGAGCATTAAAAAGCCCTCAAATATAGAGGGCTTTTAATTTATTGAATAACTTTAATCCAGCCGTCAGGAGCTTCAATTCTGCCCATTTGAATTCCTGTTAAGGTATCGTATAATTTTTGAGTAATCACGCCCATTCTGTCTTTTCCGGACGGAAGATAAATATGTTCACCGTGGTTTACGATTTCACCGACAGGAGAAAGAACAGCAGCGGTTCCGCATAGTGCGCATTCCGTAAAGTCTTTCAGTTCTTCCACGTGGATTTCTCTTTCCTCGGTTTTTAGCCCGAGATAATGTTCTGCAACATACATCAAAGAACGACGGGTAATTGACGGCAAAATAGTGCTTGACTTAGGTGTTACAACAACGTTATCGGAAGTAACAAAAATAATATTAGCACCGCCGGTTTCCTCAACCTTTGTACGGGTTGCGGAATCAAGATACATATTTTCGTTATAGCCTTGTTTATGAGCGTCAACAATTGCGTGTAAACTCATAGCGTAATTAAGTCCTGCTTTTACATGACCCGTCCCTCTCGGGGCTGCTCTGTCAAAATCCGGAACTCGCAGAGTAATAGGCTTTACACCGCCTTTAAAATACGGGCCTACAGGGGTTGTAAAAATCCTGAACTGATATTCTTCAGCCGGCTTAACACCGATTACGGCGCTGCTTCCGAACATATACGGTCTTATGTATAAAGTTGCCCCCGTACCATAGGGCGGAACCCAATCAATATTAGCTTTTACCACTTTTTCGACAGCTTCAACGAACTTTTCTTCCGGATAAACAGGCATTTCAAGTCTTTCACAGCTTGCTGCCATTCTTTGAGCGTTCAGATCGGGTCTGAAACATACAACATGCCCGTCTGCCGTGGTATAAGCTTTCAGCCCTTCAAAACATGTCTGAGCATACTGCAAAACACCGGCGCTTTCGCTCATTGTTATTTCGGAATCAGTTGAAAGCTCGCCCTCATCCCATTTGCCGTCCTTGTAGTTCGATACAAAACGATAATCCGTTTTAATATAACCAAATCCTAAATTTTTCCAATCAATATCTTTTTTCATAATTTTCTCCCGCTTCATATAAGTTTTAGCACACAAATACCTTTATGTCGAGAAAAGATTACGAAATTTATACAGCTAATGAATTATTGAGTATCACTTTACCGGAGCATTTCATAACCGCATCTTCGGATATAATTTCACCGACGCTGTCCGCCTTTATAATTCCTGATCTTGGATTTTTAACGGATACTATATGTCCTTTAATATCAGCCTGAACATCGGAATATTCAAAAGATAAATCCGTATTTTCCATTACGCAGTTTATAAGCTTCAAATTTTTACAGTAGCAAAGAGGCTGGGTGCCTATGATTTTACAATTAATAAAAGTAAGATTTTCACTGAACCACCCGAGATATTCGCCTTTAACGGTTGAATTTTCTACAATAATATTTTTGCTGTGCCAGAAAGCGTCTTTCGTATCCAGTTCGCTGTTTGAAATAAAAAGATTTTTCATATATTGAAAAGAATATTTGCCGGTCATTTTAAGATTTTTAATCTCAACATTTTTGGATTCGAATAAAAAGTACATTGCATCAACAGAAGAATCATAAATTTTTATATTTTTACAACGCCAGCCAAACTCGGGAGAATTTATCGTGCAATTATCAATAACAATATTTTTGCATTCCCTGAGGCATTTAATCCCGTTTATAAGACAATCCTTCATCAATCCGTCATTGGAATACCACAGAGGCGCCCTTGTTTTGTCATCCATAGATGAATTAATCAAAGAGAATTTTTTGGCATGCCACATAGGATACCTCAAAGAAAATGAACAGTCTTTGACAGTATAATTTCGGCCTTCTTTCAAAACCGACTCTCCGTCTGCCGGTCCCTCAAATTTGCAGTTAATCACTTCGGTATTTTTTATATTGTAGAGTGATCTTTCTTCGTCAAAAACTTTATCTTTGATTTGTTTTGTCATAAAAATCTCCAAACTTATTATACAACGTCAAAAGACAATATTATTTATATCTTTATTATTTACGATTTTTTTGAAAATTACAAATACTTATATCAAATAAGTTAAAATGCTTGACGGGCATAATTAAAATAATTATAATAAAATTATGGAAATAAGGGTTCTCAAATATTTTTTAACGGTCGCGAAAGAAGGAAGTATTACGAAAGCTGCTAATTCTCTGCATCTGACTCAGCCAACGCTTTCAAGACAATTGATGGATCTGGAAAAAGAACTCGGGCATAAACTTTTAATCCGCGGAAAATCAAATATATCTTTGACACCTGAAGGGATGATGCTCCGAAAACGGGCGGAAGAAATACTTGATATGGTCGAAAAAACCGAGGCGGATTTCTGCGCGATGAATAAAATCATCAGCGGCGATATTTATATCGGCGGCGGCGAAACAGATTCAATGAAACACATTGCCGAAGTTATGAAAGACTTGCAAAATGAATATCCGGATATAAAATTTCATATCTACAGCGGCAATGCGGAAGATGTTACGGAAAAGCTTGAAAAAGGACTTCTGGATTTCGGACTGCTTATACAGCCCATTGATTTATCAAAATACGATTATCTTCCTATGCCGAAAAAAGATGTATGGGGTGTTGCAATGCGAAAAGACAGCCCTCTTGCCGCAAAAAATGAGATAACAATTTATGATTTAAAAGACTTGCCGATTATTGCGTCAAGACAAATGTCAAAAAAATATTCAGCGGAAAGCGGATTTTTGGACTGGTTCGGAAAAGAATTTGATAATCTCAATATAACGGCAACCTACAATCTGGTTTATAACGCTGCAAAAATGGTTGAAGCGGGACTCGGTTATGCCGTAACGCTTGATAAATTGATAGACACATCCGACAGCTTGACTTTCAGGCCGCTCTCACCAAAACTTGAATCGGGTCTTGATATTGTCTGGAAAAAATATCAGGTATTTTCACCCGCAGCAAAAATTTTTCTGGAAAAATTAAAAGACAAATTTATTCAACCATAAAATGGATTTCCGTTTTCAAAATAGTACTATAATAAATTTAGAGAGGTAAATATGAAAAAATTATTATTGATTTTTGTATTGATTATAACTGCGGGAATAGCATTTGCAGTTACACAGCAAAGCACACCACCGGCACCGGAAGAAAATACCGTTTCAAACAAAAAAATACTTATAGCTTATTTTTCATGGAGCGGAAACACAAAAACCATTGCCGAAAAAATTCAAACACTGACCGGCGGAGAACTTTATGAAATAGTTCCTGAAACCCCGTATCCGACAGATCGCGAAGAACTAACTGTAACGGCTGCTGAAGAAAAAGAAAAAAATATCAACCCGCCTATAAAAAACACCGTTGATATTGCAAATTATGATGTAATATTTATCGGAACCCCCGTCTGGTGGTACACGATGGCATCACCTGTCAGAACTTTTTTAACAACAAACAATTTTGAAGACAAAACAATAATTCCGTTTATTACACACGGCGGCGGGGGTGAATATTCAATTACGGAAGAAATGGGAAACTTTGCAAAAGGTGCTAAACTTTTGTCACCGGCATTTGTTGTCCATGAAGCAGGCAATATTGAAACCGACGATGAGTTAAAAAATTGGATTGATAATCTGGAATTTTAGACGATGAAAGATGAAGCACTGGAGAATTACCTTACATATTTAATATTTTTGAACACAAAACTTGCAAAATTTTTTGCTTCACAAAAACAATTTATCTTTTGCGAGAAAGGATGTGCCAAATGCTGTAAAAATGCCGAATTTCCGTATTCGCAAATCGAACTCAAGTACCTTTTGTGCGGATTTCTGCAGCTTGATAATAAAACCCAAAATAAAATTGAAGAGAATATAAAACGTATAGTCGAAGAAAAGAGCAAATACGAAGGTGATGCTTTCCGCTATACCTGCCCATTTCTCATTGACGACGTCTGCTCGGTTTACGATTACAGAGGAATTGTCTGCAGAACATTCGGTCTTTTGACAAAAGGTGTTGACGACAGAGTTAAGGTTCCTTTTTGCTGCTATGAAGGCTTAAATTATTCTAATGTTATGGATAAAAGAACCAAAAAAATTTCCGAGAAAAAAATCAAAAAACTTAAACTTGTTGACGAACCTCTGGGCTTTAATGTGAGTTATAAATTTCTGACGGATCCGGATTTTGAAAAAAGCTTCAAATTTGAATTCGGAGAAAAAAAGCCCTTAATCGACTGGTTTTACGAAATGAAAGATAAACTTCCGGCGGAACCTGCCGTTCAAAATCAGTAATTTTTAAACACAATATAAAAATACATTTTTAAAATGGACTTCTTTTACGATATCCAAAATTTTGTTGATGAAATTTTTATAAGCCTGTCTGTCAGCTTCACCTGACAAAATTATATCCGCACTTTGTATAGTAGGGTAAATATGCACTTTTGCTTTATCAGACGCATTTTTATATACCTCATCAACAGATGACCCCAGATTACGTTCATTGGCGCGTCTGTAAAAACGTTCTTTTTGCACATCGGATGACACATCAACATAAATTTTGAAATCAAAAGCATCAACAACATCTTCAGTTAATGTAAAAAGCCCTTCTGATATAACTATTTTAGACGGAACAGCAAGAGTCACATTATCTTCTCTTTTTGCAGTACCCGACATATCATATTTCGGCAGATAGACTTTTTCCCCGTTCAAAAGCGCCTTTATATGTTTTTTCATCAAAGATAATTCCAGCGCCTGCGGAATATCAAGGTCATAATGCTTGGCAAATTCCGCAAAACTTCCGGCGGACTTTACCATATCCGATCTGTCATAATAATAATCATCCGTATTAATTCTGGTAATTAAATCACTTATACCGAACTCTATTGCGAAAGTTTCAAGCGTATCAATTATATCATAAGCGATAGTCGACTTTCCGCTTGCGGTTTCGCCGGCAATGCCTATTGAACACGAACGCTTTGACGCACCTGACAAAAACATTGCCATTTTATGAATAACACTTTTTGAAACCATACGAAAAATGGAATTTTCAGATTCCATTTCTTCCAGAAAAACCTTCTCCAATCTCTTTTTAATAAAATAAAAAGAATTATTAATATTATTGTCCATAAAGGATATTTTATTATTATTTGAGTTAAAGGTTTTTGAGATAGTATTTTGCAATTTTTTCAAACCTCATATCAGCTTTTTTATCAATAAACCACAAACAAAGTTCAAATTGTCAAAAATGTTACAAATTTTTCAAAATTCTTTACACCGGATTTAAAAAATAAATCCTGCAATACTTCAAAAGATTATAAATTTTACCCGAATATTTGTTGAAAATTTTTAAATTTAATTAATTTAGTAGCAAAAAAACAAATTTTGATGTATTACAAAAATATGCACATACAATCCGTAAAATACAATTCATACCCTAAACAATACAATAATAAAGTTCCCAATCATTTTGTATTAAAAAATTCACCCCGCACCAGCATTAATTTTGGCGGGCATTTCAGCTATGACGATTTTTGTAAATATTTCCAAAAGTTTTACCCTGACGATACATTTAAAAACTCCGTATATTCTATAATAACAAATGCAAAAAATTATATGGCAAGCGGTTTTTATGCGGATATATATACTATCCCGAGCATAGAAAAATATCTTATAAGAATAGAGC
Organism: Candidatus Gastranaerophilales bacterium; assembly: GCA_944326585.1. Lineage (GTDB taxonomy): Bacteria > Cyanobacteriota > Vampirovibrionia > Gastranaerophilales > Gastranaerophilaceae > SIG32. Next base: position 42,225 of record CALVEN010000002.1, read on the forward strand.
GGGAAAATTTCAGATTAAAAAGCTTTATGCAAAATGAAATAACAGCCGCCCCGCAAAACGAATCTCTTCCGAACTTCGGACAATATATAGCAACAAACAACGAAGGATTTTTTATAGTAAAAAAAGTTCAGGGCGAATGCAATTCTATTCCGTACTGGCCAAAAAAAATTAAACAACTTGAACTTGGAACTGCTGAAATCAATGAAAAAGAAGCACAATTTATTCTTAAAAAAATAAAAAAATTATCGGAATTTCCGCAAAAGAGTTATGACAAACTCGCAAAAAAAATTCAAATAATAAACAAGAATACGGACTGCGAAATTGACATGATGAACCCCAATAATCTATTGATAAATAATGAAAACAAATCCATTAACATAATTGATATATGGTACCAATCATACGGGGACGAAATAAAAGCGCCATATAACGGTATTGAAAGTATGCTGCATTTAATGCTTGACCCGCTTACACACTGCAAAGTTTACGAAAAACTGCCGCCTGAAGATAAAATTAGGCTCATTCAATCATCCGAAAAAATAATACAAAAAGTTCTGGAGGCATCCGAAAAAAACGGACTTAAAAGCATTTCTCAAAATGTTATAACATCATATAAGAAACTGGACAAACGCCTGAATATAAATTTTGCAATACCTGCATATAATGATTTTTTAGATTTATATCCGGTATTAACAAAATATACGACTTCATCAAAAATTTAATAAAAATTTGATTTATTATTTATTTTTATTGTATACTTTTCGTGAACACATAAAGATTAAAAATAATATGAAAGACACACTGCGTTATAAAAAAATCGGGATACCAAGAGCGATATCATATTACAATAATTACCCTTTTTATTACGGATTTTTCAAATCATTAGGGTTGGAGATAATTTTATCCGATAAAACCACTACCGCTATTATAAACAGCGGGACAAAATACGTTGTATCCGATACCTGTCTGCCCGTAAAAGTTTACGCAGGGCATGTAGTCAACCTGCTTGAAAAAGGCTGCGAAACTATATTTATCCCCTCAATCCAGTCAACGGATTATAAAATAAACAACTGCAGCAAAATCCGCGGGCTTCCGGAAATTATAAGAAACATAATTAACAAACCTTTTACAATAATAGAACCAACACTGGACAAAACAGAAGGCTTAGGTTTTTATGATTTTTGGACAGAAACCGCAAACGCTCTCGGCATAAAAGACCAAAAGACAATAAAAAATGCCGTGGATGCAGGCTGGAAAATTTATGACGATTTTATGACAATGACCAATTCCGGAGTTTCTTATAATGAAGCTTTGCAAAACGCAATTGAGGGAAAATTATTAAAGAAAACAGTAGACATTGTAAAACCTCTGTCCGTTGTTATTATGGCACATGGCTATAATCTTTTTGACGAAAGAATTTCTCTGAATTTAATCAAAAAACTTGAAAAAATGGGAGTAAAAGTATATACATCCTTAAATATTTCAAGAGAACAGTCACAAGAGGCTCTCAAAAAACTCGGCGAAATTCAATACTGGGCAAACGAACTTGAATTAACCGGATGTGCAGCACATTACCTTTTGAATAAAAAAGTTGACGGAATAATAGCGCTTTCCGCATTCGGCTGCGGTCCCGATTCATTAATGGTCGATGAAATTTCCCATCATTGCAAAGAAAAAGGCATGCCGTTAATTCATTTAACAATTGATGAACATACGGGAGAAGCCGGATTTATAACGCGCATTGAAGCTTTTGTCGATATGTTGATGAGAAAGAAAAGAAATACACTTATTCAAAACGCCAAACCAAAAGCTAAAGCGGATATTATTAATATCAAAAAAGAAAAAATTCTCACAGGTTCTGCAAAATGAACACTACAGCCTCTCAATTTCATATATTCCCGGGCGCAGTTCATATCCATACAACATTTTCAGACGGGACGGGAAATATTGATCAGATAACAAAAGCCGCAAAAAAAGCCGGTTTAAAATGGGTCATAATAACCGATCATAACAATACGGATATTGAAGAAGGCTTCTACAACGGGATTTGCGTAATAAAAGGAGAAGAAATATCACCTGAAGCCTCTGACCATTACATTGCATTAGATATAAAAAATACCATAATTCCCGATAAAGGTATAAAAAATTCCGTACACGAGGTCAGAAATCAAGGCGGCTTCGGTTATGCCGCACATCCTGATGAATCCGACACACGAAAAAATAACGCAAGCCCCATCTGCTGGACGGATAAATCAGTTATTCCGGACGGAATAGAAATATGGAACTGGTTTTCGGATTGGGCGGATAATTACGACAGTTCAAATATTTTTAAAATCGCATACGCATATTTTTTTAAACATAAGATTATAAAAGGACCGCACACAGAAACTCTAAAGTGGTGGGATGACTTAAGCAAAGTATACCCTTGTATTCTTGCAATAGGCGGGGTTGACGCACATGCTCTAAAAATATCAAAATATTTAATTCCGGTAACAATTTTTCCTTATAAAGACATGTTTAATACCATTGTAAATTATTTTATTTTAGAAGAATCTGTTCCGGAAAGCTTTGAAGAACAGAAAAATCTTATTCTGAACCTGCTCAAAAGAGGCAAAAATATTATTATCAACCGTGCCGTGAAAAATATTTATCCACTGATATATAAAAACGACAATTATTTGACGGTTAAATTATTTTGCCGTGCCGAAATAAGAATCATACATAATGGTGATATTATTTTTCAAAAACGCACTGACAATTTGAGTTATGAACTTGAACCTGATAAAAAATACAGGATTGAAATTTACCTCAATAATACATCCTGGTTATACACTAATTTTATAAGTTTATGATAGGATAATTTTTATGGAAACAGAACAAAAATTAGCTGAAAAAGAAATTAAAATTCGTGCAAAAGACAGAATAATCGCCTGGCCGAGAATGGGCAGAATTGATATACCTTTAAAGGCGCTTGTTCAATCACTCGGCGCAAAAGTCGTCATACCGCCGGCAAACAGCAATGAGGCGCTTGAATTGGGCGTTAGAAACAGTATAGAAGGAATTTGTCTTCCGTATAAATTAAATCTTGCAAATTACATGATGGCGCTGGATAAAGGTGCAAATACACTTATGATGTTTCAGGCTCCGGGGTCTTGCCGACTCGGAAATTACACCAAAATGGCTCAAAAGACTTTAAAACAAATGGGCTATAAATTTGACATGGTAATTTTTGATATGTACAAAAGTAAAATGGTGCAAACACTTCAGGCTTTCTGGCACGTAACTCACTGTCTTAATCCTTATTGTTATTATAAAGGTTTCAGCCTCGGATTTAATAAACTTTTTGCGATTGATACGGCAGAACGTTTATTATTTTACACACGACCGAGGGAATTAAATAAAGGAGATGCCGAAAAATGTTACCATAAGTGGCTGAGAATCGCAGACGAAACGAATTCCGTAAGAAAGGCAAAACGTCTGAAAAAACAGGTAATAGAAGATTTTAAAAAAATTCCGATAGACAAAGACAAAAAAGTTCCGAAAGTCTATTTAATCGGAGAATTTTTTGTACTGCTGGATCCTTACACCAACCAGAATATAGAAAAGGAACTCGGGGAAATGGGAGTGGAAGTTCAGCGTCAGATAATGTTTTCGGATTGGCTGGAACACGTTTTGAAACCGTCAATTTTTTATAAAAAAGAATCCCACAGAGAACGATGCGTCAAATATGCAAAAAAATATATGAAACGTGCAATAGGCGGTGAATGCATTGAAACAATAGGGGATACGGTTTATGCCGCAAAACACGGAATAGACGGTATTATACACATTTCACCGTTTTCCTGCATGCCGGAGATTGTTGCGCAAAATATTTTGCCTAAAGTGAGTAAAAATGAAAATATTCCGGTACTGTCGCTCGTTCTGGATGAGCAAACAGGCAAAGCAGGCTATATCACAAGGATTGAAGCCTTTATAGATTTGATAAAACGCAGACAGCAAAAATATGCGATTTAATATTAAGTTTGTAAAGCAATTATTACCCGAACAGGCTAATTTTTCTTGTAAATTGCGATGTTCATGATACAGTAAACTTATAAGAGGAGAGGTTAAGATGCTTACAAAATCCCGAAATAATATGAATTTTGAACGATTAAAATATTACAGACATCTCGGCGGAGGAGCTTTGGAATGTATAGCAAGCCGTCTGTCTAAAACTCCGAAACCTTTGTGTTTTTCTTTGATGGTAACAAGTGCCTGCAACTGTGACTGCGATTTCTGTTTCTGGAAATCCAAAAAAGGGCAGGACGATATGCCCAAAGAAGAAATCATAAGACTTTTAACGGAAGCAGGACAAATCGGTTATCTGGACAGTATTCTCTGGGGCGGTGAACCTCTTTTAAGACAGGATTTTGATGAAATTTGCAAGGCCTCTCATGATGCCGGACTTTATACAAAAATCGCAACAAACGGCTGGTTTTTGGAATCCAATCCCGGTTTTGCAAAATATACGGATTTGATGTTTGTATCACTTGATGCAATCGGAAAAGCTCACGATGACATCCGCCATCTGCCCGGAATCTGCGATAAAGTTATGAGCGGGATAGAATACCATAAAATTCATTCTCCCAAAATGAGAATTTATGTTTGCTGTACCGTATCAACACAAACCGATTTTGGACAAATAAAAGAGGTCGCTCAATATTGTAAAGATGCGGATATTTTATTATACTTTACGGTTAACAAAGCGGCTTCAATACCTGACGAAGCAGAAAATGTTATTGAAACAGAACTTGAAAACGACCAATTATCCGAAATGTTCATAAAGATTAAAGAACTTAAAAAACAGGGATATCCTATAAGAAATTCTTACTATTTTATGGATTACATAATTAATAAGAAAACCTACTATGAATGCCACTGGCCGAGAATCGCCACCGTAATTTATTCTAACGGTGATATGCTGAGATGCTATGACAGAAAACCTTTTATAAGCGTCAGAAACAGACCTTTAAAAGACGTCATAAAAGATCCTTTGTTTATTGAAACCGTAAACAAATGCAAGGATTGCAAACTTGCTTGCGTCGGCAACTATGCGCTGGATGCGTCAGGTTTATGGCGACTTGAATGGCCGGCTATTAAATCATTGATGGAAATTGCTATAACTTAATAAAGGGAAATTATGAAAAAAATACTTACACTTTTCTTATTACTGGTATTTACAATTGAACCCGCAGCATTTGCAGCAGCGGCAACAGATTATTCATCTGCGGCGTCAAAAGTAAAAAGTATTCAAAATGAAGAAGAAGTAATAAATCTAAATGCGTTTGAAAACAATTATCAAGAAGCGGTAGAGCAAGCTTCTTCCGTACAATTAAGCCCTGTTGAACAGCTGTTTAACGATAAAGAAGCTGCCGCATCAGGTAATGCCTTATTGCAGGTCGGATATGATTTATTTACGGCAGGCAATGTCGGAGCAGGTACTACAGGTAAATTTGACAACTCGTATAAATTAAACATAGGCGAGAAAGTAAATGTCTATTCATACGGTGATTCAGTTGATGTAATGGCACTTTCCGGCGCCAGTCTTGTAAGTCCTTCATCTACCGTGGAAGTTGATTCAAAAGGCAATATTTTCATCCCCGGTATAGGATTAATAAAAGCAGAAAACAGAGCCTTGAGCGACGTAGAAGTCGAAGCAAACAGACTTGCGGCACAGAAATATAAAAATATGAAATTAAGATTAACCGTTGCTGCAGGTCAAGAATTTTCCGTATTTGTATACGGGCAGGTAAACAAACCCGGAAAAATTCTTGTAGGCAACAATTCATCCGTTCTTGATGCCTTGAATGCTGCAGGCGGAGTTAAAAAAACAGGTACTCTGAGAAATATTTCCTACACCTCCAATTCCAAAACAAAAAATATTGACCTTTATAAAGCTTTATTTGAAGGTAACGACGACGGTGTGATTTTAAGACCAAATGACAAAATTTTTGTTGACAAAATCGGTGATGTTGTTGCTTTGAGAAACGGAGTAACCGTTCCCGGTATTTATGAAATAAAACAAGGCGAAAATATTGATAATGTAGTAAAATTTGCGGGAGGATTACTTCCTACAACCCAGCAAACCGAAATAACTTTAACGGGCTATAATACAGCCACTCAGGAAAGAACAGCAGAAAATATTCAATGGGAAACTGCCCGAAAAAAAGCTTTGAATAGCGGTGATTCAATACACTTTAGAGAATTATACAACACTGCTGAAAATATCGTCATACTGCAGGGTAACGTAAAACATCCGGCAACTTATGCTTATAAAGAAGGCATGAGACTTTCCGATATTTTAAAAAGCGAAGATGAACTTTTGGAAGAAACTTTTATTAATCAGGCGGTCATAAGACGTATTTCGGGAAAAGATAATACTATTGAAACAATTCCGATATTTTTAAGCGAATTTTTTGCAGGCATGAATGATCCGGTGCTGCAGCCCAGAGATATTATCAACATTTATAAAAATACAAATTCATTGTTTGTTGATGTATACGGCTGTATAAACACACCTAAGCATCTTACATATACCCAGAACATGACGCTAAATGACGTAATGGCGGATATACAATTTATTGAATCAGATGTGACAAATTTAGCAGATAATACTACGGATAAAGAAAATAATGAAACTGAAGTTTCCTACAAAGGCGCTGTTGAAGAAAACAACGTCCAGTTAAAATCAAGCACATCAAATTCAAATAAACTTATTCCCACAGAACAGGTTGCAGTTGAAATAACTAATGCACAAAATATCACTCAGGTATATTATCTCTATGACATAATGATTAATTCCGACAGAATTAAATCAATTATGATAAATCCCGAGGATAAAATATTTTTCCGCACCCTTAGAGGGAATGAAGTTATGAAAACCGTAAAAATTTCCGGTTTTGTCAAAACTCCGGGTGTTTACACATTTGTTGAAGGTAAAAGACTTATCGATGTAATAAATTTGGCAGGCGGCCTGACAAAAGAAGCCGATTTAAGAGGTATTGTATTCAAACGTACAAATCTTCAGGGTAAACAGGTAGAACTCGCTCATAAAAATAATGAACGTGACATAAAACTTATAGAAGGTCGTATGGCAAGCGCTTATAAACCCTCCGAAGGTGATCAAAAATCCAAAATGGATATGCTTACAATGTTAAAGGCAGATGACCAAACACTTACGGACAAATATAACGGTCAAATTGCCTTAAATATTAAAAATAATGATTTGGATAAAATTAAAGACCTTGATAATATTGAAGTACAAGACGGCGATGATATTTATATTCCGCGGCTTTCAAACCATGTAAGCGTTATCGGCGAAGTCTATAATGAACAGTCTTTTGTTTACAAAAAAGGTGCAAATGCAAAATATTATATTAAAGAAGTCGGCGGCTACACCCCTAACGCAAACAAATTCAGGCTGTATAAAGTCAGTGTCAACGGACGTGCCGAAAAAATAGGCAACGGCAGCAGTATTGAACCGGGAGACACAATTGTTGTTCCGAGAAGAATTGCCGGCAATGACTGGATTACACCTGTTTGTGATACGTTAAAAGGCATTGCATCAATCATTGTTATGGCATTTGCTATTAACAAATGGTAATTTATGATTTAATCAATTTAATTGATTTCGGGGCGATATTAATTACTATATCGCCTTTAAATTTTACTTTTTCACCGTCAATGTGACCTGTTGTGATGTCATTTTTTATTGTTAAATTTGTTGTCCGGAAATACATTGCCTTTGAATTTGAACTTTTTTTGTTAAAAATTATCTGCAAAAATTCAGCAAAAAACAAAAACGGATTTTTCACTTTTAAAATAAATACATCCATAATCCCGTCATCAATTTGGCAATTTTTAGAAATAGAGAATAAATTCTTATACATATTACCGGCATTTGCGACTATTATACACGTTGCAAGAACAGATAACTTTTTGCCTGCAAATGTCATATAATACTTTTTTTGTTTAAGTCTGAGTGCAAACAGAATTCCGGCGATAAAATACGCAAAATAACCGAATTTGTTTTTCAAAGACTGCGGAGTTTTACAAATTATATCGGCATCATAGCCTAATCCCGCACGCAATATTGAATATTTATCCGCGACTTTAAATACATCAGCTTCAACAAAATTTTGTCTGTCAATAATTTCAAGTGCCTTTTTAATATTAACCGGGATTCCGAGTTTTGCAGCAAGCAAATTCGCCGTGCCGCAAGGGATTATACCGAGTGCTTTATCGGTATTTATAATCAACGGAACGATTTTATTTACCGTTCCATCGCCGCCTATTGCAATAACCGTATCAAAATCTTCAATATTTATAAGATGCAGATTCTCTAATGAAATACTTTTAAATTTTACGCCGCGGTCAAATAAAAAACGAATAACATTTTTCTTATACAATACTGATTTTTTTCTTCCGGCATTAGCATTTTCTACGACCAATACATTTTTCATAACCTAATTATACACACTTAATAAAAGTTAGCAACAGAATTATTTTTAATAATATCTCTTTTGTTTGCGCTATAATAATTATATTAATAAGGAGTATAAAATGAGAGTAGAAAAACAATCCACAGTCTGGCAGCCGAATTCAATGGGCAGATTTGACAGATTAAAACTAAAATTTAACGACTTTGCAATTGATATGTTATTAAATTATTTAGGACATAATTTCAGCAAAGAAAAATTAATTAACCTTGCAAAAATATTCGAAAAAATTTCCGGCTCCAAAGGCGGAATAAATCACGCACGAAGAATGCAATGGCTTTTTAAATCCGAACATCCGCACCTTTATTGGTGGAAAAAGATTTTAACCGAATTACATCCAAATTGCCGCAACAAATGGATAAAAAACTTCTTTGTAAACGGATACTACGGCGACAATTTGAGAAAACGGACGAAATTCAACGAGAAAAACGGATTTTTCCCGCCGACAGTTCTGCTTGCAAGTATTACAAAACGCTGCAACTTCAACTGTAAAGGCTGCTGGGCGCATGAATATGACGTAAAAGAAGATTTATCAAAAGAAAAATGGAGAGAAATCTTTACGGAAGCCCGCGATGTTATGGGTATTCACATAATCCCTGTTGTGGGCGGCGAACCGTTTGCCAGAAAAGAATTTTTAGAGCTGGCTGAAGAATTTAATGACTGCGTATTCATAACATTTACAAACGGTTCATTAATTACCGAAAAGACAGTTGAAAAATTGAAAAAACTCGGAAATGTTCAGCCTATGTTTTCAATCGGCGGGATGAAAGAAAACACAGATACCGTAAGAGGCGAAGGCTGCTTTGATATGGTTATGGAAAAAATGGACATGTTGAAAAAAGCCGGAATATTTTTCGGTGCCAGCATAACCGCTACAAGCCAAAATTGTGATGAGGTTACATCGGATGAATTTATGAAAATGTTATCCGATAAAGGGTGTCTTTGGGCATGGTTCTTCCATTACGTACCTGTAGGCGACAGCCCTGACGTTAGTATGGTTCCTAATGCTCAGCAGCGTCAGCAGATTTTAAAAGCTGTATATAATGCCAGAAACACTCTGCCTATGATGACAGTTGATTTTTGGGGTGACGGCCCTGAAATGATGGGATGTATTGCAGGCGGCAGACAGTATATTCATGTTAACCCGAGAGGAGATGTCGAACCATGTACTTTTGTTCACCTTGCAACACACAACCTGAAAGATTGCACGCTTACAGAAGCGCTTGCATCACCCTTTATGCGTGCAATAAGGGATGGTATTCCTTATGAAGACGGTAATATGCTAAGACCGTGTATGATTGTCGATAGACCTGAGGTTTTGAGAAGCTATTATGAAAAATTCAAGCCTTATGAAACTCACGAAAATGCGGCTGCATATTTGACCAATCCTGAAATTACATCTAAAATTGACCAGTATTCAAAAGATGTTAAAGAAATTCTGGATAAAGATTGGCGTGAAAACCTCTGGATGACGATATTCCCGCTTGAAGGCGAATATTATATCGACAGAGATCATTTCTGTTCAAAAGAAAAGCCGTCTGCCGTTAAATGCGAAGGAAAATGCGCATGCTGCGTAAAATAATTGTTTTTACGGCAGTATTTTTGATATTTACATCGTTAATAGTCTTCTGTCCTGTTGTAACCCAATGGGACAGAAGTGTTATAATATTTTTGCAGGATAAGCTCGGATTTTTGCCAATACAAATTTTCAAACTGCCTGATTGTATTCTGTATTCCATAATGATAGCACTGCCGCTTGTAGGGTTCGGGGTGTATTTTGTAACTAAAAAGTTATACAAAGACGCTGTTTTTTTATGCTCAGTGCCTTTAGTGACATATATTTTAAATTACATACTAAAACACATCATATGCCGTCCAAGACCGCCTTTCGAATTGCAAATCGCAGGAATTCATCCGGATAGTTACAGCTATGTATCAACGCACAGTCTTGTAATGTTTTGCCTCTGGGGAATGGTTATATGGTATTTGTATAAATATTGTAATAATAAATCGTGGCGTATAATCGGGATTAGTATTTCAGTATTATGGATTTTATTTGTAGGCTTAAGCAGAGTTATGACAGGTGTCCATAACCCCACAGACGTTTTGGGCGCGTATCTTTTGGGAATAGTTCTATTGATTTGCTTTTTGGATTTGAGGAATTATTTAATCAAAACTTCCTGAGCAACTTTTTTGTTCATTTCCATAAGCATTGTTTTTATTTGTTTATAAAGCTTGGAATTTGTTTTGCCGACAGTTGCAAATATTATAACTTCAGCCGAATTTTTAACGCTTTCGACAAATTCACCGGAGATATCCGCCTTTATCAGATGAATATTTCTAAAGCTTTGTAATTGCGGAATAATATTTTCAGGGATATTCTCAAAACAAACAAGAGAAATATTTTTGTCCTGATTTGCCAGTAATAATAACTTCAAATCCGAAAAATCATTTTCTAAATCGTAAATAATATTTTCTCCGAGCATTGAATATGTAAGCTTTTTATCTGTTATTTCAGCAAAAATTACTGCAAATAATGACGCAATAAAACCAAAAACAATACCCAGAAGAATGTTTATAAGAAGCTTGGGTGAAGAATATTCAAAATCTCTGAGTTTTTGCGGCTCCTTGATTACAAGTACTTTAGAGGAATCAGACATTTTGTCAACCATTTTTGCCCATTCAAGTTTTGAGGATAAATTTGCAACTTTGGCAGCTTCTTCAGTAACTTCAATTCTGGAACGTTCACCGGAAACTACCTGACCTTTTAGCGTTGACAAAGCCCTCTGTGCACTATTTGAGAATGCCCCCATTGCAGCAAGATTACCTGTAGACATCATTGATTGCTCGGGTAATCCGCTCATCGTATTAACTTTTTGATTTAATGCCTGCTTGGCTCTATTATATTCAGCTTCTAAAATCTTTTGGTCAGATTTAGCTTTATCGCTGTTTAATTGTTTGTGAAGTTCAATGTAATTGTTTATAATAGAATTAACGACGTTATAAGCTAACTCCGGATCTTTATTTTTATACTCAATCGATAAAACATTTGTGCCTTTTTTGTTTTCAAAAGAAATATTCTTTTTTAAAAATGCTTTTGTAGAAATAAATTCGCCTTCTTTTTTATTAGGAATGATGCCCCATCTTTTTTTATAGACTAAATTGTTTTCACGAATAACTTTATCAATAACCAGTGGTGATTGGATAAGTTCCATTTCATTTATTAAAGTTCCTCCACCACCTGCCATTAATGCTGCGACACCACCTGCGCCGCCTAATTCTTCTATAGCATATGGGTTAATTTCCATCATATTTGAACTGTTCGCTTTGTTTATATATAAATCGCTTTCAACAGAATATTTTTTAGGCAATATAAAAGTTAATGTTATAAATAAAACTAATATTGTAAAGAATATTTTAATAATCAAATATTTTTTATTCCAAAGTACGAAAAATATTTTTTTTAAATCAATCGTTAATTCTTCATCAATTTCTTCCTGCGGGATATAAACTGCCTGCTGCATAAAATCTCCTTTAATATTAAAATAATTATATTACAAACAACCAGAATCTACAAGAAAATTTAAGCAACAGGTTGTTTTATTTTATACAAAGTAGATGTTATAAAATTAATATTAATTTTTTTAGACAATTTAGAAATTTCCTCTGACATAATATCATTTCTTTCATCAAATTCATTTACCTTAGCATTATTTATCAAATCATCAGAAACATAATTATCCGTTGCAACTGGGCTGAAGCCGTCGAGTCCTGCCATTGTAACTGATTTTATACCTATTTTTATAAACAAATTCAACAACATCAAAGCTACATTATCAAACATCTTTGAATCATTCAAATAAGATGAGTAATTAAGGACACGAGCCTGTGGAGGAATATCTTCAATATTGGAAGAAACAACCAACGGCGTCATATAATTGTTCAATGTGGTAAAACGTTTCATATTAGTCACAAATACAAGATTTTCCTTAAATTGCTCCGGAATAAAGTTCAAAGAAATTATAAAAGGATTTTCCTGTTTTATAAAATTATTAATTTTCTGTAGTTCTTCTTTCAAAGATTTACCGGGTGCAAGAATAAGAATCTTCTTATTTGTAAGCAAATTTTTCATATATTCAACAGTTTTGCTGTCATCAACAACCTTTGAAAATTTATCCAAATACAATTGTTTAATCAAATTTGCATCATAGATAGACTTTTTGTTATCAGGAATTGATTTCAAAAGATTATTAATAAATTCTACAGGTACAGTCTGTTTATCCACAAGGTATTTTGCATAATTCGGGTGACAGTGATTTGTCGCGGCTAAATAATATGGTACTGAATATCCCCAAGGAGTTTTAGCGAATATCGGATTTATTTGTTCATCTATTATTTTTAATATTGGAATTATATCATAATGTCCGTTATAATTATCGTTAATGTACTGTGTGATAAGCTCAGTACAAAGATTCCCTGCGCCACGTCCCATACCAAAAACGGTTGAATCGATAATAAGTTCTCTATTTTTGCAAACTTTCATTAAACATTGTGCATTTGAAAATGATAATTGCAAATTATTATGGGAATGGAAGCATAGAGCAATATCTTTGTTTAAATTATGATCAATTAAATAGTATAATCTTAACAAATCGTCTTCTTTTAAGACTCCCATAGAATCTACTATTGACATTCCATAAGGCCTGATATCATTTATATCTTTAATTACATCAAGTATTTCTTCATCAGTAAATTGATCAATAAAAGTTGGATTAATAAAAAGTTTATACCCCTTTGATTTCAACTTTTTACAGTAAACCATTGCCTTATCTTTTTGGCTTTTCTTAAAAATTAATCTTATTCCTTTAATAATTGAATCTTTAACATCAGGAACTTTTTCAATAGAAAATTTACCATAAGTAATCATACCGAACAATTTTTCTTTATCAATATTAAAAGGCACAAATCTTTTAATATCTTCAAATGAATTAAATAAGGTTTTTGAAACTGTTGTTGTTTCCTCTGTTAAAAAACCTGTTTCAATATAATCAATATTCGATTTTGATAACGAAGCTAATATTTGTCTGCATTTATCAAGTCCAAAATCCCATTCGTTTATATATCCACCATCACGCAAGGTACAGTCTAAAACTTTTATATTTAACATATTCCATTCATCCTATATTTTTTATACATAAATTCAGCAAACTCAAAATCTATTTCATTATCTATATCAATACACTCTATAGAATCTAATTCATATAGTAAAGGGTGATTCCCGACAATACTTGAATTTTTAATACCATATTCTTTAGTGAAAATATTTATTGCAAAATTTAAAGCAAATATATTAGGGAGATCCTGGCTTTTAGGCATTTTGTCAATTGAATAATTTAAAGGAATATTATCTTTCCACAAAAATTCCTTAATTAAATGTGCCGAATTTAATGTATCATATTTATTTGATTTGTTCAGAAATGTTTTTATTGCTTGATTTAAAGAAGTATCCATAAGAAGAGGATTTGTGGCATTAACATAAACGATTATATCAGCATTTGTTGTTTCTGAAATATTCTTATATACTTCATTGATAGAAACTGTTGATGATGCAAAATAAGGATCTCGTTTAAACGTTTCCGCACCAAGAGATTTTGCAATATCTAACATCTCGTCGCTGTCTGAATTTACTACTACTCCGTCTAATTCTTTTATTCTTTGCATTTGTCTTATTTTTATTTCCAATAAACTGCTGTTTGCAAAGGGACGTATATTTTTATTTTTTACTCTTTGAGAACCAGCTCTTACAGGTATAACTGCTTTTATAATTTTTTCGTTTATCACTTCATAACTCCTTTATTTGTTTTATTATTTCTTCATAATTATCTGATTTAATATTTGGGGTGACATACCCCCATTTGGCTTGTATACATTTTAAATTTTTTATATTTTCACACTTTCTTAAATTATCTTCGCTATCGTCTATAAATATCGCTTTCTCTACATTGCGCAATTTCATATAAGCCTTTATAAAATTAGCCTTGGTTTGATATTCTTTTAATTTTTCTTTACCTATTATTCTTTCCTCACTCAAAATGAATTTATAATCATCAAAGTGATTTTTTATCGCAAACTCATTCTTTGTAGACAAAATAATTATATCATAATCATTTTTAATGGAATTGATCATGTAAAAAAATGGATAAGGTGCTTCTAAACTTTTCCAAAATTCATAATCACGTTCTATTAAATATTTTCGTTGCTCTTGATATTTTTTATCAAACAAACCATCTCTCACTAACATACGGTTTTTTATAAGTCTATAATATTCCTGCTCAAAAATGTCATTATCAGTGCCACTATCTATCAACTTTAGAATATAATAATAATGCCAAGAATGAGTTATTAGATAACGATATTTTTTAAATTTCAGATAATGAATTGCATCTATTTTTTCTTTTATTGGTATGTTATAAAATGAATATCTAGCTAATAAATAGGCCTCTTTTACACTATCAAACAAAACGCCATCAAAATCTAAGAATATTGTTTTCATACTTTTACCTCTTCTGAAAATTCTAAAGTATTCATTTTGTTATAAAAATTTTTATACACTTCTTGTTCATACTGCCTGAATGTTTTTTCTTGTTTTATCTCTTTTTTATAATTTTTCTTTTTCTTGATATTTGGCATTTCATAATGAAATACATCTTTTAGAATTTTATATACTACTGATTTAGGATGATAAATTTCATATTTATAATCTGTATTTTGAACTGTTGAATAAATAATTTGGGGTGTACCAAACATAAATATTGAATGAAAACCATATTTTTCACAGTTTTGAACATTTACATAATTATCAGAACCTTGTATAAAACCAAATATTTTTAAATACATCATTTTAGCAAATTTATTAGAAAAATTTGTACATAATTGATTAAGAATTGATTTAATCATATTAAAATATTTTTCATTCTTGTCTTTATCAATTAATGGCATATAAAATTTTTCATCATAAAATGCAATAAAATATTCTTTAATATTTTTAACATTTTTTAAATTACGACATTGAGGTCTAAAAATTTTTATTATCATCAAAAACAATCTGCTTAATAAACAAAATGGCTTATTTAATATTGTACGGATAAAAAATTGCCCGATATTCTTTTCTGTTGGACCAAAACCTAATATAGAATCAGCTGCTTGTCCATTTAGCAAAACTATATCCTCTCCATATTTTTCTTTCAATTCTTCAACTACAACAAAAAACAATTGAGTAATACTCCTATCCATAAACATCGTATCAATAATCTCGGTATCAATATGTTTTGTTGTATTAATTTTAATTTCAGCAAGTTCAATTCCCAATTTGTCAGCAGAATATAGAACTTTCAATGTATCATCATAATTCATAGAATTTGTTGGGATATGTTTTGCAAAAACCGGTATAAAATCAACATTTTGTTCTTGCAACATTTTTACACAAAGAGTTGAATCTGCTCCCCCTGAAAATAATAGAAATTTTTTCTGTGGTAAATTCTTTATCAAAGAAACAGTATCTCTCATATCAGCTAAAACTTCTTCAAAATGTCTTTTTCGATTTGGTTTATTTTCTAAATCTTTAAAATATAAATTTTCTTCAATTTTGTCAGGATAAAATTTATAAATATGGGCCGGTTTAATTTTATGAATTTTTGTACAAACAGTTTCTCCACCGGTTGTATAACGATGTTTATCCCAATATTCTATTTCAAATTTATTAGGTTCACGTTCTTCTTTTGAGAACATATTAAACAAAATTAAAAAATCATTGGAAAAATAAGTTGTATCATCCTTTTGCATATAATATGTTCTATAATTTGCCATAATGTCATTTATAATTTCGATATAATCATCATAAAATTTTATAAACGTGTAATAACCCTTTATTTTATCAATCTGTGTTTTATTGAAATTTTCAACATCCATATTATAAGGAAATCCCATTACAATAGTATTTTCGTCCTCATAATATGGTTTGTGTTTGAATATAAATTTAAAAGTTTTATTGCCGATTTTAATTTCTTTATTTAACATTTAATTCTCCTTATAAATCCATAATTTATGTTTATACACTCCGTATGCTCTTATTGAAAGCATTATTACATAAGGTAAAATTGTCAGATATGCAAGAGTCATCATATCCAATACTTTCATAAAATATAATATACAGAGCATAATACCATGAATCAATGCAGCTATAGGAAGTGATATATTAACAATTTTTGAATATCCCATTGCACCTAAAAGCGGATAACCAATCAACCCTGAAACAGATGAAAACAAAACTGTTATACAGAATATTCTTAATACTTTATATGCTTCTAACATTTCAATACCATAAAAAATAGCTATAATCTCTTTTGCAAAAATAAATACAAAACCAGATATTAAGAACATTGCAATAACCGTAGGATAAAAAATTTTTTTATATAAATTTACATTTTTATTTTTAGAAATTTGAGGATAAATAGCTGTCGCTATCGGAGATGTAAGCATATGAATTGCATTAAAAATTTTTTCAGCCGCTACATAATATCCGACCAAAATAGGAGGCGCAACAACTCCCAAAACAAAAGCATTTGTATTTGTATAAATGGTATTGGCAATATTGGCAGAAAAATATTCAAAACTATATTTGAATTCATGCAAAATACTACTCCATTTAGGAATTGTCAATTTTAGACCAAAACGTCTATTTGCAATAATAATACTTAAAATTCCAGCAATCACAAAACCTAATGAATTTAGAACTGCGACATATAAATAGTCGTCAGGTGATTTTATGAAAATAAATATTAGGATTAAAAATACACTTTGCGAAACAATTTTAAGAAAAGTTACATATTTCATGTGTTCAATGCCTTGAAAATACCAAATTGGATAGATTGCATTACCAATGACCATAAAAAAAGTTAAAAAGAATAATAGCCATTCATTATTGAATTTTGGCACAAATAAAACCAATAAAAATAAAACAATAAAACATAAAATTATCAATATAAATTTAACACCCATAACCGAATTAAAAACTTCAGAAATTTTTTCTTTATCATCTTTTGCTATAGCAATTTCTCTTGAAGCCGACCAATTGAATCCATATTCTGTTATCAGCATAAAATATTGAATACAGGCTTGTGCCCAAAAAACAAGCCCAAACTTTTCAACTCCCAAAACTCTTGATAAGTAAGGAAGCGAAACTAGTGGTATAACATAAGTAATAACTTGTGTTAATCCTATTGCTATTACATTTTCAAAAAGCTTTTTTTTATTTGATTTTGCAGACATTTCTAAAACCTTTGATTAATTTTGTTATATATATTTTTATGTAATAAAACAGATAGTAATATAAAATCCCAATCGATAATGAAAGGAATAAATGTTCATAAAATAATAACTTTTCTTTCAAGAACATTACAACTAAAGATTCTATTAAAAAAATTTCAAGACTTCCCCCCCCAATAAAGTTTAATATTTTAACCAAATATTTCCCAATAGTCATCTTGTTTATTAGATTTACAGTATTTACTAATAAAAATATAAGCCCAGGAATAAATAAAAGCATACTATAATACATTAAACCATATTTAAAACGTATTTTATAAAAAATAGTATAAGTGATTATTAAACATATAAAACCTATGGCAGATAAAAATATAGTAAACAAAAATGATTTTTTATTCAACTGAACTTGTTTTTTGAAATACTGACCGACACAAAGACCAATAAAAAATATTGGGACTCTAGCTATCCCTTGTATTCTTCCATCTCCCCAAAAAGGTATTGATAATAGCAGAATAAATAATAAAAATAAAATTTTATTGCTAATACTATGCAAATGTTTATTTATAATATCCACTAAAATCGGAGATAAAGTATAGCACAAAAAAGCATATGATAAATAACCAAAAGCTCTATTATCTAACCAAAAATTTTCAAGAGTAAAAATTCCGACAATTTGATGAAATATAGTTAACTTTATAATAAAAATATAAATTATAAATATCGGAATTGCAGGCAGAAAACGTTTTATGCGTCTTAAATAAAAATTACCTAAATCATTATCCTTATATAAAGAACAATAAATCCCTAACCCTGATAAAAATAAAAATATTTCAACTCCCCCATATCCTAATCCACAAAAAGGAAATCTTATAATTTGTGGAATATTAATAGAGATATGTGAATGCCCAAATATTATCCATATAATAGCAATACCCATTAAAGAGTTTCTATATTTACTTATATAATTTAATGTATTTTCCATTTTTCTCCTATTCTTTTGTTTTCTGATAATAGTGGTTTTGTTTTAAGAAATGTTTTATAATATTGGTTTAATGTTTCTTTTAATTCTTGCTTTGAAGTATTGCTAATATCAAAATTTAATAAAATAGAATAATCTGGAGAATATTCTTTAACGATATGTTTAACAATATCTAATTTTCCACCTTTTTCATCAGTATGATTAATAGCTTTTTCGGTAACATGGCTAAAACAAGGTATTGAACTGTAATGGGCCAAAGTTAAAGAACTTGTAGACGATATTGATACTATCGCAACTACATCAAATTCATATAATTCTATTGGATATTTAGAATCGATAAATTTTACATTGGGATTTCTATCAAATCCATAAAATTCACTATCTCTAGGATGTGGTTTATATAAAATTTTATATCCTTTATCTACTAGATCCTGAATAACTTTTTTCTGAACTTTACTAAATTCATCTTTATTTAGTCCTGAAACTTCCCAATATATGCTACAGTACAAAATATATTTCTCATTAGTATCATAATTTATATTAATCGGATATTTTTTTGATAATATTTCACGAATTTTATTAAATTCCTGCATACTGATTTCATTAAAATTATATTTTTGAATATTGTTGATACCATAAAAATCAAGTTTTCCCAAATATTTATGCATTTTTATTTCTTTTAAATTTTTGATATTTTCAATACCGTAATTGATTAAAGAGGCTGGCCCCTCATCAATGAGAGTAATTTTGGCATTTGTATATAATTTTAAAACAGTTTTGAGATGAGCATTGTGATTTAACAAATACACTTCATCAACTTTAAAAAAATTGTTTAAAACAGCAATTATTCCAGAATTAACTTGATAACCAATATATATTTTTTTAAAGTTGTGTAAAGATGCAATTTCCATCTGATTTTCAATAAAATCTTTTCTGCCTTTCCCAGTATCAATAAAGAGATAATCTTCGTATTTATCAAAATTACCTATTTCATTTATAATAGACAGAATATTAACCAAAGATATATTTCCACTAGTTGAGAAAAATCTTATTATTTTTTTCTTTTTAACAAATTTATCCCAAATTTTATATTCTAACCTAATAATGGGTGATAGAATATAGAATAAAAGCCACTTTGTTATTCTTATAATTTTATAATCATTGATATTCATTATTTAACCCTCTTTTGTAACTAAATAAAGACTTTTTTGAAATTGTTTATAATACATAATACAGGGGATCGTCATTCCATATAAAAACCAAAAGTAAATAAAATTTGAACGTATATCATAAATAGAAAGACAAATAATTGTAATATATGTTTGTCTTAATCCTATAATAAATTGTTTAATCATTGTATCAGGAATTTTATTTTTTATAGCATTTAATTTTATGATGCTAAGTATAAGAAACGTATAAAATAATATTATTCCAACACTTCCTGTATCAGAAAGGGCATTCCAAAAAATAGAACCACTTAACGTAATAAATTTATTATTATTTGATATGTTAAACAGTTGTTTTCGCATTCCAGTAGGTAAAATATTATTTGTAGATTCTAGAACTTTATAGACCTGATATTCTGTATTTTTATAACCAACCCCAGTTATAGGATGTTGTAAAAAAATCTTAAATCTAGCTTTGTATCCAAGCACTCGAGTGGCAAGAGATTCATCTATAAATACAATATTTATACCTAAATTATTTGTAAAGTTGATAATTCGAGTTAAAGCTCCCCGAGGATTATAACGAAGATGAATCACACCTGTATTTATTACTATATTTGCACAAATAACAAGCATTAATATAATAATAAGCATAGTTTTAAAATATTTTATAATTATTTTATAAAAATAAATTAAGTTTATTATTATAAATATTATTAACCATATTGGTGATTGCACAAGTATAAGAGTAACAATATATAATGGAATAAAAGATTTTTTAAAAAAATAGTTAATATATTTATTATAAAATACTTTGAATTTAGATAAAACGATATTATAAACGATTGGAATATTAATACAGATAAACCCACCCATATACCCAGGTTCTTCAAAAACACTTAAGACTCTTGTTGTACTTATAAAATCACGTCTATTTACAATAATATTTTGTATTGGTTCTAATATTGGAACATTAATTTTATTAAACAAAAATACCAATATACCATATAAACAAATTAAATATATACTAATAAGTAAATATCGTATTAAATTTTTTAAAGAAATAAAATGTGGTACTAACAAAGTAGGATAAATATACCAACTAATATTGTTATAAAAGAAAAGAGCAATAGCAGCATATAAAAAAATGGGAAATTTATAAATACCCATAAATACCAAAAAGATACCACTGACAAATACCCAAGCTATATATAGCCACAATACTTTATAATATAGTTCCTTAAAAGTGAAAAATCTGATAAAGAATTTGGGATTAATTAGAATTAATAAAAAAAATGAAAGACCAATTATAATATCATAAAAAGGGATATTTGTTCCTGGAACATAAAAGCTTTGCAAAAATAAAAAGAACAATGGTAAAAAAATTATGAATATTACTATTTTTTTAGGAATCATAGTTAATAAATTATTCATTTATCACCTCTTGAATAATTTTATCCCACTCATCACCAACTTTTTCCCAAGAAAAATTATTTAGAATAAATTCTCTTGATTTTGTTGCAACATCATTTCGCAAACTATCATCTTTCATTATATCTATAACCTTTTTAGCAAAATCTTTTTCTGATATTGCAACTTTTAAAATATTTTCATCAGCCCCTATACCTTCTGCTCCCTCAGGAGTTGTTACAACTGGAATCCCCATAGACATAGCTTCTAAAATTTTATTTTGGATTCCTCCTGCAATTTTTACAGGACAAACTGATACTTTGCAGTCTTTCATATATTCTCTTACATCATCTACTCGTCCTGTGATTTCAATCCCATTAATTTCTTTTACAGCATCAAATAAATCTTTTCTAGGATTAGCCCCTATTATTTTAAATTTAGCATCCGGTATTTCTTTTTTTACCAATGGAAAAACTTTTGTTGCAAAATATATCGCAGCTTCTGAATTTGGAATATATTGCATAGATCCTACAAAACATATTTTATTTTTCTTCGAGAAATCAATAGGCTTATAATATTCAATATCAGTAGCTAAGCCAATTATACTACAATTCGAAACATCTACATATTTTGATAAATAATTTTTATCCATCTCTGAAATCATAATCTGTTTATCAGTACATAAACAAGCTTTTTTTTCGTAATTTTTAACTTTTAAATATTCAATTCCGATTTTAAATTTATCAAATATATTAGACTTTTCTTTAAATCTTCTTTCATACATCATGGATATTGCATCACATAAATGAATAATTTTTTTTATACTTTTGTGTTTTTCTAAATATGGCAAAGAACGTATTATATATCCAATTATACAGTCGTATTTACCTGACGCTACCTCCTTATCAATAACTTTTTGCATCCCTCTGTCATAAAAATATTCTACTATAAACGGTTTATCATTAAAAACAGCCTTTACTGCATTTAAATACGCTAATTTTTTGTTAAAGTTTACAGGAATAAGTTGTGTATAGAACTCATTATGTTCAAGCGCTCCATGCAAATCATCATCCTTTGAAACCAAAGTAACAAGTGTTATACGATTACCACGTTCTTTTAATTCCTTTAAATAATGATAGATATGAACTCTATCGCCGCCAATTAAAGGCCAAGGGAGTCTTGTTGTTATGTATAAAATATTTAGTCCTTTGTTATCCAACTTTCTGCTCCTAAATTTGTAAATCTAAACCTTCTGAATTCTCCGCCGAGTTTTGACAGCTCTGCAATTACACGGTATCTTGTATTTTTCGGACAATAGAACATAAAAAATCCACCGCCGCCGGCACCTGATATTTTGCCACCAGTTGCACCGGCCCTTAGTGCTGTTTCATAAATTTTATCAATTACAGGATTAGAAATCGAGACAGACATTTTCTTTTTGTTTTCCCAACCGGTATTTAAAAGTTTGCCCATTTCTGATAAATTTCCTGTCAATAGCGCCTCTTTCATATCATATGACTGCTGTTTTAATTTATGCATTGCATCAAGAGCTTTTTCATCCTTTTTCTTTGTATTTTCAACCTGACTTTCAATAATTTTTGCAGAAAGTCTGCTTGTGCCTGTGTAATACAAAAGAACATTAAATTCCAGCTCATTTACATATTCTTTTCTAATTCTTAACGGATTAACAAGGACTTTTTCATTTTTTGCAAATTCCATAAAATTAAATCCACCAAAGGCTGCTGCATACTGATCCTGCCGGCCGCCTGCCATTTTTAAATCTTCACGTTCAATACTCCAGGCAAGTTTTGCAAGGTCATATTCACCTAGAGGCAGATTCTGCCATTCCTGAAACGCTTTTACAATTGCAACAACAAGAGTTGAACTTGAACCTAAACCGCTGCCTGCAGGCGCATCAACATATGTTGTCAAAGTAAAACTTAAAGGGTTTTTTATAAAATCTTTTACAAGACGGTTATAAACCCCTTTTAATAAATCAAATCTACCATCTATTTCCAAATGTTCTACTGCTTCAAAAGTTGCAAATTCTGCTCTGTCTTCACAACGAAATTCAATTTTTCCGTCATCTCGAGGTTCAATTGTTGCATAGGCATACATATTTATACAAGCATTAAGAATTGAACCGCCATAAATATCACAATACGGACTTACATCAGTTCCGCCGCCGGCAAGACCAATTCTTAACGGTGCTTTTGATCTTATAAGCATACTTTTTCTCCCTTAAATATAGCTTCCTCAACTAATGCACAGATTATATGACCTATCATAATATGAGATTCCTGAATTGTCGGTGTACTGTCAGACGGTACTTTAATTATATAATCACAAATATCATCCATTTTGCAAGTCTTTTCCCCGACAAGTCCGATAGTTGTTACATTTTTCTTTTTTGATTCAACAAGAGCGTTCACAATATTTTCAGAATTACCGGATGTTGAAATTGCAATAAAAACATCCCCATCATTTGCATTTGCCTGAATCTGGCGTGAAAAAGATTTTTCATAACCATAGTCATTTCCAATTGCAGTTAAAATTGATGTATCTGTTGCAAGAGAAAACGCACTCAAACCCGGACGGTCAAAAAAGAATTTTGATACGAGTTCACCTGCTATATGCTGTGCATCGCCGGCAGATCCTCCGTTGCCGGCTGTCAGAACTTTTTTGCCGTTTTTATAGGCATTGATTATAGCATTTGCAGCTTGATTAATTGTTTCAATAATATTTTTATCATTCAAAATTTTTTGTTTTGTTTCAATTGATGTCTGAATATAATTTTCTATGAACATTTAGACAAAATCCCTTTCTTTAATTATTACACACTCCAGATATGGTAATTTAATATTGTCAATTTCAGCATTATCGCCGACCATCAATGAATTTTTTAAATCAATTTTTAATGTTTCGCAGGCCTTTAGAATCATTCCGGGGTTGGGTTTTCTAAGAAGCGAATCATATGTGAATTTTTCAATTACGCCGTCTTTGTGATACGGACAAAATTCAATATCATCAAATCTAACACCTTTTAACAGGTAAAATTCTTGTATCCCTTCAAACCCTTCAAACATTTCGTCAAAATTAAACTTATTTTTAGCAATTCCTGCCTGATTTGTAACCATTACGATATGGTAATTTTTATCGGAATAGTTTTTTACAATGTCGATTGTGCTTTCTATTATTTCAAAATCACTTCCATACGGATATTCGGTATTAACAATCAAAGTTCCGTCTTTATCAATAAAAAGTGCAGGTTTTTTCTCTTTGTTAATCCAAAGCGGAATGTATATTTGGGCTTTAGAATAATCCTCGGGTATACCTATATCTATAAAATAACCTCCGAGCGGCAATCCGAATAATTCATTATTGCCCAGAAGTTTTGGAAAAATTTCCGTTTCAAGCGAGATGAATTGTCCTGTGAAATTTTTTATAAAATCGTTTAAAACAGATTTTTTCAAATAATAAATTCCGCCGTTAATATATCCGTCAATTCTATTTTTAGGTAAATTCCCTTTTTCAACAAAAGATATAATTTTGAAATTATCATCAATATCAACAAAGCCGTATCTTTGAATATTATTTGTATACCTTAAAGCAATTGTGCAAGGTTTATCTTTGCCAAAATCTTCTAAAATTGAAAAATCAATATCGAAGAATGTATCACCATTAATTACAAAAAAATCGTCATGCAGTTGATTAAAGGCATTTAAAATCGCACCGCCTGTACCGAGTGCGGATTCTTCTTTTATAAATAAGGAATTTTTTAAATCTTTAAAGTGATTTTCAATAATTTCAGACTTATATCCGGTTAAGAATAGAAAATTATCAAATCCCTGGCTTTGCAGTTGCTTGATTATATACTCCAAAAAAGGAATATCATTAATAGGTGCCATTGGTTTTGGAACATCAGACACAATATGTGATAATCTTGTGCCAAACCCTCCGGCCAAAATTACCGCCTGTCTAGCCATGGCGTCCTCCGAGAGCCAAGAACACTGCTTTCACTAAAATTCCGATTTCCCATAAAATATTTCTGTGTTTTAAATAATATAAATCGTATTGAAGTTTTTCCGTAACGTCTTCATTAGAAATACAATGTCCTTGATTAATTTGAGCCCAGCCGGTCCAGCCTGTTTTAACCCACTGACGACAAGGGTAATACGGAATTTCATTATATACTTTTACAAGATCATCCCATTCAGCGCGTGGACCCACAATCGACATTTCACCTTTTAAAATATTTATCATTTGCGGAATTTCGTCAAATCTTGCTTTTCTTACAAATTTACAAAACGGAATTACTCTGTTGTCAGAGTCTTGAGGTTCGGTATGTTCAATATTTTCCGCATCCGGAACATAATCATTCACATACATTGTTCTCAGTTTATATACCTTAAACACTTTGCCGTTTTTGCCGACTCTGTTTTGAGTATAAACTGCATCTCCTCCGTCAGTTTTTTTAACCCTTATTCCGATATATAAAAGTATCGGGAAAGTAACAGTTAAAATAATTGACGCCGCAACTATATCGTAAATTCTTTTACAAATGTCATAAATTCTTGAACGTTTATTCATAAAATCATAAAACAGCCAGTTTACGGACATTTTATCAATAAAATATTTACCCGTAACCATTTCATAAAATTCAGGCATTTTATAAACCTTTACGGATCTTGGAATACTTTGAACCATTTCTGTCAACAGTTCTTCTTCCATACGTCTTTCGATTGCTACAATTAAAATATCCGTCCGGGTCTTTTTTATAACTTCTTTTAAATTTTTCGGTTTTGCAAGAACTTTTATGTTTGAATCGGTATTTGAATCGTCTGTATCAGCGATAAATCCTGCAATATTCATTTTTAAAGCTTTTTTATTCTGAATTTCATTTGCAATAATTTGAGCATTTTCACCTGTTCCGAGGATTAAAACATTTTTGGGTCTTTTAATATTAAAAAGGTAGTAATGAAAACCGATTCGATATAATCTTAAAACTACAAAAACGGTCAATAAATTTGCAAGAAGATATTCAAAAATATCAGGACTTTGAGCCAGAGTCAAAAGTAAAATGGCTGCAGGAATTTGAGAAAATACAACTCCTTCAAAAAGCAAATAAAAATTTTTTAAGGTGACATTGAATTCTCTGATTTTATAATTATCTTTTAAAAATAAAACACATAAACCTGTTAAAACTGTTATCAAAACAGTTATATCCAAAAAGTTTTCGGGCAATTTAAAATATGTATACCAGAACGTAGCTGATACCAGTAAAGTACACATATCAAACAAAAACATCACAACAATAGATCTGGATATTAATTTCAAAATCATACCTCAATATCAATTTTAATAGTACAACAAACACAAAAAAAATAAACCCCCCCTCTATCGGGTAAGAAATAATTTTATCAAAATATAAAATTTTTGTAACAATAACGCAAAAACACTAAATCTTATAAAAAAAAATACCGATAAAATAAAAAAGTGTAAAAGGAAAAATATGCTCGAACGTATTCAAAATACAGGCAATACACAAAATGTTTCCAAAACGTTGTCAATCGGCAAAGACGGCGAAACATTTGATTTTAATATTTTCGGAAACGGCTTTGCCACAAACAAAGTATTTGATGAAATTTTAAAAGACTATGATACAGACAACAGCGGGATTATAGAAAAAAACGAACTTGAAGCTTTTAAAAAAGCTTTGATGAAAGCTGCCGGCGAAGACAATAT
Source organism: Candidatus Gastranaerophilales bacterium (assembly GCA_944326585.1). Classification (GTDB taxonomy): domain Bacteria; phylum Cyanobacteriota; class Vampirovibrionia; order Gastranaerophilales; family Gastranaerophilaceae; genus SIG32. The sequence goes on from CALVEN010000002.1 coordinate 69,386, forward strand.
TCTGGATACAAAAGAACTGAATAAATTACTAACCAAATCCGAAAAAACCACTGAATTTTCGATAAAAACAACCGCTCTGTTCAAAGCTTTTATTACTGCAATGAAAAACGGACCCGATAAATTAAAACTAAACGAATCGTCTCCGAGAGAAACAACTCTGACATCAATGGCAGAGGACGGCTCAGGCGTCATGGTGGTTTTATTCAAATCCGGAAACGGCAAAGATGCTTATGTGGTAAAAACGTTTTCGGCAGGCGGCAAATTAAAAGAATCAACCGAATGCAATAATGTTGAATATAAAGACGGTGTTCCCATGCCTTTCAGAGGATCTAAAAATTTAACCTCGCATATTGTATACAACGATAAAGGACAAATAACAGAACAAACATCCGTTTACCAAGGTGATAAACGGATAGCACAATACTCTGACAGCACTTTTAACCAATATGATGACAACGGGAATTTAATTTACCGAGCTGAAAAATTTACAAACCGTACAAATGGAAACAAAGATGCTATACTCACCTTATACGGAGAGGGGAATACCGTTAAACAAAAATTTACTTATTCTGAAGCATTCGGACTTAAAAGAACAGAATTAATAAATTACGATAACAATGAAATAATAAGCAAAGAAGTTAAACATGAAAAAGAAGATATCGTAACCGTAGAAGAATACAGCGGCAAAAATCTTGCTAACCGTCTGGAGCATCTGCCGGATAAAATCACCGTATACGACAAATCAACAGGCAGGATTAAATCCGTTGAAACCAATATATTTGACGAACACGGCATTTTAACGGGCAAAATACTTAATGAAAATAATACCGTAAAACAATTTGACTATACTGATGTAAACGGCATCATAGAACATTCAAAACAAGGCGGCATAGGAAATTGTTTTTTACTCGGGACAATAAACTCCTTAAATACGTCAACCGCAGGGCGTGAAATTCTGAACAATTCCGTTAAAAAAGAAACAATTACTGACGAAAACGGCAAAGAACAAATTGTATACAGAATATCTTTTAAGGGTGCAGCACAAATTACGGAAGATTTGACAAACGGAATAAGAAATTTTCCGAAAGACAAAGTCTTTATACAGCCTGAATACACTATAACTGCCGAAGAATTGGAAGAAGCTGCATTAAAATCAGGCAAAAATTATTCTTCCGGCGACAAAGACGTTTTGCTGCATGAATTAGCATACGAAAAATACCGTCAGGATGTTGTAAAAACAATACAAGCAAATGACGTGGATGATAGCCCGATAAGCGCGCCCAAATATATATCCGGACTTGATGTTCCGACAGGTTTCGGCACCAATCCAGAAGATATCGGAAGCGGCAACACGCTGGGTATGACAATGTATTTATATACCGGCAAAAAATCTGATGTATATTTCAACACTTCAAACAAATTACCGGTCTGCGAAATTGATTCCGACGGGAATATATCTGCTGTTAAAAACAATACCGCAGACAATAACGCCATGGCCATTGAAAGCGAATCAAACGTTTTTAATAAACGCTACGACGACGCGGAACAGGTGATTAAATTACTAAAAAATAATACCGATAAAGAAGGCAATTTTAAAAATTATATAGTTGAAACAAGCTTGAATATTACCTCTCAAATAGTTGACGGCAAAGCAGTAAGTAATGCAGGCCATGCTTTTACCATAAAAGGCATTAAAGGAAATAAAGTAATTTTAATAAACCCGTGGGATTCCAGCAAAGAAGCTGAAATCAGCATCAAAGATTTTATAAAAGCAGCCGGAGCAATAAATATAGTAAACTTGGAATAATGCTTCTATCAGGTTCCCCGAAATCCGATTCCGACAATATTTATAGTCTATGGCTTTATTTTAAAATGAAAAATTAGTTTTCCAAAATTCTTTTCCGCAAATTCTTCCGCAAACCGGATAAATTCTTTAGCCAATTCATTATCGGGTATTTCAAAATGATAGGTCTTGCCGCTTTCTTTTAAGTAATTTACAAATTCATTTCCGCTTATAGCTGCTTTTAATCCGTCGGCTTTTTTCACTAAATAGTTTAAAATCAATTCATAAAAATAACTGTCTGTTCTTGTATTAAATGCTATTTTATTAAAATCTTTATTTTGAATTTGCCTATAATATTGAATAATTTTTTGTTTTTTCGCTAAACTTTCAGGTTTTTGATAAAAAAATGAAGGCTGTATTAAGGCGGTCTCTATAAAGGTCCTTTGTTCCATTTTAAGTAATCTTGAAGTATTTTTTACATTTTCCGCTACAGTTTCGGGTTTCATAGCGAATAATGCCGGTTGTTTTAGGGCAGCCTTTATATAGATTTTCGGGTCAAGTTCAAGCAAATTTGATGTCCTTTTTATATTCTCTGCTAATGTTTCAGGCTTTTGTCCGAATAATGACGGCTGTCTTAAAAGAGCTTTCACATAAGATTTTTCATCTATTTTGAATAAATCTAAACATTTTTTTATATTCTCAACTATGGTTTCAGGATTTCGAACGAATAATATCGGCTGTTTTAAGGCAAGGGATATATATTTTTTTAAGTCTATTCCCAGTAAATCTGATGCCTTTTTTATATTCTCGGTTATAGTTTCAGGCTTTTGACCAAATAATGACGGTTGTCTTAAAGCAGTCTTCAAATATACCTTTGGTTCAATCTCAAGCAGACTTGAGGCGCCGTTTATATTCTCAACCATAGTCTCCGGTTTTCGATAAAATATTGTAGGCTGTCTTAAAGCAGCTTTCACATAAGATTTTTCATCAATTTTGAATAAATCCGAACCTCTTCTTATATTCTCAGCTATAGTTTCAGGTTTTTGACCGAATAATGCCGGTTGTTTTAGGGCAGCCTTTATATAGATTTTCGGGTCAAGTTCAAGCAAATTTGATGTCCTTTTTATATTCTCTGCTAATGTCTCAGGCTTTTGTTCGAATAATGACGGCTTTCTTAAAGCAGCCTGTATATATGTTTTTGGTTCTATTTCAAATAAATCTGATCCCTTTTTTATCTTTCCCGCTATCGACTCAGGCTTGAGACTAAATAATGACGGTTGTCTCAAAACGGTTTTTACATAAGATTTTGGATCTATTTTGAGTATTTCGGAAGTTTCGTCTATATTTTTAAAAAGTTTATCTTGCGGATATGACAAGATGTAGGTATTATTAAGAAGAACCTTTTTTATATCATCTTTTGGAATATTCAATTCATATTTTGAAATTAATGCTTCTGCAAAATCATTATACATTTCGGGCAATACCCGGCTTTTATACTGTATTTTAGCTATAGCGTTGTGGACTATATGCTTGATAAAGGTTTCACTCCGGTCATATTCTTCTGCTATTTGTTTGAATGTTTTTCCGCTTCCTCTTTCTTTTAAAAAATTCTTCTCTCTTTCCGTTAATTCTGCTTTATCTACAAGCTCTTGTATTTGCTTAAGATATATTTTTCTTTCTTCATCTGACGCAGAATTCAAATAGCCCTGAAGATTGTCATAGGTTATTCGATCTTTTATGGTTAGTTTGCTTTCATCTTTTGACTTTGTATTTTTAGCATATATTTTTTTATTAAGTGATAACCGCCCGAACTGATAGTCTTCTTTTATTTCATTTTTATCAAATTTTGTACTGTTTAATATCTCAATAAGACTTTCCGTTGTTAATTCTTTTACATTTTCTAATGTTTCAAAAAATTTTAAATACATTTTTTGTAATACATCTTCCTTGTAATATAATTTTTTCCCCTTTTTAGCCGCTTCCTTTTGAAGATGCTTATCAAATACTTTAAACAAGTCCGATTTTATTTTTTCTTTATTTCCTGCAGTATTAAGCCCGGATATTAATTTATCCGATTTTGCTTTTTCTCGTTCGTTCAAACTGATTGCTCTAAAGGTTATAAAATTTGATGTCGTAGTTTGTACTCGCATATCAGTATAAAACCCCAAAATTAAAAATTTGCCGCCGTCTTTAAAAAATTAAAGTCCGCCAACACTGACGGACTTTAATTCGGAGCAAGAGGGATTTGAACCCTCGAGGCAGGTTAGACCCACCTAACACCTTAGCAGGGTGCCGCCTTCAGCCACTCGGCCATTACTCCATTTTGTCATGCCGGCAAATCTCAATTGCCTATATGTCAAGTATATCATAAATATTTTTTTTTAAAAGAGGCTAAAAATTATTTTTTGGTTTATAATATCCTTATATAGGAGAGAAAATTATGACAATAAGAATTGCGGACAAAGAATTCACCTCAAGATTAATGGTTGGCACAGGGAAATTTGATAATTTTGAAATAATGGAAAAAGCCCACAGAGCAAGCGGTGCGGAAATTGTTACCGTTGCGATAAGAAGAGTTGATATGAAAGCACCGGGGCACGTCGGATTAATGGATCATATTGACCTTAATAAATACTGGCTTTTACCGAACACTGCAGGCTGTGCAACGGCAGAAGAAGCAATTCGTGTCGCAAGACTTTCAAAAGCTATGGGAATAAATAACTGGATTAAACTTGAAGTTATACCGGATCCGACATATCTTATGCCTGATCCGATTGCAACTTTGGAAGCGGCAAAAGTACTTGTCGATGAAGGATTTACCGTGCTGCCTTATATAAATGCGGATCCGATTTTAGCCAAAAGGCTTGAAGAAATAGGCTGTGCAACAATTATGCCTTTAGCGTCTCCAATAGGTTCAGGTCAGGGCGTAAAAACACTTGAAAACATAAAAATTATTATTGAACAGGCAAATGTTCCGGTTGTTGTAGATGCCGGAATAGGGGTTCCGTCAGATGCTGCGACCGTTATGGAATGCGGAGCTGATTTTTGTCTTATAAATACTGCTATTGCCAAGGCGCAAGATCCTGTCAAAATGGCAGAAGCATTCAAATACGGTGTAATGGCAGGTCGCGCAGCTTACGAAGCAGGCAGAATGCCCAAAAAAGAAATCGCCTCAGCATCTTCACCTCTTGTTGGTGTTGTCGGTAAAAATTAACGAAAGGTTTTAAATATGATAGAAATGAAAGTTATGGGCATTGCCCTTGATACAAGAACAGGTTCTCCGATAGTTGTTTTGCACGACAAAGACAACAGAAAAGCTTTGCCAATCTGGATAGGTTCGGCAGAGGCAAGCGCGATTATAAGAAAAATCGAAAACCTTAAAGTAGCACGCCCGATGACGCATGACTTAATAATAAATATTATTGAAAAAACAGGCTATACACTTGATCGAGTCGAAATTAACGACGTTGAAAAAGAAACTTATTTTGCGACATTGTTTTTAAAAGACGAAAACGATAATTTTATTGAAATAGATTCCCGTCCGTCAGATGCTATCGCTATCGCAATAAGAGTTGATGCTCCGATATTTGTAACGGCAAATGTTCTCTCTAACGGTTCCGTTTCAACTGATACAGCGAAAGACGAGGAAGAAGCTCAGGAATTCAAAAACTTTATCCAGAGCATTAAACCGTCTGATTTTGCTAAATTAATGAAAGACAACGAGCGCCACGAAAGCGATCAGTAATTTAAGCAAAAATGTTCAATTTATTTGCCAAAACTTCGTTCTGAACTTTCGGGACAAGTTCACCGTTTCCAAAATTAGTTTGGAAATTTTCTGCTACATAATGATTTGCAACAGGTTTCTGCGCATTTAAATGCCTTAGTGCCGAAATGTTTCCAAATTTGATTGCATTAACAGACATATTAATCCCCAATTTTTCCCTATATTATAATAAAGTAACAGAGGATTAAAAAATTGCCTGTTTGTTACAAAATATTACGTCAGAAAAAAATTTTTCCGGTAATTCAAATTATAAATCGGCTTTGCTGGATTGAATTTCGGAATAAATATACCGAGCTTTTCATCATCTTCTTTTTTAAAACCGGACAGGCCTATAATTCTGTCATCATCTTTAAATAAATTTTTGAAAAATTCCATTTTGTTACCTTCTTTTGTTTAGTGTATAATATTTTTAATAATGAACTTAAAAAAGTCAAAAAGGAGAAAACTATGGCACAAAAAATTACAAAAGAAATGAACATTATGGATATAGTTCAAACTTGTCCGCAAAGTATTGAAGTATTCCAAAAATACGGTTTAGGATGTATCGGATGTGCTGCGGCACGTTTTGAAAACCTTGAAGCAGGCGCCAGAGTCCACGGATTTGACCCTGATGCAATGGTTGCCGATATTAACGCTTTAATTGAAGAATAAAAAAAAAGAGGTTCAAATGAACCTCTTTTTTTAAGCTTTATTCAGAAAACCTGCCATAGTAGGCTTATTGGTGACAATTCTCATAGCTTCCGGCACCTGTGTTTGTTTTGCCATATTCTGCATGGATTGTTCTTTTTGCTCTGCAATACGTGCTTTTGTCATTTTTTCGCAGTGCTTTGAAATCCATATCATCAACGCAGGAACAAGGAAGATTGTTGATGCGAAACCGAATAAACTGTTGTAAGTTTTGGCACGTTTAACAAGAGTATTGCCTTCATCAGCAAGCTTTTTAATAATATTCTTATAAGCATCCGTATCTTTTGCTTTATCAAAAGATTTTATAATATCAGCTAGTTTCATGCTTTTATCCGGAGCTTTACCGAGAATTTCAGTTGCAGCAGCTTTGATATCTTTATCAATATTAAGCATTTTACCGACATTACCGCCGTTTTGATCTACAAATCTGAACATGTCGTTAATTCCGTCTTTATATGAAGCTACATTACTGTAATTAGCCTTAATTCTTGTATCATCAAGCACCTGTACGCCGCCTGACGGATAAATATAATGCCAGATTTTTTTGAAAATAGAATCTTCTTTAACATGAGGTTTGATATTCAAAGCAAGACCCGAAGTTTTTGCAAATGCATCAGAAAAGACTCTTGTAAGTATTTTTGCACCGAATAAAATTGACAAGAAACTTGTAACATCACGGAACAAAATTTCTTTTCTGTCTGTATTACTTTGAGCATGTTTTAATCTCGGCGGCAGACAAAAACCGAACAATAAAGTAAGCATTGCCGGCATAGACATTGTTGCACCGTCAAATTCAAACCCGTCGGACAATTTTTTAAGCCCTTTTGAATCAGTAACGGTTTTACCCACTTTAGCCATTGCAGATGACAAACCGGTAAACGACGGCTCTGCCTTTACGGAATTATCCGATTTTTCTGACCTGTCATCTTTATTATCCTTTGAGAATGTCGGATTAGAAGTTTTATTTACATTTTGAATATCCAAACCGTCCAATCCGGGATCTCTGCCTTTTGTAACGTGATTGTATAATTTCGGAATTATCGTATAAAAACCGACAACCGCAAGCCACATACTGATATTTGACAAAAATCTTGTACCGGAGCGTCTTTGACTCAATGTTTTTACAAATTTTTCAACGTTTTCCGGAGAAAGATTTTTAACATCTTTGAATTTCTTATTTACATGTTTTATTGCATCATTAGCATAATCATTCATATGACCCAGAACTGATTTAAAAGAGGATGCAATCTTTTTGCCGTCTTTGCCGATATATTCCGCAACGACTTTGTCACTGTCCGCACCGAGATATTGTTTTCTGACTTTGATAAAATCTTCTAAAAGCTCATGCTGCAAATCCTGAGCAGATCCCGGGACGGCTTTTCCGGTAACATGTTTCCAAAAACCTTTTTTAGGTGCTTTTTCAGCAGCTATTAATTTATCGGCAAAAGTTCTGGCTGCAGTTTCAAGTTCTTCGCCTTGCATTAGATTATCGGTCGAAGCAGCGAGCATATTTTTAAAGACATTTTCATAAAAACCATGTTTTGCGGCAGCTTTATTACTCAAAATTGCCGTATTTGATTTAGCATAATCTTTAAAAGTTTCACCCAAACCGTTTATAAAATCTACGGGAACATTATTAGCAGTTCCTGAAATCCGCTTAATACCCGCCATCAAAAATGCCGGTATAATAAATGCACTGGGACCGCTTAAAATTTCACGGATACCTTCTTTTTTGGCAAAATCCCAGTTCAATTCACCCGTTTTATCATGATTACGGAACATGCCTGTTAATACACGGGGACCCGCCATGCCGAGAAAATCCTGCATGATAAATGACGCAGCAAAACCGCCTCTGTCAATTGCATCCATTAAAGTAATGACCGGATTACCCGCATTACCGAATGAAACATCACTGCGTTTTTTCTGATTATTATAATTGCGGTTGGAATCTACGCTTGCTAATTGAACTGATTTTACTGACATGTCCCTACTAACTTTTACTATCTACACACATATTATTTTAAAAAACTTACCGTGACACTTATTGCTTTTTTTCGCCTAATCTTTAAGAAACATTAACAAAAAGATAAATGTATTTAATAAGTGTACTTATTATACTTAATCCAAAATTATTTTGCAAGTCATCTACTACAATTGTAACATTTGTGTAACAATAACATTAAAACACTTGTATATCTTGAAGAAATACTACTATATATGTAACAGTACAAAAAATTGACATGCCTAAAATAGTATAATAAACTAAAAAAATGGAAGTAACGATAATCGGAGCGGGTTTAGCAGGGTCAGAAGCGGCACTGCAGCTTGCAAAAAGAGGATTTAAAGTAAAATTATACGAAATGCGTCCCCAAAAAACGACAGGGGCGCACACCGGCGGCAGCTGCGCGGAATTTGTATGTTCAAACAGCCTGGGATCTGCAGACATAACAAATGCCAGCGGACTTTTGAAACATGAAATGGAAATTTTAAACGGAGAATTAATAAAAACGGCTTATGAATGCAGAGTTCCGGCAGGAAGCGCTCTTGCGATTGACCGTGAAATGTTCTCCGAAAAAGTTACCGAAAAAATAAAAAGCAATCCGAATATAGAATTAATCAGAGAAGAATTAACTCAAATTCCCGACACACCTGTTATAATAGCCTCCGGTCCTTTGACGAGCGACAAACTTGCAGAGGACATCAAAAGATTTACCCGAAGCGAACACCTGCACTTTTTTGATGCAATTGCACCGATTGTTGAAAAAGACAGCATAAATTTTGACAAAGCATTTTACGCCTCACGCTATGACAAAGGGGAAGCGTCATATATTAACTGTCCTATGAACAAAGAAGAATACGAAAAATTCTATGATATATTAACCCATGCTCCGCGGATTGAATTAAAAGAATTTGAAAAAAACGCCAAATTTTTTGAAAGCTGCCTTCCGATCGAAGTATTGGCATCAAGAGGAGTTGACACATTGAGATTCGGACCGATGAAGCCTGTCGGGCTTGTTGATAAAAGGACGGGTATTGAAAATTACGCCGTTGTCCAATTAAGACAGGATAACTCCGCAAAGACTTTGTATAATCTTGTAGGCTTCCAGACAAACTTAAAGTGGGGAAGCCAGAAAGAACTTTTGCAATCAATTCCGGGGCTGGAAAACGCAAACATCATAAGATACGGCGTTATGCATAGAAATACATTTATAAATTCACCTAAAATTTTGAACGCATCACTGCAGACCCAAAAACGTCCGGATTTATTTTTTGCAGGGCAGATTACGGGTACTGAAGGCTATACGGAATCCATTGCAACAGGACTTCTTGCCGGAATCAATATGGCAAAATTTTTAAACGGCGAAAAGCTTTTAGAGCTTCCTGAAGAAACCATGCTCGGAGCATTAACTCATTACATAAGTAATCCCGAACACGAAAAATTCCAGCCTATAAATTCAAACTGGGGGATTTTACCGCCTGTTGAACTTCCCAAAAAAGAACGCAAAAACAAAAAGCTTAAAGCGGAATTAATGGCGGAACGTTCATTAAATATCCTAAAATCTATTTGCTCATAACTTTTATGAAATACTCAATTGATCTGTTATAAGTTGCTTCTGCGTCTTTAGGGAAAAAGCAGCCCGGAATTTGACCGAGTTCACGATGATGAGCGACACATTCGCAGCAATAACCTCTATTAGGACATCCAGCTGTACAGGTACAATTTTTTATATTTTCAGATTGTTTACATTCCATAATTTATGCCTTCTTATCTAATTTTACATCGGATTTTTGTTCTGCTTTCGGGGCATCTTTTTTCTCAAGACCTAATGCTCTGAGCATCGGGTGAATTGTAACATGGCTTATTTGAGGTGCTAAAATCGCCAGACCTAAAACTGAACCGATTAATGAACCGAGTTCAATTGTACCTTTTATCAACGGATATTTTTCGGGATTGTTTTTAGTTGTTAATTCTTCCCGTAAACCGTCATGTAAAAATTTATCGCGCGAATGATCTTTCATTAATGTAGCACGCCTGTTGGTGATGTTTTTTGACGCCAAATTGTGATAATCAAGATATTCTGCGGCATTTTTAAATTTCGCGAATTCGGGTTTATTTTTAAAGAAAGTTTTCTTGGCAAGAGTAAACGCGCCTTTTTTAAATACAGGCGTAATCAAAGCCAGATAAACCGCAAGACAGGTTGCCTGATACAAAAATTCTTTTGCAGCAGCGTATTTTTTGGTAGCAGGGCTGATTTCATTATCAATTAAGATAAAACCGGGTCTGCCGATGGATTTTAAAGTTGTTTCAATAGAAACAGACGCAGTAGTATTTTGCGCGATATTTGCAAGTGTTGAATTAGATAAACCGTTTGCTATTGCACTAATCATACGCCACCTACTTTCATTCCGCCAACCGGGGTTTTATGGAAACTGCTTAAATATTTCAAATTATCATTATGCTGAAAATTCGGAGCATACATCAAAACAGATGGTTGTTCCAATGTATTAATATCCAGATGTTTTTTATTATCGCTGTGTTTTTTTTGTATTGAATTCATTAACGGTTTTATAGCTGCTGAACATAATGCCGGAATAACAAATAACGCAGCAGCGCAAACACCGATAAACATCAAATTTTTATTCATTTTAGACAAATTATTTTCTGCAAGCTCTTTTGCGCTGTCAAAGGCTTTCGCTACTTCGGGAGTAACATGCCCTTTTTTATGCTGCTTATATAAATTTTTATCCATGAAATTTTTAGGTTTAGCAAGAACATGTGCAAGCTTTCCGGCCAATTCACCGCTTGCCCAATAAACAGGAATCGCAATAATTTCCGTCAAACCTTCTCTGATTGCCGTATATTTTTTTGTTTCAGGATTTTCTTTTTTATCCATCATGGTAAAAATAGGACGACAAATACCTTTGACGGTAGCAATTGCCATTACTACGTACGTAGGTTTATTATTGTTACCTAATTTGGTACATATTTTTTCCAGTAACTTACTTACACTCATTACAATTATTCCAAGTCCGTAAATCTAAAAAATTGCTACCGGATTTTATAATATTACAACAATTTTACAAATGCAAGATAATATTATATAATAAAAAAATGAACTTTTTGTTTTCGATTTCGTTATATAAGTACAGAGGTTAAAAAATGACAAACAAATGTACAAAATATGAGGCTCTTTTTACATTCGCAGATGAAAAGACTTTTCAGGAACATCTTGAAACCTGCAAAGACTGTCAGGCTGAGGATGCAAAAATGAATGCCGTATCGGAATTGATTAAGGAGGTTAAACCGCATTATTTAAAACACAAAAAAGACATGGCTAAACTTAAAATAGCCTGTGCCGTTTTTGCAATGTGCCTGAGTGCCACGACACTTGGTGTAATTAACCTTAACACCGACATCTCGGATACAATAAAATACGGCACAACACTGACAGCGGAAGACTTAGGATTTCCTGTTGATGCATACGGGTTTGTAATGGTAGAGTAGATGAATTTTAAAGAAATTGTAGAAAAAAACAGAGAAAACGTACAAAATATTATTAAACTCATAACAAAAGAAGAAAACGAAGACCTTGAACAGGAGGTCTATATAAGAGTATGGAAAAATTCAAAAAACTACTCCGAACAAGGTAACTTTAAAAGCTGGATAAATACCATAGCCAAAAATATCTCAAAAGATTACATCAAATCCGCTTACAAAAGAAACCTTCAAAATTCAACCTCGGAAGATACCATTATAAATACAATTAAAGACAAAAAGGAGACACCCGAACTTAAAGTTATAAAAAATGAAAGACAAACTCAAATCATAAATGCAATAAATTCACTAAAGCCAAAATTCAAAGAAGTGATAATGCTTTGCGAAATTCAAGGTTACAGTTACGAGGACTGCGCGCGCAAATTAAAATGTCCTTTAGGAACCGTAAAATCAAGAATTTACAATGCAAAAAAAGAATTGGCTGAAAAGTTAAAAGATTTAATCAAAGAAAGGATGGATTAATGAAAAAAACACTTATTATAGCAAGCTTACTGGCATTTTCAATGACAACAGTACTTGCTGCTGAAACACCTGTTACAGAAGATGTAAAAGCACCCGCGGCTCAAACTGAAGTACAACCCGCAAAACCCGTTCTGACTCAGGAACAAATTAAAAAACGCGAAATGAAACGCGAACAGTTTGAAAAACGCCTTAAACTTACGGAAGAACAAAAAGTAAAAATCAAAGAACTTCAACAAAACGGCCGTGAACAAATGAAACCGATTATTGAACAGATTAAGGCAAAATATCAGGAAGCTGAAGCCGTAAAACGTTCAAGAATGGCTGTTGAAATGCAGCAAGAAAAGTTAGCTGAAATTCAAAAAGACATTCAGGCACTTAAAAAACAGGCACACGATCTGCGTATGCAAAATATGAAAGATTTTGAAGCAGTTTTGACCAAAAAACAACAAAAAGAACTTAAAAAAATGAAAGAAGAAGGCAGAAAACGTTTTGAAAAAGAACACAAAAACCGTCCCGTATTCGGACCGGGGTACGGAATAAAAGGACCGCATCATATGCCTATGGGACCGGGACCTGTTATTCCTAACGCACTTCCGCCGCAGCCGCCTGTTGAAAAATAATCTCAATCATCTCCATAAAAGACCGGCAAAAGCCGGTCTTTTTTCGTGTATAATTAAATTATGAAGTCATTAATTAAAAAAGCAGAAGAGAGTCATTTTCTTTCAAAGCCAGAAATCATCCGGCTGCTTGAAGATAATTCAATAAATGACGAACTTTTCAGGGCTGCGGACAGAGTCAGGAAAAAATTTGTCGGGGATGAAATTCACCTGAGGGCGCTGATTGAATTTTCAAATATCTGCTCACGAAACTGCTTTTATTGCGGGGTCAGAGCAGAAAATAAAAACATTGAAAGATACAGATTAATGCCGGATGAAATAATTCAGCTTGCAAGAAACGCCTTAAGCAGCGGCTACAAAACAATCGTTCTCCAATCCGCGGAAGATATGTATTATACGGCAGAAATGCTTGCGGATATCATTAAAGAAATCAAAAAAAACGATACTGCCGTAACCCTGAGCATAGGCGAACGTTCTTATGAGGAATATAAAATTCTAAAAGACGCCGGTGCAGATAGATTTTTGCTCAGGATTGAAACCACGGACAAAGAATTATACCGGAAACTTCACCCGAACATGAGTTTTGAAAACCGAATCAGATGTCTTAAAGATTTGAAGAAACTTGGCTATGAAACAGGAACGGGGTGTCTTGTCGGACTTCCAGACCAGACAACAAATTCGCTTGCTGACGATATATTGTTTTTCAAAGAACTTGATGCTGATATGGTCGGTTTAGGACCGTTAATTCCGCATAAAGACACACCGCTTAAAGATGTTAAAGCAGACGGATTTTGGCTTTCTTTAAAGGTTCTGGCACTAACAAGACTTTTGCTGCCGGATATTAATATTCCCGCAACAACCGCAATGGAAACGATTCACCCTGACGGGAGAATTCTGGCACTCCAAAGCGGAGCAAATGTTGTTATGCCAAACGTTACGGATGAATTTCATCGTTCACAATACGAAATTTATCCGGGCAAAAAATCAGTGGATTATACAAAATTGGAAGAAAAGTTCAAACAAATTGGCAGAACAATTTCACAAAATAAAGGGTTTAGACCAATATGCCCCCTCTCCCTAAATCCCTCTCCCGCAGGGCGAGGGAATAATAAAGCAAAAGCACTCCGAAAAAATATGACACCTCAAGAAAAAAAATTATGGTCAATTTTACGCAATAAAAATTTTTACGGTTATAAATTTAAAAGACAGCATCCTATATGGAAATATATAGTTGATTTTGTATGCATAGAAAAAAGATTAATAATTGAATTAGATGGCAGCGGACATAATTTTGCCAGAACTAAAACTTATGATAAGCAAAGAACACAATATTTTGAATCACGCGGGTTTACCGTAATACGGTTTTGGAATAATGAAATAGATAACAATATTGAAGGTGTAGCACAACAAATTCTCCTCTCCCTACGGGAGAGGGCAGGGAGAGGGGGCAATAAATGAAAATCGCAAACAATATGACAGAATTAATCGGAAATACACCGCTTGTAAAAATCAACAAGCTGTCAAACGCAAATATCCTTGCTAAAGTTGAAAGCTTCAACCCCGCAGGATCAATTAAAGACCGGCCTGCGCTTAATATGATAGAAAAAGCCGAACAAGATGGGTTAATCAATAAAGACACCATAATTATTGAGCCGACAAGCGGCAATACGGGAATAGGACTTGCAATGGTCTGTGCGATTAAGGGTTACAAAATGATTCTAACTATGCCTGAGACTATGAGCATTGAAAGACGTAAACTTTTAAAAGCATACGGCGCGGAATTAGTCTTGACTGACGGAGCTAAAGGCATGCATGGCGCTGTAGATAAAGCAATTGAATTAAACAAAAAATATCCGAATTCATTTATCCCGCAGCAATTTGACAATCCTGCGAACCCGGATGCGCACATTAAAACAACCGCCGAAGAGATCTGGCGCGATACAGACGGCAAAGTTGATGTAATAGTTGCAGGAGTCGGCACAGGCGGAACTATTACGGGACTTGCAAGGGGATTAAAATCCCACAACCCGCAGATAAAGGCAATTGCAGTAGAACCTGACAGTTCGCAAGTTTTAGCCGGCAAACCCGCAGGCGCACACAAAATTCAAGGTATCGGCGCGAATTTTGTACCGAAAAATTTTGACTATAACGTTGTGGATGAAATTATTCCCGTAAGCGATCAAGATGCATTTGAAACAGCAAGAAAACTAGCAAAAGCGGAAGGTATTCTGTGCGGAATTTCATCCGGTGCTGCAATGTATGCGGCAATTGATATTTCAAAACGACCTGAATACAAAAACAAAATGATTGTTGTAATTTTACCTGATTTAGGCGAAAGATATTTGTCGAGTGAATTGTTTTCATAAAAAAAGACCTCATTTGAGGTCTTTTTTTATTGAATATAATTAAATCTTAATAGAATTAATTATGAAAAACACCTGAATTTCTGTAATAACGATCACAAGCTTCACGTGCTTTTTCAATATGATCAGCTAAAATTCCTCTATCTTTAAGAGAAAGAACATACAATGCATCTTCGTCCAAATCTTCTAAAAGACCCTGGCCTTCATAATAAGGACTAAGAAGATCAATTTTGTTCAAATCATTATCAGGATCATTTAAATCTTGGCCGAACGATCCTCTGATAACTGCATCTCTATTTCCGGCACCTGTATGAATATGATAATCTTCTTCACTCATACTTTCAAATCCGTTCGGATCAAAATGAGGGCTGCGCGGATCTATTTTGTTTAAATCATCATGCGGATTGTCTATATGCTGCCCGTATGATCCTTTACGCATTGCTGCTTTATTTTTCAAATCTGTATGAATATGATAATCTTCTTCGCTCATACTTTCAAATCCATTCGGACTATAATGGTGGCTGCGCGGATCCATTTTGTTTAAATCATCATACTGGTCAAATATATCCTGTCCGTATGATCCTTTATGCAAAGGCTGCTTGCGAGTTTTATGCAGCATTTCAATATGAGTCTGATAATCTTCTTCACTCATACTTTCAAATCCGTTCGGATCAAAATGGTGGCTGAGCGGATCCATTTTATTTAAATCATCATGCGGATTGTCTATATCCTGTCCGTATGATCCTTTTTTACCGGAAAAAGATACAACGTCTTTATCAGGTGTTCTTTCAAGTTTATTTGTCTGATCTTTTACAAATGCATTCATAAAATCGTTTACCGGCATTTTACGAACACCGTATTTGTCACCTTGAATTGTAACAACGCCATTATCTTTTTGAGCAGTACAATTTTCACCGGAAGAAGTTCTGAACTGAATTGTTGTAAATGGCTGAATCTTTTCTATCATTTAAAAAACTCCTTTATTTTCTCTACGGATAAGTCAAAATACAAAAAAATTTTTTTTTGCTAGCTGTATCGTTTAACTCTACCATGTTTTAACATATCCTAACGGCATTATAACTGAATCTCAGCCGTTTTAAAACTCATATTTACATTTTGTTACATTCATTACAAATAAAAAAGACGAAGCCTGTCAGCTCCGTCTTTTTTAAAATTGGATTGTAATTACATCATGCCGCCCATGCCACCCATACCGGGCATTGCAGGTTCCGGTTTTTCTTCCGGAATTTCAACAACTGCAGCTTCAGTTGTCAACAGCATAGAGCCTACTGATGCGGCGTTAACAAGAGCGGATCTTGTAACTTTAGCCGGGTCAACGATACCTGATTTGAACATATCAGTATATTCATCTCTCAATGCATCATAGCCGTATGCACCGTCATGAGCTAAAATGTTATCGACAACAACATCAGCTTTAGCACCTGCGTTGCGTGCGATTGCTCTTAAAGGCACATCAAGAGCTGCCGTCAAAATCCTGTATCCGATTTTTTCGTCATCGGATGTAAATTTTTCAGTATCAAGCGCTTTTAATAAACCTTGCTGAACTCTCAACAAAGCAACGCCGCCGCCGGGCACGATACCTTCTTCATTAGCTGCACGTGTAGCATTCAAAGCATCTTCAATTCTGAGCTTACGTTCTTTTAATTCAACTTCGCTTGCTGCACCGACTTCAATCAAAGCAACGCCGCCTGAAAGTTTTGCAACACGTTCTTGAAGTTTTTCTTTATCGTATTCGCTGTCAGAAGCTTCAATTTGTTTTCTGATTAATCTTACACGATCCTGAACTGCTGTTTTGGTTTCATCACCGACAACGATTGTTGTTTCGTCTTTTGTAACGGTAACACGTTTTGCTTTACCGAGCATTTGAGTTGTAACGTTTTCCATCTTGATGCCGAGTTCTTCTGTGAACATTTCACCGCCGGTTAAAATTGCGATATCTTCAAGCATTGCTTTTCTTCTGTCGCCAAATCCCGGAGCTTTTACAGCAACTGCTCTTAAAACTTTTCTCATTGTGTTAACAACCAAAGTTGCAAGAGCTTCGCCCTCAACGTCTTCCGCAATAATCAACAAGGATCTTCCGTCACGTGCTACCTGTTCCAACAAAGGTACAAGGTCAGCTATAAGATTAATTTTCTTGTTGCAGCAGAATACATACGGATCTTCAAGAACTGCTTCCATTCTTTCGGGATCAGTAACAAAATAAGGTGAAATATAACCCTTATCAAACTGCATACCTTCAACGACTTTCAAGTTAGTACCGAAAGATTTTGATTCTTCAACGGTAATAACACCGTCGTGACCTACTTTTTCCATAGCTTCGGCGATAAGTTCACCGATTTCTGTATTATTACCTGCGGAAATTGCGGCAACCTGAGCGATTTCTTCTTTTGTATTAACAGGTCTTGACATATCTTTGATATTTTTAACCGCAACGTCAACTGCTTTGTCAATACCGCGTTTCATAGACATCGGGTTTGCACCTGCGGTTAAATTTTTCAAACCTTCTTTAACAATTGCCTGAGCCAGAACAGATGCGGTTGTTGTACCGTCACCGGCTACATCATTTGTTTTTGAAGAAACTTCTTTTAACAATTGAGCGCCTGCGTTTTCCAAACCGTCTTTAAGCTCGATTTCTTTTGCAATGGTAACACCGTCATTAACAATTTGAGGTGCGCCGTATTTCTTTTCCAGAATAACGTTTCTGCCTTTAGGTCCGAGTGTAACCTTAACGGCATCAGCCACTGCATCTATACCTTTTAGAAGCGATTTTCTTGCTTCTTCATCAAATACTATACGTTTTGCCATAATGTAAATCTCCTATAATTAATCTAATACTGCCAAAGCATCTTTAACTGACAGAATTTTATATTCAACACCGTCCATTTTAATATCTGTACCTGCGTATTTTGCGTAAAGAATAACATCGCCGACTTTAACGTCCATAGGTTCTCTTTCGCCTTTGTCGTTAACTTTGCCCAAACCTACCGCAACGATTTCACCTTTTTGAGGTTTTTCTTTTGCGCTGTCAGGAATAAAAATTCCGCCTGATGTTTGTTCTGTGTCTTCAACAACCTTAATTACAATTCTGTCGCCTAACGGTTTAATCATATTATCCTCTCCTTTTTACTCTACAACTGATTTGTCACCCGAAATCAAAGATAACGTATGCGAAAGCTCTACGTCATCCCGGACTTGTTCCGGGATCTACAATTATATTTATAATACAGAATTCACAATTTTTTAAAAAAGTTAAGGAAAAATTAATTATTTAAACCTAATAGTGAAACTTATTAACCATATAAGTAAAAAGATTATACTATATTATAAAACAATCAGAGGTTAAAAAATGAACACAAATACGCGTTACGACTACATTTCTACATTAGACAGAAACTGACACTGCGCCGCTAACCTCCACATATACCATTGGCTTTTTTAATACTGTAGGTCGGCTTTACCAAGCCGACAGAAAAATTTACAGTCGGGTTAGTAAACCCGACCTACAAAATAATACTTCTTTCAAGGGCGGGAGAAAAAATTAGTAAGCGAAGCTCACAGAAAATACTTATTCCCTTATTAACTTATTCACACATTCCTTTTTTATGTTATTCTGGAATTATGAAACGGGTTATGTATGTTATCTTAATTCTTGTGTTGGTTTTAGGGCTTTTAAAAGCCTGCATAAGGCGTGACATACCTGACACAAATACAGAAAAAGCAGTCACGACCCGCGAGCAGGAAATCATATTCCCAGAGGACAGAAAAACCGTTACGATTAAGGGAGTAGATTATCTGGAATCACAGGCGCCTATAGGAAAATTCGGCGGAACATTCACGGCATCCACAATAGGCGAAGGCCCAAAAACATTTAATCCGTTTAATTCAAAAGACAATATTTCAAGTGCCATGTCTGAAATTATGTACGACGGACTTTTGACAACACACCCCGTAACAGGTCAGCCAATCCCGAAACTTGCAAAATCATTTTCAATCTCAGAGGACGGAAAAGAATACACAATCAATTTAAGACACGGTATCAAATGGTCTGACGGCAAACCGATTACCGCAGACGACGTTGTTTTTACATGGCGTGACATAATTCTTGCAGGGCTCGGAAATACCTCAATCAGGGATTCCATCGTAATCGACGGCAAGCTTCCGACCGTACACAAAATTGACGATTACACCGTCAAATTTGTAACACCCGAACCATTTGCACCATTTATAAGAATGCTTTCTTCCCCAATTGCACCCAAACATATTTTTGAACCGGCAGTTAAAAAAGGCGCGCAATACTTTGAAACCTTTTTATCCACAAATACAAACCCTAAGGATTTAGTAATATCCGGCGCATTCAAACTTAAAGAATACGTTCCGGCACAACGCGTTGTCTATGAACGGAACCCGAATTATTACATTATAAACAAAAACGGGGACAAACTTCCTTATCTGGACAGACTGGTTTATTTGATTGTGGGGGATTTGAATAACGAAGTATTAAAATTTGAAGCAAAAGAGCTTGACACCATTAATCTTCAAGGGTCAAAAGTTGCACGCTACAAAGCAATGGAGCCGCATTCCGATTTTACAATCCATAATCTCGGGCCGAACACAGGCACAATTTATCTTGCAATGAACCTGAACAACCGCAAAAATAACGACGGCAAATTCTACGTTCCGCCGAAAAAGCAGGCGTGGTTTAACGATGTAAATTTCAGAAAAGCTGTTGACTATGCAGTTGACCGCAAAAACATAGTTTTAAATATTGCAAACGGAATAGGAGAACCTCTTTTCACGGCGGAAAGTCTTAATTCAATTTTCTTAAATACAAATCTCAAACCCTATGACAAAGATTTGAACAAATCCCGCGAACTTTTGAAAAAGTCCGGTTTTTATTGGGACAAACAGGGAAGATTATACGATAAATTCAATAACCGCGTAGAATTTGACATGTTTACCAATGCAGGAAACACAGAGCGCGAAGCCATCGGGGTTATGATCAAACAGGATTTGGAAGATCTTGGAATGAAAGTTAATTTTAAACCGATTGAATTCAATTCTCTTGTCAATAAACTCGTAAACACTCTTGATTGGGATATGGTTATAATGGGATTTACGGGGTCGCCGCTTGAGCCTAACGGCGGGAAAAACGTTATGATGTCCGACGGAACATTACATGTATATAACATGAGGCTTGAAAAAGACAAAAATTCTCCGCGCTACGATTTTGAAAAAAAGATTGACGAAATGTTTATAAAAGGCGCACTCGCAACAAAATTTGAAGATAGAAAAAAATATTACGACGAGTACCAGAAAATAATTTATGACGAAAAGCCTTTTGTATATATCTATTCACCGACTGTAATTGTGGCAATTCGAGATAAATTCAAAAATATATTTCCGACATCACTCGGCGGGGTCACGTATAATATAGAGGAGATTTATATAGATAACCCTCACCCGTCTTTGCACAATGCTCAGACACCCTCTTCCAAAGGTAGAGGAGAAGGATAAGCATTATGGAAATCTTAAAATATATATTTAAAAGAATTTTGCAGACGATACCGTTATTAATAATAGTATCGTTAATAAGCTTTTTTATAATAAGGCTGTCGCCTGTGGATCCGCTTGCGGAATTAAGGCTTAACCCGTCGGTTTCAAAAGAAACTCTTGAAAAAGAAACTCAAAGGCTGGGTCTTGATAAACCTATTATTATTCAATACGGCAAATGGGCAAAATCATTTATAAAAGGCGATCTCGGGATAACCGCAAACGGCGAACAGGTCAGTACAAAACTGAAAGAAAGAATTCCAAATACCCTTTTATTAACAATTGTGGTAATTTTTCTGACATGGGCTGCGGGAATTCCGCTAGGAATACTTGCCGCACTCAAATGGAAAACTCCTTTTGACAGAATACTGACGGTTTTAACAAGTGTCGGAATGGCAATTCCGTCGTTTTTCTTTGCGGTTTTGCTGTTAATTTTTGCGGTAAGAACAGGCTGGTTTCCGGTAGGAGGTTTAACAAGTGCAAATTTTGCGGATATGGGATTTTTTAGTCAGGTAAAAGATATCGCACATCACCTGTTTTTACCTGTGATTGTACTTTTTACGATTTCGCTTGCGGGATTGCAGCGGCAAATGAGGGCGAATATGCTTGACGTACTCGACAGCGATTACGTAAAATTCGCACGTGCAAAAGGGTTGAACGAATTTAAAGTTGTTTATAAACACGCACTCCGGAACGCGGTTAACCCTTTGATAACCCTTTTGGGTTTTGAATTTGCAGGATTATTAAGCGGAGCTACTTTGACTGAATACGTATTTCAATACCCCGGATTGGGGCGGTTGATTTTGGAAGCGGTTTTGAAATCCGATATTAATCTTGTTATGGCATCCTTGATGATGGGGGCTATTATGCTTATACTTGGAAATTTAATTGCGGATATACTGTTGATAATTACGGATCCGAGAATAAGGGTGAAATCATGAGAGAAGTTTTAAGACAATTATTAAAAGATAAATTTGCAAGACTTGCCCTTATAGTTCTCGGGGTAATCTATCTTGCGCTTTTCTTTGCGGATTTTCTGGCACCATATACAAAGGATTTTTCAGACAGAACAATGGCTTACGTTCCGCCGTCCAAAATCTTTACGATTGACGAAAACGGTAAATTTTCAAGACCTTATACATATAATTACATAAGAGAATTCGACCAAAATACCCTTGAGATGACCTACAAACTTGACCGTTCACAAAAATATTATCTGAAATTTTTCTCACAAGGACAGCCTTATAAATTCTTAGGATTGATTCCAATGAAACGTCACCTTGTAACCGTCGCACCGGAGGGCAGATTATTCCTTTTAGGAACAGACATAAACGGCCGCGATGTATTTTCAAGACTTTTATTCGGCGGAAGAATTTCAATGACAATAGGATTTCTTGCTTTATTCGTACTGTTTCCGATAGGACTTTTGTACGGCGGAATTTCAGGGTATTTCGGCGGCAAAGTCGACACAATAATGATGCGTTTTGCGGAAGCTGTTATGTCCGTTCCGAGTTTTTACTTATTGATAATCCTTGCATCAATTCTGCCGTCCGGGATGACAAGCATCCAGAGATTTATCCTTATTGTCGTAATTCTTGCGCTGATTGGCTGGGCAAGTTTTGCACGTGTAGTCAGAGGAATGGTTTTATCTATTAAAAATCAGGAATTTGTTCAGGCGGCAAAATCAATAGGGCAATCAAGACTCGGTATTATCGTAAAACATATTCTGCCTCAAACAACGAGCTTTGTAATAGTTGCAATGACTTTATCGGTTCCGTCGTATATCTTGTCAGAATCAGGCTTAAGCTTTTTAGGTCTGGGAATTCAGCAGCCGGACGCGAGTTGGGGTAATATGCTTAAAGAAGCACAGGAATTTACAAATATAATCTATCGCCCGTGGCTTTTAACACCGGGATTTTTAATTTTTGTTGCGGTATTGGCATTTAACTTAATAGGTGATACAATAAGGGACGTATTGGATCCGAAAAGCAGGGTAAGGTAAAAATGGAATTACTGGGAATTTTTGATTTAAATATAATAATACGCGTGGTTTCTGCGTTGTTATTAGGTTTTGCAGTCGGTCTTGAAAGAGAAATGACAAACAAATACGCAGGGTTGAGGACAAATATCCTTGTATGCCTCGGCGCATGTGTATTTACAATAATTTCAATATACGGATTTCCGGCAATTACCGTAACGTCAGTTGAGCTTGGAACCCGTGATACGGCACGTGTTGCGGCACAGGTTGTAACAGGTATAGGTTTTATCGGCGGCGGAACAGTTTTACGCCACGGCGCAACTGTTTTCGGACTTACAACTGCCGCAACTTTATTTATGTCAGCTGCAATCGGTATGGCATGCGGCTCTGGAATGTATGATCTGGCAATAGTTGCAACAATTGTAGCTATCATAACCCTTGTTTCCGTCAGATTCTTTGAGAAAAATGTTCTTGTGTCGAGCACTAAAAACCTTTGCAGACTCAAAATTTCTTTAAAATGCCAAAATAATAATGCTGACAAAATTTATGAACATATTGTAGATAAATATCCGTATTTAAAAGAAATAAGCAAAAAAGCCGATGAAAATTTAACTAAAATTATAGTAATTCTTGAACTTAACTCAAAAAAACCGATGCAGACACTTTACAAAGAATTCCAAAAATTTGAGGGGATTGAATCAGTTTCCATACAAGAATTTTGTGAAGCTTAACGCTTACCACGGGTAATCGTCTTTTATTTTCCAGCCGTCTAGCATTATTTTTGCCGCGCAGCAAAAGCCATATCCATTTTTGGAACAGTCCCTGTTTATATACTCATAACTGTTGGAGGCACAGTAACTCATAACAAGACCTTTAGAAAAATCCGTTTTGAAATAAAAAATATCTTTTCCCATAGTATTTGGTCCGTCTGCTCCGTTCAAATCAACCCAAACTTCGGGAGAAGTTCTATACTCACGACCGTCCTCGGGGTTGTCCGGGTCAATATACTTCATTATATTTATAAAATAAGAAGTCTTATCAGATGTTGTGAAATATATACGTCCGTAATTCAACTGAGTCAAAACGCTTATAGTTACAGTACTATTATTAGCAAACTTAAAAGGTGTACATTGTTTCGGCAAATCGCTCTCATACGGGCAAACAAGATCCTTGGACACAGCAGGCGACTTAAAATACGGTAAAATATATAAATTAAAGAATTGTTCTGTTTTTTCAGGAGATACAGCCCCTGAAAAAACATTGTATACCCCGTCAGCGTACAAAAGCTTAGTCATATTACCAAGGGTTGAATAAACTTTTTGCAATTTTGAAACCGTAATTTTTTTCTGATAATTCGTTATAAGCGTCGGAATTGTCATTGCTGCCACAATACCGATAATGGCAAGGGTGATAAGCACCTCGGCGAGGGTAAAGGCAGCACGTTTTGCGTGAGTAAAGTGAGTGAGGTGAGTAGAGTGAGGGGTGTGGCTTCTGTGAGCCTCATTCACTAATCTGTCATCCTGAACTCGTTTCAGGATCACTGATTTATAATTCATCATATTAGAATTATAATTTGTTTCGGGGGTTGTGTCAATTCTTTTTGTATCTTGTAGGTCGGATTTACTAATCCGACAGTAAGTTTTTCTGTCGGCTTGGTAAAGCCGACCTACATTTCTGTTACTTCTTAGTGCCTTAGTGCCATAGTAACTTAGTAACTTTACTAAACCAATACCACCGAAACCCTTGTCCTGTCTACTTAGGAGAGTCGCCCCCCCCCCGAGATTCCCGAACTCATTATTTCCCATATATTTTCTCCTGTAATGAACTTATAATACCATATTTAAAATATATTTGCAACAGAATTGCTTAATTAATATTTTTCTGCTACGCTTTGATAAGAAACAGACAAACGGGAGAAATTCATGTCAGGACACTCAAAATGGTCAACCATTAAACATAAGAAAGCAAAAGTAGACTCACAAAGAGCCGTAGTTTTCCAAAAATATTCAAGGGAATTAATCGTATCAGCAAGGCTCGGCGGACCGGATCCGGCGGGTAATTTCCGCTTAAGAACAGCAATTGAAAAAGCCAAAGCTGCAGGGCTTCCGAACGACAACATTAAGCGCGCCATTGAAAAAGGTGCCGGAACGTCAGGTGCCGAAAATTACGAAGAATTAATCTATGAAGGATATGCTCCGGGCGGCGTTGCCGTTGTAATTGAGGCCATGACCGACAACCGCAACAGAACCGCAGGCGATATCAGAAGCTATTTTACAAAATTCGGCGGCAGCTTAGGTGCAACAGGCTGTGTGGGCTGGATGTTCGACCAGAAAGGTTCTATATCTTTTGACAAATCAATTGATTATGAAAAACTTTTTGAAGCTGCAATCGCACTTGACGCCGAAGATATTCTTGAAGAAGATGATGAATACAAAGTTATCACATCTGTTGAAAACTTCCAAAAAGTAGTTGAAGGGCTTGAGGCGGAAGGATTTAAAAGTAAAACCGCAGAACTCACAAGAATTCCGCAAAATACCGTTGAAGTTACTGATGAAACTACAGCCGGTCAGATTATGAAACTTTTGGAAAGAATTGAAGAACACGATGACGTCCAAAATGTCTATGCAAACTTTGATATTTCCGACGATATTTTACAAAAAATAGAGGGCTAAATTATTTTAGAATTAATCAAAAAACTTTCCAAGCTTCTCAATGAAAGTTACAGCGAAAAATCGGTTGTGACCTCACTCGGGGAGTTTTTTGACAAAAATTTCAAAACAGGCGGATGCCAGATTGTGCTTAAAGAAAATTTTGAGTCTCCCAGACCGAATTACCCTCTCTACAAGCACAACAAAATTATAGGCTATATTGAATTTGATAAAACGAATAAAAGACTCGAAGATTTTCTGGATACAGCACTTTACCTTATTTCGTTAAAAGTTCAAAACATAGTGCTTACAAACAGAATGCAAAAGAGCATCGATTTTCAAAACGCTATGAAAAACATAGCCAAAATTATTGAAACTCAATACGAATTGCACTATATAATTCCGCTTCTTGGTGAAATGATAGATAAATTCATCCAAAATCACCTTATTTATATATTTATTAAAGACAAACATGAATATAAATTAATGTGGCCCGGCGCCTGTAATGACAACAAAATTATGGACATAATTAATGCAGAACCGAGGAAACGCGTGACGACAGATGAACTCGGCGTATTTCCCTTGATAAATGAAAATCAAATATTAGGCTATGTAATTACAAAAAAAATTGACAATAAACTTACTTTAAGAGAAATCGAATATCTGGAAGATTTATCAAAACAGGCAGCAACAACAATCAACAGGGCAAATGCTTATGCGGAAATTTTAAAGCACGCCACGCTTGATGCTCTGACGGGCTTTTATAACCGCCGTCAGCTTGAAGAACGTACCAAACAAGAAATCGCAAGTTCCCGCCGTCAAAAAACACCGCTCTGCGCTATCATGACAGATATTGATTTTTTCAAAAAAGTAAACGATACATACGGGCACACTGTCGGCGACTTGGTATTAAAAACAGTTTCAAAAGTTATGCGTTCACAACTCCGTGAATACGATATTGCAGGACGATACGGCGGAGAAGAATTCGTAATTTTGCTGCCCTTTACAAAGATTACCGAAGCAAAAATGGTTGCGGAGCGTCTTAGAAAGGCTATTGAGAATAAAGTTATTGACATTTCAAAAATTAATCCCGAATCTCCGGAAAAAGAAATTAAAGTTACAATAAGTCTAGGCGTATACCAGCTTAAAACCGAAGATAAAGAAACCGATTTAATAAATAATGCCGATAAAGCTCTTTATAAAGCAAAAGAAACCGGCAGGAATAAGGTGGTTATAAATGAATAATAAATATGAAAAAATTTGTCATAATTTAGAAGACACAAAAGAACTGGCACAAAGATTTGCAAAACTGATTGAACCTAAAGGATGTTTTGTAAGCCTCTACGGCGAAATCGGAGCAGGTAAAACAGCATTCGTAAAACTCGTTGCGGAAGCACTCGGCGTCAAAGAAAAGGTAACAAGCCCGAGTTTTGTTATACTTAACGAATACCATACGGCAAAACTTCCCGTATACCATTTTGATTTGTACAGACTTGAAAACGAAGGCGTCAAAACAATTCTTGACGAACTCAGGGAATATTCGGAAGGGCATCAGGCAACATTCGTTGAATGGGCGGAATTTTCTCAGGATGAAATTCCGTTTGATCATATAAAAATAAATGTTACATATGATGAAGATGACACAAGAAAATATTCCTTTGAAGCCACGGGTCATGATAATATAGATATAGTAGGGGACTTAAATAAGTGAAAATATTAGCATTTGATACATGCTTGGACAAAATGTATGTGGTCTTGAGGACGGAGAAGAAAATTTTAACATCCGAAGTTGTTGAAAATACCGAAAGCAAGTATCATTCTGCATTTTTGATTTCCACAATAAAAAATATTCTTCGAAAAAACAACCTTAAACCTGAAGATTTGGATGTTATAGGGATAAATATAGGCCCCGGAAGTTTTACAGGGATAAGAGCATGTACAACTGTCGCAAGAGTGATTGCACAGCAGCTCAATATAAAAGCAATAGGCGTTTCTTCTCTGGAAATCCTTTCAAAACTCGGCGGAGAAAATCCGCTTGTTGCACTTGATGCAAGAAAAAACAAAGCTTATCTTTGGTGCGACAACGAAATAAAAGGGGCAATTGATCTTGAACAAGTTCAAGAGATAATTAAAAACGGCAGCTATAACGTTATAACAGATGACAGACTACAAAAAACATTGGGCGGAACATCATACCAGCAAAATAATTATCCGCTCGGAGAAATTTTATCAGGTCTGGTGCTTGATAAATTAAAGACACAAAGCGGTAATTGGGCGGAATTACTGCCGTTGTACATCCAGCCTCCGCCGATTAGTCAAAAATAAAATTGTCAGTGTTAACTGGCAATTTTTTTATTTAGGAGTTTTATAACAATATGAAAATTTTACCGATTAATATTTTTAACACACATACAAAAAAGATAGAGAATAACCAAAATGATTATTCTCCTAATAAATTACTTATCAAACCGCAGTATGACAGCATAAGTTTTACAAGCACCTCGCCGATGTCAATAAAAGATTTTAAGAAACTCGGTGCATATATGACATGCCTTTATTCAGGGGAAAGAATGCTTACCAGCAATCAATTGACCAAAATGAAAAAACGCGGATTTTTTCAAGGTCCTATCAGCGAAGTCGTAAGAAAATTAAAACCCTATGAGAACAAATATCTTGAACCTATAGAAAAAGAAGTATTCAAAAGAATTGAGCAGGCAGCAAAAGAAACGCCCGACATTGATCTTCCGCAGCTTTTTAAAAATTGGTACAAAACAACGCGTACAAACTTCAGACAAATTCAAAAGCCTAAATTTGACGCTATAAAAACACTCGGCGCCGAGCTTCCTCAAGAATATGTACAGCCGTTTTTTAAATTTATGGAAACAATTGACAAAAAATTGTATGACCATCCAATCAAACAAGAATTCAGCCTGAAAGAATTTTCATATAAAATAACAAAAATTATTGAAAAAATGTCTGACAACAATCTCAAAAACAGAATGCAGAAATTACTTGACATGCTGTATAATGAAAACCTGAACAACACAAAAAAATCTCTTTCATCAGCATTTGTAAAACAGGTATTTGACTTTAAAAATATAAAGGCTCCCTACAAAAAAACTCTGTACTATGAAAAAAATTATAAACAATTTGAAACAAATAAAAATGCCGTACGCATCGCGATTATAGAAAAAATGAAAGAATCAGCGGCACTTAAAGGGTATCGAAAACTGGAAAAACTTTGTACGGATAATATTGGCATGCTGCATGGATTACCGGTACACGTAGCTTTCAGCAATAAAGCTTTCGTATATGATTTGGACAAGTTATTAGAAAACATGCCTGATAAAGCACTTAAACAAAAAATGATGGATATAGCAATGAACCTTCCGACATCATCAAGAAGCGCCGATGCGTTGATTTTGAAATTCAGAGATTCAGACCCGAATATTATCGGTGACAGATTATTTAACCCGTCAATGGTCTCCGTAGAGCATCTCAAGGCAAAATCAGAAGGCGGCGCTAATACGATTGCAAATGTTGCGCTTGCGAAAAAACAAATAAATTCAGACAGACAAAGCAAACCCCTGTGGGAGGTTTTACAAAATTACCCGTTGAAAAACCAGCAAAAATATGTCAACAATCTCGCAAAACTTGTTGCCAGAGGTAAAATGAAATACGAAGATGCAATTGCGCAAATTCAAACTATTGAAAGAGAAGGTCATATTACTCTTGATAAATCAAGAGTAAAAAAAGTAAAGAATCCGCTTATTGAAAGGCTTAGACAAAAATTTATCGTAAAAGGTTAAAAGATTAACAATTGTAAATTTTTCTTGCTTTTTGCCAAAAAACATTAAATATTTTAAAGAAGGTTTCCGAATATTTATGTGTACATATAAATAGGGAATAGTCTCATGGCAGAAGCAGGATTTTCATTTAACAGACCATATAAGCCTTTCGGATTAAACGTAAAAGTTCCGGAAAGGACATTGAAACAAGCGGGCGAAACTTTAGGCAATCTGGCTAAAGGACCGGCTGATCCGCTTTTCAAATTTTTAGAAGAAAATGAACAGGTATTTAACGGAGATTTAAATTATCAAATTAACAGAATAAGCGCACAAAGCTTTACAATAGGTTCGGCAATGCGTATGGAAGACGAAAAAATGAACGGTATGCCGCCAAGCTTTGATATGCATTTCTAAAAACATTTTTATTGTCTATAAATGATAGAAAGGCCCGACGAGGGCCTTTTTAGCGTTTAAAACAAACTTGACAAAACATTAAAAATCATCTTTAATAAAGGGAAAAGGAGAATTAATATGTTTAAAAAGGTTATACAAAAAGCGGTTCAAATGATCGCCCCCCCCCCCGAGATGCCCGCTTCATAAGGGTTTCACGCTTGCCGAGATTTTGATTACCCTGGGCATTATTGGAATAGTGGCAGCAGTGACTATCCCGACGCTTGTAACAAAATATCAGGAAAAACAAACTGTCACAAGGTTTAAATGGATTTATTCAACTTTAGCAAATGCTTTCACAATGGCTGTTGCGGAAAACGGTGACCCGCAGACATGGGATTTGAATACCCCTGAAGATTTAGCAAAAATTCTGTCTAAATACATGCGGGTTTCAGAAAAATGTTATTATAAAAAAGGCTGTATCCCGTCTGATGTCAAACTGGTTGCCTTAACAGGAGAACCACGTTACTCAAATTTAGGGACCACTAAAGGTTACGTTAAAGAAAAATTTAACAATGGAATTGCCCTTTTTTATTCCAGCGTGCATAAAGGCTGCAATTATTCCTATATTGAGGCTGAAACCGGAAATCAAATTAATGTGGAAAATGATTGCGGTTCGCTTTATGCTTTCATATCAATGAATCGTACAAACAAATACGGACTTGACCATTTTGGTTTTGTTGTTACCCCTAAAGGAATTTTCCCGTCCTACCACAATTGGAGTGACAGCTATATAAAAAGTAACTGCAATAAAAGGGAACAAAATACGACGCTTGGTACCAACGGTTGCACCTGCGGGGAATGGATAAGACGCTGGGGTAATGCCGACTACTGGTATGATTAGTCAATAGATTGGGTCTTTAGCCAAACAATAATCCGTCATACGGACTCGGGTATCTTGTTATGCTCTGTTTGTTTTAGTTTTGCATACCTGCCCAACAATATGCAAAACTCTGGATAGATATTATGTTCTGTTGGATAGGACAGCAATTAGAAAATTTTATAATCACAAAAAAGACCACAAGTTGGTCTTTTTTTTTGTTTAAGTTATAATAAAAACGAACAAAAGAAATGTATCACAATAAAAAGCGTTTAGGAAGAACGCAGGAAAGGAAAAGAATTATGACAATTCCTCAAACTCACAAAACTCAATTGGAAATCGGCGGAAAAACCGTTACAATTGAAACAGGGAAGTATGCTCAATCCACAAACGGTTCCGTTACGGTAAGATGCGGCGACACAATGTTATTTGTACACTGCGTTGTATCAAAAGAACCCCGTGTCGGAATAGACTTTTTCCCGCTATTAATTGATTATGAAGAAAGAATGTCCTCAATCGGACGTATCCCGGGCGGATACAACCGTTCAGAAGGAAAAGCAAGCGACAAAGCCATTCTGGTATCACGTTTAATCGACAGACCAATCAGACCGCTTTTCCCGAAAGGATACAGAAATGATATACAAATTGTAGCGCAATTATTCAGCTATGATCAGCAAAACCAGCCTGACACACTTGCCATGCTCGGTGCATCATTTGCTTTAATGCTTTCAGGCGCACCGTTTGAAGGTCCTATAGGCGCAGTCAGGGTTTCAAAAGACGAAAACGGCAATATGATTGCAAACCCGACTCACCAACAGGCTGACAAATCCGATCTGGATATTGTTGTAGCAGGTACACATGATTCCGTAATCATGGTTGAAGCGGGCTGCAAATTCGTAACCGAAGACGATATTATGAATGCCGTTGAATTCGCTCAAGTTGAAATCAAAAAACAATGCGAAGTGCAAGAAGCTTTTGCAAAAGAATGCGGCGTTGTTAAAGAAGAATTCGTAAATCCTTACGATACAACCGAATTAAAGAAAATTATTGACGAAACAGCTCACGATATGATTTTTGACGCATATCACAACTTTGACAGAGAATACAGACAAAACAAACTTGAAGAAGCTAAAAATCTTGTCAAAGAAAAAATTGACGCATTGCCTGAAGACCATTACATCAAAAAAATTATTGAAGAAACAGGCATTGATTTTGTTGCAGAAGAATTTAAAAACGCAGAAAAGAAAATTATGCGTGCAATGATTCTGGATGAGGGTGTAAGAGCTGACGGCAGAAAACCGACAGAAGTCCGTCCCATCTGGTGTGAAGTCGGTGTAATTCCGCGGGCACACGGATCTGCAGTATTCACAAGAGGTCAAACACAAGTTTTATCAGTTGCAACACTTGCAGGCCCCGGAATGAAACAGGAACTTGACGGTGTTGATCCGGAAACCGAAAAAACTTATATGCACAAATACATCTTCCCCGGATTTTCAGTGGGCGAAGTTAAACCTCTAAGAGGTCCCGGACGCCGCGAAGTAGGCCACGGAAACCTCGCAGAACGTGCTAATGTTCCGGCACTTCCGTCTCAGGAAGAATTCGGCTACACAATCCGCGTAACGTCAGATGTTCTTGAATCAAACGGTTCAACATCAATGGCATCAACCTGCGGTTCATCTATGGCATTAATGAATGCCGGCGTTCCCGTTAAATGTATGATAGGCGGCGTTGCAATGGGTATGATAACCGAAGAAGGCAAAGAACCCGTTGTATTAACCGATATTCAAGGCATTGAAGACTTTTTGGGCGATATGGACTTTAAAGTTACGGGTAATGACACGGGAATTACCGCACTTCAAATGGATATGAAAGCAAAAGGTATTGCAAACGATACATTGCGCCGCGCACTTCAGCAGGCAAAAGAAGGCAGACTCCATATTTTAGGCGAAATGAGAAAGGTAATTACAGCTCCTGCCGATCACCTGTCACCTTTTGCACCGAGCATTACAACAATGACAATTCCGACGGAAGATATCGGAACCGTTATCGGACCCGGAGGCAAACAAATCAGACAGATTATTGATGCCTCAGGCGCTGAAATCGATATTCAAGATAACGGCGTTGTAACGATTACTTCAAACGATCAAGAAGGCGCAGAAATCGCTAAACGAATGATCAAAGAACTTACTTTCAAACCTGAAGTGGGTATGATTATGAAAGGTAAAGTCGTAAGAATCATTCCGATAGGTGCATTTGTTGAACTTTGCGGCGGAAAAGACGGTATGGTTCACATATCTCAAGTTTGCAATGAACGTATTGAAACTATTGAACCGCATCTTCATATCGGTGATGAAGTTATTGTCAAAATCATCAAAATTGATGACAAAGGCCGAGTTAACCTTACAATCAAAGGTGTAACCGAAGAAGAAAAAGCTCAATTCAATTAATAATCAGACATAAAAAAATAACCTTCCTTCGGGAAG
The DNA here is from genome assembly GCA_944326585.1 of Candidatus Gastranaerophilales bacterium. Lineage (GTDB taxonomy): Bacteria > Cyanobacteriota > Vampirovibrionia > Gastranaerophilales > Gastranaerophilaceae > SIG32. Next base: position 102,377 of record CALVEN010000002.1, read on the forward strand.
GTTATTTTTTTATAAATTTTTACCGAAATAGTGCGCCGCCGCCAATCTGTACTCGCATAATTTGTAATACAGAGAATAATCATACGGTCTGACATACTTGTTAATATTATCTATATCAATTGCTGCCATAAAATTAAACACTTCAGTTTCTTTTTCCATAAATTCAACAATAAATCGTTCGGTTTTAGCTTCAATCAATTTTTTATTGGCATTATCATCAATAAAATAACGCAATGTTGTATTTTCAGGAACCACAAACTCTTTTTGCAAAATTTGACTGAGGCTTGATTTTATTTCGGGATATTTTGCAATATTTGCCTGAATTGCTTTATATACAAATGAATACGGCACACGCAAAACAGAAGATGTTTCAGTATCATAATTAATCAAATTATCAATTATTTTATTGGTAATATTTCTGATTTCTTTTTTAGATAAAGGAGCTTGATATTTTTCCATTGTTTCTTCAACAAATTTATTATCTTCAAATGACAATTCATCAAAACCTGTAACTTTCAAAGCATCAATTATGTGATGCGGTTCAATAAAAGCTATGTCATGTTTTCTGAAGAGTCTTGATTTTTTCAAAGCACGACTCTGAATCAAATTTTGGATATTCTTATCCAAAATTTCCTGAAGATTAATATCTACATCAGCTTCAGAATCAATTAATTCCATCAAATTTTTAGGTATAGTAACCGTTTGAATACTATCTCCGGAATTTGCGAGCCTCATAAATAATTCCATACAAGTCTGAGTTGCAATAGCGGCAATTTTTCTGTTATTTTTGACAAAATCACTGTAAACTTCTTTTGATATAGCTTTAACTTCGTCTGCCGGCATTAATTGTTCTTTTATCTGTTCAGCAACCATTCTGTTGAGTTCATCATTTTTTTCCTTATCATCGAAAAAGTTTCTGTTCGCAAACATTTCACCTTTAGACAACAAATTATCCACTTTATACAACAGAGAAAGCATATAATCTTCAGTTACTTTAGGGTGTTTTAACACAAATCTGGTATATCTGTCGGCAAAAGAAGAAGGTAAAAATTTATATTCTTCGTGATATTTATCAGACATTATTTCCGAAAGATTCGCCACAATAGAAACTTTTATACCGTCATCAACAAAAAAATCATACAATTTGCCGTTCAATTTGTCGGCTTGTTTGCGTAATTCATCTGCAAAGGGAAGAATTTCTTCCTGAGTCGGTTCTGATTTTTCAACAACTGATTCTTCGGATTTTTGTTCTTCAAGACTTTTGAAAAGCTCGTCATATTCAGCCTGTCTGCGATTATGTTCAAGTTCTTGAGCTTCTCTTTTTGCTTTTATACCGCGGGCATATTCTAAAAGTTCCTGAAACTCGTCGTTATTACCGTCTACACCATAGACATCAAAGAAAAATCTGATTGTTGAGGACATTACAAGTGAACGTAATTCTCTTGTTTCAGGATTTTTCCAGTAATCTTTGAATTTTTGTTTTTGAGATTTGGTTAAAGATTCATAATTATCAAAAAATTCTTTCATTTCTTCGGAAACATGTAATTTTTCCAATACAACGGAATTAATTTCACCCATATATTTAGCAACGAAGTTCAAGGATTCCGTATCTTTTAGATTGCGTTTTTTCAACAATTTTTCGGTTTCTTTTCTGTCGCCCATACCTTCAAGCATTGCGTCAGTAATTTTATCAATTTCCCAATCTTTCAAATCTTCAAAACGTTTTTTAGGCGGCTGTTTAACGACATTTTCACGATGTGTTGTTAATCCGGCAGGAACTTTGCCGCCCTCAACTATTCTCGGGATATAAACATAAGGAAAATCTTCGCGGGTTGCAATAAAAGATTTCCAAAAATTTCTCTGTGGGAAGTGTATTCCGAATGCTTTTAAATCAACATATTGAATATCGCTCAAACCTTTATAGGCAACACTTTTATCCCTATGAAAGTCTTTATTAATTTCTTTTAAAGTTTTACCTTCAACGTAAATCTTTTTCAAGATATACATACCCAAATCATCTTTTCCGTTTTTAAACAAAGATTTTTGAGCATAATCTTCATCTTCTCTCATCAAAGCCAATTCACCGAGAACACCGGTTCTTGCTTTTCTTGAAGATTGTGAATGCAAGTCTTTAAAAAGAGGTTCCTCAGGGAATGCCGCCTTTACTTCTTCTAAACTCTTCATATCGCTAATTGAACCAAAAACCTCTTTCATTGCCTGTGCTGGCGGAATTGTTTTCCTGAAATCGTAATTATCCGGATTATAAATATATCTGTGAAGGGATTTTGGCATTCCATCTTTATTAAAATCCTGCTCATAAAAATTTTCCGGACTTCTAAATAATCTTGCACCAAAAGATATATTAAAATCTCTGTATGCAACAGGATTATATGCATAATCGGCGGTTAAATTCTTATTATCCTCATGTTTATTTTGCTGCCTTATATTTATAGAAGATTTAATTGCGGGGTTAAAGTATATTTTCATAAGACCATCCTATATTTTTAACAAAATTATTTAAACCCCTGAAAAAATATTTTTGCCAGATAGCCTAAAAAACATTAAAAAATTTTAACATTTTTATGCTAAAATAAAAACAAAGAAGGGGAAAGATTTATGTTTGACGTAATCACAATCGGAAGTGCGACAATGGATGTATTTGTGGAAAGTGACGATGCAAATATTGTATCCGTATGCAGAAAAGATAAAAAAACGGAATTTATGAGCTATCCGTATGGTGCTAAACTGGAAATAACGGATTTTGATTCACAGGTCGGAGGCGGCGGAATAAATACAGCCGTAAACTTTGCGAATTTAGGTCTTAAAACAAGCGCCATATTCAAAGTCGGCGATGATATTTATTCAAAAGGCATTTTCAAATCTTTTGAAAATAAAAATGTAGATTTATCAAACGCAATTCAAAGAGATGACGTCAGCACAGGGTTTTCAATTATTCTGACGAGTTTTGAAGGCGACAGAACGGTTCTGGCACACAGAGGCGCAAACGCTTTAATTCAAAAATCAGAAATAAATTTTGACGCGATAAAAAATTCTACACTGCTTTATATTGCGCCCTTAAACGGCGAAAGCAACAAGGTTCTGGATGATATAGTTAATTTTGCAAAAGAAAACGGGACTTTTGTATGTTTTAACGCAGGCACAACAAGCATTAAAAAAGGATTTAACTACCTTAAAAAGATTATATCAACAGCGCAAATCGTTGTAATGAATAAGGACGAAGCCTCAATGGCAACAGGAATTCAAATACGACCTGACACCCGCGATGAAAAATTTTCGGATCAATTAATCCATCCTGATTTAAAAGAAATGTTCAAAAAATTAAGAATATCCGATTATCAGGTAATAGTAATCACAGACGGCGGAAACGGCGCCTATGCTTATGACGGGAAGAATTACTACCACTGTCCGATTTTTGACGGGCCTGTTGTATCAACACTAGGTGCGGGCGATGCTTTTGCCTCAACTTTCTGTGCGGCATTACAAAGAACCAACCGCAATTTAGGCAAATCTTTGATGTATGCGTCCGTGAATTCAGCGGGAGTTGTTTCCCAATTCGGCGCAACACAGGGGCTTTTGACTTTTGAAGAAATAGAAAAAAGATTAGCTGATAATCCAAAATATCACTACGAGGTTATTGAGGAATAAGCTGGTTGCACACATGTATAAAAAATGATATAATAAACCAGTAACAGAACACTTGGAGGTTAAAAATGGGCGCAAACACGCATAACAACTACTTTTCACTCAGGGGGGACAGTTAGCTTAACCTCCGGGCATGCTGAACTGGTTTCAGCATCTCAAAAAAATAAAAATCTTTGTGAAAAAATAAATCTACAAACTATAAACGTCATCCCGCATTTATTGCGGGATCTAATAGATAAAATAAGATCCCGGAACAAGTCCGGGATGACGGAAGTATCATGTCATCCTGAGGTGCCTGAGGCACGACAACATTCGGGGTCTCTGTGTAATTTTACAGGTCATCCTGAGGCGATAGCCGAAGGATCTCAAAAAGTTGATGAGATGCTGAAACAAGTTCAGAATGACAAATATGTGAGCGGAGCTCACAGTAAACACTTATTTACTTATTCCCCTATTACCTTATTCACTTCAAAGAAAGCCGCGTTTACTCTGGCAGAGGTTTTAATTACCCTTGCTCTTATCGGCATTGTGGCAGCTATGACTATTCCGACGCTAATACAAAATTATCAGGAGCGCTCTTGGAATACTGCTTCTTTAGTTTTCCAGAGAAAACTCGGCGACGCCTTGACTATTATGAATTCACAAGGAACCCTTGCAGGATATTCTTCTACAGATGATTTCGTCGCTGAATTAGCTCGGCACATGAAGATTTCTAAAATATGCCAAAATGATGACTTAACTTCCTGCTTCCCTGATAAAGTCATCTGGGGTGATGAAGAAGTTGACATGACTAAAGTTAAAACAGTTAAAAATTTTGGACGAGATGATTGGGAAAATACAAACCTTATAGGCGCTATGTTTGCTGACGGTACAGCAGGACTTATTGCATATAACAAAGACTGTAAACAAGATCCCTATAGCAACAGAGTTATTACTATTTCCAAAGAGACCGGTATTGGTACTGATTGTTTAGCTGTTTTGTATGATACCACAGGCTTTAAAACTCCTAATACTAATTTGAAAGATTTAAGAGGGTTAAATGTTTTAAGTCTTGCAGGGAATAGTTGTGCGTTTGAAATTAACGGTACTTGTTTTACTGCGCCTTTTACTCCTGCACCGTTAACCATGGCTGAATGTGAAAAATTAAAAGATAATTTAGGTATAAAAAGATGCGACATAGACGACGACTATTGGGCGGGTGCCGTTAAAGCTTGCGGAGGTGTTAGTAAGATGCCAACAATGGCACAGGTTGCAGATATAGCTAATTATGTATACAACACATCAGGCATTGGGGCAAAACAGGATGTATCAAATTTAACATTAGACTATGCTAAAGTAGCAGAGCTTGGCTTCACAGCCAGTTCAGGCTCTTCTTTCTACGTTTGGTCCGGCGAGGAGGTTAGTTACTACAACGCGTACATCCGCGGTTTCTACCCTACCAATACGTACTGGAACCACTACTACCGTGGCGATAGCGGTTGGCAGGCGGTTTGTCTAGGTGATTAGTGGGGTGTGACAGCGGTCTAATGTGTTGTCGTGCCTCAGCCAACCCTCCCCACTTGAGGGGGAGGGTTAGGGTGGGGGGCCAGTAATAAGAGTTTTGTAGTTGGGCATACTCACCCAACAGTAAATCCTTAGTGCCTTACTGCTTTAGTATCTTTATCGGAGATTCTTCGCTACGCTCAGAATGACATTATCTTGTCGTGGCTTTGGCTCCCTTAACAAAAACATGAATAGGCATACCAAAATTATCAAACATGATGTCGTGCCTTTGGCACCCCTTTCGCCATGACAAAATTTATGCTATAATTCAATTACAGAAGGTGGAAATTATGGGTTATAAAATATTATCAAAAAAAGAAATTTGTCCTAATCAATTTGAAATACAGGTAGATGCACCTTATGTTGTAAGAAATGCAAAAGCCGGACAGTTTATAATTTTCAGAGCAGAAGAAAACGGTGAGAGGGTGCCTTTGACAATAGCTGACGTTGATAAAGAAAAAGGAATTCTGACACTTGTTTTTATGGCAGTGGGATATTCAACGAAAAAACTTGCGGCGCTGAATGAAGGTGATGAAATTGTTGATATAGTCGGGCCTTTGGGTCAGCCCACACACATAAAAAAATACGGCACGGTAGTTTGTCTTGCAGGCGGCTACGGCGCAGCACCATGTTATTTGATTGCAAAAGCTTTCAAAGAAGCCGGCAACAAAGTTTATATGATTATGGGCGCAAGAACAAAAGAATTAATTTTCTGGGCAGATAAGATGAAAGACGCCTGCACGGAACTTTTCATCACAACCGACGACGGAACTCTCGGGGAAAAAGGCTTTGTAACTCAGGTTCTTGAACGATTAATGGGACAAGAAAAAATAGATTACGCAATCGCGGTAGGTCCGATGCCCATGATGAGAGCGGTTGCGAATATGACCCGCGATAAAGGAATTTATACGGAAGCCAGCATGAACCCGATTATGGTAGACGGAACGGGGATGTGCGGAGCGTGCAGAATTACTGTCGGCGGAGAAACAAAATTTGCCTGTGTTGACGGTCCTGATTTTGACGCGCACAAAATAGACTTTGACGAGGTTATCAATAGAACCCGTATTTACAAAGATCAGGAACGCAAACGCGACGAAAATTGTAATTTACTTAAACAAAGTGTTAAATAGGAGAAAATTATGACAAGAAATGATATTCCTTATTGCCCGTTATTAAGCGTAGGATCAGGCGGCATCGACATGGTTTGCACACAGGAAAAGTGTGCATGGTATATGGCTAATGTAAAAAAATGTTCAATGTATATAATGGGTTATAATGCACTAATTGAAGCCAACAGCAAAAAGAGACCGGCTAATCAATGAAAATAGCTTTATGCGTAAAACAGGTTCCTGATACATCAGATATCAAATGGACCGAAAATAACACAATGCAGCGTGAAGGGGTTGAAAGCATCCTTAACCCTTACGATGTTTATGCTGTAGAAGCCGCACTGAAACTCAAAAAAGCATACGATGATGCGGAAATTACCGTATTTACCATGGGACCTTTGCAGGCTGAAAGTATGCTTAAAGATATTATCGCATTAGGCGTTGATAATGGGGTTTTAATAACAGACAGAAAATTTGCGGGAGCTGATACCTTTGCGACCGGAAAAACCGTGTCTGCCGCAATAAAAAAAATCCTGCCTGATTTTGACATAATTCTTTGCGGACAGTTCGCAATTGACGGTGATACAGCCCAAACAGGACCTTGTATTGCAAGCCTGTTAAATATTCCGCAGGTAACTTACGTCAAAAAGATTAACGAATACTCTGACGGAACTATTACCGCAACAAGACTTCTCGATGACGGCATTGAAGCCGTAAAAGTCAAGGCACCTGCACTTTTATGCATTTTAAAATCCGAATTTGAACCCTCAAGAGCTTTGATAAACGGGATTATAAAAGCACAGGATACAAAAATTACAACTCTGACGCTTGAGGATTTGGGGCTGAACCCTGAAGATGTCGGGATAAAAGGCTCACCAACCTATGTCTCAAAAGCTTTCCGGCCGGAGGTTAAACATACCGGCGAAAAACATGATTGTCTTGAAACAGGTACAGGGGCCGAAATTATCTTAAACAAAATAAAAGAAATCGGGGTACTGAGATGACGGGCGGAATTCTTTTATATGCGGAAGTTACAAGACAAGGGTATGTTCATACGGTATTCTTTGAACTTGCAAACAAAGCCCGTGAACTTTCGGCGAAATTGAATAACGCACCTGTTATGGCAATTTTATTCACAAAACCCGATATGCTGCCCGATTATAAGGAAGGGTTTACTTATAGCGGGATTGATAAAGTTTTTGTGTTTGAGAATGAAAAATTCGGTGAATACAACACAGAAACTTATTCAAATCTTATTATTAATCTTGTAAAAGAAATCCAGCCGGAAATCTTTTTAATCGGAGCAACAAATCAGGGGCGGGATCTTGCGCCGAGAATTTCATCAACCTTGGAAACAGGGCTTACAGCAGACTGCATAGAACTTGATATAAATGAAAAAGGCTTGCTTGCCGCAACCCGCCCGACATTTGGCGGTCAATTAATGGCAACAATTCTTTGCAAAACAAAACCGCAAATGGCAACTGTTCGCCCGAAAGTTTTCAAACCCTCGGTTGATATCGGTTATAAAGAAACCGAATTTATCTATAAAGAGGTAAAACCCGAAGATTTTAAAGAAAACGTACAGCTTGAAAAATTTATGCAGGTATACGAAAACGACCTGAATGAACTTGATTCTGCCGAAATTATAGTAGCAGGAGGCAAGGGAATGAAAGGCGAAGAAGGTTTTAAAATGCTGAAAGAGCTTGCTGATTTATTGGGCGGAACGGTCGGCGCTACACGCGGAGCTGTAGATTTAGGCTATGCACCGCACACAATGCAGATAGGTCAAACAGGAAAAACAGTTACTCCTAAATTATACATAGCCTGCGCAATTTCCGGCGCAATTCAGCATACCGTCGGAATTATGGGGGCTGAACATATAATTTGCATAAACAACGACCCGAATGCGCCGATTTTTGATGTTTCGGATACCGGAATTGTTGGTGATGTGTTTGAAGTCGTGCCAAAATTAATTAAAATGTTGAAAAACAAAGTTTGACAAAATCATAAGATTTAATAAAATAACCGCCACGCTGGTATCTGATTAGACTAAGATAAAAATCTGTATGGCAAAAAATATTTTGCCCAAAGAGTATTTAACCCGCTTTCTTTTTTGTGCTAAAATAAATGGGTAAATGACCGTTTTTTAGAAAGGAAAGAGGATATGAACAGAGTAGTTGTAGGCGCGCAGTGGGGAGATGAAGGCAAAGCAAAAATTACAGACCTTCTGGCAGAAAAAGCTGATTTGATTATACGTTATCAGGGAGGCTGCAACGCAGGCCACACAGTCGTGACCCACAACACTACCTACAAATTTCACTTAATCCCGTCCGGCATTTTGTATAAAAACAAAACATGCCTGATAGGTCCGGGGACAGTCATCCTGCCAGAATATTTTGAAAAAGAATTAAATGAACTCATAAGTCAGGGCGTTGATGTATCAGGATTAAAGGTAAGCCCCCTTGCATCAATTACAATGCCTTATCATACGGATATTGACGGCTATAGCGAAGACAATGCCCAAAAAGGCAAAATCGGCACTACAAAAAAAGGCATCGGCCCGACCTATACTGACAAAATGGCAAGAATCGGCTTAAAAATTCAGGATTTATACAATGAAGAAACATTATCAGAAAAACTTGATATAATTTTACCGTTAAAAAACAAACAGCTTAAAGAAGTTTACGGACTTGAACCGTATTCAAAAGAAAAAGTTTTGGATTTATGCAAAAAATACGCTGAAATTTTCAGACCCTATGTCTGGTTTGACTGGCAGAAAAATCTTGAAGCCGCTAAAACAGATAAAAAATCCGTGCTTTTTGAAGGCGCACAAGGGGTAATGCTGGATGTGGATTACGGAACTTATCCTTTTGTCACAAGTTCAAACCCCATAGCAGGCGGCGCCTGCACAGGTTCAGGTTTCGGCCCTAAAATGATAGATGAAGTTATCGGCGTTGCAAAAGCTTACGTAACAAGAGTAGGTGAAGGACCTTTTGTAACCGAACTTGACAATGAAACCGGTAAAAAAATTCAAACAATCGGACACGAATTCGGCGTAACAACAGGACGTCCCCGCCGCTGCGGCTGGTTTGATGCGGTTACAATGCGCTACTCCGTTCTTGTTGGCGGATTAACTTCTGTTGCGCTCACCAAAATTGATGTGTTTGATACTTTTGACGAAATAAAAATCTGCTGTGCATACCGTGACAAACGTGACGGAAAAATTTACGAAACATATCCGACAGATGTATTCATTCACAAATATCTTGAGCCTGTTTACGAAACCTTCAAAGGCTGGGGAACAGATGTTTCCGGTATCAGAAAATATGCAGATCTTCCTGAAAATTGCAAAAAATATCTTGCAAGATTGGAAGAATTAATCGGGGCGCCAATATCAATTGTAAGCGTCGGTCCTGACAGAGAACAAACTATTTTTAAAAATTAGTTACAAAAAGGCAATTTTTAAAATGCTTTTGTTTTTATATGCATATAGGTAGAATTCATGCTTAAAATAAATCAAGTACAAAATATAGACTGTAAACAGCCTAAATATCATATTGCCCCGTCATTTGAGGCACAAAATCCAACACAACAGCAAGTACAGGAATTGCAGGCTGTTCAGCCGGATTATAATGTAAAAGTTCCGATGAAATATCAAAAAATCGAAGAACTTAAACTGCCGTTTGATTACACCGCACATTTTTATAAACTTGCAAACGGGCAGCGTGTTGTAATTATTCCAAAAGAAGGCGAAACCGTTCTAAAAACTTATGTCAACACAGGCTCAATGAATGAACCTGACCACCTTCGCGGAATCAGCCACTACATTGAACATAATCTTTTCAACGGTTCTGACGGACTTGACGCAGGAGAATTTTTCCAAAAGGTTAATAAAATGGGCGCGGCAAGCAATGCTTCTACCGATATGGCAAAAACCGATTATTACATAAGTTCCAATCTCTTAAACGACGATGACCTTGAAAATAAAATAAAACTTCATGCATCAATGCTTGAAACCCCGCGTTTTGCTGCAGAAATGCTGGAAAAAGAAAAAGGCATCGTGAATTCCGAAATTAATATGATTACAGGCTATCCTGAAAATATAATTTCAAATGAAACTTTAAAAAATCTGTATAGCCTAAAAAGTACCTCAACGGATTTGGTCGGAGGCTCAACTCAAAATATTACAAATCTTACCCGTCAGGATGTTGTGGATTATTACAATAACAATTATTTTCCGGCAAATATGATAACGGTTATAACAGGTGAAGTTAAACCGGATGAAACTATGCAGCTTATATCTAAATATTTTTCATCCGCCAATAAAAATTCTCACTCCAGAAAATTTGAAGAATTTAAATCCTTAAATCAAACAGTACGCAAGGATATAATTTCAGACAAAACAACCGCAACACTTGTTATGCTGGGATTTAACGGACCTAAAAACAATGACGCTGAATCAGCTATTTATCTCCAAGCTGCCATGAAACTATTGACTGCGGATAAAACCGGAAGAATAGACAAAAATCTCAAAGATTTAAACACTTATGCGGATATGTGGCAGGAAAAAATAAGCTCTAAAGCCGCTGATCCGACAGCAATCCTTTTGGGCGTTGAAACAACGGAACAAAATTCCGAAAAAGTCTTGAAAAGAATTTTCGGACAAATTCATTCCCTAACAATCAACCCGCCGACCGACGAAGAAATGCAGATTGTTAAAAAAGCATTGCTCAACAGCTATTCACATATATTTGATACCTCAAGCGGATTAAACGATTTTATCGGTAACAATATGCTTGATGAAAACCTAAGATATGTGACAGACTACGAAAAAATAGTCAATAATATGACAAAAGACGATTTAGTAAATGCCGCAAAACAATTTTTGGATTTAAATAAAACAGCCGTCACGGTTCTTCATCCGCAGCAGGCGGACAAAACTTCAATAAAAAGCAATTACGACAATACGTTATCCTTCACCGGCAATATACAAAAACAGGCTATTAATCCGGCTAACGTTAAAAGATACAGATTAGACAACAATTTTGATATCGTAACGAATAATATCAAAACCAACAACGCTGTATTCCAAATAAAATATAATACCGAAATTCCAAAGGATATAAAGCCTGCAACCCTTTATGTGCTCAAAAAAATACTGAATGAAGGTTCAAAATTCAAAAACGATTATGAATACAACAATGAATTACAAAAAAACGGTATCATAATGGATTTTTATGCCGGGAAATACTCTATAGATGCAGTTTCATTATTCTCTGCGGATGATATGGAAAAAGCTTTGAAAAATGCAAAAGAAGTTTTATTAAATCCGCGTTTCACAGAAGAAACTCTTGATTTTGCGAAACGTGACATCAAAGAAGACATCTCAAAATGGGAAAAAAATGTCAATGAAAAATTATTCAAAGAACTTTTTGAAGGACTTCCGCTGAGTTATACAAAAGAAGATATCCTGCAAAGCCTTGACAGTGTAACTCTTGATGATGTTAAAGCATTGTATAATCATATACTCAATACATCACAGGGACACGTAACGGTTTCCGCACCTTTTGAAAAGAAACCGGAATTAAGCGGAATTTTATTCAAAGAGATTTCCGAATTACCGAATGTACAGTTTGCAAAGCCGTTTTTAAGGGACACATTCAAAACGCCTGTTGATGAAACAAAAGTCTTAACAGATACTCATGAAAAAAATCAGGCGCAAATTATTGAAGCCTTTAAATTCAAAACAAATGGCAACCTGAAAGACACCGCAGCAATTCAACTTTTAAATTTAATACTCGGCGCAGGAAGTTCTTCAAGATTATTCAATGACTTACGAGAAAAACAACAGCTTGCATACCGCGTTAATTCATCCGTAAATTACTTTGATAACGCTGGATTGTTTAAAATTTATATAGGAACAACCACTGAAAATAAAGAAACCGGTGAACAAAGCTTTGACAATGTTCAAAAATCCATTAACGGTTTTAATCAGCATATCCAAAAAATTATGACTGAAAAAGTTACTGACGAAGAACTTGAAAACGCAAAACTGAGTTTAAAAAATATGATTTTAACAGATACGGAAACAGCTGCCGGTAAAAACGATTCTTTAACGGCTTTTATAACTGATTTTAACGGACCTCTGGCTGATAATAAACTTTTAAAAATTATAGATACAATAACCGTTGACGATATTTATAACGCTGCAAATTATATCTTCAGCGGCAAGCCGACATATTCCGTACTTGCCACTGAAAACACCTTAAAAGCGAATGAAGAATTTTTCAAAACTCTTTAATATCTGTCGGAAATATCACGATATGACATAAGAAGGTATACGATTGCGGCAATACCGATTAATGAGTATACAATTCTTGACACAAGCGTCAAATCTCCGAAAATTGAAGCCACAAGATCAAATCCGAAAAATCCGACCAGACCCCAGTTTAATGCGCCTATTATAACCAAAACATAGGCAATTAATTTTAATATATACATATCTAACCTGCCTTTCAAAAGCAGTTTAACAAAAATTTTTACGTATTAAATTACCCGAAAAGGCATAAAAAATGAGCCGAAAATAATTTTCGGCTCATTTTGTTTAAATTATAACGAATTATAATTTGCTTGCAACCATCAAAGTAGTTTCAGCCAATCTTGTAGAATAACCCATTTCGTTATCGTACCAAGAAATGATTTTAACCTGATTGCCGCCCATTACACGAGTTAATAAAGCGTCAACAGTTGATGATTGAGAAGTCCCGATGTAGTCAGAAGATACCAACGGTTCTTCGGTATAGCAAAGAACGTGTCCGTCAGCGCCTTCTTTTAATGCAGCGTTAACTTCTTCAACAGTAACGTCTTTTGCAAGTTCAAATACAACGTCAACAAGTGATACGTCAGGAGTCGGAACTCTCATAGCGAAACCGTCCAATTTACCTTTCAATTGAGGCAAAACAAGAGCAACCGCTTTTGCAGCACCTGTTTTGGTCGGAACGATGTTAAGAGCGCCGGCTCTTGCACGACGCGGATCTTTGTGACCTGCATCCAAAATTCTCTGGTCGCCTGTGTATGAGTGAACTGTTGTCATCAAACCTTTAACGATACCGAATTTTTCATCAATAACTTTAGCAACCGGTGCTAAGCAGTTAGTTGTGCAAGATGCCATAGAAATCACATTGTGTTTTGCAGGATCGTATTCTTTGTCGTTTACGCCCAAAACAATTGTAATATCTTCATTTGTAGCAGGTGCTGAGATAATAACTTTTTTAGCGCCTGCTGTGATGTGAGCTTTAGCTTTTTCAGCATCTGTGAAGAAACCTGTTGATTCAACAACAACTTCAACACCTAATTCTCTCCAAGGTAATTGTGCTGGATCTTTTTCAGCAAAGAATTTAATTTTTTTACCGTTAACGATAATGCCTTCTTCATAAGCTTCAACTGTACCGTCAAATTTACCCATTACAGAGTCATGTTTAAACAGAAGTGCAGCTTCAGCCGGTTTCAAACCGGGGTCATTGATTGCAACATAATCAATTTTATTGAAGATACCTTCTCTGATTGCTGCTCTTAATGTGTTACGTCCGATTCTTCCGAATCCGTTAATTGCTACTTTTACCATAAGATTTTACTCCTTCTTATTTTAATTACATGTAATTTATATCACCAACACAAAAACTAATCAATAGGTTTAAGCCTGTTGAAATATTAAAAAATTGTTAATTATAGCAAATTTTTTTTTGTTCGGTTATTATATGAAAAAGGAGAAAGTATGCAGGTACAAAAAATAAACGCGAATGTACGTTTTGGCAACAACAACGGACAAAAATTTACGGACAAATTTATTACTCACACGAAAAATGCAGCGGATATGAATGATACTGTTGTAGTGCCGAGAACAATTTTTAAAGGATATTTAGGATTTATGGCGGGAACCACCTTAACAGCGCTCGGCGGACTTGCAAAAAATAAAAAATGGCTCAGCTATCCCTTAAATATTGCGGGAGTTTTGACCTGTTTATACGGTACCTGGGCATTTGTAAGACCTTTTGTGGTAAAAGACGCACCGGGAGTTGCTCAGAAAAAGTAACGCCATTATTGTGCTGACACACATGCGGCAATCGCATCAATAAGCCTTTTTACAGGCACAATTTCGATTTTGTCATATTTAATTTTATTTGAATAAGGAATTATTGCTTTTTTAAATCCTGATGATACAGCCTCATTCAAGCGTTTTTCAATATTCTGCACAGGGTGGATTTCGCCGGACAAACCGATTTCGCCGATAATAACCGTCTGGCTGTCAACAACAACATCCCTTGCACATGTTGCAACCGCAAGCGCAATTCCTAAATCCGCACTCGGTTCATCTACCTCAATCCCGCCCATTACATTAACATAAACATCCTGCTTGGAAAGATTAAGTCCGACACGTTTTTCAAGTACCGCAAGAATTTGCAATAATCTGCTTGTGTCAACACCATTTGTAACCCTTCGCGGCGTAGGATAAGGCGTAGTCCCGACAAGCGCCTGAATTTCCACCAGAAGCGGCCGCGTACCTTCATTTGTAACAACAATTGCAGTTCCCGGAATTGAACCTTTGGATCGCTCATTTAAAAACAATTCATTAGGATTTGTAACACCTGTCAAACCTTTCGGACCCATTTCAAAAATTCCGACCTCGGACGTTGTACCGAAACGGTTTTTCATGGAACGCAGAATTCTATAGGATTTGTATTTGTCACCTTCAAAATAAATAACCGTGTCGACCATGTGTTCAAGAACCTTAGGGCCGGCAATTGAGCCGTCTTTTGTAACATGCCCGATTACAATTACCGTAATATTTTTATTCTTTGCAATTTGCATTAAAATATTGCAGCACTCGCGAATTTGAGAAACACTTCCCGCGGAACTTGTAATTGTTCCTGAATAAATCGCCTGAATACTGTCAATTACAACAACATCAGGATTTATATTGTCAATTTCAGCACGAATACTTTCCATATTAATCTGCGGATAAATATACAAGGTATTTGAATTTATCTCGAGTCTTTCAGCTCTTAATTTAATCTGGCTTGCGCTTTCTTCAGCCGAAACATACAAAACTTTTTTACTGTTTTTGCACAATTCACCGCTTGTCTGCAAAAGTATGGTGGATTTACCTATTCCCGGATCTCCTGCAATAAGGATAAGAGAACCCTGAACAAGTCCGCCGCCCAGAATTCTGTCGAATTCCGGAATATTTGAGCTTACACGAACCTCATCACCAACGTGAATATCGGATAACAAAGCCGGCTTTGTATCATTCAAAAAGCCCTGCGGAGTCACCGCCTGAGGCTTAAAAGAAGTTTGAACTTCCTCCGTAAAACTTCCCCACGAGCCGCATTCAGGACATTTACCAAGATATCCTGCCGTTTCATACCCGCAATTCTGGCATATCCATTTTGATTTTACTTTTGCCATAAATTAATTATAGTACAAATACAATAAACATGCAAAAACCTGCCGCCCTTTCCGGATGGCAGGTTTGAGTTAAAAATTTTACTTATTTTTTCTTATTCAAAGCCGCTGCATCAGCAACTCTGAGCGCAAAATACGGTTTATCTTTTTCTATCAAAAACATTACAAATGTATCGTCAAAGAAGAAATCCGCAGGTTCTCTCATAATCGGCACAGGCATAGACATTTTCATAATCAAAGCTGCTTCGCTTTTGAGTTTTACACCTTTATTATCCATTTTAAAATCAATACTTTGCAAAGCCTGATCAATGGTTAAATCCGTATCTTTAATTGTTTTTCCCTGAATTTCCGGATACTGATTCAGACTTTTGAAACTGATAAAAGGTACTTTTAAACGGTCTTTTTTACCGAATTCACGGCTGTCAGTGTATTCATCTGATTTCTTCATCATATCGTCATACAAAGCGGAAAGCGACTTGTTGTCATCAGTTCTGTAAAGAAGAACTCTGTCGTTTTGTTTGGTACGTAATTCAACGGCAAAATCATCCGGATTATTATAGAAAAGCACGCTGACGTTTTCTCTCAAACCGTTTTTGCTGTCTCTGTTAATCCCGAAATACTGAACTTTTTCTTTATTCAATTTACCGAATCTTTCTTTTTTAAGCTCGTCAAACGCATTCAAAAATTCAAAATCCTTTTTCAGCATTGCATAGACGAGGTAATTTCTGCCGGACCAATCCATACCTTGCAAAAGATCACTTGTTTCATTGAATTTTTCCATTAATGCCGTGTCAATCTGTTCTTTTAAATTCATATTGGCAACGCCGTGAGCGGTGTAATAAGAATTGTCAGACAGCATTTCTTTTGTAAATTCCTGTTTATTAAGCTCATCTGCAAGATTTGACGGACCATCCGTAAATTCAATCGGAGCTTTTACGACATTATCCATCAAATCATTCCAAACAAGCTGAAAAGTTCCGACCCAGACTTTGTTTTGATCCTGAGTTGCAGTGGAAAACATCGGCATAACAACGAGTTCCGTTTCAGGCGCTTTTTTAAAAAACGCAAAAGCGGATGTCGTAAACATCATCATTGCTGCCAGTGTTAAAACAATTTTCTTCATAAATGTCCCTTTCTTTTAAATATTCAAAAATCTGAAAAAACTTTCTAAAAATCCTTTTGTATCTTTTGAATGCGGAATATTTGCCGATTTATAGTATTTTTCATAACTTTTTATAATATTTTCCGGCAAGTCCTCGCCTTTTTCCATAATATACGACAAAAATTCAATATAGTCATCCTGCTCTTCACGGTATAAATCATCGCGATGTCTTAAATCTTCATCTGCCTCATAATGTACAAGCGCATGGTATGACGCCATAACACTTTTGTCCTCAGTCTCATCAGGGAATGCCAACAGTGCGTCCCTAACATGCATTTCACCCAGCCTGACTTTTCTGAGCAATTCGCCGACTTTTTTTCTGCTCTCTATATTAGACATAAAATTAACTTACTAAAAACTCGCTGCACTCACGTTCAATAAAATGACACAATTCCGTATAGCTTCCGTTAAAAAATTGATTAGCAAGGACCTTTACGGATTCCATAGCCATTTCGCGTCTGTCCATTGCGGCTTTGTAAAAGAATTTTTTACCCACTTTATATCTTACAAGAATACTTTTTACGGTTAATCTGTCCATAACGGTTTTAATTGTTGTGTATGCTCTTTCAATACCCGATTTTGACAAATCATCCACAATATCCTGTATTGAAATATCCATATCTTCATTTTGTTCCGTAAGATTCCAGAAGGAATTCAAAATATCAATTTCAAGTTTTCCGCAAACCATAAGATTTTCCTTAAAAACAATACTAAACTACTAACAGTGTAACATAAAAAATCATCATTTCAATTCCGTGCTATAAAAAACTTTACAATCACTCTATATCAAACAAATCCACATCTTTTTTATAATTTTTCTTAAACCTGCGGCGCTCATTTTTCTTTTGATCTTTTTTGGACATTTTTCTGTAAGCATTATCAACGGAAATCTTTGTAATAGCCTTGCCGGAGCGTCTGTCAAAAAAGGTCAGCCAGAATTTTCTGTGAATATTATCAACCGCAAATGACACTTCGCCTGCAATACGCTCACCTGGATTAATCGTTTTATACATCATTTTTGTATCGCCGAAAACCGACGGACGGAACGTGGAATTGTAATCATTTACAAGCGCCATATCAAAACCGGAAAGCGTTTTATCAGACATATTGGAAATCGTAATTGAAAGCGTTATTGTATTCATTTCACCGAACGGATCTTCTTCGTGTTTGACATTTGTTATCAAAATATCAAGTCCGGGATACAAAAGTTCTTCCTGCTTTAAAGCCTCTTTTTTATACACAGGAAGCGGAATTTTTGTATTAATTTTCACTTTAATCTCGTCACCCGGGGCGATTAAAACATCTTTGCCTTTACGTATTAATGCCATACCAAGCCCGACAGCACTGCCGATTGCGGCACCGCCTGCAAGAGTATACCCTTGAGATAAAATTGCAGCCTCAAGCCCCAGCCAATTAAGCGCCAGAAAACCGCCTACAACCCCGCCTGCCGCGGTATATCCCAGATCCTGTGCAACAATTTTAGATGTTTCGACAATAGGATGAAGTTTTGTCGTCATCTTGCCGTCAATCGGAATTTCCCGTCCGTCAGGGGTTACAAGATAATCAAAAGAAAGCTCAATCCATGCTTGTTTTCCCATTTTACCGGCACCGCCGGTTTCCGAAATCTTACCGTGTGCAACAGTGCCTTTCGGGATAATTATCCCGTCATCACCGTAGACATCGGATGTAACCTGTGCGAAAAATTCATCGCCCTCAATTGAATACGAGCTGTCCAAAACTTGAGAAACCGTCATATTAATAACATCTTTTCTGTCCAGATGTTCAATCTCACCTGTGAACAGCTCCTCCTGCATTTGCTTGTATTCATCGTTTTCCTCAATATACCCGTGCAGCGGTTCTGCCGCAAGGACAACTGAATTCATGAAAAATATTAATGATATAAACAATACAAAAATCTTTTTCATAAAAACATTATATTACGATTTTTTTGAAATATCAAAGTTGATTACGTTCAAGTTTCGTAATCATAGCACCTGTATCCAGCCCGCCCTCTTCAGGATACATACACCCGCCGCCGTAATACTTGAACTTATTACCGTCCGAACGTATAAGAAAAGAAAATAAATCATGTCCCCATTTATTTGGACCTTTTTGACCGTTTATATCAACGGCGAGTAAGGAAGGATATTCAGAATAAAGAATAATAATTGTCCCGTCCGAAAGTACATATACAGTTCTGTCATTTAAGATAGCATTTTTCTTAAAATTTACACATCCTCTGGACGCATAATCACCATAATTCGCATACCCGTCAGGAACTTCAGCATCAGGATAGTTTGCGTTTGCAACAGTATCCATCCCTTCATATTCAGGTATACAGCCCCTTTCAAACGCTTTGCCATCACAAATTTTGCTAACTTTGAATAACGTCCAAAATTTATCTGACAACTCAGCACAACCGGAAATCACCGGAAAGGAATTATCCACGGAATAATAGCAATTCGGGAAGTAACCTAATTGACTTTGCGCATTCAATAATGCCTCATTAAGCATGGCATAAGTTTTTTTAAACTGATTGTTTAAAACTTTTTGCTTGTAATTGCTTACCAACGTCGGAATTGTCATGGCAGCTACTATACCGATTATGGCGAGAGTTATCAAAACCTCTGCCAAAGTGAAAGCGGCTTTCTTGGAAGATACCAAGTTACTAAGGCAGTAAGGCACTAAGAGTTTTTTAGAGTGAGTGGAGTGAGTAAGGTGAGGTTTGTGGTTACCGCGAGCTTCGCTCAAAGGGCTTACCCCCACCCCTTGAGGGCGGAGGTTGAATTTCTTAGTGAGCCTTGCGAACTTAGAAATTCGGGGGCGAGGTTGTGTTTTTTGGGATCCTTCGGCTATCGCCTCAGGATGACATGATACTTCCGTCATCCCGGACACGTTCCGGGATCTTTTTTTATTTAGATCCCGCAATAAATGCGGGATGACGTTTATAGGTTGACCAATGTCAAGTATGTTGTCCGGACTCAGGCAGTTCAAAATGACATGTTGTAGGTCGGGTTTACTAATCCGACTGTTACTTCTTAGTGCCTTAGTGCCATAGTATCTTAGTAACTTTACTAAACCAATACCGCCAAAACTCTTGCCCTGTCTACTTAGGAGAGTCGCCCCCCCCCGTTATTCAAACTAGTCATATCAATCACGCTCCTTTATATTTATTATATCAAAATTTTTTGAATTTGCAAATGTGTTGACTTATTTAAACATGACATATTATAATAAATTTTATGAAGAAACGTTGGTATGACTTAGATGTTACGGTCAGCAAAGCAGTCAGCATGCTGGAAAAGGCAGAGGAAACAATTCAGGTTCGCTGTGCCGAATATATTATTGATCAATTAAAAGACATCGACTTTGATATTCCGATGTCGCTGGAGGATCAATACAACTATATTCTCAGACGCTGGTATGACAAAAATATCAAGGTATCTCACGCAATGGAATATCTTAAAAACTGCCCCGTCGAAATCCGGAAGCAGCTGGCGCTTGATATTATCGAATACTTAAAACAGGTTTAAAATGGCTGATGACATCAACAAAAAAATAATAAATCTTTTTTCCAAGCATAGTAAATCAATTCCGACTGATGAAAAAATCAAATACTATGCCGGATTTAATTATGTAAAAATCAATAAGGACACCAACGGAAACAAATTCAACCCCGAACATTTAAAAAAATACGCCGAAAAATGCCACTACATTGTACGCGTAATGAGAGAATTTGACGGGGAAACTTATCTGTATAACTACGATGTGCCGAATAACGACTTGTTCAAATTTATGAAATCCTTTGAGGAGAACACACTTGACGGCACCATCATAGAAATAGAAAAATACATTCCGGAAGATTTAGCTTAAATGAATTGTTTTTTCAGAAAATACCACGATGCATTATACAACGCCACAAAACCGTATCAGTACGTAGGCGGAGAATTTTTATCCTATAATAAAGACTTTGACAGTGCAAAAGTAAAAATAGCCTTTGCATTTCCTGACAAATACGAAATAGGGATAAGTAATCTCGGTGTCAGAATCTTATACGACATGATAAATCGACAGCCTGATTATATGTGCGACAGGGTTTATGCACCGGAGGCGGATTTCAAACCGGAAATTTTATACGGACTTGAAAGCAAACGACCGATTAAAGACTTTGATGCGGTATGCTTTTCACTTCAATATGAAATGTCTTATCCGACTGTTTTAAAAATGCTGGAGATGTCCGGAATTCCGTATAAAAACTCCGACAGGTCGGAAAGTGATCCGATAATAATAGGCGGCGGTCCCTGCGCGTATGACCCTTTGCCTGTGGCGGAATTTTTCGACGTGTTTATGATAGGCGACGGTGAAGAAAGCATGGTAGAAGTCTGCCAAATTTTGGAAAGGACAAAAGGATTACCGAGAATCGAGAGGATAAAAGCACTTACAGAAGGTGAAAATTCCGGCCGCTGGTCAATTATGACAGGCGGCAAAGTTAGAAAAAGAATTGTACAATTGGATTATGATAAAGCGCTAAAAGCATACCCGATACCGTTTTCGTCATCAGTCCACGACAGAGCGGTTGTAGAAATCCGCCGCGGCTGCGGGAGGATGTGCCGTTTCTGCCAGCCGGGGCACGTGACGCTTCCCGTCAGAGAACGGAGTGCCGAAGAGATTATAAAAATTGCAAAAAAGCTTGTTAAAAATACCGGCTACGATGAATATTCGCTGCTTTCCCTGTCTTCAAACGACTATTCAAACATAAATGAAGTTATAAAAGAGCTTGCTGTGGATTTTAACGAAAAAAAAGTTTCGGTATCTTTGCCGAGCCAGAGAATTGACGGGTTTAACCTTGAGCTTGCAAACCTTGTTCAAAGCGTTAGAAAATCAACCATGACACTTGCACCGGAGGCCGGAAGCCAGCGGCTGCGGGACGTAATTAAGAAAAATATTACGGAAGACCAAATTCTTGACGCGGTTTTAACACTTTACGAAAACGGCTGGTCACGGGTGAAATTCTACTTTATCTGCGGACTCCCGACGGAAACCCTTGAAGATATGGACGAATTAGCGGAATTATTAGCAAAAATTAAATACCGCACAAAACAAATTAAAAAAGAAAAAGGTCTGAAACACGGAATGGATATAACCTGCACGCTTTCAATTTTCGTGCCGAAACCGTTTACACCTTTCCAGTGGTGCGGACAGATGAATTTAGACGAGGTTACCGCACATATTCACTATCTGAAAGAGAAAACAGCTCACTTGAAAGGTGTTAAAATAAACTATCATGAAAAATTTGTGTCACAGATTGAGGCTGTACTTACGCGTGGTGACGTGAGCCTTTGCCGCTATATTGAAGCGCTTTACAAAAAAGGCTGCTACTTAGACGCGTGGGGTGAGTATTTTAATAAAAACATCTGGCAGGAAACCGCAAAAGAATGCGGCTTTGATCTCGCGGAGCTTGCAGAACACACATATTCAACGGATGAAATACTTCCGT
Source organism: Candidatus Gastranaerophilales bacterium (assembly GCA_944326585.1). GTDB lineage: Bacteria > Cyanobacteriota > Vampirovibrionia > Gastranaerophilales > Gastranaerophilaceae > SIG32. The sequence continues at coordinate 124,812 of CALVEN010000002.1, forward strand.
GGAATTTTATTGATACGGGACTTGATAAAAATTGGCTTATTAATGAATATAATACTGCCCTAAATGTTGATGAAAACTCCCCCCACATTGTTCCTACCTGCGAAACTAAATGCGTAAATTGCGGTGTCTGCCCGAATTTTAAAACTCATAAGGTTCTGGCAAAACCTTTCAAAGCAAGCGAAAAAGCACAAAATCTCGCAAAGCTTGAACCCGTTGATCCGGCAAATTCTCACTGCTGCATACGAGAAACTTACAAATACCGGATTAAATTAACTAAAACCGGCATTTTAAAATATTTTTCACACCTCGACTGGCAGAATACTTTCTTTAAAGCACTTGCAAGGACTGATTTAAACGTGGCATTTTCGCAGGGGTTTAACCCGTCAATGAAAGTATCAATGGGGGTTGCACTGCCTTTGTTTGCGGAAAGTTTAACGGAATTCGCCGATATTGAACTTTATGACAACCTCTCGTGCGAAACTATCCGACTTAAGTTGGAAAAAGTTTTACCGGAGCAATCCAAAATACTAAGTATTGTAAAACTTGAAAATAGTGCAAAATCCATCGATAATACCGTATTTTGGGCCGAATACAAGGTGGAAATTTTCGACCCCGCTCTTTACGATTTTGAAAAATTAGTATATAATACAAACAGAGTTTTATCTTCCGATGAAATTTATATTGAGAAGAAAAACAAAAAAGGTTTAATTAAAAAAACAGACATCAAACCGTCCGTAAAATCATACAGATTTGAAGAAAATTGTCTGTTCATAGTATTAAAAACGGGTCAAAACCTTGAAGGCGGCATTCAATCCTTAAGAGCTGACGTTCTTATGAATGAAATCGCCCCCGGTGTGAAGTTTAATATTACGCGCACACGGTTTTTTGACGAAAGTTTAAAAGAGTTATAAGAAGGATTTTAAATTATGGGAAACTACAGAAACAACAGAAAGCAACCGCAAATTGACACAAATACGGTTGAAAAGAAAATTATTATTGCCGAAAGGGACAACATTGCAGCTGTTTTGGAAAACAAAAAAGTAACCGACTTTTTTATCCACAGAGGCGACGTACTTTTAGGCGATGTTTACCTTGCAACGGTTGACAACATTTTGCCGAGTATTGACGCGGCATTTGTAAACGTCGGCAGTGATAAAATGGGATTTTTACACGCTGAAGACGTTATGGGAAAAGGCACCTTAAAAGAAAAACTTAAACCCAAACAAAAACTCATAGTTCAGGTTGTAAAAGAACCTACAGGACACAAAGGTCCGAGAGTTACAACGGAAATCAGCCTTCCCGGGAGATTTCTGGTATTGATGCCTTATGAACCGGGCGTCAGCGTCAGCAAAAAAATCGAAAATTCCAAAGAAAGAGCAAGACTTAAGGCAATTATGAACCTTATAAAACCTGTCGGCGTCGGCGTAATCATCAGAACCGAAGCTGAAGGGCAGACTGAGGCAGATATTCAGGAGGATTTAGAAATTCTTCTTGAAAAATGGAATAACATCATAACATCCGCCGAAACCCTCACTCCACCGAACTTAATCTACAGAGATCAAGACTTGTTATACAGGGTAATCAGAGAAGCCTGCACTGATGATGTTAAAGAAATCGTTGTGGATACGGCTTTTGCTCTCAACAGAGTTCAAAACCTGCTCCAGAACTGGCATATGAATAAAAATATTCAGGTGACTTTATACAAAGGCACAGAACCGCTGCTTATTGCAACGGATATTCACAAAGAAATCAAAGCGGCCTTGAATGTGAAGGTAAATATGCCCTCCGGCGGATATCTCTTTATCCAGCAGACAGAAGCTTTGACGGTAATCGACGTCAACAGCGGCAAATTTACAAGTTCCGCAACTCAGGACGAAACTATTTTGAAAACAAATATTGAAGCCGTTCATGAAATTGCGCGTCAGTTAAGACTTAGAAACATAGGCGGTATGGTAATTATAGACTTTATTGACATGATTTCCCGCGCGGATAAGCTTGCTATTATGGAAGAATTGGAAATCGCACTTGAGCCTGACAAAGCAAAACCTCAGGTTGGTCAATTGTCTGATTTGGGACTGGTTGAACTTACGCGCCACAGACAGGGTCAGTCTTTATCAGAAATTTTCACAAGAAAATGCCCGCACTGTCAGGGAACAGGCTACTTTATGAATGAATTCAACTTCTCTACTCCGACTGCAGAAGGCGAATACCGCGCAAAACAGGCTAAAACTAAACTTCCTATTTCAAATAACTTCAAAAAGAAAAATAACAAACCTCAGGAAGTTCAGGCAGAAGCCGCCGTTGTTGAACAGCCGCAAAATAACCAGCCTGTAGAAATTGAAGTTGAAAATCCGGCACAGGTTGCGCAAGAAAACGCAAAACGCGATAACAAACGCAAAAATAACCGCAAAAAATTCAACAAAAAAACAACTGAAAATGAAATTCCGACAGCAGAAACCGTTCTGAAACCGAACGAAGAAATTAAACCGGTTGTGACAGAAGAAAAACCTGTCGAAACAGAACCGGCAGAAAATGAAGCTGCAAAAGACGAAAAACCAAAACGCAAACGCACAACAACACGAAAACCGCGTGCAAAAAAAAGTGAGGCAAAAGTTGAATAATAAAACTTTTTTAAAAACTTTAATTATACCGGCAGCAGTGATGATTTTCACTGCACTGCCGGCTTTTTGCGCACCTGAGTTTTCTATTAAACAGACTGCGGTTAAATTTCTGCTTGCCATGGGCGGCGTTGCGCTATCATCAATTATAATTTATGCAGGACTGACAATTTATAACAAAATATTTGTCCGTAAAAAATCAATAACGTTCAATCAGGAAGATTCCCTGTCAACACCCGACAATATTGATGATGCTGTTGACTTTTTTATCCAGAAAAACAAATTAAGGTAAGTATGAAAAAAGGCTTTGGCGTAATAGAATTATTAATAGCATTTTTGCTCATAAGCATTATTGTTGCCGGATTTATGAATATGACATTAATGCAGATGAAAAACGGACAAATAGAGCACACACGGCTTGAAGAAGTTCAAAATCAAGCAGATGAAATGATTAATGAGATAGAAGATATCCGTCAAAAAAATCTTGAATATGAAGAAGATTTGCTTAACGAGCAGACTCAAAATTCTTATGAATAATCTCAAACATTTCGTACATAAATTGATTATACGGAACCGGAATATTATGTTTTTTTCCGAATTCAATCATGGCACCGGCGAACATTTCAACCTCTGTTTTGCGACCTGCAAGAACATCCTGCAGCATGGATGTTTTGCCGTCCGGAATCATTTTTGAAATATCTTCAAACGCTTCATCAAGCATAATCTCCGTATTTTTAACCCCTTCCGCCTTTGCAACCGATTGAACTTCTTTCATCAATTTTTTTGCAAACTCAAGAAACTTTTCATTTGAATTCATCTCGCCGAATGTCATCCGTAAAATTGCCGACGGCTGGTTTGTACTTACATTCATCATGAATTTAAGCCAGAGGGCATGCACCATATCGTCAGGAATTTCATAATCAATTCCGACACGGTCAAAATATTCTTTCACACGTAATTCATTGGATTTATCAAAATCTTTTGAACCGAAAACGATTTTTCCCGTGCCGTCATGAGTTATAAATCTGCCATCTCTCATTGCGCTATGTCCGATGAAATACGACAAAAGCAGTTTATCCCAGCCATATTCTTTTGCAATAATACTTTCGGATGTTACGCCGTTTAGGAGTGAAAGTATTATTGTATCATCTTTTACAAAATTTTTGATATTTTGAACAGCATCATTCAAACCGTTGAGTTTCGTTGCAATTATGACCAAATCCGCTTTAAAATCTCTATTATCCGGTAAAATATAATCAAAATACAACTCTTTTCCGTTAAAAATCATAGGATTTTTTGAGTATTTTTCAAGTCTTGATTTATCAACAAGGATTTTCAAACTATCCGGGCTGAAATTTTGAATTTTTTGGGCATAAATGCTTCCTACAGCACCAATTCCGCATATTAAAACATTTTTTATCTCTCTCATTATGTTTTTATCATAGCATAAATAAAATATATTAAAAATTATAACATTCCGCCCACGTGAGTTTTTTTAGTATTATAATAGAAAAAGTAACAGGGGATAAAAAATTGAGAGAGAAATATTATTTTATTGCAATAGGCGGAATAGGAATGAGCGGTCTGGCTAAGTACCTTTTGGAAAACGGATATGAGGTATCAGGTTCGGACATTAATGACAGCAAATATATTGATAAATTACGCGATTTGGGCGCAAAAGTTTATATAGGACACGACGAAAAAAATCTTCCCGAAGATTGCATTGTTGTTGCAAGTACTGCAATCAAAGAAAATAACCCGGAATTGCAAAAAGCACGCAGACTCGGACTTACGGTCATGCATAGATCAGACGTACTTGCAAAATTATCCAAAATGGGTAAATTTTTTATAGGATTTTCCGGCACACACGGCAAAACCACAACCAGCGGACTTTGCTCTTACGTTATGGAAAAAGCCGGACTTAAGCCGTCTTATGTCGTCGGCGGCATGCTGCCTGACATAGGAACAAATGCACATTCTCAAGACGGAAAATTTTTCTGTGCCGAATTGGATGAAAGCGACGGTACAATCGTTAAATATTCGCCTGATGTCGTTGTAGTTAATAATCTTGAGGCTGATCATCTGGATTTTTACAAAAATGGTTTAACATCTATTATTGAAACTTTTGACAAATTTATTTCAAATCTTAAACCTGATGCGAAAGTTTTGATAAATAATGACTGTAAAGGCGCAGTACAATTAAAAGGCGGAAATTTTATCACCTATGGCTTAAATAATGCTGATTACACGGCAAAAAATATTGAATACAATGAAGATTTTACAACTTTTGATATTTATTATAAGGGTGAATTTTTATCGGATATGAAAATCTGCCTAAAAGGTCAGCATAACGTCTATAATTCACTGGCTGTTTTTGCGGCATTGAGAGAATCCGGCATTGATACGGATATTATAAAGCCGTATTTTGCAACGTTTACGGGTATGGGACGGCGTTTTCAAAAAGTTTGTGAATTTGACGGAATATCCGTTTATGATGATTACGCGCATCATCCGACTGAAATTAAGGCAACGCTTTCTTCCGCAAAATCTTTTAAAGGAAGAAATGTTATAGCTGTTTTCCAACCGCACAGGTACACAAGGCTGCAAAGTTTATGGAATGAATTTTTACATGCATTTGACGATGTAAACCACGTTGTTGTAACGGATGTTTATGCAGCATCAGAAACTCCGATTGACGGAATTGATTCCGAAAAATTCGCTGAAGAATTATCCCAAAAACATTCGGTTGAATATATTCCGGGCAGTATTAAAGAAGTTGCGGAAAAACTGCTGCCGAAATTGAAATCAGGGGATATTTTAATCGGACTCGGCGCAGGTACAATTACAAATCTTGGAAAAGAACTTTTGAGGTTAAGCAAGGAGACCGTCAATGCTTCTTGAAACTGATTATGATATTTCAAAACTAACATCATTCAAAATCGGCGGAAAGGTTAAAAAAGTCTATTTTCCGGAAAGTGTTGATGAATTTACGCAAATATTAAAAACAGAACCTGATGCTTTGGTCGTTGGGAATTTATCAAATATTCTGGTTTCATCAAAAGGTTACAACGGAATTTTAATCTGTACAAAACGTATGGATGAAATCGAATTTGAAGGGAATATTGTAACCGCAAGCGCCGGCGTCAGGGGAACAAAATTATCCAAACTTGCGGCGGCAGAAAGGTTAAGCGGATTGGAATTTATGATAGCATTTCCGGGTTCCGTTGGCGGTGAAGTTTATATGAATGCCGGCGCTCACGGTCAAATGATTGCTGATGTTTTGAAAACCGCAAGAATTTATTCACCGGATACCGGAATAATTGAGCTTTCAAATGATGAAATGGGATTTGATTACAGAACATCAATATGTCAGAAAAAGCCTTATATTGTTTTAGATGCCGCATTTGAATTAACGCCCGATAGTGCCGAAAATATTCAGGAAAGAATGAATAAAAATTTGAATTTTCGTCAAGACAAACAACCGTCATTAACATTACCGAACTGCGGAAGCGTATTTAAAAATCCGGAAAATGATTCTGCGGGACGTTTGTTGGAATCTGTTGGCGCAAAAGAATTTAGAGCAGGCGGTGCAAGAGTTTTTGAAAAACATGCGAATTTTATTATAAATGAAAATTCCGCGACATCATTGGATGTCTTGACATTAATGGATAAAATGTCATCAGCTGTTGAAAATAAATACGGTATAAAATTAGTGCCTGAAGTCAGATATTTGGGCGGGAATGATGAAAGAGAGGTTGAATTATGCAGAAAATTACAAATAGAATCGATAAAAATTCAAAAATAGCAGTATTATGCGGTGGACTTTCATCAGAAGCCGAAGTTTCAATGCGTTCAGGCAAAGGCTGCTATGAAGCGCTTAAAAGACTCGGATTTGATAACAGTGAACTTGTTGTTGTAGATAAAGATATTGCTTTAAAACTCAAAGAAGGTCATTACGATTACGCATTCAATGCTTTGCACGGCAAATACGGCGAGGACGGATGTATTCAGGGAATTTTAGAAATTTTAAGAATACCATATGCAGGCTGCGGTGTTATGGCAAGTTCTGTTTGTATGAATAAAGAATTTACCAAAAGAATTCTTTCTACAAATCCCGATATCATTATGGCAAGATCAGCATTTGTTAAAAAAGGCGAAGATATTTTTGAAAAGACGGCGGATTTGGAATATCCTTTGTTCGTAAAGCCCGTGAGTGAAGGTTCGAGCTTCGGTATGACAAAGGTTGATAAAAGAGAAGACTTAAAAGACGCTTACGAAACTGCCGTAAAATACAACGACGATGTACTTGTTGAAGAATTTATAGACGGATTTTTTGTAACCGTAGGAGTTCTTGAAGCTGACGGCAAGCCTTTTGCAACCGAAATTCTTGAAATCAGACCGAAAAATGAATGGTATGACTTTGAAGCTAAATACACTCAAGGGATGTCTGATTTCATATGTCCGGCAAATTTGTCGCCCGAGGTTACGGAATACGTAAAAGAACTTGCCGTAAAAGCTTTTGAAACAGCAGGCTGCAGCGGAGTTTCAAGAATTGACTTTATGATGAAAGATGATATTCCTTATTTGTTGGAAATCAATACAAGCCCCGGTATGACAGCAACAAGCGATTTACCGGCACAGGCTCTTGCTATGGGCATTGATTATGACAATTTGGTATTACTGATATTGAACAGCGCAGGATTAAATAAATAATGACAGATTACGAAGAATTTGAAAGTCCGGAAGAACTTTTAAAAACCAAACAACGAGAGAGAAAAATACGAAAAGGCAAGAAAAAACAAAGCTTTTTCAAAGCTCTGCTGCGTTTTTTAACAGGATGCGGCGTAATTTTCGGAGTCTATTATTTTTCAACTTTCAGCGGCTGGTATCTGCCTTCAACAACCTTTAAAAATCCTGATCCCTCGCGTATTCAAATTGTAGATAACAAAATTGTAAAAATTCAAAAAATAAAAAATGTGATAAAAGATATAGAGGTACCGAAAGTCCCTCTGTATATGGCAAATTTAAACGAGTTAAAATATAAATTAATGTCACTCGCGCCGGTTGATGAGGTTTATATAAGGAGATATGCTTTTCCTGCAAGAATTTTAATAATTATCAGAGAAGCCATGCCCGTTTTAACTATTGCTCCTGATGAAAAAGTTAAACCCGTTGCGGCATTCACAAGGGAAGGCCGTTTGATAATCGGATCGGATTATCTGCCGCTGCCCGAAGAATATAAAACCGTTAAAGTTTTATCTTACGGCAATAAAGGCGATGATTACAGAAAATGGGATGAAAATAAAATAAGACAGATTTTAAGAATTGCCAAATATGTTGAAACTTTTTCGCGTGAAAAAATTGAATACATTGATATGCGGAATCCTGACGATATTTATGTAAAAATTGAGACAGTTCCTGTTCGGCTCGGGCAGCTTGATTCAAATATTTATGAAAGGATTAAACGCATTCCGTCAATTCTGCCTCAAGTCGAAAAAGTCAAGGGCAAGGTTAAATATATTGATTTGAGCTGGGAAAAAGTTAATTATCTGAAATTGGAATAAAGGAGTAATAATGAAAGTTGCACTGGCGCAGACAAGATTCAAAACAGCGGATTTTGATTTTAATTTTAAACAAATAACAGACGCAATTGAAAAAACCGATTGCGATTTGATAATATTTCCTCAGTATGATCTGGAAGATACCGGCGCAAAAGACCTTGTGCTGGATGAAAAATCACAGGATGCTGAAATGCATTTTTATCAAAATCTTGCATTAAAAAATTATGATAAAGCTGTTCTAATCGGCGATGTTTTAATCCAAAATGGTGAAATCGGAATATCTGAAGACGGATTTTATATCATACAGGGGCAAAACGTTTATGTTGATGAAATCTACCGCGATGACGTGATATGCGACCTTTATATTCTTGCAAAAAATAAATATTTTGTGATGAATGATTATAAAGAATTCGTTGATAGCATCAATACAAGAAACGATTTTATTTTTGTTAATGCTGTCGGAATGTCTGATGAAAATATTTTTGCGGGCGGAAGTTTTGCAAAAAACAGAGAAAACGAACTTGTAATGCATTTACCTGTTTGTGAAACAGCGTGCGGAATTATTGATTTCAAAAAAGTAATTCATTATGAAGAACCTCAAATTGAAGAAATTGTTTATAAAGTTTTGACATTTGCTTTAAAAGAATACTGTGAAAATACAGGTTTCAAAAAAATTATACTTGGACTGTCAGGCGGTATAGACAGCGCCTTAACTGCCGTTCTGGCAGCTGATGCGATGGGTGCTGAAAACGTTCTCGGGGTTTTGATGCCGAGTATGTATTCTTCTGAAGGCAGTGTTACGGATTCTATTGCACTTGCACAGAACTTGGGAATACGCACGGAAAAACACCCTATCACACCTTTATTTGATAATTTCATGGAAAAAATTGCCCATGAAACAAAACAGGATTTAGCGGAGGAAAATTTGCAGGCGCGATTGCGGGCTATTATTTTGATGTTCTTTTCAAATCGTGACGGCAGGCTTTTGCTTTCCACCAGCAACAAATCAGAAGCCGCAATGGGATTTGGCACACTTTACGGCGATCTTGCGGGCGGTCTGAATTTAATCTGTGATTTAACAAAAACAAATGTCTACAAGCTTTGTGCGTATATTAACCGCAATGAAGAAAGAATTCCGCAGGCAATTATTGAAAAAGCTCCGTCAGCAGAGCTTCATCCGGGACAGAAAGATCAGGACAGACTTCCTGAATACGCAATTCTTGATGATATAATTGAAATGTACATTGAACAAAACAAACCTGTTGAAGAAATCTGCGCCAAATACGGCACCGAACTTGTTCTTGATACGGTTAAAAAGATTTACAGAGCGCAATTTAAACGTAAACAGTGCTGCCTTGGCATAAGACTTACTGAAAGGTCTTTTTTGAACGGGGTCAATCTGCCGATTATGCAGAGGTTTTATTAATTATGAATTACGAAGATGCCGTAAAGCTTTTAACAAGCCAGGGGAAATTTTATATTGAACTCGGACTTGAAAGAATTTCCCGAATTCTTGATATTTTGGGTAATCCTCAAGATAAATTAAAATGTATTCATATTGCGGGAACTAACGGCAAAGGTTCTGTCTGCGCAATTATTGAATCTGTTTTAAAAGAAGCAGGGATGAAAGTAGGTCTGTATACAAGCCCGCATATTTTTGACTATACCGAAAGAATTAAAATCTCTGGAAATGAGATTTCTAAAAATGATTTTGCAAATTATGTGGAAAAAATTTGCTCTATTGCCGATAAAAATAACATTTATCTTACGGAATTTGAAATTTTGACAGCCGTTATGTTTGAATATTTTGCCGATAATAGTGTCGATGTTGTTGTTCTGGAAACAGGACTCGGCGGGCGATTTGATGCGACAAACGTTATAAAATCAAATCTGTGTTCTATTATTACGCACATTGATTTTGACCACACGGAAAGGCTCGGCAAAACTTTGGAACAAATCGCTTTCGAAAAAGCAGGAATTATTAAAGAAAATTGTCCCGTTATTACTGCCGAAGGCTTTGAAATAATAAAGGATACCGCTGATAAAAAAAATTCCCTTATGATTATGGTATCGCCGTTTGAAGATACTTCAAATCTTTCATTGAAAGGTCTTTACCAGCAGGAAAATTTATCTCTTGCTCTGACCGCGGTCCGTTATCTTTTTAAAGACATTTCTGAAGATACTGTTCAAAAAGCCTTGAAAAAAGTTCAGCATCCTTTCAGGTTTCAGTATTTTGCCGATAAAAATATGATAATTGATGCCGCACATAATCCCAACGGTATTCGTGCGTTAAAGCAAAGTCTGGATTTTTATTATGCAAATACTTCCAGACGCTTTATTTTCGGCTGCCTTAAAAATAAAGACTACAGAAAAATGATTACTGAATTATTTAACCCTGAAGATGAAATTTATTTTTATCATTTTAACTACCCGAATTCAGCTGAAATTGATGAACTTCAGTCGGTTTGTCCTTACCCGTCAAAAGAATTTACCGGACAAAAATTCAATTACAAGGACGGCAAATTAACGGTTGTTTGCGGCTCTTTTTATATGATGAAAGAACTGCTCACAAAACTTTAATTATTCTTCCTTACCTTTTGAAACCATTTCTTCAATAAGGCTGTTCAATCTTGCAGGTGAAAATTTTGAACAGGAATTCCAAATCAATGTGGGTTTGGGTTCTTTTAATGACGGACTCGGATAATCGCAGCTGCAGGTACCTTTCAGCATATTTGTCGACCCGTCAACACTGGAGGCAAAGTGTGAACAGCAGTTACAAATTTTTAAAATAAATCCGTAATCGTCAAGTTTTGATTTTAATTCCTGCAAAGCATCAATCATTCTTAAATGCCCGCCGGTTGTATATTTTTTATTTTTGAATATAAATCTTACTTTTGAAATTCCTTTATCGGAGATAAATTCCAATTTGCACGGAAGATCGCTTTTGCCTGTTGATACAACAACATCAATAGAAAGTTTATCTTTTTCGTTTGTGACTCTGCCGTTAGCAATTCTTGCAAGAAGTCCGCGTATCGGAGGCATATTTTTTATAATATGTCCTATTGAATATAAAGGATAGAAACATAATAAAATTATTTCTTTCAAATTCAATTTTGCATTTATCAAGCTTATTGCAAAACCGGCAATTAAAAGCATAAATGAGAATAATACAACTTTGAAATCCACAAAGAAATAATATCTGTAAGAATGTTTCATCAAGCCTAAATAAGCGATAACAAGCACCCAGAAATTAGGAGCAATAAGCGACAGAACATGTTCCGTGAATACAAAATTTTTGCAAAACATACTCTTAAAACAATTTTTAAACAGCAATAATCTTTGAGAAATCCTCGGGCGTCTGAAAATATACCCCTCAGCGTTAACAAATGTCTGAATATTAGGATTATATGCACATCTGTAGCCTATTTTGGACAATAAAAGACTGTATTTTAATTCGCTGTCGATGTTTTTAAAATCAACTTCGCCTATTCTGTCTACAATTTCTTTTTTAATTATAAAAACACCGGAATCTGCCTGAACAGCAAGTCCCAAAAGTGTACGTGCTTTATTAATAAAATTCATATGATATTTAAGATAAACAGCTTTAATTGTATCGATAATGTCAAGGTTATCAGTAAGCATTAGGGTTTCGCCGCTTAATACGGAATTTTTAACCAGTGCGGAATTTACGGTTGACAAAAAGTCAGTTGAAATACCTCGCGTTGCATCAATAAATATATATGAATCAATCCACTGATCCGATACCAGCTGCTCTATTAATAATGACACAGCCTGATCTTTTCCTAAAGTGCCGTTGTCTTTGAAATTTATAACGTTTACAAATCTGTTAGTATTAAAAATTGTTTCCGAACCGTCATTACAGTTGTCTAAAATCGCAAAAACTTTAAAGCAATCAATCGGATAATCCTGAAGTTTTAATTGATTAATAAGACTTTCAAGAGTGGCTTTGTTGTTGTGTGAATATATTACCACCGCCAGATGGTCTTTTTCTTCATATTGCGAATATCTTTTTTCTATCTTAAAAGGTTTATCCTTGAGATTTCTTACGGCTAAAACCAAAAAATACACTGAATAAACCGCTATATATATGTATAATAAATCTAAAATATATTCCATGCCAATTCCTTCCTGATAAACATTTTAGTTAAAACCATAAAAAATTTCCATTACATGTAAATAAATGTAATAACAATAAAAAAGCGGACAAAGTATTGTCCGCCCTAAAATTATTTATTCAATTAAGATTTTAAACCAATTCCACAGTTTTTGCTGCATTTTTTTCTGCGATTTCAACAAGATTTCTGATAGTAGCCATCATAGAAAGCGTTGAATCCATTTTGTTAATGCAAGAACCGACGCCGATAGCTGATGCACCTGCTGCGAATGCAAACGGAGCGGTTGTCGGGTTGATACCTGTTGCTGTCATAATCGGCATTTCAATGTTTCTTGCAAGTTCGATTGTATTGGAAATTGTGAGTTCTGCTCTTTCCATAAGACCTCTGACACCGTCAGCTTGAGAATTTTTTGAGAAATGTCCTTCTGTTTGGATTAAATCAATGCCCATAGCTTCCAATTCTCTTGCAAGTGAAATCTGTTCCGTAATTGAAATTTCGCCCGGGATTGTTACTGAGAAGAAAGTTTCTCTGTCGCCCAAAAGTGCGATAGTTTCTTTTGTTAATCTCAAAACGTCTTGAGCCGTGAATGAAATTCCTTTTTTATACAAAACGTCAAAGTTGCCGAGTTCAATTGCGTCAGCGCCCAGATCTACCGCTTTTACGAGTTCTTCCGGAACAATTGAAGAAACAAATAAAGGTAATTCCGTCATAGAACGGATTTCTTTTACGATTTCTTCTTTAGCGCAGATGTCAACAGCGCTTGCGCCTGAATTTTCAGCAGATGAAACAACTTTTTTAATGTTTACGATATCAAAATTGTCAATACCTGCAATAACTTTAACTGCTTTCTTTTCCTGTAAATGTTGTTTAAATAAATCAATTCTTGCCATAATCAAATTCTCCTTCTTTGTGAATTATACATTAAAATTATAATAATTTCAAGAACTAACCCAAAATTAATAATTTTTGGCAATACTTTAGACGGGAATTTTTTACATAATGGGGTAACGAGGAATTGTTATGCAAAAAATTTTTTCTGTAATTACGGCTTTAATAATAGGATTTGCGCCGGTATTCGGGGTAAATTATGAACCTGATGAAAGGATTAACATTACGGTTTATGAAAAAATTAATCCTGCAATTGTTGCAATAGATGCGCAGCTTGACGATGGGGTTTCCGCAGGTACAGGCTGTGTAATTTCAAAAGACGGTGTAATTCTGACAGGCTCACATGTCGTTGAAGGCTGCAAAGATATTGATGTAACAATGTATAACGGAATTGTTTACAAAGCAAAAATTCTTGCAAAAATGGGCAAAAATAAAGATTTGGCGCTTTTGAAAATTGAACCTAAAACACCTTTAAAAACGGTTTCATTCGGGAATTCGGAGGATATTAAGGTCGGGCAAAAAGTTCTTGCAATAGGAAATCCTTTTGGATTTTACGGAACATTAACTCAAGGAATTGTATCAAGAATTGACTACACAAAAAACAGAATTCAAACGGATGCCGCTATTAACCCCGGATGCTCCGGCGGACCGCTTTTAAATTCAGCCGGAGAGGTTATCGGAATTAATCAGTCGATTTATAACCCAGATAATAATATTTCAAATATTGGGATAGGCTTTGCAATCCCTATAAACGATGCAAAACAATTTATAAAAAGTGCAAACCTTGCCAAAAATTAGCTGTTCGTGATATATTTTTTATATGATAGAATTTTTCGGTCTGTGTGTTATAAATTTTTTTAAGAGCCTGAAATATTTACTGCAAAGACAGGTAAAATTTTCGAGCATAATTTCGCAGGCAGCATCCATTAGCTACGATTCTTTGATTATTTCACTGTCCATAGCGTTTATTGCGGCGGCTGTAATTGCCGTTCAAGTAGCAAAACAATTTTTGATGACCGGAGCCGAAACTTATATCGGAGGCACGATTGCAATAGTTATGATAAGAGAAATCGCGCCGGGATTTGTTGCGCTCGCAATCGGCGCCAGAGCCGGCACTGCGATTTCTGCGGAGATTGCAAACATGCAGGTTACAAGCCAGGTGGATGCCATGAAAACTTTAAAGGTCGACCCTGTGGGGTATTATTTTACCCCGAGAATAATTGCGGCAATGATTACGGTGCCTATGGTCGTATTGATTGCGGAAGTTATCGGGATTTTGGGCGGAATGCTGGTCTGCTCCGCTACAATTGATCTGCATCCCGCACGCTATATGAATTCCGTCTGGGCATGGCTTTCTACCCGCGATATTTATATAAGTCTTTTAAAAGCATCAATTTTTGGCGGATTAATCGCTCTTGTCTGCGCAACACAAGGATATCAGACAAAAGGCGGTGCAAAAGAGGTCGGTATTTCAACCACCCAGGCGGCAATTCTGTCTACGCTTTATATGCTTATCGCAGATTTTCTGGTTAATCTGGTATTTTATATTGCTAAATAAAATTATGCCAGATATTTTTGGATAGTTTCCTTGTCAAAGACTTCGATGCTGTCTTTTGAATGGATAAAAATCATGCAGCTGATAAGCGATTTAAGTGTTTCAAAGTCGGAAAATGCCATTTTATTGCGCAAATCTTCCATATTATTTGCCAGAAATTCCATAATAATGGTTTTTCCGTCAAAAACGAGTCCCGCAAAATAGTCAAATGATTCTTTTGTTTTTATCCCCTCAAGATAGATTATATCAGGCGATTGAAACTCAATAAATCTGGATGCTTTATCCATATTAAACCCTATATTTTCGTTCAATTCGCACTGATTGACACCTTGAAGAGTATATTTTGCAATACTTTCAAGCGTCATAATATTTTTGACGCCCTGTTTTGCGGCTTCAAGCAAAAGCGAATAGATGACATGCGTTTTTCCGCTCAAAGGTGATCCGCAGACAAGGATTATTCCCGGCTCTTTAAGAGATTTTCTCACAAGTTTTAGTTGTTTGTCTGAAGTGATTATTTTATTCAAAGCCTTGGGCGGTTTATAAATTTTAAGGAAAATTCTTTCACCCATAATGGTCGGAAAGGTCGAAATACTTGCCACAACCTGCACATCGTCTACTTTAAAATTTAATTTACCGAGCTGCGGAACTTCTGATACCGACGGATCAAGCTCTGCAAGAGTTTTAAGCCTTGCGGTAAATGAAGATGTGAGAACGGAGGGAATTGTACCTTTATTAAAAATTTCGCCGTTCTTTTTAAAATTCACTCCGAAACCTGAATCTTCTCCCTGAAAAGTTACTTCATGTACTCCTTCCATAATCGCCTGTTTCAAAATGGCTCGAATAATTTTTTGGATATGGTTGTCGCTTAAATCCTCGCTGTGAAGTTCGTCGCGCCAGTCGTAATCAGCGTTTATGTCAGTGAAAATTTCGCCGACAGTGCTGTCGGTTTTGTAATATTCGTCAATTTTTTTGATAATAGCGCTTTCTGACGAGATTACAGGCTCAATTGAGCATTCCGCGCTTTCAATAATTTTGTCTATGGCAAATAAATCAAGCGGGTCAGCCATTGCAACCGTCAGGGTATCCTCAATTTTGAAAAGCGGAATAATACGGTATCTTTTTGCATCGGAAAAGCTTACATATTTAAGACAATTCGGATCAAGCGAATAATCCTCAAGGTTTACGTAAGGTATGTGCAGTCTGGATTCCAAAAATTTCAACAAAGTTTCTTCGGTTATGACACCTGAATTTATGAGCGCCTGTCCTATATTAATATTTTGAGCATTGGAAATTTCATCAGCCTGTTCAATAACTTCATACTGTACAAGTCCGGCTCTTACAAGGTCGTATTTAAGTTTTTCCAATGTCTTATTTGTAACTGTTTCCATTTTTATCCCAAATATTTTTTGACGGTTTTAACAACATCTTCCAAATCAAAAGGTTTTGTAATATATTCATCCGCACCTGTTTCTTCACCGATAAGTTTGTCTTCTTCTTGAGAACGTGCGGTAATCATTAAAATAGGTATGTTTTTATATTTGTTATCGTATTTTAAAAGTCTGCTTATTTTGTAGCCGTTAATTTTCGGCATCATTACGTCAAGTATGATTAAATCAGGCATAATATCTTTTGCAAGTTTTAATCCGTCTTCTCCGTTATAGGCACAATAACAGATAAAATCAGCAGCTTCAAGCACAAATTTTAAACTTTCTACTATATCCTGTTCATCATCAACAATTAAAATTTTTTTCATACCTTTTCCCCTAATAAAATTATTATAGCATATTGCCTTCAGAGCAAGTATATTGTTACATTTCGTAAAAACTAATTTAAAATAAGATTTTTTCAGCTTCCGCACCGACAGTACTCACAGGAATTGCGAAATAAAATCTGGAGCCTTTATTTAATTCACTGTCGCACCATATAGCACCGTTATGCGCCTGAAGAAGCTGTTTTGCAATAGGAAGCCCCAGACCTGATCCGCCTACTTTGCGGGATAGAGAATTCTCTATCTGAGCAAATTTATCAAACGCCCTCAATAAATCTTTTTCAGCTATCCCGATTCCCTGATCTTCCACGCATACAACAATGTATTTGCCGGACAATTTATTGATATCATTTTTAAAACAATCCGGTGCATTAAGCTGTGAGGCATCCGCAAGATGCGAACGGATTATTATAGTTTTACCTTCAGGCGTGAATTTTATGGCATTAGACACAAGATTTGTTAAAACCTGTTCTAATCTTTGTGAATCCGCATAAATTTCAGGCAAATCAGGCGTTTCTTCAGAGATTAAATTCAGTCCTTTTTCTTTTGCCACAACCGACAACGACGATTTTACATAATCAATAACCGAATGGATATCCATATTCGCAAAGTGATAATCCATTTTGCCGGCCTCAATTTTGGAAAGATCAAGCAAATCGTTTATAATCCCCGCAAGTCTTTGTACATTTCTCTGCGCCATTGATAAAAACTTCTGCCCTGAGTCGTTTATCTCGCCGCATTTTCCGCCTGATAAAATATCAAGTGAATTTTTTATAGCGGTTAGCGGGGTGCGTAATTCGTGCGATACTATTGAAATAAATTCGGATTTTAATCTTTCAAGTTTTTCAAGTTTCAAATTCGTTTCTTTAATTTCCTGATAAAGAGTTGCGCTTTTTAAAGGCAAAGAAACCTGCTGTGCAATTGTTTGAAAGCATGTTGCATCATCCGATGTAAACGGAGTTTCTTTAAAAATTTCAATACAGCCGAAAAAATTATCTCCGAGGCTGATTGGCGCGAACATATTATCATACTGGAAAAGTGTAAACGTAAACCTGTTTGCCGGATATTTTACGGTTTTTACAACTTTTAAAGTATCAATATCTATTTCAAACGGCGGATTTTTGTCCTCAAATAATGATTTGTAATTCAAAACGGTTCTGAGTTTCAGCGCGCTTAAAAGCTCATCTGATATTTCATAGAGTGAATTTAACAATAAAACCGGTTCTTTTTCCGTGCAGAATGCAAGCGTGCAGGTTAAATCAAAGCTTAATGACTTATCAAGCCCTTCAATCATATAATCCACCAGTTTTTCTTTATCCAGTGACCCTGCGAATTGTGAACTTGTACTGTAAAGTACATTCAATCTGTAAAGGCTGTCTGCAAGATTTTTGTTCGTATCGGAAAGCTGTTCAAGCGAATGTTTTGTCTTTAGATTTGCGGAAATTATTGAGGATATAAGAGTTTCAGACATTTCATCCGTCAAAAATACATTAATATATTTTGTTATATCATATTCAATTTTTTCATCTTTAACCAGCAGAATAAACGACGTCGAAGTTGTCATTGATTTCAAATTTTTCAACAGGTGCTTAAGATTATTAAAATCGGAATCAAAGATAATTATATCGGGATTATTTATATCAACTGTTTCCAGTGCGGAATTTTCATCTGATGCCGTAAAAAATTCATACGGTTTTTTGCCGAATATTCCGGCATATTGTTGAATTTTTTCCAATCTGTTTGATACAAATAAAATCTTCCCCATAATATTATGTTATCAGGGTTTTACTTTTTTGCAAATAGTTTAATTTTGTTAAAAATACTAATGATTTTTTCTCTTTTTTTGGGGTCTTTGCTTAGCGTTATTAACTCTTTTGGGTGATGCGGTTTGGGCGGAGGTTTGAATACGTTTAACACTGAAAACATCCGGCAGAGCCTGCAGGCAATTGATTACTTTCTTTAAGGTTTCAATATTATCAAGCTCAAGTCCGATTTCTATTATACCTATATTATTACGGGATTTGACATTTGCGTTAATGATATTTGTATTATTGTCGGAAACTGCCGCGATAATATCTTTTAGCATACCTAATTTATCTGCTGTTTCAATTCGGATTGTGGTTGTATAAGTTTTATTTGTGTTAGTTCCTGCCCATTTGATATCCATCATTCTTTCAGGTTCTATGTATTCAAGAGTCTTACAGTCAATTCTATGAACCGTAACGCCTTTTGAGCGGGTTACGACGCCGACTATCGGTTCACCCGGAATCGGTGAACAGCAGCGCGCAAATGAATACATCAAACCCTCCAGTCCGATAATATCTTTTTCGGATTTTTTGCGGGTAGATGTGTGGAATTTATCTTCAATGTTTTTTTCTTTTGGTTTCTGGAGTTTATTAACGATTTTGTTTAAGGTGGTTTCGCCGTAACCTAATGCCGCAAACAAATCATCTGCTGACACATAATTCATTTGCTGAGCTATTTTATCAAATTCACCCTGTTTTAAATATTCGTCAAATGCAGCTTTTGTAAGTTCATGCTCGAGATGAGATTTACCGAGTTCAATATGTTCTTCGCGGTTATTCTTTTTAAACCACTGTTTAATCTTTGATGATGCCTGCTTTGTTACGACAAAATTAAGCCAGTCGAGACGCGGGGCCGGAGTTTTTGAGGTTAAAATTTCAACGATATCACCGTTTACGATTTTTGTATCAAGAGGCGTAATTCTACCGTTAATTTTGGCACCTATTGTTCTATGTCCGACGTCACTGTGAATACGATATGCAAAGTCAACCGGTGTTGCGTCTTTGGGCAAATCCAGTACATCGCCGCCGGGTGTAAATGCAAATACCTGATCCGAAAACAAATCAAGTTTAACCGAATTTACATAATCTTTGGCGTTTTTCATTTCTTTATCGTATTCAACGAGTTTTCGCATCCAGGAAAACTGCAAATCCGATGCGTGGTTTGCCTTTTCAGAGCCTTTTTCTTTATATCGCCAGTGTGCGGCAACACCATATTCGGCTATTTCATGCATTTCCCATGTTCTTATTTGAACTTCCAGAGGTTTCGATCTGGGACCTATAACGGATGTATGCAGCGATTGGTAAAGATTACCTTTCGGCATTGCAATATAATCCTTAAAACGTCCCGGAATTGGTTTAAATTGCGAGTGAATAAGCCCCAAAACTTCGTAACATTCTTTTTCGGTATCAACGATTACACGGACTGCCGTAATGTCATAAAGGTCGTGGAATGCGACGTTCTGGCGCTTCATTTTGCAATAAATACTGTAATAGTGTTTTGCGCGGCCGGTAATTTGTGCGTTAATTCCCGCAGCCTTTACATCTTTGGAAATTTTATCTATCAAAAGCTGTACTGTCTGCTCACGCTCTGCTTTTTTTTGAGATACAAGCTGAGCTATTTCAAAATATTTGTCGGGTTCAAGATATCTCAAAGACAAATCTTCAAGTTCCGCCTTAATTTTCCCCATCCCTAAACGGTTCGCAAGTGGTGCAAATATATCAAGCGTTTCCTGTGCGATTTTTTTCTGTTTATTTACCGCCATAAAATTCAATGTACGCATATTATGAAGCCTGTCGGCAAGTTTTAAGAAAATTATCCTTATATCGTTTGCCATGGCAATAAAGAGGCGTCTGAAATTTTCTGCCTGACGTTCTTCTTTGGATTTGAATTTTAATTTACTTAACTTTGTAACCCCTTGAACAAGTGTTAGAACATCATCGCCAAAAAGCTGCCTGATTTCTTCAGGCTGAGTTTCCGTATCTTCCAAAATATCATGCAGAAATGCCGCAATCAAAGTATGCGTATCGACTTTTAAATCAACAAGAATTTTTGCAACTTCAACAGGATGAATTATATAAGGTTCTTCCGAGATTCTATATTGCCCTTCATGAAGCCTTTTTGCATAATGGTAAGCTTTTTCAATCAATGCAATGTCTTCGTCGCTGCGATTTTGCTCAATTAATTTTTGTTTAATTTCCTGAAAAAGTTCTACATCGGACATGGTATAATAATGATACAAATTTTTTTAACTTTTTTCAAGTAAAATTGAATAATATCATTCAGAAAGATTAATAATATGAGACAAACCAAAGACGGACTTTTATTGAATTTAAAAATTTTACCGAACGCTTCCAAAAATGAAATTATAATTTCAGAAGACGGAATAAAGGTAAAAATTACGGCACAACCCGTTGACGGCAAGGCAAATAAAGCCTTAATCGAATTTTTATCAAAAGAATTAAAAATTCCAAAGACATCAATAGAAGTTGTTAAAGGCACTACACACAAAGAAAAAACATTACTCTTAAAAATATTTGATGAAAAAAAGATTAAGTTTTTTAACGATAAATTTACAAACTAGCAAAAAATATTTTGAGGGATGTTAAAGTATTTACAAAGGAGACTATTACTATGAGAATAACACCAAACTACACAATGAACACACATTCACAAAATATCCAAAAATGCAATAAACCGAACTTTCAGGCAAATTTAATCCCGCACGTTCAGGGAACCTTAATTATTGAAGCTAAAAAAATAAACAAACTTACCGAGCTTTTGGATCAGTTTGCAAATATAAAAAATTGGGGCGACGAAAAATCATTTATAAATGCTATTAAAACACCCGATCACCACAAAGATCTTCTTGTACTTGATAATTATTATATTTCAAATAAACATCACGGCAACCTCAATGCTCATGCAAAAGATGATATCTTAACCCAATTTTTAAATTTAAAAGAATACAATGTTCTCAATGCCGAAAAAGATTTACAAGAATTGGCACTAAAAAAAACTATACATCTAAAAGCTTGAAAAAATAACCGTTCTATGATATTATAGAACAACAAAGGAAAAGAAAATGAAAAAAGCGTTAATAAAATTACATCATCATTCACATAGCGCCCTCGGGTAGCTATTGAATTGATGTAACGCTTTACTCAATTTCGTAAAATAGCTTCCCGGGGATCGAGAAGTTATTTTTTTACGGAATCGGAGGTTTCAAAAATTATGTCATTAGTAAATATAATTTCCGCCATTGGCAATAACAGCAGCATTTATCCGTTAATAGTCAGGGACTGCGGCATAGAAGTCCCGACAAAAATTGCCATGACATATAACCAGAATAAAGAAGACAAAAAAATTGCCTGGCTCGGCGCACGAGAACGCTTTATTGACGAATATTCGGTATCTGCGGTATGGCTCGGAGGAATTCCTTTAATTGATTATACAGGCAAAAAAATCATCAAACGCTTTAAAAACTTAAATTCCGATGTAAATCTCAAACTTATAAGCGAAGAAGAAAGATATAATAAAAGATTAAAATCCGGCAAAAAAGTCAAAGAACTTTGTCAGGGCTTTGAATACAATATAAAAAAATTCGCTGACAAACCTGAAGCTCAAGAGGCAATAAAAGATTTGAAAAATGTAAAAAACAATAAAAAATTGTTTGAAAGTCTTATGAACACCAAATTTTTAGCCTCTATTATAGTTCCTATCGCCTTAATGGGGTTTGTAATTCCAAAGCTTGTTTTTGCATCCACCGCAAAAAAAATGGAAAAATATAAAAAGGATCACCCTGACGCAAATTTCGGCAGTCTTACCTTTGGAGGAAAAGATTTTGACCAATTTATACGCGGCAGAGAAAAAATGACAACATTCCAGGGTGCCGTAACATCCGTCCTTACAAATTTTACGACAGTTCAAAAAATGGCGGTTACTGACGGCGGTTATGCTGTGGGAAGAATTGTAACCGCACGAAAGAAAAATGAAGCCATTGATCTTGCGTTTAAAATGTCCGGCATGATGTTTTTAAATTTTGTTGCTCCGCACTGGATTGAAAAAGCATTCAATAAAATAACAGATGTTAATCTTGACCCGAAAATGTTTGTAAATAAACGTTTTCTGGCAAGCATAAAAAATAATACATTTAAACTTCCGTCCTCTGACAGCGCAAAAGACTTGATTGATTTTATTGACAACAATCCGAAAGCTTTATTTACCAAACTTGCAGGTCAAAACGGCAAAGTCAAACTGCTTGAAAACGGCATCAGAGATCCGAGGGCGTATGTTGACATTCCGGAACTCATAAAATTCAAAAATAATATTGAAAAATTCATTAAAAGCGCTGAAGAAAACGGCGTAAAAACCAATCTTGTAAAAAAAGCCGGACAAAATAAAGATATAATTAAATTTGCCAATAAATCCTTAAGACTTCGTTCATTGACAATTTTGGCAAATATCGGCTTAAGCAGCTTCTTATTGGCATATTGCCTGCCAAAAGCACAATTTTTATTCAGGGAATGGTATACAGGTTCCAAACTGGAACCCGGTCTAATCAATTCTCCCGAAGAAGATAAAAATGACTAGCAAAATTTTTTTTTACGGGGTTTAATTCAAACATGCAAGTCAATATTGTTAAATTATATAATTCCGTCCCGTTCAGATCATTTACTGACACAACTGAAGATAAACCCACAGTAAGTAATCCGGTAAAAAATGACCCTGCTCCGGTATTTCTTTCGCCCAGCGAACACCTTCACCGGGCATATAATGATCCTAAACTTGTTAAAAAAATAACTTATAAAGATTTTGAAAGCCTTGATACCTGGGAAAATTATAAACGCACACTTCTGCCTACTGCTATTCGCAGGATTAAAAAGAATTGTTACAGAGGAGAAACCTTATTATACACCCCCCGAAGACTGCCCCCGCTAAAATCAAAAGGGGTAACTACCGTAATTGATCTTGCAAACATTCCTGACTATGATATTTTATGCAACTTAAAAGGTTTCCAATACTATACCTTCCCAATTTTCTTGGATTACGAAAAAAAACCTCCTTTTATAACCCGTCAAGAATTCGCCCAAACCCATAAAATACCTAATACTCATCTCCCCGATGACAGCGAAGAATTTGCATATGATAATGAGGCTCGTGAATTTATAAACAGTTTTAAGGATTTTGTTTCCGTTGTTAACAAAGGGCATTTTTATATTTGCTGCAAATATGGCAAACTCAGGACAAATACAGCTTTATTAATGAATCAGTATTTTAATCCCGAATGGGATGCTCATACCGCTCTACAGGCCGACGATGAACAAATTGAAAAATTCAAAAATTTCTATGAAAATCTTTCGATACGCGACAAACGTGATTTAGGATTTACCCGGGAATTTGAAGAAAAATTGCGTAAAAAATTAGGCATTACAAAATAATTTTATTCAGGAGTTATATGAAAATTACACCGTTACAAACTTTTAACATGAATTTTACCTCAGGACAATATCATTCAAATAATAATGTCAAAATCCATATTGCGGATGATATATCCGGAGCTAAAACTCGCAGCGCTATTCGTACACATATATATCCGCAATTGCTGTATGAAGAAGATTCTTATGATGAAATCCCTGATTATGCTGTTTCCATTGAGGATGTTTATATTCCTAATATGGAAAACATCGGTGCCGGCTCCTACAAAGGCGCATCATTATTTCGTAACCCGGAATATATTAATCTGCTTAAACAATCAAATATAACAATGGTTGTTGATCTTGCGGGATTTGACAAATTAAAAAATGCCTGCAGGGAACATGATATGGAATATTACCGCTATTACGTACCTTTGAATTACTGGACCAATCCTATTTTTATTGAAAATCAAACATTATTTGATAAATATGAAAAAGAACTTTATAATCAGTCACTGACCAAAAATGAATTCTTATGCAAAATGGAAGATTATAAAGAAAAAATCAGAGCCGAACGCAATGATTTTATGGATGAATTTATAAAATTTACCCACAAAATGAATCAAGGTTCTCTGTATATAGGCTGCGATTTGGGTGAATTCAGAACACCTAATGTTTTGGCACTCAATGCATATTTTAATCCTAATTGGACCGGGCATAAAAGTGAGCCTACAACTCCATTCATCAAGGAATGTATGCAGAATATGTACAGAAACCTTACTGAAAACGACAAACAACGTTTAGGTTTTACAAAAGAATATGATGAACATCTAAAAGAAAAATTAGGGATGAAAAAAGGCGGAGAATAAATCTCCGCCTATACCATTGTAAGTTCTTGATTACTTTCAACTATTCTATCCGAAAGAATAGTATTTCTTATCTCAATAAGATCCTTCTGCATCAATCTCCTTGGAGAACCTTCCTGCATTGAATGATTTCTCAAAAGATATGACGGATGGAAAATCGCCATTGCTTTGTATTCTTTATTGTTGATATTAACGGTAAACCAGTTGCCGCGAATTTTTGATATTTGAACTTTCTGATCCTCCCAGAAAGATTTTAGAGCTGTTGCCCCGCAAAATACGATTGCTTTGGGATTCATAATATCAATTTGAGCATACAAAAATTTTTCACAAGAAGCTTTTTCTTCATCTGTCGGAATTCTGTTTTCAGGTGGTCTGCATTTTACAGTGTTAATAATATACAAATCATCTTCTCTGGAAATTCCTGCTTCCGTTAAAAATTCATCCAATAATTGTCCGGCACGGCCCACAAACGGTCTTCCTTCCATATCTTCCAATTCGCCGGGGGCTTCACCGATTAAAACAATACTTGCAGTTTCGGGGTTCCCATCTGAAAATACTACGTTGTGGCGGGTTTTAGCCAATCCGCATGCTTTACATGCTCTGCATTTAGATTCCACAATTTTCAGGCATTCTTTTTTCATCATCATTTTCATCTCTCTCCTTATTATTGTTAAATATTAACCCAATATTATATTTTTGGCAATATCGTTTCAATTCCTTCATAATTACATTGGACAATAAAAATACCGCAATGAGGTTCGGTACTGCTAAAAACAGAGTAAATGCATCCGAAAGATTTATTATACTTTTAAAGTTCATAGCAGAACCAACAATTATGAATAAACAATATATAACCTGAAAAGTTCTTGTTGTCAATTTAGAATCGCCAAAAAGAAAGTTCCAGCTTTTTATTCCGTAATATGACCCGCAAAGCATTGTTGACAAAACAAAACAACTCGCCATAAGTGTCAAAAGTATAGGGAAAAACGGACAAACACTTTCAAAAGCTTTTGACGTCAATTCAATTCCCGCCAGACCGGTAGACTGTTGATAAACACCTGACACAACTATTACAAAGGCTGTTGCGGAGCCGACAATAACAGTATCAACAAACGGCTGAAGCATTGCAATAAAGCCCTGTGCAACAGGTTTACTTGTTTTAACCGCGGAAAACGCAATCGGAGCCGTTCCAAGTCCGGCTTCATTTGCAAACATAGCACGTCTGAACCCCCATAACATACACGCAAACATCCCGCCGGTCAATGCCTGAGGCTTAAAGGCCTCTTTTACAATTACATAAATTGTATGCGGAATATGACCTATGTGCATAACACAAATTATAAATGCTGAAAATACATACAAAGTACACATCAAAGGGGTAACTTTTGACGTGAATTTTCCGATAGCCTTAATTCCGCCGATAATTGTCACATATGTAATTATTGCGACAATAAGACCCAAAAGCCAGCTTTGACCTGCAAAAAAACTGTTTTCACCACCTGTCACCTCTGTAATTTGCGTTGTCATTGCATTTATTTGAAACAAATTCCAGCCGCCAATCATAGCGAAAATACAACATAATGCGTAAATTTTAGACAAATAAGGCGCAAAAGGTTTTATCCACGGAGCTTTTAATCCGCCAAGAATATAATACATAGGTCCGCCGGACACTGTACCGTCTTTGTTTACTTTTCTGAATTTAATTCCTAAAACCACTTCCGCAAACTTTAACGCCATGGAAAAAAATCCGGCAATAACCATCCAAAAAATAACCCCCGGACCGCCTATAGAAACAGCTGCTGCAGAACCTGCAACATTACCTATCCCTGCCGATGCCGAAATAGTCGCGGTCAAAGCTTGAAAAGACGACACTTCGCCTTTTTTCTTACGTTTAATTAAATCATCATGCTTATATTTATTTAAAATAAGATTAAGCCCGTGTCTAAAGCCCCAGATTCCTATAAAACGCATTCTGAAGGTAAAATAAAGCGCCGCAAACATTAAGAGTGCTACGAGTAATTGTACCTCAACACCATTAATCGTTACGGAGTAAAATATAATTCCTGAAATTCTGTCGGCTACAGGCGACAACAGACTGTCAATCAAACTGTCCAAATTCATTCTTCAATTATACTATAAACAAACTATTGCGCAAAATTGTTTGTTTTGCTTATTTGTACAGTCTGCTCCGCATAATCTTTCAATGCTTTGAAAACGAACGGATGGAGATTACCTTTTGCCACATCTCTGTAAATCAATGCAAGAGCCTGCTCTTTATCCAACGGGTCTTTATAAACGCGCGGTTCAATAAGTGCCGAATATTTATCAGCGGCAGATAAAATTTGTAAATTCAAATCCGCAAAAAAGTCGGACGGAACTTTCGGATATCCGGTGTGGTTTGCATTCTGGTGGTGATACTTAATAAGATTAAGTGTTTTGGCATCAATTCCGGAATTTTTCAAAATCTCATAACCCAATTCAGAATGCCTGTGCATAATTTCTTTTTCTGCATCAGTCAGCTTGCCGTTTTTATTCAAAATTTCTGCCGGGATTAAAACTTTTCCGATATCATGAAGATATGCCGCATCTTTTATGGCTTTCACATCCGCGTGCTGCTTGAGGGCTTTTGGCAAATGGGAAATTATTCCTGCTGCAATATTTTGTGTTTGTTTTGAATGATTATCGGAAAGCTCTTGAAGTTCTTTCAAATTCAATTTCTGCGGAGCATTCATTTCTTTCAAAATAACTTTAATTTGAGGATTTGATATCAATGCGGCTTGAATATAATTTTCTGTTGCAAAACGGCTTACGGAGGTACTTTCAAACCTATCTCCGTTCAAATTATTTCCAAAACCCGTACGGGATGAAAATATATTTATATTTGAATTGATTCCGCCCACACCAAGCGGTTTTCTGATGTCAATTCCCATTTCCCACACTATAATTATCTACACTTCTATATAAAGTATTTTTCTTAGGGGGAATTGCACAAAAACATTGATTTATGAACAAAATTTAACATACGATTTAAAATATTTTTGTAACAAATTGTAAAGCTTTTTAGACATTCAGGCAATTCGCTATTAAATAAATACTTTATATATATAAGGTATATTAACGAGGAGTATAAACTATGTCCAGAATTGAAGCTACAAAACCTATCGGATATGATAAGAACGATGTACAAAGTAATTTTAGCAACAAGAAAAAATTGGAAGAAATTGCATTAAGTAATGCATTATCCGGCGGAGGAACACCTAAGGTTGCGTTCACATTGGATGTCGGAAATTCTATTTTTACAAACGGTACACAACCGAGCCAGACAGCAGTTCAGGCATAAATTTACAAAAATGTTTGTTTGATATAAAATAATCCCTGCAAAGGGATTATTTTATTATGTTATTGACATCAGACATAGGGAATACAAATATAACACTCGGACTTTTCGATAACGAAGCGCTTGTCGAAGAATTCAGACTCGCGTCAGACAAAGATTTGTCGTTGGAAGAGTATGAAGTGCTTTTGAAGTCTTTATTTAAAGATTTTAAAATTGACGGATGTATTGTAGGCTCCGTTGTTGAGGAGTTAAACAACAAATTTATGAGTGCGGTCAGAAATGTTTTCGGAATTGAACCTGTATTTTTGACCAATAAAATCAATACCGGTGTAAAAATAAAAACGGATTTTCCGGATGAAGTAGGCGCGGACAGAATTGCAAATGCTACAGGAGCCTATGTTTTATATAACAAACCCACAATTGTAGTGGATTTCGGGACAGCTACGACATTTGATATTATAAACGCCGGGGGTGAATTTATAGGCGGAATGATCGCTCCGGGTATAAATTTGCAGATGAAGGTTTTGAATAAATTCACCTCAAAACTTCCGAGAATTGATGTTGCGATTTCGACAAAAGCAATCGGGCATAATACAACAGACGCGATTTTATCCGGAGTAATCAGAGGAACTGCCTGCATGATTGACGGACTTGTCAAACAGTGCGAAAAAGAATTGGGACAAAAAGCAGTTCTTGTTGCAACAGGCGGTTATTCAGGTTTGATCGCAAATTACCTCGAGCGTCCGTTTGATTATATTAACCCGACACTTACGCTTGAAGGATTAAGGCATCTTTATAACCTAAATATTGTAAGTGAATTGCAAAAAGTTTCCCATTAAATTTTCATTCCACACCTGAACGTCTTTTGGGACACTTAGTACGGTAGGGGTAAAATTCCAGATGTATTTTATATTTGCGGAAACCAAAAAATCAGCTGTTTTTTGTGCAAATTTCCCCGGAACAGTTAAAATTGCTATATCAACATTGTTTTTTCGTGCCAAATTAGGCAATTTTTCCACATCAAGGATTAAGAGTTTGCCGTTAACGGTTGTGCCGATTTTTTTACGATCATTGTCAAAAAGCGCTATGATATTCAGCCCGTAATTCGTAAAATTATCATATTTTGCAAGCGCCATGCCTAAATTTCCCGCACCTACAATAAATGCTTTTTTTGTTTTGGAAAATCCGAGAGTTTTTTCAATTGAGGTTTTTAATTCTTCAACAATATAGCCTATTCTTGATTTGCCGGAATTATTCAAAATGCTGATATCTTTTCGGACTTGAGAATCATCAATATTTAAGAGTGATGCTATTTGACCGCTTGAGATATATTTTTCTCCGCTGTTCAAAAAATCCTGCAAAATACAGTGGTAAAGCGTTAATCTGTTTATAACCTTATCCGAAATTTTCTTTTCCATAATTGAATTATAACACGTAAAAAAAGCACAAGATATAGTCTTGTGCTTTTTTGGGGTCTGCGTGGTAAATTTATTATTTACCGAATAAAACTGCTCTTGCCGAATCTGTCGCCGGTTCAACTGTTTGCCCGTGGAAAATTACCGGATAGATATCAGTAATTTCTGAAGTATCACAAACGCCGTTTTCCGCATCATCACATGAAATAACCGTATTAGGACCTGTAGAACCGTTAACATCGATAAAACCGTAGCAATTGTTTTGAGCGCTGTCGCCGTCAGTACAATCGTGTGAATCCTTATGATACCAGAAAGAAGTACCGTCAGCAAAGGCAAATTTTACATAATTTGCAGGTGCAGAATCCATAGCTACAGTCATAATATATTCGCCGTTGGTACATGTACCACCTTGAAGTCCGGAAGGATTGGTTGTATTACCGTCACATGTACCTGCAACATAAGACAATTTCGGTGTTGATGCCGGATTATCGGTAGTTCCCGTGCCTTCATTTAAACTTACGGTTGTGGTATAAGAATCCGAAATTTCCGTTGCAGACTGCATTCTTTCTTTCAATAAAGCACCCATTGATTTTGCTGTCGTGCCTTCGCCTGATGCATCCGCGTCTAAGGTTGAAAAATCCGTGTCCTCAAGTGCAATGTTCATTAAAACAGTTTGATTCAATGTTGACAAAGCCTTTTTATAAGCTGTTTTAAACTGTGCGCCGTTTGTGTTTGAAATTAATGTCGGGATTGTCATAGCTGCAACTACACCGATAATACCAAGTGTAATTAAAACTTCCGCAAGGGTAAATGCATTTTTTCTCATCATATAAACTCACCTTTCTTTTTTTTACTGCATAAAAATAGGGTATAAATTTCTTATACCCGTTAACTAATTCTTTATAACTATATGTAAAGAAAAATTAATACTTTAGAATTAGATTTATATAATTCTAATTAATTAGATTCTCTTTTTTCTTCTTGTTTTATAAAATTACAGAGTTGTTCAAGCTTTTTATCTTCCATTGCGTCGATTACTTCCTGAATATCGTGGATTTTATTCAGGGCAAAACCGGTTTCAGCGATTAAAACACAATCATTGCAGAGTCTGTATCCGCTGTATTCAATTGAGCCGGCAAGTGGTTTTAATTGTCCGCAGCAATCGCATTCAAACATTTCATCCGCAAGCGAAGGGTCTTCTTCCAAATCGTCAAGCACCATTTGTTGAACGACCTCCTGCATTTCTTTTACAATTTCTTCTTCTGATTTCATTATTTCACCAATTCTTTCATTTCTTGTACCGCTTTAGGCAGCCCGACAAATACAGCACGGGAAATTATGCTGTGTCCTATATTGAGTTCGTATAAATCGGGAATTTCGTGCATTCTGTGCACATTTTGGTAATTAAGCCCATGGCCTGCATTAACTTTCAAGCCTAAAGATTGAGCAAGTATCGCAGAATTTTTAAGTTTTAGGAATTCCGCTTCCTCGTCGGGTGTTCCGAATTTTTCGGAATATTGTCCGGTGTGCATTTCAATGAACTGTGCGCCTGTTGCGGCAGATGCCTTAACCTGAACTTCTGTCGGGTCTATAAATAAGCTTACCAGAATACCCGCGTCTTTCAAAGGTTTAACGAAATTTGTTATTTTATCAAGCTGTCCTGCGACATCAAGCCCGCCTTCAGTTGTAATTTCCTGTCTTTTTTCTGGAACAAGGCAGACAGAATGCGGTTTTATTTCAAGCGCAATCTTCTGCATTTCATCGGTTACTGCCATTTCAAGGTTTAAATTTGTTTTTAATGTATGAATAAGGGTCCTGACATCGCTGTCTTTTATGTGGCGCCTGTCTTCTCTTAAATGTGTTGTTATTGAGGTTGCACCGTTAAGCTCGCAAACCTCTGCCGCCCTGATTGTATCAGGCTCAACACCGCCTCTGGCGTTTCTGAGAGTTGCGACGTGATCTATATTTACACCTAGTAGCATTTTTTCTCCTTTTTAGTACTTACTTATTTTTAAAAGTGCCGTATATGAAGGCAAAATCGTAATTTTTTCATCTTTTTGAGCAGAATTTGCAACAAATTTAACAGCTTTTTTAACATCTGGCACTACGGTTATTTTTTCCTGCGGAATTCCGGCATATTTAAGTCTTGCCGCCATATCATAGGCGCGTTTGCCGGATGTAACCACGAGTTTTTGAGCATTTTTAAGCTGTTCAAAGTCGCTGTCCCAAAGCCATGATATATCCCGACCGTCCGCATAATCGTCATTTATAGCGATTAATATATTGGAATTCAGGTCAACGGTTTTGAGAACTTCACTCGCGCCTGCGGGATTTTTTATAAGCTGGATAAGGGTTTTATGACCGTTTATAATTCTTGTTTCGGTTCTTCCGAAAATTGAATGATAAGTGTCAAGCGCATTTTGAATTTCAGACTGATTCAAACCGTTTTCAAATGCCGCAGCAATTGCCGCAAGTGCATTATAAGCGTTATATAAACCAGTCAAATTAACCTTAAAATCAAAGGTTACGCCATTATATTTTACTGAAATCAGCGAATAATCGTCGAATATTTTAACTTTGGCGGAATAATCACACTCAGGACGTTTATAACCGCATTTATCACAGAAATAATGCCCTTGCTGCGCGTAAAATCTTTTTGTATATTTTAATGGTTCTTCGCAGATACAATTAAAAATTTCAGACGGCGCATGAGATTCATCTTTGTAGCGGCAATTGTATTCAACGTCTTCGAAGCCGTAAAATATCGTTTTATCAGGCTTTGCAAAAGACGCTACAATCGGGTCGTCAGCATTTAAAATTAACTTCAAATCAGGATTTTTTGAAATTGCCTCTTTTATAATTTTTGCAGTATAATCCAATTCACCGTATCTGTCCAATTGATCACGAAAAAGATTGGTTACAACGAGAATATCTCCTTTTACAAAGTCATAAACCCTTGTAAGATAGGCCTCATCAGTTTCGACTACGGCATAATCAAAACGTTTGAAAGGTCTTATGCTGAGCGCAAAAGCATTTACAATCCCCGTGAGCATATTTGCCCCTTTAAGATTATGGATTACACTTTGATGAGTATTCCCGAGAATGTGTGCTATAAGACCTGAAGTCGTTGTTTTTCCGTTCGTACCGGTCACGTTTATCAGGTTATTTTTAATATATTTTTTTGAAAATGCAAGAAAATCAGGACAAATTTTAAGCGCGATATACCCCGGATATGAGGTTGCAGGCCTTTTAAGAAGTTTCAGCCCGAGAAAAGAAAGTTTTGCCGCAAAAAGCGCCGTATAAAATTTTGCTTTAATAAATAGTCCCATAAGTGTATTCCAATTTAAAATTAATTATTCTATACTTCAAATATAATAATACAAAAGCAGAAAAAATGTATTTATTTATTGCAATAATTTTAATAGCAGAGTTGATAATTGCAACCAACCTTGTTTGTCTGATAATTAAAGCGGACAAAAAAGTACTTGCGCTGTCGGACAAATTAACTGATGTACGCCCTAAAATCAAAGACGGGCTGAAATCAGCAAAAGATGCCGTGGCAAAACTTGTCGAAGGCGTGCATAAATTGAGCTGTTATGCCGAAAAGAAAAAACAGCAATATACAATGTCGATTATCAAAACTGTTTTGATATACGCTTTACTTATTATGTTGAAAGGCAAAAGCAAAAAGTGTTTATCCGCAATGCAGCTTGCAGTGGTACTAAAGGACTGCTGGGACAGGGGTGCGGCTTGTAATTTGTAAAAAAACATGTTATACTTAAAAGAAAGTTGAGGTAGGTTATATGAGCAAAAATAAATCATTTATGTTCGGAATGGGCCTGATAGCAGGTGTAATCGGCGGGGTTATCGCAGGTGTTTTATATGCCCCGAAACCCGGCGAAGAATCAAGACGACAGTTAAAAGAAACAGCCTGCAAATTATATGAAGAAAATTCTCCGGCGATTACAGAGGCTAAAAAGCAGGCGCTTGAATCAGTTGATCTTATGAGATACAAACTTGAAAGACAACTCAGAAAATTCAGCAACATGCTGAAAAACAGAAAGCTTAGAAAAGCTAAAGAACTGGAAGATGGCGAAAGTGAATTCACATACTAAAAGAGGAAATTAACTATGGATTTTTCACAAATAGCATTAAATCAGGGACTTACTTTTTTGGCATGGGTAACAAGCGTTGTGCTTGTAGTTGTTGCCGGATTTTTGATAAAACTTTTAATAGACTTGTCAAAACTGTCAAAAAATTTAAACGAAACATCAGTTATGCTTAATACCGAATTAAAACCGACACTGCAGGAATTAAGCGAAACTTTACATACTATCAATGACCTTGTAAAAAGCACTGACAAAGGTGTTGACAATGTAAAAGATATTATCCAGAGAGTCATCGGTAAGACAAAACTTCTTTCAGAATCCATTTTAGGCGGATTTTTAAAAGGTTTTGTTTCAATGATGGGACTTTTTTCAAAAAAATAGCCGGTTTTGGCGATTAAAAAATTGCCGAATAAAGTAAAAATGTAAAAGAAAAGGAGTGAAATAATATGTCAGCAACAAGATTTTTAGCAGGTTTCATAGTAGGCGGCGCAATAGGAGCCATTACAGGTATTCTTCTTGCTCCGAAATCAGGTGAAGAAACCCGCGCAATGCTAGCCGATTCAGCAAAAGAAGCTATGAGAAAAGCGGACGAAACAGTTAAAGAAATTCAGTCAAAAGCTGATGACGTAGTTTCAGATTTGCAGAAAAAAGGCGACGAAATTAAAGACAAGCTTCAAAATCTGATTAACCAGCAAAAACAGGAAGCAGAAGCTTAAAAGTTAGCGGAAAAATCCGCTTCTAAAAAGAGGGCGCAATTTGCACCCTCTTATTTATTCAAAGCATCATCCAGAGCTTTTTCAAGAGTAGCAATTTTAGCTTCCAGAACTTCAACCCTTGATGAGCTTGATGAATTAGTAATAGAGCTTTTTTCCAGCTCTCTTTTATATGCGTTCAGCTTTTCTTTCTGAGCAAGATAAAACTGTCCCATCCAGCAAATGCCCGTAAATAACCCGACAGCAAGCACAATAAAAGTATAAACCGCGAGGTTCAAACTTTTTGTGTATTCAGGCATACCAAGTGTTTCGGATGTACCTTTTATTCCCCACAAATGCAAGTTTAATGTCTCGGGCGCATTTGCAATCGCTATATAGATTACGCCCAAAACCAAAAGATATGCCACAATATTGATAATTCTTTTCATTAATTTCTCCTGTTTCTGTAAAATTTCAAAACTTTATTAATTTTTTCATCGGGTTCAATTTCCAATTCTATTATCTCACCCGTGACAGGTTTTGTAAACCTCAGATAATACGATTGCAAAACCTGCTCATCCGTTTTAACCCTGCCTTCGCCGGCGCCGTAGAGAGTGTCATTATAGACCGGATGTTTCATATAACTTGTATGAACTCTTATCTGATGAGTTCTGCCGGTAATAAGGGTTAATTCAACATAAGTGGCTTCTTTGAACCTTTCCAAGACTTTTAAAAGAGTAACGCTTTCTTTGCCGCCGTCTTTAACGGGGACGACCGCCATTTTATGAGGCTGCTTCGGGTGTCTGCCGATCGGTAAATCAATTCTGTCCTCATCACCGTTGTAATTCCCTTTTAAAATTGCCCTATATTTTTTTGTAATGGCATGGTCTTTAATTTCCTGCGCCAAAAATTCATGCGCCATATTGTTTTTTGCAATCATCAAAAGACCTGATGTATTTCTGTCAAGCCTGTGGACGATTCCCCTGCGGAATTCTCCGTTTATATCGGAAAGATTATCGCCGCATTTATACAAAAGAGCATTAACTAAAGTATTTTCCCGCTCTGTTGATGTCGGATGAGTAAGCATGCCGGAGGGCTTATTAACGACAAGCATGTTTTCGTCTTCATAAACTATATCAAGCGGAATATTTTGAGGTTCAATTTTTATTTCTTCATTTTCCAGTTTTTCGAATTCAATTTTATCCCCGTTTTTAAGGGTATAAGCAGGTTTTTTAACGGAATTGTTTACAAGAATATTGCCGTTTTTTATAAAACCTTGAATTTTAGAGCGCGAAATATCCGGAAACAACCCCGAAAGATAGTTGTCAATTCTTGTATTTTCATCATTTTCGTCAACAAAAATTATCATAATTTCTTTTTGAGTAATATCATTATTATAATTGCTATAACGCCGACATTTATAAGAATATCCGCAACGTTGAATACCGGAAATTCAACAAAATTTAATTCAAAATAATCTCTGACAAATCCGAGAGCAATTCTTTCATGTAAATTCCCCCCGATACCTGCACCAAGCATCGCAAGGAAAAATATTGCTTTCATAGAAATTGTTGAAATATGTCTTATAATATACGCGACAATCCCGCAAATAGCAACAACTGACGCAATTATAAGCACCTCTCTGGAATCTTGCAGAATACTGAAAGCAGCACCTGTATTTTCCACATAATTCAAAGATATCAAGTCATTTGTATAGGAAAATCCGTGCAAAAGCTGCGAAACAATTAAATCCGAAAGATATAAAGTTGCAAATACAAAGAAAGCAAAACAAATTGTAAAATAGAAATATTTACTTATCTTCTGGTGCATCTTTAACCTCATCTTCGACATTGACTCTTGTCATAATAAAAGCAAGCCCTGCGATATAAACACGGATTTTTTCGGGGGTTATCTGTTCTGATTTGGAAACACCTATTGACGCAACATTATATTCATTCTTACCGTTTTTATTCGCATAAAACATTCTCTCCAAAATATTATCATCCGGCATTTTTCGGAAAACTTCCGCAGCTTGATTTTGAGGATATATAATTTCATCCTTGCCGATTGATGCGATAGCAAAAGCATTTTCAGGAAGATCAATTCTTAAAGATGCCGTATAATATTCGTTTGGAGTTACTTTTTCCGGCGAAATTAAATCCATCTCAATAAACCTTGTATCACCGTATTTCAAAAAAGATTTTTCTTTATAAACTTTTTCTCCGGAAATAAGCCATTTGTTTTTTATCTTTTTAAAATAATACACTCCGTTTGAATAAGAATGCAATTCTCCGTATAACTTTATCCCCTCTGATAATTGAGTTGAAGTTGCGAGTGATGTTTCATAAACCTCGGCACTTGCAGTATTTCCGTCAACCGTAATATTTTTTATCTCGGTTGTATACGCTATATCAGGATAAGACGTCCAGGTATCTTTTATAAGTTTGAAATAAATATCTTTGGTAAACCCGTCAGTATTTATAAAATCCTGTGCATAAAGATTAAAAAGTCCAGTATAATCATGTTTTGAAGCTGCTTTTGTCTGTTTTTCCAAAATTTTACGTATGGTTCTTTCGGCAGTCCTGTCCTGATAATTTTGAATAATTTCGGATTTTTTCTCACTTAAAAAACCTGCCTCTGCAGGCACAAAAAAATTCATAAAAACAAATATACTTATTAATAAAGCCGAAAATATTTTCTTCATGGTTTTAATTATACGCTAAAAGTTTCAAAATAGTAATAATGTAAACAAATTATTTTGAAAAAGGAACTTATTCATGCTAGGATTTGTTTAACAGGGAGAGAAAAAGAATGAAACAAAGTTATTTTCCGCAGGAAATCGAAAAAAAATGGCAAAAAATCTGGGAAGAATCAGGTGCTTTCAAAACCTGTGATAACAGTGATAAACCGAAATATTACGCACTTTCAATGTTCCCGTATCCGTCGGGGAAACTCCATATGGGACACGTCAGAAATTACACCATAACCGACGTTATTGCAAGATTTAAAAAAGCTCAAGGATATAATGTTCTTCACCCGATGGGCTGGGACAGTTTCGGACTTCCGGCAGAAAATGCCGCAATGAAACACGGTGCAGATCCTGAAACCTGGACTGATGAAAACATTGCCTACATGACAAAACAATTAAAAATGCTCGGGCTTTCTTACGATTGGGACAGAGAAGTCACAACCTGCAAACCCGATTATTACAAATGGACTCAATGGCTGTTTTTACAATTGTATAAAAAAGGTCTTGCATACAAAAAAGAAGCTGCTGTTAACTGGTGTGATAATTGCGCAACAGTTCTTGCAAACGAACAGGTAATCGACGGCAAATGCTGGAGATGCGACGGAGAAGTCGAAAAAAAATATCTGTCGCAATGGTTTTTAAAAATTACCGATTATGCTGATGTTCTGCTGGAAGATTTGGACAAATTGACCGGCTGGGGCGATAATGTTAAAACAATGCAGGCAAACTGGATTGGCAAATCCCACGGCGCAATTATAAAATTTAAAGTAAAAGAAATTGAAGGACTTGAAGTGCCTGTTTATACAACCCGCCCCGACACGGTTTACGGTATAACATACCTTGTTGTGGCACCCGAATATAAAGATATTGAAAAACTTACAACTCCTGAAAACAAGGCTAAAGTCGAAGAATACAGAGCAAATGCACGTAAGATGACTGAAATTGAAAGACTTTCAACAGACAGAGTAAAAACGGGCGTGCCTTTAGGAACTCACTGTATTAACCCGTTTAACGGCGAAGAATTCCCGTTGTGGACAGCGGATTACGCACTTGTTGAATACGGTACAGGTGCTGTTATGGCTGTTCCGACACATGACACCCGCGACTTTGACTTTGCTAAAAAATATAATCTTCCTATGAAAGTTGTTATTCAAAATCCTGAAAATCCTTCCGACTGCAAAGATGAAGCTTATACTGAACCCGGTGTTCTTGTAAATTCAGGCGAATTTACAGGAATTAAAAATGAGGAAGCAAAAAAATTAATTACTGAAAAGGCAGTCAAAGAAGGATTTGGCGAATTTAAAACTCAATACAGATTACGCGACTGGCTGATTTCAAGACAACGCTACTGGGGCGCACCGATTCCTGTTGTATACTGCGACAAATGCGGAATTGTTCCGGTTGATGAAAAAGACTTACCGGTATTATTACCGAAAGATGTTGATTTCTCCGTTGTTGGCAAATCACCGATTACAACGTCAAAAACATTTGCGCAGACTACCTGCCCGCACTGTGGAGGTCCTGCAAGACGCGAAACCGATACTATGGATACATTTATGTGTTCAAGCTGGTATTATTTGAGATATTCCGACGCAAGAAACTCGGAAAAGCCGTTTGACCGTGATTTAGTAAACAAATGGCTTCCGGTAGATCAATATGTCGGCGGAATTGAGCATGCAATTTTACACCTTTTATATTCAAGGTTTTTCACAAAAGCACTGAGAGATCTCGGCTTATTGGATTTTGACGAACCGTTTAAAAATCTTTTAACTCAAGGCATGGTTCTAAAAGACGGGTCTAAAATGTCTAAATCCAAAGGCAACACTGTAGATCCTGATGAAATATTCGAAAATTACGGAGCTGATACGGCAAGATTGTTTATCCTGTCGGATTCACCACCGGCACGTGACTTTGACTGGTCAGATGCAGGTGTTGAGGGCTGTTACAAGTTCTTGAACCGTGTATGGCGGCTTATTGCGTCAAATGAGGAAAATATCTCTCTTGATTACAAACTGCCCGAAAAACTCAAAAAAGAAAATGACGACCTTGTTCGCACTGTTCATATCGCAATCAAAGGCATTACAAACGATATTTCCAATGATTTTCAATTCAATACAGTAATTTCAAAATACAGGGAATTAACGAATGCAATTTACGATTGGCAGGGTAAAAAGCCGCAGCTTGATGACGAAGACAAAGCTGTTTTGAGTTTTGCAATTGTTTCACTGTTAAAACTTATGTCACCTGTTGCGGTGCATTTGACAGAAGAAGCATGGCATGATTTGGGCGGCAAAACATCAATCCATGACGAAAAATGGCTGGAATGGGATGAAAATCTTGCAAAAGCAAGCTCAATTACGCTTGTTGTTCAGGTTAACGGAAAAGTTAAAGATAAACTTGATGTTGATGAAGGGCTATCCCAAGATGAACTCAAGCAAGCCGCAATGGAAAGTCCTAAGATTAAGGAATTAATTTCCGGACACGACATCATAAAGGTTATCGTTGTACCGAAAAAACTTGTAAATATAGTAATAAAATAGAAAAGAGCCGAAAGGCTCTTTTTTTTACATAAAAACTAGTGCCAAAGCGTGAGCGAACAAGAGAGGCACGATAACATATTGTGTCGACATTGTTAAAACCGCTTTAAGGGATTATTAGTTTAATAACACAATAATTAGTATTATAGCTTTACATAAAAACTATTATCGGAAGTTATTTTTATTTATTATTTTATAGCCTCCGGCGGGTGCTACGCGCACGGCGGTCGCTTTTGGTGGCAAAAGCGACGCAAAACCACCGCACGCTGCGTTCACTAATAACTTGTACGCCTCAACATAAAGGCGTGTAAACTCGCTCATGTCACCCTGAACTTGTTTCAGGGTCTCTTATACTCTACCGCTCGGACAATACACGCCTATGAAGTTTGTTTCGGCTACAGTTATTGTTCACTCCGCTATCGCGGTATTTGTGCTGCGTAGCAGCTCCGCGCCGTGATTATAGCGGAAGCGAGCAGAGGCTGAAGGTCGGCGGAGAACTCCGCCGCCGTAATGCCGTTTAATGCGAGCGAGTAAGAAGGCGCGGTAAAAGATTGCAGTATTTTAGCCCCTCTCCCGTCACTGCGTGACACCCTCTCCCCAAAGGGGCGAGGGATAAAATACTGCAACGGCACGTATGTGCGCCCGTCAGGGCTTGAGCAATCCAAAGGATTGCAAATAAATAGCGTGTTTTTCTTTTTCGGTTCACTTTTTCTTTTTACATCGCAATAAAAAGAAAAAGTGAACAAAATAAGATACCTATAATAGTTTTTATGTAAAAATAAATTACACAATGTGATATAGATTTACTGCCTTTGGCAGTTTAATTTACCCGAACAGTCTTTTCTGCAGCTCAAGTGCGGTTTTTGTACGCGCAAGCCCGCCTAAAGAGCTTTCTTTTAATGCAGGTGACATCAATTGTCCGGTCTGATCCATTGCGTCTACAACTTCGTCCACGGGAATTTTTGATTCCACACCTGACATTGCCATCTCACACGCAGTCATAGCAATAATCGCCATAAAAGGATTCCTTTTAACACAAGGAACCTCAACCAGTCCGCATACAGGATCGCAGGTTAAGCCTAAAATATTTTTCAAAGCCAGAGCGACCGCGTTCAAAACCTGTTTCGGCGGACTTCCCAATAATTGTGTAACCGCACCGGCAGCCATGGCTGCTGCTGCGCCGCATTCTGCCTGACAACCGGCAACAGCACCGGCCAATGACACTTTTGCGGAAATTATTCTTCCGATTTCACCGGCTGTTATAAGTGCATTAACCTGTCTTTCTTCTGATATATTAAAATCTTCGGCAATCGCTATAATCACAGCCGGAACAATTCCGCAGGAACCGGCTGTCGGACAGGCTACGATTTTTCCCATTCTTATGTTTTCTTCACTTGTTGCAAGCGCATAAGTAAGAATTTTTTCAAATGTTTTGCCAAAAACTGCCGGCCGCTCTGCAAACCGTTTTTGCAATTTAGCGCAATCATTCCCGCACATGCCGCTCATTGATAATTCGGTTGATTGAAGTCCAGTTCTGATTGCCTCTTTCATTGCCTGAAGGCTTGCCATAGCACATTTTCTAACCTTATTAACAGGCACCTCGCACCATTCGGATTCATAAGCCTGTGCAATCTGCCAGATACGTTTTCCTCTGGCATTACAAGCTTCCAATAACTGTTCAAATGTATTTATACCTTTTGTTTCCATTTATTCTTCCAATTTCTTTATGTAACTTACAAAATAAACTCTGTCGATTTTTTTGACAGCTTCAATAACATCATTGTCCAAATCGCCGTCAATACAAATACACATTGAAGCTTCTTCACCTTTTGCATATCTGTCACAGTGAAGTGAGGCAATATTAATATTTTTAGCCTGAATTAACGACGTAACTTTTGAAATCATGCCGGGGATATCGTCATATACAATCATTAAAGTATTGTATTTCCCGCTGAGCTTGACTGAAAATCCGTCGATTGTTCTTACGACAACCTCACCTGCGCCCACGGATTCTCCGTAAATATCCATAGTTCTGCCGTTTTCAAATATAAAGTCAACCGAATTCGGATGTTTCTTAAAGTCTTCATAGTATTCAAATTTGTATTCAATATTTTTTGAAATTTCATCATCAAAAATATTTTTTATACGTCTGTCATCGACCGATAAGCCCAAAACACCGGCAAGCAACCCTTTTTCTGTACCATGCCCTTTACCTGTTTGAGCGTATGAATTAAAAAGTTTGAAGGTAACTTTTTTAGGCGTTTCACCGTAAATATTACGAGCCAAAAGCCCAAGTCTGACCGCACCTGCGGTGTGAGAACTTGAGGGGCCTATCATAATCGGCGATATAATATCAAAAATTGCTGTCTGTTTCATGTTAATCTCCGATAACTATTATATCATTAAAATTTATTAATAAAAATTGTAAAGGTTTTATTAAATTTACGCAATTATCCACAAAAATATGTTTTTATATAAATGTGTAGTTTATTTTTTGTGTGTAAGGAGTATTATGTTTAGCCCTGAATTTATGAAATATTTAATTAATTACCAGAAAAACGATTTTAAACCGGAAGAAATGCCCCCTAAAGAAATCCGCTTTGACTCAAAAAAAGGCGGTCGCCTTGCTGAAATCATTTTGACCGTTAATAAATAATTATTTGGTTTTAGGGATAAAATATACAGTATACCCGATGCAATCAAGGATAATTTCTATTTCCTTAGCGTTTATCGTACCGTTTTTAAGCTTTTGAGATAAATTTTGGATTGTGTAATGCTTGTTTTTATACAGCGAAATTTTCTGCGCAAGCTGCGTTAAAGTTACATCCGCATCTATCAATATTTTTTTGATTTCTTTACTTATGTCCATAGGTAAAGTTTATACTAATTTGTAAATCATATTGACTTTTTAAATTAATAATTTAAAATTAAATATATAATTAAATATTAATTAAGGAGACAATATGAAAAAAGCTTTTACTCTGGCTGAGGTTTTAATTACACTTGGCATAATCGGTGTTGTGGCGGCAATGACTATTCCGACACTGGTTACAAATTACCAGAAAAAAATGCTGTCAACTAAAATTAAAAAATTTGTCAGTACATTTAATCAAGCATACGAAATGGCTATTGTAAATTACGGAGATTCAATTTATTGGAAAGATTGTACAATTCAACCAAATAAGATTTTATGCACCTCTGATACAGCAATTTATAAAATACTAAACAGTGTAAAATACGTTGATTACACAAATAAAATACCTGAAAATTATATGGAAGCAATTAATGATTCTTTTGACAGTTATTTTTCTGGAACCACTGTTGGTTTTCAAAATGAAAAATTTTTTCAATTAAGCGACGGGACTATTATATTTGGCAGTAAAGACTTCATACAAAGGTTGGGTGATTATTTTTCTTATTTTTCTTATTTTTATGTCGATGTCAACGGATTTGATAAACCTAACAGATTTGGAAAAGACTTATTTTGGTTTGGACAGATTCACTTCAACGAAATGCCAATATATTCTTTCTCTGTGAATGGATTCGATGTATATGGAAAAGTAAAAAGAGGTCTATATTTAGATGGATATGGATACTTCATTCAGAATCCTAGTAGTAGATATAAATGTGCTGATGAAGATATTACCAAGGAATTAAGAGCGAAATGTACTTCTTTATTACAAAACAACAATTGGGAATTTCCTAAAAACTATCCATGGAAATATCTATAGCTTACAGGTTATATCTGCAGGGCAAAAGATTCTGAAACAAGTTCAAAATAACACGTATTGTCGTGCCTTTGGCATCTTGCAATGATTTAGCTAGATGAGCCAAAACTGTCAAGCATGGCTACGTGCGTAGCACAAAAAAAAGAGCCTTAAAATTAAGACCCTTTGGAATAACTTTCATCATTCCTCGTAAATAGTGTGAAGTGTAGTGTGTGTGCTTAAAATTTTCCGTGATTCCTCAATTTTAAGCGTACCTCGTGTTTACATATATATAAAAAATTTTTAGTATATATTATTGCTATATTTTTGACATACATGTCACTCTTTGTTACAAAATTTAATAAAACTCGCAAAACCACTTTGTTTTTGGCACGAAAACGGGTATTATAGAATATAAAAGAGGAGAAAATTATATGAACATATTAATTTCAAATGATGACGGAATTGCAGCCAATGGTATAAGAGCATTAACAGAAGAATTATCAAAATATCACGATGTATATGTAGTGGCACCTGATAGAGAAAGAAGCGCGGCAGGGCACTCTTTGACACTTCATACGCCGTTAAGAGTTGAAGAACTGGAAGAAACACGTTCCGGTGCAAAGCGTACATGGGTTACAAACGGCACACCCGGAGACTGCGTAAAACTAGGTATCAATGCAATTTTAGCGCCCGAAGAACAGCCCGATTTTGTAATCTCAGGGATTAACCACGGTCCGAACTTAGGTTCCGACATTTTATATTCAGGTACGGTAAGCTGCGCTATGGAAGGCGCAATGCTTGGGGTTCCGAGTATTGCAATGTCATTAGCCAGTATGCACTCGGAATATGAAGATTTCAAATATACCGCAAAATTTGTGGTATCACTTTTGAATAAATTAAAAGATTTCAAGTTCCCGCCCAAAATGCTTTTGAACGTAAATGTCCCATCAATTGATGAAGACGACATTTTAGGCGTTGCAATAACCGAACTCGGCAGAAAAATGTTTACAGATAACTACGAAAAAAGAATTGACCCGAGAGGAAAAGTTTACTACTGGATGGCTGGTGAACTTATAAGCGAACCTTCAACCGCAAACACGGATATTGCAGCCGTCAGAAACAATAAAATTTCAATCACGCCTGTTACTTTTGAAATGACAAGAAAAGAAACAATGTCTGATCTTGAAGGTATTTTGTGCAAAGGCGACAGCTGCGACTGGATCTAAAATTTTATTCAATAATAACGCGTGCAGGGAAATTATTTTTCAACAAGTCATTTGCAACGCTCTGTGCTTTTTCGCGTGAGGAGAAAGATCCGACCTGCAAAGTATACGCTGCGCCTATATTTTTTATAAACGGCTGGACATTAAGTCCGGCTTCCTGAATAATTCCCTTTGCGACTTCAGCCTGTTCTGCTGTTGCAT
The DNA here is from genome assembly GCA_944326585.1 of Candidatus Gastranaerophilales bacterium. Classification (GTDB taxonomy): domain Bacteria; phylum Cyanobacteriota; class Vampirovibrionia; order Gastranaerophilales; family Gastranaerophilaceae; genus SIG32. Next base: position 169,397 of record CALVEN010000002.1, read on the forward strand.
AATAGCCTACAATAACTTTTGCATTAACAGCCGGCTGAGCAGGTTGAACAGGCTGAGCAGGCTGTACCTGTTGTACCGGAGTCTGCACCTGTTGAACAGTTTCGGTATTTTGTTCCGGGGTATCAGGATTATGGGGTTCCAAAACAATGGCTTCATCTTCAGCGCCGATAGTTTTATGTTTTTGTTCAGGTATTATAACTTTTTCCTCAAGTTCGGGTGAAAAAGTTTCATCTTCCGACTCTGCATAAGAATTATCTTCCATCTGGATTAAACGTAATCTGTCATCAACACTGCCTCTTTCAAATTCTTCGGACGAAATTTCATTATCGCCGATTGAAACATCAACATCGGGAGACAATTGTTTTGCAACTCCTAAAAATATCAACAGCAAAACAAAAAATGCCGAAACAAAAAGGATTATACCTTCATTAGGATTTGTTTCCAATTTCTTTTTATATTCTTTATATGTTACATGAGATGGTTTTTCGAACTTTTCTTCATCTTCGTAAATCATAATTACACTCCTCTAACCTTGGTTGATGCTAATATTATATCATCAATTTCTTCGGAATATCTCTGCATAATTTCTTTTGCAAAATCATTTATATCTTTTATGCCCAAATCCGTTTCAAGTCCTGCCGCGTTAACAGGAGCGCCTTGAGGATTAATATTTACACCTGTGTGGATAAGTATTGATGTTAAAGATTTTGTCGCGATTGAAACAGTAAGTTTTTTACAATTTACATACAAATCGTCCCCGAAACGGTCAACCTTTACACCGCGCCTTTCCAGCGCCTCTTTTATAATACAAATCAAAAGCCTTTGTCTGAAAACACCTTCAACGAGATTTACGTTAAACTGTTCGGTTATAAAGCTGAGCATATTTTTGCTGTATATAGGCTCATTATTTATAACATCCTCAATATCAACCATTTCATTAATTTTCACTTCACATTCACCGGTAAATGCGACAATTGCATCACCCTGAATTTTAAAATTCTTATAAATCCAGTGAGGGGAAAGCTGCCAGCCTTCGTATTTAATTTCTTCATCAATCAATAATGTTTTCATAATTTTCAAAAAGTATTTTTAAATATTTTGTGTCATTATTAGCAATAAGAGCATTTTTCAATCTTGTACAGGATTCACATTTGCCGCAATGCTTTTCAACTCCGTCATAGCAGCTCCATATCAAATCCAACGGCACTGAATACTCAATTGCTTGTTTAACTATATCATTTTTATTAAAATTTATCAAGGGAGCAATGATTTTGGGATGTTTTTTGGTTGAATATTCAAACTCTGCATTAATTTTGTCAATAAAATTTTGGGTATTATCCGGAAACGTTTCGCCTTCTTCTTTATTTGCGCCGATTAAAATATAATCAAAATCTTCACCGTCCGCAAAACTTGCTGCGATATTCAAAAATAATCCGTTGCGATTAGGCACCCAAACAGTATTTGAATTTTTTTGAATACCTGACGGGAGGTTCTTCTTATCTACAAGAGCAGTATGGGTAATTTCTTTCAGCCAATCAAGCTTGATGAGTTTATGCTGTAGATTATAATATTCACAAATTTTCTTACAGGCTTTGATTTCTTGCTCTGCTGATTTTTGGCCGTAATCAAAAGTCAGAGCAAATGTTACATTATATTTTTCTTTACATAACGCAAGGCTGACAACGGAATCCAGACCGCCGGACAAAAGTATGATTGACCTAGTCATTTTCATATTCCTCAATCATATATTTAGCTTCTTCTTTAAGGCTTTCGACATAAGTCGGCAGGCTTATTACTTCATCAAGAATATCGCGTCCCTGAATATTATATAAAGCAATTAAAGCATTTTTTCTTACTTCTTCATCCTTATCATCCAGACAAACTCTTATTGCCTCTGCGGCTTTTGGATGAGAACTTTCCATCAACGCTTCAATTGCATTAATTCTGACCTGAGAGGACTCATCATCCAATGATGACTTAAGTGCATGAAAAACCCTGTCATTACCGTCCAGCCTGAGTTTTGTAAGAGCTTCTATAACTCTTTCTTTTAAAAACGTAAATTTATTCATCAAACCCTGTTTGGTTTCCAAAATGCTTACAAGCGGATCTATTGCACGCATATCGCCCAGAAGCCCGAGAGCCGACGCAGCTGATTCGCGCAAATAAACAGACTTTTCATTTTCGTCTTTTACCACATCAATCAAAGGCGCAACAGCATATTTGTCGCCGATTTTACCCAGAGCATCCGCACATGCCAGCCGCACTCTATAATGCTCATCTTTATTATTAAGACAATACAAAAGAGGCGTCACGGCACTTGTATCTTTGTAATTTGCAATGGCTTTTGCACACATTGCGCGTAAATTTACAAATTTTTCATTAACAACAGCATCTACGGCTTCATTTTTTGTTAACAACAAATCAATCAGCACATTTAATGTTGATTTAAACCTGAACCTGTCGGCAAATCTTACGACATTAGACAAAATATCGGGATTTTTCGAAACGGTTAATATATAGTTATAAATTTCGACCAAATCCTCTTTGGAATATTCTTCATCCAGAGCTGCAATATTATTAATGACCGCCTCAACGTCAGTTTCATCAAACAAATTACATTTTTTTGCAATTGTGTCGAAATCTAACATACTCTTCCTATCTAAAATAAATATACAATAAAAACTGTTTTGTGGCAATTATTATTGTTGATTTTCGTGCTAAAATTTAAGTATGAAAAGTTTTAAAGCAACAGTCAATGTAAAATTAAAAGACACAATAAAGGATATTAAGGCACAAACGCTTGAACAGGCAGTACATAGCTTAATGCCTGTACAAAATCTAAAGTGCAAAGTAGGCAATACATATTCTATTGAATTTGATGCAAAAGACAAAAATGAAGCAGAAAAAATTATAAACACGATTGCTGAAGAAATTTTATCAAACAGTGTAATAGAAGAATACGAAATTAAATGGTAAAAGCAGGGATAATAACATTTTTAGGTACAAATTGCGAACGCGATACAAAACAGGCTTTAGATTTTTTAGGCTGGGATACGGAATTTATCTGGCAGAACGATAAAATTGAAAAGCATTATGACATAATATTTCTCCCCGGCGGTTTTTCATACGGGGATCATATATCATCAGGCAGAATTGCAAAACTTACCCCTGCAGTTAAATCTTTGCCTGTCGGAAAATCCTTAATCATCGGAATTTGTAACGGGTTTCAGATTTTGACGGAAGCGGGACTTTTGTCAGGCGCCTTAACCTATAACGAAAATCTCCACTTTATCTCTAAAGTTACGGATTTGGAATTCCAAAATGAAATTATACGGCTTCCCATAGCACACCATCAGGGAAATTACACAGGCAAAAACGGCGAAGAAATTATTATGCGCTACAAAAGAAATGTAAACGGCTCCGACGACAGGATTGCAGGGATTTATGACCGTAAAAACAAAATTATGGGTATGATGCCGCACCCCGAACGCGCAGTGTTTGAAGAATCGGGTTTAACAGACGGCAGAAAGGTTTTTGAATTTATTAAAAATGAAATATAAAAAATATATTACCGAAAAATTAAACAGAGTTCCAAACGAATTTGAATTGCATCTATTCAGTGCAACATATTCCGAACACTGCGGATATTTGCATTCAAAAGGGCTTTTAAAAGAATTACCGCGAAAAAATGCAATTTACTATAATGAAAACGCCGGCGGAATAAAAATCGGACGCCATGCAATACTTTTTAAAATGGAATCACACAACCACCCCTGCGCGGTTGAACCGTTTAACGGTGCAGCAACAGGAATCGGCGGAATTGTAAGAGATGTGCTTGCAATGAATGCAAGACCGATTGCGCTTTGCAATTCCTTAAAATTCGGCGATGACAAAAGAATTATAGATGGCGTAATTGAAGGGATTTCAAATTACAGCAACTCAATCGGGGTTCCGACAGTTTCTACGGAAGTGCTGTACAATAAGGCTTTTACCGAAAATCCTCTGGTAAACGTCACCTGCATCGGGATTGCAAAATACGACGACATTTTAACATCAAACAAAGCACGCGCAGGTTTAAAACTTATGCTTGTAGGTTCTGCAACAATGAAAGACGGCATGGGCGGCGCAAGTTTTGCCTCCAAAAAGTTAAGCGGTGAAAAAAAAGAGGATAAATTGTCAATTCAAATTGCAAATCCTTTTATGAAAAAAAAGCTTATTGAAGCTTGTCTGGAAATATTCAGCAAAAAACTTGTTGCCTCATGTCAGGATTGCGGGGCTGCGGGAATTTTATCATCGACATCGGAGGTTGCATTCAAAAGCAATACAGGCGTTGACATTGACCTTGATAAAATTCATACCGGCGATAATTCAATTAAGGATTTTGAAATAATGCTTTCAGAGACTCAAGAGCGAATGCTTTTTGCGGTTCAGGAAAATTCAATTCCCGCGATTTCTGAAATCCTTAAAAAATATGAGCTTGAATATTCCGTTATAGGAACAGTCATTGATAAAAAAAATTATATTATAAGGCGCGGAAACAAAATTCTTGCCGATATTCCCGTTGATATCCTGGTAACCCCGCCCGATGTGCCTTTAGATTATACTGAGGGCAGCTTGTCGGCGACAGATATTATTTCGATAAATAACAAATCCATTTTTGAACGGTATGACCACACGGTCGGAAACCGAACCGAATTACAGCCGGATGAAAACCCTCAATTTAATATACTAAGAATTTGGGAAGAAAATTGCGACCTTGGAGTTTATACCTTTTCCGCTGCAGTCAAAAATACATATTCTGCCGTTATTGATGCTGCAAAATTTTTCAAATCAAACGGAATAAAGCCTCTCGGGATTACAAACTGCCTGAATTTTACAAATCCTGAGATTCCTCCGACTATGTTTGAATTTCGTAAAACAATTCTGGATATTAAAAAAGCCTGTGAAGAAATTCAAATCCCCGTCTGTTCCGGCAATGTATCATTCTATAACGAAAGCAAAAATTCAAAAATCATTAATATGCCAACCTTTACGATAATCGGGGTCAGGTAAAAGAACCCCAAAATGGAGTTCTTTTTTATATCAAGATGCAGAAAATTTATGCTGCTTTATTTACGTCCTGATTTTGAGCTTTTTCGGCATTTTTCTTATGAATATAAGCACCAATTTTGTTTGCCGGTTTCATAACCAGTACAGGAACAATGTATCTGTATACCATACCGAATACGAACAAGGATTTGAGAACACCCATACCGTCAACAAGCGTTGTAAGGCGTTTATTCTTTAACACATCAAGGTTAAAGTCACGAATGCTTTTATACGGTATTGCATCTTCTGCTTTTACATGATGAAGATTCGGTCTTCTTAAACCTTTATAGGAACCATCTGCCAGTGAATCCGCTATTTTTTTATTAAGCTGATCAATTCTGTTATTTTTATGAATATACCATTCTTGCATAAATTGATTTATGTTTTTCGGCTCCCAGTCACCAAAAGTTCTTATTCTTTTTGCTCTCGGATTATCCAGCAAATAATTTGCGGCAAAACGTGTTGTAACTCCGTCCCACCAGTTAGCAAGCTTGCTGTCTAAGAAATATGAACCCGCCGTTGACAGCGCCCACGTCATAACATCATTCAGGGCAAGAGTTTTTCTTTTTTCAGGATCAAGCTTATCGTTTTGCAAAGTTCTTATTGTATACATACCTGAAATAAGTGTTGCACCTATTGCAGACATATGAGTTGTCATATTTTTTACGTTTTTGGTTTTGTCAACAAACCATTTTGCAAATTTACTTTTATAAAACGCAGAATAATAATGTTTTGCAATGCCTTCTGCTAAATTATCATATTGTTTTTTAACCGGATCAAACAATTTTGAATGAATATGAGGAGTCCCTGCAAAAGCAGGTCGAGCATTTTGGTAATTCATATTACGGTTATTGATATTAACTGTCTGAAGATTTACCTGCATTATTTGTCACCTCCCATAAATTTAGTTATAGATACCGGCATAAATTTATTCATAAAACCTTTTTCTTCCGGAATCGGTTTGGTTTTTGATTTCTTTTCCAGACCGAATACATATTTCAAAATTGCAGGTATCAAAGCAATTGTTAACATTGCTTTAGGAATACCGAGAACTATAGAATCCGGAATCATTTGTGCAACTTTACTTATATTTTTATACGGTTTTGATTTTTCCAATTTACGTTTACCGATTTCTTTAACGCCGAGAAGATCTTCCAAACCGCTTAAATATTTTTTGGGCTCAGCTTTTATTTTCTTAAACGCTTTATCAAACGGTGCCATAACAAGTGATGAAACGACAAAACCGATTACGGCTGATGATATTGCGTGTGCTGCTGCGTACATACTGTCTTCCCTGTCGTCTTTACCCGCCATCGCCATGTTTGTTGCCGGTCTTAAAACACCTGCTACAATCAATGCAACAAGCGCCTGAGCAACAACTGTTTTTTCTTCAAAAACTTCAACGAGTTTCTTAAACTTTTCAGACCGCATAATTTTATCGGTTACGGTATCGCCTAAGTTATTAAAAACTTTAACGGCAGCTTCGCTTGTTTTTTTACTCGCTCCGCTGCCGCTAAATGCTACACTATATCCTCTGTTATTCTCGCGCAATCCCGCACTATGTCCCTTTACTTTGTCCGCAGGATGACCCGAATGATAACCTTGCTTTGTTGTGTCGTATTGTATTGAATGAATTTTCATTTCCCACCAATCAATTAACTATCTATACATTTATTCTAAATCAAAGCAAAACATTTTTTGCCAAACATGTAAAAAAAGTTTACAATTATTCTCATAAATCGGCATATAAATCAATGCCGTATTGAAAAATTCAGCTTAACAATTAGTGTAAAAATAACACTATTTGTGAAAATTTTCACATATCCAGTGCCAAATCCAAAGTAGGCGCTTTTGCAACTATGGCGCTGGAAGATATAATATCAACACCTGTAGATGCAATTGCACCAACCGTTGAAAGATTAACGTTGCCGCTTGCTTCAACAATAGCCTTATGATTAATAAGACAGCATGCTGTTTTCATGGATTCAATATCCATATTATCGAGCATAATTATATCGACATCAGCTGCCAGAGCCTCTTTTACCTGTTCAATAGTATCACATTCCACTTCAATTTTATGGGCATGGGACAAATTTTCCTTCAATTTTTGGACAGCATTTGTAATTGAACCTGCAAGTCTGATATGATTGTCTTTAATCATGGCACAATCAGAAAGATTAAACCTGTGGAGTGTGCCTCCGCCTGTTTTAACCGCATATTTTTCAAAAATTCTGAAATTCGGAGTTGTTTTTCTGGTATCAACGATTTTTGCGGGATAATTTCCGATTGCATCCTGATATTTTTTAGTTTCTGTTGCGATACCGGACATCCGCTGAATATAGTTAAGCGCAACGCGTTCTCCTATCAAAAGTTCTTTTGCAGGACCTTCAATATCAGCAATTTTATCGCCTTTTTTAATTAAGTCACCGTCTTGAAAATAAAATTTTATTTTTATATCTTTTGAAAGCGTTTCATAAACTGTTTTAAACACATCAGCACCGCACAAAACGCCGTCAGATCTTGTATTAAACGCACCTTTCAAATAATCATCATCTGCTGCGAGATTTTCCGTTGTAATATCGCCAAAGCCGATATCCTCTTTCAATGCCTCTTTTACGTGATCTTTTACATACAAATTATTTAACAAAACTCAATTCTCCTTCACTTTTTGTAATCAGACTGTGCTTACCGATTTCGTCAGTATTCGTGTAATCCAATCTAAAATGAGCTCCGCGCGATTCTTTTCTTTGAAGCGCAGAATTTACAATTAAACGAGCGACAAGAAGCATGTTTTTAAATTCATATTCTTCTTTGCTCAAACACTTTACGCTTCTGGGGAATTTTTTAGCCAGATTATTAAGTTCTTCAAGTGCTTGAGTTAAAGTTTTGTCACTTCGCAAAATTCCCGCACCGCGCCACATGATATCTTGAAGTTCGTGTTTTAATTTATCAATATCAAGCTCTTCCATAAGCAAATCTTTTGAATATTTATCAATAACTGATTTTAAGTCCTCATCAATTTGTTTCGGGGTTTTTAATTCTTTATCTTTCAAATAATTTGCGACTTCATATGCACACACAACACACTCAAGGATTGAATTGCTTGCCAATCTGTTTCCGCCGTGCAGACCGGTGGATGCAGCCTCACCTATTGCATAAAGCCCGCTTATAGATGTTCTGCCTTCCATATCGGTTTTAACTCCGCCCATTGAATAGTGCGCGGCAGGGGCAACAGGAATAAAATCATGCGCGATATCAATTCCGTTTTCCGCACAAATTCTTGAAATATTAGGAAATCTTTCCGCCAATTTTTCTTTATCAATACATGTTGCATTCAAATAAACATGATCCGTGTGGTTTTCAAGCATTTCGTTATAATTTGCTCTTGTAACAATATCGCGCGGAGCAAGCTCGCGTTTTTCGTGGTATTTGTACATAAATTCAATACCGTCCGCATCAACAAGTTTTGCACCTTCGCCTCTAACAGCCTCAGATATTAAAAATCTGTTTTCATCGCCGTCGATTGCAAGGGCAGTCGGGTGGAACTGAATAAATTCCAAATCCTGCAAAACAGCACCAGCATTATATGCAAGCGCAAGGCCGTCGCCTGTTGCTACAGCAGGATTTGTAGTATATTTGTAAAGCTGTCCCAGCCCTCCCGTTGCAAGAATTACTGCTGATGAATATATTGTTTCATATTCATGAGTCAAATCATTAAATACAATAACCCCTTTGCATTCTTTATTTGAATTAACGAGAAGCTCAACAGCCTCTGTCTGCTCGTAAACATCTATATTTTCGTTCTCACGAACATCTTTTGTCAGAGCTTTCTCAATCATTTTACCCGTTGCGTCGCCGCCGGAGTGCAGAATTCTTCTTACACTGTGTGCAGCCTCTTTTGTAAAACAAAAATTATTATTTTCATCCCTGTCGAATTCAACTCCAAACTTCAAAAGATCTTTTACAACAGCGTCCGAATGCTCGGATATGAATTTTACGGCATTAAATTCACTCAAACCCGCGCCCGCTTTTATGGTATCAGTAATATGAGATTCCGTTGAATCTGATTTATTATCTTTCATTACCGCGACCATACCGCCTTGAGCATATCTGGAATTGCTTTCTCCGAGCTTTGATTTTGTAATCAATAAAATCCCGTCATCAAGATTTGTCTGCTGCTCAATTTTTAATGCCGCATACAAACCCGCAATCCCGCTGCCGATGATTATGACTGAATATTTGGAGTATTTCATTTGTTATCCTATTTTTCTTATCTACAACATTGTAAATCAAACCAAATGAAATTTCTACCCTTCAATGTTTAAGTTTTTATTAAGAATTTATTTTATAAAACTTATCTCCCATTTTAATCCAAATAATGTTTCACAAATAAAAATATGCAATATTAGTCTTTAAATTTTAAAACTAAGGGGTTAAATGTCCTGATGCCGCGTCATATAAATAATATAAAGAGGAGGAAAATTATGAACAACCCGCCTGTAAAGATATTATTAGTAGAGGACCATAAATTAATGCGAGTAGGATTGAAGTCGCTTTTTGAAGAGCTTGACGGACTTGAAGTAATTTCAGAAGCTCAAAGCGGCAAAGAAGCCGTTGAAAAATATAAAATTACTCATCCCGATGTGACATTAATGGACATAGGGCTTCCTGATATATCGGGAATAGAAGCTGCAAAAAGAATAATTGAACACAACAGCCTTGCCAAAGTAATTATGCTGACATCACATATCAGTGAACAAGAGGTGACGGATTCACTCCACGCGGGCGCATGTGCTTATGTTATGAAAGACATCAACATAGAAATTTTAAAAATGATAATAAAAACCGTAAAAGAAGGTGCAATGTGGCTTGATCCGCAGGTAGTGCCGATTTTACGGGACAAAAATTGCGGGGTCGTTCCGCCAAGACAAATGTCACGGGCAATGTTTAAAGAACAGCACGCAAACCTTACCCAGCGCGAATACGAAGTCTTAAAACTTGTTGTCGACGGCAAATCCAATAACGAAATTGCCAAAGAATTAACAATATCCGAACATACAGCAAAGGCACACGTTTGTAATATTATCCAAAAGCTTGTGGTTGATGATCGGACACAGGCAGCAGTTAAAGCGCTTAAAGAGGGACTTGTGTAGACTTATTATTTTTCGTATTATGTAATTAATGAAAAATAAACGTACAAAACTTCTGGACTGCACTTTGCGTGACGGCGGATATGTGAACAATTGGAATTTCGGTCTTGATAATATAAAAACTGTTATCACAGGGCTTCAAAATGCCCGTATCGATTATATTGAAACCGGATTTCTGGTTGACAAAAAAATTACAAAAAATCAATCATTATTCAATAAAATTGACGAAATTAACACGATTTTACCTCAAAATTGCGACAAAAACCGATTTTTTGCAATGATTTCATACGGAAAATTCGACATAAACCGCCTGCCGGAATATTACGATAATTTAATTTCGGGTATCAGATTTATATTCAAAAAACAAAACCTGAAAAACGCCTTAAAAACATGCAGAGAAATAAAATCCAAAGGTTACAGACTCTTTATCAACCCAACGTTTATTAATCAATACGAAAAAGAAGAACTCATTGAATTAATCCGGCAAATTAACCAAATACATCCTGCGGGATTCACCATAGTAGACTCCACGGGCGGTCTGAATGAAAAAGCCTCGGCAGAAATATTCAGCCTCTCAGACAAATATCTGGACAAAGATATTTGTATAGGCTTTCATTCTCATAACAATTTAAATTTATCCTTAGAAAACGCAAAAGTGCTAACTTCCACAAATACAGAAAGAGAGATCATTCTGGATTGCAGCATTTCCGGCATAGGACGGGGCGCCGGAAATCTTTCAACGCAAGAAATTATTCAATATATCAATAGTAACTATAATATTAAACCGGTGCAAGAGCTTGCAGACAAAATTATACTCCCCATCCGTAGCCGAAATTCCTGGGGATATTCAATTGAAAATTATTATTCGGCAAAAAACTTCTGTCACCCGTATTATGCTCGGTACCTTGCGAAAAAAAATTCTCTTCCGGCTGATATTGTAAATAAAATATTGGAAAACATTCCTGATGAAAAGAAAAATATTTATGACAAAGATTTGATAGAAAATTTGTATAATACAAATTTAAAAATAAAATTATAATAGCAAAAAATTTTTTGTTCGGATTTAATACAAATATGCAAATCCGAAACAATAACTTTAATCAACCTTCATTTCAAGCAAAATTCCTTAAAAGCGAATCTTTAAATTTAATCAAAAAATATGCCGCAGAAAAAGGAAAGTTTGAAAAACTTACGAATGCTGTTAAAAATATTGACACAGCGTATCACAAGACATATCTCAGGGTAGATTTGTATGAAAAAGACGGCAAACCCTGCATAAGTTTTTCAAGGTTTCTCCCCAAAAAATATGTCGAAGAAGTAAAATCCAAAGAAGATTTGGTTTTAACATACATTAAAGAATACCGGAGTAATAAAGCCTGTAATCCCCTAAAATTCGCTTTGCATAAAATAATCAGACTCGGATATGATGTCCCGAATTACAAACTTTTTAAACAAGTTGTAATAAAAGACCACCACCCGATAAAATAATAATTTTTCGCAGTAAGCACCGAAAATTTTCAGGTTAAATTATGAGAATACAAAACAACAACTTTAATCAACCCGCATTTCAGGCAAAATTTCTCAACAGCCAATCATTAAAAATGATAGCTGACTACGCAGTTGAAAAAGGAAAATTTCAAGCGCTTAACACTGCCCGCAAAAATATTGATAAATGCCGCTTTTCAACATATTTAAGAGTTGATATTTTCAAAGAAGAAAACAAATGCGGAATAAGTTTTACACGCTATGTTCCAAAAGACAATGTTATTGTTCCTAAATATATGGATGATTACATCATCACAAAAGTCAAAACCTATGAAACAACGAAAACCTCAAATCCGCTGAAATTCGGATTGGAAAAAATAATCAAACTCGGCAATAACGCACCCCATAACAATATGTTTAAGGAAGTTGTAATAAAAGGCCGCCGTAAGGTTATATAAGAATGTTTTACTGAAAATTATTTAGGCATTAGAAATTCAAATATGAAAATAAACAAAATAAAAACAAACATATTTAAAGATATCATTATCCCTGCTACTAAAAGGATATTCAATTTTACAAAAGCTGACCTTGTACGTCAGCCGGCAACAGATACTGTTGAAGTTAGCCTATTAAAAGAAAATTTTCAAGGAATTAGTTCTAAGACATTTAAAAAATTACTTTCACCGGAATTCACGCCTAAAACCAACTTAGACGAAAGCGGCTTAAGGATAACAACTCTGATTGATAAAAAGACAAATAAGCCAGTAAACGCATATATTGCAAGAGTTAAAGAAGATATCCCTAATATGGAAAAATACTGTCTTATGGTTGCAGATGCAAACGGTGAAATAAATATTAAAAATAAAACTTACAGAGTTGTTGGTGAGACATATTTTTATATAGATAAAGAACAACAAGTGATAAGCCCAAAATTTGAAATAGCATTTGTAGATGGGGAGCTTTACGAAAAAGTCCTGTCTTATATGAAGGCAAAGGGTAATAAAGAGTATAGCGGAATCGGAACAAGGATGCACCAATTACGGGTAGAAAGAATGCTGCAAAACCGTTTGGGGAATGTTTGTATTGTAGCAGAAAAAAATTCGTTCCCATTCCATTATTCAATGGGATACAGACTGGCATCTGTTCAAAGACCTGTAGAAGATTCGACAAAAATTTTACAAGAATTTTCAAATTTAAATCAAAAATCACCACAAGAGAATTCAAAATACATCTTTCTTGAACGTGATAATAATAAAAAAGTAGTTATAAACTGGTCAGCAACATTAGAACACTTTTTGAATGATTATTACAAAAATGGTGGAGTTCCGCTGGTTGATTTTTCACCTAATATGTATTTGAATAAAACATCTCTTGAGCAGTGGATTGAAATGATTAAAAAACAACCAATATTATATTAAAACAACAACCTCCATACTAATATACCTCCTGAAACTTTTAATATAGTTTTTGACTTATGCGTTATAATATCTACCGCATTTGAGCAGATTGCATTTCTAAAAGCCGCAACTTAATATTACATTATCACCATTCTCAATATCCGCAATAGTAATATCTTCATCATATAAAATTATAACCATATTGTATTAATTCAACTTTATTTGAATTTTCAGACATTATAAACTCCTTTCATTAATAATTGTGCTTATGTAATGATACGTCTTTTCTAAATTATTCATAAAGTAAAATGATATTTTTTTAATTAATATTAAAATTAATTACATATAAAACTATCATGCACGCTTTTAATGAACATATTGTTGATTTTTCAATAACAAAATTCACTGCAAATATTAACATTTGTAAAAGAACACATGGTTTGATTATTTGTTCCACATGGTTTGATTTTTTTCGGCAACTTGTGACTGAAAATTAAAATAAATCACAAACATTTAATCTATATTCCTTTTATATAAACACGGGATATTTTCTTCTTTTAAATAATTCATACCCCATTTGTTTAATTCAATAATTGCAGGAATTAGCGTTTCTCCTCTTTTTGTAAGAGAATATTCTGTTTTAGGCGGTACTACAGGATAAAGTTTTCGCTCAATTATTCCGTCCGCTTCAAGTTCTTTTAACTGTTGAATTAGCATTTTGGGTGTTGCGTATGAAATCAATTTTTGAAGTTCGTTATATCTCAATGTTTTGCTTATAAGATGCCCGATTATTACACCTTTATACTTGCCGCCAATTATCTCCATGGTTACTTCTAACGGGCACTGATATTCATCTTTTCTCTGTTTTATCATGTAAAAATCCTTATTTACTTTTTAGTAAGTATTATACAAAAAAGTGCATTCTTGTCAAAATGATAATAACTATATAAAATTGTTTTATTATAAGGAGGGTATCTAAATGAAAATTACACAAGTAAGAAATGCAACAATTATAGTGGAATACAATAATACAAAGTTTTTAATTGACCCGTGGCTTATGCCTAAAGATTATATGCCGGGATTTGATACAGCGATAAATTCCGAAATTCGCCAGCCAAGAGTGGAGCTTCCTTTTGAAATTGAAAAAATTGTTGATGTTGACGCTGTTATTATTACTCATATTCATCCAGACCACTGGGATGAATTCGCTGAAAGTGCATTAGATAAAAATATAAAAGTTTTTGTACAGTCAATTATTGATAGAGATTACGTTATCTCAAAAGGTTTTACAAATGTTGAAATTATACAGGAATCAGGAACGGAATATAATGGTATAACTCTATACAAAACAGGTACTCAGCATGGCAAAAGAGAAATAATTAAACCGCTATGCGATTCTATTGGCATGCCTTATGATGCGATGGGCGTTGTTTTCAAATCAAATGATGAAAAGACATTGTATATAGCAGGCGATACTATTTGGTGTGAAGAAGTAATTGAGGCTCTTACAAAATACCATCCTGATGTAATAGTTATAAATGCTTGTGCTGCAACGGTTTTAAACGGTGAACGGCTAATTATGAATATTGATGATGTAAAAGAAGTTTTGCAAAATGCTCCAAACTCAACAGTAATTGCAAGCCATATGGATACAGTAAGCCATCTTTCGGTTACAAGAAATGATTTAAAAGAATTTAAAAATAAAAACAATATTAATAATTTATTAATTCCTGAGGATGGAGAGGTGATTGATTTTACAAGAAATAATTAAATTTTTATATTGAGTATTATTTAAAAATCCGATTTATGAGTTCAATGCTTGCGAATAATGGATGTTGCTAATTTTCCACTCATTGTTGCGCAAAACAAGAAGCTGTGTTTCACGCCCCTGAGTATGGATTTGCTCCCCGTTTTCTTTTTTAGTTGCATAAAAATCCCAGCTAAATTCTAAAAAAGCAGCTTTGTCATAAAATTTTACCGAAACATTTTTTATCTTTAAATCTCTCTTTGAAAACAAATTTCCCATTATACCGAAATAAAAATGCTCTTTAATTTCTTCAAAAGAATGTTCATAGCCAAGCGGATGAATAAAAGAGATTGAATCTTCGCTATCCCATATTTCTCTTGCTAATTCTAGATTACATTCATTAATTGATTGTACGTATTTATTTAATAAACAATAAATTTTTTCCATATATCTATACTATCATAAAAATTATACATAATGATTTTTACAAGCTTGATGAAAATTCTTCCGACCTCGTTTTAAATTTTTCTGAAAATTTGCGGAACTGGACTTTTCCGAAATAATCAAATTATCCGTACAACTCAAAAACGGTGCGTATTTCACTGAAATTCTGCAAATCTCAATCTATCCGTACAGTCCAGAAAAAGTCCAGTTTTCCAGTTTGATTTTTTGGGTAAACTTAATTTTTCCGACCCGAAAACTCCCACACAAAGCCAACTTTACCAAAATAATCTATCTATCCGTACAAATCAATCTGGACAAAAAAGTACAACATTACCGGTAAAGAACTCACATAAAAATTAACAAAAAATAAAAAAACCTTCCGGTTCTTAACAAAAATTTACAAAAAATTACGCGCGGAGGGATTCGAACCCCCGACCTTTTGGTTCGTAGCCAAACGCTCTATCCAACTGAGCTACGCACGCTTATCGGCAACTTCAATTCTATACAAAAAAAACTTTTTTTTCAAGTTTTATTTAAAAATTTAAAAACAGGAGATATTATGAATTTATCGGCTTGACAATATGTTAAACTAAAAATAAAAGGAGATAAACAAATGTTTAAATTAACAGAACGCGAAGTAGAAATTTTCAGATTAATGATTAAAGGGTTTAACAACACCGAAATAGGAAAAATCCTCGGAATCAGCAGACACACTGCAAAATCACACGTCACAACCGTAATCAAAAAACTACGTTCAAACCGCAGAAGTGAAGCAACTTTTTGGGCAGGGAAATACAATTTATTCTAAAAAATTTACAATTTGATTGCAACATTAAATATAGATATAATAATGATAAAATGAAAAAAATTTTTCTTACTTTCATAATATTATTAGTATCTATATTTACTCAAAATGTATTTGCCCGGGATATATTCAAAATAACAGGGGCAAACTTTGACACATCAAATTCAATGATTGTGCTGAACATTCCTGACGAATCGACAGAGCCGGTGCTTGATGAAATTAAAGTTGTGCGTATGGAAAACCCGACAAGGGCATATTTTGATATACCTGATTCAATTCTGACTATTCCGCGGCAGAATTGGAAATTCAGTACAAAAGGAATTACCGAAGTAAAAATAAACCAATTCAGCACTAATCCTAACGTTGTGAGAATGGTTATATATTATGACGATGATTTTAACCCTTCAAATCTCAAATTTTTCAGAATAAAAAACAATATTATCATAAAATTAAAAGAACCCTGCTGGCAGGATGAATATTTTCACAGAACATACCGCGACGAACATTCTTCAGCAAGCGATTTTTATGAATATTTAACCGTCGAAGTACCCGATGAAACACCCAAAGAATCGATTACAACCCAAATCCAGCAGGCATTTAACACGACAACCCAGCAAACCCCTAAAATGGATACCCCGAGTCTTATTAAAAAAGATTTGAAATTGAACACAAAATACTACATAAGCCAGATAACACCACGCCCGAACGGTGTTCTGTTGAGCGGTTTCGGCTCAGTTACAATTGAAAAGCCAATGGTTTTGCAAAACCCTTTGAGAATCGTCTATGATATCCCGAACACCCTTGTTAACCATGAGATAAGAAATTCGGAATATCAAATAAACGAAACGGATTCCGTGAAAATCGGACAATTTGAGGTCAATAAAGCTCGTATAGTAATCACGACTCCGAATGTGACAAAATATATTCCGGTTTATTCAACTGATAATCAGTCGCTTTTAATAGCTAATCTGGATAAACTTGACCACAAATCACTATTCGGAACAGCATGCGACATAATTTCCTACAACACTGAAAAAACAAATTCGCAGACAAGTTCAATGATTTTATCTTTCAATCACCCGTTGGTTCACGGGATTGACAGAACAAACCAGCGGCTGATTTTATACCTATACAACGTTGCAAGGTACAATGAAGATACTTTCAATGAAACCTTCAAAAACACCTATTTTGCAAACAGTAATATCCAACTTCTGCCGGGAGTAGGGATGAAACTTACAATACCTACAGAACCCGACACTTTCATAAACACCTATTTGGGCGCCGACAGCAAAACCTTGAAAGTTCAGGTAACAACACCCAAAAAGACAAAACCTCCGTTTACTTCACAAAATTCCGGCATCAAAAAAATCGTAATAGATCCGGGCCACGGAGGCAATGATGTTGGTGCTATAAGAGGCGACATAACCGAAAAAGAAATAACTCTTGATGTGTCAAAACGAGTTCGTAACATTTTAGAGAAAAAGGGTTATAAAGTAGAAATGACCCGAGACAATGATAAAACCGTGTCTCTTCAGGACCGAGTTGCTTTCAGTGAAAGCGAACATCCGGATATATTTGTAAGTGTCCACGTAAACTCCAGCGAAAAACCCGAAATTACAGGTATAGAAACTCATTACTACCGTCAGGAAAGTATGTCGCTGGCACAAACAGTTCACGCAGCACTTGCAAGTAATATAAAAACCAACAATCGCGGATTGTTCAAATCAAAATTTTATGTTATAAATCATACGACAGCACCTGCAATATTAGTCGAAATAGGATTTATATCCAATGACGGAGAAAGAGCAGAGCTTGTAAGCGACAAACGTAAACAGGCAACCGCAAAAGCCATTGCGGAAGGAGTAGAAAATTATTTCAAAGAAAATAAATAAGCACCCAATAGCATTTTTTGATTCCGGAGTCGGTGGATTAACGGTTTATGCAAAGTTAAAAAGACTTCTTCCGGACGAAAATTATATCTATTTCGGCGACACAAAACACATGCCCTACGGAGAAAAAACAAAAGAAGAATTGCTTGAATATGCCGACAAAATCTTTGATTTCTTCATAAAAAAAGATGCCAAAGCTGTTGTTATGGCATGTAATACAACATCTTCAGTCATTTATGACACAATAAAAAACAAATACCCTTTAAAAATTTATCCGATTATTCAATCCGCCGCAGGAATAATTGCTAAATTACCGGTAAACAGAATAGGCGTTTTTGCAACACATGCAACCGTTAATTCAAACGTTTACAAAAACGAAATTCAAAAATATAACCCGAATATGGAAGTTATCCAAATTGCCTGCCCCGAATGGGTTCGTATAGTTGAAGAAAACAAACTCAATGAGCCGCAAAGCATTATTCACGTAAAAGATAAACTCGACGAAATGCTTGAATTTAATCCTGAAAAAATAATTCTCGGCTGCACACATTATCCGTATTTGATTGATATATTAACAAAATTTGCTCCGGAAAGTTTGTTTATTGACCCGTCAGTACATTTTGCAAAATTTATAAAAGATGATCTGATAAAAAACAACTTAACCGAAAAATCCGACGGCACGGAAGAAATCTATGTCAGCTCGAATCCGGAAGCTTTCAGCATTTCTGCTGAAATGTTTTACGAAATAAAAAATACACCCGTCTTAAAGACTTTTGACTAAATCAAGACACTTTTCATACGTTTCAACAACCGTAATTTTGTCTGATTTATGCAAATTTTCGTTTGTGACATTCAAAACCGTAGTATTTTCTTTAACCGCAAAAACAGGGATATTACGCTTAATTGCCTCATACACCGGAACAGATCCCAAAGCATCATAAGGCATTACAAGATAATCCAATTGAGATATATTAATATCACCGCCGATTAACGGAGCATTTGAAAGTCCGAGCATAATACACGGCAAAAATGTCGGCGTAATATATTCAGAAGCCGCTTTCGGATTCACTATATCAGATGAAATTGAATAGTCTGCGAAAGCAGGCGAATGCGCGCAAGGGACTTTTAACTCTTTAGAAATATAATGCGACAAAATAGCTTCAACACCGCCCACGGGATCAGCACCTGAACCGTTTGCATAATCAGGATTATCATCTTCCGGATCATCAAACATACAAACAAGCGCAATTGCATCCGCACCTTGTTCTAAAAGTTTTTTGGCGGATGATTTAAGCGTTTCAATATTTTTAACTTTTCCGACAGAGGTGCCGAAATCAGTCATGAAAAATTCCACCCCGACATCTTCCGTTGTAATCTCATACCCTGTTACATTAACACCGTAAACTGTTTTCACGGCATTTATAGTATTTATATGAACATTCAAAACATCTTTTGGGATACTTTTGTCAAAGACAATACCTATTTTATTATTTTTTGAAGGCTTCAAGTTGATTTCACCCTTAAAAAAACTGTTTAAGGAATAGCCTTCAACATAAAACATATTTTCCGTAATCCCTGAAAACCCGCCTGCATTAACAACATTCGGATTAACAATAAGGCTTGAAACATCCGCGAATTTTCTTGCCCAAACACTTGCATCACCGGCATAACCGCCTATAGCCGCGCCGATTCCTGTAGGAACAATAAAAGCTCCGAATTTTTCACCTGTTTTTAACATGGTTTTATTTTACTACAAACTAAAACCATGGATAATAATCCTTAATTTCCCAACCGTCAAGAAATATCAAATAACCGCAAAACTGTGAACCACTGTCACCTTTACAATAATTCAGATAAACTTGTTTATTATTATCACTACCCTTTAAAAATTCAAATATTCTTTTTCTTAAATCAAATGTCATAAAAAATACATCTTTTCCGTACGTATTTGGTTTTGAAAATCCATTTATATCCACTTCAAAAATAATATTTCTATATTCAGTAGACACACAACTTCCGTCAGGATTTGTACCGCCTACGCAGCCGGATGTACCAATACCTACACTTATTAAAATATTATTTGACAATAAAATTCTGTATTTAAAACTTCCCCTCCCAGGAACATAATTATTCGTTACAGGACTGTATGGACCGTCATAATTTACAGTTTTTTCTTGCTTATAACCAAAATCATTAGATACCTTCAAATACGGAATAAAATATTTTGCAGCAAATTTTGTTAATGCATCTTTGTGATTAAAATTAGTATCATCTGTAGAGGTACCGTAAATTCCTGCGACATCCCAGGTTGTGGTGTCACCATGCTCTGCCTGCGCCATTGTTAATGCCTGCGAGATTATTGAATAAGCTTGTTTTAATTTTGATGCCGTCTGCTTTTTCTGATAATTCGCTATAAGCGTCGGGATTGTCATAGCCGCCACAATGCCGATTATGACAAGGGTTATCAAAACTTCCGCCAAGGTAAAAGCGGCTTTCTTTTTAAAGTCGTTAAGACGATAAGACTTTAGGACGTTAAGTTCTTTACTGTGAGCTTCGCTTAAGTCTTTGTCCTGTCTACTTAGGAGAGTCGCCCCCCCCCGAAGTACTCTTTTTTCATATTTTTCATTGGCTTTCTCCTTCTTTCTGGGTTTATTATATCAGGAATTTTAATTTTGGGCAATAAAAAAGCGGATATAAAATCCGCCTTTCACATATACTCTAATTATTGACCGGCACCGCCGTATGAAAAATCGCCCTTAATATTAGATTGTAACAACTTCGTCCAGCTGTTTTCAAATGATGTAATTTCATTTAACTGAGTTTCAAGATTATTCTTTTCAAGCTCAAGTTCAGATTCCCAGGCTTCCAAACTTGCAAGCTCAAACTCATGATCATTTTCGAATTGTTCAATAATGACCATATATTCATCAGTACCGTAACCGTAATCCGGATCATAATATACGGCCTGCAATTTCTCGTTATATTGTTGCTGTAAATCAGCCGTTTTTCTGGATGCTGATACCATATTAAACATGACACCTGACAATTCCTCGTTAATCGCTGATTTTTGCTTTGTGTACATTAACAATGTTTCATGAATGTTTGAAATAGCCATCGCTCTGTCCTCTTCTTTTTATCTCTTACATATATAAAAACATTCCAAAACCTCTGATTTCAACAAGGCTATATTTTGTTACATTTGTTAATATTTTAAAATCCGCTATAAAAACGATGTAATTTAAAGATTTATGATATAATAAAAATATATTAGGAGAATAATATGGATCAAGAAACTTATTTTAAAATTATGGGCTATGTCCCGACGGTTATAGAAGCATCATCAAGAGGCGAACGTTCCTTTGATATTTTTTCAAGACTTTTAAGAGAAAGAATTATCTTTTTAGGTACGGAAATTGATGATGAAGTAGCGAATTCAGTAGTTGCGCAATTATTATTACTTGACAGTGAAAATCCTGAAAAGGATATCATGCTTTACATAAACAGCCCCGGCGGTGTCATAACTGCAGGGATGGCTATTTATGACACAATGCAATTAATAAAAGCGGATGTATCGACCATATGTCTGGGCGATGCAGCATCAATGGGAGCATTTTTATTGTGTTCCGGTGCAAAAGGCAAAAGAATGGCTCTGCCGAATTCAAGAGTGATGATTCACCAGCCTTTAGGCGGCGCAAAAGGTCAGGCAACCGATATTGAAATTGAAGCCAAAGAAATTTTAAGAATGAAAGATATGTTAATAAGTATTATGGCGGAAAATTCCGGTCAGCCTTATGATAAAGTTAAAGAAGACTGCGAACGCGATCACTTCTTAACAGCACAAGAAGCGCTTGAATACGGACTTATTGATAAAGTCATAACTAAATCAGAAAAATAGATTTGTAACATAACTTAACAAAACACCGAAAAACATGCAATAACTTGATATTGCATGTTTTTATATATTTGTAAAGGTTAAAAAAGGTTAGTTATTTAAAGGTAGGAGTTACGACGATGGCTATTTTAATGTTTATCGCTCGAAAACATGATCTGATTAGTCAGCAGTACAAATATCAGGCAAGGCTGCAGGAGATCACAAGAAAAATAAGTGATATGCAGCAATATGCCGCAAATATTGCCGACGGCTCAGTATCTATGTATGATATGATGAATACTCCAAGCTCAATGTTCGGAAGAACAATGATGTATATGAGTTATTCTCATAACATGGCAGTTCAAAATGCACAAATGAATTTTATGCAAATGCAGCCGATGATTGCGCAACAGATTATGCAAATGGATCCGAATTCACAAATGATGTATCAGCAGTGGATTCAACAAAGTTTGTATAAGCAGGAACGCGAACGCATGGCTAAAATTGAAGCAAAATTATTGAATCAACAAGAAAAAGAAATGATGCAGGAAAAAACTAAAATTGAAGCTCAGTTAAAAATGATTGAACAGGAACTTGAAAGCGTAAAACAAGCTGAAGAAGCAGGCATTAAAGCTTTTGCTCCTAAATATACTGCATAATTATAATTAGGTTTTTATCCTAATCCTTAAACTAACCTTTAAGGACTCGCTCCAACGCGGGTCCTTTTTACATGTATATTATTTTATCAACTTTTACATCAAAATCCTCATGCGGAAGTTCATCTATAAACAACTTTTCCGGCACAACAACCAGTTTAAACGCATTTTTACACTCAGGTAAAAATCTGTCATAAAATCCGCCGCCATAACCAAGACGATAACCTTTTTTGTCCGCCATAAGCGCAGGCACAATAATCATATCCAATAAATCAGGCTCTACAGGTTCTGAACACGGCTCCAAAATATTGAACTTTGATTTTTCAAATTTTTCTGTCAAAGGACAAACAAGAATTTTGTCGTCACTCACTTTCGGCAAATAAAAATTCTTGTTGTCACGAAACAAATCCCTTAAATCAATTTCATATTCCGCCGGATAAAAAAGCATGACATGTTTTGCCATTAAATAGTGTTCGTCCTCTCGAATTTTTTCGCAAAACTTTTTGCTTAAAGCCTTTATATCCAGTTTTTTTCTTAATTCTTTTGCATATAATCTGTAGTCGCTTTTGTTCTCCATGTTTTTAATATATAATAAAAAAAGATTAATGTCTCAAAGGTAACAAAATGGAAAATTGCGAAAATAAATTGATAAATCCAAACTGGGCGCAGCACGGCTACATACAGGTTTACACAGGTGACGGCAAAGGAAAAACCACGGCATCTTTAGGACTTGCGATGAGAGCGCTAGGCCGATGCTGGAAAGTTTTAATAATTATGTTCACAAAAGGCGGAGATGACTACGGCGAGCTTAATTCCTTTATGAATTTGTCACCTGCAATTAAAGATAATTTAAAAATCATTCAGGCAGGATTGGACAGAATTGTCTATAAAAATAACGAAACCGAAGATGACGTTAAAGAAATTCAAAAAGGCTGGGAACTCGCTAAAAAAGCCATCAAAAACGATGAATACCAGCTTATAATTCTTGATGAGGCCAATATAGCAATAGATATGGGAATTCTCGACGTGAATGAAGTGGTTGAAGTTTTGAAAAACAAACCCGAAGAAATGGAAATCGTTTTAACAGGACGAAACGCAAATCCCAAAATTATTGAAATTGCTCATCTGGTTTCTGAAATTAAACCCGTAAAACACTACTGGGATACAGGAATTGCAGCACGAAAAGGTATTGAATACTAAGCGCTTCTGCGCATCAAATCAGAAATCTTTATATCTTTTGATGCCTTCAAAACTAATTTACGGGGCTTTTCCACGGGAGTTTCCGTTTTAAACTGACACAAGCCGACTTTTCTGTCGTTGCACTCTTTTATCATAAAAATATCTTTAAAAAAATTGATTAAATCGTTCATGGGTAAATCTCCTACATTCTATATAATACATTAAAACGCCCGAATATGCAAATTTCATTAAACTTTATGCTATATTATTTATGTATGACACAGGATATGCAAAATCTGAATACTTCTTATTATCCAACTTTAGATGAAAATTTTAAACAGGCGTTAAGTCTTTTTGAAAAGAAATTAACGACAGGTGAACTTTTTACACTTCTCAAGACTGGTAATATTGTCCAGAAACAAATAGCTGCGCTTAAACTTGATTATATTGAAAATACGGAACAGGCAAAAATTTTAGTCCATAACCTGACAGGTCAGGACGGCAAAATCAGAGAAGCCGTTGCACTTAAAATTTATGAGCTGATATCTAAAGGTAACGATAAATATTTTTTTGATAATGCTATCTATGACAAATTTTTACAAGCGATTATAGATGTCAATGGTAATGTCTGCCGTAATATAATTGCATCAGTAAAATTATTACAGAATAACGAAACTTTTTGTCAGTATTTTACACGAAAATTACTGAATCTTACGCAAAAACTGATAGATGAAGTCCAAAAATTCAATTTTCAAGACGGAAAATACAAAGTTAACAAAGAAGTTTTTAAACTATACTGGTGTCTTGAAACAATATTTGAATTCACTGACCACATACCGATAGATGTCCTGAAAAATATTATCAAACAGACAAAAGATATCGATGAATATACAATCCGCGAAAAAACCGCTAAAATTCTTGCTAAGATCCGAAACGATAAAGAATTATCCGAAATACGCAACCAGCTTAAACACGACAAAAACTACTACGTACGACGATTTTAATATTTCATGAAGTTTTGTTAAGCAAAATTTTAAAAAATTTGCGTCAGAAAGCAATTTTTTCTGCATGAAATTTTTTATATATATGCAAGGGGAACAGATATATAGGAGTTACAACTATGGCAAGAGTACTTATTTCAATGCCTGAAAAATTCTTGGACGAAATCGATTCAATCGCAACAAACGAAAACCGCACACGTTCAGAATTAATCAGAGAAGCATTAAGATCATACATGCACAGATCACAAATCAGAAACAGCGGAAAAGCCGCAACAAACGCAGAACTTTTGGAAGCACTTCTTGGATAGGTCGAACAAAAAAGGAATAGGGGAAAAATGAAGGATTACGCAACAACAACTTTAGAAGAATATTTAGCACTGCCTGACGAAAAATCAAATTTAGTTTTGGCACTTCCTGCCAGAGCCCTTGATGAATTAGGTGCTGTTAAATATTCCAAAAACCGCTCGGAACTTGTTACAAAAACATTGAAAAAATACTTAATCAATGCGACACAAGCCCGAACAAATGCTAAAATTGTTGAAGCACTTTTAAGTTAGTTAAAAAAAGAACCTGAACTAAAGTTCAGGTTCTTTTTTTATGTGATGAAAAATTATTAAGCAATAATTTTGTCAACAACACCTGCACCAACTGTACGTCCGCCTTCACGAATAGCGAATCTCATACCTTCTTCAATAGCAACAGGTGCAATCAATTCAACTGTCATAACGACGTTGTCGCCAGGCATAACCATTTGACCGTCAAATTGAATAGAACCGGTAACGTCAGTTGTTCTGATATAGAACTGAGGACGATAGCCAGGGAAGAACGGTGTATGACGTCCGCCTTCTTCTTTAGTCAAAACGTAAACGTTAGCTGTGAATTTAGTGTGCGGGTGAATTGTACCGGGTTTTGCAAGTACTTGACCGCGTTGAATTTCAGTTTTATCAATACCACGGAGCAAAGCACCGATATTGTCACCAGCTTGACCTTGATCAAGTTGTTTTCTGAACATTTCAACACCGGTAACTGTAGTTTTCTTAGTTTCGCCAAGACCAACCAATTCAACTTCGTCACCAACTTTAACAATACCACGTTCTACACGGCCTGTAGCAACAGTACCGCGACCTGTGATAGAGAATACGTCTTCAACAGGCATCAAGAACGGTTTGTCCAAATCACGTTCCGGTGTCGGGAAGTATGTATCAACTGCATCCATCAATTCCCAAATTTTGTCAACCCATTTATCTTCACCGCGTTGGATGTTCGGGTTCTTTTGAACAGCTTCAAGAGCTTTCAAAGCTGAACCGTGGATAAACGGAATGTTGTCACCGTCGAATTCGTATGAAGAAAGAAGTTCTCTAACTTCCATTTCAACCAATTCCAACAATTCAGGATCGTCAACCATATCGCATTTGTTCAAGAATACAACCAAGTTAGGAACGCCAACCTGACGAGCTAACAAGATGTGTTCACGAGTCTGAGGCATAGCACCGTCAGTTGCTGCAACAACGAGGATAGCGCCGTCCATTTGAGCAGCACCTGTAATCATGTTTTTAACATAGTCTGCGTGGCCCGGGCAGTCAACGTGTGCATAGTGTCTTGAATCTGTTTCGTATTCTACGTGAGCTGTAGAGATGGTAATACCTCTAGCTTTTTCTTCAGGAGCAGCGTCAATTTCATCGAATTTTTTTGCTTGAGCTTTACCTGCTGCAGCCATAACACCTGTAATAGCTGCTGTCAATGTTGTTTTACCGTGGTCAACGTGGCCAATTGTACCGATGTTAACGTGCGGTTTGGTACGTTCGTACTTTTCTCTTGCCATGAGATTAATCTCCTTTTTTTCTACTATATACTACTATTTTTGGTTTTTATGCCATAATATTATAATATTTGCTCAAATTATTTTGTCAACAGACAACAATAATTATTCTTCTTCAGAAGTTTCTTCTTCGACAGGTTCATCCTGCTGAAGGTCTTCTTCATCAAGAGCCTGCTGATTCATTTCTTCTTCAATTTCCTGTTGAAGTTCGTCTTCATCGACAGAAGGAATTTCATCGACTTCTTCTTCGGAATAATTATCTTCAAAGCTTTGAGCTTCAGCTTTTTCCATCTGGGAAACGCTCTTGATATCTATTTTCCAGCCGGTTAATTTATGAGCGAGTCGAACATTTTGACCTTCTCTGCCGATTGCAAGCGACAATTGATCGTCAGGAACAACAACCATTGCTTCATGCGCATATTCATCATCTGCCAGAATATCAACAGACACAACTCTTGCCGGAGACAAAGCGTTTACGATGTATTCAACAGGGTCTTCGGAATATCTTACGATATCAATTTTTTCATTCTTAAGCTCGCCGACAATTGTCTGGATACGGCTTCCGCGAGGACCTATGCAGGCTCCGACACTGTCGACTTCAGGGTCATTTGACCATACTGCAATTTTGGTTCTGTAGCCGGCTTCACGGGAAATTGATTTAATTTCGACGATACCGTCTTCAATTTCAGGAACTTCAAGTTCAAAAAGTTCTCTGACGATTTCGGCATGCGCGTGAGAAACAATTACCTGCGGTAATCTTGTAGTTTCTTTTACGTTAAGAACAAAAACTCTTATTCTGTTGCCGGGTTTGTAATATTCGCCCGGGATTTGTTCTTTTTGAGGCATAATAGCGTCAATTTTGCCGATATTAACAATTACATTACGGTTTTCAACGCGCTGGATAATACCGGTTGTAAGAGTACCTTTTTTATCCATAAATTCTTGTAAAACAAGATTTCTTTCAGCTTCACGAATTCTTTGAGTTATAACCTGTTTAGCTGATTGAGCTGCAATTCTGCCGAACTGTTCAGGTGTAACTTCAATTTTAACTTCGTCATCAAGTTCAACATCTTCGTCAATTTCTTTTGCGTCTGCAAGTGAAATCTGTGTTTCGGGGTCTTCAACTTTATCTACAACGAGTTTTGTGCTAAATACGCCGATTTCACCTGACTGCTCATCCAAAATTGCTTCAATATTTGTTGCTTCCTTTGTTCTCATGTGTTTTTTGTAAGCTGCTACCATTGCGTCGCAAAGTGAGGCAATTATCACGTCTTTGGAAATTCCTCTTTCTCTTTCCAACTGTTCGCAAGCTTCAAATAATGCTGTTCCGATTTTGATCATTGTTATTCTCCTTTATATTTCAAATTTAGTTGATTTCTGCGGTCATTTTTAACAATAAGAATCTGAAATTTTTGTCGTGTGTCTTCGGACTATGTCCTCAGGATGACACGGTATCACCAATATACACGTCATTCTGAGCGAAGCGAAGAATCTCTATAAAATATCTTCGTATAAATCTCGCCATCCAGAATTCATTTTTTCAATCAAATTAACTTTGTATTGTCTTTTCTTTCCTTTCAAAAATTTTTCTCTATTCAATGCTGTCTCAATATCTTCAAGAATTTCAAAATATACTAGCTTATCTAAGTTATATTTTTTGCTGAATCCTTCTACAACTTTATTTTTATGTTCCCAAATTCGCTTTTTTAAATTTGAAGTTACTCCTATGTATAAAGTTGTATTATTTTTATTTGTAATTATATATGTATAACCTTTCTTTTCCATTTTTTAGATTCTTCGCTTCGCTCAGAATGACGTGATAAGTCTTAATCAATATACAACTTGGCGGACTGGATGTTGTCTTTTGGAATCAAAAGTTCTTCGCCGTCGTCAAACCTAAAAAACTTAAGTCCCAAATTCGTATCATAATCCAGAATTTCACCTTTAAATACTTTTTCTGTTTCGCCATCAAGCGGATTTTTAAGCTTTATACTGACTCTTTTGCCTTTGAAAATCACAAATTCCTTTTCGGATTTGAATTTCCGCTCAAGCCCCGGTGATGAAACCTCCAGATAGTATTTTACAGGTATAATTTCATCCAAAAAGTCGCTCAGACTTCTTGTAACATTTTCGCAGTCGTCAAGAGTGATGTCCTTTTCCTTTGAATACAAAAAAATCCTCAGGAACCACCTGTGATTTTCCTTGGAAAAATCAATCTCAATGGGTATAGTGTTAAACCTCATGGCTGTGTTTTCAATTAACGGTGTAATCTTTTCAATAATTTCATGCCTGTTAATATCCTGTTTTGCCATAATTCACACTACCTTTCCTGAAAGAAAAAGAACGGGGGTTCCCGTTCTTTTGTCTTTTGCAATACTGCTATGAAATTATTATAAAATAATAAACCTAAAATGTAAAGTGCCTTGTAATTAAAATTAACTTACGCTACAAATTAGCTGCTATTTCATCTTCTGTAAATGTTTTTCCATTATACGTAAATGTGCCGTTTTCATAAGTTAATCTGACACCTTGATAAGTCGTTTCACCATTAGTTTTCGCATCTTTTATGGCAGCATTCTTTGAATCATTGAATAAATCTAAAGCAGATGTAAGCTGCGACCTGAGTCCGCTCATTGTTTTTTCATCTTTTTCATTTTGCCGTTCTAATTTTCTTTCTTTAGAATTTAGACCATCTGAATAAGTTATTTGACTTGTTCGGTCATTTATTTGGTCTTCATATCCGTCAATTTGCCCTTTAAGCGAATCGACCTTGGCTTCTTCAGCTTTTTCAAGCTCTGCAAGACGTGTTTTCTGAGCCGGTATCTCAGCTTTAATTGCAGACAGTTCAGCTTTTTTATCTTTTAATTCTTTTTGTATATTTTCATAAGCGTCAACTGATTTTTGTTCTTCAGCTCTTTGAGCTTCAAGTTCTTTAAGTTCATTCTGCATTGTTTTCAATTTTTCCTGCTCTGTTGCAAGTTTTTCTTCAGCATTTACAAGCTGATCTGCAGCTTTATCATATGCTGTTTGCGCTTCATCTACAGCGGTTTTTAAATCTGTAAGCTGACCATATTTTTCTTCTTTTGCTATTTTTGCTTTATCTTCGTCATTCTGAGCATTAGCAAGTTCAGTTAATGCATTCTTATATGCTTGTTCTGCTGTCTCGTAAGCAGGATTTGGAATTGTAGTTCCATCCGGATTGGTAATTTCTTTAGGTGTCGATGACAATATATTCTGAGCTGACTCTGCAGCAGCTTGAGCTTGTGCTGTTGCAATTCTCGCATTTGTATAATTTGTACAAGCGGAACTATAATCCGCATCAGCCTTAGTTAAAGCATTCTGTTTTGATGCAAGACTATCTTGACAACTTTTTACCGAATTTTTTGCAGTATTAACATTACCTTCCTGCTCTTTTATACTTGTATACTGGTCAGTAATTTGATTATTTAAATCATTAATTTTAGTCTGAGCCTCCTCTGCAGCTTGCTTTAAACCCGGGAGGAGCTCAGCTTCAATATTCTGTATATCAGATGTAAGTGTTGAAGCCAGCGTTTCAGCATTATTTATTGCAGCTCGTAAATCAGAAGCGGTTGTTGCACTTTGCATGCTGGTTATAGCTGCAGAATTTGCACCTTGCAATGTTGCAGCACTTTTTAACACGGCAGGACCGCCTCCGGCAGGTTTTGAATTAACCAGACCAATAATACTTTGAGTAATTCCCATAACACTCTGAAGTCCCATAGAGGCTACTTGTCCCCACATCATGCCTTCATACATACCATTATTAGCGGAAACAAATGGATTTGATGTCGGTCTTTCATTAAATATCCCGGCATATCTATTCACTTCTTTATTTTTAATGCTGTTTTTTATCTGTGCCTCTAACCGAGAATTAAAAATTTCCTTTGATCTAGCAGCAGGCACATCGCCGCCTCTTGATTGAAACGTCTTTGATGAGCCGCCTAACGGCCTATTAAGTTTAGTTATGTTAACTTCGCCAGCCATATTTGCTCTCTCGTTTTAATACCTTAAATATATAAAAACTTGAGAACTCCTCCGATTGCATAATTTGTGTAATTCGTTACAAAAGTTTACATCTCAAAAACCATGCGCCACATGGCTTTCCGCTATTTCGACCTAATTTATTTATTCCCGTTTTGGGGGATATTTATTCAAATAACTTTTGCGGGAAATCTGAGATTTTTTATTGAGATTCTTCGGGCTTTGCCCTCGGGATGATAAAAAATAAAGCCCTGAACTCAGGGCTTATTTTATTATTTTGTACTCATTTATTATTTTGTACTCAATATTGATATCAAATCATCTACTGAAACTATATTACCGCTGTTAGCTTTATAAGAACCGTCACCTTGACGCGTATATGTCGTGGCATCCTCAAATTCAATACGTTTACAATCCGATGCAAGTATTTTACCGTAAATACCCTGCATATATGCAGCAAATTGTTCCGTATTATATATATCTTTGCCTATCATATAAACAGTAATACCGTCTGCATTTGTCGTCTTTCTGACCTCGACCTTATCAATCTTCATATAAGGTCTTGTTGTATTCAATTTATTACGATCTTCTTTTTCGTCTTTCTTAGCTTCCGGCGAAACAGGTATTGCATTAATTGATTCAAATACATTGTTTTCAGGTTTTTCTTCCTGTTTCGGAAGATCCGTAATTTCTACAGGTTCAATAAATGCTGCTTTCGGTTTCGGAGCTTCCTGTATCATGTCACTGTTAGCCATAAGAATTTCCATATCGGAAGGTTTGGACTTCTTAACAGGTTCCGGTGTAACCTTTTCAAACTTGACTTTTGCTTTTTGCGCTTCTTTCTTAGGTTTCGGCTGTGTCTGAGCTTTTTCTTCAACAACCGGAGCCGCAACAATTTCTTCCGTTGTTAACGGCAGCCAGCTGAGTTTCAAAGATTCAGCATACATTTCAACAAATGTAGTTTCTTTTTCCGTTACGGGTAATGCAACGGATGCCGCCTGTTTTGTCGGGTTTGACAATGCCGCAGTCTTAGACTTTTTGTAATCCGCTTCACTTCGCACTAATCCCGGATTAATTCTGGGTTTTTTCTTGTTTGTTTCTGTCATATTTTAACTCTCTAACATTTTGTATTATCTATATAAAAACTTTTTTTCTCCTCCGATTTCATAATTTGCATAATTCGTTACAAAAATTAATATGAAAAATCCAAAAGTGTCGACCTTAATACTATTATTCCCATAATTTGTTTAATATGTGCATATGTTTAAAAAAATTCACATTGAAATTTTGGACATAATGCGCCCTGCAAGACTTCTTTCACGATTTGCAAGAGATTTTTAAGAATAATTAAGATTTTAATTGTAAATTTTTCCGTGAAAAAATTATTTTCACAAACAGGCTCAAAATCACAGTTTTTGGATTTGTTAACAAATATTATGTAACGACTTTGGCATGGACAGGACTAAACCCCTTTATTTTTTTTAAATTTATCCTATGATGAATATACAAATCTTGGGAATGGAGATTTGGGAAGTTTAACAGAATGGGGTCTTATTTCTATTTACTCCGCAAATCCATCCAAAGAACGATTAAAATCCATTAAAAATTCGTTTAAAATATGGATAGAGTTTAGAGTCTTTATAATCTTGGAGGTTATTGGTAGTGTTACAGCATGGTTACATACAAATTTATACGGGAGACGGCAAAGGAAAAACTACCGCATCATTGGGTCTGGCACTCAGAGCTTTAGGTCATGGATGGAAAGTCCTTATTATACAATTTACAAAAGGCGACAGCGCAACTTCTTACGGCGAAATAGTTTCCTGCTCAAAATTTTTGCCGAACCTGGATGTTGTTCAATTCGGTATGGACAGAGTTTGTTATTCTCATAACGTTTGTATGGATGATTATAAAGAAGCTAAACGCGGCTGGGAATTCGCTAAAAAAGCAATCAATTCCGGCGAATATCAATTGATTATTCTGGATGAAATAAATATTTGTACAGCAATGAATATGATTAAGGTATCAGAAGTAAAAGATGCACTTTTGCATAAACCTGACAACCTTGAAATCGTATTAACCGGACGCTATGCACACCCTGAATTAAAAGCTATGGCACACCTTGTAACAGAAATGAAACCTATCAAACACTACTTTGATATGGGCGTTATGGCACGACAGGGTATTGAATATTAAAAACTTAAAGTTAAATAAATCCTTAATACGGACTTGTATAAAAACAGTCCGTTTTTATTTTACAAAAGTATAAAAATATTTGCATACAGGCATGTTTGTAATATTATAATATTGGTTATACTAGTCCGATAGGTTCGCCCTAGTCCGGTGGGTTGCCGCAAAAGCTAAAGCCTTAGCCGATGGGCATTTTCCCCAAGAATAATGACGGATGGGACAGTTTAACCCGTAGTACAATACATTAAACATAAGGAGAAAACCGATGCCAACAGCATCTATGATTGAACTTTTGGAAGCCGGTGTACATTTCGGACACCAAACACAAAGATGGAACCCTAAAATGAAACCGTATATTTACGGTGCAAGAAACGGTATTTACGTTATTGATTTGCGTAAAACAACTGACCTTTTGGATCAGGCTTATGCAGTTGTCAGAGAATTTGCAGCACGCAACAAAAACGTATTATTTGTAGGTACTAAAAAACAAGCTGCCGAAGTAGTTGCAGAAGAAGCTAAAAGAGCCGGCGCTTACTATATTAACAGAAGATGGCTCGGCGGTATGTTGACTAACTTTGACACTATCCGCTCAAGAGTTAATAAATTGAGAGAAATTGAAGACTTCATTTCCTCAGGTCACGCTGAAAAACTTCCTAAAAAAGAAATCGCTCAATTGAACCGTCAATTGAATAAATTGAGCAAAACTTTAGGCGGTATTAAAGATATGAGAGGTTTACCCGATTTAATCTTTATCGTTGACCAGAAAAAAGAAGATATCGCAATTAAAGAAGCTAACAAATTAGGTATCCCCGTAATTTGTCTTGCTGATACAAATGCTGATCCGGATGGTATTGACTATATTATTCCGGGTAACGATGACGCTATCAGATCTATCAAATTAATTACGGCAAAATTGGCTGACGCTGTTTTGGAAGGTAAACAATTGAAAGAAAACAACGCAAACCAAAAAGCTAAAATTGAAGAAATCAAAGCGGAAGATGCAGGCGTTTCAGCAGAAGAAAAAGAATAATTAAGTAAAACCATAGGCTTAAAAGCCTATGGTTTTTATAAAAAAGGAGAGAATTAAATGAATATTACAGCACAAATGGTAAAAGAACTCCGCGACAAAACAGGTGCAGGTATGATGGATGCAAAAAAAGCGCTTGTTGAAGTTGACGGTGATATGGAAAAAGCAATGGAAGTTCTCCGCCAAAAAGGCATGGCATCTGCCGATAAAAAAATGGGCAGAATTGCAGCCGAAGGTTTGGTAGCTTCTTACGTTGACGACAAAGTCGGCGCTATGGTTGAAGTTAACTGCGAAACCGATTTCGTTGCTAAAAATGCCGAATTCAAAGAACTTTCAAATTGTTTAGCTCAAGCGGTTGCCGAATCTAATCCGGCTGACGTTGACGCTTTTGTAAATTCAACTTGTCCCAAATGCGGCAAAACTATTGCTGACGTAATTAAAGAAAAAATCGCTTCTATCGGCGAAAAAATTACTTTCAGAAGATTTGTACGCTATGAAGGCAATGTTGCAACATACATCCACAACGGCAAAATAGGTGTTCTTTTAAACACTGACAAAAACGATGCTGAATTAATGAACGATATTTGCTTACACATTGCATCAAACGCTCCTGAATTTATTTCAAGAGAAGAAATTCCTCAATCAGTTATTGATGAAGAAACAAGAATTGAAATGGGCAAAGAAGATATTCAGAAAAAACCCGAAGCAATCAGAGGAAAAATCGTTGAAGGTCGTGTAAACAAACTTATGGCATCACGTGTTCTTCTTGAACAGCCGTTTGTTAAGAACCCTGACATTACAATTCAACAGTTAATTGAAGGCAAATTGACAATCAAGGCATTCACAAGATACACGCTTGGCGAAGGCTTGGAAAAACGTCAGGACAACTTCGCGGAAGAAGTTATGAACCAGATGAAAGGTTAATAAATTCTAAAATAAAAAAGAGGCGGTCAAATGACCGCCTCTTTTGGTATAAATCTATTACATCGGCGGATACACATCAGTGTGTTCCGTACCTGCAGTATGTGCCTCCGGTTGATAAAGATGCTTAAATTCATCAATATTTGCTTTCTGATCCTCACCGGCATTTCTTCTAAATTTATCCGTAATCTGCGTAATATAATCGGAAATATTCATTCCTTCCGGAAGCTGCTTGCCGTTTGACATGTAGGTTGTCAAAATATAATCAATAAATTCTTGTTCGGTAACATATAAATCCTTGTTTTTATCATATACTTTGAATGCCTCGGTTATAAGTTCTTTTTCCGAAACTTCATGCACTTCACCGGGCTGCGACAAATCTGAATATGGATTTTTTGCAACATTTGCACCAAAAATTGAAAGCGCCTTACTAGCTCTTAGCACTGCCTCATCTATTTTAGACAAATTTAAAAATGGATTCCATTTAGGTTGATTAGTTCCATCAATGAACGGCATAATAAAATCTCCTTTCGTGTTTATACTCTCAAGCACACATTTGCTTATGCATTAATAAACATATTCAGACTCAAATAATTGCTCCATCCAACTTTGATTATATCATATCATACAGACACCCTGACTGAATTTTTGACATTTTAAATCCATTTTAACATTTCGTTACATAAAACGTATAAGTCAAATTCAACATAAAAAAACCGTGTTCGACAATATATTATGGCAGTTAAAGCTTATAACGAATTACGGCATTGGAGCCTTGGGAAGATATAAAAAGTGTGCCGTTTGAAATATACAATCCGTAAGGCTTTAAAACGTCTTCAATCAAAACGCTTACCTGCCCAGTTGAAGTTACCTTTAAAACATTATCCGCATTATAATTCGCTATATAAAGATTCCCTGCTTCGTCATTTATTATACCGATAGGTCCGTTTAACCTTTTGTCTTTTAAAAAGATAACTCTATTGCCTTCGGGAGTAATTTTGAAAATTATATTATCCGAGAAACCTGCCACGAAAAGATTTCCCGATTTGTCGGTCGTAATGCCCGTCGGACTTGGAATATTTTCGTAAACTCCGTTTGTCTGAGGCTGTTTGGGCTGTTCTTTTATGTTATTTTCGTATTGAAGCGTTTGTAAATCAGTATTAAGCTCACGTGCAAGTTGATATGCCTTAGGATTTACATAAGTCCCGGCAGGGATAATTGATAGAAATGATTTTGCCTTTTCAATTTGTCCGAGTTTTTTGCTTAGTTCCGCTGCTTTATAAACAGAATCATAATCCGTGGGTTTTCTCACAATTATTTGTTTAAAAACCGTAAGCGCTGCCTCATCCTGTCCCAAATAATCAAGTATAGAGCCTAAATTATAGTAGGCATCAATATAATCAGGATCAAGCTCTATTGCTTTTCTGAAACATTCCATTGATCGGTCATATTGACCGATTTTATAAAAATCAATGCCTTTGTTGTATTGAAGTTTGGCTTCCGTCATGTTGTCTGC
Organism: Candidatus Gastranaerophilales bacterium; assembly: GCA_944326585.1. GTDB lineage: Bacteria > Cyanobacteriota > Vampirovibrionia > Gastranaerophilales > Gastranaerophilaceae > SIG32. Next base: position 205,584 of record CALVEN010000002.1, read on the forward strand.
GTTTGCATTTGCTGTTGAAAGCAATAAAACGATTGCCAGAGCTGTTAATATAGTTTTAAATTTCACCTAATTCCTCAATAAGTTGTGCGTTTTTATTTGCAAAATCGCTTCCTCTTGATATTATAGCCTGTTTTAAAATTTCAGGCAAATCTATGGGTGCCAGTTCTTTGAAATTATCCGGCAATCTTAAACTCCAGTTTGCATCACCTGAGGTGCCCGGTCTGTTATAAACATCTTCAATTTGGAAGAAATCAGTGAAAAATATTTGAATATTTTCAGCCTTTGATGCAAATATTTCAACAAGTTTTGTTTGTTTTAAAAATTCCGCATCATTTGTAAGACGTGTAATTATATCGTCTTTATTTTGTGCTTCCGCATACAAGTCTTCCACCAGATTTTTGGCATGCAGATAACCTTCGTGGGTATGTATCATTGATTTTGCCCACATTGAAATAGGCTGGTTGTCGTGAGTGCCCACCATCGCCCAGCAATTTTCGTCTATGTTACGGCATCTGTAAGGATGTTTAGGATCTTCCGGCACTACAAATTGAGTTAACCTCATACCCAAAAGTCCGTATTTCTTCAAAACGGCTGCAACCGGATTTGTTAAAGTGCCTAAATCTTCGCATACAATGGCATCTTTTGTAAGCCCTTCTTCTTCAGCTGCCGCAATTACGATTTTTTCAATCATTGCGCCGTATTCGGATATTTGTTCATCTGATAAAGTTTTTACGCGTTTTTCTTTATCGGCTTCAAGTGTTGTATCTAAATCTTCCATTTTGGCAATGGCAAATTTCGATAAAAATTCATGTTCCGGTGAGGAATACAATCTGCCTGCGCCTTCTTCTATTTTCGGTTTACAGCCTGATTTGTATACCCATGGGTCGATTAATCCTACAATGTGGTCAATTCTTACCCCGCCAGGATTTTCACGAAACATTTTTTTGTATAAATTTTTCAATAGAACACCGGCTTTGCCAAGGGAACCGTCTTCTTTGTACATTTTTTCAGGATCCAGAACAGGAAATCCCCATGCTTGTCCGTCTTTTGAGAAATAATCCGGCGGGCAGCCAAGCATCCAGCCGGGTAAAAAATATGCCTGATAAGCCCAGCTGTCACGGTCGGAAAATGCAACCTGACGGTCTGCTATCATTTTTATCCCTTTTGATTTTGCATAATCTCTTGTTTCGGTGTTTTGCTTGCGTAATACAAATTGAATAAATTTATATTTATCAATATCATAAGCGTATTTTTTTGAAATTTCGACCAGACGTCTGCCATGCTCTAATCTTTCCTCAATAGTATCGGGAGCAAATAATTTTTTGTCGATTTCGGATTGCCATAAAGGCCAGTAATCATTCTGGTGTTCAATGCTTAATGCTTCATAAATACTGTCACGATCAAGCCAGCGGTTATTTATGCGTTTGTAGTCCTCAAATTCTTTATGCAATTTTGAATCAGTCAAATCAAGAAAATTTCTGTATGCTTCATTTAATGCGTCTGAATATCTTTTGAAAGCATATGAATAAGCTGTTTTATTGTCATTTTTTTGAGGGTTGTGATTTACTATATTATTAAATGTTTCACGGGACAAGATGTTATGCCACGCCGCTGTTGTTAATTCTTTTAAATCAACAAAAAGAGGGTTTGTAGAAAAAATAGTTCCCGTATAGGGTGAAGAATCGCAGCTTTTTGTTTTGCCTGCAGGTCCCAGCTGGATTGCGTTGAATATACCTGATGCATAATCAATAAGCTCTTTGCCGCCTTTTGTGTTCATAGAACCAAAACCGGTATTTTCTCCATCTGCAGACGGAAAACTGCCGCCGTGAATGATAAGTGCAAAATTTTTTTTGCCGAGTACTTCCAATGCCTGCCGGATAACTTTTACTGCTTTTTCGTCAAAACTCATATAAGCCCTCATTTATTGTGTTGAAATCTGGGCCCGGTGGGACTCGAACCCACGACCAATTGATTAAGAGTCAACTGCTCTACCAGCTGAGCTACAAGCCCAAATTTTCAATGCTATATTACGTTTTTATTATATCAGAATGATTTTTTTTTGACAATAATAAAAATTTATAACATAATATTTTTCATGAAAGATCTAAAACTGGAAAAGGTTAATATTTATGATTTTAGCAATATCTATGATGATATGCTGCAGCAATTTCCGCCAGGCGAGCTGAAATCTTATGAGGCTTTCAAAAAACTTTTATCTGACGGCATTTTAAAATGTTACAAGGCTGTTGATAATACGGATGAAGTCGGTTACGTTATTTATACCGAACTCAAAAACGGTGATAAATGGCTTGAATATATTGCTATAAAAAAAGAATTTCAATCAAAAGGTTACGGCAGAAAAATTTTGGCATTGTTAAATAATTGTTATATGGAAGTTGAAAAACCGGATGAAAAATTACCCGATACATTAAGAAGAATTAAATTTTATACCTCTTTGGGCGCGAAAAGATTGGATGTTAATTATATTTATCCTAATAATACGGGCGGTTTGCCTATGGATTTGTATTATTTGGGTGATTCTACGCCGAGTAAGGCTGGTGTTATGGATACTATATCTGAAATTTTTACAGGATTGCATAGCGATGTAAAAAATATTGATAAAATATTTAACAAAATAAGTATGGTCTAATTGCGCAAAGTATTTTTTCATGTAGAATTTAAGAATGGAAAACATGAATTTAAAAGCCATGGTTATGTCTGCGGGAATGGGCTCAAGATTGGAACCTTTAACATTACAGGTGCCAAAACCTCTTGTGACGGTTGCTAACAGAGCTATCATGGATATTTTATTTGAGAATCTTGTGAGTATCGGAATAAAGGATGTTATTTGCAATACTTATTATCTTGCCGATCAAATAATTAACAGGTATAAGTCAAACAATATAGGGCTGAATTTTAATTATATAAAAGAAGATACGTTATCCGGAACGGCCGGCGGATTGAAAAAATGCCAGTTTTTCTTTAAAGAAGGTGAAGATTTTGTGGTATTATCCGCTGATGGCTTAAGTAACGCAGACATTTTGCAAGGAATTGAAATCCATAAAAAATCCGGTGCTATTGCCACAATCGGTGTTAAAAGAGTTAAACCTGAAGAGGTTTCACATTTTGGTGTGGTGGTAACTGATGAGGACGGCTTCATTGTGGAATTTCAGGAGAAACCTCCGATAACTGAGGCAAAAAGCGATTGTATTAATACGGGAATTTATATTTTTAATTATAAAATTTTTGATTATATACCTGAGAATACTTTCTATGATTTTGCCAAGAATGTTTTTCCGAAACTTTTGTTGGAAAGACAAATCAATACATTTGTAATTAATGATTATTGGAGTGACGTAGGAACCCTTGCACAATACAAATTATCGGCATGGGATGTTTTTGACGGCAATTGTCATTTTACTCATGATGAAATAATAAAAACCGCGAAAGGCGAATATATTTCCGGCTCTGTAATCCCTGATGATACTGAATTATCCGGCAGGTCTGTTATCGGTAAAAATTGTGACATAGGCAAAAATGTAATAATAGAAAACAGTATTTTGTGGGACAATATTAAAATTGCCGATAATGTTAAAATAAAAAATTGTATAATCGCAAGCGATGAAATAGTTACTGATAATATTGAAAATACGGTTATAGGACATAGTAAAGCCATTTCGGTATAAGTTTTTGCTCTTGACTTTACATAATATTAATGTTAATTTAGTTATCGCGAGGTTGGCTTGACATATTGTCAAAGAAAACTACAGCAAACAATCATGACAATAAAATATTAACAAAGCTTTAATGTTAAAGTTTTTTGCTAAGCTTTTTTACAAAAAAGCGTTGTGGCACTCTGCCGACGAAGAAGATTAAGTATCTTCTGAGGAGAGGGAAGGTAGCGCAGCTACCGCAAGCCAAAAAAAATTAAATAACGGTTGACCAGCAACCTTAAAATCTGGGCCTGTGGCGCAGCGGTAGCGCAGAGGACTCATAATCCTTTGGTCGTGGGTTCGAATCCCTCCGGGCCCAGTTTTTTCGTGAAATTTTATCAGTATACCTGCGCCTCGCATTAAATGGCAACGCGCTCAACATCATCGAAAACTCAACGTAATAAAAAGTATCTAAAATTTAATTTTAAAATTTTTAAGAATTAGCAAATTTTAAATTTTTAGGTTTTATACTGATATGCGGGTACAAAGTACGACATCGGATTTTATAACCTTTAGAGCAATCAGTTTGAACGAACGTGAAAAAGCTAAATCGGATAAATTAATATCCGAGCTTAATACTGCAAGAAATAAAGAACAGGTAAAATCGAACTTGCTTAAAGTATTTGATAAACATATTCAAAATGAAGCAACACAAAAAGCAGGAGGACTGTATTACAGAGAAGATGTATTACAAAAAATGTATCTGGAATTTTTAGAGATAATTGAAAGCGGGAAACAATTTACAACCGAAACGCTGATTAATGTATTAAATACAATGAAACCGGATAAAAATGAGATAAAAGAAGTCCATCAGTTTGGTCGATCATCACTTAATGAAAGAATTCGAAATGACAGCAAACAAACTATAGAGGACAAAATAACCTATGATAAACTTCCTGTTTATCTAAGACCGGCGACAGATAAAGAAAGAGAAAAATATCTTAAAAAAATAGAAGAGCTTGTAGATAAAGCAGAATTAACAGAACGAGAGAAAAAATTTTTGAAAGAAAAAATCAGCGGAAAAACATTCAAGCAAATAGCAAAAGAATATGACCGGGGTGAAACCTTAACCCAGCGCATAGTCCACAACGCTATAGCCAAAATCCAAGATAAAAGCGGGGTATTACCCGAAATGTATAATGATTTTGCAGAAGCATTAATTTCAAAATATGAATTGAATATTCCAAAAGATGATATAAAAAAAGTTCTTCTTAATAATACCCACCTCTTGGCATATCCGCAAGATACCCTGTTGCAAAATACAGATGAGATTGCCAAATTACTTGTAATAGACACAAAATCTTGTGCTAAGATTGCAATAAAACGTCCTCAATTATTCTATACAAAACCGGAAACTTTAAAAAATACTATTACCAAAACAGCAATGCTGCTCGGAATTGACATAAAGGCCTATACAAAGGCAGGATTAAGACGCCCTACAATATTTACTCAAAAGCCGGAAACTATAGTTAAAAATATAAAAGAAGCCTCGATGTTATTTAAAATTGAACCCGAAATTTATACCTATGCCGCCTTAAGACAACCAATATTATTTGCCCAAAAGCCTCAGACAGCATTGAAAAATATAACCAGAACATCTATGTTGCTCAAAATAGAACCGATGAATTTTATAAATGCAGCATTAAAAACCCCTCAATTATTTAGTCAAAAACCTGAGACCATAGCCAAAAATATTATTGAAGGAGCAAAACTACTTAATATAGAGCCTGAGATATATACAAAGGCTGCCTTAAGACAACCTCCAATATTTGTTTTAAAACCGACAACTATAGCGGAAAGCATAAAAAGAACTGCAAATCTGCTTGAAATAGAACCAAAAAATTTTATAAAAACAGCACTAAAATATCCTCAATTATTTTGTCTAAAACCGGAAAGCATAGTTAAAAAAGTACGAATTATTCAATATTATAACAAAATTCAAAATAAAAATTTTAATAAAATTACGACATCTCTTCAGGCAGACAGCTACTTATATGAAAAAATTTTAACTTATTTAGTCAAAAAAGCAGACGGATTAAGAAGTATAATAAACAGAAAGGAATTTAGAGAATATTTACGAAAAAACAACAAAACATATCATCTTGAAATTCCGGATAATGAATTGGCTAAAGAATTTATCCGATTTGCGGAAGAATTTGCGAAAAAAAACTTAGGGAAACAGATTTTTTATTTTAAAATAAAAAAATAAAATTCTATTTGCAAAAAAATCAGGTGTACATTGCTAAATTTATTTTATAAATTTTTTTGTTTATTTAATCTGTTTATTTTTATTTCACGAATCATTTGTTTTAGTTCATCTATGCGCGCTTCAAGCATATAAATTTTGTTATAATAATAATTACTTTCAGATACAGATAGGTGTTTACCGCCAAACATTCTATTCAGACTGTAAATTTCTATTTCCGTATTGTTAATATTTTCTTGCAGCACGGCAATTTTGGCAGTCTCTTCGTTTGTCAGCTTTAATATAGGACCTTTGTACTTTTTTAGAGGAATCATACCATTGAATGCAATTTGATTTGAAAACATTATATTCATAAAATTTACCTTATGTATTTTTATTAAGTCTTACGTCTACAATTTTGTCACGGACTTTATTACCGGTGAATGCAGCAAGTCCTGCAAAAATTGCCGTGCCAATATAGGTTGCGGCACCAAAGGCATTAGATTTGGCAACCTGTTTAACGATATTTTTCGGTAAGAATTCTTTGGCGAGCTTGTTACCTTTAACGGTTGCGATGATTTCTTCCGTAATAATCGGAATAAAACTTAATGTAACGAGTTTGCCTGCATTTTCTTTTATAAATGAGGTTGTTTTTTGCCAGATATTTACAGGCGGATTATCATCAGTACGTTTATTCGTCAATAATGCTACCATTATAGGAATTGCGCTGCCTACAAGTTGTACAGGAGTGCGCATTTTTTGTAAAATGTTACCTGCTTTTGAAAATTTGTTCAATGAATGACCAATTTCATGAAAACCGCTATATCCTATTTTTTTAGTATCCAATACGATTGTATTTATCGAAAGCATATTTCCTGCATTTTGTCCGTTAGCAAATGGGGCTGCTGCTTTTGAGAAAATATTATGCAGTATTTTTCGAATCAGAGGACTTTTAGTTTCTGATATTTTTTTGTTAATCGGGCAGGCTTCAAATGATTTTTTAAGAAGATTTTCTACTTGACCTCTTACCGTATAAATTTTTTTCGAACCGTCTGCCACCGTAATAGTTGTGTCCGCTAATTTTGAGACATCAATAATTTTTACACCTTTATTGCTCAAATTTGTTTTATCTAATGCTTTTTCTAATATTTCATCAATTTTGATTGCAGGATCGGGTTTTTGCGGAACCATCTTCATTAGTTTTTCATTTAAAGTACGAGAGTAAATTTGATTAACCAGCAGATTTGTAACGTCACCCCCCATATACGCCAACAGTCCTGTTCCAAGACCTATACGCTGGTTTCTGCTCTCATTATTTCGAGGTGTAACGGTATTTGTAGTATTTATCGGTAAGATTTGTACCATAATATCTCCTTTTGACAATAATAATTCACGTGAATATTTCAAATTGTCATTATGTTAAAAAAAAGTTACAAATTTATTTTTTAATGCTGCAGCGTTCAAGTTTTCTTACCAGACGTACAATTTTAGATTCTTTATCTGCAGTAATAGAATCCACAAGGATAGTTGTGCAGCCTAAAAGTTTCCCGCATAATATATCCGTTAGCGGTCTGTCGCCGACAAGGGCACATTCATTAGCTTTTAAGTCATATTTTTGTAAAAATTCTTTTGCCGGTCCTGTTTGAGGTTTGCAGGCATTAAAAAGAAGCGGAAAATCCGAAATATTTTTTACTTTTTCAATATACTCAGGGTTTTTGTTGTTGGAAATTACCGCAATAAAAAAGTTTTCTTTTACCTTTTTCAGCCAGCCAAGCATTTCTTCTGTGTATGTGCCTGATTTTGATGCCATTATTGTACTGTCAAGATCAAAAAGCATAGCGCGAATCCCTGAATTTTTCAATTCTTCAAGATTAATGTCATAGATACTTTTCAAGTTATAATCAGGCTTTAGAAACATATTCTTTTACTCCTATTGTACGTGCTAATGCGTATTTGTAATCCTCCGGTGCTTTTTCAAACCACAAATAAACATCGTCATTTGTATTGCCGAGGGGTTGTTCTTCTCCGTCTTTATTTTTAATTTCAAGAATTTTTGTAATGAATTGTTCGGTTGGTGTTATAATTTCGACTTCATCGTTTAAATGAATTTTATTTTTAATTTTTACTAAATAGCTGTCATCTTGTTTCCCGTGAAATTCAAACAGAAAATCAGCGCCGGCAAGTCCTTTTGAAATATTATAGCTGTAGCTGTCTGGTGTATTTTCCCCGAGTGCAAAGCCTGTTGTATAGCCGCGGTTGCCGACTTTTTGTAATTCTATAAAATACTTATGCATATCGGCATCAGGGTTTTGCCTTAATTCATCAAGTGCATTCCTGTAAGTTTTTGCAACAGCGGAAACATAATAAAGGCTTTTTGTTCTGCCTTCAACTTTTAATGAATCGACACCAGCGTCAATAAGTTCTTTTAAGTGTTCAACAAGACATAAATCTTTAGGGCTTAAAATGTGTGAGCCTCTTTCGTCCTGATTAATTTCGTAATACTGATCCGGGCGGGTGCTTTCAACGAGTTTATAACTCCAGCGGCAGGGTTGAGAACAGTTGCCGTGGTTAGCTTTCCTTTCACCGTTTGTAAAATAATCACTCAAAAGGCATCTGCCGGAAAAAGACACACATTGTGATCCGTGGATAAAGCTTTCAAGTTCAATATCAGGAACCCGGCGGCGGATTTCCGCAATATCTTTAATTGCAAGTTCACGTGCAAGAATTACACGGCTTGCGCCAAAATCACGCCAGAATTTTACACTTTCGTAATTCAAAGTATTAGTTTGCGTGCTTATGTGAAGCGGAGTTTCCGGCATGTATTTTTTAACAAGATTTATAACTCCGAAATCACTTACGATAACAGCATCAGGATTAGACTCTTTAAGCTTGTCGATTGATTTTTCCAGAAGCTCAATATCGTTATTAAATGCAAAAATATTTAAAGTTAAATATGCTTTTGCGCCAAGACTGTGTGCCAAATCGACTGCGTTTTTGAGATTGTCAAGGGTTATAATTTCGCCCTTGCGCATTGCTCTGAGGCTAAAATCCACAATGCCTAAATATACGGCATTAGCACCGTAACGTATTGCATATTCCAGCTTTTCAAGATTGCCCGCCGGCATCAACAGTTCTACATCTCTCATACCAGAATGATACTCAAAAGGTGATAAATAATCAACCGATTAGGTGATGTTGTTTTTTGATTTATGTAGAAAATAGAATATATAGAGATTGGAGAAAATATATGCAAACTATAGAAAACGCTGCAACTACAATAAAAGAAATCTGGCAATATCAACACCCCGTAATGCATACCTGGTTTTTGCTGAGCGCTGTGTCACTTTGTTCTATGTTTGCTGTTTTGTATTTTGTGATTTAAAAAATTTGATGTTGCAAAATAAATATTTATAATACTATTCTTCCATAGTATATTCATAATTCGGTTTATTTTTTACAGATTCATCATCTTTTGTTTTAAAACTCATTATAAAAATCTGGTCTTTTTTAATCTCCATTTCTTTGCCCTTATTTGCATAAGACAAAGGTGTGCTTTCATATAAAGAAACTGCAGCTGATTTTGCACGATTTCCCTGTTCGTTTTTAACCGCACCTTCGACCAGTGCTACACCCGGGCCAAAGAATCCGTCGACAAGCTTGTTGCCTACAATTACTGCTCCTTGTTTTGCAACGGAACCTGCGCTTATACCGCTCATTGAACTATATTTACCAACCATATTTTGGCTAATTCCGTAAGTTTGACCTTTTGATATATCGTGAAATTTAACCGGTACAAATGTAAATGTTGCATTGCGTTTAAGCCTTTTAGGTTCTGTAACATCAACAATTTTACCTTCTATTGTGCTGCCTGCTTTTATATAATAGTCATTATCAGTTACAAAATCTTCTACAATTTTGACAGACCAAGTTTCCGGCGGATTTGCTGTCGTAAAATCCGACATCGCCTGAACTTTTACATTTTTAGCCATAACAGGCTGAAATCCAAATAAAATTACCGCTAAAAGAATTAATGTCTTCTTCATCATAACCTCACTTATCAAAAATTGCCTTCAAATATTGTCCTGTATAAGATTTTTTATTCTTTGCAACTTCACGCGGAGAACCGGTTGCAATAATTTCACCGCCGTTATTTCCTCCTTCAGGTCCCAAATCAATTATATAATCCGCAACCTTAATCAAATCCAGATTATGCTCAATTATCAAAATAGTATTGCCTTGATCTGCAAGTCTTTGTAATATTTTTATTAATTTATCCAAATCTGCCCAGTGTAACCCTACTGACGGTTCATCCAGAAGATACAAAGTTTTGCCTGTAGCACGTTTATTAAGCTCGGACGCAAGTTTTATACGCTGGGCTTCACCGCCTGACAAAGTTGTTGCGCTCTGACCGAGTTTGATATAATCCAACCCCACGTCATTCAAGGTTTTAAGCTTATTTTTAATCGCAGGGATACTGTCAAAAAATTCCAGAGCTTCTTTAACACTCATTTCCAAAACATCAGAAATGGTCTTTCCTTTATATTTAACTTCCAGAGTTTCCCTGTTGTAACGCTTGCCTTTACATACATCACATTTGACATAAACATCGGACAAAAAGTTCATCTCAATTTTCAAAAGTCCGTCGCCCTTGCAAGCTTCGCAGCGTCCGCCTTTTACGTTAAAACTAAATCTGCCGGGCTTGTAGCCTCTGACTTTTGCCTCGTTGGTTTTGGAATAAAGTTCTCTGATATGCGTGAAAACATCCGTGTACGTCGCCGGGTTTGACCTCGGAGTTCTGCCGATTGGAGATTGATCAATATCAATTATTTTGTCAATATGTTCAAACCCCGTAATTTCATCTACGCCCTGCGGTTTTGGTTTGTTTCCTCTTAATTTATGAATTGCATATTCATAAATCAAATCCTGCATAAGAGTTGATTTGCCGGAGCCTGAAACACCCGTTAAAACAACAATTTTCCCGAGCGGAATATCAACGTCAATATTTTTAAGGTTATTCAAATGTGCATTTTTAACATGCAAAAAGTGTCCGTTTCCTTCTCGAACTTTTTCAGGAATGGGAATAAATTTTTCACCGCTCAGGTACTTCCCTGTTATTGAGCGTTTAGCGGCAATAATATCTTCAACGGAACCCTGTGCGATGATTTCGCCGCCGTTAATTCCGGCTTTCGGACCTATATCTACAATATAATCGGCATTACGTATTGTTTCCTCGTCATGCTCGACGACGACAAGAGTATTGCCGAGATTTCGGAGTTTTATAAGCGTTTTAATAAGTCTGTCATTATCTCTTTGATGAAGTCCTATTGAAGGTTCGTCAAGAACATATAAAACGCCCGAAAGCCCGCTGCCGATTTGGGTTGCAAGTCTTATTCTCTGAGCCTCGCCGCCGGACAATGTACCTGCCATACGCGCAAGGTTTAGATATCCTAAGCCTACATCTTTCAAAAATCTCAAACGTGCTCTGATTTCATCCAAAATTTGTTTTGCAATTTGTATATGATAATCCGATAAATCAAGATAAAGACTTTCTATAAAGTCGTACTCATCTTCAACAGACATAAGAGTAAATTCATAAATATTTTTATCTTTTATTGTTACTGCGAGAGAAAACGGCTTTAATCTTGCACCTTTACATGCAGGACAAGGCGTTGTAATCATATATTTTTCAATTTCTTCTCTCCAGTATTCGGCAGTTGATTCATTGTAACGCTTTTCAAGATACGGTATTACACCGATATGCCGGTGGTACTGAGTACAATAGCGTTTAGTTCCAAAACGTTTAACATGAAATGCAACAAGATCATCTCCGCCGTAGAGGATTATTTTCTGCTGTTCTTCGGACAATTCGCCAAAAGGCTTATTCATATCAATCCCGTAATGTGATGCAACGGATTTTAAAACATCATCATAATAGGTATTGGAAGTTTTTGACCACGGATATATTGCCCCGTCTGCAAGTGATTTGGTTTTATCCGGAACAATCAAATTCGGATCAATTACAAAATCCGCACCCAAGCCAGCACATCTTTCGCATGCACCATAGGGATTGTTAAAAGAAAAGATTCTCGGGGCAAGTTCTTCAAAACTTAAATTACATTTCGGGCATGCCAGCTTTTCGCTGTAAATAACTTCTTTATCCCCGATAATATCGACAATTGCTATACCGTCGGCTTTCTTTAATGCTATTTGAACACTGTCCGCAATACGCGACTGAGCACTTTCTTTAACAACAATTCTGTCTACAACCACATGGATTGTATGTTTCTGGGTTTTATTTAATTTAATTTCATCCTCATCAAGATTATATATTTCACCGTCAACCTTAACTCTTACAAAACCTTCCTGCCTGAGTTCTTCAAATGTTGACTGGAATTCGCCTTTTTTGCCGCGGGCAATCGGCGCCAGAATTTGGATTTTAGTGCCTTCCGGAAGTTTCATAATACTATTTACGATTTCATCAAGCGACTGGGGTTTGATTTCCGCACCGCACTCGGGGCAATGCGGAATTCCGACACGTGCGTATAAAAGTCTTAAATAATCATAAATTTCAGTGACCGTTCCGACGGTTGATCTGGGGTTGTTGCTTGTTGATTTTTGATCAATTGAAATAGCAGGAGAAAGTCCGTCGATATATTCGACATTGGGTTTATCCATCTGCCCCAGAAACTGACGTGCATATGTTGAAAGACTTTCTATATATCTTCTTTGACCTTCCGCAAAAATTGTGTCAAAGGCAAGTGAACTTTTTCCGCTTCCTGAAACACCGGTAAACACAACAAGTTCGTTCTTCGGAATTTCCAGAGAAACATCTTTTAGATTATGTTCTTTTGCACCCTTAATTTTTATTGTGTCCCGCATACCTGTATTATGACATGTAAAACAGGAATTTCAAACTATTTTTTAATATCCGTCATAGGTGGACGTTTCACCGTCAGATAAAATCTTACGATTATTAACAACGTCATTGCGGCCGGCCGTAACTGAAACATTTTCGGTATATTGACGCGTATTATTCGGGGTAATTCTGTAACGCTGGACAAGCACTCTGTCGGATTTATCATCACCGCTTATGTCTACCAGTGTATTTCTGCAGCCGTTTAAAGTATATTTGTCTTTTTTTACGGAACCCTGAATATAGGCATTTGATAGCCCTTCAAACATATATCCGTTATTATTTCTGTATATGGCGGCGTAATTTCTTGCCGCTTGCTCCGGAAATGTAACACTTGTTCCGTTTTTTAATACAACATTATAATAATCAACCCCTTCATCCTCGTATAATCCGACAAACTGTATATCACGTTCATTAAATGCGACATTACCGACAGACACCGGAGAAACAGGCGTTGTATAAATGTTATTCATCGCAGTAACCGTTTGCAGATAATTCATCATAATAGCTGTAGGCAGTATATAGTTATAATAAGGGTTATAATAGTAAACCGGCGGCACATAAGGGAACCATTGCGTTTCGGTTGTTTCGTTCATTAATTCGGAAGCTTCGGCTTTTGGCAGCACCGGAGGCGCTGCCGCCATTGCAAGAATTAATGCTGCAGTCGGAACAGATTTTCTGACACTTGTTAAAACTGCGTTGTTATCATTTTTTTCGGTTTTCTTTGCAGAAAAATTGATATTATTTTTGTAACTAAATCCGGATACAGGTAAAACTTTCATACTCATACTCCTATTTATAAGTATTAAAACATCAAAAAATATTTTTTGCTATATAATCTAAACAGAAATTTACAGGATTTTTGTTTGAAAAATAATTTTAATCACTAGCAAAAAATATTTTTACCGATTTTAATATAACAACAAGGAGAAAAAACATGCAAACAGTAAATAATCATCTGCAAAATTTTAACGCGTACAATCAATCTTTTACAGGTATCAAAAAAGTTAAATGTCTGGGTTTATATGAAAAATATCCGGACTTGGGAAAAGAATTGGTTGATACTTTTAAAAACAATTCTAAAGCCATGGATTTTTGCAAAAAATATGACGTCAATATTATTTTTCATGCCGCAAAAGATTATATTGACAGTGTAAAATCCTCGGTGAATATTTTTTATGATAACGTTACAAAAAGTAAATTTAAAAAATTCTTTAACAATCATGAGGACCGGATTGAAATAAGCGGCTGGGGCAATGAATACAATATAGCCGACAGTCTTAAAGAAGCAACTGAAAGTCTTAAATCTGCTATCTCTTCTGCCGGTTCAAATACACGGCGACCAACAGGACTTTTGGATGCTCATATTGATTTAGCGGATAAAAAAATGCAGGAAGTTTTAGACCAAAAAGCATTGGCAGAACAGAATAAATTAGCTAAAGCTGAACTAAAAAAACGCATTCAATCAGCTCAACTTGATGAAAAAGCCAGACTTAACAATTCTATTAAGGATTTGATAAATAAAAGTTCATAACATTGAAAAATAATGACTAAACTTATAAGAGAGTAACAACTGTTACTCTCTTTTTAATTGTCATTAAGGTTACTATTCTGGAACCCCTGTGAGAATTTAAATATCTATAAACAACTTGTTTGTATTATGAAACAGACAACTCAAATATAATATTAAAATTATTACATGGCTGGGCTACGTTTAACATCAACGACTTTTTGTGTTATAATTATATTTATTAAAAATTATATAATTATTCAAATATAATAAGGAGGCTTTTATGAAAAAGTTAGTTGTTTTATTTATTGCTATAATACTGTTTACTATGAATGGAGCATTCGCTCGCGATGTTGACAGAAAAATTATTAAAAATGCAACAGTAGAGCAAATACAATCAATAATTCTAGATACAATTAGCCTTTATGAAGGTGTAATTACAAAAAAAGAAATAAATAAAAATGAACACAAATACGTGGTTGATTATAATGGAACAACTTTTTTGGGTATGGTAGGCTGGTCTAAAGATAAAAAATATCCTAAAGCTATGTTTTCTTGTCAATTAAAGCAAAAAGGCGATGATGTAGAAATAGTTACAAGAAAAGTCATTTATTCTGGTTGGTTTGGACCACAAGCTGTTTTTAGTCATTACAAAAAAATATATCAAGAAATAGAATATCAAGGATTTGTAATAGAAAAAGGATAAAAATATACAATGTATAATTTTTATACCTAATAAAAAAAAGACGATAACAAATGTCATCGTCTTTTTTATGGTGTCGTAGGCGGGACTTGTCTTGCTGCGCCTCGCATTAAACGGGTCTACGCTTTTTGCTTTTTACGGCATTTATGCCGAAAGCAAAAAGGCTCCGCCCTCTGCTCGGCTTGCGCTGAACCCGCTATAGACGGATTAAAGTCCTCACCATTCTACAAATAAAAAAGATGATAACAAAAGTTATCATCTTTTTTATGGTGTCGTAGGCGGGACTTGAACCCGCACGGGTTGCCCCACACGCCCCTCAAACGTGCACGTATACCGATTCCGTCACTACGACATATACTCTTATTCAATTTTCAAACTTTGGCTTGTCTCCGTGACGGATGTATTCACTTACATTCATACCCTCTCAAAAAACAATTATCAATTGTTTTTTTCGGCACGGTGTCACTACGACATAAATTAACTTTTCAAAAAATGACTATGTTTAGCCACATAGTCATTTTAATATAATAAATTTTAATTGTAAAGCCTATCTTCCGATTTCAATAGCTTTTAATGCCATGGATTTTGTAATATTCACAAGCGCAAGGTTCGCTTCATATGCCCTTTGCGCCAATACGGCATCTGCAATATCAACCATCGCGTTTACGTTTGATGATCTTATGTAACCGTTTTCGTCTGCATCGGGGTGTCCGGGTCTGTATATTTTATCGCCGAGCGTCGGATCTTCAACTACGCCGCTAAAGGTTACTCCGCCCTGCAAATATGACAAAGTTCCGACTCCGAATACATCATTTTTCATGGTATTCATCAAACCGTGAAACGAAATATCCTCTGTTGCATTCAATACAGGAATTTTTCTTACGTAATTCGGCGTATCAATATTCGCCACGTTTTTGGCATGGATATCCAGACGCAGTCCGTGTGCTCTCAGGGCATTTGATCCTATATTAAATGATTCCAATATACTCATAATTTATCTCTCCCGTTATTTACCGACATTTATCACCGTTTTCATCTCGGTAATTATGTTGGACATTCTTCTTGTTGCCATTGAATAAAGCATGGAGTTTTCCTGCAATGCAATAAGCTCCTGTGCAGGATTAATTTCTTCATACTGTCTTTCTTCTATAACTCCTGAAGGTCCCAGTTTTTGCGAAAGTTTAGTTTCCAAAGGGCTGTTCATCGTTCCGAGATAAGTCGCAAAATCAATATCACGTCTTACGTAACCCGGTGTATCAACGTTTGCTATGTTGGAACCGATTGCGCGCTGTCTTTGTGATATTAAATCCATCATCAGGGAGACTTTTCCCATACTGTCTAAAGATGTGTACATTATCTAACCTCCCTCATTAACCCTCACGGATATTTATTGCTTTATTATACATATCATCAATAACCTTAAGCATCTGGGTGCTTGCAAGCATTGATGCGTTAAGTCGTAACATTTCGCTTGTTGAAGTATAAACATTTGTATTTGAAATTTCAATATTATGCTGTTTAAAGCAGGCATGGTCTTTTATCAAAACGGGTTCACCGGCATCTGCGGTTACTGCGAATCTGTTCATGTCAGCCTGCTCAAGACCTTCGGGATTCGCAAATCTTACAAGCGGAATATTCCCTAAATATTTTTCATTTGCCTGTGATGAATCAAATGCCACAACATCGCCATTGGGCTTGATTTCAAATTTATAACAGTTTGTCGGAATTTTTATACCTTCGCCGACAATCCAATCATCATTTGTAACCAGATATCCGTCTTTACCCTGTTTAAAACCACCGTCACGGGTATATTGAACTTCGCCTGACGGGGAGACAACAGGAATGAATCCTTGACCGTCAATTGCAACGTCATACGGGTTTGACGTAATTTTTATTGACCCCTGACTGTGATCCGTTCTTATTGCACCTCTTAAATATCCGTCCTCATCAAGCATTTGCTCAAAACGTACGGGTTTATAGGCGTTTGTATTTATGTTTGCCAGATTGTTCGCAACATAACCCAGCCTTTCCCACTGGGTAAAGGTGTTATTAATACTTTTTCTTATCATTCCCTGAATTGTGTACATAATTTATTCCTCTCTATGTTGCTGAACCGAGTTGACTGATTACTTTTTGCAAATTCTGGTTCTGTATCATAAATAATTGTCTGTTTGCATCAAAATTCTTTATTATAGGCATCATATTGATGAATTCTTCCTGCAATGCCACGTTTGAAAATTCATTATAACCCTGTTTGACTTTTGGCTCCATCACCAAAGCACCGTTGGCATCAACAACGCCAAGATATGCAACTCCCTCAAGCTTATTTGTCTGCGGGTTGAATACGCTCAACAAACCTCTCTCGTTTATTTTTATTTGATTTAAATCATGCGGTACTATGTGTAATTTAATGGGCAAGCCCGTGTTTGAAAGCACCCGGCTGTCGTCAAGCGTCAAAAGATTTCCCTCTCTGTCTAATTTAAAACGCCCGTCACGGGTTAATTTAATTCCTTCATCACTTTCCGTCTGGAAATAACCTTTTGCGGCAAGCGCAATGTCCAGCGGATTTTCGGATAAGGCAATACGTCCGATTTTATCGTCACGTGTGGTCGATAAACCGTGAACGCCTAAGAATTCGGTCAATGAAGATACTATTGCATCTTTTCTTTGATATCCTACTTTATCAAATCCTGCAACATTTTCGTTTGAAATGGATATTAATTCGCTATCAACGTGCATTGCCCTGATTGATTGCGTAATACCGTTTTCTACAAATCTTACACCGCCGTTAATTTTCATACATTTATACCTCTACTTACATTTTCGGATATTTTTCAGTATTTACTTAACAAATCCATGAAAAATCATCCGTTTGTATGGGTTTTTAAATGTATTTAATAAAAATTTTTTAAAAGTCAATATATTCATATAACGATGAAGCTTCCTGAACGCTTATGTTTGTTTCGGGAACTTTCAAAACTCTTGCCGAAACTTTACGATTAGCATATTCAATCGTAATAATATCACCTGCTTTTACCTGTTTGGCAGGCTTTGCAGGATTGCCGTTTACAAAAACTCTGCCCGTATCGGACACTTCATTGGCGACGGTTCTTCTTTTTATTAATCTTGATACTTTTAAAAATTTATCCAATCTCATGGCTTTATTATATCATATTCATGCTATAATTTGAATTATGAAAAAGGCTGTCTTAACTTTATTTTTTACTTTATTGCTTCAAACTGCCGCATTAGCGCTTGACAGTGCAATAAAATTTGTTCAGGTAACGGACACTCATTTTAATGCCGAAAATGAATATTCAGTAAAACTTCTTGCAGAAACAGTAAAAGATATTAACAGATTAAATGATGTTTCTTTTGTTATTTTTACCGGTGACAATCTTAATAAACCGGAACCTGAAGATTTGGATGATTTCATAAAAATCATAAACAGATTAAAAGCACCTTATTATCTTGTAATCGGCAATCACGATGTTTTTAAAAGCCAGAACCTTTCAAAAGAAAGATATAACGAAATTGTACGCGAAAACAACCTTTTCTGGTTTAAACGCGAATGGAATTATGTATTCAAGAAAAAAGGATACACATTTATAGTAGTGGACGGTGCCAAAGAAATTATACCGGGGCCTGTCGGATATTACAGAGCAGATACCCTTGAATGGCTTGATAAGCAGCTTACCAAAAACAAAAAGCGTCCGGTAATTATTTTTCAGCATTATCCGATAATTGATGCTCCTGAATTCGGAGTGTCCCGTCTGAAAACCCACAGAACTTATCAACCGGAAAAATACTTTGAAATGCTTGATAAGCATAACAATGTTATTGCAATTATATCAGGTCATTTCCATGTCAACAGCGAAATGATGCGTAATGGAGTTTATCATATCAGCACCCCTACCTTGCTTAACAATCCTCCTGTTTACAAAATTATTGATATAGTTTCAAAAGACGGACTGTCGCCCCTTATTTATACGCAGTTAAAAGAAGTTGAAATAGAAGAGTAGTTGCAATTTTTTTAAAATAATATTATAATTGTAACAACATATTTTGAGGTAAAAAAGATATAATGGATGAATCGGGAAATTTGGTTTTTAATTTATTTTTAATAGCATTCCTGTTATTTTCAAACGGTTTTTTTGTGGCTGCTGAATTTGCCATGGTAAAGGTTAGAAAAACCAGAATAGAGCAGCTTGTAAAAGAAGGCAACTACAGTGCGCAAATCGCGCTTGAAGCAATAAAAGATCTGGATAAATTTATTGCAGCGGTACAATTGGGTGTAACAATATCCAGTATCGGCTTAGGTTGGGTTGGGGAAGGAACTCTTGCACGCATAATTGAGCCTGTATTTGTATTTTTACCGGGAGTAAGCCAGACTATTGCAACCCATACGGTTTCCGTGTCACTTGCATTTGCACTAATCACATTCTTGCATGTTGTTTTAGGTGAACTTATTCCAAAATCCATTGCTCTGGAATACACTGAAAAAACCGCACTTATAATTGCACGTCCCATGCAGGCAATTACATTTGTGTTTAATCCTTTTATATGGCTCTTAAACGGCTTTGGCAACTGGGTTTTAAAACTAATGCATATTCCTCATTCGCATAAATCCTCACTTGTGCATTCATCTGAAGAATTGGATATGCTTGTTGACGCAAGTTATAACGGCGGTGTATTGAATGAAACCGAAAAAGACATGCTTCATAACGTTTTCAAATTTTCCGACTTGACGGCAAAACAGGTTATGGTTCCGCGAACTGATATGGTTTGCGTGCCGATTGACATGTCTTTGGAAGAATTAAACAATGTTGCCACTGAAAATCAATATACGAGATATCCGGTTTATGAAGGCGATATTGACCATATTACAGGACTAATTCACGTAAAAGATTTGTACAAATTATCGCTTGATGACACCACATGCCCTATAGAACGCATTCAGCGTGAAATTTTACTGGTGCCGGAAACCATGACTATGGATAATCTTGTGTTGGAATTTAAAAAACGCAAAGGTCAAATGGCAATTGTAGTTGATGAATTCGGCGGAACATCAGGTCTTATAACACTTGAAGATGTAATTGAAGAAATTTTCGGTGATGTTCAGGATGAATTTGACGAAGAAGAAGAACAAGAATGCGACATCAAAGAAATAGCGCCAAATACATATATAGCAAACGCAATGATGCGAACCGATGAAATCGCGGAATACTTCAATATTGATGAAGAAGCAATTGATGACGAGGATATCGACACAATCGGCGGACTAGTTGTAAAACTTCTCGGAAGAATTGCTGAAGTCGGCGACACAGTAACCCATCTTGGCTTAACCTTTATTGTTAAAGAAATTGAAGGCGCACGAATTACTAAACTTGAAATTATAAAAGAAGAAACTCCCGTTGCAGAACAGGTGCAAGAGTAATTTACTTTTCAGTCAAATATTTATAACTGCAGCATGCTCCGGAAAGTTGTGTTCCTGTCAACAAATCGCCTGAGCCTAAAAATCCTTGCGCCTTTTCTATACCATATTCTTTACCGCATCCACAAGTTTCACCGTTAACATTTTTATTAAATGTTCCGTCTGCCCCGATTGGTCTTATCCAATTTTCATTCAGCATAATGGCAAACATATCCCGCCCTACTACATTCGGTCCTTTTTGAAAACCGTTTACATCTACCGAAATCATAGGTGCACCATGCCCGCCAAAATATATTACGGAACCGTCTTGCAATAAGATTGCTTTTTTAGATAAATCCCAGCCCGAATATAAACCGTTAAGCTGCGCATTATTACAATATGTTGAAGCCGTCGGTAAATTTTTAAACGTACCGGAAATTAAAGATCCGTAAAAGCTGTATGCAGCAGCTCCACCGCAAAGCCCATTCCACTTGTCTAAATAATTATTACAATATGCACTCTCACCATATTGAGGAAATCCGCAGGTATCTATCACTTTGAAATGTTTTATCATAGCATTGACAAATTCCGGTGACATAGTAGTTTTCTCTGCATAAAGCCCGTCATCAGGATATCTGCACTTTGCAGGCGCATTATAATCACCTGAATTGTTTACGCACAAACTATAATTATCAAGCTTTACGGCAGTGTATACCTGACTAATTTCCGAAAATTTCTTTTTCCATATTGCCTTATTCTGCATATCACTAATTTTTTGAGATAAAGTAGGAATTGTCATGGCTGCTACAATGCCGATTATGCCGATGGTTATCAAAACCTCTGCTAAGGTAAACGCGGCACGTTTTGCGTGAGTAGAGTGATTAAAGTGAGGTGTGTGTTTTCTGTGAGCTTCACTCAAGGGGCTTACCCCCACCACGGCGGGGTTGAATTTCAACACGAGCTTGCGAGTGTTTGAAATTCGGGGGCGGGGTTGCATCTTTTGAGATCCTTCGGCTATCGCCTCAGGATGACATAGAAAATTCCACAAGTGCCCGGTGTGTTGTCGTGCCTCAGGCACCTCAGGATGACAAGACACCCTTTGAACACTGCTATGTAGGTCGGGTTTGCTAACCCGACTGTTAATTCTTCTGTCGGCATAGTAATGCCGACCTACCTTTCTGTTACCTCTTAGTGCCTTAGGGCCATAGTATCTTAGTAACTTTACACAACCAGTACCGCCAAAACCCTTGTCCTGTCTATCTGGGAGAGTCGCCCCCCCCCCAGTAATACTACTTGTTTACCCATAAGCGTTTCTCCTTCTTTTATGATTTTATTATATCACAAATCTACATCACTTTAATGATATTTTAATGAATTCCTCTTTTTAGTTGATGTAGCTAAGGCTATATTGTATAGAATAGAAATATATTGAACAATATTTGGGCGGATTAATGAGTCAAGATTTCGATTTTACATCGTATAATAATATTAAGCGTTTATCGGAAGAAGAGCTTACGGCACTTTGGGGGAAATACCTTGCCGATAAAAGCGACAAAGCTTCACGTGATGCTTTAATTGTACAATATATTTATTTAATCCGTTATGTCGTAGGCAGAGTCAGAGTAACGCTGCCCGCAACGATTTCCATAGAAGATATAGCAGGCTACGGGGTGGAAGGACTTATAAACGCAATCGAAAGATACTCCCCGCAAAAAAATACCAGATTTGAAACTTATGCACTTATCAGAATCAGAGGTGCAATCCTTGATAAAATTCGTTCGCAGGATTTTCTTCCCCGAAGCGTAAGACAAAAAATTAAAATCGTTAAAGAAGCTCAGGAATCTTTAAAGCAGGAACTCGGCCGCATGCCGACCACAACCGAAATTGCAAACAAAATTGACATGGATCCCGAAAAAGTAAATCAACTTTTGTCGGAAGACGTTACAATTACATCATTGTATGATAAAAAAGGTAGTGCTGAAGACAGTGTGGAAATTATAGACACAATTCAGGATACAAACAAGCTTAACCCGCAGGAAAATGCAGAAGAAAATAATATAAAACAAGAATTGGAGAGGGCATTAATGAGATTACCGGAAAGAGAACGCATCATAATGGTTCTTTACTATCAGGAAAATATGACACTTAAAGAAATCGGTGAAACGATTAGCATGTCGGAATCCCGCGTATGCCAATTACATGCTCAAGCCATTATGAAATTAAAAAATATTCTCAGCGAAAACCGTTCAAGCCGTCTGCGTCAATCTATTGTTGCTTAGCGCTCAGCTCTGTAGTCGATTATTACAAAATCTATTCTGTTATTCATTTCTGCATCTTTTGATACGCTGTCAACATACGGCATAAATTCACCATAGCCGATACAATAAAGCCTTTCGGGCGAAATTTTCAGATACCGCATTAAATACATAGTAATGCTGTGCGCACGTGCCAGAGAAAGCTCCCAGTTAGCTTTAAAACTCGAAATTTCCGGATCCGCATTTTCGGTATGACCTTCAATAACACATGATTTATCTGTTTGCGCAAGAACTGCCCCTATTGAATCCAGAACACACAATCCGTCGCGTTTAAGCTTTTCCTGCGCTTTATTAAAAAATACATTTTCATCAATGCTGACAATCAATCCGCGAGGGACATAAGTAAAGTACATTGCACCATTAGGTTTTACTGTATTTCTAAACAATTCTTCAATCGCTTTCATTTCTGAAATATCATACACGGCAAAACACTTTGGCGAATTTAAGCAAAACACACCCGCCACCATACATATAAAAACAATAATTTTGAAGGCATTCATCAAAATTATTATTTAGCACCGGCTTGCTAAAATAATCCCCTGACAAGGTTAAGGCTTAATTATAGAAACAACATATTTGTCATTAAAATATTTATTGGCACATTCTTGAATTTGTTCAGGCGTAACTGCTTTGATTTTTTCTTTTGCTCTTTCATTAAAATCAAAACCAAGTCCGGTAATCGCATAATGCGCGTAAGTTGCCGCCTGCTGGTTATTATCTTCCTGAGAGAATGCCCATTTGCCTATAAGATTATTTTTAGCATTTTCAAGCTCTTCTTCTGATACCAAAATGTTTTTAATTTTATCAATTTCTTCCTGAAAACCTTTCAAAGAAACTTCAATATTTTTAGGTTCAGTTGCTATATAAATTGAAAAATTAGCACATAATCTTGCAACATCATATGAACTTCTGACAACATAAGCAAGCCCCTTTTTATCTCTAAGTTCTAAAAATAACCTTGAAGATAAACCGGAAGCACCAAGAATTATATTCATTAAAGCCAAAACGGGATAGTCATTTTGGCTTGCAGTATCAACAAGCCAGCCTTGAATTATATGAGCTTGATTTACATCAGGCTTAATTATTTCAACGGTTTTAGCTTCATTTAAAACAGGAATTTTAATATCAGGTAAATCATTTATTGACGACGGAATATCGCCGAATCTGGAGTTTAATTTTTCCTGAACTTCTTCAAAATCCAAATCCCCGACAAAAGCTATAACTTTTTTACTGTTATGCATAAAAGTATTGTACCCTTTGAGAACATCCTTTCTTGTCACATTCGGCAAATTCTCCGAAATCACGGTATTCGTATAACCGTAATGATGATTTGTATATAAATTTCTGTAGAAATTATCCACTACTCTGGCTCGGGGAGAATCCAACTGGGCTTGAATTTCTCCTGACAGTTTTATTTTTTCCTTTTCAAAATCTTCAAACGTGGAATTTTTTATAATATCTTCAAAAATTTCAAGAGCTTTGTCAAAATCTTCATTCAGGCAGACAAATTTAAGCTTTAAATAATCAAGTTTAAGTTCGCTTGTGAATTCGATAGCATATCTGTCAAGTTCTTCAGCCAACTGTTCAGCAGTTCTGTTTTTTGTGCCCTGCATAAACAATCTTGTCATCAAAGAATAATCTCCCGGATTCGGTACAGGATCATTCAAAGATAAATTAAAACATAAAGCAACACGCGGTGTATTTTTATTACGTTTATAAAGGACTTCAATATTATTTTTCAGGCTAAAAATTTGCTTATCCATCACTCTCTCCTGAAATTTATAATATCATAAATCATAAACCATTGCAATTTATACATAAAATTTATGATATAATTTTTCTATGAGAAGTTTTCGGATAGTCTTGGGGTATATTATATTAATACTTATTGCAATAAGTATGCTGTATCCGTTTTTTGCAATGATTAATCTGTCATTTGTACAAAATAGCGAGATTTTTTCACAGGCTGATAAAATTTTTCATACACCTTTGACTTTTGAAAATTATATAAATGTTTTCGGTCAAATTCCGTTAAGCAAATATTTTATGAATAGTTTAATCGTGGCTGTAATTACGACTTTTGGTCAGGTTGTAATTGCATCTATGGCAGGATATGCTTTTGCAAGGCTTAATTTTAAAGGCCGTGATTTTTTGTTTTTGATAATTCTTATTACAATGCTAATCCCGCCGCAGGTAAATATTATTCCGCTTTTCTTTTTAATGCGTGAGCTGCATTTGATAGATACTTATCAGGCTTTAATTTTACCGGGTTTGTTCGGAGGGCTTGGCGTATTTATGTTAAGACAGTACTTTTTAAGTATGCCTAAAGATCTTGAAGAATCTGCGAGGATTGACGGATGTAATTTTTTTGAAACCTTTTTTAAAATAGCTTTACCGCTTGCAATGCCCGCTGTTGCGACGCTGGGCATATTTACGTTTGTGTCAACCTGGAACAGTTTTATGTGGCCGTTAATAGTAACAAATTCAGAGGGAATGAGAACACTGCCCGTCGGGCTTGCGATTTTTAAAGGAAGTTTCAGAGAAATTACCTTGTGGGGTGAACTTTTGGCATGTTCCGTAATTTGTACTCTGCCTGTAATAGGTGTGTTTTTATCGGGTAAAAAATATTTTATAAATGATATTTTACAAGGCGGTGTTAAAGAATAAAACAGGGCATATGCCCTGTTTTATTTACTGCTTTTTACCTAATAACCAATTTCCTGCTAACAATACACCAGCTGCGATTGCGCCCCATTTACCCGCCTGTTTCCATTTGAAATTTTTAAGAGCTTTGTTGCAAAAATCAGGCGCTTCATTGGCAAATTGTCGGGCTTCTTGATTGAATAATTTTGTCAATGAGCCATATTTATTTTTTGTTGGTACTAATGCCGAGCTGTTTTTACCTACATCCTTTAACAAAATATTATCAATAGATTTTACAAAACTGTCTTTAAAATTTTTAGAGTCTTTCAACGGATTAGCAAAATAGTATCCTGCTCCGGCACCTGCAGCACCGCCCAACAATAATGCTCCGAGACCTCCTTTTCTCCCGACAGCGTACGGATTAGTATTACCTTGAAAATTTACCTGTTGTCCTTGAGGCAGTTGTGCTTGACCTGCATTTTGATTTAAATATGCATTGTACATAAAATCATCATTCAATGCACCCATCCCTGAATACCCGTAATTCATCATCGGTACATTTGCTACCATATTAACCTAACCTTTCCAAAAATTTATAAACTAACCTGTATTTATAAACAATTTTTTTAAGAAAAAATTGCCTTTTAGTAAAGTTATGTTAATAAATGACTAAAAAGTTCGTCAAATTCAGGCATAGAAATATTTACCCAGTCAAAATCTTTTATTAAAATTTCCTTTTTACACACTAACCCTGCTACGTATAAACTCATTGCGAGTCTGTGGTCATGGTATGTTTCGGCTTCGACTCCGCCTTGCAGATTTATTTTGCCGTTTATAATCATGCCGTCGGGCGTTTCTTCAATATTCGCTCCGAGTTTTTTGAGTTCGGTAACAATTGTTTTTATCCTGTCGGATTCTTTATTTCTTAAATCTTGCGCGTCTTTTATTACGGTTTGACCTTGAGCTTGAGTTGCAATCACGGCAAGTACGGGAATTTCGTCAATAAGACGCGGAATTATATCACCTTCAATTATACAGCCTGTTAAATCGGAATATTTGATCCTCAAATCGCCCGTTAATTCATTAGAAATTGTTTGCTTATCCAAAATTTCAATATCCGCGCCCATTTTTTTCAAAACATCAAGAAGTCCGGTACGCGTCGGGTTCAGCCCGACATTTTTTAAAATTATTTCAGAATCCGGAACAATTAGAGCCGCCGCTATAAAATATGCGGCACTTGAGATGTCGCCGGGGATTTCAATAACTTTTGGGGTTAACTCTGATTTGGCAACAGTTACGGAAAGTCCGTTTATACTAATATCCGCATCCATATAAGAAAGCATTAATTCCGTATGATTTCTGGATAAATACGGCTCAGTAACTGTGGTTTTGTTATCTGCAAAAAGCCCTGCAAGAAGTATTGAAGATTTTACCTGTGCTGAAGCTATAGGAGATGAATAATTTATTCCGTGAAGACTTTGACCGACGATTTTCAGCGGGGCTTTTTCATTATTCGAATTAATTTTTGCACCCATTAAATAAAGCGGGGTTATAATTCTTTTCATAGGACGTTTTGAAAGACTTTCATCGCCCGTCAGAATTGAATTAAAATTTTGTCCGGCAAGTATTCCAGCCATAAGCCTCATTGTTGTTCCTGAATTTCCACAGTAGAGGTCAGTTTTCGAAGTGTTTAATTTACCGGAAGAGGTTATATAAAGATTGTCTTTGAATTCGGCGAGAATACCGAGTTTTTTACAAATTTCAAGGGAGGATAGAGGGTCTTGACCTTTTGAAAAATTTTTAATAACAGAGGTTCCTTTTGCAAGGCTTGAAAAAATAACCGCCCTGTGCGAAACGGATTTGTCAGAGGGAACGGTTAATTCACCTTTTAAACATATTTTCGGTTTTGAAACTTTTTTATTCATATCTGAATTTTATCATAATTACCAGTAAAAATACGGATTGTAAAAATATCGGTATGGGAAATAATAGTAGTAACGGTTATAATACATTTGCTGTTGAAGAAGCATGAGTCTTTGCAGCATAACTTCCTGTTCTTTTTGCTTTTGAATTTCTTGAAGTTCTTTCAGGTGTTCTTTTATTTCCTGCGTTTTTTTGTCCTCGTCAAGATTCAGTGCTTCAAAACATTTTACAAGATTATTACCTGAATATTTTGAAATGCAGTTATTTGCAGTTTTAAAAAATTCATCCTGACGCTTTGACCAATTTTGGATATAAAAATTTATGTCAGGAGAATTGTTAATATAAATTTTTTCCCAGTCAGGTTTAACTACAAAATCAGTTATTTTTTTATAGGCGTTATCAATTTTGGGTTGTTCAAGCCTTGCTATCATATTATCAACAGTATATAAAATAATATCAGGATTTTTAAGCAGAAGTTTTTTTGCCTTGTATAAGTAATTCAATTTTAAATTTTTATCGGAACAGGTTTGTGCCGCACGCATATAATTTAATGCGGTATCCGGTTTTAAGCTTATAAGTTTTTGAGAATAACCGTAAGCTTTTTGAGTATTTTTCAGATTAAAATTTGCAACATACAGTAATTCAACCGCATTATAAAAATTAAAATCGCTTTCGGGAATTTTAGATGCATATTTTATCACGTTGTTAAAATCATTCAGTTTGAGGTAAGTTTCGGAAAGAATCAGATAATTTCGTTTTGTAATTTCGGGGTCGGTAATGGTTTCAAATTCTTTGGCTGCTTCAGTGTATTTGCCAAGATGGAAACAACTTCTTGCAATAATATCGGTTAACATGTCTTTTGGAAGAATATTATTTTGATTTAGCAAACGCAGTTTTTGTGCACAATTATAAACCTGATGGGATTGCGAATTCGCAGCATGCAGAAACATTAAATCATACAATGCGGGCATATAATCAGGGTATTTTTTGAGAATTTTTTCGTAATATTTAATTTTTTTTTCGGCTTTGACGGAATTTTGGGCTTTTTGCATGTATTTTTGTGCAAATTTATACTTAGATTTATCGGATTTTGTTAATATTGCCTGCTCATTAACGGTAAATTTCATTGCTGCGGGGTCAAAATTATAAGGAGCGGTTTCTTCAACAGCAAAAGTTGTACCGATAAACAATATAAATGTAAACGCTGTTAAAAATCTTTTCATATATACTCCTTGAGCAGAGAATAACAAAATTTTATATAAAAGTCAACAAATCATAATTTTTATGTTAAAATTAAAAAGTGAGCACAAATTGAACATGAAAACCTAAAACCTTGATAAATCCATAGAGGGGTGTCCGAGAGGTTTAAGGTGCAATCTTGGAAAGGTTGTGTGGGACTTGTTCCACCGTGGGTTCGAATCCCATCCCCTCTGAATTAAGCCGGTTGAATTATTCAGCCGGTTTTATTTTTTGGGGAATGAGAAACAAAAAAGGCAAACCATAAGTGGTTCGAGCGCGGACAAACAAGACAATCCCATCCTTTCAAAATCAAGCCGAATTAGACTTTTATCCTAAACCAACAGTCCGGTAAATTGTTATATTTTTAAACATTTACTATAAAAAATATATATTTGTATTAAAATTTCAGTAAAGAGGTGGTTAATGTCCAAAATTTCTATTATTATACCTGTGTATAACACTGAAAAGCTTTTAAGAAGATGTTTAAACAGTGTGCTTAATCAAACATTAAAAGATATTGAAATTATCTGTGTAAATGACGGTTCTACGGATAATTCGGCTCGTATTCTTGATGATTACGGCAAGTATGAAAATATTAAAATAATTGAACAAAAAAACAGCGGTTTGTCATCTGCGCGTAATACCGGTTTAGATATTGCAACCGGCAAATATATTGCATTTTTAGATTCGGATGATTTTGTAGATCCTGATTTTTATGAAAAATTATTTAATAATATAGAAAAATATAAAGCTGATGTTGCATGTGCTTCAATTGTCAGGGAAAATGATAAAAAGAAAACGTATTTAGTTGTTTACAAGCAAATTGAAGTCGCAAAAAATATACAAGACAGGTTTTTATTAGTTCAATCTCCTAAATATAACTTTGTTTGGAATAAGTTGTATCGCAAAGAATTTATTGATAAAAACAATTTGCGCTTTGTGCCGGGAATGATATATGAAGATTTATTTTTTACTGCCGATGTATTAGAAACGGCAGGTAGTTTAATAACTGTGCCTGATACTTATTATCATTATTGGAAGCATAAGGATACTTTGATAAAAGGTAATTGTGATAAATATAGAGCTGATAAGTTACAAGGGCATCAATATTTATTAGAAAAATGCAGAAAATACAATATTGCTTATTCTAAAAGAAATGAATTGCAATATAAAAAAGAATATAAATTTTTCGGTTTATTACTTTTGAAACAATATTCTTTCAGGGCGACTGAAAAATTTTATTTATTTGGTTTAATACCATTTTTTGTGATTGAAAAAAAGATTTAAATTAAAGGTGGAATTATGATTTTAGTTACAGGTGGTGCAGGATATATCGGAAGTCATTGTGTAATGGCCTTGTTAGAAAAGGGTAATGAGGTACTTGTATATGATAATCTTTCCACCGGACATCAGGAAACAATAAATACATTACAAAAATACGGTAAATTAACTTTTGTACAGGGAGATTTGCTTAATGAACAATATTTAAATTCTATATTCAAAAAATATAATATTGAGTCGGTTGTTCATTTTGCAGCTTTTTCTCAAGTCGCGGAAAGTGTAAAAAATCCTAAAAAATATTACGTAAATAATGTAGTCGGGACTTTAAATCTTTTAAATGCAATGATCCAACACAACGTTCAAAAGATTGTTTTTTCTTCAACTGCTGCTACATACGGCGAGCCTCAATATACCCCTATCGATGAAAATCATCCGCAAAATCCTATAAATCCGTACGGGCAAACAAAATTGATTATAGAAAAAATTATGGATGATTATGACAAAGCTTACGGATTAAAATCCGTGAGATTAAGATATTTTAATGTGGCTGGCGCCGATAGTCAAAATCGAATCGGTGAATTGCACCAACCCGAAACACATCTGATTCCGAATATTTTAAAATCAACTTTTAGCGGAGGCAAAACTTTTGAAATGTACGGAAATGATTATAACACCAAAGACGGAACATGTATCAGGGATTATATAAATGTAGAAGACCTTGTGGACGCCCATTTGCTTGCGCTTGAATATCTTAATAACGGCGGGAAAACCGATTATTTTAATCTCGGAACTAATGACGGAAATACCGTTAAAGAAGTATTTAATGTTTGCGAAAAGGTAACAGGAAAAAATATTGCAGTAAAACAAATGCCAAGACGCGAAGGAGATCCCGCAAGTCTTATTGCAGATAATAACAAAGCAAAACTGGAACTTAACTGGTCGCCGAAAAAAACTTTAGAATACAGTATCAAAACAGCTTACGCCTGGGAAAGAAAGTTATCGGAATGAAGGTCATTTGCCGGAAGTTCCTGAACACGTCGTAGAAATAAAAAATAATAAAAAACCTGCCTGGTGGCAGGTTTTTTAGATTTTTTATTTCTTTTGAAAATTAAACTTTCAAAGAGCTGTAATTATTATAAATATTTGCGGCTTTAAAAAATTTTCTTGCTTCGTCGACATGTAAATTATTTAATTTTTTCCCGTTATTTAAGGTCACAGAAATACCATCTAAAACGTAATGTGGTTTGTTTTTATGAGATGCCATGTTATTTACTGTTTGAGAATAAAACGTACGTGTTTCTTTTACCCCTAAATCCGCCATATGACTGCCTTTTGCATATGTTTTTGTAATGGCTTTTAAGTTTCCGTCTCTATGCAAGCTTTTTCTGATAACAGTGCCGTGTTCTGTTAAAGTTGTGCTTAACTCGTTCCAATATTTGGACTTGTTCAATGCTTGTTTCAAAAATGTAATTAAACCTTTTCCCATAATAAATTTACCTTTCTACTTTATTTAAAAAACTACCTATGTTTTATTTAAAAAAAGAGTGTGTTTAAAATTGCTTAATTGTTACAAAAATTTATATTTTTATAATAAAAACCACTTTGCGAATTATGGCGGCTGCCATGATAATAATTTAAAAAAATTTACAATGACCCGAAACCTTATTATAGTATCTGATGCAGTATCAAATGCTTTGGTTAGGATTTGCAAAAATAGCAAGTTTTATTTTTTAGAAATTTTATGGATAATAAATATTGTGTAAAAGTATTGTAAAGTGATTACATATGAAAATATTTAAAGTTAATTCTGTCAGTATTGCCGGGGCTCCGGGAATAAATCGTATTCAGGAAGTTATGCATGGCGTTATAGAACGATTTAAAGCCAAAGGATACAATTCAAATCTTTTTGAGCGATCACCGGCTGCAGATAGTTATGTATCCGAA
This sequence comes from Candidatus Gastranaerophilales bacterium, assembly GCA_944326585.1. Taxonomy (GTDB): domain Bacteria; phylum Cyanobacteriota; class Vampirovibrionia; order Gastranaerophilales; family Gastranaerophilaceae; genus SIG32. Next base: position 237,366 of record CALVEN010000002.1, read on the forward strand.
TATATTAATAAAACAGAAAATAATGTTGCTGATTTAACTGAACATATATATAAACAGAATGGTGAAGTGTTGCAAAATTTATTGAGCTTTAGACAAAGCCGGTATACGAAGAATTACAGCATGTTACAAGAAGATTTTTCTAACGGGAAACTTGTTCGTAAAATTTTCGCGAGAGATGATAAGCATAATTTTGATAAATTAAGTGAATATAAATATGATGAAAACGGTAAAATGATAGGTGAAACACGTTTTATTGGCGATGATAATATTATTTATAAAGAAATAAATATTAATCCTAAAACCGGCAGTTATACGGAAGAATTGGTTTTTGACGGACAAAATTGTGTGGAATTTTATAATGGCGAACAAATTATCAAAGTTCCGAAAAAGCGAAAGATAGAATATTATAATGAAAAGCACGAAAAAATTAAAATAACTGATATTTTTACAGACATTGTTCAAAATACCGAAAACAGAATTCTGGATCCTGAAACAGGGAAAGTTATTCGTATCGAAAATAAACGTGCAACTTTCGGCGACAAAAACTATGACTCTGCAAAAAACGCATATGTAAAGACGGCTTATATTAATCCTGAAACAAATAAAATATATAAATTTGTTATTGAAGAACCAAAAGGCAATATAACATTATTATTTGAAAAAAACGGAGAAGACGCATTAACGCATTTTATTTATGGCGGGCGTGAATTTATATTTGATCCGGCAAGCTGTAACGGTACTCTTAATAATAACGGAGTCGTTCAAATTCTCAATAAAACTTATGCATATGCATTATCCGAACATTTCATTCATAATATGAAAAAAAATAAATATATTGACGCTAATATGCTTGAATTTATGTAATGCTTAAAGATGACTAAAACAATTCACCTATTGTTCCGTCGTCATAGACTTTGCGCCAGGAACCAAGCAGACCGTTTTCTATTACTTTTACGCGCTCTGCTGCGGTATAGTCTTCATTGCATATATATTCTCGTATTACTTTGCCTTTTTCAAAATCTTTTACTCTGGTAAGTGAGCCGGTATACGGTCCGTACTCCTGCAATAATTCACCATTGTCCGAATAAACTTTGTAATTGTGATTTTTGCTTTCTGTAACTTTATAGTTATCATTTTTTAATAAAATCTGTTTGCGGACCTTGCCGAGTTTGAAGTCTGCCGGTTCTATGTTTGACAAAATGGATTCCTTAAGTTTATCAATTTTATTTTTCAAGTTGTTGTATGCAAAATTTTCTTCAAATTTTCTGTCAGGATTGTATTTATCAAATAAAAAATCAAAAACTTTTTTCTCGGCACCCGGATAATCTTTTATTATTGTTTCATTGGCGGTTTTTGAGTGCCATTCGGATTTTACTCCGGTATAAATTTCTCTTCCGTTTTCTTTTAAAACAGCTCTTTTTTGACCATAAGTACCTTGATCTATTGATTTTAGCTCATAAGTATAAATTTTATTGTTATTAACTTTTTCCATCAATTGTTTGTTTTTGGAAAACAAACGCAAGTCTGTTTCATTCAAACTATCGATATATTTTATTAAGGCTTGAGTTTTTTGAAATTTACCGGTGAAAGAATTTTGTTGAACATTATTTATAGGTGTTATATGCATTGAATTATCCTTATCAAAGTATCAGTAAAATCTCGACTGATTTATACAAAACACGTAAAAATATAATTTGCTATACTTATTTGTAAATTTTAACAGATATATATTCAGGTCATTTTAAGTTTGTTGTCTGCGTTTCGAATTTTTTGATTTTGTAAAAGTTTCGGTTTACAGTGAATCTTATTAATCGGATAAAAATGTCAGCATTGACTTGAGAAAAGTGCTTGACTTAGAAGCTTTGTCAGTAACATAATAATTATATGCAAAAACTTGAGGCAAAAAAGTTATATATATATTGTAATATTTCACTTTTAATGGCGGCATTTATATCCGGTTTGTCATTTGTTGCGCAAAAAAACGGGATGGATTACGTCGGACCGTTTACATTTAACACTTTGCGCTGTTTTATCGGAAGTTTTTGTCTTATGCCGTTGTTTTTTATTTTTGACAAAATTGATAAAAGCATCAAATGTTCTTATTCTGATAAAGAGCTTTTGAAAGGCGGATTTTGGGCAGGAATTGTTTTATTTATTGCGTTTTCGGTTAATCAATACTGCATGATATACGCACAGGCAGGAAAAGCAGGTTTTATTACATCATTATACATAATTTTTGTACCGGTTATCGCGGTTTTGCTCAAGCATAAATTGAAAAATAATGTTAAATTAAGCATTGTGCTGGCACTTTTGGGGTTATATCTTTTATGCGCAAAAGGCGCGTTCAGCTTTAATTTTTGGGATATATGGCTTATTGTAAGCGCATTTTTCTTTGCGCTCCACATAATCGTTGTGAGTCATTTTTCCAAAAAAGCCAATGCATTAAAATTGTCAAGTCTGCAGTTTTTGGTTGCGGGAATATTATCCTTGCCTTTTATGTTTTTGCTGGAAAATCCGACATTGCCGGCAATTATAGCAGGTTATAAGCCGATTTTATTTATAGGCGTAATTGTAACGGGAGTCGCTTATACTTTGCAAATTTTTGGACATAAGGCAACACAGCCTATCTTAGCAACTTTGATTTTAAGCTCTGAAGCTGTATTCGCCGTTTTGGGCGGCATGGTGCTTTTAGGTGAAACATTGACCGGTAAAGAAATTATCGGCTGTATTATTATGATAATTGCAATTGTACTTTCACAGTTACCGTTTAAAAAAGCCGATTTTATTTAATCTTTTTTAAAGATGACAGAAAGTTGTTATTCACTACATCGCCGTCAACTTTTGTCAGGAATATCTGGCAGTCTTTTTCGTCAGCTTCAATCTCCGGAATTTCTTTTAATTCCGACGAGTAATAATTAGCGTCATTGCGGCTGCTCAGAGGGATTCTGTTTGCAAGGCTGTTGAGTGAAAAGTTTCGTAAAAATCCGCCGAAGCCTTTATGTGAGCTGCTGAATTTTGTGTAAATTCTCAAGATTGCGTCGCCGTTTTCTATGTTATATCTGCCGACAATATAACTTCCCAATTGAGGAGAAGATGATTTGATTTTTAGAAGTTCAACAACGTTATTTTTCAGGTAAAGTTCGCCTGTGATGTTTTTGAAATTGCCTTCGGGTATGCTTACAATATCCGATAAAGTCGCAGGGCTTATCATTGCAATCGGGTTTCTGAATACGGCAGCAAATTTCAGAATGTATTCAATCAGACCGATTTTTTGGATTGTACCGTCTTTTACAATAAATTTTATAGAGCCGTTCATTTTAAGTGAATCATCGGTATTAAGCGCAATCAGACCGCTAGCTTTGCCGGAAATTTCGCGCGGCAGATTTAATAGTGATGTTGACATCAAGTCTGAATTTACGTCTTTTATACCGAGAGTCAGATTATATTGATGTTTTTTTAAGTCACAGAATACTTTGACGGACGAAATTCCCTCTGCTATGTCAAATTTGTTTGAATGCAGTTGGAGAATGTTATTTTTATCCAGCGTAAGATTTGCTTTTAGATTACCGAATTTAATGTCTTTATATTTGCCGTCATCAAGTCTTAAAATACATCTTTCAATAATCAAATTGTTAACGTCAAATACTGCAGCTGTTGTGTCTTTATCCTCGTCGTAATTTTCATAATCATATTCCGCATTTTCAACAATTTCGGGCTGATTTTGGACAGCGGCTGTATTTTGCTGATTAAATGATTTCATTATCCGCTCAATATCGATTTTATCTATTCCGAAATCTATGTTCTTGATAACAACGGGAAATGCTATTTTGTTGGCGATTGTTCCTGAAAAATCGTATTTTGAACGTTTATACCAGCCTTCGGATTTTATATTGATAAAGTCTTTATTTGTATAAAATTCGCCGCTTTTGATAAATACTCTCTGGGACGGAATAATTATTTTTTCAGCGTTTAATTTGCCCTTTACAACCGGGTATGTGCCGTTATGGAGCATTGAAAGGTCGCCGTAGAATTTTCCGCCTTTGAATAATTTTTGTCCGATTAATACGTTCAAAAATTCACTCGGCAAGGGATTCGGTATTATAAATCCCATATTTTTAACAAACGGAACAGGTTTTGAAAAATCAATGTTGCCGTTCAATGATAAAACGGGTTTAACTTTTACGCCGCGGACAAGTTCGGATGCAATATAATAATTTATGTCTTTTATGTTTAAAATATTATCTTCAAAATGCAAATCCGCTTTGACGGCTCTGTCGTAACCGGTCGGTGTGAGAGATGCTCCGTCGACAAGTATATCGTCGCCTTTTGCAAGTTTTGATGCCCAGATTACGTCAATTTTGTTGTATATTGATTTTATAATCACGCTTGTACCGGCATTACCGATAATTTTAAACGGAAAACCGACGAGTTTTGACAAATACTTTTCAGCAAATTCGTTTGTCGCAACTGTTTTGATAATAACTTCAGTGTCGCATGATTTTGTATAATCTTTTATAATGCCTTTTAATTCAATATGATTTTTCCTTGTTGAGCCGTAATAGCCCTTAAAGTCTTTTAAGGTTATATCATTTGAGGTTAAAACGATTTGCCCTTTATCAACAGTAAGCGGCAGATCTGCAACCGGCACGATTTTTAGAGATGCTTTATTCATATCAATTGTACCGTTCAGGTCATTTTTTGTGAGGTTGATGTCAAAATTAAAACTTCCTTTTATGTCTTTAAAATAAGAAATAATTTCGCTGCCGTTATTTATCAAAAGATTTGAGCCGGCAATTGCAATAATATCATCTATGTTGAAATTTTTGGAGGACAGATTTATATTCATTCCTGTTTCGCGTGAAGCCTCAGCATTTATATGAACATCTGAATTGTTGACATTAAAAATACAGTCTTTTACATAAAGATGTTTTTCTTTGATAAAAACTTTGTTTTTGTCGCCGATTGAAAAAGTCAGGGTTTTGTCGGCTTTTTTGATAGTTGTATCAAAGTTGAAATGTAAAAATCGTTCGTATTTTTTCGTGTTATTAACGAAAAGTTTATCTGCATAAAGTTTTATATCAACATCAGGTTCAATATGGTAAAGTACGGTTGCTTTTTTAAGCCCGAGTATTGAATCATAAAAATCAATTGACCAATTTGATTTTGTTGTTTGTTTAGGTGTTTCAGTCTGCGGGAAAAGCGCAATAATCTTATTTACGTCCGCAAAAAAGTATTCCACAAATAATTTGTCAAGGATTATGCGATGTTTAAAAATATCGTTAAGGGAAATTTGTGTATCAAGATTTTTGACTCCGAGAAGGGTTTCATTGTTTTTTGTAAGTTTGATTTCGTCAGCTTTAAATTTTATTGCCAAACCGGTTTTTAGTTTAATATTTCCAATCATCAGGTCAGCGCTGGTAAGATTTTTAACCTGTTTTTCAATAAAATTTAATGTGTGCGGATTTGATATAACAGCCGGAATTACTGCCGTATAAAGGACGGACAATATAGCTGCCGCGCCAAATATTGTACTTAAAATTATTATTGTTAATCTTTTTTTCATCACAGCTCCCTCTTAATGAAATTATAACATAATAAATTTTATGCTATTATATGATTATGAAAAAGTTTTTGTTATTTTTAGGTTTGGTTATAATTTTTCAAGGATCGGCATTTGCAGTCACCGGCAGTGTTGAAAAAAATGTCACGGCAAATGCGGTCGTAAAAGTATTCAAGAACGATAAATATTTCGGGTTGAAAGATGCAAATGACAATATTATCGTAGAACCTGAATATAAAAAAATGATTTTGCTCGGGGATACGTCCTATATTGTTCAAAAGGGCAGTAAATTCGGTTTGATTGACAAATCCGGCAATATTTTAGTGCCGATTAAATACAGCCATGTGGAAAGGGTTCTCGGAAAATATTTAAAAATAGGACGCGGAAATAAATACGCGCTTTATGATGAATACGGGAAAGAAATCCTGCCGAGAGAATATTCCTCAATTGATCTGCTGTTTGGCGGTATGATTTTGACACGTAAGAATTTTAAATACGGGATTGTTGATATGAACGGCAGAACAATCCTTGAGAATAAATTCGATGATATTTATATGCCGAAACCAAATGTTATGAGAATAAGCTATGAGGGACAGTGGTATGAAATTGAGCAGGTAAGAGGTGAAACATTTACACTGCCGCAAGATGTTCAGGCAATAAAAGGAAATGAGAATTTTAAAATAGCCGAACTTATTACAAACCCCGGTACCGCAACCGGTTATTCAGTTGTTACTTTTACGGATTATTTTTTGAAGCTGTTTTCATCAATATCGCCGGCGCATGAACAAACAATTGATGAATTGATGCTTTCTCAGGGCGCCGAAACTGTTTCAATTCTTCTGAAATTAACCTGGCTGCCTAAATATCCTTTTACATACGCAAGAAATTATTTTAATACCGTGAGAACACCGAATAACGGTCCTTTGTCTGATGTAAAATACGAGCTTAAACGTCAATTACAATAAAAGGAGTTTATTATGAACAACATTGAAATTTACACATCACAAACCTGCCCATATTGCATTAAAGCAAAAAAATTGCTTAAAACTTTAGGACTTGAATATAAAGAAACTGATGTAACAGAGTCTTTTGACGAAATGGCAGCAAATTTTGAGACGCGCTTTAATAAAAAAGTCATGACCATTCCCCAAATCGTCATAAATGATAAATACGTAGGCGGTTTTGACGATTTGAACGCTTTGTATAAATCAGGCAGACTTGACGAATACCTTAACGTATAAAGTTTGTCATAATTTTATCAACCGGCTGAGGAACAATACCTTTTTCTTTGCCGGCTTCAATACATTTTAAAAGCCATGCCATATTTTTGCCGACAACCTGCATTATCTGGAGACCTTCTTTGTCCTGCATAACTTCTTCCGGCGTGTTGCCGTGAACCATGTTCCAGTAGTTTGATGAAACAACCGGCATGTTGTTTATTGTAAAATGTTTTGTTATTGCATCAAGTGAAGAGGTTGTTCCTGCACGTCTTGCAGATACTATAGCAGCACCGGGTTTGAATGCAAAGGCACTTCCTCCGGCATAAAACAATCTGTCTAAAAGGGCTAAAAGTCTTCCGCTCGGATGTGCATAATATACCGGAGATCCGAAAATAAAACCGTCTGATTTTTTTGCTTTTTCTATAATTTCATTTATCATATCATCATTAAAAACACATTTGCCGCCGTTTTGCCTGCATTTGCCGCAGCCTATACAGTCACGGATAGGATTAGAACCCAATTGTATGATTTCTGTTTCAATACCTTCCGCATTGAGGACTTTAGTTATTTCGTTTAAGGCCGTATAAGTGCAGCCGTTTGTTTTGTTACTGCCGTTAATTAATAAGACTTTCATATAAATCCTCCTTAAATTTGTTTTATGACTTTGCAAGGATTGCCCGCCGCAATGGAATTCGCCGGAATATCTTTTGTTACAACACTTCCGGCACCAATTACGCAATTGTCGCCTATTGTGACGCCTGGCATAACACACACATTTCCGCCAAACCAAACGTTATTTCCGACTTTTATCGGTTTGGCAAATTCAAGACCTTTATTGCGTGTTGCGGCATCTAAAGGGTGTGCTGCCGTATAAAATCCGCAGTTCGGGCCGATAAATACATTGTCGCCGAAGGTTACTTTAGCGCAGTCCAGAATTACAAGATTGTGGTTGGAATAAAAATTTTCGCCGATTTCCGTATTATATCCGTAATCACAAAAGAAAACAGGGTTTATGTTAAATTTTTCTTTTGTTTTGCCCAAAATTTTGCGGATTATCGCTGACATTTTTTCAGGCTCCGTGAACGGTGTATTGTTGAATTCATAACACAATTGTTTGCATTTTAATCTGTCATTCACCAGCACGGAATCTTCGGCGTTATACAATTCGCCTTCAAGCATTTTGCCGCGTTCGTGCATTATTTTTCATCCTTTTGTGAAAAGAAATTTTTAATCTTGCGGACTGCCTTCTGGAAGATATTTTCATTTGCAATCCTTTCAGCTTCAGCTTGAGCAGCTAAAAGTTCTTCCAGAGTCGCATTCGGATTTTCAGGATCCATCGGCGGCAATGTTTCTACAAAATGTTCGGCACTTTCAATTTCTGCCGTTGTAGCAAGCCACTTGAATGATTTTATCAAAGAAAGCGGTTTTGCTGTATCGCCTCTCAAAACTACCTGGAAGTTTGTTGTGCTCAGTTTGCCGAAATCATTTACAAAATTCGGGATTTGAGCCATTTCTTCTGCAGTTATGGCTTCCGTGAATATTGAAAACATCTTGGCTGCCGCAACATTCAAGCCCGGTGTAGCTTTTACAAGGTTAATCGGGTTAACTGCAGCGATAGGTCCTAACATATCCGCAATTTTTGAACCTAATCTTGCTCTGAGTTTCATATCAGCTTCATTGGTTAGCAAATTCATATCGCCTGTTATATTCATACACATAACAGGACCAACAGATGTTATCGGATCAAGTTTTGCGACCCCGTCTTTCATTATTATATGTCCGTCCAGAATATCAAAATGTGATGTCTGAATTGATGTTAATGAGTCAATGACACCGCCCAGAGCTGTCTGGAAAAATTCGGAATTACGGATGTTTTCAGCTAAAATCAGGTTTTCCAGTTTGCCGAAAGGTCCTAATTGTCCGTTTAATATTTCAAAGTTAACCGTGCCGTTAATGCCTTTCATTTGTTCTTGTTGAGTTTTTGCGGCACCGTCTATCGTCAAATCGGTATTAAATGCCATTGTACCTGACAGAGTGTCTTTCATATTCATTAATTCATAGAAAGTTCTTTCGACATTAAAGTTTGTACCTCTGACCTGTGCTTTTAAAAGCATAGAAAGCAGATTCGCCGAAATATCGCCTGTCACTCTGCCGCCAAGAGTTGAGGTGTTCAAATTATTCAGATAGAATATATTGTTTGAAAGTGAAATTTTACCGGCGGTATTATTCAGAACAATCGGCGGTGATGATATTCTTTTCATATCAATAGAGCCGTTTAAAAGTTCCACCGGAATATCAGCGGGTTCCGCATTAGGATCCGCCTTCGGCGCGTATTTCATTGCCGCGTCGGATACTTTCATTAATTTAGGAACGTCAATATTTTCGGATGAAACATCAAGGTTATTGACAACAAAAACCTGTGCCGGTTCAAGGCTTGCATTACCTGCAATCCTGATATCGGAACCGTTTAACAATAAATCCTCAAGCGTTATATACAATGTTTTTGCAACAAATTTAAGACTCAGGGTTTTCATTGTTGTGTATAATTCAGGGATTGATAAATCCCAGATTCCGAAATTACCTCTGTATTTTGGAGATAAAGCCTGTCCGAAAATCAACAGGTCGCCGCCTGCCGTAAGTGAAGAATTTTCAAACGCGCAAAGCTGCATTTTTAAATCTTCCGGAATAGTTACGGTTATTTGGTTGATAAAAGGTGCAGGCGTATCAAGTTTTGTGACAGTACCTGAAACGGTCGCAACACCTTTTGCGCCTTGCATATTCATTTCAAGATCTTCACCAAATACTGTCGGAACTGCCTTTGTATACAATCCTGTATCACGAATATTAAGTCTGTTGCCTTTGTATGTAATTTTTGCCTGCAAAATACTCTGCAAACCTTTTACACTTTCTATATCAACAGGCGTAATATAATTCAAACTGTCTGCTTTGGTTTGGGAAATTATGTCCTGTCTTTTGTCGTCGCCTGTCAGCGAAAACTGTATCGGCAAGACGCCTTTTGCACTGATGAACGGTGCAGCAGCCTCTCCAAGTATTTGTTTTAAGTCCTCAGCATAAAGTTTGCCGTTAGATTTTATATTGAAATAAGGTTTTCTCATATAATCAACAATTGTTCCGGCAAGATTTATTAAAGAAGATTTGTTAATCTTTACAAAAAGCGGATTAACAGTAATAATTTCTTCGCCTATATTTATATTTGTACCGGGGATAGAAATTCTGGAATTTGTAGGCGGGAGATAGATATTCAAACCTTCATTCTGGATATCGCCTGTAACAATTTTAAAGTCACTGTTTAATTTGACGGTTGCTTTAGTATCTGTAACTCTTAAAGAATTGTCTTTTGTTGACATATCAAGGTCTGAAAGGATAATATTTATGTCGGAAACAGCTTCTTTGAGTTTGCCGGTAAGTTTTGTATCAAGGAATAAATTACCTGATTTTATATCGTAAGCATTTTTTAAATCAACCGGAGCAAATGCCGCAAAGAGTCCGGGTAAAGGTAATTTTTCCGCAAAAATTGAGATATCGGCAACGGATTCTTCGTTAATTTTACCTTCGGCTTGAAGTATGGAATCATTTACATACAAGTGTGTGTCCTGAACTTCAAGCATTGAATCTTTAAACAGAATGTTTGCATTGATATTTTTGAACAGCAAACCTATTTTGCTGTTGGAAATATTACCGTTACGGACTAAAATACCGCCGCTGGATTTAAGTTTTTTAAAATTGGTTTTTATTTTTGCGTTTGCAGAAATAAAACCGGCCCCTTTCATCATTGCAAGGTCATTTTTTATATGCAAAGTGTCCATTAATGCTTTTGTAAGAATTATTAAATCATTAAAGTATATAGGTTTAGAATTAATTAAAATGTCAAGTTTCGGATGTTTTGAATAATTAACATTGCCGGAAATTCTTATGTTCTGGTCTTTTGCAACATAAAGATTTGTATCAATATCTGCTGAGTGTCCGTTTAATTTTGCACGAACAAAGCTTTTCGGCAATTGGTACCCTGAAAGATTCATCGTTAAATCTTCAACATCTACAAAACCATGGACGATTACATTGCCTTTTCTGTTCAATCTTGCTTTTAATTTTGTATCAATATTTGTTTTTAAATTATAATCTCTGTACATCAGAACAGGATTTACAAAATCCATATCGGCTCTGTAATCAGGGTCATCTTCTTCATCAATTTCCGCTGCAGGCGGGATGAACGAATCTATATCCACGCTGGCTTTAATATTGACATCTTCATCGCTTGAAAATTTTGTCGAGGTTTTTACCTTAAACGTTTTCATATTATTAAAAGCCGCATCAAGTTCATCACCTTTTAACGCGAGATAATGACCGGATGCAAGGTCATTGATTTTTAAAGAATAATTGTAAACGTTAATATTCGGCACTTTTATTTTAATCCAGGCAGGATTAAAGGCAAATTTTGAAGTTTGAGCGGGTGCCTGAAGTTCTTGTTGTCTTTTTTGTTCATTGATAATATTTTGGACAACGCTCATTATTTTATATTGAGAACCGTCTTCTGCTATATCAATGTTGATTTGAGGGTTTTCAACGGTCACTTCGGAAATTCGTACGGTTAATAACAACAAATTCGGCAGAGAAATTTTTGCTTTTGCATTTCCGATATTTAACAATTCTGATTTGTCGGGCAGAGTAATGTTTAAGCCTTCAATTTTTATACCGGCTTCCAAAATCGGTGTTGTATAAAGTCTTATATCTTTAAAGTCAATATTCATATGCGACTGTTCAAGCGTAAGCTTTTGAATATCGTCTTTATAAGCATTTAAGTCCAATTTTCTCGGCAACACGAACAAGAATGCCAAATAAGCTAATAATATAATTGCTAATACAATAATTCCTACAATTTTTAAAAATTTTTTCACGCTCATACTCCTTTAGCAATATTATTAAATAATATATTTACAAAATAAAGGTTATTTAAATTTTTGTTTACAAAATTTTTATAATTTGTGTTATAATAATACACGATATTAGAATTAAGAATTATAGAGGGTTATAATGTTAAAAACAGCTAAATGCAGCGGCTGCGGAGCTTGCTATAATATTTGTCCGCAACATGCTATTAAAATGAAAGAAGATATTTATGGATTTAAATATCCGTCTATTGATAAAACTTCGTGTACGGATTGCGGTCTTTGTGAAAAAATATGTAATACAAATGATTTTAATAACATAAAAAATCCTGCCTGTTATGCTTTTATGGCAGATGACAAGACAAGGTCAAAAAGCGCTTCCGGCGGCGTATTCCCCAGTCTAGCCAATTATTTCATTAACAATGGCGGCTATGTCTGCGGTGCCGTATGGGATAAAGAGTTGAATGATAAGCAGGAGGGGGGGGCACCATCAAAGCTTTCTAAAGACTGGAGCGTTAAACATATAGTATCAAACCGTCCGGATGATATTGAAAAAATGAGAAGTTCAAAATATCTTCAAAGTAATACGGGTAATTGTTATAAGGAGATTAAATCTTTACTGGATAAAAATATAAAGGTTCTTTTTACAGGTACTCCGTGTCAGGTAAACGGTTTAAAATCATTTTTACGAAAAGATTATGCTAATTTGTATTGTGTTGATTTAATATGTCATGGTGTACCTTCAGCCGGGATGTTTAAAAAATATCTGGCTGAAAATTTTAAGAATGTTGAATATATAAATTTCAGAGAAAAAAGTCGTACAGGCTGGGGATTGGATTTCAAAATAAAAGAAAATAATAAAGTCAGGTATTTGGAAAATTCTGAATATTATAAAATGTTTCTGAACGATGTTATGTTTAGAGAATCATGCTACAGCTGTGAATATAACAAAATGCCCAGACAAGGTGATATTACAATGGGTGACTTTTGGAGGATAACAAAATACAGTAAAAAATTGGATGATAAACTCGGCACATCAGTTATTACAGTAAATAATTCAAAAGGTGAAAAATTATTAAAAATCTTAAAAAACAATTCAAAACTTTGTAAAAAAGTCCCGTTGAAATATGCGTTAAGAGGGAATCCGAATTTATACAGACCAAGCATTCCGCACAAGAATAGAGAGGACTTTTTAAAAAGATTTGATAAAATGACGTTTAAAGAAAATTATCAATATACACTGGAAGACAAATGTGATTGTATGGTGATAAATTTTTGGTTTACAGGTAATTACGGAGCGTGTCTTACTGCCTATGGCGTTATTTGTTTGCTCCAAAAATTAGGTTTAAATGCTAAAACCATCAATTACGTTTCAGCTGATCAGGTTAGAAAATTTAAAGACGGTTTTTCAGAAAAATTCGGCGAGAAATATTTGAATTTGACAAATCCTGTAGAAAATTATGAGGATTTTTTAGATTTAAATAAAAATTGTAAAACATTTATTGCCGGCTCCGATCAAATTTGGTCTGATTTGGTGACTTACTCACATCATTGCAAGGCTACTCAAAGCATTTATTATCTGGATTTTGCAGCTCCTGATGCGAAAAAGATTACTTATGCGACAAGTTTTGGCGTGGCTGAATGTAAAAATTCCGCTAAAGATAAAATAATATTCAAACATTTTGTCAAGCAATTTGATGCAATATCCGTAAGAGAATCTTCCGGAAAAGATATAATGAAAAATGAATTTGGAATTGATACAACACAACTGATTGACGGTGCTTTTAATATTCCGATGTCAAAACTTACAGAAATGACTGATTTATATCCGCCGTCCGGTGAAAAATATGTAGCATATTACTGTCTGCCTTATTATAAATCAGATAAGAACAAAGAGGATGATATTGCGCACCGAATAAGTGAAAAATTAAATTTACCGTTAAAGAAAGTTCCGTATGATAAAACAATTCCTGTCGAAAAATGGTTGTCTATAATTAAAAATGCGGAATTTGTAATAAGTGATTCTTATCATGCTGTAGTTTTTTCAATAATTTTCAACAAACCTTTTGTTCAAATTATGCGTGCAAACGCCCAGGCAAGATTTGATTCATTATTTGATTTGTTAGAAATGGAAAACAATTCCATTGGTCGTTTTGAAAAAGAATTGGATTTTGAGAAAATTTTTGTCAAACGAGATTGGGAGAAAATAAATAAAATTATTGAAAAAGAAGTCAAGCGTGCTGAAGTTTGGATGAAGCAGGCATTGGATGCTCCGGTTAAAGATAAATCATCTTATGCTATGACTAATTTTTTGATATCAAAATCATTAGTGGATGAAGGAACTGCCGGAATTTGTTCAAATAAAGCGAGAATATTATCAAAATATTTTTACTATAAATTGCTTTCAAAAATTTTTCCGGGTAAAAAACGCAGTTATTATAAATACAAAAGCATGCTATACAGACCTTACTATAAAGTTATTAAACAAAATGCTAAAAGTGTAGATAATTTAAAATATTAATTTTTTAAAAATACTTCCAGCCCGTCCGCAATGGCTTTTGCGCAGCGTTTTTGAAAGCGGTGATTTGTAATCAAGGCATTGTCGTCCGGGTTTATAAGGTATGCGACTTCTATCAATATGCTCAAAGCATTTGTATTTCTGACAAGCGCAAGACTGCCCTGTCTGACATTGTCGTTTTGAGTGCCTAATTGCTTTGTCATTTCCGCTAAAATATTTGCCGCCACAGGTTTTGCCTGATTATAATAAAAATAAATACTTGTACCTCTGTGTTTTAATGGGTTCGCGCTATCGGGCAGAGAGTTTCCATGGATACTTATTAAAAACATTGCATCATTTTTGTTCGCTGTTTCAATACGGTCAAAAAGCCCTGTATAATTATCACCTGTACGTGTCATTATAACTTTTGCCCCGCGGTTTTCAAGCTCATGCCGCAATAATTTTGAAATTGCAAGAGTTATATCTTTTTCTTTGTCGCCAAAACAACCGATAGCGCCGGCTTCCGAGCCGCCGTGACCCGCGTCAACCGCTATTGTAATATTTTTAAGAGGATGTTTGGTGTCTATAACAGGGAATTTCCTTATTTTAAATACAAAATCATTTCCGTCATAGCTGCCGCTGTATCCTGCCAGTCTTGACGTTCCCGTAATTTCTTTATACGGGAATTCAAAAATGTAGGTATTATCAGGACAATCTTTTACATTATAAAATTTAAGAGTAATAACCTCGCCTTCAACCATTTCATAGGGTGTTTTTTTATCAAGATGAAAAATAAACTTAAAATATTCATCATCATCCGCCCTGTCATAGCCGTTTACAACAGCGGGCGAATTCAGATATCCGTCAAATATTTTAACATTATTTTTTGAAATCCATGCTTTTTTATCTTCACCTAACACGACTCTGTAAAAATTGCTCAATTCGGCATCAATACTTAACGGAATATCTTTTTCAAAATGCGACATTCTGTTTATCCCTGCATCTACCGGCGTTGTTCTTAGAGGTGAATTATCAACGGATGTCAAAAATTCTTTTCGCTTCTCGTATTCAACAAGTTTTGGAGGAGCATAAATACCTGCGGCAGTTTTTTTAGGACGGTTAATTATATAAGTTTTTAATTTATCACCGCATTGTAATACAAATTTGTTTTCACCTTCTTCAAGCAAAACTACGTGTGCAAAGCCGCCTGACGAATGAATTTTTACTTTTACTCCGTTAACAAGCAACATATCTTTAGGATTGGAAGAACCTATAAAAAACGTTGACGGTGAATTTATCGTAACGATGTTTTTGTGCGGGTATACTACATCAAAAGCGTATACAATCTGCCCGAAAAGTATTACAAAAATAAGCGTAAAAAATTTTTTCATAACATTATCTTACTCCATTATTTCCAAATAATAAATTTTTGTAATTTTATTTAATATTTAATTATTTTAAAGTTCCTTATGCTAAAATAATGAGAGGTGGGGATATGCGAAACAGAAACAGGGAAAATGAAAAAGAAAAAAGAATGAAAAGCTTTGACAGAATTCTGGGGCTTTTGCAGGTTTTCTTTATATGTTTTGCAGCTTTTCTTGCGATTTATTTATTTATTGTTCAGATTATTGACGTGGGAAAATATCGTGCCAAAGCCAGAAATCAGCGAATAAACAGAAGTTTTGTGATGCGCGGTGATATTTATGACAGAAACGGCATAAAACTTGCAACCGATAAAGTTTATTCGGATGTTTATGCACACCCTGCGAATTACGATTCATCAGAAGAAGATTTGGCTAAAAAACTTGCACCAATATTAAAAATGCCGTACGGTGAATTATTGAATATGCTTAAAAAACCTGGGCCTGTTATTACCATTAAAAAGGATATTGATAAAAATACCGCAAAAGAACTTGCCAAATTGCATTTGAGAGAAATCAGCATGGGTAAGAAAAATACCCGTACATACCCTCAAGGAAACCTTGCGGCGCATGTTTTGGGGTATTATAATTTTGACGCGGATATTGCAAACGGAGTTGAATATACGGCAAAAGACAAACTTGAACACGTTGAACATGCCGTGAGATATCAAAGAACCCGCGACGGCAAAATTATTTATGATTTTACGACAGACCCCGTTGCAACAACCACAAACCCTAAAGGACAGGATATAACTTTAACTATAGATGCCGCAATCCAGCACGTATGCGAAAAAGAATTGCAGAAAATGATTGAAGAAAAAGAGGCTCTTCGAGGCACCGTAATTGTTATGAATCCTAAAAACGGCGAAATCCTTGCATATGCGGTTTATCCGACTTACGACCCGAATAATTACAAAAAAGCCAGTGAAATTCAGATTAAAAACTGGACTTTGACGGATGTATTCCCGCCCGGATCAACATTTAAAATCATTACAGTTTCAAGTGCAATGGAACTCGGCAAAATAAACGAACACACCGAAATTCTTGACACCGGTAAAACATCAATCGGCAAATGGGAAATCAAAAACTACGACTATAACGTCCATCCGTATCCCGGGATGATATCTCTTGAATATTTGTTTGAACACTCAAGTAACATCGGCTCAATAAATGTAGCAAAAACAATGACTTCTAAAGAATTTTATGATATGCTCAAAAAATTCGGTTTTGGTCAAAGATCTGGAATAGATTTGCCCGGAGAATCAGCAGGACTGCTTCCTGCATGGCACAAATGGGATAAGGGGATTCATGCGACAATGGCTTACGGTTACGGAACTTCGGTTTCCGCAATGCAAATGGTGAGTGCCGTATCAGCACTGGCAAATAACGGTGTCAGAGTAACCCCTCATATCATAAAATACCCTCAAGAAGAATATGATCAAAAAATTCACTACACTCAAGTAGTTTCGCCGGAAACAGCAAAAACAGTTACAAAACTTCTGGCTGAAAGTGTTAATAACGGAAAATCCGTCATAAAAATGGATAAATATAATGTCGCGGCAAAAACCGGTACTTCAAATAAACCAAAAGAAGGCGGTTCAGGTTATACAGGTATGTCCTACACCTCAACAATAGGCTATCTTCCGGCAACTGACCCGCAGGTTTTGATTTATGTAATGATAGACAGTGCAAGAGTCGGTGCAATTTGGGGCAACACGGTTGCAGGACCTGTTTTCCATGAAGTCGCAGAACAAACCGCAAGAATTATGAACCTGAAACCTGATAAACAGCCTAAGAAAAAGGAGACCACTAATGAAACTTGAAGAACTTATTGAATATCTTGATTATAAAGACCTTGTAAATTTCAAAAGCGTTGAAGTCAGCGGAATTTCTTATAATTCCCAGACAACAAAAAAAGGCGACATTTTTATATGTCTTGCAGGTGAACATACAGACGGTCACGAATATGCGCAAATGGCAATTGATAACGGTGCCGTTGCACTTCTTGTCGAAAGACCGCTGGATATCAAAATTCCGCAGGTAGTTGTATCTAATACCCGCCACAAAATTGCGGACATAGCGGACAGGTTCTATTCAAGACCCTCTTTAGGCTTAAACTTAATCGGTATAACCGGAACAAACGGTAAAACAACCGTAACTCATTTAATCCAGCGTATTTTTGAGGAAAATAATCAAAAATGTGCGCTTATCGGGACTTTAGGGTATAAATTATCTTCAAACGGAGAATACCGTGACGCAAAACACACAACACCTCAGGCACCCGAATTACAGGCTACATTGAGAATGATTAAGGATGTTGAAAAAATTGATAACGTTGTTATGGAAGTAAGTTCCCACGCGCTTGAACAAAACAGAGTCGGCGGCTGCAGATTTGACGGAGCAGTGTTTACAAACTTGACTCAAGACCACCTTGATTACCATATTACAATGGAAAATTATTTCAACGCAAAGGCAATTTTATTCAAAAACCTTAAGGAAGGCTGTTTTGCAGTTATAAACATTGATGACGAATACGGCGAAAGATTTTTAAACGTTGTACCTGAAGAAGTCAGAAAATACACATACGGTGTAAAAAATACAGCGGATGTTATGGCAAAGGAGATTGAATTTTCTTTAAACGGTGCCGAATTTACACTTGTGACAAAAGATGATGAATACAAAGTCAGCCTTCACATGAACGGTATGTTCAGCGTTTATAACGTACTTGCAGCTATCACAACGGCAATTGCTCAAGGAATTGAGATAAAAACAGCACTTAAAGCGCTGGAAAACGTAAAAGGAGTTGCCGGAAGGTTTGAAGTTGTGGCTAAAAAGCCGTTAGTAATAGTTGATTACGCGCACACACCGGACGGTTTGGAAAACGTTTTAAATTCCGCAAGAGAAATTACGCCGAAAGACGGACATTTAATCTGTTTGTTTGGCTGCGGCGGCGACAGAGATGCCACAAAACGTCCGAAGATGGGTGCAATTGCAGAAAGAATTGCCGACAAAATAGTGATTACCTCTGATAACCCCAGAAGCGAAGACCCGCAGCAAATTATAACCGATATAATCGCAGGTTTAAAATCAACAGATCCTGAAAAAGTTACGGTAGAACCCGACAGAGGCCGTGCAATCGAATTGTTGAAAACGATTTCAGGTAATAATGATGTTATAGTTATTGCAGGAAAAGGTCACGAGGATTATCAGATCTTAAAAGACAGAACAATCCATTTTGATGACCGTGAAGAAGCACGAAAAGTTTTTGAAGGAACAGCAGTTTAAACGGAGGCAAAATGACCGTAAAAACTAAATTAATAATTGAACAGCATTTCCATGGCGCATTTGGTGTCAATTTTAATGACTGTACTGTAGACGATATTTTGTATTTATCAAAAGAGATTACAAAATACGGAATTGGCGGGATTTTCCCGACGCTTGCGACTGACACGGTTGAAAACATTAAAAATCAGATTAATAAAATCAAACAGGCTGCTAAAATGCAGACATCAGGAATGGCAAAAATTTTCGGCGTTCATCTGGAGGGTATTTTTCTTAACCCCGAAAAAAAAGGCATACATGACGAAAAATTATTTTTAAAACCCACAATTGAAAACTATAAGCTGATTGAAGATGATTTTATAAAAATTCTCACCTATGCGCCTGAATTTGACGAAAATTTTGCACTTGCGAAGTACTTATTGACAAAAGACGTAAAAATTCAAGCCGGACACTGCACAGGCGGTGATTTGTCATACTGCGACGGAGCAACACATCTTTTCAATGCTATGTCGGGAATTGTACAAAGAGGAACGTCAACGGCACTCACGGCTTTAACCGACGACAGCATTTATACGGAAATTATCGCAGACGGAGTACATATTTCGGATTCGATTATAAGGCTTATCTTCAAGGCAAAACCTATTGACAAAATTCTTTTAATATCAGACTGCCTGCCGATTACAAAAAGCAATTTAAAAGAAATGGAATTTGAGGGTGAAACGATTTATTTTGACGGAGAAAAAGCAACTTCAAAAGACGGAACGATTGCGGGAAGCACAAAACTTTTGCCTGATATAATAAAGCGGCTCGGGCTTATGGGGCTTTTTACCCCGCAATTAATTGAAAATACTTATGCTTATCACAATATAGATTTGACAGGCGGAATTGAATGGGATGAACATTTTAATATTGTGGAAGTGAATTTATAAAGGAATTTATGAGAAGTGACAGTATAAAAAAAGGATTAGCAAGGACACCACACCGCGGGCTTTTAATGGCAGCGGGCGTGAGCCGGAAAAATATGGATGCTCCGTTTATCGGGATAGCAAGTTCATTTTCGGATTTGGTACCCGGACATATTACAATGCGGGATCTGGAACGTCAGATTGAAAAAGGAATTCACACAGCAGGCGGACAGGCATTTGTTTTCGGGGTTCCGGCAATTTGCGACGGAATTGCAATGGGGCATAGCGGAATGAGATATTCACTTCCTTCAAGGGATTTGATAGCTGACTGTGTGGAAAGTGTCGCGTCAGCACATCAGCTTGACGGGTTAGTTTTGCTTTCAAATTGCGATAAAATCACACCCGGAATGCTTATAGCCGCATTAAGATTAAATATTCCGACAATAGTTGTAACTGCAGGTCCTATGCTGGACGGGGTTTGCCGCGGCGAAAATAAATTAACAATGGTTACAGGCTCATTTGAAGCTGTAGGAAGGTTCAGAAAGGGCGAAATTACAAAAGAACATTTGCTTGATATGGAAGAAAATTCCTGCCCGTCAGCAGGTGCCTGTCAGGGGATGTATACAGCAAATACAATGGCATGTTTGACGGAAGTTCTTGGAATGAGTCTGCCGTATTGTTCATCATCATCCGTTGTATCATCTCAAAAAGCCAGAATAGCTTTTGAAAGCGGGATGCAAATTGTCGAACTTGTAAAAAAAGACATTAAACCCTCTGATATTATTACAAAAGAATCAATGACAAACGCAATAACAACGGATTTAGCTCTCGGCGGATCTACAAATACGTTTTTGCATTTGCTTGCAATCGCGAACGCAGGCGGAATTGATATAACAATTGATGATTTTGACAGATTAAGCCGTGAAATTCATCAAATTGTAAAAATTAACCCGTCATCAACGCTTACAATGACAGATTTTCATTATGCAGGCGGAATTCCTGCGGTTATGAAGGCTTTAAAAGATATTTTAAATAAAAATACCAAAAACGTAAGCTGTTTGAATATTAAAGATATAATCAAAAGTGCTGATGCCAACACTAATATTATTCCTCCGTATGATAAATCAGGCTATACCCAATCAGGATTAGGTGTTTTGTACGGCAATCTGGCAAAAGACGGATGTGTTACAAAGATTTCCGGAATTGACCCTGAATGCTACACATTTGAAGGCACTGCAAAAACCTTTGACAGCGAAGAAGCTGCAATGAAAGCGCTTGAGGATGACAAAATTAAGGCGGGCGATGTTATAATAATCCGCTATGAAGGTCCTGTCGGAGGTCCCGGGATGCGGGAAATGCTTGCCCCTACATCACTCCTTGTCGGAAAAGGTTTGGGAAAAACCTGCGCGCTTATTACTGACGGAAGATTCTCCGGTGCTACACGCGGGATTTGTATAGGTCATGTCTGCCCTGAGGCTGCAAAAGGCGGGGTTATTGCGCTTATTCAAGACGGTGACGGGATTAAAATTGACATTCCAAACCGCTCAATTGAGCTTCTGGTCGATGAAAAAACTCTTGACGAGCGCAGAAAAAATCTTAAACCTTTTGAATTAAAGGTCAAGTCAGGTTACCTTGCAAAATATGCAAAAAATGTCGGAGATGTCTCTCATGGGGCGCTGGTGTAGTAAACACCTGCGGGGAGGGTTTCATGAAAAAACTATCGGATTTCGCAGATGATATAAATAAATGTTCCAAATGCGGCAAATGTCAGGAGGTTTGCCC
Organism: Candidatus Gastranaerophilales bacterium; assembly: GCA_944326585.1. Classification (GTDB taxonomy): domain Bacteria; phylum Cyanobacteriota; class Vampirovibrionia; order Gastranaerophilales; family Gastranaerophilaceae; genus SIG32. The sequence continues at coordinate 258,940 of CALVEN010000002.1, forward strand.
TGTTTATAAATTAACAGGCAATGACTGTGCGGTTTCCCGCGGGAAATTTGTTATGCTGCAAGGAGTTTTGAAAGGTGAGCTTAAACTTTCCAAAACCATAGAAAAATACCTTGACTTATGCCTAAAGTGCGGCAAGTGCAAGGATTTTTGCCCGTCCGATATTGATGTTTGCGAAATCTTTAACACGGCAAAACATGAATATGTAAAAGATAAATTCTACGGCAAAATTACGCGTTTTTTACAGTCACCGAAAGTTTTTGATAAATTTTTAAAGATTGGAAAATGTTTCAAAAGAGAAAATAGTATTAATAAAGGTACTACTAAATTACTGTATTTCAAAGGCTGTGCAAATGCGCTTAACCCTAAATCCGAAAACGCAATGAAAAAAGTCCTTGCGCATTATGACGTTGAACTTATTGAAAAAGATTTTGAATGCTGCGGGGTGCCTTTTTTATCAAGCGGAAATCCTGAGCGCTATGAAGAAGTAAAAAAACATAACCTCCACCTTTTGAAAGGCGGCTATGACTATGTTATAACCGATTGCGCCAGCTGTGAAAGTGCCTTGAAAAACTATCAATCTGCTGAAAATATTATCAATATCTGCCATTTTCTAGCGATTCAAAATAAAAAATTTGTATTTAAAAAAACCTTAAAGGTGACTTTCCACAAACCCTGCCACCTTAAATCCGATGCGTTTTTGAAACCTTTATTTGCAAAATGCGAAAATATAGAATACATTGAAGCAAAGGATTACGACGAATGCTGCGGATTTGCCGGCGAATTTGCACTTCGTAACCCGAAATTGTCTTTTCAAATGTCGCGGCAAAAAGCCAAAAACCTTGCCGATACAGGTGCAGATGTAATTTTAACCGCCTGCCCCGCCTGTATAATCGGAATTCATCAGGGATTTTTAGGCAAAAAACATCCGAAAATTATGAATTTGATTGAATTTTTAGCGCTTGCGGATGAAATTATTGAGGGTAAATAGTATTCAAATCAATCCCCAGCGCCTTACAAATCCGGATGACAATAACAATAGTCGGATTTGCCTTGCGGTTTTCTATCATATTAAGGTATTTTGTATCAACCCTTTCCGCAAACTTGCTGGTGTGGCATTCAGCCAACAATAATCTACGATACCGGACTCGGTATCTGCTAAAATTTTCTGTCGGATTAGTAAATCGACCTACAGCAACAGATACGGGATGACGCGTAAGACAAGCAGGTTGAGCATACTTGCTCAACAATGATCCGTCATACCGGACTTGTTCCGGTATCTCCTGAAAGCTCCCTCTCCCGAAAGGGTGGAATTTCTTAACGAACTTGTGAGTTTAGAAATTCGGGTGAGGGTTTTTCGGTAATACGTAAAACTTACGCGCCTAATTCGTGGGCTTTTTTGGCGGTTTCATCTATTACGTCGTAGAATAATTTATCTGAATTTTCGTTATTCATTACGCTTATGCCGACAAATGTACAGCCCCCTTTGGTTGCTACATTATCAATCAAATTCTGCACCGTTAATTCGCCTTTATTGAATACCATTTTAGCAGAGCCTAAGGCTGTTTGGGTTGCAAGAAGCAAAGATTTTTCGTAATCCAAGCCTAATTTTTCTCCCGCACGCGCCATATCTTCTATAACTTTATAGAAAAATGCAGGACCGGAGCCAGAAATAGCTGTCACAATATCAATTTGTTTTTCGTCTACTTCAATACATTTTCCGATATTTGAAAGTAATTTCATTACAAATGCCGTGTCCTCATCACGCGCGAATTCGCCTTTGCAAATTCCGCTCATACCTTCCAGAACTAAAGCCGGAGTATTTGGCATTACACGGATTACACGCTTTTGACCTATAATTTTTTCGATTTTGGATGTGCTTACCCCCGCAGCGATTGATACAACCAGTTTTTCAGGCGTAATCTCTCTTTTTATTTCTTCCAAAATCGTCGGAACATAATTAGGTTTTACAGCGAGAAAAATTACGTCGCTATCCATTACAAGCATTCTGTTATCGGTCAAAACAGGAACTCCGAGCCTCTCTTGAGCGAGTTCCGCAATCTCGCAGTTGATTTCGGATCCTTTAATTTCGTATTTTTCACCGCAGCATGAGGAGGTAATCCCTTTGATAATAGCGCTTGCCATTTTTCCGCATCCGATAAAACCTATTTTTTTGTTCATATTATTTAACCTCTCCTTTGTTTTTTGTTGACTAATAATTTTTTTTCATCTAACATAAAAATCATACGACAAATATAAATAAAAAGGAATTAGAAAATGAGACGTACACTAGAAGGAACGAAAGTAAAAAGACAGCACGTAAGCGGTTTCAGAGCAAGAATGGCAACCCCGGGCGGCAGAGAAGTTTTGAACAGACGCCGCGCTAAAGGTCGTCACAAATTAGCTATCACTGCTAAAGAACGTGCTTAATATTTGAGCATATTGTGCTTTTATATCAAAATTTTTAATAACGAAAGGCGGATTTTTAAATGTTACCTAAACAATACAGATTAAAAAACAGATCCGCTTTTAAAGCTACATACAGAGTTAAAAATTCCTTCCATAAGGGAGGAATAACTTTGTTTATAGGGATTTTAAAAAAAGATGACAGTCCCACGAAAGTCGGTTTTGTCGTAAGCAAAAAGGTTCATAAGCGTGCAGTTAAAAGGAACCGGCTGAAAAGGCTTATGAGGGAAAGTTACAGGCTTTTATTAAAAGAAAATAATCTGGGGAATTCGCAAAAATATTTGTCGTTAATCTTTGTCGGAACGGATAAGGCTCTCGGCAAAAGTTTCAAAGAAATTGACGCAAGTATAAAAAAACTTGTTCAAGGGGTTCAATAATGCTGGACGGGAATTTTACTCAAAATGTTTTGATGTTTCCCACAGTGCGTCCGTATCCGTTACATCCTCAGGAAACCTCGGGTGTTGGTCAAGGTTCGCAGGCTATTTACAGATATTCGCTAAAAGATTCGGATTATCCTATTTTGAGCATTGTTGATAAAATTACCGATCCCGACGGCAACACAATTTCCCCGGGGCATTATGAACTCGCGCTTTCCGATGAATGGGATTTCTTGATCCTTATGCAGACTAAAAATCCCGTTGCAATTATTCCTGTTTTTAAAGTTGAAGAAGATAAAGAAGCTTTCAACAGAGAATTTGACAAAGACTACCAGAAGATAAAGAAAAAACGGGAAAAAGAACGCGCTAAAACCAACAAACAGCGGGCTGAGGTAGGTATGCCGCCTGACGAAGAAAAAATTCATATGCGTGCTACAATAGAATATATAAAAAACGGAAATTATTACCTGATAAAATACGAACGCGGTACAATCCGCGCCTGGGGAGCAATTAAAAGCTTGTAGCCTTTTAACTGTCCCGTCTTACGTCAATGACTTGACCTGTTAAATCCGACAATAAAGTTTTTAAACTTGCTTCAGCTACTTTTTCAGGTTCTAAAAGACTTCCGTCAGGTTCTTTGCCAAAAGCTTTAAACCTCATAGGAGTTGCGGTTCTTTCCGGATTTATAACATTGATTCGGATCTTGTCGCCACTTAATTCTTCCGCTAAAGCCTGTGATAAATTTACGATTCCGGCTTTGGTAGAAGAATAAGTTGAATACAGTGCTCTTCCGCGGGTGTATGAACTTGAAGCGAATAATAAAATCCCGCCTTTTGTTTTCTGCAAATATGGAATACTTGCTTTTGCCACATTAATCGCTCCGATATAGTTTATTTCAATGTCTTTTTTTATATCGTCAATTTCACGGTCAAGAAGTTTTCCCATTGTCAAAATGCCTGCGGAATTGATGACATAATCAATTCTATTCGTTTTTTGATAAACTGATTCTAAATAATTGCAAATATCTGTATATGACGTAATGTCACATCCCGTCCGGGAAGATGCCGCAAAAACTTTTGCACCCGATTGTTTACCTAAGTCAAAAATACATTGACCGATTCCGCTTGTTCCTCCGAAAATCACTATAACTTTATCTTTTATTCCGGCTAAAGATGTTGATTCAGGATAGACAGAACTTCTTATCTGGAAAAGTCTGTCGGCCATAAAAATATCTTCGGGATAAGTTATTTTTATGTTTTCGCCTGAACCTTCCACTACAAAGACTTTTGCCAGATTGTATTTTACAATCAAACCGCAGTCATCGGTAAAATTGTTATCATTTTTGGATAATTCATGAGCCTTTTTTATTAATGATAATTTAAAACACTGCGGCGTTTGACCTCTTTGTAATTCTGAACGATCAGGAATACTGTCAATTATATTGTCATGAACTTTTATAATAGTATCAGCTGACGGTATTGCGACATCTACGGCGTCATAATGTTGTAACGCTTTAACACAATTGTCAATAATTTTTTCTGACAAAAAAGGTCTTGCGCAATCATGAATTATTACATTCGCTTCATCATCATTTATTGAAGTTATCCCGATATAGGAACTTTCTTTTCTTGTTGCTCCGCCATTAAGTAATTTTACAACTTTCTTATAATTATTTTTTAATAAAAGATTTTCTGCAATATGCCTGTAATCGGGTGTAATAACCAGTATTGTTGCATCTATATTGTTTGATTTTTCGAATATTTCAATTGTGTGTTCAAGAACAGTTTTTCCGGCAATTTTAATAAATTGCTTTGGAATATCGCTGCTATAACGACTTCCGGAACCCGATGCCAATATTATTCCGTAATTTTTCATGTTCTGTCCTTTATCAATTCTTTTATACTAATCTTTTCATCTTCAGACAAATCCATATACATATTATGCCCCAATCCGATTTTTTTAGGATATGCCATATAATTGCCGTATAATCTTGATAAAAATGCATCCGGATTGTTCAGGCACGGATATTGTTTCCCTTCAAACTCAATAGTTTTTAACGGATGCAGTACTTCATATCTGGTGAACCAATTTTTCCATGGATGATTAAATTCTAATCCCCATACATAATCACCATTTTCTTCCGTTTCTTTATTAAACAAAACTTTATTTTTCATATATGAAGCTATTTTTTGTAAAATCTCGGCTTTTGACATTTTATTAGTACATGTATCAGCCAGCTCTTTTCTTAAGGATTTTAAATACAATGTTTTTTCTAATTGTTCCTCTATTGAAATACGTTTGCCGTAATAATCCCACGGGAAAATATCAACAAAAAGATGCGGACATTTTTTATGTTGTACTTTAATAATGCACATGGCAGGATATTTAGGATTTTTTGAATAATCAGCAAATATATCAGGATTTCTTGAATATTTTTTAAATGCATCAATGATTTTTTCAAAATCTTCCCTCAGCATTGCGGTATCAATATCATCATCCCACGGAATAAATCCTTTATGACGAACAGCACCTAACAAGGTTCCGCCATCGAGCCAGTATGTAAGACCAGCTTGTCTGCATACATAATCCAATTCATCCAATAGGGCAAGATTTGCAAGCTGAATATCACGGGTTTGTCCTGTTGCAGGCGGTATAGTCGTAATATCAATGTTATTCTTTTTGTAATAGTAATAAGGATTTGCCAACCTTAATTTTGAATATTTACGTTTTTGAAATTTTATTTTCAATCCGAAAATTTTTATCTGATTACGTACATTATCACAGTCGCTCATTGAAAATATATTTGGTAAAAAATCTTTTATATATGTTCTGTAAAAAGCATAATAGAATCTGGGTCTTAATAAAAAAAGCGGTCTGTATTTAAAATATTCGATCAAAGATGCAATTTGATTGTCTTTTGTCCAGTGTTTTAATTCTTCGGGAGAAAGTTTCCACGGTGTCATTTGTAAATATTTAAAGAATGTATCCCGATGATAACTGAAAGATGCCCACATCCATGGTTTGCGTTTAGCTATAAAATGGATAATTCTCGGATTATTTGTGTAACTTGAACGATTAGTAAAATTGCTTGACTGTACATTCCATTCTTCGTCAATAACTTTAATTCTGCCGAGCATTGCGCCGTTTATTATATCTTGATCCGCATAACGCAGCCTTTGACCGGAATTTATATATTCCAAAAATTTAGCGCCAACATTTTCTTTCCTCATTAATTTAAGATTAAAAAATAACATTCCGGCATTTACGTAATTAGGATTTCTTCGTAATGATTTTTTGCCTATGTCTCGTACGCCGCAGGCATAATTATTTTCAAAATCAGTTTCAAATAATTCTTTTAGACTTGAAACAACCGCCATATCACAATCTAAATATATAATTTTGTCTACTTCCGGCAGCAGTGTATCAAGTTTTAATCTATAAAAAGTTGCAAAACTTATATGTTTTAGTGTCGGAATTTTTTTGTATTCTTCAAATAAATTTTCGTCTATAGCGACAAAATTAATGTCACAAGGTTTGATGGATTTAAGAGAAAGAATTTCGGATTTTCGTGTTTCACTTATACCGCCGTCTAAAATATAAAAAGCTAAATCATCATCAGAATTTGCATTCGCCAGAGTTGATGCTATTACAACCCCCGCATATTTTGAATAATTATCATCACACGCCAAGCATACATTAATTTTATCAGTCATCTTAATTCCTAAAATCTAATTCATCACATATGTTAAAAACGAAAGTATAAAACTCTCTCAAATTTAATTTTTAGCTATTCTTTTTAATATTAATGCTACTATATCAGGACGATTTGTCAAGTATTTATTAAGTGATGTTTATCGTCCAAATTTTTCAGGCAACTTTACAGCACTTGACAAGAAATATTTATATAACATAATGTATATGTAAGTAAAATTTAACGCGGGATGGAGCAGTCTGGTAGCTCGTCGGGCTCATAAGACTCATTTAAAATTAGTTTCCTTGCTTGATATAATCAGTGTTATTGGTATTTATAAAATACTTAATTTTTGATATAAATTGTAGGGAAGACCTACAATAATTATAGGTCTTTTTCCCCACAACTTATCATTTTTTATGCACCCCAATCATCTTGTTGTGATGTTTCTCTTTGCGGCAGCATTTCATCAGGAATGTCTTTTTCATTACTGCTGAATATCCGTTTGAAACGATTGCTTTGAAGTTCTGCCAGTTCTTCTAAATGGTGCGGTAACACGTGAGTATAAGTATCCAAAGTAATACCTATACAACTATGTCCGAGCCATTTTGAAACCTTTTTAATATCGGCTTTTTCTTCAAACAATGTTGTAGCACACGAATGCCTGAATGAATGTATTTTATAGTGTTCAATACCCGCTTCCGCCAACCGTTTGTTAACAAAGGCTCTAAAAGTAGTATCACAAATAAAATAACCATCCTTACTAGTAAATACAAGGTCCAAATCCTTATGGTACTTTGGTCCTAGTTTCATTTTAGTTTCTAACTGTAATTTTCTAACATGGCGGAGTATCTGTTCAACTTCCGGACACATTGGTATTATTCGGTTTGATGTTTTTGTCTTAGTTGTATAAATTATTTGTTTTTTATACTTATATTTATAGTTTTTGTCATTGTGCAGGACAGGCTGCATTTGCTGCTCAATCCTAATTTCATGTTTTTGAAAATTAACCTTTGACCATTGCAAGCCCAGTGCTTCACCTAATCTTGTGCCGACACAGAGAAAGAACACTATAAGCATATCCCATTGAGTTTTTTGTTCACAACAATGCCTAATGAGCTTGTCATAATCTTCTTGTGATAAAATTTGAGTTTCTGCTTTCGGGCATTTAGGATATTTTGCTTTTTTGTTCGGGTTTTCTTTTATAAGTTCATTCTGATACGCACATTCAAGCATTCTATTAACAACTGCACGAATGTTTTTAACTGTTTTTGGGTTAAGAGTTCCGCCTCTGCCGTTACTTTTCTTTAAGCATTCATTATAGAATTTTGTTAACCTTAGACCTCTTATTTCTTTTAACGGAATATGCCCTATCCCCGGAATAATGTGTTTATCTAAAATACTTCTATCATCATTGATAGTAGTAATTTTGACGTGTCCTACAACAAAATTGTCAAACCAATAATTCGCCCATTGAGAAGTTAACATTTTCCCGTTTACTTCATCATCTGTATAAATACCATTTTGCTCATTGCGCCACTTTGTAGCTTTAGCAATACATTCTTCTTTTGTTTTTGCCCAAAAGTATTTATACTTGTGCTTGCCGTTCTCATCATTGTAAGAAATTCTATAATCAAATCCGTTGCCGTTTTTTGAAAAACAGCCTTCCCCATTCCGTCTTCTCTTAGCCATTAGCATTCTCCTCTCTTACAAATTTGTAGAATGCGTATTCGCTAATGTTCAGCTCACGTATTGCGGCATTCGATTTAATTTCACGATTCAGCCATTTTTTATAAACCTCTTTAAAGTTATCAGGTTTTGGAACTTTCTTTCGCCCCTTGTACTTGCCTAACTTTTTAGCAACGGCGATACCGTCACGCTGTCTTTCTAAAAGATTTGCACGCTCAAATTCATATATTGCGCCAAGAAAGGTAATCATCAATTTACCGAAATTTGTTGAAGTATCAATGTTTTCCTTGATACTAAATAAGCCTACACCTTTCTTGTCAAGATATTCCACAATATCTAACAAATCCTTAGTATTGCGTGCAAGCCTTGAAAGGTCTTTAACATAGACAGTATCACCCTCTCTGACATAATCTAACATAGCTTGCAGTTCAGGACGGTCACCAGTGTTTTTACCGCTGACCTTTTCTTCAAACGGTTTATCTATGTTGTATTGTGCCAAAAGTGCCTTTTGACTGTCTGTGTTTTGTTCGGCTGTGCTTACCCTAATGTACGCAATTCTTTGTCCTGTCATCGTTTTCCCCTTTTTATTTTTTTGTAGGATAACGATTGTTAGATGTAAAGACTTTCTCACGGAAGTGAGTGAAAAAGCAAAATCCAACTCTAAACAAAGGCTTTTTAAATGCCATGAGAGTGCGTGAATAGGGTATAGCCTATCACTTGACATAACTTTATCAAGTT
>CALVEN010000003.1 GCA_944326585.1 Candidatus Gastranaerophilales bacterium
ACTAAGAAGTTTTTAGAGTGAGTGAAGTGAGTGGAGTGAGTAAAGTGAGGTTTTTGTCATCCTGAACTGCCAAAGGCAGGACAACACACTGAACATTGGTGGGATTAACCATGTCATCCTGAACTTGTTTCAGGATCTCTGCAGCGTCATTCTGAGCGCTAGCGAAGAATCTCAGATAAAGTTACTAAGATACTAAGGCAGTAAGGCACTAAGAAGTTTTTAGAGTGAGTGAAGTGAGTGGCGCGTGAGGCATTATGACATCCTGAGGCTTCAAAGAATCTCTATGCCCCCCCCTCTCCCGTTGGGAGAGGGGAGAATTTCGACACGGGCATTTGCGAGTGGCAGAAATTCTGGTGAGGGTTTCTTACTTTCAAATCCACCTTTGAAAAATTTATTCTTTGTGCTAAGATAAATTGACGAGGTGGATATGGTAAAAATTTACTTGGACAAGGATATTGACAAAAATTTAATCAAAACAAAAAAAATCGCTGTAATCGGGTTCGGCTCACAAGGCTACGGACAATCCCTGAACCTTAAAGATTCAGGCTGCGACGTAATTCTGGGCTTAAGACAAGGGGGCAAATCCGACAAAAAGGCAAAAGAATACGGGCTTTTGACAATGAGTATCGAAGATGCCGTAAAACAGGCTGATATCGTACAAATTCTTATACCGGACGAAATTCAGGCAGAGGTTTATGAACGGCAAATCAAGCCCCATATGAAAAAAGGTCAGTACCTGATGTTTTCGCACGGGTTTAATATACATTTCAAAAGAATTGTGCCGCCTGAGGATGTGAACGTTATTATGGTAGCGCCAAAAGGTCCGGGGCATACGGTCAGAAGCGAATACATAGAGGGCAAAGGTGTTCCGTCATTGATTGCGGTTTATCAGGATCCTTCAGGCGATTCAAAAGAAGTTGCGCTCTCTTATGCCTCTGCAATAGGCGCGGGACGTGCCGGAATTCTTGAAACCACCTTCCGCGAAGAAACCGAAACCGACCTTTTTGGCGAGCAGGCTGTAATTTGCGGCGGAATTTCCGCGCTTATTAAAGCAGGATTCGACACTCTGGTTGAAGCCGGATATTCGCCTTATATGGCCTATTTTGAAACCCTGCACGAGATGAAATTGATTGTTGATTTAATCTGTCAGGGCGGACTCGGGGATATGAGATATTCAATTTCCAATACGGCTGAATACGGCGATATGACCCGCGGTCCAAAGGTTATAGGGAATGAATCAAAACAGGCGATGAAAGAAATTCTGAAAAATATTCAATCAGGCAAATTCGCGGATGAATTTTTAGCAGAAATGAAATCCGGCTGCAAAAAATTCAATGAGCTGAGAAAAGAAAATTCCGGTGCTCAAATCGAAAAAATCGGCGAAGAAATCCGCTCATCATTTGTCTGGGGTAAAGAAAAATTAATTAACAGGGAAAAGAATTAGATATGTTTGATACGGAAACAATTTACGAAGTAGTAACATTTGCAATAGGCGACACAAAAGCCGGCACCAAAATGGGCAAGCTTCAGCTTAAAGACACCAAAAATAACGCAATTTTAAACTGCGTTTTGTGGGAAGAAACCTTGAACAGGCTTGACAATAAGCTATTCAGAACAGGCAATCTGGTCAGGATTGTGACGGCGAGTTTTAACGAAAAGTTCAACAACTGCCTTGTTACGTCACTGGAGCTTATAAAAGAGGCAAAAACCGGTCTGGATGAGGCTGAACGCGAAGAAACCTACAAAAAGCTTACGGGCTATTTTGATACAATAAAAGATGAAAAACTGCGCGGATTTCTCAGTGCATATTTTGATGAACATAAAGAAAAAATCAAAATTATGCCTGCGGCAAAAGTTATGCACCACAACTATATCGGTGGGCTTATGGTTCACACGATTGAGTGCGTGCAGTTTGCGGAAAAAAATCTTGAAATGTTTACGCTTAAAATCAGCCGCGATATTGCAATTGCAGCGTGTATTCTGCACGACATAGGCAAGATTTTTGAATACACTGTTGATTTGGAAACAGGGCTGATAGATTATGACGAAAATTTCCGCTCGGAATGGTTAAGTCACTCGCAGTACGGATTTTCGCTATGTATGATGAACGGCTTCAAACGTATTGCAAAAATGATTGCGGCACACCACGGACGCGATGAGTGGGGCGCAATTATTGATCTGGACGAAAAAGACCTCGAGCCGGAACTTTATTTCCTGCACTTTATGGATAATTTGTCCGCAAAATTCGGCAGAATTAACGTTGCAATGATAGAAAGAGGATTAAATTGGCAAAATTAACCGAAAAACACAATTATGAAGGCACGCTCGTCTGCGTTGAAGGGATTGACGGGTCAGGCAAGTCTACCCAGCTTGCGCTTTTGAGAGATTGGCTCAAAGCAAGCGGCAAAGACGTTATTTATACCGAATGGAATTCTTCCCCCTTGATCAGCCAGACAACAAAGCTTGCCAAGAAAAAAAATATGCTGTCGCCGAGGACTTTCAGTCTTTTGCATGCGGTTGATTTTGCAGACAGGCTCAAACAGGTTATTGCACCTGCTTTGAAAGCAGGTTTTATCGTACTTGCCGACAGATACGCCTTTACGGCATTTGCCCGCGACGTTGCAAGAGGGGTTGACCCCAAATGGGTGCGGCAGGTTTATGATTTTGCAATCCGCCCTGATTTGACAATTTATTTTGATATTGACCCCAAAACCTCTATGGAGCGGATTTGTTTCAACAGAACTCCAAAATTCTACGAGGCAGGGATGGATTTGAAATTAAGCAATGACCCTTTTGAAAGCTATTTGATTTTTCAAACCCGCGTCATCAACGAATACAAAAAAATGCTCAAAGAGTTTGATATCGTGAAGCTCGACGCCAATGACACAATCCACAAAAAACAGGTCGAAATCAGAAAAATGCTCACAGAGATTCTTGAGGCTAAGGGGGTTGAACTCTAATGACAAAATTCAGAACAAAACACGGATATGAAGGATTATTAATAGTAATCGAAGGTACTGACGGGTCAGGCAAGTCTACCCAGCTTGAACTTTTGAAAAAATACCTGCAGGACCAATCCTACGGGGTTATGGTGTCCGAGTGGAAAACCTCAAGACTTATTGCGGATGTTATTGATGATGCAAAAGACAGAAACCTGCTTAACGCAACAACATACAGCCTTTTGTATGCCGCAGATTTTGCCGACAGATTGGAAAACCAGATTATACCCGCCTTAAAATCCGGATTTGTTGTGCTTTTGGATAGATACTACTACACCGCGCTCGCCCGCGACGTTGTTAGAGGTCAGAATATTGAATGGGTTAAAAACCTCTATGAATACGCGCCGGAGCCTGATCTGGTGTTTTATCTGGATATGCCCGTCGATGTTTTGTTGAAAAGAATTATAGGTACAACAGGGCTTGATTTCTATGAAAGCGGCAGAGATGTCGGATTTTCAACGGATTTTTACAACAGCTTTGAAATTTATCAGAACAAGTGCCTTGAACAGTACGAAAAAATGAAAAATGCCTACGGATTTATCAGTATTGACGGAACAAAAACCATTCCCGAAATCCATAAAATTATGAAATCCGAAGTCCAAAAAATCCTTGACACAGGCGTGCTGGATTAAAGTTACTAAGATACTAAGGCAGTAAGGCACTAAGATAAAACTGTCGGATAAGCCGACCTGCTTCTCACTTAGCACAAAGAATAAATTTTTCAAAGGTGGATTTGAAAGTAAGAAACCCTCACCAGAATTTCTGCCACTCGCAAATGCTCGTGTCGAAATTCTACCCTCTCCCGGCGGGAGAGGGTTAGGGAGAGGGGGCATAGAGATTCTTCGAAGCCTCAGGATGACATAAAGCCTCACGTCACTCACTCTAAAAACTTCTTAGTATCTTACTGCCTTAGTATCTTAGTAACCTCTCTTTATAAAGAAATATAACAAATGTAAAATATTCAACATAAAAATTTACGTTATGAAACATTTTGCACAATTCGGGCATGGTTTGTGCTAATTTAAATATTGTGAAAGAGATTATTTAAGGAGATTAATGAATGTCTGAATATTTGAGCAAAGAAGAGATTAAGCAATGGAGAAGCTCATTAGAAAAGATTACATTAGAAGAATACGCTGCCAGATTGGGGAAAAAATTAGAAGAAGATAAACACACAAACGATATCGTTGATATAGTTTTAAAAGGCAGGCCCGTAATCTCCAATGAAACTGATGAATGGGCGCAAACCCGTACGGAAAGATTAAGCACAATCGCCGATAGAGCTTATGCCCGCGAACGCGAAATTGCTCCGTCACCTTTTATTAAACACCACGAGCCGGCAGCCCAAAAACCTGTCAAAAAAGCTGCTCCTAAACCTGCTAAAACAGAAAAACCGGCTAAAGATTTGAGAGAAGAAGTCAGAATTGTATTCAAAAAGAATCTTACAGACAGAGAACAAAAAGTTTTTGATTATTTTGCTCAAAATACAAACAAAATAGTTTACGCAAAAGATTTGGCAGAACTTCTTGATTTGCCGAGAGATTATGTTTATAAATACATCAAAAACTTACGCGCAAAAATTGAAGGCGACAATCTTAAAAATGCCGATAAAGGCGGTTTTATTCTGTCTTTATAAAAAACCGAATCTTTATAAAAAAAGCCTCCTAAAGAGGCTTTTTTTATATGTTTTGCTAATCTTCTTTAACGGTTCTGGTGACAAATGCCGCAAGAAGCAGACACACCGCACCGATTAAAAATGCGTATTCCCAGTGATAATTTACAAGACCTTCTCCTGCATCAAACACACATTTTGAAATAAACCACGCCACAAGCGTACATACAAATACCTGCGGACCGGCTATAAATATATTGAATATACCCATAACAGAGCCTTCGGTACCTTTTTTTATGTATTTTGAAAGCATTGCAAAAGGCAGCGCACAAATGCTTGCCCAGCCTATACCCGCAAAACCCATTAAAAATGCCACATAAACCGTGTTTGCAGTCATTGCCATACCCAAATACGCAAGAACCATTGACAATAACGCAATTATATGAACCCTCTTATTGCCGAATTTCTGAGCCAGAGCGCCAATCGGGATTGCAACAAGAAAACAAACAAGGTTAAATATCGCAAAACAAATTGACGAAAAATTAGTTCCGTTTACAACAGCGTCCTCGAACGCATGCCTCGCGGTTTCGCTGGCGGTTGTCAAATCCGGAACGCCGAAAAGCGTATGAATTGAATACTGTGTGAAAAATATAAGCATACACATCGTACTCATCCACGTAAAAAATTGCATTATACAAATTTTTGAAACCTCAGGCGACATCAAAAAGAAATTTTTCAAAGAATCCATAAAATTATCTTCCTTAATATCAGCCTCGGCAGCATCTTTAACAATTTCTTTATGAGTTTGATGTTCTTTAATGGTAATACAAGTCCAGAGCATCCCGAGAGAAAATGCCAGAGCAGCCATAATAAACTGTGCCGGAACAGACATCTGGAAATTAAAAAAGTATTTCAAAAAAGGTGCCGCACCCGCCGCAACAACAGAGCCAAGACCAATTGCAAGGCTGATATAAGAATTCGCCATTGCATGCTGTTCCTGAGGAACAACATCGGGAATTAACGCTCTATAAGGACCTTGAGCAACATTTATACACGCATCAATAACCCAAATCATAATTGCCGCAATCAAAAGCGCCGTCCAAATCGGAAGGTCAAATCCGACCGCGCTTTCCAGCTGGATTGCAACATTTTGAGAATTCGGAAAAATCCACAATGCCAAACTTGCAATCAAAGCCCCGCCCAACAAATACGGACGTCTTCTGCCAAATCTTGATACTGTTTTGTCACTCAATGCACCGACTAAAGGCTGAACAACCATGCCGGTAAAAGGCCCGGCAAGCCAGATTAAACCGTACAAAAACGGCGACGCGCCCAAATTCTCGGTAACAGGTCCCGACAGAATAATTCTCATCTGCCACGCAAACTGCAGCCCGAAAAAACCGAGTGCAAAATTCAAAAATTGAAGAGTACCAAACTTCTTTAAATCTGACATTACTTCTCCATACTACACTCTTTTAACAGCCGCGTCAATCAATCCCTTAAACAACGGATGCGGCTTATCGGGACGTGACTTAAATTCAGGATGGAATTGAGATGCAACAAACCAGTCATTTTGCGGTAATTCAACGACTTCCGCGAGCATTCCGTCAGGCGACATGCCGGAAAATACCAGACCGGCATCGGCGATTTGTTTCAAATATTCATTATTAACTTCATATCTGTGTCTGTGGCGTTCTGAGATTTTTTCTTTGCCGTAAGCTTTAGCCGCAACGGAACCCTTTTTCAAAACACAGTCATAAGCGCCCAATCGCATTGTGCCGCCGTAGCCTTTAACGTTTTTCTGCTCCATCATCAAATCAATTACGGGGTATTGCGCATTTTCATCAAATTCAGCGGAATTTGCGCCTTTGAGTCCCGCAACATTACGGGCATATTCAATGACCGCGCACTGCATGCCGAGGCACAATCCCAAAAACGGAAGATTATTTTCTCTTGCGTATTTTATAACGTTTAATTTACCTTCAATTCCGCGTACTCCGAAACCTCCGGGAACAACTACCGCCTGAACCTCTTTCAAAAGTTCCTTGCAGCGTTTTTCGTCAATACATTCTTCCGAATTTATCCACTTAACCTCAATTGCCGCATCGTTTGCATAACCTGCGTGTTTTAAAGCTTCAACAACAGATATATAAGCGTCGGAAAGCTTTGTATATTTGCCGGCGATTGCGACTTTTACGGTCTTTTTCGGGTTTTTAATCTTTTCAACAAGCTTTTCCCAGCCTTTCAAATCGGGTTGTTTTGATTTAACCCCGAGCATCTGAAGAATTACATCCGCCATTTTTTGTTCTTCGAGCGCAAGCGGAACTTCATAGATACTTTTCATATCACGGCACTCAATAACAGCGTCTTTCGGGACAGAACAGAAAAGCGCGAGTTTTTCTTTCTCTGTTTTCGGAATAGCACGGGTTGTGCGGCAGACAAGAATTTCCGGCTGGATGCCGTAGCTTCTCAAAACGCTTACACTGTGCTGTGACGGTTTTGTTTTTAATTCGCCCGATGTCGGCAAATACGGCAATAGCGTACAATGAACGGATATTGCATTGCCTATTCCGACCTCCGATTTGAATTGGCGGATAGATTCAATAAACGGCAAACTTTCAATGTCGCCGATGGTTCCGCCGATTTCAATCAGCTGAAAATCAGGTTTGAATTGTTTTGTGGCACCTGCAATTCTTGATTTGATCTCGTTTGTGATATGCGGAATAACCTGAACGGTTGCACCGAGATAATCGCCTTTTCTTTCTTTTTCAATAACTCTCTGGTAAACGCTTCCTGAGGTTACGTTATTGAATTTGCCGAGGTTTGTATCGGTAAATCTTTCATAGTGTCCCAAATCCAAATCGGTTTCGGCGCCGTCATCGGTTACGAAAACTTCGCCGTGCTGAAAAGGACTCATTGTCCCGGGATCCACATTTATATACGGATCAAATTTCTGGTTAATAACCGAAAATCCGCGCGCTCTCAATAATTTTCCCAAAGATGCCGCGATAATCCCTTTGCCTAATGAACTTACAACACCGCCTGTAATAAAAATGTATTTTGTCATATCTACCCCGATTTTTACTGTCAAACCTCACCCGATGCGCCGCAGACGCATTAATTGATTTTCGGAACCTTGAAAAATCCGTTTTCTTCTTCCGGAGCATTTGCCATTAATTCTTCTTTTGTCTGCTCGTAAACTACTTTGTCCTCTCTCATTACGTTTACAAAATCAATGGCATGTGACATCGGCTTAACGTTTGTTGTGTCAACTTCATTCATCTGGTCAACGTATTTCAAAACATCACCCAGTTGTTTTGTATAAAGCTCTTTTTCCTCTTCCGTTAATTCCAATCTTGCAAGCTTTGCAACATGCTCTACATCTTTTATTGTTATCATCTTTTTGCTCCTATGGATTAATTGTAGCATAAAAAATAAGCATGTTTAAAAAATTATTACGTAAAATTAAAAATTAGATAAAACCTGAAAATATGCTATAATAAATTTGAGAGAGTAACACATGACAAAAACTTTTGAAAAACTTGACGAATTGATAGCATCCTTCAAAGAGTGCAAAGACGAAAAGAAAAAACGTATGCTTCACTTAAAAATAGTTGAGGATGCAATGGTTCTTGTCAAAAAAATTGCAAACACAATCTCAATGCAATCCGGAGTAAATAATGAAGATCTGGTGCAGGTGGGTTCTCTCGGACTTATCAAAGCAATTGACGCGTATAAACTCAATATGAACACGCGTTTCAGAACATATGCGACGTATTTTATCAAAGGCGAAATAAAGCATTACCTGAGGGACAAAGCCGCCATAATAAAAGCTCCGCGCGAACTTCAGGAGCTTGTTTTCAAAATTTCCTCCACCGCCAAAAGGCTTACGGAGGAGGGAATTGAGGATCCGTCAGCCGAAGATATCGCAAATATTTTAGGGATATCAGCCGATAAAGTCGAAGAGGTTATGAATATTGATAAATACAAAAACGCTCTCTCGCTTGATCAATATTCAAAAGGTGAAGATGAAGATTTGGCGCTTGTTGACAGAATTCCGTCGGGAGATTACAAGGAGTTTATGAACTCTTATGAGGACAAAATTATGCTGTCCACAGCAATTGATAAATTGCCGCCGGAATTAAAACAAATAATAGAATTAAGCTATTATGAGGATCTCAATCAGCGTGAAATCGCCGAAAGAGTACATATTTCACAAATGCAGGTTTCACGAAGACTGAAAAAAGCGCTTAACAAAATGTACGAACTTATAAGGAATAAATAAAAGGAGTAAATTATGCTTATAGCGGCAATATTGTTATTAATTTTTATTATCGGACTCTGCGTCGGAAGTTTTTTGAACGTGGTCATCTTGAGAGCATTAAGCAATGAATCAATTGTATTTCCGGCATCAAAATGTCCCAAATGCGGGCATAAACTTTTATGGTGGCACAATATTCCGATTTTGTCTTATATAATATTAAGAGGCAAATGCGGATTTTGCGGGGAAAAAATCAGCATTCAATACCCGATTGTGGAATTTTTAACAGGGGTTGTATTTGTTCTGACATTTTTAAAATTCGGAATAAGCTGGGACACTTTATTTGCGCTTGTAATCGGCAGTTTATTCATAGTAATTGCAGGAACGGACTGGAGGGAAAAAGTTGTATTTGACATGCACACCTATTCTCTTATCGGCGTAGGAATTCTTTACGCAATTCTTGTAACGGCGGTCGATTTATACAAATATCACCAATTGACCGGCGGATTAAGTCTTACAACGGAATGGATAATCGGAAACCCGATATCAAGCACACTTCTCGGTATAATTATCGGTTTTGTTGTAATGGAAATTATTTCAAGAATAGGATATCTGATTGCAGGTTCGCGCGCGTTCGGAGAAGGTGATTCCTTTATCGCTGCGGGTCTGGGGGCTGTTTTCGGCTGGAGAATGCTGCTTGTAATCCTTATTTTAAGCGTAATTATTCAGGTTGTTATAACTCTTCCCGTTTACATAAAAAAAGAAATTGACAACAAAAACTGGATGGTAGTTTTGTCGCTCGGAGCGTTTTTCATCTATACACTTGCTTTTTTGATGGCAATGAAATTCGGATGGCTTGAAAACACTGTTGCCTACGTATTAAGCGCAATAGTTCTTGCCGTAATCGGTATTTTTGCATGCAGAGAGATTTTAAGAGGAATACGAGTTCCGGAAAACAGAACTTATCTGCCTTTCGGACCGGCATTAATTCTTGCGGGATTTATTGTGCTGCTGGTGTAGACGGGAATAGGGGAATAAGTTGTTTCTAAAATCTATCTGTGATAGATGGTCATCCTGAGGCTTTTGCCGAAGGATTTCTATTGCTCCCTCTCCCTAACCCTCTCCCGCTGGGAGAGGGAAGAATTTCGGCACGAGCATTTGCGAGTGGTAGAAATTCGGGTGAGGGTAGGTTAGACCTTCAGTATGACAAATTATAGGTCGGATTATCAGACTGTTAAGTCTTCTGTCGGATAAGCCGACCTACTTCTCACAATGCTCACACCACTCACTTCACTCACTCTAAAAACTTCTTAGTATCTTACTGCCTTAGTATCTTAGTATCTTAATTATTCCGAAAGGATTTTGAGTGTTTCTTTAAGGATATCCTCGGCGGAGGCATTCTCCTGAACAAGGGTAACCGCCTTTGACATAGCGGATTTTATCTCATCTTTTTCATAACCGAGAGACACAAGAACCGTCTGAGCATCATCAACCGCCTGAGAATTAAGAGCGGTCGGAGCTGAGATTACAATCGGCTCAGACTCTTTATAATTCATCAATTTATCTTTCAATTCAAGGATAATTTTCTGTGCAAGCTTTGGTCCGACACCTTTTGCGCGGGTTAATTCTTTAAAATTCCCCTCAATAACAAACCCGATAAGCTCCGATGACGGGAATTCATCCAGCAAAGTCAAAGCCATTTTGCTGCCAACACCTGAAACCGATGTCAAAATATTGAATATATCCCTATCTTCACGCTTCAAAAAACCGCAAAGACTCATTTTGTCTTCTCTATGGATTAAAACTGTATAAAGCTTGACTTTTTCTTCCAATAAAGGCAAATCGCCGTAGTCGGTTGAGGTTATTTCCATCAAATACCCGACTCCGCCGCCTGTTTCGACGGTTGCCGTGAAGCCTTTGGTCCCGCCTGATTTGTTTGTCAAAACTCCTTTTATGTAATCGTACATGGTTTTAATCCTTTAATTTATTTTTAATCTCCGAAATTGCTCTGTCAAGGTCTTTATTTGTTTTCAAATCCTCTTTAATTTTTTCGTAGGAATAAAGCATTGTGGTGTGTTTTTTGTTAAAATATTCCGCAATACTTTCAAAGCTTTTGCCGGTAATTTCGCGGGCGAGATAAACCGCAACGTGGCGCGCGCTTGAAACTTTCTGATTGCGTGAGGAGCTTTTGAAATCCTGCAAAGTAACGTTGTAGTATTCCGCCGCGGTTTTGGCAACTTTGTCAATGGTGATTGCTTTTTTCATAGCCTCGCAATTAAGAACTTTTTTTGCGTAAGCAAGGGTAACATCGACTTTTTCAATATCCGCGTAGGCACTGACCTTATTAAACGCCCCCTCAAGCTCTCTGACGTTGTTTACAAAATTATTTGCAATGTATTCAAAAACCTCAAATTCAATATTCATGGAAATTTGTTCGGCAAGGTTTTTCAAAATTGCAACGCGGGTTTCAAAATCCGGCGGCGTAATATCGACAACAAGCCCCATCTCAAAACGTGTTCGCAGCCTGTCGGGAAGCGTCGGGATATCTTTGGGCAGACGGTCGGAGGTTATGACAATCTGCTTATTATTATTATGAAGCGTGTCAAACGTGTGGAAAATTTCTTCCATTGTGTAAGTTTTGGATTCCAGAAACTGAATGTCATCGATTAATAAAACATCGATATTTCTGTATTTCTGGCGGAATTTTTCCATACGGGCATTGCGCTCGCCGCCGTGCTGAAGATTTTTTATAAGCTCGTTTACATACTCTTCGGTTTTAATATAGCGAACCTTGAGTTTTGGCTTATTAAAAACTATATAATGCCCGATTGCCTGCATCAGGTGGGTTTTTCCAAGACCTGAGGCGCCGTATATAAACAGAGGATTATATTTTTTCGCGGGATTTTGCGCAACGGCAAAGGCAGCGGCATGTGCAAATCTGCTGTTTTCTCCCACAACAAAATTATCAAACCTGTATTTCAAATTCAAATTGGAAAACGACTGCATTTGAGCAAGGTTTTCCATGGTTTTGGAAATTTTTTCGTCGTCGTCTTTTTTAATTTTTAACCGTTCTTTTTGCTTTTCTTTTTTGTATTTTTCCGCCAGATCAGCATCATAATTGAGCGAAAATTCGACGCTTTGCCCCAGAACCTTTTCGAGAGCGGATTTTATCTGGGCATAATGATTTTTGCGGATAATCTCAACCGCCATCTGGTGAACTGTTAAAAGCGCAAAAATATTGTTGTCAAAGCCGACAGCCTCCAATGGCTTAATCCACGTGTCAAAAACATGCTCCGGCAGAGTTTTTTTCAACTCTGACTTAACATCTTCCCAAACATGTTTTACTTCCGAAACTTCCATAACAAAATTTTAGCATAAAAAGCGATATTCATGGATAAAATTTTAATGAATTTTATAAAATCACACCAAATCTGTAGGTTGGGCTTTCAGCCCCTCTAAAGGGAATAAGGGAATAAGAGAATAGGGGAATAAGTTGTTTCATTGATTAGTCTGAGCGGGATTTCTCCAAGCTTGCTTTTTATATAACACTTATTAACTTATTTACTTATTCCCTTATTTACTTCTTACTGTCTTAGTATCTTAGTAACTTTATCAGAGATTCTTCGCTGGCGCTCAGAATGACGCTGCAGTGCTCCTGAAACACCTAACGGTGACGGATGCAGGCTCTAATAATAAGTTATTTTATACCCTTCCTCAATAATTCTTGCCGCACAGCCCCAGCCGCTCGCATCATCCGAAACCTGAATTTTTTCACCGGGATTCCCGCATAAAGCAGCGGAATCTTTCCACACTTCCAATCCCGGAATACCAGCGGCAGAAGTTCCGTAAGGGAAGATTACAGGTATATTCTTAATTTTTTCATCACTCATGTCCATAACAAACACAAAAGCATCATAGCCTAATTTGTTTGGTTTTTGAGCTCCGTTAGTATCAAGAACAACCAGCATTACTCCGGCAACACCGTTAGCAACGGTAAATGCAGAACCGTCCGCAAACATTACACCATAAGGATTTGTGACACCGATACTGAGTTCGCTGCCGTTAAATCCTTCATAAGTCTTTGATACGCAATTTTCAATTTCATTTTCACCTTTGCAAATTTTACTGCCCTTAAATGCTGTATCAAACACATCGTCAATATTATCGTATTTCGCATTATTCACAGCTTCCACCAAATAATCGGAAATCTTTGAACATTCATTTGTAGAACAATATGATGCCGCCAAATAATTTCTGAAGCCGTTTAATACCATGGCATAACTCTTCTTAAACCGATTCAAATACATATTCTTCTGATAATTTGTAACAAGCGTCGGTATTGTCATGGCTGCCACAACACCGATAATCCCGAGAGTTATCAATACCTCGGCAAGAGTAAAACCTTTTTGATTTCTATTTCCGTTCATTTAAAATCTCCTTCTTCTAATCCTTATAATACCACAAAAAAAAGACCTTGTTATATTCAAGGCCTATCCGTTTAAATAAGAAGAGAGAGCTTTATACTATTATAAAGTCCCATATCTTCTAAAAATTGCTACTTTTTTCCCGTAAATTTTACAATATTTAACAATTATTTTACGGGAACTTGATCCAAAAGTCCTCTAATCCGCAAATAGCGGTCAAGTTCAACCCTCAACTTTTTCAAATCCATGTAAATTGCATTGTTCAATAAAACCCTGTTGTCATATTTCGGATCAATAATATATAAGGTCGGAAAACCGCTCAACGCTACATCTTTTACCAATTCTTCATTTGCCGGATCTTCAGCGTTAAGCATTACAATATTAAATTTGTCTTTATAAATATTGCTTACGGTCTTGTATTTTGGCATAAATCTCAAACAATATCCGCACCAGTCAACATACATCAGGGCAAGCATGGGTTTATCGGACTGCAAGGCTTCCGAATACTTTATCCCGATTTTGTAATCCGAGGGTTTATGCTTTTGCTCACTTGCAGGATTTGTCAAGGCATATGTAATCGCTGACGTCAAAATAACAATCCCTGTAATTATTAATGTAATTAAAACTTTCTTTTTCATATCCTGCTCCCTTATAATAAAATTCTACAACAAAAAATACTGATATTAAAGATTTTTTCAACTTTTCTCTGCCCGTCAACTTTACATAACTTAACATACATGTTAGAGAAAGTATATACTGTGGTATATACTAAGTATATATTCGTATCTCGTAACGCCGTGCATAGAAACGGCAAAATTATCGCGTGTAAAGAAGAAGAGGAGTTTAAGATGAAAAAAAATTCGCCGATCAAGTTGAAAAAAACGACAAAATTTTCAAATCCGGCAAAGAATGAAGTATTACAGGCCGACAGTGTATTATCGAATTACGTAAGAGAGATTTCAGAGTATCCCGCACTGAGTGCAAAGGAAGAAAAAGAGCTTGCAAAGCGTGCCAAAGAAGGCGACACTGATGCAAAAAGACAGTTAATCCAATCGAATTTAAAACTGGTAATAACAATTGCGAAAAAAGCAATCCACACATCAAACCTGCCCCTGACGGATTTAATACAGGAAGGGAATCTGGGCTTAATGATTGCGGCGGAAAAATTCAACTACAAACTCGGATACAAATTTGCGACCTATGCAAGCTGGTGGATAAAGCAATCAATGTTCAAGGCGATTTCCGAGCAGTCACACTGCATGAAAATCCCCGTATATATTCAGGAAACCCTTTCCAAATTTTCCAAAATCAAATCCGAGATGGAACAAACCGCAACGGAGCAGGTAAAAACCGAAGACGTGGCCAAAAGAATGAATATTCCGGCAGATAAAATCGACACATTTTTATCTGCCTATACAAAGACAATTTCAATCGAAAGCGGGCTTGAAAAAGCCGACGGCAAAGAGCTGAATGTTGCGGATATTCTTGCGGACGAAAAGACCTCCGTAAGCGAAAACGTTGAATTTGAGAATTTAAAAACCGATATAGAAATGGTTGTATCGACATTAAAAGACAGAGAGCGGGATGTTGTGAGAATGCGCTACGGACTCGGGGACACAACAAGAAGAACTCTGGAAGAAATCGGCAACATTTACGGAGTAACAAAAGAATGCATCCGCCAGACGGAATTGAGAGCTTTAAAGAAAATGAAACTGACGGGCGAAGCAGTCCTTTCAGGCTATATTTCGTAATTTCCTTGTATTCATCAGAATCGCCTTCAGGGCGATTTTTTATTATCCTGCAAATGATTGGTTTACTTATTTAAAAAAAACATTATTATAAATATATGAGAAAAATACTTACAGCACTTTTTGCGATAATATTTTTTGCGGGAAACGCGAGCTTTGCCGAAGGCGAAATCTGGGACTACTTCGGGGATCAAAATGTTTACGGGCAAAAACCTGTGTCGGATAAGGAATTTGAGCAGGCGCTTGAAAGCAAAAAGAAAAAGAAAAAACGCGACAAAAATATTCCCAAAGGCGAAGAATTTCATCAAAGCAACGAAACCCAATTTATCAAACAAGCAGGAGAGGAGCTGCCCGTACTTTGCGTGCCGGTCAGCATAAAACTTTCCGAAAACGAAATTCTCCCTGTCGGACACTATCAGGTAGCAGGCGAAAAGAAAAACGGCAAACCTTATCTGAAATTCTACCAGTCGCACTACCTTATGGCGGAAATTCCGGCAGTAGAGACGCCCGATGACTTTAATCAGGAAACCGTACATTTTGTAGACATACTGAATAACGGCGAAAAACAAATAAAAATAATTTTCGGCTCAATTGATTTTAATGCATACAGCTTGGTTGATATTGCGGAATAACTGTCTTTTGTGCTATAATAAGCTCAAAAGGGGTCAGATTATGAAAAGAGCAATAATTATTGTAATAGATTCAATGGGGATAGGCGCAATGCCTGATTGCAGGGACTTTAACGATATTCCGGAATGCAATACCCTGAAAAACGTGTGCAAATTCAATCACGGGCTGAAATTACCCAACATGGCGAAAATGGGGCTGGGGAATATTCAGGACTTTGAAGGCTTAGAGCGAACCGAAACGCCGACCGCAAAATACGGCACAATGTTTGAAAAATCAAAAGGCAAAGATACAACAACCGGACACTGGGAAATCGCCGGACTGATTTCCGAAAAGCCTTTTGCAACTTTTCCTCAAGGATTTCCCGATGAATTAATCGAAAAATTTATAAAAGAAACAAACTGCGGCGGGGTTCTGGCAAACATTCCGGCAAGCGGAACAGCGATTATTGCGGAATTGAATGACGAACACCAAAAGACAAAATTTCCGATAGTTTATACATCTGCAGACAGCGTTTTCCAGATTGCGGTTGATACAGATCTTATCCCGCTTGAAACACTGTACGACTGGTGCCATATTGCGCGCAGACTGCTTGATGAAGGGAATTACAACGTATCAAGAGTAATTGCACGGCCGTATAAAGTTATTGACGGCAAGCCGACAAGGATTTCCAAAGACAGACGCGACTACTCAATGGCGCCGAAACACACGCTTCTTGACGACATCAAAAATAAAGGCGGAAAAGTTATCGCAATCGGCAAAATCGAAGATATTTTCGCAAAAAAAGGAATAACCCACGCTATCCATACAGGTTCCAACAAAGAAGGGCTTGAATTAACGATAAAAGCGGTTAAAAATGAGCTTGAACTTGATAAAATAGCTTACGAGGATAAAAATTACGGCGAGCCGACATTGATTTTCACAAACCTTGTAGACACAGACATGCTCTTCGGCCACAGAAATGACGCACCAGGCTATGGTAAGGCGCTGGAAGAAATCGACCGCTATCTTGAGATAATATTAAAAGAAGTGACGGACGAGGATTTGCTGATAATTACGGCAGACCACGGCTGCGACCCCACGGTTGAAGGCACCGACCATACCCGCGAAACCGTGCCCGTACTTGTTTTCAACAAAAAAACTCAAGGCGGAAATTTAGGTAAATTACAGGGCTTTGATAATGTTGCAAAATTTATAAAAGACTGGATATTTTAAATTTTTTGTTTTATAATGTGACTGCGGGAAAAATTCCGCGTGTAAATATAAATAAGGAGAAAACGAAATGACAGTAAAAATTAATGACGGATGCATCGGATGCGGCGCTTGCGAATCAATTTGCGATGCAGTATTTTCAGTAGACGGAACAGCAATGGTTAACGAAGCAGCAGTTGCTGACAACATGGATGCAGTAAAAGAAGCTGCTGATTCTTGCCCTGTTGGCGTTATTGAAATCGAATAGTTTCAAAAAATAATAACAAAAAAAGGAGCCGCCCGAAAGGACGGCTTTTTTGTATAAAAAAAAACGGGTTTTTAAACCCGTTTTTTACACTCTTGCAAGTGAAGTTGCCTCTTTAACAACAGCTTCGAGAGCCTGCAGGGCATCAGCCGGAAGCTTGTCGATACCTGCTTTTTCAGTTTCTCTTGATTTAACAAACTCAATTCTGTCGTTCATACGGGCAACAAACTGAGCTGCATATTCTTTGTTGGAGAATGATGCGTCAAATCCGTCGATATCCATAATTTCTATATCTGAGAAGTTTTCCCATTTATGGAATTTAGCAGTGCCTTCAACAATAGCCTCAATAATTCCGAGAGTATGTTTCGGCTGAACTTTAGTTCCCATAAATTCGCCCGTATTCAGGATATAGCAGTCAACGCCGTCAGCGATTAACTGTTTAAATCTTGTATAGTCAACCTCTAACGGGTAAACTCTGAACGGGTTAGCATAAGGTTCAACAACGAGCGCGTTCGGGTCAACGCCTGCCGCAAGTCTTTCAGCGGAAGAACGTTTTGTAGCGAGTGTTGCACCCATGGCAGAACCGAGTGAAGCGCCTGACAATTTCAATACAGGAGGAATTGTCGGGTCTTTCATAAGCCAGAAAATAGCGTTAATCGGCTGATCAATTCTGTCGACTCTGTTCGGTGACCAGAGTTTTGATTTAACAGCGCGGCCGTTGCCGTTTCTGATATCTTCGGTAACAGAAACCACTTTCCCGTCAGCAAGCTGGATTGCGCCTGCGTTTTGCTGGGTTAAGATATATTTATTATCGTCGCAGCCGATAGGATAGTCAGCGGTTTTGTCAAAATAAGCCGGCTCAAGCGCGATTGTGTATTTGTCGTGAACGTTAATAATAAACGCATCATCGTGAAGAACGGTGATATTGTATTTATTATTATGTTTTGCGTGGGTAATGGTTGATTTTCCCGAACCTGAAAGTCCGAATACGGCAACCTGGAAGGATTTACCGTTATCGAGGTTGTAGCGTTTCATACCGCCGTGGCATGAAGCATAACCGTTACGGGCAGCGCAGCCCCATGCAAGTGTCAGGGTGCCTTTTTTGTGCTCACCGAAATATCTCATACCTAAGATAGCCGCGCAGTTGTGTTCCGGATCAAAGAAAGTCAAACCGTACGGGAAGTCGGGGTGAGTCCAGTCAGGGTCTGAAAATACGTAGATATCGCCGTCCGGCAATGCACGGGAGTCGGAATACATATCAGCGTATTTTTCATTAATATACTGGAAGTTCAGCATCCAGGAATACATAATATTTTCAAAGCCTTCCGGAATCATCAGGTGAGCTTTTACCATAAAATCTTCTTCCAAACCGACAACAACTTCGGTTTTATACATTAATTTATCACGTGTTTGGTATATAGCTTCACGAATAATCGGCAATAAATATTTCAAATCGCAATTGGGTTCGCCGACGATTTTTCTTGCTGCAGCGCATCTGCCGACGACAGTACCGTCGTTAAACAGCAGTTGGTTTGCGCCTTGAGGTAAACCGATTTTTTCCGGTTTGTAAACAGGCATGCCTGTAAGTTCAATAGTTCCGGGGCTTGATTTTGCCAGCTTGTAAGCTTCGGAAACGGACTTGACTTCCTCAACATTGTTTCCGAAAAACGGCGCAGTGATAGTCGCACGCGCTGCTGACATAATCTTTTTCAATTCTTCCGAATCAGTAAAGAATTCTTTTGTTGTCATAAAATTTCTCCTTTTTACAGCTAATTTAATTTCAGCCACACACAACGAGCGTACCACAAACAAAAATTTGGAACAAGGGGTTAAAGTGAGTGAAGTGAGTAATGTGAGTGGTGTGAGGTTTTATGTCATCCTGAGGCTTTATCAGGTTAAAGATACTAAGTTACTATGATACTAAGGCTCTAAGGATTTATTGTCTGGCAGGTTTGTTCAACCTGCAATCCTGATAAAAAAATTCTTCCCTCTCCCCCCCGGGGGAGAGGGTGTCCAAAGGACGGGAGAGGGGCTTCTCATTGATTTTGAAATTCTATGGGAAAACGGACATTTTTCACAAAATCCCGGATTTTTTAAAAGCAGTAGGTCGGCTTATCCGACAGAAGACTTAACAGTCTGATAATCCAACCTATAATTTGTCATACTGAAGGTCTAACCTACCCTCACCCGAATTTCTACCACTCGCAAATGCTCGTGTCGAAATTCTCTCCTCTCCCAGCGGGAGAGGGTTAGGGAGAGGGGGCAAAGAGATACTTCGAAGCCTGAGGATGACATAACACCTCACACCACTCACTCTATTCACTTTACTCACTTATTTATTTTCCCGGCTAGTTACCAAAAAATAATTATTGTGATAGAATATAATTAAAGGGGATATAAATTATGAAAAACATGTTAAAAGTATTAATAATAACAGCCGCATTAGCGGTGAACACGGCAGTAATCGCGGCACCGCAGACAACACCGGCACAACAGACGCCTGCTGTGCAGACACAGCAACAGACATATACAACTGTCAATGCACTGGATGTAGTTGCCTCACCGTCAAAATATTTGAATAAATTCATAACGGTTAAAGGTAAATTCGACAAATTTTCGACTCTCGGACTTGATTACGAGCCTGCGATGAGAAGTTCCGAGGATTATATCACGTTTTTAATCCAGCGTCCTGATGTGGTTGACCACAACATACCTTTATCGGAGATGAAAATATTTTTGAAACGTACGGAAGCAGAAAAACACATTGATCTGGATGCCGGCGACGAGATTGAATTCAGCGGAAAAGTGTTTTCAAACGCATTAGGAGATGTGTGGATGGATGCGGAAAAATTTACGGTTCTGACCCAAAAAGCCAAAGAAGAAACCTCATCTGAAAAAGCACCTGCAGCAAAATAAGCAACAATAAACGGAGTTAAGTATGGCAGAAAAAGAAAAGTTTTTAACAATACACGGTCACTTTTACCAGCCGCCGAGAGAGAACCCGTGGCTTGAGGCAATAGAGCTTCAAGACAGCGCGCTGCCTTTCCACGACTGGAATGAAAGGATTACAAAAGAATGCTACAACCCGAATTCCGTATCAAAAATCGTTGATAACCGGAACAGAATTCTTGACGTTGTTAATAACTATTCTTTGATGAGCTTCAACTTTGGCCCGACGCTTTTGTCGTGGATGGAACAGTATGCGCCTTTGACTTATGAAAGGATTATAAAAGCGGATATTGAAAGCATAGACCTGAATGACGGGCACGGAAACGCCATGGCGCAGGTGTATAACCACATGATTATGCCGCTTGCAAACGAACAGGATAAACAAACTCAAGTTAAGTGGGGCATAAGAGATTTTGAATACCGTTTCGGCAGAAAACCGGAAGGCATGTGGCTTGCGGAAACCGCCGTTGATGACGACACTTTAAGGGTTCTGGAAGAAAACGGGATAAAATTCACCGTGCTTTCACCTTATCAGGCGCTGAAAATCAAAGGTCCGAAAGATAAAGAATGGACTGATGTAAGCTGGGGAAATATCGACCCCGCGCGCTCTTATAACTATAATATTAAATCAGCTCCCGGAAAATCAATTGCATTATTTTTCTATGACGGAGCAATTTCGCGCTCTGTTGCATTTGACGAGCTTTTAAAAGACGGCAATAAGTTTATAAAACGCTTAAAAGAAGGAGTTTCCGACACAAGAAATTACCCGCAGATTGTAAATATCGCAACCGACGGCGAAAGCTACGGACACCATACAAAATTCGGCGATATGGCGCTTTCTTATGTTCTGAAAATCAGAGCGGAGGACGAAGGATTTAAAATAATCAATTACGCTGCATATCTGGACAAATACAGAAGCGATTACGAAGTTGATATAAAACAGGCATCATCATGGAGCTGTTTCCACGGAGTCGGCAGATGGTGCGAAGATTGCGGCTGTTCAACAGGCGGGCACCCCGGCTGGAACCAGAAATGGAGAAAGCCTTTGCGTGATGCGCTTGACTATTTGAGAGATGAACTTATAAAAGTATACGAAAAGGAAGGTCCGAAATACTTTAACACAGACGTGTGGGAAGTCCGCAACAACTACATTGACGTAATTTTGTCCAGAACGGAAGCTAATATTAAAAAATTCCAGAGCAAATACTTTTTGCCGGACTTAAATGATGAAGATAAAGTCCGCGGTATGAAATTGTTGGAAATCCAGCGTCAGGCACTTTTGATGTACACGAGCTGCGGCTGGTTTTTCTCGGAAATTTCAGGCATTGAAACCGTCCAGATTATGAAATACGCCGCCCGCGCAATGCAATTGGCAGTATATTTCACAAAACAGAATTTTGAAAAGAAATTTTTGGAAATTCTGAGTGAGGCAAAAAGCAACATTCAAGAATACGGCACGGGAAAAGACATCTACGAAAGGTTTGTAAAACCGTCTGTCGTAACCCCGAAACAGGTTGCAAGCCTCTGGGCAATTTCATCTTTGTATGAAGATTTTGACGATGAAGAAAACGTATATTGCTATAAAATTAAAAGCTATGATTATCAAAAAGTTCAAAAAGGCACGTCAACGTTTGTTGTCGGGCATATAGAGATGCAGTCGAGAATAACCCTTGAGAGCGTAAACCAGATTTTTGCGCTTGTACAATTTTCAGGCGGCGACTTCCACTGCGCGATTAAGGAATTTTCGGACGAAGGGGCTTACAATACAATCAAAACCGATTTGATAAAGACATTTATGCTGAATCCTTTGACGGAAATTATCCGCGCACTGGACGAAAACTTCGGTAAAGAATACTTTACGCTTAAAGACATATTTATTGAAGAAAGACGCAAAATTCTTCAAATTATGCTCAAAGGCAAACTGGAAAAATTTGCGCAAACCTATAAAGACATGTACGATGAGGGCAAAGGCTCAATTTATCATATGCAAAATCTCGGTCTTGCGATTCCGGATGAATTCAAAATTGCCGCAACATACACCCTCAGCCGCAAATTTAATGACCTTGTGGCACACTCCGGAGGTTTTGTGGATCCGGCGATTTTGCAGCAGGCTTTTGACATAAATTATGAAGCGAAAAAAATGGGCATAAAATTAGACAGAACACCTTCCAACAACATCTTTGCGAAGAAAATTCTGCAAAATACAATCAGACTTGCCCAGAGTTTCGAAAGCCAGCAGGCGGAAGTTCTGTTGGAAATCTTTGATAATGTCGAAAAACTTGATCTTGAAATTGATATTGCGGAAGCTCAGAATATCTACTTCAACAGAATTTACCACAAAATCGGCGACATTATTGATAATTACACGCAAACCGGAAGGTCAAAAGACAAAGAATTTATCAATATGCTCCTTGATATCGGTACAAAATTGAACATAAATACTGATTTTTACAAAAATAAACTTCTGAACACAAAAACAAAAGTTTAAATTTACCAGTTTTCGGAACCGTGTTTTTTGTAAAGCTCAATATTAGCGAGCATTTTTTTCTCAACGGATGCAATTTTGAGCTGAATATCGGGAGAAACGGCTTTGTTTTTCAAAAGCTGCAATTCCAAAAGTTCCTCTTTAATCTTGCGGATTTTTTGTTTGGTTTCTTCGCGCTTCATAAAAAGCCACCCCTCATAGCCGCACCCGGGAGGAACTATTGCCCACGGAGAGGCGGGGAAATGCTTGCAAAGCGCAAGTCTTGTGTCATATCTTGTGCATAAATTATTATCATCAAGGTATTTGCACTTATAAAACGTCATATCTTCTTCTTTGTAATTTCCGTCCTCTTTCAGACAGTTAATAATATTATCAACCGTAGGCGCGGAAACCTGACGCGCAGCCTCAATGGATTCATACGGTTCAAATACGCTCAAAAAATCAATCGCGCCCTCATCACC
This sequence comes from Candidatus Gastranaerophilales bacterium, assembly GCA_944326585.1. Classification (GTDB taxonomy): domain Bacteria; phylum Cyanobacteriota; class Vampirovibrionia; order Gastranaerophilales; family Gastranaerophilaceae; genus SIG32. The sequence continues at coordinate 23,023 of CALVEN010000003.1, forward strand.
TGCTTCTTTCATTTCAAGCAGTTTTTTATACGGGGTTGTCGTTGTCGCAACCCTGCAGCAAAGACCGCATCTTACACACATTTCAGGACGCTTTGATAAATAATTCTTTTCGTAATTATCCATAATCACATTATATCCCCTTTAATAAATTAAATAAAATCACGTAATATTTCTTAAAATATTCTAAAAAATAGCAATAATTTAAAAGTTTTATACTTTATTTATTTAAGTAGTGAAAAGGTAGTATTATGCAAAATACAGTAGGTCAACAGCAATATCAACAGTGTAACTGTCCGCAATATGCGACAGCACCTGCTATTCAACAGTCTCAAGCGCAAACTCAAGCAGCAGGACAGGCTTATACGGCACCTCAGCCCGCATACTATCCGGCGCCGCAGATAAGTTCTCAGGGGCAAACAGTTTCCGTCCCGAATTATTCAGGCGTAAATATTCAAATCTTTAACCCGTCGGTAGGAGTTCCGGGTGGGGCACCTGTTTATAATGTTAATGCTCCTCAATACCAAAACCCCGGATGCTACCCTTCAGGATATTATACAAATAACTGGGGCAGCGGCGCAGGAAGCAATGCAAACGGCAATAATGCCAACAGTGCAAATTCTTCCGGCACTACAACCAATACGACAAATACGACAAATACAACAACCACAAAAACAGAAGAAAAAAAGAAAACCGAAAAGCGAAATATAGTTTTGCTGACGGACGATTACATAAGAAATCTTGAGAATTACCTGAACAGTCAGGATAAAGAAATAAGATTAATGGGCGCAAAAGAAGTTGCGGCAAGGCTTCAGGAGGACGACTCCAGAAAAGACGACAAAGCATTAACCGCATTGATTAACAAAATGCTTCAGGATCCTTATCAGCCCGTAAGATTTTTAGCACTCGGTATGCTTGACACAAGAGCCGTAACAGGTGATGATCTTACAAAACAAATTCTTCAGCAAATGCAGCAATCAGATTCCGGATACGGTCAGGACGCACTTCAGGCAAGCCAAATCCTGCTTAAGATGTCAGGACAAACAGTCCAAAAAGAATTTGAAGTAAAAGACAAACCTAAAAAGGAAGATAAAAAATAATGAGCGTAATAACAGCAATAAAATCAAATTACGGTAAATATTTAGCAAGGGGCGCAGGCGCTGCGGCACTGTATTTTATAGCGCGCGACGCCCACAACTTCGGCAAAATAAAATCCGATATTGAAGTTAAAAGTAAAGACGCAAAAGCCGCTCAATATTATCTGGAAAACACAATGACTCTTGACAGCCCTTCAAGAATTTCTTCGGATATTGCAAACGGAGTCTATAAACTTGAATTGAATGAACGCCTCAGAGGTTTTGTAAACTCGATTATCGGCTACTTCAAAGGTATCGGGACAACGCTTGTACATGACGTTGTGCCGCTTGGTCTGGGGTTAACCGCACTGTTTGCGAAAAAACGCGCTCTGCCGCTTGCAAAAGGTTCCGCAATAGGGCTTGGAATTTACGGCATATATACAATTTTGAAAGACGGTTTCGGAATAGGGAAACACAATAACCTGACTAATGCATCAGGTCAGGACGTCGCTCTTTAGTACGTTTAAGCCTTTGAGACTGCCTGAATTCTTCTATTTCTTTGTGGTTTCCGTTCAACAAAACCTCCGGAACTTTTAGACCTCTGTATTCTCTGGGTTTTGTATACTGAGGATATTCAAGCATACCGTCCGAAAAACTGTCATCATTTGCCGATTCGATTTTGCCCAAAGTACCTTCAAGCTTCCGGCTTACAGCGTCAATAACACAAAGCGCGGGAAGCTCGCCCCCCGTCAAAACAAAATCCCCCAAGGAAATTTCTCTGGGCTTTATAATATCTCGTATTCTCTCGTCAAATCCCTCATAATGCCCGCAAAGCAAAATAATTTGATCGAATTTTGCAAACTCTTTCACCAAATTTTCTTTTAAAGGCTCCCCTTGAGGCGAAAGCATTACCGTCAGAGAATTTTCGCACCTGTCTATACTTTCATACGCGTCAACATAAGGCTGAGGCATCAAAACCATACCCGCACCGCCGCCATAGGGTGTGTCGTCGACTTTTTTGTGTTTATTAAGCGTGAAATCGCGCGGGTTGATTGTATTCACGCTGATAACCCCCGCTTCCGCAGCACGTTTTATGATACTCTGGCTGCAGTAGTCCGTAATCATCTCCGGAAAAAGCGTCAGGACATCAAACCTCATTCCAAAAGCCCCTCCAGATTGTTAATCGTAACCTTTTTTCCTTTCAAATCCACATCCGTCACAATAGCTTTCACAAACGGGACAAGCGAAATCTTTTTGGATTTGGTTTTAACGGACAACAAATCCGTTGCGCCGTTGTTGGAAACCCCGACTATAAACCCGAGATTTTTCCCTTCCAAATCCACAACTTCAAGCCCGACAAGCTCGTCAATCAAAAATTCGTCCTCCTCCAAATTCTCGCGGATTGTATTCTCATCCACAAACAAAAGCGTTCCCTTCAAGGGCAGCAGGTCATTTATGGAATTTATTCCGTCAAACTTTACCACCGCAAAATTTTTGTTAAGCCTTGAACGCGTAATTTTTAACGGCTTGTAATCATTTTGGATTTTTGCAAAAACCTCGTTCAAAGACAGGAAAAAATCCGCCTGATTTTTGGAAAACCCGACTTTAGCTTCCCCTTGAATTCCGTGGAAATTCAAAATTTTGCCGACAGATATAAACTTACTCATGAGCTTTTAGATTTTCTTCCGCGTTTGGGTTTTTCTTCCTGAGCAGTTTCTGATGTTTTTTCTTCAGATTTAGGTTTTTTGAATTCTTCGGGAGCGTCATCTCTATCGGGATTCCAGCGTTCCAGACCCATTTGTGAACGAATTAAGCCGATACCTACGTGGACTCTCCACTCATCCATTTTTAATTGAGCCGCGATAATTTTGTGGCATCCGATAGGCGGAAGCGGCAACAGCGGTTCATAAAGATTTTTAATCGCAAACAACTGATCCGGAGAAATTGCAAGTTTGCGTTTCGGGAACGGAAGTTTCGGGAGCATAAGCTTTTGTCTTACAAGGTTTATGCCGAAGAAAACTTTTCTCGGTTCAAGACCGATTTTTTCGCCGATAACTTCATGGGCATCCGGATTCGGAAGCGGAAGCATAGGCTTATAGAGCATTTCAATTTGTTCGAGCTGCTCCTTGCTTACAAGTAACTGTTTCGGGCCTTTAGCCTTGTTCATCGGACGGCGATTGTTAAACCCGGGGCGTTGATTTCTGTTAAAACCGGGCTTATTAAATCCGCCGGGACGCTGATTGCGGTTGTAGCCGCCCTGCTGTGGTCTTTGATTGTTATAACGCGGACGGTTATTATTACGGTTATAGCCGCTCTGTCTGTTTCTGTTGTAATTATTAGGACGCTGCTGCGGTCTTGCTTCGCGGCCTTCGCCGGCGCTGTAGCTGCTGTAAAATTTTGGCTGTTCCTCCTGCTGTACCGGTTTTGCTTCCTCAACAGGCGTATCGGATGATATTATCATCTTTTTATCAGGATACAAACAATCAGGACAGATAACTCTTTTGGGGTTTTTCGTCTCAAACTCGCGACCGCATTTAATGCACTTGTTCACATACATAATTCTAAAAGCCTCTTAATTGAATAATAAAATAATCTAAAATAACACTCCTCGAATAAAATCGATTTCATAAAAATAATACAAATTTGCATGAACATTTTAACATAAAAAATAAATCTTGACAAGGGGGGAGATAATACGACAAAACGTTATTTTTCGAGCCAGAAAGTGACAGGCCCGTCATTAACCAGCTCAACATCCATCATTGCGCGGAATTTACCGGTTTCGGTTTTAAGATTTGATTCTTTAATCTTTTTAACGAAATATTCATATAAGTCAACTGCTTTGTCCGGAGGTGCGGACTTATCAAAACTCGGACGGGTGCCTTTTTTGCAATCACCGCATAAGGTAAACTGTGATACGACAAGGATTTCGCCTTTAACATCTTTTAAGGACAAATTCATTTTGCCGTCATTATCCTCAAAAATTCTGAGGTTAACGATTTTGTCGGCTAATTTTTCCGCATTAAGCCGTTCATCCGTCTTTTCCACCCCGACAAAGACCAGAATTCCATGCCCGATTCGGGAATAAAGTTCCCCGTCAATCGTCACTGATGCTCTTTTCACTCTCTGGATTAATGCTTTCATAAATTAATTATATCACAGCCACGGATAACTATCATCAATCTGCCAGTCATTAAGAAATATATAAAACCCGCAAAATTGTGCATCATTTTTACAATTTTGAAGCGCAATAGCCTTATTTCTTGCATTGCCCATCATGGAGAATTTTTTTGTTTCAACGTCAAACTGCATATAAAACAAATCTTTTCCGACAGTATTAGGCTGGCTGAAACCGTTCATATCCGTTAAAAACACAATATTATTCACACTGCGCTTAATACATGTATCGCCGTCATACTCAATACACCGGCCGCTGAAAGAAACATTCACATAAACATTGTTTGAAAGCAAAAACATATAACCGGAATTTACGTATTTTAAGCCTGTTGTCGGCGCAGTACGCTCCCCGTACCCTATAAGACGCGAATCATTATAGCCGAAATTTCTTGTTACTTTTACATACGGAATAAGATATTTTTGAGAAAAAGCCGTAATCAACTCCTCTTTTGGAAAATCAGGGTCAAGACTGTCAGCACCTCTTATACCGGACAAATCCCACGTTGTCGGATCCCCGTGTTCCGCCTGCGCCATTGAAAGAGCCTGCGACAAAATTGAATACGTCTGCTTCAAACGTGTAACCGTCTGTTTTTTATTATAATTACTAATCAAAGTCGGTATTGTCATTGCAGCAACTATGCCGATAATACCGAGAGTTATTAAAACCTCTGCCAAAGTGAAGGCGGCTTTTTGTGAAGATACTAAGTTACTAAGGCAGTAAGGCACTAAGTGTTTACTGTGAGCTTCACTCCCTGATCTGTCATGCTGAACTCGTTTCAGGGTCTCTGATTTATAATTCATCATATTAGAATTATAATTTGTTTCTGGTGTTGTGTCAATTCGTTTTATATCTTGTAGGTCGGGTTTACTAACCCGACGGTAAACTTTTCTGTCGGCATAGTAATGCCGACCTACATTTCTGTTGCCTCTTAGTGCCTTAGTGCCATAGTATCTTAGTATCTTTTTCCAACGTAGACCGCCAAAACCCTTGTCCTGTCTACTTAGGAGAGTCGCCCCCCCCCCGTTATTCAAACTGGTCATATCGCTCGTTTCTCCTATATTCACGATTTATTATAGCAATTTTTACAGGATTAGTCAACTTTTCCGCGCAATTGTCCGCAGGCGGCATCGATATCCGCACCGCGTTCAAGTCTTACGGTAACTTTTTTCCCTGAATGTTCCAACAAACACTTGAATTTCATTATTGCATTGTTTGACGGACGTTTGTAATCGTTGTCGCCTGTCGGATTGTAGGGGATTAAATTCACGTTGCATTTGATATCGTGAAGATATTCCGCCAATTGTTTTGCGCATTCCGTTGTGTCGTTCAAATCCTTTATCAGCAAGTATTCAATCGTAATTCTTCTGCCGGTTTTTTCAACGTAATTTTTCAAAGCAATTTTCAAATCCCGAAGGTTATATTTTTCTTCAATCTGCATTAATTTTTTACGCAATTCATGACCCGGCGCATGCAGCGAAAGTGCAAGTGTCGACTGCATATCAAGTTCCGCCAGCCTGTTAATCCCCGGGATTATACCGCTTGTGGAAACAGTCAGACGTCTTTGCCCGATTTGTAAGCTTTCGTTAAAAATTTCCATTGCCTTCAAAACGTTATCAAGATTCAAAAGCGGCTCGCCCTGCCCCATAAAAACAACGTTTGTAACCTTAAGCCCCGTATCTCTTTGAATAGTCAAGACCTGCTCGATTATTTCTTTATAAGTCAAATTCCTTATAAACCCGCGTTTTCCGGTTGCGCAAAACGAACAATTAACGGCGCATCCGACCTGAGAACTCACACATGCCGTCAAATTTGCTCTGTTATCAAAACGCATTAAAACGGTTTCCACACACTCGCCGTCAGGATATTCAAGCAAATATTTCAAAGTCCCGTCAGAGCTTTCCTGCTTAATTTTAATTTTAACGTCCGAAACTTTTGCGATTTTTTTCAAATCTTCGCGGAAATCTTTTGACAAATCCGTCATATCGTCAATAGATTTGGCAGATTTCAAGTAAATCCAGTTATGAATCTGACGCGCACGAAACTTTGACTGATGAAGCTCATCAGTTATTTTTTCTATTTCTTTCTGACTTAAACCGGTTAGAATTTGCATAATTTAGCTCCTCAAAGGTATATGCGCCTTATAATATTCAACAATTTCGAGCATGGAATGAAGCATCAAAGCCACCGGCTCGACCTCATTCTTCCACGCGTTAAACCCGCAGGATTTCGGCAAAAGGGCAAGCGGATTATCGGGAAAATCGCGGCAGATTTGCGGACGGTTTTCGTAATCCGTACATCTGCTGCACTCATTGAGTTTCGGACAATGATAAAAATATACATCATCTTCTTTATTATTTTCAAGCATTTTGATATATTCCGGATAAATCTCTCGCGCCTCTGCTTTTGATTTATACGGCACAAAAACGCTCAAAAACTGCGCCGCGAAATTATCGCCGTGTTCCGCTTTCATTTTTAATTCTTGAGGCGAAAACTCGCTGCATGCCAGACGGCAGCAGGTTCCGCAGCCCGTGCAGGAAAATTCTCTGCGGTAGGCAAGAATTTCCGACCACTTTCTGTAAATTTCACGGCAAATATCTTCGTCAAACATCTTGAGAACTGACGTTTGCCAGAGCGCACCTGCGGATTTGGACGAATATCGATCAAAAATATCTCCGGCTCCTTCGGGTTTCAATTCCTCCACGCGTTTTTCAATTTCTTTTGCGGAGGTTTTGAAAATTTCCCTGTATTTTGCACGCAAATTGTTTACGGATTCCGTTAAATCTTCCATAAAAACAGTTTAGCACAAAAATTAGCCGAATAAATTTTTATATGCCTGACGGAGTTTGAAGGAAATCATATTATCACTGTCCTCTTTTAATTCCCTGTAAGCTATCGCATAATCCATCGGGGTAATTTTGCCGTTCAGAATAAAGCCTTTGAAATTATTGTTTTCATCCCGCTCGCTTTTCATATCCAGTGCATATATAAACGCCGCAAAATCCTTGTTATCAATCAAATTGTCGCCTGTTTCTTCGCCGTGGTTTGCGATTTTTTTAAACTGGATTTCGATTTTTTTGTTGTAATTCTCAATTTCAGCTTTATCATTAGGGATTGCAAATTTATCCACATTTGTGGAAACAAGGAAATTTTTATAATCATCAAGGGTAAATTTATAAGTTTTGTTATTAGTTTTGGCACCCATATAAACCATACAGGAATCCGCAAGATCCCGAATTTCCATCCTGTAATCATCGTCGATTTTTTTAATTTCATCCGGCGATTTGTCCTTTTTGTCCGCAAGTTTGCGCCAATTAGGCGAAACTATTTCAAAATCACCTATGCGCGAAAACGGAATGCCGTCACGAACTACCATTTTATTGATAATTTCAAAAAATGCTTCACCCAGCTCGTAATTAGCATACGCGGATAAATTTTCACTCATAAAAAACTCCTATGCAATATCCCAGCGTCCGCAGGTTCCGCCCCAGCGCGCGATTATATTGCCTTTTATATCTTTAATTTTTTCAACATGCTGAATTTCGTCAACACCCTCTACAATCGTAATAACTTCACAATTGTTGGAGCAGCCGTTGCAATCGCACGTTATTGATGAAAAATGCATATCACCCACCTGCCAGCCTTTGAATTTGGTCGGAGTTTCGGTGTATTGATGATTTTCCATTGCAAGAAGCGCAGCACCGATTGCACCCATTGTTTGATGGTTTTCGGGTACAATAACTTTATGCCCCAGAGCTTCTTCAAAAGCTTTTACCATGCCTGAATTAGTTGCAACCCCGCCCTGAAATGAAAATACAGGCAAAAGCTCTTTACCAAGTGCCAGATTGGAAAGATAATTTCTGACTAAAGCCTGACAAAGTCCGTATAACAAGTCCTCGACAGGATATCCCAATTGCTGTTTGTGGATTAAATCACTTTCCGCAAAAACTCCGCAGCGGCCTGCAATTCTTGCGGGATTTTCGGATTTCAAAGCGGTTTCGCCAAACTTTTCAATCGGAACATTAAGTCTGTTTGCCTGCTGATCCAGGAAACTGCCGGTACCTGCAGCGCAAACAGTATTCATCGCAAAATCCGTTACAATGCCGTCTCTCAGCAGAATTATTTTGCTGTCCTGACCGCCGATTTCAAGAATTGTCTGAACCCCGGGAACATTTGTACTTGCGGCAACAGCGTGCGCCGTAATTTCATTCTTTATAATATCAGCACCCACCAGAGCGCCTGCAAGATTTCTGCCCGAACCTGTTGTTCCGACCCCCATAACCTCATAATCCGTCAGCTTTTTCGCATAAAGTTCTTTCAAACCCTTTTGAACCGCCATAACGGGTTTGCCGGCTGTTCTCAACATATAACTGTCTATGTATTTCCCTTTTTCGTCCACAAGCGCAAGCTTTGTGGTTACTGATCCTACGTCTATCCCTAAATATACTGTCAAACTCATGTTATACTTCCTTTTCTTTTATAATTATAACACAAAAAAAGAAACCGCACTTTTTAGTGCGGTTTTCAAATCTTTTTCACGCCGACGTTTAACCTCTCAAATCGAGCCTTTGAAGTTCACCGTGAAGATCAACGAACCCGTCATCAGAGCTGTGTTTTGAAAAATATTCACGAAACATGTCGTCAATATTTTCTTTTCGCGGAAACATTGACTCAAATCCGAAGTGTTTTGATTTTACGTCAGGTCGTGTCGCATGTCCAACAGTAAAATCGCCCATAGCAAACCCCGCAGCTTGTACCCCATATTTATTATTCCCAAAAATTTTAATCCTCTATCCGACTATGACTTTTTATTAAAAACAAAGACTGCTTCTCAGTTTTGATAAGTTATCAGATTTTGCATAAAAAAATTATCCCCGCAGAATTTTGGGGGATAAATAATAATTTTATCAAATTATTTCCAGACACCGCCAAATAAACATTAAGGTACATCTTTTTGGTTTAATGTGCTATCTGTTTGTTCTACTTTATCTTGAGCGAGAGATAATTCAATAATCTTCTTTTGTTCATTAGGTTGATTTTGAAGCTTTACTTCTTCTTTAGACTCATTGATCTGTTTTTGCAGCTCATTATTAGCATCCAACTTTTTCAATTCATCAATTTTAGCTTTTGGAATATTCTGAGAATTTTTCAAGATATAATCAACCTTTGCATCAAACCTCAGCTGCTCAAGAGTTTCTTTATGCTCCTTAGATTTTTCGAAATACTCTTGAATCTGTCCTGCCGTCTTGCTTTTCTCCATTTTTGATTTTTCTTCAGCAGATTTTTTGCTATTTGGTTTCACTTCACCAACTGGCTTGCTAGAAGCGCCTTCTACTTTCACTTTTTCAAACATAAAATTTTCTCCTTAAAATAGCTGTACCAATTTTGTATACGGTCAAATAAACAAAAACTTTAATTATATGAAATAAAAGTTTACACTTATCTTTGGATCGGAATTCCGGCAAGCATACTCAAAATATACGGCTTAACCGTATAATTATGCGGAAAATTCACACGAAGTGCCACGTATGTGATAACTTTTTCAAGATGTGTTTTAAAATCTTCAAATTCTTTTCGGGTTAAGGGCTGAGATTTTACATATTTTGCAAGAATAGAATACAGATAAGTTTTGTCGCAGTCAAAATCTTTTATCATATTATCCAAAAGCACAACCTTAACCATTTTATCCTGCCACTTTTGGTTTGTTTTAGAAACGCCGTCCTCGTGGCTTCTTATAAATGTCAAAACTTCCGGAATAACCGCCAGATCGCAATAATATGTCAAATCCGCCCAGAGCTTGAAATCCTCTGCGTGCAGACAGTTTTTATCGTATTCAAGATTATTGTCAACAAGAACAGAACGTCTTATCATGCCTGAAGGATTTGAAATACAGCCCCTGACATATCTGGAAAGCAGACGGATATCTCCGATATCAGTCGGAAGCTCAATTTCTTCGCCAGTATGCAGACGCTTAAAAAAAGTTCCCAAACCGCCCACATTCGGGTGTTTTTCCATATATTCAACCTGACGTTCAAGACGATTTGGAGCGCTGTAATCATCCGCATCAAGCCGTGCGATATATTTCCCTCTGCATAACTTGAGCCCTTTATTTAAGCTTGCGATAATCTTTAAATTCTTTTCGTTTTTAACATACCGGATTCTCTTGTCGTTGTAAGACAAAATAACATCTTCCGTGTCATTTGTTGAGCCGTCATTGATAATTATAAATTCAAAATCAGGAAATGTCTGATTTAAAATACTCTCAATTGACTGACGAAGTTCGTCAACTCTGGCATTATAAACAGACATTAATACTGATACTAAGGGTTCATCCATATAGTTTTGACCTCTTTTATTATCTTGAAATGTTGAATAATAGATTCCAAATACTGAATAATTCTTGCGTTATACGGTTCTGAAAGCTTGGGTACAAGAGAATTTATAACGGATTTAAACAATTCCTTTGTCATCTTAAATTCATTTTCCGTCAGAGGAATTGATTTTGTAAATTTCACAAGAATAGGGTACATTTTTTCTCTATCACACTCAAAATCTTTTATTATATTATCAAATGCAATCACCATCAGCATTTTGTTCTGGAATTTTTTATTTTGTGCACAAATACCGGTCTCAGTCTGCCTGTAATATGTTAAAACCTCCGGCAAAACTGCCACATTTGCTACTCTGCTGATGTCCGACCACATTTTAAAATCTTCGGCATGCAAACAGTCTGAATTATAATAAAGCTTATTGTCCGTCAAAACGGATTTTCTCATCATAGCTGACGAATGCAAAAGGCAGCCCGGTATATATCTTATACAAAGCGGTATATCCTCAATATTCACAATCTCTCTTCCGCCATCCGGAACAAATTCAAATAAAGTACCCAAAACACCTGTTTCAGGATGAGTGTCCATATATTCAACCTGTTTTTCAAGTCTTTGCGACGAACAATAATCATCCGAATCAAGACGTGCAATGTATTTTCCGCTACACAAATCCAACCCTTTATTCAAGGTTGCAATAAGCTTCAAATTCCGTTCATTTTTATAATACTTAATCCTGTTGTCTTTATAAGAAAGGATTACATCCTCAGCGTTATCAGTTGAGGCATCATTAATTATTATCAGCTCAAAATCTTCATACGTCTGGCTTAAAATACTTTCTATTGCCTGACGCAAAAAATCGTACTTTGTGTTATATACCGGCATCAAAACAGAAACTGACAAATTTGTCTCCTTCTTCTTATAGAATAGCAAAAAAATTTCCCCGTTCAACGCAAGATATAACTACTTACAATATCGCGAGAATAAATAATCCGCACTTTTTGTACATGTTCCGGTTGCACTGTCAAAGTAAAATCCATAGGCGAGGCAAGTACCGTGTTCCGGATCAGCATCTTCATAAAAACCACCTAAAGCCTCACAACCTTCTTCTGTCTTGCAGGTTGAAATTGTTTCAGGAGTACATTCCGGCGGATCCGGCAATAACGTAGCTGTCATATCAGCCAATACAGCATTTCCGCTCAATGAAAACAAAAAGAAATCTTCATTTACGATATTTGGTTTATTGTCACCGTTTAAATCAGTATAAAAGAACAAAGATTCCGTATCCGGCAACAGCAAATAAGACATACCGTCAGTAGTCTGAAAAGTTGGCATGCCCATTGATAATATATTATTTAAATCAAAATTCTCTTTTGAATTCGGTACAGTATATTCTTCTGCAAATGCAGTTGACATATCAGAACTTGCGCTGTCTTTCAACATTTTAAAAACACTTTTATGCGACGCAAAAACACAATCCATATCTCTGCATTCCGTAAACATAGACAAATTTTTCACATCAAAAACCTGTTCTTTTGCCATCATTAATTTGTAGCCGTTGATTAATATATTTTTTGCCTTTTTGTATCTGGTTTCCAAAACTTTATCCTGATAATTGCTTATCAGATTCGGTATTGTCATTGCGGCGACAACACCAATTATCCCGAGGGTTATCAATACTTCGGCAAGCGTGAAACCGTATGCCGGAATTTCATAATACCGCTCAACCCCTTGAGGAGTGTTGTTTTTAACAGCTCCTTCCCTCGGCAAATCAGCACTATACTTCATTATACAACCTCCTTGTAATTTATTAATAATATTAACATGCTTTTTTTAATTTGACAAGACGTGACACATTTTTACATAAAAATGTAGGTCGGATTTACTAATCCGACATTAAATCAGATCCCGCAACAAGTGCGGGAGGACGTATAAGGATTGTTCAATGTTAAGTGTGTTTGCCTGCCTTTGGCAGTGCGGGATGACGTATAAAGATTGTTCAATGTTAAGTATGTTGTCCTGCCTTTGGCAGTGCGGGAGGACGTATAAGGATTGTCCAATGTTAAGTGTGTTTGCCTCTCTTGTTCGCTCGCATTAAACGGCGTTACGGCGGCGGAGTTCTTCGCCGACCTTCAGCCTCTGCTCGCTCACGCTTTGGCACTGGTCTTTATGTAATTTTAATCCTCCGGAATGTAAAAATCCGCTTTTTCCAAAAGTTCCCGTGTATGTTCATAGCAGCAGCTGTGGTGACAAATTTGCTGGTATTCCCTGACTATATTCAATACATCGTCCACGCTCATTTTGATTATTCGTCTTTTGCCTTCAATTATTCTTGCCATAAATGTTCCTTTCTTTAAAATCATTTACGGCAAAATGTTTCTGAAACCTTTGCAAAATCAGCTGTTTTGTTTAGAAATTCTCTTTCAAATCGGAATTATAATTTTATATTTTCATCCAGTTTGAAATAATCCACCAGTGTCAAAATTGATGCAACTTCGTTGAAAAATTCGGTTATTCTGTTCGGATTGTCAAGTCTTGTGAATAAATTTCCTATCTCAAACAGATTTTTGTAGGTGGTAATTGCAAACATTATATTCTCATCAAAAAATGAACATTTAGCCATCCTTGCGCCAAATGCCGTGTTCAAATTGTTAAACCGTTCCATAAATGCGGTTGTAATTAAGTATCGGGATTCAACCTCGTCTGAGGAGTAAACATTAAAGTTTTTTTCGAATACAGGGTCCTCAAGGTTGACTTTTTCAAGCTTTTCCTGCTTTGGATTTCGTCCGAATATTGCAATCAGCGCCACTACAAAAAGAGTTATAATTATCGGAATTATCACGCTTTTTTCGGGAACCAGATAAATATATGTTAATACCGGTATAAGCGAAATAAATGCCAGCCACTTGCTTGTCCTGGATGTATTCATATCCCATTTTGTTGTGATAATTGTTTTGTTTTTTATGGTTTTGTTGAATTTAAAAGAGATTACAACACCTTTAAAAACAGTTGCGCGGCGTTTGTTTTTGCCGGAACCCGTCTGGTTTATAAGATGCGTTTCCGAAATTACAAAATTAACGTCATTATAGCAGCCGCGGAATTCATCGTCAGTAGCACGCCTGTTAAAAGGCCCGAATAATTCGCTTTTTTGCAAGTCTGAACTGAGTATCATATCCTCGCCCTGTTTCCATATAACCTCCCCGAATACTCTGGTCAGGCTCCGCATGCAGCCGTCCTTTAGCATTTTTACAAAATTTTTGTTCATAAAATAAGGGATGAGGATAAGCGCCAGAACCAGAAGTCCGCACGCAATTTCATAATACAGTCCCCGTATGTAGCCCGATGACATCAATAATACCGTTAACACCGACGCAACAGTTATTTCATAAAATAATAATTGCCCGAATTTTGTTTTTCTCGTCCTTTCAAAAACTTCAAGCTTCGGAAGAATTTCTCTGTGATAAACCTGATAAAATTCACGTCTGTAATCGTCTATGGTTTTTTCTTTCATAAATTATATTATATAGGATTTTTATTTTTTTGCATATAATATAAATAAATGAAAAAGCCTCCGTATACGGAGGCTTTTTTATTATTTTGAAGTATGATTATTCATCTTCATTATCGTCTAAATTGAAATCGGGAGCGCCGAACATGCCTTCAATTTCTTCAAGAATAGCAGACGGTTTTCTTGCCTGATTTCTTTGAGCGACTGCACGTTTTCTTTCTTCGCGTTCCTTTTCTTCGTTGGCGTTTGAAAGATGGTGGAAGCCTGTACCTGCAGGTATTAAACGTCCGATAATTACGTTTTCTTTCAAGCCTCTGAGCATATCTTTCTTACCGTCAACTGCAGCTTCTGTCAGGATTCTTGTTGTTTCCTGGAAGGATGCTGCTGATATGAAGCTTTCGGTATTCAAAGAAGCTTTTGTAATACCTAACAGCATGTATTCGCAAGTTGCAGGTACTTTGCCTTCTTCTTCGGCTTTTTTGTTAGCTTCTTCAAATGTTTGAAGTTCAATAAGTTCACCCGGTAAAAGGTTTGTATCGCCTGCATCAATAATACGTACTTTCTTGGTCATTTGACGTACGATAATTTCGATGTGTTTGTCGGCGATTTCTACACCTTGTGAGCGGTAAACGCGTTGTACTTCGTCAACCAGATACTGCTGCGCTGCCTCAACTCCGCAAAGTCTGATAACGTCGTGCGGGTTCAAAGGACCGCTGGTCAACGGCTGACCTTTTGTGATTTTTTGTTTATCGTGAACGATGATATTTGCGTCGATTGCGTATTTGATTTCTACTCTGCCGTTTTCATTCACCAGATACAATCTCGGCAAATCTTCGTCGGTTTCGATTTCAGCAACGCCGTCTTCTTCTGCTAATATAGCGCAGTCTTTCGGTTTGCGGCCTTCAAGAAGTTCTTCAACCCTCGGCAAACCTTGTACGATGTCGCCTGTTTTTTGTCTTTCAAATACTAAGGTTGCAATCATATCACCACGGAGTACCAGTGCACCTGATTCTACCTGAAGCATTGTACCCGGGCTGATCAAGTACGGTCTGCCTGTTCTGATTGTGATTTCGCCTTTGTTTACGGCAACTACAAGACCTGATACAGGAGATGTTTCGCCGCTTGATGAAATTATTGAGTCGGTTTTAACAAAATCACCTTTCTTAACGCTTGCAGCAGATTTGATTTTGATAACTTCTTCGTAATTGCTGCTTGTCAAAAGAAGTCGTCTGTTATCAGTTCTGTTTTCGTTAATTGATGCCACACCGTCATTGATTGCAAGTACCTGTGTTTTTGCAATCGGTGTTTTCGGCTCAATTGTCTGGCCGTCTTTTACCAGTAATTCTGTTTGAAGAGCTGATAAAAGTTTTGAATTGCCTTCAAATTCACGGCGTACGATTAAGTTTTCAAGTACAACTATTCTCAAGTTGCCTTTGTCATCCAATTCAACCATACCTTTCAGGTGTGAAAGGTATCCTTGCATTTGAAGAACAAGGCTTGTTCTTGTGATTGTTGAACCGTCAAGATTTCTTACTCTTGCGCCATCTTTGTATTGTAATTGAGTTACAGGAACAATATCAATCAATTCGTCTGTTGTGTTGAATTTGATGGATACGTCTTTTTGCTGAACATCCAGTACCTGAACCGGTCTTACCAGAATTTGGATAGGCTGGTTGGAGATATTGTCTTCGTCCAGTGAAAGACTTGCATCAAGTTCTTCATCCAGATCGTCAATTTCAATTTCATCCAGTGATGAATCCATAATTGTTACGATGGATGTTTCTTTTGCTTTGATACCGTCTGCAATTACAGTGCCTTTTTTAACCACTTCGCCTTCGTCAACTTTTAATTCGGAAACGCTTGACAATGTGTGGATTTCTCCAGGGCGTACGGTAATTTCGTGGATGATGTCGTTGTATTCTTTGAATTCAACGATACCGTCTATGTGGCAGTAAACGTCTTTCACGACTTCGGTACCTGCTGTTACGTATGTTCCGTTTTCAACCATTTTTAATGTGCTGTCTTTTGAAATCTGGTGGATTTCTTCCGGAATAAATACAACAGTACCGGGTTTTGTAATGATTTGATTTTCATCAACTTCAACGTCTACGTATCTGATTTCGCCGGAGCTTGTGACAGCGCATTCTTCGTCAAGAAGTTCCGCGATAATCATGCCGTTTTCAACAGTTGTATCAACAGGTGCTTTTACAATGTATTTTTCGCCTGTCTTTTTAACTGTCCAGATTTGTTCTTTTTTAGTTTGTTCAAATGTTGCGTTTTCAGGCATCAAAGATGCGATTACAATGGTAATTTCTTTACCCTGTACGATTTTCTTAATTTTTTTGCCTTCAAAGTTTACATCTTCTATAACAAGATCTTCGCCGAAACGAACTTCGCCGCCGTGTTCTGAAATCGTCAAGGTTTCAGCTAATTTTTCACCGGCTTTGATTTTTTGACCGTCTTTTACGATTACTTTTGAGCCGCCGGGTAAGTTGTAGACATCGCCTCCGAGAACCCAGATAACGCCTTGTTTATTTGTCGTTCTTGAAATGTTACCCTGTCTGTCTTTCTTTTCATCGGCTACAAAGTCTTCGTATATAACTTCACCGCTTAAATCAGCATTAATATCTTTGGTTGCTTTTTCGGTCAAACGTGAACCGTCACCCTGTGATGCGGGTTCATATGCAGCTAAAGTGAAGCCTTTTTCTACCTTCATTCCGTTTGTAAAGAATACTGTTGAACCTGCCGGAATGTGGTATTTTTCGGTTCTTTTAGCACCTTTAACTTCAATATCAGCTTCGTAGTTTGCAACGTTTACGATATCACCGTGACGTGTTCTCAATTCTCTTGTTTTAACGTTAGAGATAACTTCACCGGCTGATTTTGCGTCGATGTGTTTCATAGCACCGGAACCTTTGAATACACCGCCTGTGTGGAATGTTCTCATTGTAAGCTGTGTACCGGGCTCACCGATTGATTGTGCTGCGATAATACCGATAGCTTCACCTACATCTACCAATTTTTGGGTTGTCATTGCCCAGCCGTAGCATTTCTGGCAGATACCGTATTCAAGTCCGCAGGTCAAGCCAGAACGTACTTTTAAGTGCTGTAAATTCAAATGTGCAACTTTTTTGATATCTTCACGGTTCATTGTTGTGCCTGATTTAACAAGAACTGTGCCGTCCGTATCGACAATGTCTTCTGCAACAGTTCTGCCGAGTAATCTGTCAATCAACGGTACAATGACCGTATCGCCGTCTACAATCGGTTTCATGTTAATTGATTTTGTTGTATGACAGTCATCAGCGCGGATGATTACGTCTTGTGCTACGTCGACCAGACGTCTTGTCAAATACCCTGAGTCAGCTGTTTTTAACGCGGTATCTACAAGACCTTTACGGGCGCCGTATGAGGAAATGATGTATTCGGTAACGGATAAGCCCTCTTTAAAGTTTGATTTAATCGGCAAGTCGATGATTTGACCCTGTGCGTCTGCCATCAATCCGCGCATACCGACTAATTGGGATACCTGTGATAAGTTACCTCTCGCACCTGAGAATGCCATCATATATACAGGGTTTAATTTGTCAAAGTTTTCTACAACCTGTTCGGTTAATTTTGCCGTTGTTTCAGACCAGGTGTCGATAACTTTTGTATATCTTTCTACCTCTGTAATTTCACCTTTTAAGTATCTGTTTGTTGATTGTTCAATTTCTTTTTCAGCTTCCTGCAAAAGTTCTTTTTTGGCAGGAGGTACCTGAAGGTCAGCAATTGAAATTGTTGTACCTGATTTGGTTGCATATTTGTAACCGAGGTTTTTCAAGGCGTTTGCAAGTTCTGCTGTCTTTGCTCCGCCGTATTCCAAATACATCTGGGCTAAAAGGTTGTTAAGTCCTTTTTTGTCCATTTGTTTGTTAATGTATTCGGGTGTCTTTTTTTCATGAATGTATGTTGTTTCCATTATATATTCCCTTTTCTTACAATTAATCAGCCAGAGCATTTTTAACGGTTTCGTTAAAAATAATTCTTCCGACAGTAGTTTCCATTCTTTCACCTTTTTCGTTTCTTACAACGATTTTATCGTGCAAGTCGATTACGCCGACTTCCAGCGCGGATATTGCATCCTGGAAGTTGTAGAAATAACCTTTTGGTTCCTGTTCGGGATTTTTAAGGATTGTGAGGTAATACATACCCAAAACCATATCCTGTGAAGGTGTAATAATCGGTTTGCCGTTTGCAGGTGCCAGAATGTTATTTGTTGCAAGCATTAACATCCTTGCTTCCGTTTGAGCTTCAATTGACAACGGTACGTGAACAGCCATCTGGTCACCGTCGAAGTCGGCGTTGAATGCTGTACATACAAGCGGGTGCAATTGAATTGCGCGGCCTTCTACAAGCTTCGGTTCAAATGCCTGAATACCTAATCTGTGAAGGGTCGGGGCGCGGTTCAATAATACCGGATGTCCGTCAATTACTTCTTCCAATATATCCCAAACTATTGCTTCGGAGCGTTCAATTTTCTTTTTAGCTGATTTGATGTTCTGAACGTATCCTCTTTCGATAAGTTTGTTAACTACAAACGGTTTAAACAATTCAATTGCCATTTCTTTCGGCAAGCCGCACTGATTCAAGCTTAACTGCGGACCTACAACGATAACTGAACGGCCTGAGTAGTCAACACGTTTACCCAGCAAGTTCTGTCTGAAACGACCTTGTTTACCTTCAATGATGTTTGATAATGATTTAAGAGCGCGGTTATTCGGGCCTACTACCGTTCTTCCGCGTCTGCCGTTATCAATAAGTGCGTCAACAGCTTCCTGAAGCATACGTTTTTCGTTTCTTACGATGATTTCAGGTGCGCCCATTTCCAAAAGTCTTTGCAAACGGTTGTTTCTGTTGATTACGCGTCTGTATAAATCGTTTAAGTCAGATGTTGCAAAACGTCCGCCGTCCAATTGTACCATAGGTCTTAAATCCGGCGGTGTTACAGGAAGTACATCCATTATCATCCAGGAAGGATCAGTTTCGGATGAGATTAATGCATCAAGTAATCTTAAACGTTTGATAAGTTTGCTTTTTCTTTGAACTGAGGTTACGTTACCCGCAAGCTCACTTCTTATTTCTTCAGCCAGCTCTTTTATATTAATTTCTGACAAAAGTTCTTTTATTGCTTCTGCGCCGATACCTACTTTTAAAGTAGTTTCTTCGTTTTCAGCAATATAATCTTCGTATTCTTCTTCGCCTAACAATTGTAATTTTTTGAACGGGCTTTCTCCCGGATCAATTACTACATAATTGTTAAAGTAAATTACCTGTTCCAAATCTTTCAAAGTCATATCCAGCAGCAATCCCAAATATGACGGGATACCTTTTAAAAACCAGATATGTGAAACAGGGGCAGCGAGTTTGATGTGTCCCATTCTGTGACGGCGGACTTTTGAGTCTGTAACCTCAACACCGCAGCGTTCGCAGATGATACCTTTGTGTCTTACTCTTTTATATTTACCGCAATAGCATTCCCAGTCCTTTGTCGGTCCGAAAATTCTTTCGCAGAAAAGACCGTCGCGTTCCGGTTTTAAGGTACGGTAATTTATTGTTTCCGGTTTTGTGACTTCGCCGTAGGACCATTTCAATATCCTTTCCGGTGAAGCTATACTTATTCGTATATAGTCAAAGTAATCTATGCTTGTTGACATTTTTGTTATTTCTCCTTTTATTTGGGCGGGGATTTTATTCCCCGCTTAAATTAATTTCTACAGATCGCCGAAAGTTGTCGGTGTTTCAAAGAAGTTGATGTTCAACAACTCTGAATCTATGTCGGATAATGTGCGTTTCGGAGCTGATTTTCTTAAATCGTCCATATCGCTCATCAAGTCGACTTCTTCACCGTCTTTTTTGGCTACTGTTATATCCAAACCGATACTTTGCAATTCTCTTACAAGTACCTTGAATGATTCCGGAATACCCGGTCTCGGAATGTTGTCGCCTTTAACTATTGCTTCGTAGGCTCTGTTTCTGCCGTTTACATCATCGGATTTGATTGTTAACATTTCCTGCAATGTATAAGCTGCACCATATGCTTCCAAAGCCCAAACTTCCATTTCACCGAATCTTTGTCCGCCGAATTGTGCCTTACCGCCTAAAGGTTGTTGTGTTACAAGTGAGTAAGGACCTGTTGAACGTGCGTGAATTTTGTCGTCAACAAGGTGGACAAGTTTAAGGATATATGAAAGACCGACTGCTACGGGTTCATCAAACGGTTCGCCCGTTCTGCCGTCGATTAGTCTTACTTTACCGTCTTCGGTTACCCAATCGCATCCGCTTTCTTTAATACCTTTTACAAGTTCGTATTTTGTTGCGATTTCTGATTGAGCTTCTCCGTACATTTCGTCAAAAGACGGTGCTTCGTAGTAGTTTCCTGTCAAATATGCAGCCAAACCTAACAATAATTCATAAGTTTGACCAACGTTCATACGTGAAGGTACACCCAGCGGGTTCAACACGATATCAACAGGGGTTCCGTCAGGCATAAACGGCATATCTTCTTTCGGTAATATTCTTGATACAATACCTTTATTACCGTGACGTCCGGAAAGTTTATCACCGACTGAAACTTTGCGTTTTTGCGCGATGTAAACTCTGATTACCGTATTTGCTCCCGGCGGCAATTCGTCGCCTTTTTCTCTGTCAAATACCTTAACGTCGATTACGCGTCCGCCTTCGCCGTGAGGAACTCTTAATGAATTGTCTTTTACATCTCTTGCTTTTTCCGCAAAGATTGCTCTTAAGAGTTTTTCTTCCGGCGGATGTTCGGATTCGCCTTTCGGAGTTACTTTACCTACCAATATATCGTCTGCATAAACTCTTGCACCGATACGAACAATACCGCGTTCATCCAGATGTCTCAGAGCATCTTCCGATACGTTCGGAATTTCACGGGTAATTTCTTCCGGTCCGAGTTTTGTTTGTCTTGCATCTATTTCTAATTTTTCAATGTGAATTGATGTGAAGATGTCATCGTGTACGCATCTTTCGGATAACAGGATAGCATCTTCGAAGTTGTAGCCTTCCCACGGCATATATGCAACGATTACGTTTTTACCGAGAGAAAGTTCGCCGCCGCAGGTTGACGCACCGTCTGCGATTACGTCGCCCGCTTTAACCTTGTCGCCTTCGTTTACGATAGGACGCTGGTTAATGCAGGTATCCTGGTTGCTTCTTACGTATTTCATTAATTGATATACGTGAGGATTGTTTTGTTTGTCGCGGATTACGATTTCTTCACCAACAACTCTTTCAACAACACCGTCCACATCGGATACGATTACCATACCTGAATCTTTTGCGGCTCTTGCTTCCAAACCTGTACCTACTACCGGTCTCTGGGTAATAAATAAAGGTACTGCCTGACGCTGCATGTTTGAACCCATCAATGCACGGTTTGCGTCGTCGTGTTCAATGAACGGAATCATTGAAGTCGCAACCGAGATAATCTGAATCGGGCAAACACCTACGTAGTCTACTTTTTTGGAATCTCCCATTGTGAATTCGGAATGATAACGTACAGGTACGTATTCATCTTTGAAGCTTCTGTCTTTGTTCAATTGAACGTCAGCAGGAGCGCAGCGGAAGTTTTCGTCTTCATCTGCTGTCAGATAGTGAACTTCATCTGTTACAACGCCGTCTTTTACAACAAAGAACGGGGATTCAATGAATCCGTAGTCGTTAACTTTTGCGTGTGTTGCAAGTGAACCTATCAAACCTGCGTTCGGACCTTCCGGAGTTTCAACCGGACAAATACGTCCGTAGTGTGACGGGTGAATGTCACGAACAGCAAATCCTGCACGTTCTCTCATTAAACCGCCGGGTCCTAATGCTGAAATACGTCTTTTGTGAGTTAATTCAGCAAGCGGGTTTGTCTGATCCATAAACTGTGATAACTGTGAACTTCCGAAGAATTCCTTCAATGAAGCAACCAGCGGTTTTGTGTTCAACAGGTTCAACGGGGTTAATGTTTCTGAATCCTGTAATGTCATTCTTTCTTTTACGATTCTTTCAATTCTTGAAAGACCTACTCTGAACTGGTTTTGTAAAAGTTCACCGACTGAACGGATTCTTCTGTTTCCTAAGTGGTCGATATCGTCTAATGTTCCTTCATCATATGTTAAGTTGATTAAGTATTCGATTGACGCAACGATATCCTGAACCGTCAATGTTCTCTGGTTCTTAGGAATGTTTAAGTTTAATTTTTTGTTTAATTTGTAACGACCGACTCTGCCAATGTCGTATTTTTTCTCGTCAAAGAAACGTGCTTCCAAAATTGAACGGCCGCCTTGAGGAGATGCCGGATCGCCGGGTCGTAATTTTTTATATACTTCTATTAAAGCGTCATCCGTGGTTTCTGTTGTGTCTTTATCCAGTGTCTTTTTCAAAAATTCAAAGTGTGTGAATAAAGTTTCCATTTCTGAAACAGTGATGCCCATTGCTTTTAATAATGTTGTAGCAAGGATTTTTCTGTTTTTGTCTATTTTAACGTAGATTAAATCATTGCTGTCTGTTTCGATTTTTAACCATGCACCGCGGTTCGGAATCATTGTTGCGTTGTATAAACGTTTTCCTGCAGGGGATACTTCGCGTTTGAAATATACACCCGGCGATCTTACGATTTGAGAAACGATTACACGTTCCGCACCGTTTACGATAAATGTACCTTTGTCGGTCATTGTCGGAATGTCGCCTATGTAGACTTCCTGTTCTTTGATTTCACCGCTGTCACGGTTTACAAGTCTTATCATTACGCGTAATTGTTTTGCGTATGTCGCGTCATGAATTCTTGCTTCTTCTACTGTATACTTTGCGTTGTCGAAAGTATAATTCGGTAAGAAATGCAATTCCAATCTTCCTGTGTAGTCTTTAATCGGGCTGAAAGAAAGTAATTCTTCCTTCAAACCTTCTTTTAAAAACCATTCAAAAGATTTTTTCTGCACTTCAATAAGGTCCGGTAAATCATCCAATCGAGTATGGGGAATACCCATCGGAGTTACTCTTTCTGCGTATTTTGTCTTAGACATTAAATTACCTCATTCTTATAAATGGTGTACGTACTAAAAATTTTTCTAACTTGAGGCTGTTAACCTTTTGCCTGAAACCGGCAAATAAATATATTTTTCAGGGTTTTTTGTGTTTAGGCACAAATCGCCCCCACTTTACTTTTTCATGTTACTTCATCATATTACATCAATATATTTAGTCAAGAAATTTTAAGCTCTTTTTTTTGAATTTGTTAAATTTTTGTTACAATATTTTTTAAAGAGCTGAAAGCTTGAATATATCAGGGTTTGCCTGTCAAGGCATAAGATGTATATATCGCACGGTGCGGGTTTTAGGCTATGGCGCAAAACCCGCGCCAAATCAAATAAACAGGCAAAAGTGAAAATATATACATAAAAACTATTATCAGTACCTGTTACTTTCTTGTACCGACAAGAAAGTAACCAAAGAAGCTCTCGACCGGAACTGCACTCGCTAATCATTACTATAACTCGCCCTGAGC
Source organism: Candidatus Gastranaerophilales bacterium (assembly GCA_944326585.1). Classification (GTDB taxonomy): domain Bacteria; phylum Cyanobacteriota; class Vampirovibrionia; order Gastranaerophilales; family Gastranaerophilaceae; genus SIG32. Next base: position 46,658 of record CALVEN010000003.1, read on the forward strand.
TCGCAAACTCGCTAAACGTCATCCCGCACTTGTTGCGGGATCCAAAAGACTTGCCGCTCAGACAACGCTCGCTTTGTAGCTGTCTCGTTATGTAATGATTGCTCGTTCCGTTAAGGTCGAATATTTGTTTAAGCCGCGCCGTGATTATAGCGGGAGCGAGCAGAGGCTGAAGGTCGGCGGAGAACTCCGCCGCCGTAATGCCGTTTATTGCGAGCGAGTAAGAAGGCGCGGTAAAAGATTGCAGGATTTTAGCCCCTCTCCCGTCACTACGTGACACCCTCTACCCCAAGGGGGCGAGGGATAAAATACTGCAACGGCACGGATGTGCGCCCGTCAGGGCTTGAGCAATCCGTAGGATTGCAATTTATTTAGCGTGTTTTTCTTTCTCGGTTCACTCTTTCTTTTTACATCGCAATAAAAAGAAAGAGTGAACATAATAAGATACCCATAATAGTTTTTATGTAAAGTGTCGTGCCTTTGGCACAAAAAAGCGCCCCCTTTCGGGAGCGCTTTTTGAATTTTGGACTATCAATTATTGTTTTGTAGTCGGAATTCTCATTCCGTAGAATGAACGAATTACGAAAATCAAAGCAATTACCAACAAAATCCAGCCTGCAACAGGTGCAATAGCTTTGAAAGATTCGCTGATAGCGATTTCCATAGCCAAAAGACCAAACAATGTAGTAAATTTGATAATCGGGTTCATTGCGACTGAAGAAGTATCCTTGAACGGGTCACCTACAGTGTCGCCGACAACCGTTGCTTCGTGAAGCGGGGTGCCTTTTTCTTTCATATCAACTTCAACAATTTTCTTTGCGTTATCCCAGCATCCGCCGGCATTTGCCATAAATACTGCCTGGAACAAACCGAATACGGCAATTGCAATCAGGTAGCTTACGAAAAATGCTACAGGGTGTGAGTTTTCACCTGCAGGTGCTGATAAACATGCAAGTGCTAACGCAAATGCAAACAATGAAATGAATATATTTACCATACCTTTTTGAGCATATTGCGTACAAATTTTTACAACTTCTTTAGAGTTTTGAACATTTGCACTCTTGCAATTTGCGTCATCAAGCTTGATATTGTCTTTGATGTATTCGGTTGCACGGTAAGCACCGGTTGTAACAGCCTGCATAGAAGCGCCGCTGAACCAGTAAATTACCGCACCGCCTGTCAAAAGACCAAGCAATGTGTACGGATTCAACATATTCAGAATCATTTCGGGCTGGATGCCGAGTGTATTTTGGATTACCAGAATCAATGAGAATATCATTGTAGTGGCACCAACTACAGCTGTACCGATCAAAACAGGTTTTGAAGTTGCTTTGAAGGTATTTCCTGCGCCGTCATTTTCTTCCAAATATTGTTTTGCGTTTTCAAAATCGGGTTTGAAGCCGTAATCACGTTCGATTTCATCGGCTACGCCTTCTCTTTCTTCAATCAAAGACAATTCGTAAACAGATTGAGCGTTGTCGGTTACAGGACCGTAGCTGTCAACAGCGATTGTAACAGGTCCCATACCCAAAAAGCCGAAGGCAACCAAACCAAAAGCAAATACTGATGAATAAACCATAATATCTGCCGGTATAAATGTGCTTGCAAAATATGCAAGACCCATTAAAAGTACGATTACCATACCTATCCAGAAAGCGGAGAAGTTACCTGATACAATACCTGAAAGGATTGTAAGAGATGCACCGCCTTCTTTTGAAGCTGTAACAACTTCTTCAGTGTGTTTTGCTTTAGGAGAAGTAAAGATTTTTGTAAATTCAGGAATTAAAGCAGCACCCAAAGTTCCGCAAGAAATAATGCCTGAAAGTACAAGCCATAAGCTTCCGCCTAAAGGAGCCAATAACCAGTGGCTTACGCCGAAAGTCATTGCGATTGATAAAATAGATGTCAGCCATACAAGATTTGTCAAAGGCTGTTCAAAATCGAATTTTGAAGTTTTAGCAGCGTAAAATCTGTCAACAATATTGTTAATCCAATAAGCAACAACAGAAGTTACGATCATCAAAAATCTCATTGTGAATATCCAGGTCAAAAGCTGAACCTGATACTCGGGCATAACACCCAGAAGAATGAATGAAACAAGCGCAACACCCGTTACACCGTATGTTTCAAAACCGTCAGCAGTCGGTCCGATTGAATCGCCTGCGTTGTCACCGGTACAGTCAGCGATAACACCGGGGTTTCTCGGGTCATCTTCTTTAATACCGAATTGAATTTTCATCAAGTCTGAACCGATATCGGCGATTTTTGTAAAGATACCGCCTGCTACACGAAGTGCAGATGCGCCTAATGATTCACCGATTGCAAAACCGATAAAGCAAGCGCCTGCAAGGTGTCCCGGAACAAATAATAAAATTGTAAGCATCAGGATTAACTCAACTGATACCAATAATACACCGATACTCATACCGGCTCTTAAAGGAATGTTCAAAATGTTTAACGGGTTTCCTTTAAGTGATGCAAATGCTGTTCTTGCGTTTGCTAAAGTGTTCATTCTGATACCGAACCATGCAACGCCGTAAGAACCTAAAATACCGATTACTGACCAAGCTAAAATTGTCAATACGCCGGACAACCCCATTTGCTGCAAGTAACCGAAGTAAAACGCTATACACAAACCGATTAAAACTTCCAACACAAGCAGGAATTTACCCTGTTGAATAAGGTAAGTTTTGCAGGTTTCGAAAATAGTGTTTCCGATTTCTGCCATAGCAGTGTGTACTTGCAATTTTTTAATTCTCATAAATTCGATAAAACCGAAAATACATCCGATTAAAGAAATCACCATACCGATTAACAACAAGTTAAAACTGTCAGGTGATAACTGGTGGATATTCGGAACTACCAAATCAGCTTCTCCCGCAAGTGTAGGAGCGGCGCTCAACAACAATGCGCCAAACAATGCCATCATTGGACTGAATAACTTTTTAATCATAATATCCTCCACTAAAAGTTACAATTTCCAGCCTAATTATAATCCAAATATTTTATTTGACAAGTTTGTTACAAAAATTTCTAAAACCACGGATAATCGTCTTTGATTTCCCATCCGTCAAGAAATATCAAATACCCGCAAATTTGTGTAGCTCCATCGCTTTTGCAACTGTCTAAATAACGCTGTCTTGTCATTATGCCGTAATTATGAAATCCGAAAACTTTTTTGCGTAAATCAAACGTCATATAAAATACATCTTTACCTAGAGTATTCGGTTTTTCAAAACCGTTTATATCAACTTCAAAAATAATATTTCTATATTCAATAGACACACAACTTCCATCAGGATTTGTACCGCCAATACAGCCAGATGTACCAATACCTACACTTATTAAAATATTATTTGACAATAAAATTCTGTATTTAAAACTTCCCCTCGTAAGAGCATAATTATTCGTTACAGGATTGTATGGACCGTCATAATTTACAGTTTGTTCTTTCTTATAACCAAAATCTTCAGATACCTTCAAATACGGAATAAAATATTTTGCAGCAAATTTTGTTAATGCATCTTTATGATTAAAATTAGCATCATCTGTAGGCGTACCGTAAATTCCTGCGACCTCCCACGTTGTGGTGTCGCCATGCTCTGCCTGCGCCATTGTTAATGCCTGCGATATTATTGAATAAGCTTGTTTTAATTTTGATGCAGTCTGTTTTTTCTGATAATTCGTTATAAGAGTCGGAATAGTCAAAGCTGCCACAATGCCGATTATGGCGAGGGTTATCAGGACTTCCGCCAAAGTGAAAGCGGCTTTCTTTTTAAAGCCGTTAAGACGATAAGACGTTAGGACGTTAAGTTCTTTACTGTGAGTTTCGCTCACTACTCTGTCATCCTGAACTCGTTTCAGGATCTCATCATAAGCTGATAGCCCCCTCTCCCTTAATCCCTCTCCCGTAGGGCGAGGGAAGGTATTTATGTCATTCTGAGCCATATTCTCTTGTAGGTGGTAAACTTTTCTGTCTGCATAGTAATGCCGACCTACTAATTTTTCCCTCCCGCCCTTGAGGAACAAAGGGAGCCAACGAGGCACGAGTTGTGCGACCCTGTTTCCGAAACGTAGTGTAGGTGGGAGGGTTAGGGTGGGGGGATTTTTCTTGAGAGCCTGAATCAAGTTCAGGATGACATGGTAAGTCACGCCAATGCCCGATGTGTTGTCCTGCCTCAGGCAGTGCGGGATGACAGATGTCCTGCTAACACAACTATATTGATCCGCCTTACAATGACGAATGTTACTTCTTAGTGCCTTTGTGCCATAGTATCTTAGTAACTTTACTAAACCAGTACCGCCAAAACCCTTGTCCTGTCTATCTGGGAGAGTCGCCCCCCCCCGTTATTCAAAGTAGTCATATCTATCACTCTCCTTTTTCTGTGTTTATTATATCAAAAAATTTAATTTTTGACAAGTCAATAGGAGGTCATTGCCGACAGCTTGCAGTTCGGGCATAACTGCCCGGGAGAATAAGTGTTATTTTAGAAATAACTTATTGCCTTATTCACCTTTAAAAATGTAGGTTGGAGCATACCCGCAGTATCTTCTTAGGGCTTTACTGTTATCTTTTACCCCTCTACCCGTTATATGCTCTGAAAAACGCTTCGAGAAGTCTTTGCCCTTGAATCATTGTTTTGTAATCCACGTATTCTTTGTCTGAGTGCATATTACAAACCGTTGCAAGCCCTGCAAGATACGGTACAAATTTTTCACCGGAAGCATTTTTGCGGTTTGCATAAATATGGGTTTCGGCACCCGCGTGAAAAGAAGAAATTTCAGGGGTTATGCCCTCTTTTTTAGCCACCGCTTCAAACAAAAGCGGGATGTAGTTATCTTCAACTTTTTCAAATGCGGGCATGTGTTCTTCAAAAGTTATGTCTGCTTTCGCAACGCCGGAATATTCTTTATTAAATTCGTCAACTATAAATTTCATCAGATTTTTCAGTTCTTCTTCTTTTTCAACGCTGGAACTTCTGATGGAATAAGTTGCTTCTCCGTGTGTATTAATAATATTTGTAACATTCAAATCACCTGCGGAAATTCCGCCGAGATTGCAGGAGGTAATAACCTGACCGTTTTCTGAATGGAATACACCCTGCGGCAGGTCTGAAATTAAATCAGCAAGTAATTTTGCGGCATTTTCTCTCGTTTCATCACCAATGTCAATTCCTGAGTGTCCGCCTTTGAAAGTATTTAATTCGAGATTAACATTTATATAGCTTGCACCGGAGGTTAAGAGCTGACCGAGTGAATCGCTGTCCAGTACAAGTACGTATTTGGATTTGATTTTAGAAAAGTCAACGTGACGGATTCCGGTCATGCCTGATTCTTCGTCGCGGGTGAATATCATCTCAAGCCCGCCGTGCTTGTATTCTTTGTCATTTGCGAGTTTTTTTGCAAAATAAAGTGCATTGGCAACTCCTGCTTTGTCGTCAGCTCCGAGGGTTCTGCCGTCAGCTTTTATCAAATCGCCGTCGAGTATAAGTTTTACGGCGGAATCATCCCCGATAACGTCCATATGAGCTGAAAGCAAAATCGGTATTTTTTTCTCTGCCGTCGGCGCGATATTTATATGAATATTTTTGTAATCATCCAATTCACAGGGGATATTGTTTTCTTTGCAATAATCAACGATTCTGTTGATTACGTTTTCTTCACCCAGTGACGGCGAAGGAATTTGCGCTAAATCGCAAAATAAGTCAATTAATTCGTTTTCTTTTCTTAAAGTAGATAAATCCATAATGTCCCCCTTTATTCATTTTAATATTACCATAAAAATTTATTATTGTAAATCTGCTAATTGATATCAACGATACTGACGCCGTCTCCGCCTTCTGTGTCCTCTCCGGGCCGGAATTTTGCAACGTAGGGAGAAGTTGATAAAAAGTCGCGAACGGCTGATTTAAGGGCGCCTGTGCCATGCCCGTGAATAATTGTAACCGGTGAAAGGTTTGCAAGGCTTGCCTTATCAAGGTAAAACTCAAGGCTGTCAAGCGCATCTTCCGTTCTGTAACCTCTTAAATCAAGCGTGTTTGAGAGATTTAAACGTTTTAATTCAAATTTTTCAAAGCTGCTCGGTGTATAAATTTTGACCGGCTCTTTGTAGTTTTGGTCAAGCACTGCAAGCTTTTCTGTTCTAATCTTGGTTTTTATGTTGCCCATTTGAACAAAAACATTACCGTGTTTGTCGGGTTTGGAGAGGATTGTAACCGGCTGATGAAGTTCTTTGAGCATGACTTTGTCATCGGGCTGAACTTTATCCCAATCAATTTCCAAATATTTTTGTTTTTCGTCATGGTCAGAAATTTTGCCTCTGAAATCCTGTTCGAGTTTTGCAAGACGTGCATATGAGCGGCGGGCGATTTTTTCGGATTTTTCGCGGCGAAGTTCGTCTAAAATATCCTTGATCTCCGCTTTTACGGTTAAAAGCTCGCGGTCAAACTTGTCTTTTATGTTTTTGATTGTTTTTTTCTTGTCTTTTTTAAGCGCGGAGAGGTTTTCTTCGTATTCCTGTTTAACGGAAAGGGAAGATTCTTTTAATTCTTCGGCTTGTTCAAGATTTTTGGACAACTGCATTTGAGTTTCCTGAAGTTTTTCAACAACAAGGATAGAGGGGTCTTTTTGAGATATGAGAATATTTTTGGCTCTTTCAACAATTTCTTTATCAAGCCCGAGGTTTGACGAAATTGCGATGGCGTTACTCAGACCCGGAATTCCAAGAAGAAGTTTGTAGGTGGGTTTTAGAGATTCCGTATCAAATTCGACAGAGGCATTTTTAAAATACGGGTTAACGTATTCGAGCGATTTAAGCTCTCCATAGTGGGTTGTGACGGTTGAGAATACATTTTTGCCTGCGAGGTTTTCAAGAATAACCTGAGCCAGTACGGCGCCTTCCAAAGGATCAGTTCCCGCGCAGATTTCATCAAGCAGGATAAAAGTTTCGTCGTCGGATTTGTTAACTATTTCAATAATATTTGTCATGTGAGCGGAAAAAGTTGAAAGGCTTTGCTGGATACTCTGGGCATCACCGATGTCCGCAAAAATATTTTTGAAGGGATAGAGTTTGGCATTTGCTGCAGGCAGAAACATGCCGGCTTTTGCCATAATGAGGAAAAGCCCGATTGTCTTTAGCGTAACTGTTTTTCCGCCTGTATTGGAACCTGTTATGATAACGGATTTGTAATCGCGTCCGATTTCAAAGTCGTTTGCAACAACGTTTTCGACCGTTCCTATTAAAAGCGGATGCCGCATGTTTTCAAAAATTACCTCTTTTTCGGAAAGAATTTCCGGCTCTGTTGCCTGAATTTTTACGGCATAACGGGCTTTTGCAAAGTGAAAATCAATCTGTGCAAGCAGATTTTCGGATAATTTGAGTTCATTAATCCGCATTTTTACAAGATTTGTAAGCTCAACGAGAATTTTTATCAATTCAGAATGGATTTTTGATTTAATTTCCCGGATTTTGTTATTAATCGGGACAATTTGTTCGGGTTCTATATAAAAAGTTTTGCTTGTTGCGGAAACGTCGTGGACAATCCCCGGAACTTTGCTTTTTGAAGATGCCATAACCTGAAAAACAATTCTGTCGTCGCGGGTTGTGTAGATATTTTCCTGCAGGTGCTTGGAAAAATCAGCAGACGTCATAAGCTCATTAACTTTTGTTTTGAGATTTTTTTCGGTTTCGTTCAAAGATGCAAAAAGCCCTTTAAGCTCCGGTGTTGCATCGTGTTTTATGTTCAATGTGTCGTCAAAGGTTGAAAAAATCTTTTCTTCAAGCTCTTTATCAACAACTAAATCCCTTGAAATTTTGTAAAGACAGGTGTCTGAGAGGGTGTTTTCCGTAAGAAATTTCTTAACAAGCCTTGACGTCCTGAAAGTTTTTGCAATGTCGTTGAGTTCTTCTTCATTCAGATAACTTGAAAATGAATTTTTTTCGATTCTTTCAATATTCGCAATAAATTCGACCGGAATATCAAGCGCCGTGTCCAGAATTCTTTTAGCCTCTTTTGTAAATTCCAGCTGAGATTTAATCTTCTCAGCCGTATCAAAAATTTTTGCATTCAGACAAAGCTCCTTGCTTTGCGGAGTTTTTGCAAAATTTGACAATTTTTCAAGCACTTTGTCAAATTCCAATGCTTTAAGACTTTTTGATACAATATCCATAATATTATTTAAAAACAAGCATAAAATATTTGCAATTGTTAATTTTTACTGCTAAAATAAATACATATAAGGGGGAGAAAAAATGGCAGCTGAAAGACAAAGAGTTAAAGAACAGGATAAAATTCAAAGAAGACATAATTTTGACCCTGTGGAGAGCAACCTGACCGAAGAACAGGTAAAGCTTGAAGCGTCAAGATGTTTGAATTGCAAAAACCCCAGATGCGTTCAGGGGTGTCCCGTCAATATTCAAATACCTGAATTTATTCACGCGATTAAGGAGGGGAATTTGGACAAAGCGGGTGAAATTATCCGTGAAACGAGCATGCTGCCGTCAGTGTGCGGAAGAGTTTGCCCGCAGGAAAGACAATGCGAAGGCAACTGTATTCTCGGGATTAAGGGTGAAGCTGTTTCAATCGGTGCGCTTGAACGTTATGTAGGCGATAATACAAAAGCCGAAACCCCCGAAATCAAACCCTCAGGCAAAAAAGTCGCGATTGTAGGTTCCGGCTGTGCGGGGATTACGGCGGCTGCGGATTTGAGAAAAGCCGGGCATGAAGTTGTTGTTTTTGAAGCACTTCACGCACTCGGGGGCGTATTAAGATACGGAATTCCGCCTTTCAGACTTCCGCGAACGGTTCTTGACAGAGAAATTACAAACCTTAAAAACATGGGCGTTGAATTCAAAACAAATGTTGTTGTCGGAAAATCAATTACCTTGAAACAATTGAAAGAGGACGGATTTGACGCAATATTTATCTGTTCCGGCGCGGGTTTGCCAAAAATGCTCCGCGTTCCGGGCGAAAACCTTAACGGAGTATTTTCCGCAAACGAATTTTTGACACGCGTAAACTTGATGCATGCAGGACAACCAGACAGCCCCACGCCTTTAAAAGTCGGCAAAAAAGCTGCCGTGTTCGGCGGCGGAAATGTTGCGATGGATGCCGCAAGAACAGCCGTCAGAGTCGGATTTGAAGAAGTTTATATAATCTACCGCAGAACCGAAAAGGAACTTCCGGCACGTCTTGAAGAAATCAGGCATGCCAAAGAAGAAGGCATAATTTTCAAATTCCTTTACGCACCCAAGGAAATTTTAGGTGAAGAAGGTTACGTAAAAGGCGTTGAGCTTGAGGTTATGGAGCTTGGCGAACCCGATGAAAGCGGGCGCAGACGTCCTGTTTCAACAGGCAAAACAGAGGTTATGGAGCTTGATACCGTAATCGTCGCGCTCGGCACCGGCCCGAATCCGATTATCCAAAAGTCTGCCGAGGCGGAGGGGCTGGAAATTATTACCGACAAAAAAGGCTATATTACGGTCGACGGTGAAACAAGAGCAACAAACATTCCGACGGTTTACGCCGGAGGCGACGTGGCTCCTGTCGGTGAATCTAACGCTATTAATGCTATGGGTGCAGGTAAAAAAGCTGCAAAAGCTATTAATGAAATGTTAAAGTAGGTATTTTTATGGATACAAATGCGGAAATTAAAGAGTTTAGGGTGTGTTATACCAAAAAAACTTTATTTATTATATTTTTTGGTATTCTCCTCTTTACATTGGCAGGTTTGGTTTTTATTCTGAAAGCAGATATGTTTGCAGCGGATGCTAATTTCAGTTCAGAATCTAATTGGTTTGCAGATGTACTTTTCTATAAAATTCTAGGCTGGGTCGATTTGTGTTTTTTTACAATATTGGGTTCGGTTGCTTATTTTAAATTCTCAAAATCCCCATGGCTGTTTACTGTAAACGAAAAAGGCATTATCTTACCCGAAGGATTTGTTGAATGGGAATCTGTCGCTAGAGTTTATTTGTATGAGATGAAAGGAACGGTACTTTTAAGAATCAATGTAAAGTCAAATGCTGCAGAATACTTAAAAAGAAACTACAGTAGATTTCAAAAATTCTTAGCTTTGGTGCAAGAAAAAAATACTTTTTCTTATCCTGTTTCGGGAACAAATGTTGATATTCACGAATTGTATGAATTTATGAGGTCGCATCTAAAAAAATGTTCAAAAAAAACGTCGGTATAATATTCATAGTTTTTCTGTTGTTTATGGCTCCGGCATTTTCGCTGGAACTGGATACTTCTGTGGATGAAGAGATTAGGAAAAATTATAACCCGTCAAAGCTGGAATTGGAATCACTTCCGCCATTGCCCGAGGTTAAGCCGACCTCTCAACCCGCTCAAAAACCGCCTCTTGAGGTGGTTGATATACCGGAGGCAAAGCCAATCGGCAGCCTTCCTCCGCTTACTCCCGCGGACAAAAAGCCGGTGATTTCCAAAATCGACAAATCTACGGCAATCAGGATTAAAAAAGGCACAAAATTTACCGTCAAATCACAGCAGGCAGTGTCTGATGCCACCCGCGCCGGCGCAAGACTTTCTTTTGTTTCCCAAAAAGCTGTTACCCAAAGATACGTTACTATTCCGCAGGGAACTGTTTTTAAAGGCGAAGTATACGATTCTCACCTGCCTCAGTTGTCCGGAAACGGCGGGCTGATTGTAATCGGGATTGACAGCATGGTCTTTAAAGGTTCAACCGTCGGTATTCAGGCTAAAATTACAAAAGCTAACCATAAAAAAATATTTTTTAATAATATAAAAGGTAAAAGAACATACTGGAAAAGTACAGCAAATTCCCTAAAACCGGGTACTAAATTCTACAAAAAAATGATGCGCGCAACCTCAAAACTCGCAGACGGCACAATTACGGTTATTCTGACTCCGTTTACGGTTGTTGCGGGAGTTGCCGTGTATGCGGTTAACTTTGTCGGCTCGCCTTTGTTCGGACTTTTCGGCAAAGGCGGCAGAATTTCCGTCCCCGCAGGCAGTGAATTTGAAATTAAGCTCCTTGAAGATGTTTATTTGTTGTAAAAGTTACTAAGATACTAAGGCTCTAAGGCACTAAGAAGATACTACTTATTCACTTTAGCAGGTCGGATTATCCGACAGTAAATTTTTACCGGTATCTTTTTATTATGAAAATGCCTTGAATGAACGTTCAGTATTCTTTTCAATTACGCTCTTAACGGATTCGTATTCAGTTTGGAGCGCATTGTGTTCTGTATCAAGTTTTTTCAGATCGTTATCAAATTTTTTATCTTTAGATTCAATATCTCTTAATTTTTGATTGTATTCTGTTTCAGCTCTTGCGATAGCGACTGCATCTTCGGTTGAAGACATATCGGTACAAGATGACCAGTTGGTAGCCGTCCAGAAAATACCTTCGCTTGTTAATTCACCGGCTTTGCCGTTATCTTCGGTAGGATCATAATATTGTGCTTTGACAAGTGTTACGATACCCTGTTCCAATGCAAATTGAATCCAGTCCGGACTTGTCATCAAGTTATCTTCCAGAACTTTATAATTGCCTTTGTTGGATTTACTTTCGGCAGCAACAATAAATACACCGTCAAGTTCAGTTGTACTGTCATTTTTAACGAGGTTTGCACTGTCAGAACCGTTCATCATATACCAGAGGTTAACATACCATTGAGCTTTTTCCTTGTCATCAAGTTCAACAGAATAATTCGGCTTAACAGGCTCTTCAGGTTCTTTCTGGGTAAATACCGGCTCTGTAGGTGCATTTCCCGGAGGTTCAGGTTCCTTACCCAGATTTCTCATATCGCCGTCGGTAAAGTTGATTAATGTTTCTTTCATTTCTTCGGTTGTTAAATTAAATTCATCCTGATTATTCAGCAAGTATAAAATATCAATAGCCTTTTGTTTGAGTGTTTTGACCCCTGTAACACTATTTGTATCAGGATCATACAGATAGTCACTCATCAAAATATCTTTTTTGGTAGGCACTCCGCCTGCATCTATAATTGCTTGAAGAGAGTTGTCTTTGGCTTCATCGTCAACTCCATTATAATTGTCATCTTCATCGCATTTACGTGATTCATCATTTATGGCATCTACAATTTCAAGCCATTTAGGATCATTCATAACATATGAAGTCATACCTCCGGAGGTCATTAAAAGTTTTGTTGTATCTTTTTTACCGGTCGCAGGGTCAATATAACTTGTTTCGTATGTGTCTTTACTAAAATTAGACGCTCCGCTGTAGTCTAACAAATGAGCCAATAAGTGTTTATAGCAAGCTACATTGCCCTTCAGCGCCCGATCATAACAATAACCTGCCTGACTATTCGGATTGTCGCTTGTGCCTACAAAACCGGCGAACTGATCATATAAGTTTGGTTTATCTTTTATTTCATTCCATTCTTTTAAATCTTCAAGATATTTATTATACTCAATTACCCATGCATCATGTTTTACTTGCCACTCATCGTGTGCTTTGTCAAATTCTAATTTTTCCTGATCATATTTATCTTTATCTTTGTTATAGTCTTCCAATTTATCATTGTAATCCTTTACAGCTTCCTGATATTTTTTGTCGGAGAAAAGATCATAGCACGCCAAAAACTCCATCAAACTGTTAGTATTTTCATAATTTTGAGCATCAACGGCACTTACATAGAAAGCACCGCTTGCATCCTGAAGCGCATACTGATTTTTTAACGGGGTATATGTATACAAAAGTGACGGCGTTAATGTTGTCTGAGATACATTACCCTCTGCATCATAGGTTGAAAACATCAACTTAGAAGAATTCAAAGCCTGAATATACTCCTGGCTTGCCTCTTGAGTTCTGTCCGCAAGACGCACTTTGGAGTTTGAGATCTGCTGTGAATGCAGCTCATTATCAGATAACCTTGCGGTTATACTCAATAATCTCGCTTGTGATGCTGCTAAACCCATAATTTCCTTTCAACTTGTATACACATGTGTTTACGGTGTTTTTAGGGTTTAGCTTTAATATTATCGGATATGTTTGTTACAAAAGTTAACAAATTATCGGCAACGAAATTACGTAACAGTTAAATTCTTAATACCATACCGGTAACTTTTACAAAAAATCTCTCAGCAGCTTAGATTGAAAAATATTCAGGATTCAATTCCAATTCTATAGGATCGTCTTCCACGACTTCCAATTTTAAGTTTTCCTCAACTTTTGAAACTACAGGTGCCGGAGCCGTTTTTGCGGCAGGAGGAGCCGCCTGAGGTTTTGCCGCGTTAATCATGGCAGGATCGGGATTTGCTTTTAATCTGTTGTAATCCGTCATGATTTTGGCGATAAATCTTTTTGTTTCAGCATACGGCGGAACGGTATTATTGTATCTTTTTACGTTACCCGGACCCGCATTATATGCAGCAAGTGCCAATTCCATTGAGCCGAACATTTTGTACATATTCTTGTAATACATAATACCGCCTTTGATATTATCGTTCAATGAATATGCATTAAGCCCCATTCTTTTTGCTGTTGAAGGCATTAATTGAAACACTCCGACAGCACCGTGAGAGCTTCTGGCTTCGTGTCTGAAACCTGATTCCGCTCTTGCAATACTTAAAGCGATTGCCGGATCAACTCCCATTTCAATTGAATGTTTTACAATTGTCGCTTTGATTGTGTTTACATCTGATGCGAAGCTTTGTGTGCAGGACATAAACACTATTGCAATAGTGAACAGTAATAATCTTTTCAAAATGTAATCCTCTGGTTGTAAATTGAAATCCTCCAAGCCTCATTTAAACGGTTATGTTTTAAATTATAACTTTTTGGAATATAGTTTATATCATTATGGTAATACAAAAATTTAAAATTTCAAGTCCGCATAAAAAATTACCCTGCGCCGTTTATTACAAAACCCGCTTGCTGCAAGGCTTTCAACTGCTTAACATTTAGTGTATTTTATACGATAAATTCACAAATTTACACTAATTTTGAGTTTGTGGTAAAATGAGATTTGTAAAAAATAATATATGAGGGATAAAAATGGAACAGAAAAAATTAGCAACAATCGGCGTATTTGGCGGATCAGGGTTTTACAAATTTTTGGAGGACATTGAAGAAATCAAAGTTGAGACGCCGTACGGGATGCCGAGCGACAACATATTTTTAGGACAAATCGGCAGACATAAAGTTGCATTTATGCCGCGTCACGGCAGAAATCACACCATATTGCCTCATTTAATAAACTACAGAGCAAACGTATGGGCAATGAAATCAATCGGATGCGAAAGAGTAATTTCACCCTGCGCTGCCGGAAGTTTGCAAAAAGAAGTTAAGCCCGGAGATTTTGTAATATGCGATCAGTTTGTGGATTGGACTGACGGCAGAAAATCAACGTTTTTCGAAGGTCCGATTGTAACGCATCCGTCCGCTGCGGATCCTTATTGTCCGGAACTTAGAAAACTGGCTATTGAAGAAGGGAAAAAATTAGGTATTAATATTCATGAAACAGGAACTGTTGTTGTAATCAACGGCCCGAGATTTTCCACAAAAGCAGAATCAAAATTCTTTACAAATCAGGGCTGGCAGGTAATCAACATGTCAGCGTTTCCTGAAGCATACCTTGTCAAAGAACTCGATATGTGTCCTTTGAATATTTCACTGATAACAGATTATGATGCAGGGCTTGTCGGAGATGTACCGCCGGTTTCACACCATGCCGTAATTGAAGTTTTCAACAATAACGTTCAAAATCTTAAAACACTTTTATTCAATATGATTGAAAATATTCCAACGGAACGCAAAAATTGCGAATGCGCATTAACAAAACAACATTCACAATTATAGGAAAGGGGAAATATGCTTGGCATAGCACACGGTATAAACAACATATTCAACTTATATTTTTTCCTGATAATATTGAGGATATTTTTAAGCTGGATACCGAGCATACGCTGGGAACTTCAGCCGTGGCAGACACTGAGGCAGGTAACGGATATTTATCTTAACCTTTTCAGACGGTGGATTCCGCCTCTTGCAGGGCTGGATTTTTCGCCGATTGTCGCGTTGATTGTGTTACAAATTGTACAGAATATAATTATTTATGCTTTATTAAATATATTAAGGTAGTATGAAATGAAAATTATAATTTTTGGAGCAACGGAAGTCGGATGCCTTCTTGCAACGGAATTTTTTGAAGACCACGACATAACAATAATAGATAAAGAAGAAAACAGAACGGATGAATTTGACAAGCTTGATATAAGCTTTGTTCAGGGGAATGCAACCGATACAAATGTTTTGAAGCAGGCTGACATAAGAAATGCCGATGTTTTTATAGCCTGCACAGGCATAGATGAAGCAAATATAGTAGCCTGTCTTGCGGCAAAAAAAGTCGGAGGAGTGAGGACAATTTGTTTCGTAAGCAAAGGCGAATACAAAAATACCCTCAATACAAGCGACTATTGCGACTTTTTCATAGATTACATAATCTGGCCGGAAGAATTGTTAACTCAGGATATTTTCAGAATTGTCACGGTAGCACACGCGCTGGATGTCGAAAACTTTGCGGACGGCAAGGCAAGGCTTCTGGAGTACAAAGTTCAGCCGGGGCTTTCTATAATCAACCAAAAATTGAAAGATATCGGATTTACAAAAGATACGATTATCGTAGGGCTTACGCGCGACAGCAAACTCTTTATCCCTAACGGCGACACGGAAATTCTGGAAGGCGACAAGCTTATTTTTATGGGTACACCGCACTCTCTGGATATTCTTGCGGGAACTTTTTTCCACGAAAAAGATCAGGTGAAAACCGCTGCCATTATCGGCGGAGGGAACGTCGGGGCAATGCTTGCAAAAAGTCTTGACGATTTAAAAATCAAAACGAAAATAATCGAAAAAGATTACGAAAGATGCCAATTTTTGGCGCAAACGCTTGAGAGAACCCTCGTAATCCACGGCGACGGTACAAATTTAAAAATCCTTGACGAAGAGGATATCGGCTCAAGCGACATTGTGATAAGCGTTACAAATAATGACGAAAGAAACCTTTTATGCTCGCTTTTGTGCAAGCAGCTCGGCGTAAAACGTGTAATTGCGCGTGTCGCAAAGGTTTTGAATATACCTTTATTTGAAAAAGTCGGAATTGATATCGCGATTTCTCCGAAAAATTCAGCTATAAACGAAGTTAAAAACGATTTGGAAGAAAACGACGTTGACATTCTGGCAACAGTAGAGCAGGGGCAGGGCGAGGTGCTGGAAATATGCGTCAGAGAAGAATTTAACGACAAAATGATTATGGAATTAAAACTTCCGGCAAGAGCCATAATAGGCGCTATTCACAGAAAAAATTTCGTAATAATTCCGAAAGGCGATACAAAAATACGAACCGGCGATGTTTTGATTACGTTTACGATGGCGGAAAATGCCGATACGATTAAAGAATTCTTCAAGGTGGGATAATGCGCTTAAACTATTTATTTTATGCAATAGGGCTGGTTATAAAATACGTCGGGATAACACTTTTAATCCCCGTTCTTGTGGCACTTTATTATAAAGACTTTTATTCCGTCCTGCCATTTTTAAGCTCAGGCATTATTTCAATAATCATCGGGAGTCTGTTTAAACGATTAGGCAATGCAAACGGTCGAATTGAAAACTTAAACGACATAAAAAAATCCGAAGCATTGTTTGTAGTTGCCGTATCGTGGATAATTTTCGGGATACAGGCAGCTTTGCCGTTTTTATTTTACGGAATAAATTTTGTTGACGGATTATTTGAATCCGTATCAGGGATAACTACAACAGGCGCAACGATATTAACGCACTTTAATTATCCGAAAGCCTTCTTTTTCTGGCGGTCATTTACACAATGGCTTGGCGGTATGGGGATTATAGTGTTGTTCGTTGCGGTACTTCCGCAGTTCGCGGTTGCCGGACGCCAGATGTTTTTTGCGGAAGCTCCAGGGCCTGTAGAGGAAAAGTTATCTCCGAGGATACGAAATACGGCGTCAGCGCTGTGGGGGATTTATGCGGGGCTGACAATTCTTGCGGCGGTGCTGTTATCGTTTGCGGGAATGCCGAAATTCGATGCCGTGTGTAACGCAATGTCAACCCTTGCGGCAGGCGGATTTTCACCCAATGCGCAGAGCACTATGGGGTATCATTCAAATTTAATCACATGGATTTTGACGTTTTTCATGTTTTTGGCGGGAGCAAGTTTTATTCTGCAATTAAGAGCAATAAAGCAGAAAAATCCGTTTGTGATGTTCAAAAGCGAAGAATTCAGGGTTTATACGTATATAATCGTGATTTTATCGGGCTTAATTGCGGCGGCACTGTATTTTAACGACCATTACAATGTATTTGACGCAATAACCGCGGCATTTTATCAGGTAATAAGCCTTACAACATCAACAGGAAGCGCGAGTGTTGACTTTGCACAATGGAGTTTCAGCGCAAAACTTTTACTGTTTATTGCGATGTTTACGGGCTCATGCGCGGGGTCTGCCGGCGGCGGGATTAAAATGACCCGATGGATTCTGGTTTTCAAATCAATGAAAAGCGAAATTTTCAGAATTTTGCACCCGAACGCAATTACCAATATTAAAATTGACAATACAATTGTGCAGCCTGAAGTCATACGGCAGATTGTAGTATTTGTATTTTTCTACTTTTTTATATTTGCTCTGAGCGCACTTTTGGTGGCAATTATTGAACAAAACACCACAATCGGCGTCACGGGCGCCATCACGACGCTTGGCGACTGCGGGCCGGGCTTCGGCGCGACAATCGGACCTATGGGAAGTTTCAGCAGTCTGCATGTATCATCAAAACTTATTTTCACGGCAAATATGCTTGTCGGACGTCTTGAATTAATTCCGTTTCTGGTTCTTTTCCAGCGTGATTTCTGGTCTGTTAAGCAAAATTAATTTGAATAAATGATTGAAATGAACAAAAATTATGCTTAAATCGTTATAAAAATAAAAGGATAGCGATTTTGCGATTTGGTATAAAAAAACTTGTAGCCCTATGCCTGTCATTTACACTGATGACAAGCATTTCCGCGTGTGCTATCGAAGAAATTACAATAGAAAAGGATTCTGTTGTAACCCTTAATGACTGTATAAAAATAGCGCTTGAAAACAGTCCTTTGATAAAACGGTTCAAATACAATTACGGAGTATCAAAAAGCAATGTAGGTCTTGCAAAATCAGCGTATTTTCCGACCCTCGGGGTAAGCACGGGCTACACCTTCAATGATTCCACATCATCAGGCCGTTTCAGGTCAATGACAAACCGGAATTCGTATAATGTTGAGGCGTCTTTGAACCAATTAATCTGGAATTTCGGAAAAACAAACGCGAATATAAGAATGCAAAAATTCAATATGATAACCGCATTATTTAACTTTGACGACAGCGTTCTGGATACGATTTATGAAGTAAAAACCAATTACTACGGAGTTTTAGCCGCAAAAGCCGCCGTTGATATTAATAAAGCGAACGTACAAATAAACGAAAGAAACTACCAGAGAATAAAAGCCTATTTTGACGAGGGAATACGTTCCAAAATCGACCTTGTAAATGCTGAGGTTAACCTGAGTGACTCCAAAGTAACCCTTGTAGATGCCGAAAAAGCATACAAAAACGCAATGGTAACCCTTAACAATTCAATGTATATAGCATTTACGCCGGATTACGAAATCACACCGACGGAGAGCTTCAACTTCAACGAAAGCACCTATTCAATAGACCTTGAAGAACTTGACAGGAAAAACGACATAAGCACGCCCCCGCCTGCAGCGTCAGATGCAATGCTTACATCAACAGTTGAAAAAACCGATATTTTAACGGATTACAAATTTGAGGAATTTCCCTATACATTTGAAAAAGCTGTTGAACTGGCATACAAAAACCGCCCTGATATAAAGGCTTATGACGCTACATTAAGGGCAATGGAAGAAAACCTTTTGTACATCAAACGCGAATATTATCCGGAACTTTCCGCAAGCGCGGGCTACGGTTACCGCAACATGAATTCGACAAGCTCTTTTAATGTAGGCGTAAATCTTTCAAGCAGCATTAATATCTTAGGCAAAAAACACGAAATCGACGCCGGCAAACTTCAAGTGCAATTAGCACAGAATGAAATTGATATGCTTAAACAAAACGTCTATTTTGAAGTTCAAAATGCCTACGTAAATATGATAGAATTAGAAAGACAAATCCCGCTTTTAGCCGTAAAAGTCCGCCAGACATTAGAAAACTTTGAACTGGCAGACGGAAGATACGCGGTCGGGCTGGGTGATTTTATAGAATTACAGGACGCAAAAGTCCAATACAACAATGCACAGCACAATTATGTGCAAACCGTGTATAATTATAACGTAGCCAGAGCTTCTCTTGAAAAAGCCATGGCATTGCAGCAGGATGTAACAATAACAATTGAGGACGTAAATTAATGAAACTGAAGAAAAAACACATAATAATTCTAATCGCGGCAGCACTTGCGCTTATATTTCTTGTAGTCATAAACGCAAAAGCAAACGGGGTTAAATACGAAACCCGAAAAGTCCGCCGCTGCACGATTACGGAAGTTGTGGAAGCCTCCGGCACAATTAATCCTGTTAACACGGTCAGTGTCGGTTCAACAGTTTCAGGCTTGATAAAAGAAATCTACGTTGACTTCAACTCCGTTGTAAAAAAGGGACAAATTCTTGCACAGATTGACCCTGCGAACTTTCAAGCCTCCGTTGATCAGGCAACCGCACAGATTAATAACGCGCAGGCAAACCTTGCAAATACTCAGGCAGTTATGGAAATGTCCAGAAAAACTTACAACCGCTACAAAAACCTTTACGCAAAAAATTTCATAGCCAAAAGCGAACTTGATCAGGCAGAAAGCGACTATTATGCGAACCTTGCGAAAGTAAATTCGGCAAAAGCCCAGATTTCACAGGCGCAGGCAACATATAACACAGCAATGACAAACCTTGGTTACACAAAAATCATTGCCCCTGTGGACGGAACAATAATTTCCCGTGAAATAGACCTCGGTCAGCCGGTTGCCGCAAGCTTTCAGGCTCCGCAATTGTTTACAATCGCGCAGGATTTGACCAATATGCAGATAGAAGTAAACGTTTCCGAAGCCGATATAGGCAAAGTCAAAGTGGGGCAGGATGTTACCTACACGCTTGACGGCTACCCCGATACAGATTTTAAAGGCAAAGTAACTCAGGTAAGAATCTCCCCGACAACCGTTTCTAACGTTGTTACCTACGTTGTAATTGTCGACGTACACAATGAAGATTTAAAACTTATCCCCGGCATGACGGCAAATGTTTCAATAATCACGGATCAAAAAGAAAACGTGCTTTGCGTACCCAATGTTGCACTGAAATTCACTCCCGAAACCTCGGGTCAAAAATACAAAAATCAGGGCATCTGGCTTCTGCAAAAGAATAAACCCGTCAGAATTGATATAGAACAGGGCGCAAGCGACGATTCAAGGTTTGAAGTAATATCAGACAAAATAAAAGAAGGCGACCTTGTTCTGACAGGTTCCACAGGCGGCAAAAAGACAACACAGCAGCCGAGAAGACGCAGAGGAATGTTCTAAAATGGCTCTGATTGAAGTTAAAAACGCAATAAAAACATACCGCACAGGCGAAGACAGCTTCAATGCAATGAATAATGTTTCATTAAGCATTGAAAAAGGCGAATTTGTAGCGATTATGGGCGCCTCAGGCTCCGGCAAATCAACTTTTATGAATATGCTCGGAACTTTAGACAAACCCAACAGAGGGAGCTATTTTCTGGACGGTGTAGATATGCTGTCTTTAGCGCCGGATGAGCTTGCGGAAGTCAGAAATCTCAAAATGGGTTTTGTTTTTCAAGGCTTTAACCTGATTTCCCGAACAACAGCGCTTGAAAACGTTGAACTTCCGATGATTTACAAAGGGATACCCGAAGAAGAAAGAATAATCCGCGCGAAAGAAGCTTTAAGGATAGTGGGGCTTGAAAACAGGGAAGATCACATGCCGAACCAGATGTCAGGCGGTCAGCAGCAGCGTGTTGCAATTGCCCGCGCAATCGTAAACGATCCGCCGCTTATCTTAGCGGACGAACCCACAGGTAACCTCGACACCAAAACCAGTATTGAGGTTATGGAATTTTTTGTAAAACTCAACGAACAAATGGGCAAAACAATCGTGCTTGTAACTCACGAACCCGATATTGCTGAATACTGCAAACGCGTTGTACGATTTAAAGACGGAAACATTATTTCCGATGAGGTAAAAGTTAAATGATAGACTTCAAATCAACGGTCAAAATGGCTATAATTTCATTAAAAATCAACAAAATGCGCTCGATTTTAACTAGTTTAGGCATAATTATCGGGGTAAGCGCGGTTATCATAATGCTTGCGGTCGGCTCAGGCGCCAGCAAAAAAATCGCAAAAGATATGGAATCCATGGGCAGCAATCTTTTGATGATAAGG
This sequence comes from Candidatus Gastranaerophilales bacterium, assembly GCA_944326585.1. Classification (GTDB taxonomy): domain Bacteria; phylum Cyanobacteriota; class Vampirovibrionia; order Gastranaerophilales; family Gastranaerophilaceae; genus SIG32. The sequence continues at coordinate 68,123 of CALVEN010000003.1, forward strand.
TCAGCCTCTGCAACCTCCGGCGGGGTTCGGATGGGGTTCGGCACAAAACCGTCTTTAACGCTTAAAGATGCAGACGCCATCTACAAAAATTGCCGCGGAATAATGGCTGTCGCGCCTTATTCTTCCGCAACAAGCCAATTGACCTACGGTAACCAGAACTGGTCTACAACCGTCGGAGGCACCACTGCCGAATACCTGTTTATAAGAAATTACGAAATAGAATCAGGCAGAAATTTTGTTGAAGAAGATGTCAAAAACAATACCAAAGTCGCAATTATAGGCAGCACGGTTGCAACGGAACTTTTCGGCGACATGAACCCCATAAATAAGACAATGCGTGTGGGAAATGTTCCATTCAAGGTAATCGGACTTTTAAAAACCAAAGGTCAAAGCGGCATGGGAATGGATCAGGATGATCTTGTGTTCATTCCTATTACAACCGCCCAGAAAAAGGCTTTCGGAACGGAATACCCCGGAACCGTCAAAATGATTAACGTAAAAGCACAGAATTCGGAAGTTTTACAAACCGCACAGGACGATATCACAGATCTTTTGCGAACCCGCCACAACATAGGCAAAAATCAAGAGGACGATTTTGAAATCCGTAACTTAGCCGAAATGCAGGAAACTATTAAATCCTCCGCACGTACAATGTCAATTCTTCTCGGTGCGATTGCATCTGTATCTCTGTTGGTCGGCGGTATAGGGATTATGAATATCATGCTTGTATCGGTTACGGAAAGGACTAAAGAAATCGGCATCCGTATGGCAATAGGGGCAAAAGCTTCCGACATCAGGGTGCAATTTTTGATTGAATCGTTTTTATTGTCCGTAATCGGCGGTGTAATCGGTGTTGTTATAGGTGTTTTGGGTGCAAAAGTCGTTGAGCTTACAGATGCAATGACTATTTCAATATCAAGCGGCTCAATCATTTTGTCACTCGGGTTTTCAGGCGCAATCGGGGTTCTGTTCGGCTATTATCCTGCCTACAAAGCCTCACTCCTTAACCCCATTGACGCGTTGAGGTATGAGTAATAAAGATACTAAGATACTAGGACAATAAGTTACTAAGAGTAAGTAGTGTATGTAAAATGAGTGACGGAAAGCCGGGAACGAGATTTTGCAGGTCGGATTATCCGACTGTAAATTTTTCTGTCGGCTTGGTAAAGACGACCTACTGCTGTAAATCCTTAGTATCTTAGTGCCTTAGTATCTTAGTAACTTAATATCTTTATCCGAGATCCTGAAACGAGTTCAGGATGACAAATGTAGGTCGGATTTACTAATCCGACAGTAAATCCTTACTGCCTTAGTATCCTAGTATCTTAGTATCTTCTCCAATCACAACACTTCCAACAACGCTATTTTCATCAAATCCGTGTTGGGCTTTCTGCCTGTCCAAATTTCTTCCGCGGCAGCAGCCTGCCCGATAAACATATCAACTCCGTTCACGGTTTTGTAACCGAGTTTCTGCGCAAGCTTTAATAAAACAGTATTTTTCGGGTTATAAATAACGTCATAAACAAGCGCACCTTGGGGAAGCGTCATCAACTGCGGCTTTTCAACAGGAGTCATATCAGCGGAGCGTCCGAGCATACCGATAGGGGTTGTGTTTACAAGAATATCCACCATTGACAGATCTCTGATGTATTCTATCTGATAAGCATCAAATTTAACTTTCGGGAAAACTTTACGCATATAAGTCAACAATTCCAGCGAATTCGGGATACTTCTTGTGTAAAAACGGATTTCTTTTACATTGGAATCCGCGAGTGCAACTGATGCCGCATGCGCAGCCCCGCCGGTTCCCAAAATTCCCGCGACTTTTCCGCTCAGGCTGAAATCGTTCGGTATTGCGTTTTTAAACCCGATAACGTCCGTATTATAACCCTTCATGGTTCTGTCAGGGTTAATTATAACCGTATTTATGGCACTTGCAATATCCGCGTATTTGTCAACTTCGTCAATAAACAATGCCACCGGAAGCTTCAAAGGTATTGTAACGTTAAAACCTTTGTAGTTATTATTTTTCAGATATTTAATTCTTTCGACAAGCGTTTCCGGCGGAGTTTCCAGCGTTTCATAACTTGCATTAATGCCCATACTTTTGAATCCTGCGTTATGAATTACGGACGAAAGCGAATGCCCCAGCGGATAACCGATTACACAGAATTTATTTTCACGGCGGTCAACAATTTGAGGCTCGTAATTTTGCGTCAAAGCCGGCTCAATCGGTGTCTGATAAGTCTGCGGTACGGGATTAACCGGCGCAACAGGCTGCTCATACTGAGGCGGCTGAACTGATTGATGCTGAGGTTCCTCAAGAGGCTCTGAAGGCTGCATTGATCCGCCTTTGAGTTCTTCAACGGATATCCCGAGTTTTTTAGCTTTTTTTTGCAAATATCTTTCGTAAAGGTCTTTATTCAGCATTTTCTTCAGCCTCTTTTTTGTATGCGCACTTTGAGCAGACAATTGTATCGCCGTTTTTCAAAACTTTTTTAACAAGAAGCGAGCCGCATTTGGGGCAAACTTCTCCTGTCGGTTCGTTCCAGAGAACAAAATCGCATTCCGGATACGCGTTACAGCCGTAAAAAACCGTACCGCGCTTGGATTTGCGCTCGACTATAATGCCTTTTCCGCATTTGGGGCATTTGACCCCCGTTGATTTATGGTAAGGCTTTCTGTGCTTGCAGTTTTGATTGGTACACTCAAGATATTTGCCGTAAGGACCTGTTTTGAAAACCATACCTGAGCCGCACTTTTCGCACTTTTCCTCGCAAATTTCTTCCGGCGGAGTTTCCGTATTTTCCTCATTTTGTTCGGATAAAACATTCATCGACATAACGGTTTTGCAATCAGGGTAGCCTGAGCAGCCCAGAAACTGTGTACCGAATTTGCTTGTTCTCACAACCATAGGCTTTCCGCAGTTCGGGCAATTGATACCGGTTTCTATATTAATCTTTTTCGCGGTTTTCATAACGGAATTTACTTCTTCCATAAACGGGTCGTAAAAATCCTTCAAAACCTTGTTCCAGACGGCTTTTTTGTCGGCGATTTTATCGAGTTTTTCTTCCATGCCTGCTGTGAACTTGTAATCCATAATGTCGGAAAACTGTGTAACAAGCTGTTTTGAAACCGCACGTCCCAAAATTGTCGGATGAAGGGCTTTATCGCGTTTTTCAACGTATTTGCGTGTCTGAATTACCGTAATAATAGTTGCATAAGTCGACGGACGTCCTATTCCGTATTCTTCCAGAGCCTTGACCAAAGACGCTTCGTTATATCTCGGCGGCGGCTGGGTAAAGTGTTGTTTCGGGGTTATTTTATTACAATCAACGCTGTCGCCTTTTTCAAGGTCGGGGATTTTGGAATCTTCAACCTTTTCGTCCTCCGCGTCGTTATAAAGTTTCAAAAACCCGTCAAAGGTAACCTTGCTTGTGCCTGCTCTTAACGTGTAATCACCTGCCGTAATCTCAATTGATTTATTTGCGATTTCAGCGTTTGACATCTGGGAGGACATAAATTTGTCCCAGATCAGTTTATACAATCTGTACTGGTCATTATCAAGATATTGCTTAATGCTTTCGGGCGTTCTTTCGGGGTAAGAGGGACGGATTGCCTCGTGCGCGTCCTGAACGTTTTGTTTGCCTTTGACGTAAATATTAGGGGTTTCGGGATAATATTTTTCACCGAAATTATTCAGAATAAAATCCTTTGCCATTGCCATAGCGTCATCAGAAACCCTTGTACTGTCAGTTCTCATATAAGTAATAAGCCCGACTGCGCCTGAATCAAGCTCAATACCTTCATAAAGCCTTTGCGCAACCTGCATTGTTTTTTGAACTCCGAAACCGAGCTTGGAGCTTGCCGCTCTCTGAAGTGTTGATGTTATAAAAGGCGCGGTGGGTTTGCGTTTTGTTGATTTATTGGTAACTTTTGACACCAAAAAGTCGGAATTTTTAAGATAATCGACAATTTTTTGCGCTTCTGCTTCGTTTTTTATAGTTTTTTCAACGGGTTTGTCTTTGTATTTTGCGACTTCCGCCTCAAAAACTTTTCCGTCTTTTGCAAGCTCCGCGTGGATTGACCAGTATTCCTGCGGAACAAATGCCTCTATTTCGTCCTCGCGCTCGCAAATCATCCTCAACGCAACAGACTGAACGCGGCCTGCGGAAAGATTATAATTTCCCATCTGCTTCCACAAAACAGGGCTTAACTTATACCCCACAAGCTTGTCAAGAATTTGTCTTGTCTGCTGTGCCTGCACCATATCCATATTAATCATTCGCGGGTGTTCTACGGAATATTTTACCGCTTTCGGGGTAATTTCGTTGAACTCAATCCTTTTGATTTTTTCGTCGGGAACTTTCAAAACCTGTCGTACATGCCAGGCAATAGCTTCACCCTCGCGGTCAGGGTCGGAGGCGATATAGATATTATCAAACTTTTGCGCAAGGTCATTTAATTTTTTCACAACAGCCTTTTTGCCGGGGATAATCTCGAATTTCGGCTCAAAATTGTTATCAACGTCAAACCCTAAGTTATCGGTTTTCGGGTCTTTTGTCGGTAAATTCCTAATATGTCCGAAACTCGCCTCAATCTGAAATCCGTCACCTAAAATCTTTTTGATTGTTTTGGATTTTGCGGGAGACTCAACGATTACTAACGATTTTTCTTTTTTATTTGTCTTTTTAGCTGTTTCTGCCACGGTTATACCTTTTTATATCTGTCAGAACCGACTTGTTTTATTATGCCCTTAAGCTCCATGGTTGTCAAGTCCGTCAATAAATTTTCAACACTCATCCCGGTTATCGAAATCAGTTCATCAACCCCTTTTTCTTCAATTTCAAGGGCATTGAGAATAATTTTTTCATTTTCACTCAATAACGGAAGTTCTTTTTGCACAGGCACTTTTTTAATTTCCCAGTTAAGGGCGTTCAAAATATCTTCGGCGGAAGTTACAAGAGTTGCGCCGTTTTTAAGAAGCTTATAAATCCCTTCTGTATTCGGATTGGAAATCAACCCCGGCATACACATTAATTCTCTGCCCTGCTCAAGCGTTAAGTTTGCGGTAATCAATGCACCGCTTTTCAAAGACGCCTCTGCCACAAGTGTTCCGTAAGAAAGCCCCGATACAATTCTGTTTCTCTGCGGAAATCTGAATTTCAAAGGTTCAAATGTCGGGAAATATTCGCTCACGACGGCGCCGTTGCCGTTCTCTATTCTTTCATAAAGGTGTTTGTTACTTGTCGGGTAGAAGAAATCCAGCCCGCTTGCGATTACGCCGATTGTTTTAAGGTTATTGTTAAGCGCCGACAAATGCGCCTCTGAATCAATTCCCGCAGCCAATCCCGATACTATACAGATATCCGTTCCCCAAAATTGCGAAATAATCCTGCTTAACTCATCCTTTGCGCTGTAGCTTGCACGTCTTGACCCCACAACCGCAAGAGTTTTTTCAAGATTACAAATATCAAGGCTTCCTTTATAATATAATACCGCAGGCGGATCCGATATGTTTTTAAGCATTACGGGGTAATTTTCATCCTCAAGCGTCAAATATTTTATGTTCCGCCGTGTGACTTCTTCCAGAACCTTATCAGGATTAACTTTATCGCGCAGCGTCAGAAAATTTTCGGCTTTCTTGATATTTAAGCCGTCAATATTCATCAAATCAAGACGTGACGCATTGAATGCCGCCTCTATATCCCCGAAATAATTATATAATCTTTTTATAAATCCGCTGTCTATCTGCTCTATTGACGACAGCGCAACCCAGTATTTACTTTTCATCTCTTTTCTTTTTAACTTTTTCTATCAAAGCCTTGACACTGTCAATTTCTTCCTCAGGCACGTCAAGCTTTATGTAATCTTCAAAATACTCAATCGCATCGTCATAATCTCCGCGTGCCATAAAAAGTATTCCCGCCTTTTTATATGCCGGATGAAATTTATCGTTCACCGTAATTGCTTTCAGATAATTTGAGATTGCCTTGTCGATTTCATCATTTGCCTCATAAGCCTGTGCCAGAATATAATAGACAAATTCGTTGTTCTCTTTGTATTCAAGAACATTTTCAAAATTTTCAATTGCAAGCTGATAATTTCCAAGCTCAAAATGAACTTTTCCTAAATCATAATAAGCATCGTAATTATCGGGCTGGCGTTCCAAAATCTGCTCCAATTCATCAATTGCCAAATCCAGCCTTGCATCTTCCATATAAAACCGCGCAAGATAATGAGAAAGAATTAATTCCTCAGGCAGCTCGTAAATCCCCGTATTCAAAAGCCCGATACCGTGTTCAAAATCTTTTTGGCGGTAATAGATATCCGCAAGATTTATGTATGCCTGCACAATTTTAGGATTCAATTCAAGCGCGTGAAGAAAATTTCTCTCCGCTTTTTCATAATCACCCTTATTTGCGTAACATAATGCCAGATTGTTATAAATTTCCGCATTATCGGGATTTTTTTCCAGAATTGCCGTGAAAATATCAATTGCCTTGTCCCAATCGCGCTTTTTAAAATATTCAATTGCTTTATCGAGTTGTTCCTGCATAATTTTTTCCTTATAAACCGAGTGTCATACCTGAATCTTCACTATTTCCGGAACCTATATTTTTGATAACTGTTCTTGTATTGCCGGTTGCCTGAAAATCTTTCGGCTCAAGCGTCATCCTGATTTTATCGGCATAAATTGTTCTGACGCCCTGAGTTATGCTTGAGCGGCCTGTGAAATAAATTTCGTTAGGCTTGCCGGTAGTTTTGTCCGGATAGAAAGTAATTTTCGGTCCGACAGCAAAATAATCCTGATACCATACGTGAACATTTCCGCTAGCATTATAGGTATTTTTCTTTTTGTTATATTCCTGATAATTTGATTTTAAAACGAGCTTATCTCCGCCTTCCATAGTGGCTTTGGACGTTGTATTGCCGGTTGCAACCAAAATTTCGGTTGCCGGATCATATACAAATTTATCCGCAAAAGATTCGTTATTTTTTTCCTTTACCATAGCATTGCCAATTAAGGTAATATTTTTCAAGTCACCGTTTTTGTCGGTTTTCACGGTAGCATGATTTGAATAAGTTTCTATGTCTTTATACTGAATAGTAACGGTTCCGTCAGCATCCATAACGCCGGATTTTGTGTCATATTCCTGACTGTCAGCATTTATAATAACAATCGGAGTTTTTCCGTCATAGACAATTGACTGGGTATCTCCTTCGGCTTTTATAACCTTGGTTATCAAAGATACTTTCAAAATATTTGCTTTAACTTCGCGTTTTTTGTTCTTTTTTATTTCATAAGCGTAAGGTTTGTCGTAAAAAGTTGCGGTATCAAGCTGCTTGTCCTGCGTCATATTAACGTCAGCGGTCTGACCTTCCACCCGCAAATCGTCGATTGAAACTTTTACATCGCCCTGAAATTTAATCTTGTTTTCGGATTCCGCATAACTCTGAGTTTTTGAATCTATAACAAGATCGGACGCATTCACCGCAATGCCGGCGGTTAATATTACAGCTGTTAACCCAATCAATATCTTTTTCATTTTTTCTCCTTAGTATCGTATATTTTGGAAGTTGTGTTTCCGCTGATTTTGAAATGTTCGTAATCCGGGCTGATTTCAACTTTATCTGCCGTTGCAACAAAATTATCGTCACGGGTAATTCTTACGTTTCCTGTTGCAATAACAGGCCGGTCGCTTCCTGCATAACGTAACCTGTCAGCTTTTAACGTTGTTCCGTCCTCAAGAACAATAAAAGTATCCTGATACAACATTATCACTTTTGTTGTTGCGTTATAGGTGCCTTTTGAAGATTGAAAACTCATCCCGACTTCATTTTCTTTATAAAAATTTCCGATGACATTATCCATCATTGCAATTTCATTTCTGCTGTCATAGGAACCCGTTTCGCCATAGATTTCCCAGTATTTTTTTTCGTTTTTGGTTTCTGTGAGAATAATCCCGTTTATCAAAGCTTCCTGACGGTCTTTGTCGGTTGAAAGCTGGCTTCTGTTAAAATCATGCGTAATAACACCTGCGGATATAAATGCCCAAACCATAACTCCCGCAAGCACGCCGAATGCGCCTATATATGCTTTCTGTTTTCTGCTTAAATTACTCCACCGGTTCATAAAAAAATTTTAGCACGAAGGATTTTTGTTGGCAATTTTTTTGGGAAGTCGTTAAGACGTTAGGTCGTTAAGTTCTTTAATAAGAAAGCGGTATTGGTGAGAATTTACTCAGACTGTTAAAAGAAATGAACTTATCGACTTATCGTCTTAACGACTTTTTATTAACTCTCTTTAATATTTATGTAACTTTTGGGACTTTTGTTATATAATAAAATAGTAGGATTAGGGAAAAAGGGGAGAAATATATGCCTATAAGATACGACGCAGGTGAAGTTATTACAGCAATGGTCACACCGATGGACGCGAAAAAAGAGGTGGACTACAACAGAGTTGAATCACTTACGCAGCATTTGATTAATAACGGAAGCGATGCAATTCTGGTTTGCGGAACAACGGGGGAATCTCCGACACTGACACATGAAGAAGAAGTGGAAATTATAAGCACGGTAAAACGTGCAGCCGCAAACAGAGCAAAAATTATTGCAGGAGCAGGCTCAAATTCAACCCAAACAGCTGTTATGTCCGCTAAACTTGCACAAAAAGAAGAAGTTGACGCAATTTTATCCGTCGTACCTTATTATAACAAACCGTCACAAAAAGGCATGATTGAACATTTTTCGGCAGTTGCGGAAGCTGTTAACATCCCTGTAATTTTGTATAACATCCCCTCAAGAACAGGGGTTACAATGCAGCCGGCAACCGTTGCATACCTCGCAGGTAAATACGACAATATCGTAGCTGTTAAACAAAGCTGCCCTGATATGGATTTGATAAGCGAAATGAAATTGCTCTGTCCGGAAGATTTTTTAATCTATTCCGGCGACGACAGCCTGACACTTCCGATGCTGTCACTCGGCGCTCACGGGGTAATTTCCGTTGCATCTCACCTTTTCGGCGCGGAAATTAAATCCATGATAAGAAACTTCAAAACCGGAAACCCGACAGCGGCAAGAAATATGCACACCAAACTTTTTCCGGTATTCAGAAAATTGTTTATGGCGCCCAATCCCGTGCCTGTTAAGGCGGCTCTCGCGCATAAAAAACTTATTGATGAATACGTCAGACGCCCGCTTGTGGAATTAACGGATGACGAAAAAATTGTTCTTTTCGCGGCAATTGACGGATTCCATGCGGATTAGCCGATACGGCAATAAATGAAATCTTATTTTTGATAAAATTATATCAGTATAGAGAGGATAAATAAAAGTGAAAAACAAAATTATTATGTTTTGGGCAATTGTACTTATTGTAATCGTATCAACGGTTATAATATTTGTAAAGCCGACAAAACTCGGACTGGATCTGGTAGGCGGCTCACGTCTTATGCTTGAGGCCGAAACCACGCAATCCATTGCAAAAATCACACCCGAGGTTATGGGACGTTTGCAGTTTGCAATTGAAAACCGCGTAAATAAACTCGGGGTAGCAGAAACCGTCGTTCAACAGGTTGGCGACAAAAGACTTTTAATCGAAATTCCGAACGTTACGGATTTGAAAGAAGCAAAAGCATTTTTGGGCGAAACCGCACAATTGGAATTCAAAAAAGAAGGTAAAGATTCTGACGGCAATCAGATTTGGGTAGACACGGGACTGACAGGGCAGGATCTTCAAAGATCATCCTTAAGCACTGATCAGACAGGTCAGTGGGTTGTGTCATTGGAATTTAATGACGCGGGCGCAAAAAAATTCGCTGATTTGACAAAAGCTCTTGTAGGGCAGCAAATGGCAATTTTCTTTGACGGAGAAATCCAGTCAGCCCCTGTAATCAGAGAGGCAATCTATGGCGGCAAAGCACAAATTTCCGGCGGAAACAGCGGTTTTGAATACGCGGAAGCCGAAAGAATGGTTAACCTGCTTAACGCAGGCGCTCTGCCGGTTCCGGCTAAAATAGTCGAAGAAAATACAGTCGGACCTACACTCGGTGCTGACAGTATTGAAAAGTCAAAATTCGCAGGTATTGTAGGTCTGGGTGCAGTTATGCTGTTTATGATTGCATACTACAGATTACCCGGTTTGATTGCGGATGTGGCGTTAATCATTTACAGCTTAATCCTGTTTGCGCTGTTCAAAACAATCCCCGTAACCCTGACCCTTGCGGGTATTGCAGGTTTTATTCTTTCAATCGGTATGGCGGTTGACGCTAATATCTTGATTTTTGAAAGAACAAAAGAGGAATTAAGAGCCGGAAGAAACCTGTTTACGGCAATCAATTCAGGTTTTGACAGAGCATTCACAAGTATTTTTGACTCAAATATGACAACAATCATAACCTGTACGATTTTGTACTTATTGGGTACAAGTATTGTCAAAGGTTTTGCATTAACTCTTGCACTCGGTGTAATCGTTTCAATGTTCAGCGCAATTACCATTACAAAGAACTTTATGCACCTGATATTCGGAACGGGTGAATTAAAATATCCGGCACTTTTCGGACTTTCAAAAGACGAAATCGGCAAGAGTTACGAAGCAACCGAAACCAAACGTGAAAAAGCTCGTTTCGGTATTTTAGACTAGGAAAGGATTAAATAAAATGTTTGCACTAAAAAGACATCTGGTACATATAGTTAAGTACAGAATTTTATGGATGGTGTTGTCCGCAATCCTGTTGATTCCGGGTATTGTTGCAATGGTATATTCCTCAATGACTTACCCGAACCACGCACCGATGAAGGTCGGTATTGACTATACGGGCGGCACGATTTTGCAGTACGGTTTGAAACAAAAAATTACAAATAACGATTTGACAACAACCCGTGCGAACTTAGAAAAAATCGGGGTCGAAAACCCTTACCTGCAAATCTTAAACGTTAATAACACCCAGCAGGAAGAAACCAAAAATAACATTAATTCAATTATTTCAATCAGAACAAAATTCATCGGCGAAAGCTCCGAGGATGTACAAAATATCACAAACGCGCTTTCAAGCCAGTTTGAAACCCCTGAATTAATTCAGGTAAGTTCAGTCGGACCGACTATGGGTAAAGAATTATTCAAAAATTCATTCATAGCTGTTGCGCTGGCATTTTTAGGAATATGCGTATATCTTTCTTTGAGATTCCGGTTTGATTATGCTATAGCGGCAATTCTCGGAATTTTGCACGACGTACTTTTTGTTTGCGGTGCGTTTTCAATTCTGGGACTTTTGTATAACGTTCAGATTGACGGGTTATTCATCACTGCGATTTTGACGGTAATCGGATTTTCAGTCCACGATACAATCGTTGTATTTGACAGAATCAGAGAAAACTTAAGATACTATTCAAAGAAAATGTCATTCGGCGAAATCGTGGATGCATCGGTTAACCAGACACTTGCAAGAAGTATCAACACATCATTGACTACTTTAATTACGTTGTGCGCACTGTATTTCTTCGGCGGCGTAACAACCAAAGACTTTGTTCTTGCAATGATTCTGGGTATTGCAATCGGAACATATTCAAGTATATTCTTCTGCAGTATGCTGATTGACTTCTGGAACGATAAGAAAAACGGTCCAAAACCGGTTAAAGAAACCGTTGCGGCATAAAAAAAGAGCCTTTAGGGCTCTTTTTTTTATAATTTTTTCAGTACTTTCACGGTATCTTGAAGCTTTTGGGAGGCAACAAATTCCGCTTTCTTAGAAATCCCGTCAAGTGTCATGGTATTTTGTAATGAGTCAATGAACTTATTGACTTTTTCACGTTTCAAAGAATCTTTTACGGCTTTGTATTCATTATCCCAAAAAGCTCTTTTGTTTGTAGTATTAAAACTTGCATCTTCAAGAGTTGATGTCGGAATCATTTCACCGCTTATTCTTTTTTCAGCCAATTCATAACGTTCAGGATCAAGCTGCTGAAGCTCTTTTTTCTGTCGTTCTGTTCTTGAACCGTCCAGCACCATACCTACAAGCGTCGCCCCTATAAGAACACCGCCGATTATATCACCTACTTTTGCCATATACACACCCCTTTTTTGAGAATAGTAGTAAAAGAATACCTGAATGTCAATTCACGGGATAAATTTCTTGTTACAAAATTAATAAACCGCTTTAATCGCTTCAACCATGCCTGTTTCGTCCGCAAGGTTTTTACCTGCAATGTCAAAAGCCGTGCCGTGCCCCGGAGAAGTTCTTATGACATCAAGCCCGATTGTCATATTAACCGTTTTTGAACCGGCAACTGTTTTGATAGGGATTAAGCCTTGATCGTGGTAGTTTGCAATATAGCAGTCGTAACTGTCTTTAAAGTAATTAACAAATAAAGTATCCGCGGGCAAGGGATCTGTAATATCAATTCCGCGTCCGCGCAAAATTTCAACCGCCGGCCGCAGAATTTCTATTTCTTCCGTGCCTAAAATTCCGTCCTCGCCGGAATGCGGGTTAAAACCGCAAAGTGCGAATTTCGGCTCTTTTATTCCCAATTTTTCAACAAAAAATTCGCGGAGATTCGTAACTTTTTCAATCACCATATCTTTTGTAAGCTTAACATCTTTCAACGCACAGTGGCGGGTCAAAAGCAAAACCCTGAAATTTCCGGCAACAAAAAGCATCTCGGCAAGCTGTCCGTCATGTGCCAGATATTTTTGCAAAATTTCAGTCTGCCCGTTAAAATTATGCCCCGCAAGGTGAAGTGCGTTTTTGGCAACAGGCGCGGTCACAATTGCTCTGCCTTTAAGCTCACACGCTTTTTTTAACGCTTGAAAACTGAATTCACCCGCCTGAGCCGTGACTTTTCCGGGCAGAATATCGTTTTTTTCATACGGAATTTCAATAATTTCATAATCCTTATTCAATTTTCCGTAAAAATCAATAACCGCTTTGTTTGAAACTATAGCCGCATCAGACACAGGCAAATCAAGCTTGTTCAAAGCTTTAACCGTAATTTCCGCACCGATACCGTTCGGGTCGCCAGTTGTTATTAAAATTTTATCCTTCATGGTGATCAAAATATTTTAAAATATCAATTAAAGTATTAACCCCGCCGAGGTTGCCGGATTTTGTCACAATCCACTGCGCGTTATGATCCATACAAAGCGCAATTGCAGGTGCAACTTCGTCTATCAATTGCAATTGTGCAGCTCCGATTTCAAAACAGCACTTGTATGAAGTTTCTCCGCCAAGGGTTATCAGTATCAATTCTTTTTTCAAAACTACCTGACGTGTTAATTCTGCAAGAAAATCGGTTATAACCCCTGCCAATTCAGCCTTTGTTAACTCGGCACGCAAGGATTCGTCCGAAAATCCGTCAAAATTCTTGATTAAATTTGAAGTGTGAACCACAACAATATTTTTGCCCGAAAGATTTGAAACAATCCTGTCGACCAGCTCTTCCTTAACTCCGCCGAGTACTGTTTCCAAATCCAAATCAATAACAAGCGTATTTTCGTCAAATTCCTCACTCGCCTCAAGCCTTTCAATCTGGCTTGCCGTAATCTGTGTGGCGCTTCCGGATACAATAAATTTAGGTAATTCCGGCAAAGTTTTGGCGACCCTGTCCGCATCCATGTCCGCAAACCAAACATTACTGAACGCACGCGCCGCAGCCGCTGTTCCGCCCGGTAAAATATTATATTCGGATTTTTCTATTGCAAGAACTATCTGCTCAATATCCGTTGTGGAAACCGCATCCGCTATTATAAGCTTTTTCCCGTCTTTGATAAGTTCATTTATTTTTCTGACAATAGGCCCCGCGCCCTTCATAACCGTTGACAAATCCAATGATGCCACAAGATTATGAAATTCATCCGGCAGCTGGGATTTCAAAAGCGTCGGGAGATGAGATTCCATAATAGGTGAATGCGGATCACGCGCCATTTCAGTCCTTTCAACAGGAATACCTTTTAAAAGATGATACCCGCCGACGGTTACCCTGCATTCCGCCGGAAATGCCGGAATTACAACCGCTGCGTCCCATTCAAGAACCTCCAGCATTGCAAGCGTTTCAACCGCAATATTTCCTCTTACCGTCGAATCAATTTTTTTGTAATAATAATCAGGTTTTAATACCTCCGCAAACATTTTGACGGTATGTTTAACTTTTTCATACGCTTCATGAGGAGTTACATTACGCGACTCCGTTGAAATTGCCCAGGTCTGAGTGCCTGCAATATTAAAAGGTTCAACTTCATCGCTCAATAAAATCTGGGTATTTGCCCCTCTCAAATGAAATTGCAAAGCCGTATCGTTGGCTCCGGTTAAATCATCGGCGATTATTCCGACAACGTTTGAATTAATTATCATATAGCAGCTTCCGCATCCCTTTTGGAGCCTAACAGTCTGATGCTGTTGGCAATTATAAGAAAGTTTTCTCTGTCGTTTCCGGTAGCCTTGTCAGTCCATTTGTTCTGGCCTATTCTGCCGTCTACAGCCACCTGAATACCCTTTTTAACATATTCTCCGGCAAATTCAGCCTGCTTATCCCATACATCAATATTAAACCAATCAGCAACTTCCGCCTTGGTTTTGGGATCCCAGCGGTTTACGGCAACGGAAAAATTTGCCTTTACCTTGCCTGACTCAAAATATCTGACTTCCGCATCACGGCCTACTCGCCCTACTATTACAACTGTATTCATTTTTACCTCTTTCTTATAACATTTTACACTAAAAATGAAAATCTTGAGGCAAAAAAACATTTATTTAAGAAATGTTAAACATCCAGAGGCATAAGTTTGTCTATTGTAACTCCCAAAGCCTTTGCCAGTCTGACAATAACCACAAGAGAAGGACTGTATTTTTCATGCTCAATTCTGGCAAGATATTCAGGTGTTATATCTGCTTTTTCCGCAAGAACTTCCTGTGAAAACTGCCTTCTCGCTCTTTCCGCTCTCAAATTTTCCGCAAAAATTCTTATTATATCTTCTCGTTTCATGTTTTTCATATCAATTATAATAACTCTTTTTTAATTACATGCTAATGATTTATAATAAGATAATCAAGATTTATAAATCATAAAACAGCGATTATACACATTCAATTAGAGCATGCTCCAATCTTACATACAAATAATTTTGTGATACAATTTAAAATGTAGAGTTAGGGGGGTCCGCCCCGGGCGGTAAAAGTTTATATAAACGTTATTATTTAAACAAAATTTACCGGAAAACCCAAAGGACGAAAGGATTAAAATGGAAAAAAACGAATCAACACTGGGTGTTTTGAGACACTCAACATCACACATCATGGCACAGGCCGTACAAAAGTTGTTTCCCGAGGCAAAGTTAGCTATCGGACCTTCAACTGATACGGGATTTTACTACGATTTTGACCTGACGGACGGGCATGCCTTCACTCAGGAAGACCTCGTTAAAATCGAAGAAGAAATGAAAAACATAGTAAAACAAAACCTGACTTTTGAAAAACACTATGTCGAAGATGTGGACGCTCAAATTGAAGAATTCAAAAAAGAAGGTGAAATCTATAAAGCTGAGCTTCTTGAAGAACACAGAAACGACAATCCGACCTTGTATTTGACAAAAGACAAAGACGGAAATGTCTTATTCAATGATCTTTGCGCAGGTCCTCACCTTCCCAATACAAGTTATATAAAGCCGAATGCAATTAAATTATTAAAAGTTGCAGGCGCTTACTGGAGAGGCAACGAAAAAAACAAAATGCTTCAAAGAATTTATGCAACCGCATTCTGGACAAAAGAAGATTTAGCGGATTATCTGAATTTTCTTGAAGAAGCAGAAAAACGCGATCACAGAAAATTAGGCGCGAAACTTGATTTATTCTCAACCAGAGATGAGCTTGGCGGCGGGCTTGTTCTGTGGCATCCGAACCTTGCGGTTGTAAGGGAAGAAATTGAAAATTACTGGAGAACCGAACACAGAAAACGCGGTTATGTAATCGTGAACACCCCGCATATCGCAAAATCAAAATTGTGGGAAATTTCAGGTCATGCCGACCACTATAAAGAAAACATGTTCTTTATTCAAAAAGACGAAGACAGCGACGATCAATTTATCCTGAAGCCGATGAACTGCCCGTTCCATATTTTGATTTATCAGGCAAACAGATATTCATACCGTTCGCTGCCTTTGAGAATGGCTGAACTCGGTACGGTTTACAGAAAAGAAAAATCAGGAGCATTATCAGGTTTGACCCGTGTACAAGGCTTCACTCAGGATGATGCCCACGTATTCTGCACGCCGGAACAGCTTGTTGACGAAATCAACGAAATTATTGATTTTGTTGCGGATACAATGGCAATATTCAAAATGGATTTTGAAGTCGAACTTTCAACCCGCCCCGAAAGCTACGTCGGCGAAATCGAGAACTGGAACAGAGCTGAAGCAGGTTTGAAAGAAGCTATGGACAGACGCGGTATGAAATACGAAATCAACGAAGGCGACGGCGCCTTCTACGGTCCGAAAATCGACTTTAAGGTAAAAGACGCAATAGGAAGAACATGGCAGTGCGCCACAATTCAATTAGACTTCAACCTGCCGGAACGTTTTGACATAAAATATCAGGACAAAGACGGTTCAATGAAAACACCGGTTATGCTCCACCGTGTAATTTTCGGCTCCATGGAACGTTTCCACGGAATATTAATCGAGCATTATGCAGGCGCTTTCCCGACATGGCTTGCGCCGACTCAGGTGGCAATTGTTCCTATTTCAAACGAAAAACACGTTGATTTCGCGGAAAAAGTCTACAAAAAAATGCGCAATGCGGGAATAAGAGTAAAACTCGACGACCGCTCCGAAAGCATGAATTACAAAATCAGAGAAAGCCTGCAGGATAAGAAAATTCCTTATGTCGTTGTAATCGGCGACAAAGAAATTGAATCAAATGCTCTTGCAGTCCGCGCACGCGGTATCGGACAGGTCGGAACGCTCGGCGTCGATGAATTCATTAAAAAAATTGAAAATGAAATTCACTCCCGCTCCTCCGAATCGTTCGCTAAAGAACTTGTTAAAGCATAGAAAATAAGCAGGCTCAGTGCCTGCTTATTTTTTTTAATAACATCATATTTGTAAAATCCAAAATCAGTTTTAAATTCTCCGACGGACAAATTTTTATCTTTTCTGTTAATTCTTCAAGAATCTGTTCCCTGTCTTTATATTCGGAAAAATCAAACAGCTGCCCGACGTCTGCATGCAAAACCTCAACAAGCTTTTCTATGGTTTTTAATGAAGGAGATGCAAGCCCCGTTTCAATTCTGCTCAAATATTTAGAATCAACGTCAATTTTTTCGGCAAGTTCAGTCTGTGTATACCCTTTAGACTTTCTTATTTCTTTTATTTTACGACCGAGATATTTTACCATATTACCCATATGGGTATTATATTTTGTTATAGTGAAAAAATAAACCGCCTATTTAATAGATTTCATATTGACAATTCTACTTATTTAAAATAATATCATATTATAAGTTATATTATACATGTAAAATGTAATCTTACAGGTAGGCAAATGCAAAAAACAAAAGTAAGTATCATTATTCCGGTTTACAACAGCGAAAAATTTCTGCAAAAATGCCTTGACAGCATAGTTAATCAAACACTTCAAGAAATTGAAATAATCTGCATCAATGACGGTTCCACGGATAATTCTGGTCGGATATTAGAAGAATATAACGACAAGCGGATAAAAATAATAAACAAAGAAAACGGAGGGCAATCCTCAGCCAGAAATATCGGAATTGACATTGCAAAAGGGGAATATATCGGATTTGTAGACAGCGATGACCGGGTTGATTCGGATTTTTATGAAAAATTATACAATACAGCAAAAAAATACGACGCTGACATTGCCGTAACCGGTATTATCCGTATGCGCCCGTCCGAAACAGGAAGATATTTAATGGTAATTGATAAAGAAACCGTATCAGATGACTACTTTACGAAATTAAGGCTCAGTGATATACCGGATAAATCCTATATTTGGAATAAAATTTACAAAACCGCGGAATTAAAAAAATACAATCTAAAGTTCCCGGAAGGCAAAATTTATGAAGACATATACCTTGTCCCGCGTATGTTGTATTACTTAAAAACTCTCGCAACAGTACCCGATACGTACTATTATTATCTAAGAAGAAAAGGTTCAACAGTAACATCTAAAACGCCGGAGACTATCAGAGATTATATGTGGGCGAAAAAAGAAGCACGACATTTTGCAAAAGAACACGGCGTCAATCTTTATGATTTAAAAACAATTACAAAAAAATTCAAATTTTTCGGCATTACAATGCTCAAAGTTTCCAGAAAAAACAACGTAAAAACTTACAACCTGTTTAACCTTATAAAATGGCAGACTTAAACATTTTTTTCAAAATATCCGATAATCTCATCAACGACATTGAGGATAAAACGTTTTGCGCTTTCTGATTTAAACCCGTCCGATTTGTCATAAAAATTTCTGTCGGCTTTCAGTATTTCAAGATTTCTGTTTTTATATGACGTTTTGAAAACTTTGTTCATATTAGCCATATCATAATGCCCGTATAACGCAACTCTAAAAGTATCATACAAAGAATCAATCGTTGAACGGAGCGCATCATCATCTTTGAAGAAAAAAGAAACATTTACATCGTCAATTTTAACAAGGAGTTTTGTCAAATCATCCTGAACATTATTAGGGAGTTTTGTAAATATTTCCATTGGTTTTGTAGAATTTTGCAATTCATTTTCAGCAAACTGAAGGATTGCAAACCTTTCATGTTCCGGTCTTTGTGCGATTAATTTAACAAGATTTTTGAACATATCTCTGTCAGGAATTTTTTCAGCGAATTCACCGTCAAGTGTCAGAACCTGTTTTATAATTTCGGGTTTTTCCTCACTATTCTTAACCGGTTTTAATATTCTTAAAACATCTTCAATATCATTTTCGGCAAATCTTCTTTTCATACCTTCACGTGCGGCACGTAAAATCTTTACACACTGCTCCTCCATAACATCAGCACCTTTTGCCAGTGAACCGAAATAAACATTTGCACCTTTTGTATTATACAAAGAAGTTTGAATTCCCGGTTCAAATGATGACACCGGCTTTTCAGCACGCTGCGATTGGCTTGCATTGACGTTTTTATTCAAATTTATCGGGTTTACATACATATCTTCACACCATAAAAAATTCTTCCTGAGATTAGTAAAACACAGGAAGAACTTTTATTGACCTTATGTTACAAAATATTAACTATGTTTCTCGATAATTACCTTAGCCATCTCATCAAGCTTTTGGTAAGTATCTTCTTTGGCTTTGCCCTTAATCAAAATCGGCTCAATAAGTTCGACTTTCAAGTTTGACATCATATTTGTCAATTTGCCGACCAGATCGCCGCCCCAGCCGTATGAACCGATAATTGTTGCATATTTAGCTTTTGGGTTAAGGATATTAACCAGATATGCCGCATTTGCAGCCGCAGGATGCGGAGAACAAAGCACCATAGAGGCACCAAGTACGATTGTTTTTGCATCCACAAGCGCCATTGCCAGATCTCCAAGATCATCGGACACAATATCGTGCTTAAGTGTCTGAATTCCAGCCGCATTAAGTTTATCCGCAAGATAGTTAATCATTTGCTCTACACTGCCGTACATTGAAACGTAAGGCAATACAACAAGATTTTTTGCCTCATCGCTTGACCAATCTTCGTATAAATCAAGTATGAATTTCGGATTTTTATAAATCGGTCCGTGGCTCGGCAAAATCATCTCAGGATTCAATTCTCTGACCTGTTTTGTATATTTCTGGCACATTTTTCTGAAAGGCATCATAATTTCCGCGTAATAACGTTTTGCGGAATGTTCAAGCTCTTTGCTGTCATCCGCGAAAATATCGTCAAACGTATAATGCGCGCCCAAAAAGTCACATGTACAAAGAAGATTATCTTCAACAATATACGTAAACATGGTATCCGGCCAGTGAACCCCCGGTGCCATAAAGAATTTCAGGGTTTTGTCACCGAGAGAAAGCTCCTCATCGTTTTTGATAACCTGAATTCTGTCTTCCGGGATCAAAAGCATTTCCATTATGTTGTTTTTGCAAAACTGATTAGTTACAATTACAGCTTCGGGATATTTTTTAATCAATTCGGGCAAAGTTCCCGTGTGATCCTGCTCGCCATGGTTTGCGATAATATAATCGACTTTAGCGATGTTATTTTCGTCAAGATTTTTCAGATATTCTCCGGATTTGGGCGGGTACATTGTATCAATAAGTGCAATTTTTTCCGAACCTTTTACAAGATACGAATTATAACTTGTCCCCTGTTCAAGCGGAATAAGTTCATCAAAAATCTTGCGTTCTCTGTCGTTTAGCCCGCAGTAAAAAACATTATTTTTAATTTCACGGAATTTCATTGTTTCTCCTTTATCTATTTATATTACGGTTTGAGAAAATCCGCAAAGCCCATCAGGGCTAAGCGGATGAGTTATTAATAATTTTTAGCTTTCATAAAGAAATAAGCTTTGGGGTGTTTGCACACAGGACACAATTCCGGAGCATTTTCACCTTCAAATACATGCCCGCAGTTTGCGCATTCCCATACAACTTTATCGGGTTTATTGAAAACGGCATTGTTTTTAACGTTTTCCAGCAGCTTTCTGTAACGTTCTTCGTGCTCTTTTTCAATTTTGCCGACCATTTCAAAAAGAACCGCAAGTTCCGTAAAGCCCTCTTCTTTAGCCTCTTTGGCAAACTGAGCATACATTTCCGTCCACTCGTAATTTTCGCCGTTTGCGGCATCTTCAAGCGCTTTTAAAGTTTCCGGCACTTTGCCGTCGTGCAAATATTTGAACCAGATTTTTGCATGTTCTTTTTCGTTATTGGCTGTTTCTTCAAATATTTTGCTTATCTGCACAAAACCTTCTTTTTTAGCCTGAGATGCGTAATAAGTGTATTTGTTTCTGGCCTGAGATTCACCGGAAAATGCTGCCAGCAGATTTTTTTCCGTCTTTGTTCCTTTTAAATCCATATTTTACTCCTGAATATCTTCTTTTAATTCTTCAAACATTTCTTTAGGCATAGCGCATAAAGGGCATGTCCAGTCATCCGGAAGCTTTTTAAAAGGTACTCCGTCATTTTCAGCCGGATCATAAACATAACCGCAAACCGTGCATAAATACTTTTCCATAATTTCTCTCCTTTTTATTTCTGACAGTCTTTACACAAACCCTTGAAAACTATTTCATGACCTGTTATTCTAAAGCCTGTTTCTTCCTCTGTTTTCTTAACAACGTCCTCAGCCACATTTGACGTCACATCATACACTCTGCCGCATTTTTCACATATAAAATGATAATGCAAATGCGTATTATGATCAAAATGCGACGACATTTCAAGTCCGTCGATTTTCTTAATTATTCCCGCTTCCGCAAGCTGGCTTAAGTTTCTGTACAAAGTCGCCTTGCTTACCTGCGGATATTCAATCTGAATTATTGAATACAACTGTTCGGCAGTCGGATGTATTACATTTTCCTTTAACGCATCCAGTACAACTTCTCTTTGTTTTGAATAATTCATACTTTATACCTCAACTTGATAATCATTCTCATTTTAAACCAAATTAATCAGCAAGTCAATTCAAAAGTTAATTTCATCTTAATATAAATACAAAAAAATGGCAATTTTTCAACTTGTTTTGTTTTAATGAAACTATGGAAGTGGTAGTGAAAGAAAATATCGCGAATAAACCGATGCACAATCCGCCTTATGTTCTTGGAGTAATTCAGGCACCGGATTATCATCTTGAGCCGGAACTGTATTCACATTTCAAGGCAACAAAAGAATTTAATCAAATTTCAAACGATATTTTTGAAAAAAAACAAAAAGAAAAACCCGCGGACAGAAAAAAAACTCCAATCGGAGTATGGTGTACATTTGGGGCTGCCGCACTTTTTGTGCTTTATAAAATAATCAAAACTGCCGTGTTAAAAAAATAACCCCCTGAACACTTTTCTTATAATATATTTTATAGTAATATTTTATTAAAAAGGGGTTATTATGAGAAAAATAATTATTTTGCTGAGCATATTTATAATGGGGAATTTAGCTTACTCAGCGGATTTCAACGTTTTTAAACTTGAAAACGGACAAACCGTTATAATCGAAGAAGTGCATTCAAATCCGATAGTCACGATAGATACCTGGGTAAAAACGGGTTCAATCAATGAAAACGATAGAAACAACGGCGTTTCGCATTTTTTGGAACATTTGTTTTTTAAAGGAACAACCCACCACGAGCCCGGCGAATTCGACAGAATTCTGGAGGCTAAAGGCGCCGTAAATAATGCCGCAACCAGCAAAGATTTTACACATTATCATATAACCATTCCGTCAAAAGACTTCAATCTGGCGCTGAATATGCACGCAGATATGCTGCAAAATCCGCTTATACCGCGTAAAGAAATGGAAAAGGAACGCAAAGTTGTCTTAGAAGAAATTTCAAAAGACATCAATTCGCCGTCCTCAAAGGTTTACGACAACCTTGTTGATATGATGTACACAAACCACCCCTATAAACGCAAAGTAATAGGTACAAGCGAAATTATAGGCACAATTACACGGGAAGAAATACTTGATTATTTTAATAAATACTACACTCCATCAAATATGGTCACCATAATTGCAGGAGATGTAAATACAGAATCAGCGCTTGAAAGGGTTAAATCGGAATTTTCAAAAGAATTTAAAAAAGTACCAAAACACAACTATCCGAAAGAAAAACAATTAACCGCACAGCTTAGAAAAACCGAACTTATGGAGACCCAATCAGGCTATATGCTGGTAGGCTTTAGAGGGACGAAAATAACAGACAACGACTCATACGCGCTTGACGTGCTTTCGACAATCCTCGGCGACGGAAGATCCTCAGTGCTTTACAGAAAAATAAAAGATGAAAAACAGCTTGCATTCTCAATCGGCGCAGCAAATGCAACATTTAAAGATGACGGACTTTTTTACATTTCGGCAAACTTTACCCCTGAAAATGCCGAAAAGCTTGAAAAAAACATCTTTGAAGAAATTAATGAGATAAAGAAAACCGGGGTTACGCCGGAACAGGTAAGGCTTGCACAAAATTTAATTGAGCGTGACACCTATTACGCAAGAGAATCCGTAACCAATATTGCGCAGGAAATCGGCTATACCTTTGTTACAACCGGCGGAACAAAATTCTACGAAAACTATATTGAAAATATTAAAAAAGTAACTCCCGCAGATGTAAAACGCGTTGCTAACAAATACCTCGGCGTTGAAAAAAGCGCCGTGTCAATAGTTTTGCCGAAAAAATCAAACGAAGTACAAATTTCCGATAAAAAACCGCTTAATTTAAAAGCTGCACTTGTAAGCGAAAATTCGGAAACCCAAAAATACACTCTGTCCAACGGTGCAACACTTCTTTTAACTCCGAATGCCGCAAATGACATTATCGCTATAAGCATTTTTTCAAAAGGCGGAGAATTTTTGGAAAAAATACCCGGTACAGGCAAACTTACGGCATCTGTTATACTTAAAGGCACAAAAAAATATTCCTCGAACGAACTTTCGGAATTAATGGAAGATAACGGAATAAAAATCTCTCCAATATCAAAAGCCGACAGCTTTTCCGTGAATATTTTGACCACCAAAACCGAATATGACAAAACCCTTGATATTTTAAACGAAATTGTAAATAACGCAATCCTTGATAATTACGAAATTGAAAAAGCGCGCGCGGAAAAAATTAACGCCATCCGCAAAAACCGCGACCTGCCTCTGCAAAAGGCAATTGAAGAATACAACACCCTGATTTATCAAGGAAGCGTCTATTCAAACTCCACCAAAATCCTTGAAAAAACAATGCCTCAAATTGAACAAGCAGATATTCAGGAATTTTATAAAACCGTATTTGCGCCCCGCAATGTGGTAATTTCAATAAACGGCAATGTGGATAAAGAAAAAACAATTGCGGAAATGACTAAAATTTTCAATAACAGAACAGGCGAAACTTTTTCATACGATAAACTGACAATTCCGGACATCAAAACTCCGAAAATATCAACCCAAATTGACAAAACCACGGAAACAGCCTGGATATTCTTAGGCTGGCAGACCTCCGGACTTTCAAACCTGAAAGATTATGCTGCATTGCAGGTAATAGATTCAATACTTGGTTCGGGAATGAGCTCACGCCTTTTCAAAAACCTCAGAGATCAAGAGGGACTTGCATATCAACTGGGTTCAAGTTTTAACCCGAGTATGCTCAGAGGGAATTTTGTCGTCTACATAGGTACCAACCCGAATACACTGGAAAAAGCAAAAACAGAGCTTTTCGAAGAAATTAACAGACTCAAAACCGAATACGTCGGCACAAAAGAGCTTCAGGATGCAAAGGACAAAATTATCGGACAATTTGTAATCGCACAGGAAACCAACCTTGAAAAAGCAGCAACTTCCGGATGGTTTGAAGCTTCCAAACGCGGCTATGAGTTCAAAAATGAATACTCAAAACTCATAAACAGCGTCACTGAATCCGACATAATTGAAGTTGCAAATAAATATTTCAATAACAATTACGTACTCTCCGTTGTAAAAAATTAACAAAATTACAAAAACTCTGAAAAAATTTTAAAGAATTATTAATTTACACCGAATAAATGAACAAATTTATCAAAAAATCGTTATAATTATAGAGAGACAAATCCGGTTAGTTTATTACAAAAAAAGGAGAAGGAATTATGACAGAAGAACAAAAATGTGAAACACAAAAATGCGATTGCATTTGTATGTCAAAGGGGTTTAGAAAATTTTTAATCGTAACATGCGGATCATTTTTCGGCGTATTTTTTGCATTGAGCTTATTTCACGCTGTAAACAAACCGCCGATGCCGGGTATGTATCCGCCGCCTCCGTATTATCATCATGAATGCAGATGCGACCACCACAGACACCACGGCGATTTTCATAAAAAATTCCCGCCTAAACCGGATCGCAAAGCTCCCCACAAATTTGATAAAAAAGCTAAATAATTTAAAGGGCGGAAATTCCGCCCTTTATTTATTACCAGTTAGTTCTTACGACAGTTTGTTTACCGTGCCTGTCGTACATTTTATCTTTATACCAGAGTCCCTTAAACTTTCCGTCAGGCTCATACATATACTGCATGTCCTTTGAGGTAAAATATATTGCACTGACAAGTTTCCCGCCCGCTTTATACTGCTTTGAATTATACGGAAAATTCGGATAATTTTCGGAAATTACATCCACATATTTCAAATGTCCGTACGGGTCATAGTAAAAAACATTGCGCGGATTATTTTTATATTGAAGTGCATATATTATTAATATATTACCTTTATAATAAAAAGAACAAATATTAGCGTCTTTCGTTTCTTTCACGTTATCGCGCGCAAGCATGTAATGCTCTTTATAATTTTGATCTTTTTTAAAAGGTTTAAATTCTTCTTTGAATTCATCCTTGGTATAATTATTAACACTGTTTTCGCCGAACAGAATATCGTGATAATACTCAATTGTTGAATCACGCTGGATTTGAGTCATATCAACCCAGTCAAAACGAGCTTCGCCTGTCAGAGTAACACCTTCCGCGCTTACACTCAGACCCAAAATCAATAATGCCGTTAATAAAAATAATTTTTTCATAATAAAAATTTTAACAAAAATTTTTGCGTTTGGCAACAACTTACATAAAAACTATTATGGGTATCTTATTATGTTCACTCTTTCTTTTTATTGCGATGTAAAAAGAAAGAGTGAACCGAGAAAGAAAAACACGCTAAATAAATTGCAATCCTACGGATTGCTCAAGCCCTGACGGGCGCACATCCGTGCCGTTGCAAGCTATCGCTTGCAATTCCTCACCGCGCCTTCTTACTCGCTCGCAATAAACGGCATTACGGCGGCGGAGTTCTCCGCCGACCTTCAGCCTCTGCTCGCTCCCGCTATAATCACGGCGCGGCTTAAACAAATATTCGACCTTAACGGAACGAGCAATCATTACATAACGAGACAGCTACAAAGCGAGCGTTGTCTGAGCGGCAAGTCTTTTGGATCCCGCAACAAGTGCGGGATGACGTTTAGCGAGTTTGCGAGCTCAGGGCGAGTTATAGTAATGATTAGCGAGTGCAGTTCCGGTCGAGAGCTTCTTTGGTTACTTTCTTGTCGGTACAAGAAAGTAACAGGTACTGATAATAGTTTTTATGTAACAATCCAAAAATAAAATTAAAGTTTTTGTTATATCTGCCGTAAATAAATTAGTGTAGATAAAATATAGGAGATATTTATGTCAGGTGAAGGTGAATTAAAACTAAACTCATTACATTTTGAAGGAACAAATTACAAAAAAGCATTAGCTCCGGGCGAAAATATCCAAAATTATTTCAGACAAGAAGATATTTTTACAGAATTCAAAAAACAAACACGTTCAACTCCGGAAATTGATGATGCATATATTGAAATTAAAAATGACGGTGCTTCAAAAAGAGATCTGCAAGGTCATGATATAGCAGGACGTCCATACAACATAAGCGGCTTTAAAGTTATGCTAAATAGCGCTATGTACAAAAAGTTCATTGAGATTAACGGTGATGATTTTACCGAAGGTTTAAACGACTATGGCGAAAAAGTTATGCTATATGACGAATCAAAATCCGACAGAAAAATCACAATGTTTTCGGAAGAGGTTACACCTCAAGGCGAAACCTTTTACGCGATTAAAGATAACGACGGGAATATCTTTAAGTTTGATGAGGATGGCAACGCAATACAATAATTATTAAGCCGGCAAAGCCGGCTTTTATTATGTTCTGGAATGTGTAATAATAACTCTTAATAAAAATCACCGGAAGGATTACCCACCTGTGGTTATTGAAATTTTGTTTTTAGTTTATGCTAATATATAAAAGGAGTTAAAATTATGAAAAAAAATCTGATTACAATTTTGTTAATT
This sequence comes from Candidatus Gastranaerophilales bacterium, assembly GCA_944326585.1. Lineage (GTDB taxonomy): Bacteria > Cyanobacteriota > Vampirovibrionia > Gastranaerophilales > Gastranaerophilaceae > SIG32. The sequence goes on from CALVEN010000003.1 coordinate 95,138, forward strand.
TTTGCGGTGCCTGTAATTGCGTATATGGCATTGACAAAATCCGCCGCAACAACAGCACAGCCTGCGGCTACCGCAACAAACACAGCCAACAAACCGCAGGTAATCAAATTTACATCCGCGATGTGTCTTGACTGCCAGAAAATGAACGATATTTTCAAAGAAATTTTTCCGAAATACGAAGGCAAAATTATCTTGACAGAAATTCCTGTTCAAGACGGAACCTCATTTACAAATTCACAAATCGAAAAATACAGCGTCACTCTTGTACCGACAATCATTTTGCTTGACGCAACCGGCAAACAGGTAAAAAGAATTGAAGGTGCAATTGAAAAAGAAGAAATGGAAAACCTTTTGAAAGGTCTTGAATAATGGATTACACGGATATTTTTACGAACAACACGAGTGTTTTGATATTATTTATAATGTCGTTTCTCGGAGGGCTTGTTGCATCTGTTTCGCCGTGTTCTCTTGCGATGCTTCCGATAATAGTCGGCTATATAGGCGGATATTCGGATGCAAAACCGTCTAAAACCCTCTTGCAGATGATATTTTTCGTATTCGGAACCGCAATAGTTTTCTCGATAATAGGAATAATCTGCGCGCTTACGGGAAAAGTTTTTGTATCAAACCACTATTTTGCCCTGATACTGGCATCTTTGCTGCTTGTAATGGGACTGAAACTCGTAGGTTTTTTGGACTTTGATTTTCCCGTATTAATAAAAGAAATGCCCAAAAGCACGGCACACAATACATTTATTTATCCTATACTTCTGGGGGCTGTTTTTGCACTAATCGGAACCCCTTGTTCCACACCGATTTTAGCGGGAATAATGGCGTTTGCATCACTTTCCGCAAATATTGTTAACGCAATTATAATGCTGTTTTTATTTTCAATCGGGCAGGGGTTAATCCTGATTCTTGCCGGATTTTTAACCTCCCGCCTTAAAAACTGGCAAAATTTCTACAAAATTTCCGATATTTTGATGAAAATTAGCGGCGTTTTGCTAATCCTTGCATCATTATATATTTTTTATAAGATTTTCTATCCGCTTATTGTAAAATAGCCCTATATGATGTACAATATATGCAAAGGAGTATATTAAGATGAAAACATTTGAAGGGCAGTTAACAGTATCAGGGGAAAAATTTTGTATAATAATTTCAAGATTTAACGATTTTATCGGGTCAAAGCTTCTGTCAGGAGCAGTAGATGAGCTTAAAAGACATGGCGTTGCCGACGAAAATATAGATATCGTAAAAGTTCCGGGCGCATTTGAAATTCCTCTTGCGTCTCAAAAATTTGCCAAAACCGGCAAATACAATGCGATTATCACACTTGGCGCGGTTATAAAAGGTTCAACACCGCATTTTGATTACGTAAGCGCCGAGGTTTCAAAAGGCGTTGCACATGTTGCATTAGAAACAGGGGTTCCTGTAATTTTCGGAATATTAACAACGGATAATATAGAACAGGCAATCGAAAGAGCCGGAACAAAAGCCGGCAATAAAGGTGCGGACGCTGCAAAAACCGCAATAGAAATGGCAAATCTGGTCAAATTAGTGTAATAGGGGGATTAAAATGAGCGAAGTCATTACAGAGTACAGAAACGAGAACACCAAAGACATTGATCTTTTATCAACAGTCGATATGGTGAGAAAAATGAACGAGGAGGACAAACTCGTTGCGCTTGCGGTTGAAGATGAAACCGAACATATTGCCGAAGCTATTGATTTAATTGCAAAACAGTTTTTAAAAGGCGGAAGATTATTCTACTTTGGCGCAGGAACATCAGGCAGATTAGGTATTCTTGACGCATCGGAATGCCCGCCGACATTCAGCGTGCCTTTTGATATGGTTCAGGGAAGAATTGCGGGAGGCAAAGACGCATTTTTGTATTCTGTTGAAGGCGCCGAGGATAACTTTGATTTGGGCGTTGAAGATGCAAAAGTTTTGACTGATAAAGATGTGTGTGTTGCGATTTCTGCAAGCGGAAACCCGAAATATTTACTCGGGGTTTTGCATCAGGCAGATGAAGCCGGTGCAAAAACAATTGCCGTAACTTGCAACTCTCAAGGCAGAATTGCCGAAGAAGCAGGGCTTGTAATCTGCGTTGAGGTAGGTCCTGAAGTTATTGCAGGCTCCAGCAGACTTAAAGCCGGCACAGCACAAAAAATGATTTTGAATATGCTCTCAACAGGTTCCATGATTAAAATCGGCAAAACTTACGAAAACTTTATGATTGATTTGAAAGCCGTGAACGAAAAATTAAAAGACAGAGCAATCAGAATTGTTGCTCAAATCGCTGATGTAAACCTTGCGGATGCACTTTCAACCCTTTTGAAATGCGACTGGGAAATCAAAACGGCCATTGTGTCATTAATGATGAATATGAGCATAGATGACGCAAGAACAGAGCTTAAAAAACACGGCGGAGTTTTAAGAAAAATTATCTATAAAGCAATGGTATAAGGAGAGAATATGAAGCTTACGGTATTAGGCGCAGGGTGCTGGGGATTAACATTAGCATGGCTTTTGACAAATAATTTTGATGAAATAACCGTCTGGGGCAGACAGCAGGATTTGACGGAAGATCTGGTGCAAAACAAACACGCGTCAAAGCCTCTTGAAGTTCAGCTTTCAAACAAAGTTGAAATAACCTCAGATATGACATCCGCAATCACAGATGCCGATATAATTTTGAATGTTGTTGCGACATCAGGCACGCGTGATGTTTGTGAAAACCTTAAAAAATCAGACATCAAGCCGGAACAAATTCTTGTAAATGCTTCAAAAGGTATTGAACTGCCTTCTTTAATGCGGATGAGCGAGGTTATAAAAGACGTTCTGCCCGAGCAAAAACTCGCAATTCTTTCGGGTCCGACTCTTGCAAAAGAAGTTTTGCAAGGTAAACCTACCGCCGCATGCGTTGCAAGTGAGGATATGACAACCGCTGAATTTGTTCAGCACGCCCTGAATGTTCCCGGTAAATTCAGACTTTATACGAATAACGATGTTATAGGCGTTGAGCTTGGCGGAAGTTTGAAAAACGTAATCGCAATTGCCTCGGGCTTTGCACACGCAATGAACCTCGGCGATAATTGCGCAGGAACTCTTTTAACCCGCGGCATGGCGGAAATAGTCAGGGTCAGCATCAGGCTCGGCGCAAATCCTTCAACACTTTACGGGCTTTCAGGCATGGGAGATTTGATTGCCACCTGCTCAAGCCCTATGTCCAGAAACTACACGGTAGGTTCAATGCTCGGTAAAGGCAAAAAAATTGATGACATTTTGAGAGAATTAGGTTCCGTCGCAGAAGGCGTCAAAACCTCCAAAGCAATTTGCGAACTTGCAAAAAAACTTGATATTGACGTTCCTGTCTCAAACGCTATTTATGAAGCCGTTTACACAGATATAACCCCGCAGGAATTATTGGACAAATTAATGAACAGGAAGTTAAAAGAAGAAGAAAGATATGTATAAATTTGCAGTAAGATACCTTAAAAACACATTTTATCCCGTAACCGTGCCTGAAACAATTCATCTTGAAGGCGGTCAAATGGTTATTGTAAGAACTGAAAAAGGCGAAGAAGCTTTGAAAATCATTCTGGTAAGTCCGGAGATTTCACAAGCGTGGGAAAAAAGTGAGGTTAAACCGGAGCCTTTGCCTGTTATAAGAGTTTTATCCCAGAGAGATTTGCAAACTCTTGACGACATTAAAAAAGAGGAAGTAACCTCGTTTTTCAAATGTCAGGAGCTTGTAAGACAGCACGGATTAAACATGAACCTTGTCCAGTGCAGAATAACTTTTGACAGACGCAAGATAACTTTCTACTATACGGCACCGGAAAGAGTGGATTTCAGGGCGCTTTTAAAAGATTTAACCCAAGTTTTCACGCGTGTTCGTATTGATTTGAGGCACATCGGCGTAAGAGATGAAACCTCAATTCTTGACGGGGTAGGGATTTGCGGCAGACCTTTTTGCTGTTCGAGTTTTTTGAGAAAATTTGCCACAATTAACGTAAAACTTGCCAAGGATCAAGGAATGCCGATAGCTCCGGGGAAAATTTCCGGAACCTGCGGAAGATTATTGTGCTGTCTGACTTATGAATACTCAAACTACATTGACGCTGCAAAAGGCATGCCGCCTGTAGGATCGTCCGTTATGACACCCGAAGGGCTCGGCAAAGTCTGCTATCTGCAATTTTTAAGCGGCAAAGTAGCTGTCAAAACCGAGGACGGCAAAGTAAAAGAATTTTCTAAAGGTGATATTGAAATGGTTGACGCTGATGTTAACGTTGAAATTGACGTTCAGCCGCTGAATACATCCTACGTTGTTGAAGATGACATAAATATTGACATCAAACAGCTTGAAGATGACAGAAACAGCTCAACAGGAAACATTTAAAACAAAATTTCAGCGCACGGAAACGTATTTTACGTACGGCTTTAAAATATTCGTAATTTCTTTGAATTCGGCATCTGTATAAGTTGTTTCCGTCATCATTTTGGGATCTAAAGTTTTGGACGGGACAAATTTTTGAAGATAATATTTTTCGGCACCTTTTATAAGTTTGCCGATTGCACGAAAATCATCATAGCTCAATTGCGATTTTACAACTGTTGTCCTGAATTCATAGCCGATACCGGAGGTCATAATAATATCAATACTTTCGCGGATTTTTTCGGAATTGATTTTGGAATTGGTAACAAGCGGATATTTTTCAATCGGGGCTTTTATATCCATTGCAATGTAATCCAAAAAAGGCAATAACCCTTTAATTTTTTCGGGGAAAGTGCCGTTGGAATCCAATTTAACAAGAAAACCGAGCTTTTTAATCTCTTTTATAAAATCTTTCAAATCAGACTGAAGGCAAGGTTCACCGCCTGTAATCACAACCCCGTCAAGCTTGCCGCGTCTTGTATTTAAAAATTCAAGAAAGGCCGGCACAGTCCATGCCGGCTCATTTCTTACAGCTATAAGTTCAGGATTGTGGCAGTAACCGCATCTGAAGTTACACCCCTGCGTAAAAACGATTGTGCTGATTTTATCGGGGAAATCCAATAACGATGTTTTTTGAACTCCGCCTATGAGCATTCCGAAATCACAAATTCCTTTCTGTCCTTGAATTCACGTTTTTTGCCTTTATTCCACTGGGTTACGGGTCTGATATAGCCCACAACACGTGAATAGACTTCGCATTCGGCGCCGCATTCAGGGCAGGTAAAGTGTTCGCCTGCAACATAACCGTGATTCGGGCATGTGCTGAATGTCGGTGAGAATGTGAAATACGGGAGGTGATAATTGTTGCACACTTTTTTAACAAGGTTTTTCATAGTTTCAATGTTATGAATTCTTTCCCCTGCAAAAATATGTAAAACAGTACCGCCTGTGTATTTAGTCTGCAAATCATCCTGATGATCAAGCACTTCAAAGATATCATCGGTATAATTTACCGGCAACTGAGTTGAATTTGTGTAATAAGGATATTTTTGCCTGTCAAGTTTAGCAAGCCTGTAGGAAGTACCTTCACCCGGTGTGGCTTCAAGGTTGTAGTTGTGGCCGGTTTCTTTCTGGAATTCTTTAATTTTTTCTCTCATAAAGTCCATAACCTCAACCGCAAACTGTTTTCCGCGGAAGCTGCCGATGTCATCGGCTAATAAGTTCAAGCATGCTTCATTCATACCTATCAAACCGATTGTAGAGAAGTGGTTTTTCCAGTATACACCAAATCTTGATTTGATATCCCTCAGGTAGAATTTTGTATAAGGATAAAGATTTTTGTCAGTCAAATCTTCCAATAAAGCTCGTTTGATTTCCAAACTTTCTTTAGCAAGCTCCATTTTTTCAGCCAATTTAGATAAAAATTCACCTTTAGTTTCGGAATTTGCAGCGATTTTCGGAAGATTAATCGTAACAACGCCGACAGACCCCGTCAGAGGGTTTGAACCGAACAATCCGCCGCCTCTGTATTCAAGTTCTCTGTTGTCAATTCTTAATCTACAGCACATAGAACGTGCATCCTCCGGTGACATGTCGGAATTGATGAAGTTTGAGAAATACGGAATGCCGTATTTTGCAGCCATTTCCCATAAACCTTCGATATTTTTATTATCCCAGTCAAAATCTTTTGTAATATTATATGTCGGAATAGGGAATGTAAATACTCTGCCTGAATTGTCGCCTTTCATCATAACTTCGAAGAACGCTTTATTCAGCATGTCCATTTCTTTCTGGAAGTCTTTGTAAGTTTCTTCCATCAATTCGCCGCCGATAATAACAGGCTGTTCCGCATAATATGAAGGAACCGTCAAATCCATTGTGATATTTGTGAAAGGTGTCTGGAACCCTACACGTGTCGGAACATTCATATTAAATACAAATTCCTGCATAGCCTGTTTAACCTGATCATATGTCAGATTGTCATATCTGATAAACGGCGCAAGAAGTGTATCAAAATTTGAGAAGGCTTGAGCGCCTGCAGCTTCTCCCTGCATTGTATACATAAAGTTTACAACCTGACCTAAGGCTGTTCTGAAGTGTTTTGCAGGAGCGCTTTCAATTTTACCTTTAACTCCGGTAAAACCTTCAGTCAATAAATCTTTTAAATCCCAGCCCACACAGTATACTGATATGATATTCAAATCATGGATATGAATATCACCGTTTATATGAGCGTTTTTGATATCAGCCGGATAAATTTTATTAAGCCAGTAGTTTTTGCTGATTTCGGAAGCTATATAATTATTAAGCCCCTGAATAGAATAAGACATGTTCGAATTTTCATTAACCTGCCAGTCAAGCTGTTTCAAATAATTATCGACAAGCGAAATATTTGAATCCTGAACCGGATTTGACATAAAAGCTCTCTTTGCGGAACCCAAATCGACAACATTGTTGTCCTTCAAAATTGCATTGTTCATAAAAAAAATCTCCCAGATTTCCGTGGTTGTACTACAAACTTATATAAGCATTCCGACTGTAACGGCTGCGGTCCAGTGAGGGATTTTCACCCGAACTTTCCTTACATAAGTAATATGATTTTATAACTATTTTTCAAATTTGTCAATAAATCTCATTTTTAAGGAATAACATAAATAGTATATACTTCGCCTTCAACAAGCGTAACAAGATATTTAATAAAATTTTTATTCTCAGGATCAGGACCAACATGAGTTATATTTGTAACAAAATCATTATCAAGGAATTTTCTTACTTCCTTGAGAGTAAAATTTTTCTGTAAAAGAGAATCTCTAAATTTTACATATTCGCGATCTTTATTCATACATATATTATACCCGTTTTTGTAAGTAAAGCAACATTATTTAATATTCTTAAAAAATTCGTCCGCAATCAGCTGTGAATACTTATCTTTTTCCGTAACGGATATAAGCAGCCTGTCTTCACCTTTGGAATCTTTCACAACGGATATAATACCGGCAACATCTCCTATAGGAAGTTTTTTAACCTTAGCTTCAAATTTAACATACGGTGCTGATTTCCCGTAAGATGAAATTGTTCCGCGTTTTGTCACCGTCAAATCATTTACGGATATCGCCTGATATTTTATTTTTTTAACTGAATTGCGCAATTTTTCTTCAATATCATCGGATTTCAAATCTTCGGCCGTTAATAAGGGTTTTTCACCTGTATCAACCACAATCATCTTTTGACCGGTTGCCTTATGCTCCGCCACAACCGCGTTATACCCCATGACACCTGCGGCTTTTTCTATCTCAAATTCATCATTAAGTTTTGAAAAATCACCGACTTTTTTTGCTCTCTCAAGCATGACATCCTGTGACGGATTCAGCCAATTACCCAGCCAGCCGCCGATTAATTCACGTCCGCCGAGCGACATAAACCCTACTATAGCAAGGGTTATTACAACAGCTCTAACAATATTCCTCAGACAGCCAATCATCTTGAATTCCTTTTTTATAATTTTAATGTATAATAATATTATAATTATGACAAAAACGGAAATCAATAATATAAATAGTTGGGAAGTAATACCCGAAGATACAACGCCTGTTATGAGGCAGTATTTGGAAATCAAACGTGAAAATCCGAATATGCTGCTTTTATACAGGCTCGGTGATTTTTATGAAACATTTTTTGAAGATGCTTATATACTCTCCAAAGCTCTGGAATTAACTTTGACAAGCAGAGATGCCGGGACTTTGGGCAGGATTCCTCTTGCCGGTATTCCGGTCAAAGCAGCAGACAATTATATTGAACGTCTTGTACAAAAAAATATTAAAGTCGCAATCTGTGAACAGCTTGAAGATCCGAAATATACAAAAGATTTAGTAAAACGCGGCGTCACAAGAATTATAACAGCAGGAACAATTCTTGAGAGCAACTTTTTGGAACAAAATACAAACAATTACATCTGCTCAATATTTAAAGACGAGAAAAATGATATTTACGGTTTTGCATACACTGATATCTCAACCGGTGAATTCAAGGTAACACAGGCGCCTCTGGATTTAATTACGGCGGAACTTGCAAGGCTTAATCCTGCGGAAATTATTGCACCTTCCGTAAGAGAAGAAATTAAACCATTCCAGATTGTACCGGATGAAAAAATAGATCTTCCGGAAAATATTACAAAAATTTATAACTGTTCAAAAATCCCCGCCTCGGTTTTTGAACCCGCATTTGCGGAAAATAACCTGAAAGCGGTTTTTGAAGCAAAAAGCCTTGAAGCTTTCGGCTATGAAAACTGTAAAACGGGATTCCGTGCCGCCGGCGCACTTTTATCATATATCTGGGAAACTCAAAAAGGCAACATGCCTAAATTTGAACGAATTGAACATTATGAACTTTCCGAATATATGATTATTGATGTCAGCACAAGAAAAAATCTTGAACTTACGGAAACCTTGAGAGAAAAAAATAAATACGGTTCTCTTTTGTGGGCAGTTGATAAAACCAGAACAAATATGGGCGCAAGACTTTTAAGAAACCGGATTTGTCAGCCCTTGAAAAAAGTTGAAGATATCCAAAAACGTCAGGATGCCGTATCGGAACTTGTTGAAAAAAGCGCTATCCGACGTGAACTTTCCGAAAAATTGGAAAAAATTCAGGATATTCAAAGACTTTCAACAAGGATAAGCAACAGCAGCGCTACCCCGAGAGATTTTATCGGTTTAAAAACCTCGCTTTCAGCACTGCCTAAAATTCTGGATATTGCCAAGAACCTTGAGAACAACCCGTTTGAAAAAATTGAACAATACAGAGAAGAAATTTCAATATATGCGGATTTGATTGAAAGAACGATTATTGATAATCCGCCAATCCACATAAAAGAAGGCGGAATCATAAAACCAAACGTTAACGGCGAACTGGATTATTTCAGAGATTTGTTAACCGGCGGAGAACAATGGCTCAAAAATTTTGAAGAAACCGAAAAAGAAAAAACAGGGATTAAGAACCTGAAAGTAGGCTACAACAAGGTTTTCGGTTACTTTATTGAGATTACAAACGCATACATTAATCTTGCGCCCGAAAATTACATAAGAAAACAAACACTTACAAATGCCGAAAGATTTATAACCGAAGAACTCAAAAAACACGAAGACGACGTTCTGTCTGCCAAATTCAAATCTACGGAATTGGAATACAAATTATTCACGGATTTCAGAGATTATTCAAAAGAATATGTAACAAAAATCAGAGAAATCGCGGAAGCGATTGCGATAATGGATGTTGCGGCATCATTAGCCGAAGTTGCGGTTGAAAATAATTATTCAAAACCGATTGTGGATGATTCTGATGATTTTATAGTCAAAAACGGCAGACATCCCGTTCTGGAAAAGATTTTGCCTTTAGGGGAATACGTTGCAAACGACCTGACCTTGAAAAGCAATTCTGTTGACACAACTCAATTTATGATACTAACAGGTCCAAATATGGCAGGGAAATCAACCTATATGCGTCAAAACGCACTGATTGCAATTTTAGCTCAAATCGGGTCATGGGTTCCGGCGGATTATGCAAAAATCGGGATTACGGATAAAATCTTTACACGTGTGGGGGCGTCTGATGACTTAACTCTCGGACAATCCACATTTATGGTGGAAATGATTGAAACAGCGTGTATCTTGAATTCAGCAACGGAAAAAAGTTTTATTCTGCTGGATGAAATCGGACGCGGAACAAGCACCTATGACGGTGTTGCTATTGCCTGGGCGGTTGCGGAATACATTGCAACAAAAATTAAAGCAAGATGTATTTTTGCAACTCACTACCACGAACTTAACGTCATGACAAACACCTATCCGCAGATTAAAAACTACAGAATTACGATTGCGGAAGAAAACGGAGAAATCGAATTTTTACGTAAAATAGTTCAGGGCGGCGCAAGCAAAAGCTATGGTATTCAGGTTGCAAAAATGGCAGGCTTGCCAAATAGTGTTGTTAAACGTTCTCAAGATTTAATGACAAGAATGCAGAGGGATTTTTCGAATAATCTTTCCTCCCGTAAAAAGTCTGACGCTGTTGAACCTCAGGTTCCTCAATTAAATTTATTCAATTGATAAAATTTGTAAATTTTTTGTAAAAAACCCGCAAAAATATTTTTTACGAGTTTTAATGATAAAGACAAAGGAGCAGTAATGTACATAAGTTTTAATCCCGGCATAAGTTTCAAACAAAACGGCATTCAGGGGGCGCCAAAAGGAGCTCAGGAAGCAAACGCTGCAGCTCAAGGTGGCGTTCAAGGAACAGATATGTCTCAAAAACCTGCTCCCAAACAACCGAAAAAACGTTCAAGTTTAAGAGAAGATATCAGCAAAATTGCAAAATTTTTCACCACGCTGGGCGAAATGACAAAAGCATCATTTAAAGCCGTCGGCTACGGCGCATTAACCGTTGCCGCATCACTGGCAGGTTTCTGGGCATTCGGCGCAGTACCTAAAGGTTTCAAAAAAGGCAACAATGTTCTTGATGCATTCAAACATCCGATTAAAAATATCAGTAAAAAAGGCAAATTTATAACAGCGCTTTTAGGTTTGGGCGTTGCCTCATATCATCTGATAAAAGGCAAATTAATTTCCAACCAGCGTACAGCAAATGTTGACCACCAGTTAAAAACAGGACACAGACCGGCTTAAAAGGATACTGAAAGCTTGAGCGGTTGCCCCTATGACGGCTGGGTATCTGCAGGTCAGCCGATTAAATTTCCGTAGTGTTCGTTGTAAAAATCGCCGAACCTGTCCTGCAGAATAGCTTCACGGCATTTTTGCGAAAATTCCACCAGAAATTGGATATTGTGGATGGATAAAAGCGTAGAAGCAGTGCTTTCGCCGCAGCGCCAGAGGTGTCTTATGTAGGCTCTGGAATGGTTTTGACACGCATAACAATCACAGCCTTCCACAAGCGGACGCGCATCATCGTAAAATTCTTTATTCTTAATATTACGTTTGCCGTTCCATGTAAAAAACGAGCCGTGGCGGGCATTTCTGGTCGGCAGGACACAATCAAACATATCCACCCCGCGTTTAATTCCGTCCAACAAATCCTCGGGCGTTCCGACACCCATAAGGTAACGCGGCTTATTCGCGGGCAATAAAGGCGCGGTAAGCTCAACAAAATGGTTCATAATCTCTTTTGTTTCACCGACACTCAACCCGCCGATTGCATAGCCGGGGGCATCATAAGATGAAATTACACTTGCGCTTTCACGTCTTAAATCATCGAAAAACGCGCCCTGAACTATCGGAAAAAGTGCCTGACGGGGGTTTGTTTTTGCTTTCATACATCTTTCAAGCCACCTGTGGGTGCGCTCCATTGCCTTTTTTGCGGTATCATAATCGCAAGGATACGGCGCACATTCATCAAAAGCCATAATTATATCCGCACCGATATCCTGCTGGATTTCCATGGAAACCTCAGGAGATATAAAATGTTTTTTGCCGTCTTTCGGGTCGCGGAATTCAACGCCGTCCTCTGTGATTTTCCTCAAATGCGACAGCGAAAACACCTGAAACCCGCCCGAATCCGTCAAAACCGGTTTATCCCAATTCATCCAGCCGTGAATTCCGCCGAATTGTTTGATTAACTTTGTACCGGCTCTTAAATAAAGATGATATGAATTTGCCAGAATTATTTGTGCGCCGGTATTTTTCACCTGTTCAGAGGTAAGCGTTTTGACAGCGGAATTTGTTCCGACAGGCATAAAAATAGGCGTCAAAATTTTTCCGTGCGGGGTGGCTAAAATTCCTGCGCGGGCGCCAGTTTGCGCACATTCGTGAACCAATTCGTAATCAAAAAAATCATTCACTATGTTAAATCTTCCTTTTCTGTGACGAGTTCCGTCATATTTTTCCAGTTTGTGCAGAGTTCTTCGGGCTTAAAGTATATTGCAATTTCGCGCGCGGCACTTTCCGGACAATCTGAACCGTGGACAGAATTGTATTCTTTCAACTGTGCAAAATCAGCGCGGATAGTGCCGACCTGAGCTTCCGCAGGATCTGTTGCACCCATAAGCTGACGCGCACCTTTGATTACGTTATATCCTTGCAAAACCATTGCAACAATCGGACCGCTCTGGATGTATTTGATAAGTCTGTCATAAAACGGTTTGCCAAAGTGTTCGGCATAATGCTGAGCAGCCTGTTCTTTACTAACCATAAGCATCTTTAAGCCGATAATTTTATACCCTTTATCTTCAAATCTTTTTATGATTGTGCTTGTAAGCCCTCTGATTACCGCATCCGGCTTAATCGCTATAAATGTTCTCTCTTCAGTATGTCCCATGTTTTTTCCTCCATATAGAGCTATAATAGCATAAATCCCCGAAAAAAGCTAATATTCTTCCGCAATTCTCACAAAATCAAGGTTTTTCTTCATATCGTTTATGTATTTTCTCAAAATTATAAGCATTATTGTACAAAGAATAATTGCCGCACTTACAAGCCCGTACCAGAAGCCCATGATATTCATATTGTATTTAAACGCAAGCGTATAACCTACAGGTATTGAAATCAGCCAGTATCCGATAAAATTCGCAATCATAACGATTTTGGTCTTTTTCATGCCCTTGAATATTCCGGCGAGCGACACCTGCAGCCCGTCAAACACCTGAAACAGAGCCAGTACATATAAAACAGGCACGCTGATATCAACGAGCTTGCTGTCAGATGTAAACAATCCGACAAGAAAACCCGGAAAACTTGCAAAAATAATTGAACTGCAAGCCATAAACCCGACCGCCATTCCCAGACCTATATAAGCGTAACGTCGAAGTTCCATAAGGTTTTGCGCGCCGTTTGCGAACCCGACTTTTACCGCAATCGCGTTTGATATGGCAAGCGGCACCATAAAAGATACCGTTGTCAAAGTGCACACCAAATTCTGCGCAGCTGCATAAACCCCTGACACACGTCCCATAATTACCGCAACGCAATTAAACGCAACAAATTCAATCAAAATTGCAATTGATATGGGCATACCGATTTTCAAAAGCCCCCTGAAATATTCCCTGTCATCTCTGTAATTGCGAAATTTCATCAGCTTAAAACAATACCACAACAGCACAAATCCCATAAAATATCTTACGGTAAAACTTGCAATAGCAAGCCCTATTGCACCCAAAGACGGTATCGGACCCCAGCCGAACACAAGTATTGCGTTCAATGCAAGGTTCAAAAATACCGAAAACACAGTCACAACGTTCGGCAAAAATACAATTTCAAACGCCTGCAAAAATTCCTTCAACGCAGCATGCAAATACGCCCCGAAAGTCGAAAACGCAGTTATAATCATATATTCCTTAATCGGCTTTACAAGCTGCGGTTCAAAATTCAAATAATCAATCAACGGTACGCACAACAAAACGCCAATCATCATTATGACAGCCAAAATCATCGCAAACCTGATTGTCGGGTAAAAATACTTTTTAGCGGAGTGTTTTTCGCCCCTATAGTTTGACAAAAGCGGCGAAACACTTGCAATTAAACCGATTCCGAAAGTCATAATACAATTGGAAATAGCTGTTGCAATGGAAATAGCCGCGAGAGTATCCGTCGAATGACGTCCCGCAATCAAAACATCTCCCGCACCTATCATAATAAAGCCCAAATTCCCCATTATAATGGGCAGGGCAATATGTAACAGCTCTTTTGCATAATGTTTAAAATCGGATAAACGCATGACTATATAGTAACATGAAAAAGACGATAAGTGTGTTTTTTGTTGCGGCAAATCCGGCATGTCCGAGGCACCCCTCGCCCCTTGGGAAAACAAAGCGAATCAACTCGTTCCTCGTTGGTTCGCTTTGCAAAGTTCAACATGCTTTCTATTCCCTCCGCCTTGAGGGGTAAGAGTTAGGGTGGGGGTGGCTAAACTCAGGTCGGGTTAACCCGACTGTTAGTTTTTCTGTCGGCATAGTAATGCCGACCTACGTTTCCTAATTCTTCCCTCCCGCCCTTGAGGAACAAAGGGAGCCAACGAGGTACGAGTTGTGCGACCCTGTTTCCGAAACGTAGTGAAGGTGGGAGGGTTAGGGTGGGGGGATTTTTCTTGAGATCCTGCGGAAAAACCGGACATTTTTCACAAAATCGTAGATTTTGGAAAAAGTAGTCAAACAAGTTCAGGATGACATAAAACCTCTCGCCACTCACTCTAAAACCTTCTTAGTATCTTAGTAACTTTATCCGAGATTCTTCGCTAGCGCTCAGAATGACTGAGTCCTGCCCCTCTTGTTCGCTCGCATTAAACGGCGTTGCGGTCTTTGCCTTCGCAAAGCCCTTCAGCCTCTGCTCGCTCACGCTCAGGCACTTCAGGATGACAATAAGTTATCCCCCTTTAGTCAACCGAGAAGATTTCCTTCAAATCTTCCATAGTAAGCGATTTAGTAATATTTCTGTCAACGGAAATTACGCTGTCAACAAGATTGCGTTTAATTGTTTTGAGTTTTTGAATTTTTTCTTCAACAGTATTTTTTGTGATAAGTCTGTAGACAAATACTTTTTTAGTCTGACCGATACGATAAGCACGGTCTGTTGCCTGATCTTCAACCGCAGGGTTCCACCACGGGTCGTAATGGATTACGTAATCCGCGCCGGTCAAGTTCAAGCCCGTTCCGCCGGCTTTCAAACTGATTAAGAAAATCGGAATTGACGGTGTTGAATTAAATCTTTCAACAGCAGCCTGACGGTCTTTTGTTTTACCTGTCAGGTATTCATAATCAATGCCTTCGCGCTCAAGCCAAGCTTTTACGATATCCAGCATGTCGACAAATTGGCTGAACAAAAGCACTCTGTGACCTTCAGAGATAATTTCTTCCAGCATGGATTTAAGTTTTTCAAATTTACCTGAGGACATAATATTTTTAACGTTTTCTTTATCGTAAAGCCGCGGGTGGCAGCAGATTTGACGTAATCTGAGAAGTGCGGAGAAAATCGACAATCTGCTTTTTTCAAGTCCGTTCTGCTCGATACTTTTGAACAATTCTTCTTTGGTACTGTCAAGAACCTGCAGATAGAAGTCTTTTTGCTCATCCGTAAGTTCACAGTATGCAATGTTTTCGACCTTATCCGGCAAATCTTTTGCAACATCGCGTTTCATACGTCGCAAAATAAACGGATAAATCTGCAATTTCAGACGTTTTTCAACGGTTTTGTCCTGACGCTCCATAATCGGGTTAACATATCTGTAATTGAAATCCGCAACGCTGAACAAAAATCCCGGCATCAAAAAGTCGAATACAGACCACAATTCCTCAAGTTTGTTTTCAATCGGGGTGCCGGAAAGCGCCAGTTTATGCTGGGATTGCAGTTTTTTAACCGCCTGAGCAGTTTGCGACATCGCGTTTTTAATATTCTGAGATTCATCAAGAATTATATATCTGAAATTAATATTTTTCAGTTTTTCAATATCGCGTCTGACAAGTGCATAGCTTGTAATTACAACATCGTAATTCGGAATTTCCTTAAACATCTGTTTGCGCTCAATCCCTGCAAGTTTTAAACATGTCAAAGTCGGCGCAAATTTTTGAATTTCGGCTTCCCAGTTAAAAACAACCGTTGTCGGACAGATTACAAGAGTCGGCATCGGACCGTCCTCTTCTTTTGCCTTCTGAACAGCCGTCAGAGCCTGTAAGGTTTTACCAAGCCCCATGTCGTCCGCCAGAATCCCGTTCAGTCCGTATTTATACATAAACCAGAGCCAGCCGAAACCTTTTGTCTGGTATTCACGGAATTCCGCATGAATACCTTCCGGCAGCGTCAAATCCTCTGACGTTGAGAATGTTGACATCTGCTCCCAGAATTTTTCAAAGTCATCGCTCAAAATAAGCTCAACACCGAGGTTCTTCAATTCATTGATAAGCCCTGCACGGTAGGTTTTTACGGTAAATCTGTTATCGGGCGTTCTATACACATCAAAAGAATTAAATGCCCTCATCATTGCGTAAATATTCTGCGCCGGATATTCTACAAAGCCCAAACTTCTTATGCGGGCATATTTTTCACCGCTTTGAATAGTTTCGTAAATATCGTCAAAGTTGATAATCTCATCACCGGCTTTTCCGAAAATATGAATTTCAAAGCTGTCCTGTGATTCCTCGCTGAATTTAATTTCCGCACATAATTTGAAAGGCTCGTCCATAAGCTTGAAAAAGCCCATATCGTCTTTTTCTTCAAACTTCCAGCCGTCGCCTGCCTGTTTTATATAATAATTGTAAAAATCAATTGCGTTTTCTTTTTCAAGCGCAAGGTTATTGGTCTGCATCGGAACAAATTTGCATGCCAGAAGCATATTATATGCCTCAATTTCGTGCTTGTAATTGCGTTTGACCCAGTAAATCAAATCCTCATCGGGTTTTTTAATGGTAAGATAAGGTGATTTTTCCTTGGCATTTTTGGAAAACGGCACCCTGACCCCGTCATATTCAAATTCCAGAGCGGCTTTCAATGATTGGTCATAATCAATTCCGAGCGTCACGATATTCAAAGGCGGACGTTCTTCAAGCATTAATTTGGAAATATTATCCGCAATTCTGACATCCATAATTTCGCGCAGTTTCGGCAATTCTTCATAGATAAATTTGCCGCCTTCCGCATCTTTCAAATCGGTAAAAGTGGATTTCAAAAGGTTTTGCGGAATGGATTGCATTGCAATATTTGTCGGGAAAATTATGTTTTTATATCTGCCCCATTTCAAATGTCTTGAAAAATACCTGACCTCTTCAAACGGGTAAACATCGTCCTTATCAGGTCTTTGCCATTCAAGGGACAAAAGTATGGTACCGGCTTGAGAACTGTTAACATACAACACAAGCTGCCATTCTTTGTCGGTAAACTTCAACCTCTGTTTGGTTTTCTCATCCAGAACCTCATCCGCCATGGCTAATAAGCTGAACATCGGACCGAATTTGGTAATCGGAATGTCATACCAGCCGGCTTTTTTGTCCTGACGCGAAATTTTCAACAGCTCTTTTAAAATATTCAACTCAACTTTTTGAGTGTTATTGATTTCAAAATTTTTATCCTGTTTTTGGGCTTCAATAAAATTCCTCAAAATCGGTTCAATCTGGCGGACGACCTTGCCTGTTTCCCTTGACATTACAAGGATTGAAAAGAAATTTGCTTTTCTTTTCGGGTTAAAGTGGAAAATGTAATTCCCTTTAGGCGGTTCTGTCAAAGCCGTATTTTCATCCGGAAAATCAAATTCCATACCGAATTTAGTTTCCAGCCAATCTTCATAAGCATGTTCATCAATAGCTTTCAGAGCAACGGCAACGGCATGTTTGCACCATTCTTCCTTTAAAGGGCAGTTGCATCTGGCGGTTACACCGTTTTTCTTAAAGATTAAATCGGTATTATAATGATCCTGAAAATTCCCTTTGACTTTTGCCATATAGAAATTCTTTTCAGGATAAGCATCGAACACCATATCTTTCAGATGGTATTCGTAACCTCTGCGCCAGCTGCCAGCGCTTGCATGCTCTTTTATAAACTTATAATTGAATTGCTCGCCACTCATTTGCGGAGTATAATCTTCCTTTACAAAGGGTACAACGCCGGATATAGATAAAATCTATAAGCCCTTATATTTCTATTATACATGAATAAATAAAAAGTGCAAGTGTTTAAGGCACCAAAAAATTATGGAACGCAAACGCGAATAAAATTCCGAAAACCGCCCCGAAAAATACCTCTAAAGGCGTATGTCCCAAAAGTTCTTTCAATTTGCCGCCTGCAGCCTGCAGATCATGTTTATAAAAATCATCCATCATACGGTTAAGGCACGCCGCTGTTTTACCGGCAGCACGGCGTAAACCTGCCGCGTCGTACATTACAATAAGGGCATAGCCAAATGCAATTGCAAACAACAATGAGCTGAACCCGGCTATAATCCCGACAGAGGTTGATAACCCCATAACTCCCGCCGAATGTGAACTCGGCATGCCGCCCGTTGTCGTAAATATTTTAAAATTTATTTTACGGGTTCTGATTGTAAAAACGCAAAACTTAATTACCTGCGCCAAAAATGCGGATAAAAGCCCGCAGGCTAATGCCTCATAACCGTTATTTATAATCATAATGTGCATAAAATCTCTCTTTCCTTTGTCAATCTGTGGCAATTATATCAAACATAATAACGCATTGCAAAAACTTTACAAATCTTATGCAATACGGATTTTGGCAATAATTTGATCAAAAATATCCGATTTCAAGCCGTTTTCCGACAATATTTTTTCGCAATCATCCAGAATTTGAGCCAAATCCGCTTTTGCCCTGTCCAGACCGTATAAAGAAACATAAGTCAATTTGCCGGAGAGTTTATCTTTGCCGAGAGTTTTACCCATTTGTTCAAAAGTTGAGGTTTCATCCAGAATATCATCGGCAATCTGGAATGCAAATCCGAGATTTTGAGCAAATCGGGTTATAACATCAAGCTGTTTTTCGTCCGCGCCTGCAATTATTGCACCTGTTCGCAACGCGAGTTTAAATAAATCTGATGTTTTATGAATATGAATATATTCAAGTGTTTTTTCAGGATTTTCAGGGGTTGTTTTTTCACTTTCAATATCCGCGACCTGACCCGCGATAACCCCGTAGGCGCCTGCATATTTAAAATATTCTTCAAGGATTTTTAATAACTTTTCCGCCCCGAGATTTTTTGAATTTTTCACAATAACCTGCGGTGCAAAAGTCAAGAGAGCATCGCCTGCAAGAACTGCCACGGCTTCTCCGAAAACCTTGTGATTGGTCAATTTGCCGCGTCTGTAGTCGTCGTTATCCATACAGGGCAAATCGTCGTGGATAAGGGTTTGCGCATGAAGCATCTCAATTGCACACGCAGCAGGAATTGCATCTTCAAGTTTCCCGCCGAACATTTGGCACGCCTCAAGACACATCACAGGACGCAAACGCTTCCCGGGCAGCAATACCGTGTATCTCATGGATTTGAAAATATCCTCGGGATATGTTATTTCCATAAATTTATCTAAATTTTCGTTTACTAAATTAATTAAACTCTGCATTTTCTATTCCTTATTCTGTCATCCTGAACTCGTTTCAGGAGCTTGCCTGAGAGGCAAAATAATTTACTCATAATCAATATTTTTTATCTGTTGTTTCAAGGTATTTCTCGCACTCCGGCGTTTTTTACCGCTGATTTTGGCAACAGCCTTGTTATTTACAAGTTTTTTGGAGTGTTCGACTTTTTGTCCTGCGTTCTGCACACGGGTTTTAAACTCTCTTGCTTCCTCAGCAAAAGCCAAATAACTTTCGTACCTTGACGGGTCGATCTCGTCAAGATTTGCAAGAACCGCACAGCCTGTTTCGTTTATATGCAGACAGTCGCTGAATTTGCAATCTCCGCTGAATTTTGAAATATCCTCAAACAGCAAATCCACGTCTTTCGGCAATATAAAGTCAAATTTCACGTTGCTGAACCCGGGAGTGTCAACAATTCGCGAATTTTGGTTTAATTTTATAATTTCGCAATGACGGGTTGTGTGAGTGCCTCTGCCGATTTTTTCGCTAACCTCTTTTGTGCGCAGATTCAAATTCGGGTTCAAAGCATTAATAAGACTTGATTTGCCGGCACCTGACGTTCCGCAGAGAACACTTGTTTTGTCCGTCAAAATCTTTTCAAACTCTCTCAAGCCTTTATGTTCCGTTGCGGACGTAAAAATAATTCTATACCCGAGAGGTTCATAAATCGAAAGAATTTTAGGTTTTAAATGTTTATCCCACTTTAAATCGCTCTTATTAAAACAGAGAACAGCTTCAATATTATGATATTTTGCAAGTGAAGCGTACCTGTTCAGCTGCATAAGGTTTAAATCAGGCTCTTTTAAAGCCGACACAATTATAATTTGGTCAATATTTGCAACGCTCGGACGCGGAATGAAATTTTTGCGCGGAATTATTTTTTCTATAACACCGCCTTGAAATTCCACGAAATCCCCGACGAGAATTTTTTCTCTCTGTTTTTTTAAAACCTCACGGATTTTGCACTCGCAACGGTTCATACCGTCGTCCACATAATAAAAATCCGAATGTATCTTGTAAATTTGTCCTTCTGCCATTACATATTTATTTTAGCATAAAAAACAAAATGTCTGCAGACTTCAAATTTATCGATTTGTTAAGCTGATTTGAATTTTTAAATTTTTGTGTTATTATCAATATATTAAGATATATCAGAGTAAAAGGGGAAAAATATGATTTCAGTAAACGACTTAAAAACAGGCTTGACTCTTGAGCTGGACAACGGTCTCTGGTCAGTGGTCGAGTTCTTGCACGTTAAGCCGGGTAAAGGCGCAGCTTTTGTAAGATCAAAACTTAAAAACGTTGAAACCGGTCAGGTGGTTGAAAAAACATTCCGTGCCGGCGAAAAAGTTGCAAAAGCAATGCTTGACAGACGTGAAATGCAATATTTATATAAAGAAGGCAAAGAATTCGTTATGATGGATACGGAAACCTACGAACAGTTACAGATAACGGAAGATCACGTAGGCTCCGGCGTTAAATATTTAAAAGAAAACATGATTGTTCAGGTATTAATGCACGATAAAAGAATTATCGGCGTTGATATTCCGGCACATGTTGAATTGGAAGTTGTTGACACACCGCCTTCCGAAAAAGGCAACACCGCTCAGGGCGGTACAAAACCCGCTACACTTGAAACAGGTGCCGTTGTTAACGTTCCGTTCTTTATCTCTAACGGCGACAAAATAAGAGTTGATACACGTACAAATGAATATTTGGATCGTGCATAATTAAGAAAGGCATATAAAATGAAGTTTGATACAGATTATATTGAAAAGTTAGCTGAAATAATTGAAGCAAAAGGCTTAACAGAAATTTCACTGGAAGACGGCAATCAGGCAATTACGGTAAGACGTGAATTGTATACGGCAGGCGCTCCTGTTGTTGCAGCACCTGCAGCAGCTCCTGCTGCGCAGCCGGTTCAAACACCTGCAGCAGCCCCGAAACAGGAAGCTAAAAAAGGCCAGCCGGTTACATCACCTATGGTCGGCACTTTCTATAAAGCCTCCTCTCCGGATGCAAAACCGTTTGTTGAAGTAGGTCAGACAATTTCAAAAGGCGATGTTGTTTGTATTGTCGAAGCTATGAAATTGATGAACGAAATTGAATCCGAATTTTCAGGCAAAGTAGTTGAAATTTGCGTGGAAGACGGTCAGCCCGTTGAATTCGGTCAGGTATTAATGTATATAGAATAGTTATTTTAAGTGAGATAAAATCTTTATCTCACTTATTTTTTTAAGGGAATGGGTATGTTTAGAAAAGTATTGATAGCAAACCGCGGAGAAATTGCGGTAAGAATTATAAGAGCGTGCAGAGAAATCGGAATTCCGACAGTTGCAATATATTCACAAGCCGATGCAAATTCACTCCACGTAAGACTCGCAACGGAAGCCTACTGTATAGGACCCGCTCCGAGCGCACAGAGCTATTTGAGTATTCCGGCAATAATTTCAGCCGCGCTTGTATCCGGTGCTGACGCAATCCACCCCGGCTACGGCTTTATGTCAGAAAGAGCCGATTTTGCGGAAATTTGTGCAAAACATAATATCAAATTCATCGGCCCGACACCTGAAGCCATGCACAAAATGGGCGATAAAGCCACTGCCCGCAAAACAATGATTGAAAATAACGTCCCCGTAACTCCGGGTACGGGAATTTTGAAAACTCCCGAGGAAGTTAAAGAATTTGCTAAAAAAGCAGGCTACCCGATTATCCTGAAAGCAACAGCCGGCGGCGGCGGAAAAGGTATGAGAATTGTCCGCTCCGATGACGAAGTTGAAACAAATATGAATCTTTGCCAGTCAGAAGCACAGAATTTCTTCGGCAACCCTGATGTTTATGCGGAAAAATACCTTGAAAATCCGCGCCATATCGAAGTTCAAATTCTTGCCGATCAATACGGAAATGTTGTACACTTAGGCGAACGCGACTGCTCAATCCAGCGCCGCCACCAAAAGTTAATTGAAGAAGCACCATCACCTGCAATTAATGAAGAAACAAGACGCGAAATGGGCGCTGCTGCCGTACGTGCGGCAAAAGCAATTAACTATGAAGGTGCAGGCACCTGCGAATTTCTGCTTGACCATGACGGCAAGTGGTATTTTATGGAAATGAATACCCGTATTCAGGTTGAACACTGCGTAACCGAGATGATTTCAAACGTTGATCTGGTCAGAGAACAAATTATGGTTGCCTCAGGCGAAAAACTTGACTTTACTCAAGATGAAATCGTTTTAAGAGGTCATGCAATCGAATGCAGAATTAATGCTGAGAACCCTGAAAAAGACTTTATGCCCAACCCCGGTCAAATTACAGGCTACGTAACCCCAGGAGGTTTCGGCGTCAGAGTTGATTCTCATGTTTATCAGGATTACTCTATCCCGCCTTATTACGATTCAATGATAGGCAAATTAATCTGCTGGGGCAGAACCCGTAATGAAGCCCGCCGCAGAATGTACAGAGCATTGAAAGAATACGTCGTAACAGGTATTGAAACTACTATTCCTTTCCATCAGGATATTGTTGAAGATGAAGTCTTTATCAGCGGCAACTTTAATACAGGCTTTATTGAAGACTATTATAAAAGAAAGGGTAAAAACTCTTAATATTTATTAATATATTGGCAAATAAATATTTTCAGTTTGTTTATACCTGATATGAGAATTTATGTTACCCCTTATCATTATAACCAATACACCCAAATACCCTTTGGACAAATGAAAAAAAATAATTTTGAGGGTATAGATTTTGCTGTTGTGGAAAAATTCAAAGCTCCTATTGAAAAATTCAAGACAAATGACGATTTCCAAAATTGGGCACTGCAAAAAATTGAAAATGAGTATATGAGGCAAGATTTTGGCGGAAGGTCACATGAAACAAGAAAACTGCGCAAGTCCATGCTGAACAATTGGTTTGACTATCTCATGGGAAACGATAATTATAAGAACACGACTAAACTGCTCATTTTAAACAGTATAACCAAAGACCTGAAAAACACAACAGAAGCTTTGCCGCCGGTTTTGAACAAAAATGCGCTGAATGCGACTCTGGAATCAATACAGTGCATACTTAAAAATAATCCTAAAACCATGTTTGATTTCAAAAAGATTTATAATGAAAAACTGCTTGAAGAATGTACTGATAAAAACATTGAACAGTATAAAAATTACACCGGCTGGATAAAAATTCCGAGTAAAGCCAATGACGAAAAAAACTTTGAACAAAACGTAAGTAAATTGAAATTAATGTCACATCACGGATGGTGTACAAAAAATTCCGTAGCAAAAATGCACCTTGCTAACGGCGATTTTCATATCTATGCGGAAGACGGAGAACCCAAAATCGGCATAAGATTAAAAAATGATCAGATTAAAGAAATTCAAGGCGAAACAAATAACGGCATTTTTCCTGCACGCTACTCCAAAATTATAAATGCATATATAGCAGAACAACAAATGCAGCTGGGGGAATACGCACTTAAAGAGCTTAATAAAGTTGAAGACCAAAAAATACGGATTGCAAAAATCAAAAAAGACATTGCACCTTTTATTAAAAATAATGATACGGAAAAAATATTTAATTATTTCAACATTAAATGCGAAAAAGATAAAGACGGATTATTGATTATTGACAGATTTGAACAGCCTGATAAATATTATACCTTCAAAGATTTGGGCATTAATGAAAACAAACTTCTTGAAAATGTAAAAACAATTACGGGCAATGCTGATTTTGAAGAATGTTCCGCTATCGAATTAAAGAATTTACGACACATAGGTAAAGATGCTTATTTTTCGGATTCTAAAATCAAAAAATTGGATATGCTGGAAAATATTGACGGTGATGCCGTTTTTACAAATTCCAGAATAAAATCTTTGAACAAATTAAAACGCATAGGGAAAAATGCTGATTTTTCCAAATCAAACGTTACGGATCTCGGTGAGCTTGTCTATATAGGAGAAAGTGCCAATTTCAGCAGATCGCCAGTTACGGATTTAAATAACCTGCAGTATATTGGCTGGAATGTAAAATTTATGAATTCCTTAATTACAAGTCTTAAACATTTAAAAGAAATCGGCGGCAGTGTACGTTTTGAAGATTCACCGGTAATAGATCTGGGAGATTTGAAAAAAATCGGCAGAAATGCATATTTTCAAAATTGCGGCATAACCGACCTCAAAAATCTTGAAATAATCGGCGGAGATGCAATATTCTCAAATTCAAAAATCACAAACCTCGGAAAATTAAATTATGTCGGAAACTCTGTTTTCATACAGAATTCCAAACTAAATTTCCGCGATTTTGATAATATCGGTATTGAAGAAAAATTATATTCATAAAAAAAGCGAAGCCCGAAAGCTCCGCTTTTTTTCAAAAAACTTAAAAACTATTTGCCGTTAACAATAGTTTTGAATTTTTTACCTGCAGAGAATGCAGGAACTGTTTTAGCAGCGATTTTAAGTTCTTTACCTGTTTGAGGATTTCTGCCGATTCTTGCAGCTCTTTTACGTGATTCGAATGTACCGAAACCAACTAAAGTAACTTTTTTGCCTTTAGCAACTGTTTTTTGAATAGTGTCAACCCAAGCGCTCAATACTTCTGAAGCTTCTTTTTGAGTTACGTTTGCTTTTTTAGCGATTTCTTGTACTAATTCTTCTTTGTTCATGATAAAACTCCTTTTTTTGTGTACATGCTAATTATAGCCGAAGTTTTCAGTTGTGCAAGTAGTTTACAATATTTAACCTTAAAAAACATCCGAAAAGATGAATTTTTCGGCTGATTTTGTACACAAAAAGTAATAAAAATGACAAATTTGGTCAAATTTTTACGGTTTTTTGATACAATGTCATGTGGAAGATATGAAAGAAAGAGTATTATTATTTGCAATAGTTTTCGGGCTTGGTGTATTCATATACATCTTTCAAAGTTACTTTAATACACTGTGGGGCTTGGCTTTTCTGGTAGCGGCAATGGCGTTATACGCAATGTTTACGAGCCTTGCGTATAAAATAAAGAGCCGCCGGATGCAAAAATACCCGCAGATTATTAACGAAAACTTTAAACCGTTTGTATCCGTGCTGATTCCGGCGCATGACGAAGAAAGCGTCATTGCAGCGACCGTTGAAAATATTTTGCAAATGGATTACGACCCGTTTGAAATAATTGTTATTGATGACAGAAGTGTCGACAATACCGCATCTGTTATAAAAGATTTAGAGAAAAAATACGATAAAGTTACGGCATTTATTCGCCCGAAAGATGCATTTCCGGGAAAATCAGCCGTATTAAACGATGCACTTGTATATGCAAAAGGCGAGGCAATCCTTGTATTTGACGCTGATGCAAGGGTCGAAAAGGATTTCTTAAAAAAACTTGTGCCTAATCTGGAGCCTAAAGATGTCGGTGCTGTTCAGGCAAGAAAAGTCATACGAAACAAAGACGAAAACATTCTGACCCGCTGCCAGAATAATGAAATGACGATGGATACACACTTTCAAGTCGGAAGAGATTCCGTAAAAGGTGCGGTTGAACTTAGAGGAAACGGCGAATTAATTAAACGCACGGCGCTTGAAGATATCGGCGGCTGGAACAATTACACAATTACGGACGATCTTGATATGTCAACCAGACTTCACATAAAAGGCTGGGACGTAAGATTTTGCAAAGACGCAATCGTTTATGAAGAAGGTATAATTTATCTTTGGCCATTATACAGGCAGAGAAGAAGGTGGCTTGAAGGAACAATCAGACGCTATCTTGAATATGCAGGACCTGTTTTAACTTCAAAAGACATGTCGTTAAGAACGAGTTTGGATCTGGTTGCGTATATTTCACAATTCATTATGCCTGCGTGGTTTATTATGGAAATTTTAATCCGCGGATTCAAAATTTTAGCAAAAGATGCTCCGCCGCATATGCTTTTTTCTTCAATAATTATAGGGTGCATAATAGGTATAGGATTTTTTACGGCTGCAAGATACAGCTTAAGGCGCTATGACAACCTCTCAAGACTGGATGCGTTTAATCAGGCGTTTGAAACGACCATTTACCTTTTCATAATCTGGTTCCCGCTTGTTTTATTTATCGGATTTAAAATCCTGTTTATGAAAAAAGACATGAACTGGGGCAAAACCGCACACGGACTTGTCCAAAGGGAACACGCAATCCAAAAAGCAAAAGAAAAAATCAGACTTGCAAAAGAAGAATTGAAAAGAATATTATTGACCAAATAGGAGAAAAATAAATGAACACAACCGATGTAATAGCAAATGTAAAAAGCAAAATTCG
The DNA here is from genome assembly GCA_944326585.1 of Candidatus Gastranaerophilales bacterium. Classification (GTDB taxonomy): domain Bacteria; phylum Cyanobacteriota; class Vampirovibrionia; order Gastranaerophilales; family Gastranaerophilaceae; genus SIG32. The sequence continues at coordinate 121,938 of CALVEN010000003.1, forward strand.
TTCAGTAAACGACTTTCCAAAAGAAGGTATAATTTTCCGCGATATAACAACAGCGCTTAAAGAGCCTGATGTATTAAAGGAAATGATAGATTACCTTTGCGACCAATTCAAAGACGTAAAAATTGATTACATTGCCGGGATTGAAAGCCGCGGATTTATTTTCGGCATGCCAATGGCATACAAACTTAATGCAGGATTTGTACCTATAAGAAAACCGAATAAACTTCCTGCCGAAACCCTGAGTCAGGAATACCAGCTTGAATACGGCACTGACAAAATCGAAATTCACACTGACGCCATAAAAGAAGGCGATAATGTTTTAATTGTGGATGATTTACTCGCAACGGGCGGAACAGCGGAAGCTGCCTGCAAACTTATCAACAAAACAGGCGGTAATCTTGTCGGTATAGCATTTTTAATTGAGCTTGAAGATTTGAAAGGCCGCGACAAATTTGACAAAGACTTGAAAATCGTTTCAATGCTTAAGTATTAAAAATATCCAAAAATTTTCTATGTAATTTAACATTGTGGACTCGGATGTAGTCCACTTTTTTATTTATAGCAACAGCATTCAAAGCCAGTGTAAAAATATCTTTTGTAAAATTATCTTCATCCGGCATATTCAACAGACTTTTGCGGGAAATCCCGAGCATAACAGGACAGCCAAGTCCATACAATTCCTCAATTCGTCTTAAGATTTCAAAATTATCCTCACGGGTTTTGCCAAAACCTATACCGGGGTCTACAATGATATTCTCGCGTTTTATTCCTTTTGAAACGGCAATATCAATCTTATTTTTCAACCCGAGATAAATTTCGTCCATAAGATTAGAGTAAACCGGTTTGTCCTGCATATTTTGAGGGGTGCCTTTTGAGTGCTGGATAATAACTTTGGCATTGAATTCAGCAATAACTTCCGGCATTTTTTCATCATAGTCAAAACCTGACACGTCATTAATAATATCCGCACCGAGTTCAAGACACTTCCGCGCAACCGCTGAGCTTCTGGTATCAATGCTTACAGGAATTTTAATATCATTTTCCTTAATATATTCCAAAAGCGGCACGAGTTTTGAAAGCTGCTCTGCGGCAGATACAGGTTCGGAATAGGGTTTTGTGGATTCAGCACCAATATCAACAACATCCGCGCCGTCGTTTATCATTTCGTTTAAATGTTCAATTGCTTTGTCAAATTCGTAAAACTCACCGCCGTCGGAAAATGAATTAGTCGTAAGGTTTAAAATCCCGACAATTTTGCACCCGTCGAGGTCTTTTTCGTGCATTTGCAGGAGCATTTCGCCTAATTTTTTAAGCCCGAAAGGCTGACAGGCAAGCTTTCCGGCAATTTTTTCGATTTGAGAAAGGCTTCCGCCCAGAATACAGTCAGTTTTTTCGACCTTAGCAGTAATGGTTTCCCTGTGAGTTGCGCAATCAGCGCCCACAGATAAAGCCGTTTGCTTCAAAATATTTGCCTGCGCAGGTGTAAGATCGAAAATTTTTATATTTTTATAAACGAATTTGCCGCGGGCTTTTTTGATATAGGATTTATCAAACCCGACTGAGGAAAGCTCTTTTTCCAAATCATCCGTTACAATTTCTTTTAAAACAAAATCGTGCATAACCGAAGTTTAGCACGATTTTATCAATTTAACAATATTTTTTAAGCTTCTTTATTAGCGAGTTTTCCGAAAGTCTGCCCCATTTCGCCGATACCTGAAATAAATACAAACGCTGCGGTAACAGCACCCAGAGCACCTGAAACTTTAGCAAAGGCTTTACTTTCAAACACAGGTTTCAGCCATTTAGCGACTTTAAGATTTTTACCCCAGTTAATAATGCTTTCTTTGTAGCTCTTGGCATTCTTAAACATTCTTGCCCAGAGTGATTTTGTCTTTTTGCTGACATCGGCAGCTTCTCTAATAGCTTTAGTTGTTTCGCCTGACAACTGAACAACATCGCCTACTTTACCGAGTTTGAAACGTTTAAATGCATTGATACCGTATTTGGCACCGCCGACTGTAGCACCTGCGCCGACACCGACTTCTGTCGCGGTTACACGGTTGTCATCTTTATTATTACCTGTAAATGAAATTTTATTAACACTCAATGACATACTAATCTTTTGTAACCTCCTGTAAAGCAGTTACACCGCCGGTAACCCCGCCGCTTACGGCAAAAAGATTTACAATGCCGTTTTCCAGATTTTTAGCAGTTGCCCATTTTGCAGCCTTTTCTTTAACCTGAATTCCTTTTTCCATAGCTGCCTGATAGAATTTATTTTCTTTAATACTATTGTTTATATTGGTTAATTGTTTTGACAATTTTGTATCTTTATATTTTTTCTCAAGATTTTCAAATAACACCGCGGTATTTTTACCGAGTTTTGATTCTCTTAAATTTCCGATAATTTGTTTGGAATGTTCGGAAATATTTTTTACGACCTTTTTATCGCCGAGAGATTTAGTCCACGCTGCGGCTTTCTTAACCAATTTGGCAACACCTTGCGCACCGTATTTCATACTTACAAATCCGAGTGCTGCGCCGATACCGACTGATGCAATTTTGCCCAATGCGCGAACAGGTTTCGGAACTTCCGTATTTTCTATAACCGAATTAATCTCATCCAGATGTTCTTCCAATTTTGTTTTGTCTTTTGAGTAATTTTCTTTTGAATAATATTCATCTGACGGCATATCATCGACTACTTCGTAATCGACATCTTTAACTTCACCGTATCTTAGGTCATAAGTTCCGAATGCAGGTCTGAAATTTACTGATTGTACACTTAACATATTTTCTCCAATTCTGTTGCAAACAATTAAAAATCCGTGAAAAATATTTTTTGCCGAATAATTTTAATTTTTTTAACAAAATTTTACAATCTAACCATACTAATTATTACACATTTTCGCTTAATTGTAAACAAATTTCAACCCCTGATATGAATTTCTCTTAATAAATTCACGGTCAATTTTATTCAAGCAGTCAAACTTTGCTCCGAGCCATTTGGGCGCGATTAAGGTATCCTTAAAACCGTTTCCGGCAAGACGGTGGATTGTGGTTTCTTTCGGAAGATATTCCAAAAAATCGCAGACGTAATTTACATACTCATCTTCACTCATAAAATCAATTTCGCCTTTTTGGTACATATCAGCGAGCTTTGTATTTTCCAGAGCGCAGAGCATGTGGATTTTAACTCCGTCGACCTTGAGTTCCGCCAGTTTTTGAGCGGTCTGCATAATTTCGTCATGGCTTTCCCACAACCCGAAAATCACATGCACGCACACATTAATCCCGCGTTCTTTTGTTTTTTCGTAAGCTTTCAAAAAACAATCCATGTCATGCCCGCGGTTAATCCGGCGCAAAGTCTTATTATGAATGGATTGAAGCCCGTATTCAATCCACGTGTAATAATCATCTTTATATGACGATATTAAATCAAGTTTTTCATCGTCAACACAATCCGGACGGGTTCCGATTGAAATACCGACTATTTTGTCGTTATTAAGTGCGGAATTATAGATTTTTTCAAGCTCATTAACGGGTTTATAAGTATTTGAATAGGCTTGAAAATATGACATGAATTTTTCCGCCTTAAACCGTTCCGCCAAATTCTTAATGCCTGCCTCAACCTGTTTTTCGATTGAAAGTTTATTAGAATGCGCCTTGGAAAAACTTCCGCCTTCATCGCAGAATATACACCCGCCCGTTGAAATTGTTCCGTCCCTGTTCGGACACGAAAAACCGGCGTCAAGGGTTATTTTGTAAACCTTAGCGCCGAATTTGTTTTTCAAATGCGCACTATACTGATTATAGCGTTTATCAGTATAATTAAACATAACTACCGGTTATTTTCATCATCGTTCAAAATCGGATATACGTAATGTTCACCGCAATTGGGGCATACAACTTCCTGCTGTTTGCCTTCTTCCAATTGTGCAACTTCGAATAAAGTTTTGCATCCGGATTGAACGCATCTGATTGCCCATGAAGGTCTGATTAATCTTGCCATATAATTTTCCTCACTCTTTATAAAAATATTTTATCATCGAACTCCGGATTGTGCAAGTATTAAATGGAAGAGACTTATATAGCAAATTCGACATATACAATTAAAAGTCCGTCATTCTGAGGGCTTTAGCCCGAAGAATCTTTTTATTTAGATACTTCGCTACCGCTCAGTATGACACACTTTAAGAATTTTTAGCGGGATTTGTCGTATAAATTTCTAAATGGGCGGGTAATATATTTTTTTCAAGCTTAAGATAAAATGGCAGAAAAAGGAGCAAATAATGAAAAAATTTTTAATATTTTTAGCAATAGGCGTTGTAACCGTATTCGCAACAATTGACGCAAGCCGGAGAATGCAGGAGCTTGACCGAATGGCAATAAAAACACCCGCGCAGGTCGAGCTAAAAGACGACCTCATAAAAAGAGAACCCCAGCAAAACGAAACACAGCGTCCTCGTGAAAACAACATCCAAACTCCTGACAACTCATTTAACGAACGGTTAAGAGAACAACAGAACAACAATATTCCGCAAACTAAACAGCCGAATTTATTAAAAAACTAAAAATCAAAAATAGTTTCGCTATGGATTTCGCCGTAATCATTATCGTCTTGAAGCCGTACATTGGTATTGCCGAGAGGATTGGGGCGGAAATCGGTTTGTTCGGTTTTTTCAACGGATTTCGGCACAACCGGCTTTGTGACCTTCGGATAAAATCTGAGGGTAATATTTTGTGCAATGTCTTTTGAAATTATATCTCTTGAATAAAACTTCATTTTTTCCAGCTGCGACGCTGCCTGAGAACTCGTAACCGCCCAGAATCTCGTTTCATTATCGCCCAGAATTTTTTTATATTTCCCGCTCCACATAACAACATCGTTAACGTTATCCGTCAAAACAACATTTGTCTCCATTGTGTATGAATTATATGCCTCAAATGCGCTTGAAACTTCCATTACTTCCCACACATTGCGTTTTGAATTTTGTTGTGTCACAAGACTATTGATTAAAAGAACCGATTTTGCGTCAAAAGCTTTTGCAACCGCCTTTGTAGAGGTAAAATCAACGGAATTTTTGTTTTTGTAACGGTTAAGCGTATTGACCGCAGACGCTTTTAATGCAGGATCTTCCGCAAACTTTTTTCTGACGTCATAAAGATTTGGCGAAATAATTTTGCCGCGCTTATTAAAATTATTTATAACATCCTCAGCAATAATCTCGGAAACCTCCGGAAAACAATAATAATTATCGCAAACCGAAAACAAATCAACCGGCAAAACCAGCACCTTGAAAGGTTCCGCACTCACACAATTTCCCAGAAACAAACATAATAATACAATTATTTTTGCCCAAAGTTTCATAATAAAATTATAGCACAATCATACGCGTAAAGGATTATATTTATCAAAAAACAGTCTAAAATGTATTTTAAAGGAGAATATTATGGATTACAACATTTTAATGGAAAAGGCAATAGAAGTTTCAAAAAATGCCTATATTCCTTATTCAAAATTCCCCGTCGGCGCCTGCGTTTTGACAGAAAATGAAAAAATTTATACGGGCTGTAACTTTGAAAACGCCAGTTTCGGTCTTACAATTTGCGCGGAAAGAAATGCTATCGGAAGCGCAATCGCGGACGGCGAAAGAAAAATTAAAGCAATCGCAATATATTCACCTAATACAGATAACTGTTACCCCTGCGGAGCATGCCGTCAGGTGCTCTACGAATTCAAATCCGATAACGGAATTGATGTTATATTAAAACAAGGTGACGGTTTAACTTTCCACAAAATTGAAGAACTTTTGCCCGAAGGATTCAACCTGTAATGTATTTTATAGAGCTTCTGGTTAAAAAATTCCGAAAAAAAACGACTGATGAGGATACATTTGACCCTATGACGGAAGAAATTCCCGAGGAAGAAGCCTGCGAACATGTTTTTATGCCGATAGACAGCACAGGCGAGGTGCTTTCCTGCAGAAATTGCGGGCTTGTGGTTAAGCGGACGGATTTGAAGGATATTAATTTTTTCCGCAAACACAGTTAATGCCTTTGGCACTTTTTATGTAAAAATAGAAGCCCCTCATTAGAGGGGCTTCTATTATGTTTCCCAAATTCCTCCCAACGACCTTATTGCAGCAAAGCTTCCAAAAGTTCGGCATTTTTACCTGCTGTGGTTGATTCACGTACTTTTTGTTTGTAAATATACGTGCGCAGAGCTTCTCTGATTAGTTCGCTCCTTGAACGGTTTTCTCCGTCAGCGACCTGATCGATTTTGTTCAAAAATTCTTCGGGCATTGAAATTAATACTCGTGCCATATATTCTCCTTTTTCTTTAAAATATTGCTCTGATATATTATTAAAAACATTTTTGATGAAAAAAGTGCTATTTTTTATATAGAAAATATATACAAATTTTTAAAATGTACTCAGCGAGCTGTTTTACGTCTTAAAATTATTTGTAACATTACTTAACTTTTTGCAAAAAGCCTTTGTTGAAATGAGATTATGTCTGTGGTATTCTTTTGTGTGCTATAAAAGAAAGAAGGAAATATGACAGAAGTTAGAGTAAGAATTGCGCCTTCTCCGAGCGGAAATCTTCATATCGGAACCGCACGTACAGCGCTTTTTAATTATTTATTCGCAAAGAAAAATAACGGCAAGTTTATTTTGAGAATTGAGGATACCGATGCCGAACGTACAAGTCAGGCATATATTGATAATATTTTTGACAGCTTGAAGGCATTGGGCTTGAACTGGGACGAAGGTCCCGATGTAGGCGGCCCGTATGGTCCTTATACACAGTCAGAAAGGTTTGATATTTATCCGAAATACGCGCAAATGCTTTTGGATAAAGGTTTTGCTTATGAATGTTTTTGTACTCCGGAAGAACTGGAGGCTGAAAAACAGCTTGCAACACAAAATAAAAAGCCTTATGTATATTCCAAAAAGTGCGAAAATTTAACAGAAGAAGAAAAAGCAAAATTACGAGCCGAAGGCAGAAAACCCGCAATTCGTTTTAATATTGCAAAAGCTCAAAAAGCTTTCCACGAAGGCACGATTCTGAAATTTGATGACCTTGTAAAAGGCGAACTGCATATGGATACAAGTCTGCTCGGCGATTTTGTAATTATGAAATCCAACGGAACTCCGACATATAACTTTGCGGTTGTTATTGACGATATGCTGATGAAAATTTCACACGTTATCCGCGGAGAAGACCATATTTCAAATACATTCAAGCAAATTCTTATTTTTGAAGCTTTAGGCGCTGAAGTTCCGAGATTCGGACACCTTGGCATGATTTTGGCACCTGACAGAAGCAAACTTTCTAAAAGACACGGTGCAACGGCAGTTTCCGAATTTGTTGAAAAAGGTTATCTGACCGAAGCTTTAATCAACTTTGTTGCGCTTTTGGGCTGGTCACCGTCTGACGGTCAGGAAATTAAATCAATTGACGAAATCGCTAAAGACTTCAGAATCGGTGATATTTCTTCATCTAACTCGATTTTTGAATACGACAAATTGAACTGGATGAACAGCCATTATATTAAGATGCTTAGTATTGACGAGCTGAAAGAAAGATTGAAACCGTATTTAACAAAATACGATTTGTCAGAGCTTACGGACGAACAGTATACCAGAATGGTTGAAATTACCTATGAACCTTTGACATTATTGTCGGATATTACTGACGCTGTACCGTATTTCTTCGGCGAAGATGTTGAAATCGATCCGAAAGCTCAGGCGGATGTCCTTGACACAGACGTTGCTCAGGATGTTTTGAAAGAATTTTTAAGACAGGCTGAGTCCTGGGAATTCACTGAAGAAAATCTTCATGAAAAACTTGAAATTTTCCGCGCCGAGTACAAAGAAAAAGGTATTAAACCAAAAGTTACCATGTGGGCGATAAGAGCAGCCGTTACAGGCAGAACATGCGGCGCTGATATGACGGCAATCCTTGCTATTCTCGGCAAAGACAAAGTCTTTCGCAGGGTTAAAAAAGCCGTTAAATAATTTGATAGTGTAAATTTTTGTTAAAAATCCCGGATTACATTAAAGTTTTTCGGGATTTTTCCGTATTAAATATTAAAATAAAGAAGCGGAGGTTTATATGGCTTTGGAAAACAAAATTACAAATACTGCGACCTATGAAGAAGTAATGGACTTTTTGAATTCATTTGACGATGTCGACGGTATGCTGCTTGACTTTTTGGAAGATTCAAAACCGGATATTAAGGTTATAAGCGGGCCGAGCGAAATAACATATGAGTATGATGACTTTTTGAAAATATTTGACGAAGACGGTCTTGAAGGCCTGTAAAATGTAAAGGAATTGTAACAAACTGCCGGAGATGTTAAAGTTTCCGGCAGTTTTGTCGTATATATAATCGGGACTGCATCAGGGATATTAGGAGAAAATGGAATTTAGGAAAAACATACTTATCATGCTGATGAATTGTATTGATCGGCCTGAAAAAGAAGATTTGAATACGGATGAGGATATGGCGGACATTCTTGCGAGACTGCAAAATAAAAGAATGGCTGAAATAAAACAGCTCATCGAGATTATTGACGCAAACGACAATAACAAAAGATCCGCTTATTCGTATGACAAATTCATTGAAATATACGATAATTACGGACTTGGCGGTTTTATTTTTTAATGCTAAAATTCTTTTATGGAAGAATTTAAGCATTATACGGTAATGAAAAATGAAGCCGTAGACGCACTTGAGTGTAAAAACGGGCTTGTTTACGTTGACTGCACCCTTGGCGGCGGCGGACACAGTGAGCTTATTTTGCAAAGAATTTCGCCTGACGGGCGTCTTATAGCTTTTGATATTGACGATGACGCAATACGGGCAGCGTCCGAACGTTTAAAAAATTACAATAATATTACAATTGTTAAGGAATCTTACACAAATATTAAAAAAGTTCTCCAAAATCTGGGAATTGAAAAAATAACCGGCGGGGTGCTTTTTGATCTGGGGGCATCCTATCACCAGCTGACCAAAGCGGAACGCGGTTTTTCGTTTATGAAAGAGGCGCCTTTGGATATGAGATTTGGCACAAATTCCGAGTTTACGGCGTATGATGTTGTAAATTTTTACCCCGAAGAAGATTTAGTCAGAATTTTTTCCGAATACGGCGAAGAACGCTTCTCCAAAAGGATTGCAAAGGCAATAACCGAAGCGCGCAAAAATAAAAAAATTGAAACAACTCTTGAATTATCTGATTTAATTATTAAATCAACGCCAAAAATCAAATCCGCCGTACACCCGGCGACACGCGTATTTCAGGCAATCCGAATTGAAGTTAATCACGAGTTACAAAATGTTAAAAATACATTAAACGATGTGTTGGATTTATTGGAGTTTGGTGCTATAATAAGTGTAATAAGTTTTCACTCACTGGAAGACAGAATAGTGAAACACTTGTTCAAATACCACTCACAGCGCTGTCATTGCGATAGAAATCAGATGATTTGCAAATGTCCGCCTCCTGTATTGGAATTGGTGAACAAAAAACCGATAATGGCAAGCGCAGAGGAGATTAAAGAAAATCCGCCTTCGCGAAGTGCAAAATTAAGAATCGCAAGGTGCATACGACACAGTTTGTAGTTGGGGAAAGAAAAAGTTGAATACGGCAAGAGCACATAAATTAGATTATTCGCTGGGGCAGGGGGACTTCCAAGAAAGTCAAACAGCAGTATATACGGAAACCATACAAGAATACGCTGAAAACCCTATAGAAGAAACACCGATTATAGAAGGTTATTTTTATAAAGAAAGCACGGTGAAAGACATGGCGATAAGAAAAGTTAATAAATCCTTATGCGGGCTTTTGATAATGGCTATTTTAACCACTTTTGTCAGCTATTATTTTGTCATGTGCAATGAATTAACCCTCAACACTCTTAACCGCCAGATTATTTCACTGAACGATGAAAATACCGAATTGCAGAACAATCTGGACAGACTAAAATCCTTTAATAATGTTGATAACAAAATGATGCAGTATAATCTTCTTCAAAAAGCCGAAAAGGTTATTGAAGTTCCGGCAGTTGTGCCTACTCAGACCGTAGATAAAACAAGAATTGTCTCAGCACCTTTTAAATGGGCTATCGGATATTAAAAAAATATTATCCAATCAATACTTGTCAGCAAGGTAACTTGTTGTTGTATTTTTATATACCATACTAAAGTAGGAAATTTTATAAAAAACATTAAAGTTTTAATAAATTTTATCCGTATATAAAAATAAAAGCATGTATAGAAGGATAGTTTAATGAAGAAAGACGAAACAAAAAATGGTGTGTCCCTGTTTTCCCAGTCAGAATATTTAATGGGAGAAGACCCGCTGGAAGAGATTTTTGCGCTTAATTTAGGTGATTTTATATCAGAACATTTGATATCCAAAGATTTGGCTGAAAAAATCAGTACAAGCAATAAAGACAAACGTGCAGGGCTTAAAAATCAGTTAAGAGAGCTTATTTCAATATATTCTTCCAAAAACACTCTCTGCGTTTTGAATTTTGATAAAAATCAAGAGCATGCCATATATTCGTCTATAGCAAAAACCGTAAAACAGATGTTAGAAGTTGACAGCTGCCGGATTTATATGCAAAAAGACAATCAAATGATGGTTGCAGGCACCTCAGATGAGGATTTCGGAAAAGAGCTTGCAGTTGATTTTTCAGGAAAAGATTTTGTATATGAAAACGGCGAAACATATATTCCTATGCGTGCCGCATCACATATATACGGTGTAATTGTATTGCACACGACACAACCGTTGGATGAAGAATATTTGAATCTTGTATTAAGCATAGCGCGTCTTTTTGCAACATCAATTGAAATTCAGGCTCAGGTTGATGAAGTGAACAGAATAACCGAAGATGAAGAAGCAAATATTTCGGATATGCAGCATTTAAGAGCGGAATTAACCGCATTGATAGGCGACCTTTGCGATTTTCAACAAGATTTTGTCGAAGAACTTGCAAAAGCCGTTGACAAAAAAGGTCAGTATAAAGTTTCACATTCACAAAATACCGCAAATCTCGCACGCGAAATTTGCCGCCGGTTAGGACTTAATGAAAAAACAACGGATCTTATATATTATGCGGCAAAATTACAAAATATCGGTAAAATAACGCTTCCTGAAAGAATTTTTGCTACAAACGGCAAACTTTCGCCTGATGAGTTGAAAAAAGTTCAGGAACACATAACAACAGGTGTAAACTTGCTTATGAATATAAACTTCCTGTCAGAAGTCGTGCCTTATGTTACGTATCAGACGGAGCGATATGACGGTTCCGGCAAACCTGAAGGCTTGAAAGGGCAATCTATTCCGCTCGGCTCAAGAATTATAGCAGCAGCGGACGCTTTCAGTGCAATGACCTCCGACAGACCCTACAGAAAGGCAATGGAAGTGGCAAAAGCGCTTGAAATTATGCAATCCGACAGTAAATGGGATCCGGTTGTTATTGAAGCTTTGGCACAGATTGTTAAATAACAATACTAAAGGCAACAACTTCCGCGATATTAACGTTGAGCCAATCGTATTTAAAACAGACATAGTCGTTGCATTCGCACTCATCGTGATTGCAGGTACAGTAATCTTCCAACCTGCATACGGTTACGTCTTTAAGCGCAATGACGCAATCGTGGCAGTCAGCGCATTTACCTTTGAATTCGTGGATTGTGCCGTCAATTTTTAAATGGTTTGTGAAAATTACAATATTTTCGGCGGCATTTTCTTTCATAATATTCTGGATAGCATCGCTTAAATTTTTTGACATAATTTTTACCTCCAAAACGGAGTATAAAATATTATATTAAAAAATTAATTCCCCGCCGGCATAATTCTGTACTTAACGATAAGAATTTGGCCTATATTTAGAGTCGCTTTACATAAAAAATGCCAAAGACACTGGTTTTTATGTAAAAAATTTTTAATACACTAACAAAAAATATCTTGATGTTTTTTTATACATAGTGTATTATTAAAAAACGAATGGTGTGTATGCAAAATATTATAAGAAAAAACGACTTGAAAAAAATTCAAATCAGCGATATTACAAAGGATTATCCCGATTTGAAAAACATAACGGAATCCAAAGCTGTTACAATAGGAAAATGGCTTGCTGAATGGATAAAAGAGGATTTGGCATCCGGCAAAATTCAGGTGAACAATCTTTTGCCGTCAAAAGCCGAATTTGCATATATGCTCGGTGTCAGCACAGGCACAATCCAGAATGCTTTAAGATACCTTGAAGATATCGGATGTGTCGAATCCAAGCAGTGCATCGGCACCCTTATTAAAAATGCATCCGCCGCTCCTGCTATGCGCAAACTTACTTCAAAACGCGAAAATGCAATCGAAGAAATTAAAAAATATATAAAATCAAACAATTTTAATATAGGTCAAAATCTGCCGTCATCAAGAATTATAGCCGGCAGCACCGGATGTTCTCCAAACACGACAAGACTGGCGCTTGAATATTTGTGTTCAAAAGGCATTCTGACACACAAATTTAAAAACTCCAGAGAAACCGGCTGGATTTTGAAAAAAAACGATTTTGAAATTAATGAATCAACCCGAAATGAAACGCTGGTTTACAAAGTTCAAAATGACTTAAAAAATTACATTACAAGAAACTTAAATGTCGGCGCGAAAATGCCGGCACATGCCGAATTGGCAAAAGAATTACAGGCAAGTATCAAAACAATCCACGATGCATTAAAAATTCTTATAGACGATGGCATTTTACTTGCGCGCCGCGGGCGTTACGGGACAACGGTTATAAAAATGCCTGATGAAATGACGGTTGAACAGCGCCGTGAAATCTCAATTTTTGCGCCTGCGCAAGAAACCGCATTTTACTATTACGAAAAAACCCAGCACAATATCAAAAAAATGATTGCGGAAAATTATTCCGTCGGGATGAAACTTCCGTCTATTACGGAACTTTCAAAACAAATGGACTTAAGTCCGAACACAATCCGCAAAGCTTTCCACAACCTTGCAAAAGAAGGTTATCTGGTATTTTCACGCGGACGTTACGGCGGTACATTTGTAATAGATATTCCGGAGATGGAAGAACAGACTTTCAAATGGCTTGCTGTTAACCCGCAATATACCGAAGTGTATAAAAATTAAATTTAATCTACTTCTCGCGGATAATCATCGGGAATTTTCCACCCGTTACGAAAAATTAACGCAGTACAAAATACGCCGTTTCCGCCGGATTTACAATTACCTTTCATCCTGTCTTCATCGTTATTTGACGAATACAAATAGGGTATAATCCCTTTTCCTGTAACACCTTGCCAATTTACCGCATCAGGATCTGCTAACGGCATAAAATTAAAATAAAACACACAACGACCCGCAGCGGCATCCAATGAGCCGTGCTTATTTAAACATTTTTCAGGATCCATTGTATAAAATAACCAATCACGGGTAGTATGAGAAGGAAAAGAAAGTGCTGTACCGTCCATAAAATAAAATATCGGGGTATTGGTTGAATCCACGGTAACTTTTTGAATTTTTAAATAAGGTCCAAAATATTTTTCAAACCAAACACGCTGTTTTGATGAGCCTTCAATCGGATTACCGTCAGGATCCAAAATGGCGCCCGAGGTATCGGAAAACCACAGTGAGCTGCTTCCGTTTTCTGCCTCGGAAAATTTCAATGCTTCGTTTATATTTACGTAAAATTTTTTCAGCTTAATTTCAACATCTTTATTGTTCCCTGCCTGAATAAGCGTGGGAATTGTCATAGCTGCCACGATGCCGATTATGCCGAGGGTTATCAAAACCTCTGCCAAGGTAAAGCCGGCACGCTGGCTACCTGGAGGAGTCGCCCCCCCCCGTTATTTAAACTAGTCATATCAATCACTCTCCTTTTTATTTATTATAACAAAATCTTTTGATTTTAACAACATTTTACGGACACAAACTTTCCCAATCGGGTTCATCCTCATCCTCACCGGGTTCCGTTATATGATCGCCGTTTTCAAGCATAACCATCAAGGTTAACTTTAGCTGACGCTTGTAATTTTCGCGCGCTTTTTCAATTGTTTTAGCGCAAAAAACAAAACTCGGGATTTCTTTTATTTCAATATAGTGATAAGGATTTCCGTCAAAATCCAAATCTTCTCCCTCAATCAGCGTCCAATTCAAATTCAAATAATAGTCTAAATCTTTATTATCCATCCAGTGACCTGTCATTAAGGGGTTGTGTAATCATAATACCTTCGCCGCCTATAACATCGGCTCTTTGACCGCTGATATAAAGATAAACCGGCAAACTTGTATTTCTGTTGGCTGTTTTAATCACCTGATATAATCTTTTGTAAAGACTGTCAGTACCGCCGCCTGTTTCAAAATCCATAGACAAATCTATTATGGCTTTATCAGAAAGCTCTCTGACCGCTATAACTTCAGTTCCGGCAGGAATTTCAGTATAAACGCCTTTATCGCGTTCTGAGGGTTTGGGGCCTGCAACAAGCGATTCTATTGCAAATTTAAGTTTTGTTCCGTCAATTTCGGGGTCATATTCCCGTTTAACCGCCTTATAAACTTCTTCTCTGTTTTCATTTTGACCGATAAAAAACACATTTACATATTCTTTTTCTGAATTCACATCAGTCTTAGGGACATCTTCTTCGGTTGTTCTTTCACTAACCGTGACATCCTCCGGCGAAATTTCACCCGGATTCATAACATTAAGACCATAAAGCACAGCTGCAACAACTAACGCCATGCCCAGAATAACTAAAAATAATTTTTGTTTACCGTCCATACCTTAATCCTTTTAATCTTTTGGAACAACGATTATACCGCTTGCATAAACCTTATTATCGCGAACGTTTATGTTCTGAACCGTAAGGTTTGCATGTTTATTTTCCAGTATATTTAAAGAAAAATCAAGTGGGTTAATATAATTTATTACATGATCAAGCTGTTTTAAATCAATCAGCATATTATTATTCACAAGTTTTGTGTTCGTCAAATCAATCTGACCGCGCGAAACTTTCAAATTTGACACCAGAACGAGATTTTGAGTATTTCTTACAAACGGGATTGCAATTTTTAAGATATAGTAAAATTTGTTATCTTTTATTCTTATCTGACTTGTCATAACTCTAAAAACGCCGAGACTGCTTCCGAGCATGTTCAAATCATCAATAACCTTTTTATATCCGGCGCTTTGCATTGTTTTATTGATATCATCTTCCGAAAACACAGCCGAAAATGCAAGCGGTATATCAACCTTTATAACCGGATTTTTAGGATCCTGCTGCGAAACATAATTAAAATCACAAAGTGTATTAATCTTAAGTTCACTGAAATAAGCCCCGTCAAGCGCAAGATTTTTTCCGTTCAAGGAAAAACTTTTAAAAATGCCTTTTTTCAAATCCTTGACGCTGTAGGACGAAATACTGATATTAAACCTGCCGTCAATTGTTTTTTTAAGTTCTTTTTTAAGAATAGCCTCTGCAACACGTGTAGCGAGGAAATTTGAGCCTGATGCGACACTCATAAATCTGGAAGCTCCTGAACTTAAGTCATAAGGTTCGGCACACTCCAGCCAGACGCAATTTCCGGCATTAGCCTCACAAAAACTTAAAAACAAAATTCCTAAAAAGATTAAAATTTTTTTCATAAAAATACCTTTTTGACTTTAATTTTATCACCGTCAACAATTGCCGCGGCATCTATTTTATTATTATAAATCAAAATCACAAAACCGTTACCTGATGCGGATTTATTTTTCAAAACCTGCCCCTGAATAACTTTTTTATGTTCAAAATCATCAATTTCAATTTTAGGCAAATCAATGACATCCTGCGGATTAATCAAATTTTGCCCGACGATTTCACATGACGACAAATCCTCAAGCTTTACGGAATTTTCAACACAGAACATGCCTGCCTTTGTTCTCACAAGATTTGCCAGATAGCCGCCGCAATTAAGTTTTACACCCAGATCAAAAGCAATTGACCTTATATACGTGCCTTTTGAACAATTAACTAAAATTTTTGCGGTTTGGTTATTTTCATCAAAATCCAGAAGCTCAATTTTATAAATTTTCACATTCCTCGGCTTAATTTCGACATTTTTTCCCTCGCGCGCGTAATCGTAAAGTTTTTTTCCGTTAACCTTAATTGCGGAATATATAGGCGGCATCTGGGCAATTTCACCCGTCAAACCGCAAAGTGCCGCTTCAACTTCACCCCGCGTAACCTTTTTATCAAATCGGGCGGTAATTTCGCCTTCTCTGTCATAAGTATCGGTATTGGCACCGAATTGCACGGTTGCAATATACTCTTTATCGTCATTTAAAAATTCAATTAATCTTGTTGCTTTTCCGATACAAACAGGCAAAACACCCGACGCAAATGGATCGAGAGTTCCCGTATGTCCGATTTGTTTAATTTTAGTAACACGGCGGAGTTTTGCGACAACATCGTGAGAAGTTATGCCCTCCGGCTTATAAACATTCAAAAATCCGAACAAAACAAACCGGTCATCCTGAGCGCCAGCGAAGGATCTCAATTGATTTTGGTCCAAAATTTTATCCAATTACAGTTCCCCTCTGGAGATTTTATCAATAATTTCCGTAACTCTTGAGCCTTTTTCAAATGAATCGCTGTAAACGAATTTCAATTCCGGTGTCAGGCGTAATCTGATACGTCTGCCGACTTCGTAACGAATTTTCGGGGTGCTTTTTTCTATAACATCTTTGGATTTTTCAATTTGTTCAGGGGAACCTAATACGCTGTAGATAACCTTTGCAAAGGAGTTATCATGAGAGACTTCCACATCAACAATAGATACAACACCTTCCAAGCCTCTGATTTCTTTTCTTAAAATTTCAGAGATATCTCTCATAAGTTCTTTTCTGACGCGTTCGTTTCTTAATGTCATAACTTTCTCCTTTTTAAGTATTATAACATAAAATGAAAAATTTTAATTGCCTGTTATATTGACAAAATATCAAAAATAATATTTAATAAAGATAACAGGAGACTCAGATATGTTGAAAAAGGTTGCTACAAAAGCGGTTCAGATAGTCGCCCCCCCAAGGCTGGCTCTATATAAGCATCCTAAGCCATTCATAAATATTTGTCATTCCGAACACGGTTCGGAATCTCTATATGAGATGCTGAAACGAGTTCAGCATGACAAGGAATATTCCCTCGCCCTACGGGAGAGGGGAAGGGTGAGGACCAAGGCTGCCTTCACCCTTGCCGAGGTTTTGATTACCTTAGCTATTATCGGCGTTGTGGCGGCAATAACTATTCCGACATTAATTACGAATTATCAAAAAAAAGTAACTGTTACCAAATTACGGAAAATTTATTCCGAGCTAAATAATGTAGTTAAACTCTCAGAAGTCGACAATGGTCCGATGGAACAATGGCAATACCCGGCAAATTATACTAATTCCTTTGACAGCATAGCACCTTTTATAAAAAAATATTACTTGCCATATTTCAGGTCAGCTAAATTAATAAAATCTACGGAAATAGGTTCTGACTATAATATTTTTACAGAGTATGAACAAAATATGTTTAACAATTATCTGATTCTTGCTGACGGAACTATCTTGTCATTCTTTGCAAATTTACCTGCAAATTATGTATGGCTATTGGTAGATATCAATGGAATCAAGTCTCCAAATCAAACCGGGAAAGACATATTTGTATTTGATATATACAAATATCCAAGTCAAGAAGACTATGCTAACGGCATACGTGGGCGTTATAAAGTCAAATTTTGGTACTATTATAAAAACCGCACAACGCTTACAGATCCAAACATCCAATATAGCTGTAACAAAAACAATACCCAACTATATAAAAATTTCTCTTGCGGAAGAGTTATAGAATTAGATAATTGGCAGATAAAAGATGATTATCCCTGGTAGTTCGTAGGTGGGCATACATGCCCGACAATCTACTTTGCCCCGCCCCCGAATTTCTAAGATCGCTGTGCTCTCTAAGAAATTCTCCCCCGCACCTACACTATGGAAGCAGGCTCACACAACTCGTACCTCGCTGGTTCGCTTTCTCCTCAAGGGGTAGGGGTCGTATTTTCGTCATCCCGGAGTGCCAAAGGCACGACCACATGTTCTTTGAGAGTACGACCATTACCTAATGTATTGTCCTGCCTCAGGCAGTGTCATTACGAGGTGCTACGCACGTAGTCATGTAAGACAATTTTGGTAAGTCCTATCCAGGTCATTGCGAGGGAGCGGAGTGACCGTCGCAATCGCAACACTGGCATATAATTATGCCAACCCTTATAAGGATTTTCTTTCAACTTCCTGAGTCGTGGAAACTTCTATGATATCGCCTTCCTGAAGATCATTCCATTTAGCGAAAGAAATACCGCATTCAAATCCTTGCGCAACTTCTTTTACATCATCTTTGAAACGTTTCAGCTGATCAATTACGCCTGTAAATATTTCTTCACCGTTACGGATAATTTTAGCATTTTGACCTCTTACGATTTTGCCTTCAGTTACATAGCAGCCGGCAATTTTTGTTGTTTTACCGATTGTAAATATCTGACGGACTTCGGCTTTACCTAGTTCAACCTGTTTAACTTCCGGTTCAAGCAGCGACAGCATGGTCTGTTCAATATCCTCAAGAATTTGATAAATAATATCATATTTTTTGATTGTAACGCCTTCTTTTTCGGCTGCAGCCAGAGCATTGGCATCTTCTTTTACCGTAAAGCCCAAAATCAAAGCGCCTGATGCTGATGCAAGCATAACATCGGCTTCCGAAATATCGCCGACACCGACGTGAATAATTTTAGTCTTAATTTCTTTTGAATCAAGCTGAGCAATCGCCTGCGATACAGCTTCGGCTGACCCGTGAGTATTTGCTTTAATGATTAAATTCAATTGCGGAATATCATCTTCACCTGCAACGGCTTCACGTCTGATGTGTGCCGGAAGCATAGCTTCCAAACGTTTATCACGGGCTTTTTCTTTACGTTTGTCGATGATTGCTTTCATTTCTTTTTCGTTCTTAACAACTTCAAATCTGTCGCCTGCCTGCGGAACTTCTGTCAGTCCCAAAATCTCAACAGGAGTTGACGGCTCAGCCTTTTGAATTTTTTCGCCGCTGTCGGATAAAAGTGCTCTTACTCTGCCGCATGCCGTTCCTACGACTATGCAGTTTCCGACGCGCAATGTGCCGTTTTGAACAAGCAATGTTGCGACAGGACCTTTGCCTTTGTCAAGATTTGCTTCAATAACAACGCCTGAGGCTTCGGCTTTCGGATTAGCTTTAAGGTCTTGAATATCCGCCACAAGCAGAATATATTCCAATAATTCATCAATACCCGTGCCTTGCAAAGCTGAAACTTTAACTGTAATTGTATCGCCGCCCCATTCTTCAGGAACAAGTCCGTGTTCGGTTAATTGCTGTAAAATTTTATCTGGGTTTGCGCCGGGTTTGTCAATTTTGTTCACGGCAACGATAATCGGCACATCCGCAGCTTTTGCGTGGTTAATAGCTTCGATTGTCTGCGGCATTATACCATCGTCGGCAGCCACAACAAGAATTGCTATATCCGTTGCTTTTGCACCTCTGGCACGCATTTCCGTAAATGCTTCGTGCCCCGGAGTGTCCACAAATACGATTTTCTTTTCTTTGTCATTTCCGAGATAAACCGTATAAGCACCGATTGATTGGGTAATCCCGCCGACTTCCGTTGCGACAATTTTGTGTTTGGAAGCTCTTATGCTGTCAAGAAGTGTTGTTTTACCGTGGTCAACGTGTCCCATGATACTTACAACAGGGGCGCGTTTTTTAAGTAATTTTTTGTCAACTTCCGTAAGCGCTTTTTTCTGTTCTTCTTTTTCGAGTTCTTCTTCTATATATGCGTCCAAATCTTCGTCGAGGACTTCCAAATCGTATTCGGCGCAGACTTTTTTAATTACATCCACGTCTATAAGCTGGTTTACGGTTGCCATAACTCCGTTTAGCATAAGAAATTTAACAATTTCTGCAGGAGTTTTCTGAATTTTTTCGGAAAGCTCGGAAATTGTCATTGCATGATTTACCACAATCTGCTTAACTTCTTCCACCGCTTCATCTTTATGTACTTTCTTTTTATGCTTTTGAGCAGCGGCTTTTTCCAGAGAAATTCTTTCCTGTTCTTCTTTTTTGGAATTAAAATCTTTATCGCGTTTTTTGTCGGAACGTTTTCTTGACCCGCCTTTATTCTCATAAATATCCTGAGGAATTATATGACGCTGGATAGGTTTTTTCTCGGAAACATCCGGTTTTGCGTCTTTATTAAACGGTTTGCGTTTATCAGCGGAACCTTTTTCAAATTTAGGTGATTTGCGCTCTGCATCAGCGGGCAAAGGTTTACGCTCTGGAGCAGGTCTTTCGGGTCTTTCGAGCTTTTGAGGAGCACGTCTTACAATTTCAAGCCTGTTTTTAGGCTTAACCACTTCTACCCTTTGAATTTGCGGTTTTGCGGGTTTTTCTTGAACTTTTTCAACCGGTTCTTCTTTCGGTATTTCGGTTTCAGGCGCTTTAGCTTTTTTAACAACAAAAGCTTTCGGCTTTTTAACTTCTTTTACTCCGCCGGATGCCAGAAAATCCTTGAGTCGTTTAATCTGGTCAGGAGTAACGGTGCTGGAATGAGTTTTGCCGGTAATACCGATTTGAGCAAATTTTTCTACCACTTCTTTGCTCTGGAGATTTAATTCTTTTGCTAACTCATTTATCCTGACTGTATCATAACTCATTTAATAAATTCCCTTTCAATTCTTCGGGTATAGGGGCTTTCAAAACCTTTTTCAATCTGTCTTTTTTAAAAGCATTCTCTATACAAGTATTATTATAGCAAAGATATGCGGATCTGCCAAATATTTTTGCTCCGCCGTTAATAACAATGTTTTTGAGCGGATGTTGTGCCGTAATTTTTATCAAATCTTTTCTGTCTTTAATAATTCCGCAGCCGGCACATTTTCTATCCGTCATATACACCGCCTTAATTTACCTGAGCAAGTTTTTCAAGCTTCAGCTTCTGATCGTATTCCATCAAAAGATTAATCAACTCGTCCAAATCACCGTCAATAACCGTCCAGACATTCAGGTTATGATTAATTCTGTGGTCTGTCAGCCTGCCTTGAGGGAAATTATACGTTCTGATACGCTCGCTTCTGTCGCCGGTACCGACTTGAGAGCGGCGAAGGTCAGTAATTTCCTTCATTTGTTTTTGGACTTCCATATCATAAAGTTTTGCTTTCAAAATCTGGAGTGCGCGTTCTTTATTCTGCAATTGGGAACGTTCTTCCGTACAGAAAATCATAATGCCTGTGGGTTTATGGAAAACTCTTGCCGCGGTTTCAACCTTATTAACATTTTGACCGCCTGCACCGCCTGAACGCGCCGTTGTAATTTCAACGTCGTTCATATTTAATTCAACTTCAACATCATCAACTTCCGGCATAACCGCAACGGTTGCGGTTGATGTATGGACTCTGCCTTGAGATTCCGTTGCCGGAACCCTTTGTACGCGGTGAACTCCTGATTCGTATTTAAGTTTGGAATAAATACTGTCGCCTTTGATTGAAATTATAATTTCGGAAACACCGCCGGCTTCGCATTCTGTTTTGCTCAAAACTTGAGTCTGCCAGCCCTGTTTATCGGCATAGCGCATATACATTCTTGCCAGATCTCCCGCAAAAATGTTTGCCTCATCTCCGCCGGCGCCGCCTCTGATTTCAAGCATAATATCTTTATCGTCCATCGGGTCACGCGGAAGAAGAAGTATTTTCATACGTTCTTCATATTCCGGAAGCTTTGCCTCATTAGCTTCCATTTCCGACTTTAAAAACGCTTTCATCTCAGGATCGGATTCCGCGTGTATCATTTCTTTTGCTTCTTCAATGGCATCAACCGCCTTTTTCCATTCGTAATACAAATTTACGGTTTCTTCCATTGATTTGCGCTGTTTTGATAAATCTCTAAACCTGTTATAGTCCTGAATTACGGCAGGATCCGATAAAGTTTCGCCAAGTTCCTTATATTTCTTCTCTATCTGAAGAATTTTGTCTAACATATCTTTCATAACTCAATTATAACAGGAACAAAAAATATTTCAAAGGGCTTTCTTTGAAGATACTAAGTTACTAAGGCAGTAAGGATTAACCCGACGGTAAAATTTTAGACAACACTTACGGCACGGGATCATAGCCGCCCGGGTTTTTGGGATGGCAGCGGCATATCCGTTTAATGCCAAGCCAGCCGCCTTTTATTACACCGTATTTTTGAATTGCCTGTTTCATATACTCTGAACATGTCGGATAAAATCTGCATACGGGCGGCGTTAAAGACGAAATCTTTTGATAAATCGTTATTAAAACCGTGAAAAACTTCTTAATCATTTCTTATTCCATAGCATAAGCTTCGCCGATTGTATCAATTGCTTCAACCTTAATATCCGTAATCAATTCGGAATAAGAAATTACGACAATTGTCGGGATATGACGTTCAAGCAATTGATATAAAGGCAGCCTTATTCGCGGCGAACACAAGATTACCGGCTGTTTGCCGCAAGTCTGGTGCGCCCGCATCAAAGTTGTTGCGGTAGTTTCAATCAATTCCTGAACCTGCATCGGATTCAGCAGAAACATTGTACCTAATTCCGTTCTCTGGCAGCTGTCGTCAAGAACTTTTTCCCATTCCGGAGAAAGTGTCAACGCATACAAAACTCTGTCATCCTGAACGTTTGAAAGGCAAATCTGACGTCCCAGAGCCGCTCTTAAACGCTCGGATAAAATATCCGGTTCTTTTGAAAATCTTGCGTAATCGCAAAGTCTTTCAAATACGAATATAATATCTTTTATTGAAACTTTTTCACGGATTAAGTTGACAAAAATTTTCCGCAGGTCGCTTGTTGAAATAATTGTCGGAACAAGGTCATTAACAAGTGTCGGGTCTTGAGATCTGACAAGTTCCATAAGCTTGAGGACATCAGTTTTTGTCATAACATCATCAACATGCTTTCTGACGCACTCTTGAAGGTGCGTAACAATAACATCGGTTGAATCAACCGCCGTAACGGATCTTGCGGATTTTGCATCTTCCGCGGTAATCCAGTAGGCTTGAGTTTGATATGTAGGATCAATACCGATAATCGCGTCGTCAGGAACCTCTTTTCGCATAGAATCCCACTGATCCGCAATTACCATTAATCTTCCGGGATACACGTAACCCGTTGCAACAGTATTACCGCGGATTGAAATCATATATTCATTTGCATCCAGTGCTGATGAATCCATAATTCTTATGTTAGGAATAATATAACCGAGTTCATCCGTAACTCTTTGACGCAAAGCAGCAATCTTTGCAAGCAATTGACCTTCCTGATCAGGATCTGCAATTACAAGCAGGTTTGAGCCTACCTGCAAACTCAATACATCAACCCCTAACCGTTCGTACATCCTGTTCGGATTAACAAGATCCTGCATATTCTGACGGACGTTTTCCAACTGTCCCAATTGTGATTGAACATCAGCGTTAATTAATACGGAGAAACCTGCAATTCCCAATCCGACCGAAAACATCAAAAACGGGAACCACGGCAAGCCCGTAATAGGTCCTGTTACTGCCAATAACATTAAAAATCCCGATG
Organism: Candidatus Gastranaerophilales bacterium; assembly: GCA_944326585.1. Lineage (GTDB taxonomy): Bacteria > Cyanobacteriota > Vampirovibrionia > Gastranaerophilales > Gastranaerophilaceae > SIG32. The sequence goes on from CALVEN010000003.1 coordinate 145,632, forward strand.
CAAAGAAAAGTGAATACGGTTTGCTTAAGATTTCACCGGCAACATCAGCACCGAGCGATGAGCTTGCGGCAGATGATCTTGTCATAAATACACCGGCTGCAATTGACATCAAAAGTGACGGAACCTGTGATGCCAAACCGTCACCGATTGTTAAAACCGTATATTTTGCAACCGCATCTTCTATGGACATCTGGTTCATCAAACATCCGACGCACAAGCCGCCCACAATGTTTATAATTACAATAATAATACCCGCAATCGTATCACCTTTTACAAACTTCATGGCACCGTCCATTGACCCGAAAAGGTTTGATTCTCTCTGCAAATCTTCACGCTTTTTGGTCGCCTCTTCCGGTGAAATCAAGCCAGCATTGAAATCCGCGTCAATTGTCATCTGCTTACCGGGCATAGCGTCCAATGCGAACCTTGCAGCAACTTCAGCAATACGTTCCGCACCTTTTGTGATTACCATGAACTGTACAACCGTAATAATCAAGAAGATTACGCCGCCGACTACCATGTTTCCGCCGGTTACAAACGTTCCGAACGCATGAATAACTTCTCCCGCCTCGCCTTTTGCCAGAATCAAACGCGTTGACGCAATTGACAGTACAAGCCGGAACATCGTTCCCAGAAGAATAATTGACGGAAATGCCGCAAGTTCAAGCGTTTTCTGAACATACAAAGCTATCATTAATAACACAATACCGAGCGCAATATTCAAACTTATTGAAAAATTTATAACCCACGTCGGCATTTCTACAAGCAAAATCAACAGCAAGGTCAATACAAATATTGCCAAGAAAATTTCACTTATAGGATTGCTGCCTGAATTAGCCTGTGCCATTAAATTTCTTTCAAAGCCTCACTTATTATTGCCAACTGAGTATCAATTGTTGCATCGACCACCCCGTTTGTTGTCGTAACCACACATCCGCCTTCCATAACAGAGTCATCGGGTATCACCATAATTTTTGCCTCCAAGCCCAGCTGTTCCGCCATCGGCGGAACTTCGCTTTTCAGCATACTTACCTGCGCCGGATTTGCATGCAGTGTAATCTTGGTTTCTTCTTTTGACAAGCCTTTTAAGATTTCATGCACACTTTCCAGCAAAAGTTCCGGAGCCTGTGTCAATTCTTTTTTAATAATTTTTTTTGCAATATCAACACTTATTGAAAGAATTTCAGGCGCAATCGTGTCAAAAACCTCCTGTTTCGCGCCCATAAACACTTTCATAGACTCCCGAAATGCCGCTATATCATCCTTTGCCTGACTTAAACCAGCCTGATAACCCTCTTTAGCAGCAGCTTCACGAATAGCATCCGCCTCTTCTCTCGCGCGGGATATCAAATTTCTGTCATCAATTCTTCTGAAACCGCGGCGTCTGTCGCCCCTGCGGCGTTCATTACGCTGTTTAAAGTCGATATTGTCAAGGTTAAATAAGTCGATAACCTCCTCATCGACCTGTTCTTGTGCAGAAGAGTCCTGAGCAACTTCCTGCTGATTAAGCTCCTCCGGTTGGATTTTTTTCTTTTTAATAATCATGATTCAATATTATTATACACTATCTTCTATATGGGTGGCAATAATGTTAGCAACTTTTGGTGCAACTTCATAGAACTCACCCTCCAAAGCATTGAAAACAAGGCGTTTTACCTTCATTCGCTCCTGTTTTAACATTTGTTCCAATTGCGGTCTTTCTATCCCTTCTGTAACTTTTTGTAATTTTAAAACAATTTTACTCGGACTTAGTTCCTGAGGTTTTGGCAAATATGTGCGAATTTCATTCAAACATTTTAAAGTTGTCGGCACGCTGACACGCGTATCCAAATCCTGCATTCCCATATATTTGATAACCGTTTGCGCATCATCAGTATTGAATTTATCCAAAAATGTCTGAACTTTTTCCTGCTTCATCTTTTGGAAAAGCAAAGCAACAGTTGCAAGTTTCATAACCTTAGGAGTTGAACTGCTTTGAACCGGATTCGCTGCGGCAGCGGCAGTTTGTTCCTGCGGCGGCGCCTGCGGCTGAGCTTGCTGTTGCTCTGCGGCAGCTTGTTCTTCACTCATCTGCTGCATCATTGCATCAATATTTGACTGCTTTGATGCCTGCTCCATTAACCCTATGTCAATTAAACCTTTATCCTTAAGCTCTGCAATTGCGTCCAGATAAGTCTTTTTAACGTGATGTTCTATCAACTGCAAAATTTGATCCTGCGGCAAACCTTGCTTAAAAGTCTGTTTTGCAATTTCAAAAATCGTAAATGCAATTTTTTGCATAATAGGATCCCAGTATTCCTGAGGAAGTTTGGATCGAATTAAATCAACGGATTTATGAAACGCCCATTCGGCAATGATTTGAGTAATCATCATTGCCTGATCTGCCGTAAAATTTGATTCAGTATCGTTATATAAGGCTTCTCCTGCGAGTGCGGAGAAATTTAAAAGGGTATTTACAACATACTGTTTTTCAGGGTCGGAAAAATCTTTCGGCACAAGTTCCACTGCCTGTTGTGTCAAATTCTGCGCAAATTCCTGATAATTGAACCCTTGTATTGCCATCTGTTATCCTTGTTCTATCCAGCTCTTAATCTTTTCAGCAGCTTCTTCTCCGTCTGCGTCGGACATTTCAGCCGAAACATTGGCAAGCTGTTCCAGTAATTGACCTTCATCAGCCTGCGGTATATATCCTCTTTGCTGTTGTTCTATAAGATTTTGAGCAAGTTCTGACTGTCTTTCCGTCAATTGAGCGGCGCGTGAAGATATATCACTCAACTGTTTATCCTGTTCAGCATTCTTCTGTCTTAACATTTCAACTTCACGTCTGTTGGCTTCCTGAACCTGTTTAACTTTATCTGATACCACCTTGAACAATATCAACAAACCGGCACCGCTGAGCGCAATTGCAAGCCACCACGGATTGCCTGTTTCATCAGGCTTCGGCAGGTTAACGGGTCTATCGGATGCAAGATACGGATCCGTTGAATCTGAAAATGCTATTGATACATTTTCCGGATCAACCTTCGGGCTTGCCGCGTGTGCTATCAATTCTTTTAATTCTTCCAGTGTTGTATTTGCCGGAATCGCTGATTTTTCAAGCGTTACGGCTACCGAAATTTCTTCCACAACACCCGGTTTTATATATTCATTGGTTTGAGTTTTGGTAACACCGTACTGAGTTTCCGTTGCGGATCTTGAATAACTTCTGTTTTGTGAAGAATCCGCACCGCCCTGCTGCAAACCGTTAGGCAGATAGACACTTACCGCACTGATATTTTGATTGACGTCACGGGTCTGATCGCCCAGACCTTCCGTAAAATTCTGCTCGGTAACTGCCGTTTTTTTAGTCGGATCGTATTCGATTGTAAATCTTTCAACAGGAGCCTGTCTTAAAAATGTACTGACAGTCACAACATAATTACCTTTGCCGATAAGTCTGTCCAATTGGGTTGCGACTTTTTGCTGCATATATTTATCATTTTCCTGCAGCCTTTCAAGCATTTCGTCTTCAGCGTCGATTATGCTTGAATAAACATTACCGTTTGTATCGGTTATTGCAATATTTTCCGCGGTCAAACCGGTTACGCTGCCGAGTAAAAGATTTGTTATGGCTTTTACTTTCAATTGATCGAGCTTGTCACCGGCAGGAATTGTAATCTGAACAGTTGCTGTTACAGGTTTTTGCATTGACGTAAACATTGTTTGTTCAGGAATTGAAATAAAAACAGATGCGTTTTCAATAGGCGGAATTTTACGGATTAATCTTGAAAGTTCACCGTTTATCGCTCTTGCAAGACGTATTCTTTTATCTTCTTTAGTTGACGTAAAATCGCCTTTATCAAAAATTTCCAGACCGACGTTTTGATCCATAAGCCCGCTTTTTACAATCGCAAGAAGCGCTGCATCTTTCTGGCTCTGAGTGTATTCTTTAAGAAAAATCGTAGACTTTGTACCGTCAAGCTTGCGGCTTGCGTTGATACCTTCTCTTGCAAGAAGTGCCTGAATTTCTATTGCTTTTCCCAAATTGTCCGTTGTTAAAAGATCAAGTTCTTCTTTAATTACTTTCTCGCTCACAACCCTTGCGGCGCCGTTGCCTGACTTTGAAGAATTCACAATTCCTATTGTCACAAACAAAGCCAACAATAGTACAACACCGCCTATAATCCCGTATAATAAAGGTTTGTTTTGAAGAAGTTTTTGAAAATCCATTTCCGTCCCACTAGTTAATTATTATTTTACACCTGAATTTGCATAACTTTGTCATACGCCTGGATGACTTTTCCGACCAATTGTGTTGCAACGTTTACGCTGATTTCGGATTTTGCCATTGCTGTCATAACATCGTGAATATCAACGTTGCCGTTACCAGACATTGCATCTTTTAACAAATTGTCGGGTTCATTAAGCTCTGCATTGAAATTTTCTATCAAACCTGACATAACCTGCTTGAAATCAGGTGAGCCGGCTGATTCAATTCTGTTCATTCTGGCGGGCGGCATACCGTTCAAACCGGTATCCAATTTTGTATGCTGTATTCTCCCTGCCAAGTCATAATTCGGATAAAAACTGTTATACATTTGCCTGCCTTTCATAATATATTCTATCGTAAATTTTGCAAAGATGTTTAACATACCGCTGATAAATCATCCGTTTTATGTAGAAAAATCAGCTGATTTCATACAAAATATTTAATGATTTTTATTAAAAAGTCATGGCAAATGTATTTTTATCGGGGCAGACACTCCCAGTAACCTTTTGTCTCATCGTCAGGACAAACATCTTTTAACGCATACCACGCACAGCCTACCCCGTTCGCCGACTGTGTTGATTTTACAGAACACGGCAGACCCGCAGCACCGGCATACTGATTATCTTTCCACTCGTCTTCCGTATAAAGATGAAGCATCTTCCTTCCTACTAACACATCGTTTGAATCTTTTATCATAAATGTAAAAAGATCATGTCCCAGTCTATTCGGACCTTTTGTTCCGTTTATATCAACCTGAAAAAATATTAAACGACCGTCAAGACTTCCGCTTATATGATTTCTTAAATATGCCCCGTTTGCAAGAATCAAATCAGGTTTGGAAATAGCATAACTCGGGCTGTCGGATGTGTATTCTCTGGAACCGTCATATGTATAATATGTAGGCATCTCAACACTTGACGCGTCCATAGTTTTTTGCACTTTTATATATTTTAAAAACTCTTTTTTAAATTCTTCCGCTTTGTAATATCCGCGCTCTGGATCATATACTATATAATAATCATACAAGCTTGAAACAGGCAAATTTGCTTTCATTAAACCTACTGCTTGTGATATCAGAGAATAAGTCTGCGTAAATTGCGTTTTTAATGTTTTTTTTTGATAATTACTAATCAAAGTCGGTATTGTCATTGCTGCCACAATGCCGATGATGGCGAGGGTTATCAAAACCTCTGCCAGAGTGAAGGCGGCTTTTTGTCGATAACTTTCCCTCTCCCACAAGGGGCGAGGGAAAATACTCTTGTCATTCTGAGCGCTAGCGAAGAATCTCTTGAAATTTTTCTTGGGATCCCGCAATAAATGCGGGATGACGTTTATAGGTTGACCAAAGCCAAGTGTATTGTCGTGCCTCAGGCACTTCAGGATGACAGGTTCCCTGCGAACACAACTATATTGGTTCGCCTTACTATGACGAATGTTACTTCTTAGTGCCTTACTGCCATAGTATCTTAGTATCTTTACTAAACTAATACCGTCAAAACCCTTGTCCTGTCTACTTAGGAGAGTAGCCCCCCCCCGATTTTTAAAGATTCATTATTACTCATGCTTTTACTCCTTACTGCGCGTTCAATTCCCGTCTTATATCTTCTACCGAAACTCGTACTATAGGTGAATTTTCATCCTTTTTCAAAACGCAATTTTTAATTCCGGATTGCACGATAAACCTTTTGCACAAAATACAGATAAAATTATGCCCCCAGATATACATTGTGGCGTCTTTGCACCTGTCTTGTCCCGCCTGAATTATGGCATTTTGTTCCGCATGGATTGAGCGGCAAGTTTCATATCTCGTGCCGGATTCAATGTTATTCTTAATTCTGTAGCATTCACCGCGTTCGTAACATGATTCTACTTTGGAAGGGGTACCGTTGTAGCCGGTGGCTTTAATTTTTTTATCTTCACCCACAATAACCGCTCCGACCTGCGCTCTTATACAGTTTGATCTGCTGGCACACGTCTTTGCCAAATCCAAAAAATAATCATCCCACGCTTTTATTTCCATACTTCACCTAGTATTTGTGATTTCTTATCCCTGTCATAATCATTGCAACACCATAACGATCCGCAAGATCAATTATATCTTTATCTTTATTAGAACCGCCGGGCTGTATAATCAATCCGACTCTGCCCTGAACCGCTGCATAAATAGCGTCTTGAGAATATATAATTCCGTCGGTCGCAACCACTGCATCTTTTGAACCGTCACAGGCAATTTTTAAGGCTGATTCAATTGCCGATGCCGAATTTGTTTCATTCTTTGCAATTCCGAGTGTTGCAAAATCTTTTGCAACGAGCGCAGAATCAGTACTTGTATGTTTTATAACTTTCCATGCAAAAATAGCATCCTCAATCTGCTCCGTTGTCGGTTTTGTTTTGGTTACAACCTTGAACAAATCCTTATCAAGCTCACTGTTATTTTTTTCCTGAATCAAAACACCGAACGGTGTAATTTTTATCTCCTCCGTACACATATTGCGCAGATTTTTCAAAGGAGTGTTTAATTTAACGAGCTTTAATCCTGAATTTTCATGCATTAATTTTGCGGCTTTGGGATGAAAATCCGGTGCAATAACAACCTTTACGCCCATTGAATTCAGATGCTTGGCGGTTTCGTAATCCACGGGCTTTGAAAAACCTATGGACCCGTAAAATGCACTAACCGGATCGCAATCAAAAGCTTTATTATATGCTTCTTCAATTGTTCTGCCAAGCGCAACACCGCAGCACGATGTATGCTTCATAATAGCAACTGCATTAACATCAAAAAATTCACTTAAAATTCCGGTAAGCTCATACAAATTCAAAATATTATCATAGCTCAATTCCTTACCGAAAAGTACTTCATAATCAGCCATTTCTTCACACGAATAAAGGCATGCGCTCTGGTGAGGGTTTTCACCGTATTTTAATTCTTTTATCCTGTCAAATTTATACTCTTTCATCTCAGCCCTCATAAGTGATAATAACATAAAATCCAAATCTTAGCAATTACATTTCGTATTATTAAGCCTTATAACTAATTTTGTTGAATTATTTTTTTGTTTTAATTACAATTAACGATGATAAGAATAAAAAAGAGGAAATTATGGCTAATAACAGAATGACTGAAGGTGTCGGCAAAAAAATAGTTGAAGCTTTAAAAATGCAGTCAGATATAGAAATTACACCAATGCAAGAAACAACGGTTCATGATTTTGACGCAGAACCTGAAATTGACGAAACCCCGCACATTACGGAACAAGAAGAATCTTCTCAAGATGAATTTCAATTTGATGAAGATACCTTTAAAGATGAGGAATTCCCTGCATTAAATGAACAAGAACCTGTTATTCAGCCGCAAATTAATGTAGCTCCTCAGCAGCCGGCGTTTATGGCATCTGACCTTGACGATTTTGAAATTCCTTCTAACGTTGCTGTTTTAAAACAGCTTATTACAAAATTACCCGCAGGGGTCACAAAACAAACCGGCGCAATGATTATTAAACAAACTATGGAAGCTCTCGGAATTTCAATGAAAAGCGTTCTGCAGGAAGCCCAACAGGTTCAGGAAGGATTAAATAATTCCTCCCGCGAATGTCAGGCATCTATTATGGAATATAAAAAACAAATAGGCATATTAGAAAAACAGGCACAAAAATATCAAAGACAGTACGCCGCACTAAACGATATAATCAGCTTGTTTGTTCAAACTAGTATTTAAATGCCAGCTGAATATTCTTGTCTCTCATTGAAGTACAAGATTCAATTTCGGTTGTTACCATATCAAGCCGTGCTTTATACTGGTTCATCTGCTGCACAAGACGTTTTTCAAGCACCTGCAGTTTCGCCTGCCTTTGCTGCAGCATTTTTGCCATAGGAGAATCCGGATCGGTATAATCAGTACCTACCTGCATTAAATCGCTTACTGATTGGGATAAATTCATTTGAGCCTGTGTCACCAACTGAATTTTATATTCCAAATCCAGCTTTTGTGACCAGAGCATTGTCAATCTGATTGTTGAATTGATTAATCCCATTTTTTTACCTTCTATCTGGTTTCGTTGAGTTTTTTCCCTTTTAAGAAATTATGCTCGTTATTTTCTGCAATCAATTGTTCCATTTTGTTGAGCTGATGGCGGTGATAATTAAGTCTGTACTGCGCCATTTTCAACTTCTTTTTCATTGTCAGAAAATCTTTCAAACCTTCCACTATTGAATTAGAGAGAGATTTTAAAGGATTTTTTCTTATCAGGAAGTTTTTTGAATATATCAAGAAATCAAACAATCTTTTTATATTCATCTCTAAAGTTTCTCGAAGCATATTACTCCTTTACACTTTAGACCTACAACTATATAAAAACGTGTTACATCAAATAATTGCCATGTTTTGTAAATTTTCGTAACATGTCTTAATCATTATAGATCTAAAAAGTACCAGATATGAAGGCATACCTTCTTAAAATATTATACGGCAAAAAATCGCAAAACTTTAATTATAAATTTTGAATAGCTTTACTGTCGCCTTCAATAGATTCTTTAAGCATCTTTTTAACGACATCGCCCTGAGTATCCAGCATTTTGCAAACAGTTTCGATATTTCTTACTTTGTTTGAAAGAATTGTATCAGCGTTAGCCGTAATATTGCCGGAAATATTCTGATAAGCAGCCAGAGCAGCTGACGTAGTACCCTGCATCAGGTTACCCATAACAAGAGCCGGCAAACCGTATTCACCCAAATAAGGAGCTGCAGCCTGCATAATTCCGCCCCATCCTGAAATACAGCTTGCAAGAGGCAATACAATACTGCGCCCTATGCCAAACCCGCTTGCACCGCCGATTCCGTACGCAGCAGCACTTGCAACATCAGCCAAGCCGCCGAGGCTTGACGCATAACCCGTTGCTGTTCCGCTCATGGAACCCCATCCCGTCAAACCTGCCGCACCGCCGGTTGAATATCCGTCCAACCCCCACGATACAGGTGCTGCACCGCTCGGGAAACCGGAATAATTATACAGCGAATTTAACCCGTAGGAAGAACCGCTCGTCATATTTGAATAATATGACGTACCCGGAATACTCATTGATTCGGATGCCCCAAAAACGGTAGCAAAAGATGACGGAGCAAAAAGGCTTGCTAAATTATACAACAATCCGCCTGTTGCGCCGAATCCGGTTCCCATACCGCTTCCGGACACTGTCAGGTCACGTAATTTATCGTATGTTTCAAACAACTGAGCCTTTGCATCAGAGTTTGCGGAACTGAATTTGTTTGCTATTACCAAATAACTATCGTTTCTGTAAGACATCTTTAACCTCTTAATTATTATTCAAATGTTTTGAATGTTGATTCAATATTCTTGTCAATTACTTTCTTAACCGCTTCCATCTCTGTTTGAAGAGCTTCCTGCTCGGTATCAAGCTGACGGAGTCTTAATTCAAGAGTTCTGTCCTGTTCTTGAATTCTTTCAGTTTTAGCGTTAATGTCCGCCAATTTTTTCTCATAAACCTGCATATCGTAATTATACTGGTTCATAGCATCGTTATAAGCGTCTTCATCTGTTATTGTTTCCGTATTCAAAGGCAAAACAGCCGTAGAATTTTCATATCTGATGCTATACGGACGACCGTTTTCATCAATATCAATAAATGCTTTTTCCTGACGTTCTATTTTTGTTTTAATATCTTCAGCATAATATTGAGTCAAAGGATTTTGATTTTCGGTAGGTTTTGATATATCAGTTGCGCTGATAGCAGCATCCCTCAAATCATCCGTACAGGCAAAATAAGTTCTGCCCTGATATTCATATGTATAAATTTCATCTTGAGGAGAGTTAGCAAATACAGAATCCGGGAATTGCTTGCAAATTTCTTCATAAGCGGCTTTCAATTCAGGATCATTTGCATCATAAGCTTTAAGCTCGCAATTGCCGACATGGGTCGGATTATCATATGTTACATGATATTCGTTTGATTCTTCACCGGCAACAGGCGGATTTGCAACCGCATTTTCCAAATCCGTACGTGTTGTAAAATGCATTACATCATTGGCATCAGTATAGGTAAAGATATCTGCCTGATTGACTTCTTCAAGGTCGGGATACTCCTGACAAATTCTCTCAAACATCTCTCTTTGATCCGCATTCAAAGGATCATAAACCGTCACGGGAACATTGTCAACCGTGTAGGTATCATTTTGATCATCATAAGTAACATTCGCCATCTGATTTTGAACGGCATCCGTGCCCAGAGAAACCTGCGGGTTAGGTCTTGTATTTTGAACACCGGTAAACACATCAGCATAATGATAATGAGTTACCAGATAGTTATAATTAGGATCATCAGTCAATTCCGTCATGCTTGTAATAGCTTCTGAATAAGCACCATCCTCATAAGAATACTGAAGTGTAGTAAAATCCTGAGTACTCGGCGCTGTCGGAACTTCCAACGCTAAAAGCTCATTAAATGTATTTGCACTCTGGTTAGCAAGAGCCGTACGTGCCTGGTTAACCTGCTGTCCTTCATATTCAACGTTTGTTTTTCTTGCCGTCAAGCCTAAATATCTGGCCTGTGATGCTGCCATACCCATTAATTGGTTCTCCTATATTCTACTACTACATTTATGCTCTTAATGATTATTTTGAAAAAGTCAATATAATCTATAAAAATTATACGGCATATATTAAGAGATATATATAAGGATTTAATAAAAATCCTCCGTTCGGAGGAGACAATTTAAACAAATTAATCCTAAATATGTAGTAAAAAGCACTTCCTGAGAAGTGCTTTTTTAACTTATTCTTCGGAAGGAGCTTCTTCTTTAGGTTCTTTAACAGTCAATGCAATTCTTTTATCTGTCGGGTTAAATTTCAAAATATAAGTTTGAATTTTGTCGCCCACATTAAAGATATTTTTCGTTTCATTTTGAAGTTCTGCAAGTTCCGCATGCGGCAGCAAAGCTTCGACTCCGGGGAAAACTTCCACGAATGCGCCGAAATGCTTGATTCTGGTAATTGTACCTTCGACTTTGTCGCCTTCTTTAATCTGTTTTTCAGCTTCGAGCCACGGATCCGGTTCAAGGTTTTTCAAACTCAACGAAACTCTTTGCTTGTCATGATCAACCGCAATAACTTCAACATCAATCTTGTCACCGACTTTCAAAATATCCGTCGGGTGATCAATCCAGCGCCATGATAATTGAGATAACGGCAAAAGACCGTCAATTCCGCCCAGATCAATAAACGCGCCGAAATCCGTAATCCTTACAACATCGCCTTTTACAATCTGACCGGGTTCTATTTGTGAAAATACATTTTTTCTGGCTTCTACTGCGCTGTCATCGTAAACTTTTTTATTAGATAAAATAAAGTTATTTTGCTGACTGTCCAGAGTTAAAATTTTCAATTCAATCTGGCTTCCGACTTCCAAATCGGTTTCTTTAGCACGCAATTGAGATGAAGGTACAAAACCTCTGACTCCTGAAATTTCAACAAGCACGCCGCCTTTAACCACACCGGCAACAGTTCCGAGAATTGTTTCATCAGCAGCTTTAGCTTTTTCAAGTTCCTTCCAGGAGTATGCAAAATCAACTTTTTTCTTGGAAAGTAAGAATTTTCCGTCTTCGTCTTCTTCTTTAATAATTAAAAATTCATATTCTTTGCCTTTTTCAAATTTTTCTTCAATATTTTCGTCTTTGTCGACAGCTTCACGGGTCGGGACAATTGCGATTGTTTTTGCACCGATATCCACCATTACACCCTGACTGTCAAAACCGCATACAATACCTTTTACAAGGTCACCTTTTTGAAAATTATAGTCATACTTCTTCAATAATTCTTCAAAATCTAAATCACTACTTTTACTCTTTGATACCATGTTTACCCCACATTAACCTACATAACATTAATAATTGTAACAAATTTTTGTCAATCTGTAAAGTTTTTTTAATATTGTGTAACATTTACAAACCTTTTTTACAAATTTTTCATAATATTTTTAAAATATTTCACATATTTACTGCCTATTTTTTTCAGATAAGTGACTGTTATGAAATTATCACCAAGAGTATACTTTCTGATAATTCCGTCTTTGGTTCGGAGATTATAACGCGTAACAGGCTGCGGAAGATTAATCTGCCGGTCAAAAACTATATGCAAATTTTCGGCATCTTCTTTATTGAGATTTAAAGCATATCTCATATTTTTGTTAAGCCGCCAAATTTTCAAAATAATATTTCTCCTTTGGATTTATTAAACCGTAGGAAAAATTTTTTTGATACAAAAAAACGCTCCTCTTAATAAAACTTAAAAGGAGCGTTGATTTTAAGCTTTCAAAGATTGTATCAAATCTTTTATCGTATTTTCCTGTCCCGTAATTTCATCAATTCTGGCTTTAGTCTGTTCAATCAGTTCTTTCGGGGCATTTGCAACGAATTTTTCGTTATTCATTCTGCCGGAGAGTGAATTTTTTTCAGCGAGAAGTTTGTCGAGTTTTTTCTGCTGACGTTTAATTTCTTCGTTAAAATCAATAAGATTTTCCAGCGGAATTATTATTTTGGAAGCTGAAACAACCGCTGTTGCGGATTTTTTCGGCATTGGCACAGTGTCATCCGCATAAGAAATTTTTTCAACTTTTGCAAGACGTTTGATATAAGATTCAATAACTTCAAATGTTAATTTTTCTGATTTTTCAGCCCTGATTTCAATATCAAACTTCAAAGATGACGGTATATTAAAGCTTTGACGGACATTTCTGAGAGATTTAATCGCTTCAAACACAAGCTCCATTTCATCCGCTTCTTTAATAAAAGCAAATTTTTCATCGTAAACGGGGAAATCCGCAAGCATAATTGCCTTAAATTTTTTGTCCTGAGGAATAAGCTGCCAAACTTTTTCAGTAATATGCGGCATAATCGGATGAAGTAATCTCAATGCCATATCAAGGACATATCTCAAAACTCTTTGAGTATTCAATTTCAAATTCTCATCCTGAAGCTGAATTTTAGCGATTTCAACATACCAGTCGCAATATTTATTCCAGAAGAAATCATACAAAATATGTGCATTTTCGCCGATTCTGTAATTTTTCATATTTTCGTTGAAATCTTTTGCGGCATTATTCAACTCATTCAAAATCCACCTGTCAGCGATGGTTAATTTTGAAAAATCAATGTCGTTATTGTCAACGCCTTCCAAATTCATCAACACAAATCTTGAGGCGTTCCAGATTTTGTTGGCGAAATTTCTGCCGTATTCAAATCTTTCGTCGCTGATTTTAATATCCTGACCGCCATATGTACAAAGAGAGGTCATTGTAAATCTCAAGGCGTCAGAACCGTATTTGTCAATAATAACAACGGGGTCAATTGTATTACCTTTTGATTTGGACATTTTCTGACCTTTTTCGTCACGGATAAGCCCGTGGATATAAACTGTTGAAAACGGAGCTTTTTTCGTAAATTCAAGCCCCATGGTAATCATTCTGGCAACCCAGAAGAAAATTATATCAAAACCTGTGACAAGAACGCTTGTCGGGTAGAATTTTTTAAAATCATCACTTTCGGTATCAGGCCATCCCATAGTAGAAAACGGCCAAAGACCCGATGAAAACCAAGTATCCAGAACGTCGCTGTCCTGAGTATAATGTTCGGGATCAGGATTTTCTTTTGCGACTACCATTTCGCCGGTTTCGTTATGGTAATACGCCGGAATTTGGTGCCCCCACCACAATTGACGGGAAATACACCAGTCGCGGATATTTTCCATCCAACCGAGATAATTCTTTTCCCAGCGTTCGGGAACAAACTTAATCCTGCCGTCTTTAACCGCTGCAATAGCTTCTTTTGCAAGCGGTTCCATTTTTACAAACCACTGTTCTGATAAAAGCGGCTCAATAGTAGTGTTGCAGCGCTGGCATTTACCGACATTATGTTCATGATCGCGGGTTCTTAATAAGAAATTATTATAAGACAGCATGCCAATCATTTTTTCACGTGCTTCATATCTGTCAAGTCCGTGGAATTCCTGCGGAACTTCACCGCAAGCCTTCATTTTACCTTCACCGTCAATAACCCAAATCGGCTGGAATCCGTGGCGTTTGCCGACTTCAAAGTCATTGGGGTCATGCGCAGGCGTAATTTTAACCGCACCTGTTCCGAAATTTTTGTCAACATATTCATCCGCAATAATCGGGATTTCTCTGCCTGAAAGCGGAATTACAACTGTTTTTCCGATAAGTTCGGAATATTTATGGTCATCAGGGTGAACAGCGATTGCAACATCACCGAACATTGTTTCCGGACGGGTAGTTGCAACAATTATGGCACCAGATTCGCCTTTCAAGGGGTAAGAAATTTCCCACAAATGCCCCTGTTCGGTTTCATATTCGGTTTCAACATCGGAAATAGCGGACTGACAGCGGGGACACCAGTTTACGATATATGCGCCTTTATAGATTAAGCCTTTTTCATAAAGTTTTACAAAAACCTCTTTTACGGCATCGGAACAGCCTTTATCAAAAGTAAATCTTTCTCTTGAACGGTCAAAAGATGCACCGAGGCGTTTGCACTGATCAAGGATAGCGGATTTATGCTTGTTTGCCCAATCCCAGGTTTCTTCCAAGAATTTTTCTCTGCCCAAATCCTGACGGGTCAAACCTTTTTCGCGGAGTTTTTTCTCAACGACATTTTGGGTTGCAATACCCGCGTGGTCGGTACCCGGAACCCATAAAGCTTCATAGCCGCTCATTCTGTGATAGCGGATTAAAATGTCCTGCAAAGTTTCATCTAACGCATGCCCCATGTGAAGAACACCCGTTACGTTCGGAGGAGGAATTACAATGGAATAAGCCGGCTTTTCGCTTTTTGCGTCAGCCTTAAACATTTCATTGTCTTCCCAGAACTTGTATATTTCTTCTTCGGTTGTTTTTGCATCATAAACTGTAGGTAAATCTTCTATCTTAACTTTTAACATGTTTAGTCCTTCTTATTTATATCCCGTAATTTAAGAATATCACAAAAATATAAAAAATCCGACAGATTAATTAACTATACATAAAAACTAGTGCCAAAGGCACGACAACATATTGTGACAATATTTGTATAGCCGCTTTATATGATTATTAGTCAAATAACACAATAATTAGTATTACCGCTTTACATAAAAACTATTATAGGTATATATCAGCATTTTCTTTCTCTTTTTTTGCGAAGAAAAGAGAAAGAAAACGCTGGCAAAAGAAAGAGAAACACGCTGTTTATTTGCAATCCTTTGGATTGCTCAAGCCCTGACGGGCGCACTCCGTGCCGTTGCAGTATTTTATCCCTCTCCCCCTTGGGGTAGAGGGTGTCACGTAGTGACGGGAGAGGGGCTAAAATCCTGCAATCTTTTACCGCGCCTTCTTACTCGCTCGCAATAAACGGCATTACGGCGGCGGAGTTCTCCGCCGACCTTCAGCCTCTGCTCGCTCCCGCTATAATCACGGCGCGGCTTAAACAAATATTCGACCTTAACGGAACGAGCAATCATTACATAACGAGACAGCTACAAAGCGAGCGTTGTCTGAGCGGCAAGTCTTTTGGATCCCGCAACAAGTGCGGGATGACGTTTAGCGAGTTTGCGAGCTCAGGGCGAGTTATAGTAATGATTAGCGAGTGCAGTTCCGGTCGAGAGCTTCTTTGGTTACTTTCTTGTCGGTACAAGAAAGTAACAGGTACTGATAATAGTTTTTATGTAAAGCGGTAATACCAATGCTTGTATTAGTTTACCAATAATCGTATTAAGCGCTTTTACCAATGTCTACACAATATGTTGTCGTGCCTTTGGCACTAGTTTTTATGTAAAAATGTATTTAAAATAGATCCCGCAATAAATGCGGGATGACGTATAAGGATTGTCCAAGGTCAAGTGTTTTGTCGTGCCTCAGGCTCTTTTTATGTAAAAATTTCCAATAAAAAAGCCCGCGATGGCGGGCTTTTTTATATCCATGTAAAATCTTTAAGCATTGGCTAAAGATTTTGCGATAATGTCCATTTCTTCCAGTGATGCGTAAACCGAATGGCATCCGCAATCTACGTAAAGGATGTGGCCGGTAGTGCCGGTTGACAGATCAGATGCCAGATACAAACCGGCTTTGCCGACATCTTCCAATGCAACGTTACGGTTGAGCGGAGCTTTTGCAATAGCTGCTTTAAGCATTTTATCAAATCCTGAAATACCTTTTGCTGCAAGAGTTTTAACCGCACCTGCAGAAATACAGTTAACTCTTACACCTTTTTTACCTAAATCAGCAGCCAGATATCTCATAGAAGATTCAAGCGCTGCTTTTGCAACACCCATTACGTTGTAGTTTGCAACAACATATTCAGAACCCAGATATGTCAATGCAAATATTGAACCGCCTTCGTTCATAATATTTTCAACATTTCTACAAATTGAAACTAATGAATAAGCACTTACGCCCATTGCCAGATTCCAGCCGTCATGCGATGTATCAATAAATCTGCCCTGCAAATCCTCTTTTGCAGCAAAAGCAACAGCGTGAACAACGAAATCTAATTTGCCGTAAACTCTTTCGCATTCGGCTACAACCGCTTTAATTTCATCTTCTTTTGTAACATCACAACTCATGATAATTTTTGCGTTCATTTCTTCCGCAAGAGGTCTAACACGTTTTTCCATAGCTTCGCCGGCATAAGTAAATGCAATATCAGCACCCGCTTCAAAAAGCTGGCGAGCAATTGCATAAGCTATACCGTGTGTGTTTGAAACTCCAAAAATAAGACCTTTTTTGCCTTCCATTAATTTCATAGATAATTCTCCTTCTTAAAATCCCTTTTTGAATAAATTAATTTTACCAGAAATAAAATTTTAAGGCAAATTTATAACAATGTAAACAATTGTAACAACATGCAAACATGCTGAAATCAAGGGTTTACGCACGTTTTTATATATTTAAGAGAGTAAATAACCATGAGAGAGCTATGGGCATAGACGGTTTAGGACAACTGAATAGAGCCGATTTGCAAAAGATTATGGCACAGCGGAACAGCGGCGCCAGAATTCAAACGTCTCAACAAAATATTAACATGACCCGTAACGGCTCAATTTTTAACATGCCCCGTCCCGACCAGACTCCGGGTACCGTGAACTCTCAAAGAACACAGCATTTTTCTAATGTTTCAAATAATAATAAATCAGTGGAAAATAAAGGACAAACAGAACAAAATATTTCAGTTGCAGAAGGGAAAGCTGCTGCTGCAAGTGCCGAATCAAGCGCAATGGATGCAAAATCAGGCACTGCAACAACTGAAGCAAATACAAAACAGATAAATTCTCTTGCCAGTGACACTAAAAAACTCTCTAAAACCACCAAAAACGAAGAAAAAGATATGCAAAAAACGCTGAAAAATAAACAGCGTGAAGTAGAAAAAAACAATAAAGAGATACAAAAAATGGCAGAAAACATTGAAGCCGAAAGCACTTCAATGGATGCAATTATGTCGGAGATGGAAACATTAACCGCCGAGCAGGAAGCAAAAAAATACAGTGCTTATTCACTGGACATTTCCGGTGAAGGTTCTTCCTCCGACGAAATAAGCCAGCAGCTTGCAAGCCTCGGTTCACAAATGAATTCAAAAGGCGCTAATATTACAAAATACACAGGGAAAATAAATAAATTACAAACCAAAAACAATAAAACTATTAAAACCATGAACCGGGTAAGCAAAAATTACCAGAAAACAGTTATAAATACTCAAGCCAAAATAGAGGCTAACCAAACAACAACCGACAAGGTAATGAATGTCGCCAATAAGGTCGGCGAAATTTCACAATACACATCACTAACAGGCCAGGGCGTTCAATTGATAGGTAAAGGCATGCGAGTGCTGGGTCAAGCCCTTATGGGAACCGGATACGGAGCTATTGTAGGTCAAGCATTAATAACCGCCAGCGTTCCCGTAGAAGCAACCGGTAAAACCGTAGAGACAGTCGGTAACTACGGTTCAACTGCCGCATCAATTACCAAATCGGCATGTTCTGCCGCTAACGGTGATATAGCAGGCGCATTTACAAACGCTGCGTCCGCGATTATGACAGGTACTGCAGCTGCTCAGGGCACTAAAGAAATGATGTCCGGCTTTGAAAGCATTAAAGATCAGGCAACTCAGGCTATGCAGCAGGGTGTTGCAAAAGGTGCCGCAAAAGCAGAAGTTAAGAGCATGACTGAAGGCATGACGAAAAAAGAAATCAAAGCTGAATTCGGCATGTCTAAAGGTCAGATGAAAGATATAGCATACAACAACTCGTTGCAATCCGTACAAGAAACTACAGCCGGTATGGATTATAAACAAATCGGCAACGCAGTTAAAAACAATACAACACAAGGTCAATCTATTATGAATAGCGCACAGAATAGTGCATCGAGCGGCATAACAACAAGCCAGACTAATATAGCAAATGCAAAAGCTGCCGTTGCTGATCAAGGCAAAAAAGCTGTAAAACAAGCCGGAAAACAGGCTGCTAAAATCGAAGTTGCAAATTCAGCTCAAGGATTAGGCAGCGGAGTTGCAATGGATCCGACCAAAGCTGCTAAAAAGGCTAAAGACGGTCAAATTATGGCTTATGCTCAAAAAGCCGCAAGCAGCCTTCAGATGGCAGGCTCTATGATTGCTCAATTCCAGCAATCGCAGGCACTGTATGAACCATCCGGATATGCCTACCAAGACTGGGACAGACTTAACCGGATTCATTCCAACAGAAAAATTATGGGCAGATACGCAGCTTAATTTTTTCAAAGCATATAAAAAAAGACCAGCCAATGGCTGGTCTTTTTGAAGTTCTTTAGCAGGTAACTACTTCATTGTTATATTATTAGCTTCATTCAATAATATATTCATATAGAGTAGCTTGTTAGCTGTTGCCTGATCGAGGTTTATAAACTCGGCACCTGCTCTGACATCCGTAGCGGTCACGATTTTTACATCAGCGTTGATATCCAAATCGCCGTATGAGATTTGTACCGGAACCACATCTCCGACTTTCAATTGATTATGATGTCTTACCGCTATACCGCCTCTTGAGATATCCAGAAGAGACTCAATTTGAGCGTTCTGTTGTAATTCAACAGGATTACGGTTACCTGCAACATCAAATCTCATATATTGACGTTTATCAATCGAAGGAATTGTTTCATCGATTACATTACGCTGAATGTATGTTTCTTTACCGGTATCTCTGTCATAAGACGGATCATCATCAGTATCGGTATCGATATCAGAATCGCTGTCATTATCGGTATCTGTATCAGTATCGGTATCTGTATCTGAATCCATATCAGTATCGGTATCAGTGTCAGTATCAGAATCACTATCTGCGTCACTGTCGGAATCAGCATCCGAATCCGTGTCTGAATCGGTATCGGTATCAGAATCACTGTCCGCATCACTGTCCGAATCAGCATCTGAATCCGTATCCGTATCGGTATCTGTATCTGAGTCACTGTCTGAATCGGCATCCGAATCAGCGTCTGAATCCGTATCCGTATCGGTATCTGTATCTGAGTCACTGTCTGAATCAGCATCCGAATCAGCGTCTGAATCCGTATCCGTATCGGTATCTGTGTCTGAGTCACTGTCTGAGTCAGCGTCCGAATCAGCATCTGAATCCGTATCCGTATCGGTATCTGTATCTGAGTCACTGTCTGAATCAGCGTCTGAATCAGCATCTGAATCCGTATCAGTATCGGTATCTGTATCTGAGTCACTATCTGAGTCAGCGTCTGAATCAGCATCTGAATCCGTATCAGTATCGGTATCTGTATCTGAGTCACTGTCTGAATCAGCGTCTGAATCAGCGTCTGAATCCGTATCCGTATCGGTATCTGTGTCACTATCTGAGTCAGCATCCGAATCAGCGTCTGAATCCGTATCTGTGTCTGTATCTGAGTCACTGTCTGAGTCACTATCTGAATCGGTATCACTATCAGCATCTGAGTCAGCATCGCTATCGGCATCCGTATCACTGTCGGAATCTGCATCACTGTCGGAGTCAGCATCGCTATCAGTATCCGTGTCAGTATCAGTATCAGAGTCACTATCTGAATCGCTATCTGAATCACTATCTGAATCACTATCTGAATCGCTATCTGAATCGCTATCTGAATCGCTATCTGAGTCACTGTCTGAATCGCTGTCACTATCACTGTCTGAATCTGAATCACTGTCTGAATCCGTATCTAACGGCAATTCATCTTCATAGTAGTAATTTCTTTCATCTTCTTCATGGTCGATTTCAAGAACATCTTCCGGTCTTACAGGTCTTGTACCGATTGTAACTTCATTATCATCAGTTCCCTGAACCGGATTAGTTGTATCATCATCTACAACTGTAAATTGAACATATTCTTTACCGTCAACAATAACTTTATTTTCGTCATCATTTATAAAATGTTTACCGTCGATATAAATATCATCTGCGACTATTGTAATTTCTTCGGTATTCGGATCATTGTCACCCTGAACTCTGCCGTTGATAACTGTTACGACACTTTGAGCTCTGTCTTCGTCAACTCTTGTATCAGGATTAATATCCAAAGCCTTTAATATAACATTTTCAGGAGCGACATCCCTGTTTTCACCATAGTAATCTACCGGAGTATTCGGAACAGAACCGAGATTTTCGATGGTTAAAGATTTACCTTCGGTTACAAGCCTGATTGTTTTAGCTGCGGTAACTTCTGTAATATCAACATTACCGGTAAATTGGATATCAATGCTTCCCTGTTTTGAAATTATCGTACAGATTTTAGTATCATTACCAAGCGTTTGAACGTTAATGTCGCCTGTTTTAGCAAGCATATCAACACCGTAATTTTCAGCGTCAGTTTGTTCAATTACCAATCTGTTATCACCTTCACCAAGACCGCCGCTTGCGATTAAAGAAATACCTTTACCGGAAACATTGACCTGATCCTGATTTCCGTTTGCATTGATAATTGAATACGGCGTTTCGCCTTTAACTGCTGAATCAGCCAGAAGTATAACTCTGCCGTCAGTGGATTTAATCTGGCCGACTCTCATATCGCTGTCGATACTGGCTAAATTAATATCATTTGTAGCTTGAGCATCAATTTTACCTGAGATTCTTGTATTAATAGATTTTGTAAGATCTCTTGCATCAGGTCCTACGCCGACACATTCGCCGCCTTCACAGACCAAACCGACCTCACCGTCACCAATTCCGCCATTTTGAACATTAATTGTTAAATTGCCGCCTTCGTTGGTTACAAGGTGGGTTTTATTTGTTCCGTTATTTATAAGATTTCCGTTTTCAAGATTAATATTCAAATCGCCGTACGAAGTAATATAATCATCATTAAAACGGTCGCCTATTGTTAAATCCGAATTTGCATTATTAATATTTACTCCGCGTCCTGAAACGGTACCTTCAACATTTGTACCGCCGGCACCAGTGTTTGTAATATTCACAAGACCGTTGCCGGAAACATTACCGGCGCTTGCGATTTTTACACCGTCAACGCCTGTGTTTTCAATTGTAACTTCACCGGAGCCAAAGTTTTTAACATTACCGGCAATTTCGACTCCCGAATTTTCGTTTCCGTATGCTTTAATTACGATTCTGCCGTTTTCATTTGCAAGCTTTGCACCCGATGTAATGTTATTTGTATTTACAAGCTGATTAAATAAAGTATTTGCCTGCTGTTCTGAAGTCAACTGGGTTAAATTATTAACTCCGCTCATAATACCGGCATTTTGACCTACCGCAATTGATGCGGCATTAATATTTACGCCCTCTTGTGTAAATACTTTACCGTTTATAAGGACATCCGCATTGCCTTTACTATTTTGAATAGCATTTAAATTGCCGATATTCGGTGCATTTCTTAATTTATCAAAATCGTTCTGATTTGGAGTTAATACTGACAATGAGCCGACATTCAAAACGCCGCTCGCACCGACAACCATGCCGTTCGGTGAAATAAATACCGCTTTACCGTTATAAAAAGCATTGTCACGCATTGAGTTGACAATACCGTTAATATTAATTCTATCCTGGACAAGGTTGACAAACGTTTCAATATTTCTGTTACCATATTTGAAAATCAAATTGGCAATATCACCTTCGCTCAAATTAAACTTATCATACTGTCTGAAACCGGTATCACCGCTAATACTTCCGGGATCAATATTATACTGACCGTTAGCGCCGGGCTGCAGCCAGCCGCCGGGCAGATTAGTCCCGCCGATTTCAGTTGCCATCGCAGGTATTACCATTGATTGCTGCATCAAGAAAAACGTTGTCAGCAAAGACGCAATTACTCTTCTTTGTCTTTTCATCGTGTCAAGTTTCATATCAGCTTGTCCTTTCAATTTTTTTGGCTATTCATACACTTCATTTTACCAAGAGTATGACCTAAAGTAACGTATTTATTACGTTTCTTTAAGTTGAATTCGCACATCATGTCACATTAATATACTTCATATATACATTAACGGCAAAAATGAAAAAATATTGCGTATTTATTACAAAATATTAAGAGATTTTAACTTAATTTATACATTTTTGAAAATAATTTTGCCGCAAACCAGTAAAAACAATAAAACAGAAAAAGCAATACACACATTTCGATTATTGCATTATTAACATTCAACGCATTAAATGCATAATAAATTGCACCGGCGGGAATTGCAGCTAAAATCATTTTGATAATGGTGACAGCAGGCAATTTCAGCCTCAAATTCGGCAAAACAATTGTAATTGACAAAAGAAAATACAATAAATTAGCAGCCAGAGTTGCAATGCCTACCCCTACAAGACCATGCCCGGGGATTAACCAGATATTCAACCCCACGCCGACAATTCCTGAAATTAACTTGAGTATAAATTCAATATATGTCTTATTTGCCAGATGATATTGCAAAGTCGTGTAATCGGTCAATGCCAAAAAGAAAGTTCCGAAAGCGAAATACGGAATAAGTTTAAACGCTGCTTGAAACTGTTCATTCGCGAATATTTGGACATATTCTGCCGAATACAATGAAATCAACGTAATTACAGGCAGAGAAATCAAAAGATAATACCCGCAAAAACGTGATATAATCGGTCTTACGTCAATTTTTTCCTCATACATGTTTA
Source organism: Candidatus Gastranaerophilales bacterium (assembly GCA_944326585.1). Classification (GTDB taxonomy): domain Bacteria; phylum Cyanobacteriota; class Vampirovibrionia; order Gastranaerophilales; family Gastranaerophilaceae; genus SIG32. The sequence goes on from CALVEN010000003.1 coordinate 169,029, forward strand.
TAATTCTCGGAATTGCCGCAACGGTAATAATAGCAAATATAGTAAGCAATAAAGGCAATGTAAGTCCGTATCCCACGCCTACAATACCGGCTTCCGAAAATCCTTTTATACTGTTCATAATGAACTTATTGCTCTGATTAATTATCCATGCGCTCAAAGCAGTAGCCGCAATCGGAACTCCGTATTTGAAAATCGGGATTAAAAATGTCCATTCTATTTTTTGAAGCTTAAACCATTTTACAATATTACTTTGATAAATTAATAGCAAATCAATTAAAGATATAGAAACGCCCATGCCTAAAAGCATGCCCATAGCACCGAGGTGGAAAAATTTCACAAAAAATACCGAAAGCCCGATTGTCAAAAACTGATTTAAAATAGTTGAAAACGTAAACGACATAGATTTCAACTGTGCTCTTATAAGCTGGAATAACAAGGCTCTTATAGCAACAGGTATTATTAACAGCAAAATGGCAAAGAAATATTTAACCGGAATATGGAAAAACGAATAAAAATTTTCCCTGAATATATAAGACACCAGAAACATCAACGCAATGTTAAAAGTCAACATGAAAACCAGCGTCGTAAGATATTTCGGCATGTCCTGCATAAGCTGGTGGTGTCTAAAAAATCTTAAGCCCGAAAGTCCCACCCAGTCGGAAAACAAAATACACAAGAACGACAAAAGCGCAATGGATATTGAATAAAGCCCGTACTGTTCCGGCGGCAAAAGGCTTGTATAAACCGGTACAATCAAGGCATTACCTATCATGCCCACAATTTTTGACGGGGCATATTTCGCCATATCCTGAAAAATCCCGCGGGTCTGCTCTTCTTCAACTTCCTTATTTTCTACATATTCCATAAATAATTCCTAAAATTCCTAAACTCCAAAATATATTATACAACAAATTTTCCAAAAAGGTCATACTCATCAGCTTTTTCAATTTTGACATTTTCAATATCACCCGGAACAACGGGTCTGTCGGATTTAACATAAACAAGTCCGTCAATTTCCGGTGCGTCATGTTCGGAACGCAGAATAACAACCCCTTCATCCGTAAAGCTTTCCACAATACAGGGGATTGTTTTCCCTATGTAAGATTGGTTAATTTCATAGGAAATTTCCTGCTGAAGCGCCATCAATTTTTTATAACGTTCATGCTTAATTTTTGCAGGCACCTGATCGCTCATTTCATAAGACGCTGTATTTTTTTCACGTGAATATTCAAAAACCCCCATTTTATCAAACCGCATTTTCTTAACGAATTCATACAAATGTTCAAACTGCTCGTCGGTTTCTCCGGGATACCCTACAATAAATGCCGTCCTTATTGCAACTCCCGGAATTCTTTCTCTTATTTTATTAATCAATTCTTCGTAATCAAAAGCAGGTCTGCGCATATTTTCAAGAATTATTTTATCCGAATGCTGGAGCGGAAGATCAATATATTTAACCACTTTATCGCATTTTGCAATTGTATCAATCAATTCATCAGTCATCTGGGAGGGATACGCGTACATAATCCTTATCCACGAAAGATTTTCGATTTTATTAAGCTCTTTCAACAACTCGGGCAGCATTTGTTTTTTATACAAATCAAGCCCGTAGCTTGTTGTATCCTGCGCAATTAAAACAATTTCCGCAACACCTTTTGCGACAAGTGATTTAACTTCTTCCACAATATTCTCAATCGGACGGGAATGATAAATTCCTCTGAGATTAGGTATAATACAATAACCGCAGTGATAATTGCATCCGTCGGCAATTTTTACGTAAGAACTTGCACCCATGGTAATTTGCTGGCGTTCAACGTTTTCCGGATATACGTACTCGGGCTTTTCGGAAACACATGAAATATATTCCTCATTAGCCTCATCCGCAACCTTATCAACGATTCCGACAATTTCTCTGATATTTGAAGTTCCGACCATAGCGCAAATTTCCGGTATCGCATCTTTCAATTCCTCGTTGTATTTTTGAGGCAGGCATCCCGTCACAATAACCTTTTTACCTTTTTCAACCATCTGCAAAATCGATTGCACGGACTCTTTTTCCGCATCATGAATAAATGAACACGTATTTATAATAACTATCTGCGCCTCATTTTCATCCAGCGTAACCTCATACCCTTTTGCCGTTAAAAGTCCGAGCATAAGCTCGCTGTCTACCAGATTTTTTGCACAACCGTGATTTATAAGCGCTATTTTCATTACTAAACCTCTTTAATGATTGTAGCACAAATAATTTTTCAAATTCAATTGCACACATCTATGATTATCTCGGCAAGCACTCCCAGTAACCTTTTGTCTCATCGTCCGGACAAACATCTTTTAACGCATACCACGCACAGCCTACCCCGTTTGCCGACTGTGTTGATTTTACAGAACACGGCAGACCCATTAAGCCGGCAGTCGGGCTATCTTTCCACTCATCTTCCGTATAAAGATGCGTCATCTTTCTTCCCTCTAACACATCTTTTGAATTCATTATTTGAAAAATAAAATAATCATGCCCTGCTTTATTCGGACCTTTTGCCCCGTTTATATCTACTGCAAAAGCCATTAATATCCCGTCTAAAGAGCCGGATATAGAAATCCTTAAATAGGCGCCGTTTGCCAGAACTAAATCCGGTTTATAGATTGCATAATTCCCGTCTGATGAATACTCCCTTGAACCGTCATATGTATAATATGTAGGCATTTTTGATGGAGACACATAATTTTTCAACAGCTTGATATATTTCGGAAAATCACTCCTGAATTCATTTGCCCTGTAAAAACTGTTTTCAGGATCATAAGCCGTATAATAACTATAAATACTTGAAACAGACGAATTTGCTTTCATTAAACCTACTGCCTGTGATATCAGAGAATAAGTCTGCGTAAATTGCGTTTTTAATGATTTTTTTTGATAATTACTAATCAAAGTCGGTATTGTCATTGCAGCAACTATGCCGATTATGCCGAGAGTTATTAAAACCTCTGCCAGAGTGAAGGCGGCTTTTTCAACGTGAGTAGTGTGAGTGAGGTGAGTTGCGTATTTTCTGTGAGCTTCACTCATAATTTTGTTTTCTAATTTATAATTCATCATATTAGAATTATAATTTGTTTCGGGGGTTGTGTCAATTCGTTTTGTATCTTTTAGGTCGGATTTACTAACCCGACTGTTAATTCTTAGTGCCTTACAGCCATAGTATCTTAGTATCTTTACACAACCAATACCGCCAAAACCCTTTTCCTGGCTACCTGGAGGAGTCGCCCCCCCCCGTTCTTGAAAATTCTTCTTAAATTCATAAGCTTTCTCCTTTTTTAATAATAGTAGCAAATTTTTTTTCATTTTGCAATAACTTTACAAGACCAAAAACAAAGTGTAAAATATAAATTATGAGGAATTTTTTACTGCCGGCAGCTTTAATACTTTTACTGACACTTCCAAGTTATGCTTCAAAAGACGACATTCCGGAGGTAAAATTTCAACGCATATTTTTGACCGATACATCAGAAGCCGAAGATTATATTGAACCCGAAAACATTACTTTAAAAGGATATGCTCAATATATTGAAGATACCGAAGCGATTTATCTTACGGATGATAACAATCAATTTGTGCTGAATTTAAAAGTCCCGCAAAAAATTACGACTCCGGTGCTTACAAATCTAAATGAAAATATATTTGCCCGCAGACCAAATGTCTATTCAAAATACGGTGCGGAAGAATACCAGATTATCCCAAAAGAAGGCAGCAGCATAGTAACTCAAGGTTCAATGTCTTTTGGTACAAATATGACAAGAGACGTAGATTACGGACAGCTTGAACACGTAGCGACATTTTTCTCGCGATATGACAAAGGCAGATTCGCCGTAAATACTGCTTATGAACGGACTATCGGCAGCACTTATAATAATTACTATGACAATCTGTATATATCTCCGGAATGGAGATTAAATAAATTTATGTCTATAAAAAACACTTTGACCGCAGATATTACACGTGAGCGCAAAAAAAACGAAATTGTTCTATCCGTAAAACCGCTTGCAAAAAAGCAGGGTGACCGCCTGAACCTTGAATTCGGAGCAAGCCAGACATATGACGCAACAAATACCATGATACGCAGACAGATAAAATTTAACACTAAATTCAAATTGTAACATTTTTGTAAACGCAAAAATTTTCAGGTATAATTAAGTAAATGGCAAATAATAATCGTACAAAAGGCAAAAATAAAAAATCAAAGCCGGTTTCTCAACAGACTTTGAAAAAAGCGCGGAAAGAATTACGAAAAACCGGATTTTACTATTCTTTTCTGACCATAGTACTGCTATTTTGCCTTATTCAAATAGGCTTCAGCGCTATTTTAAATATAACAAAACTCGTTGCATATAAAGCAAAAATAATAACATTAAAAAAGACTTTAAATGACGCAGAAGAACACAACAAAAACCTGAAAGAAGAAATCAAACTTTATTCAACCACCCAGAACCTTGAAGGAATCGCCAGAAATACTCTAAAAATGGCAGGCGAAGATGAAGTTTTGATTATAATTAACAACACGAATCCCGATTCAAAAGACAATAACAAAAAACGCAATAAAAAAACAGAGGAAAAACATGCTCAGTGAAGAAAAAGAAGTTCTTGAATATATAAAAGAAGCATTTTCGCTGCGGTCACAGGAATTGTACAAACCCGCCGTCGAAATGCTTTATAAAGCGCTTGCGCTTGACAATGATAATATTGAAGTTCTCTATCAGCTGGGCGAATTATATGCATTAATGAAAAACCACACAAGAGCTGCGGGCTATCTTGATCAAGTTATTGCCAAAAATCCCGGACACACTGAAAGTCTAAGACTTTACAAGAAAATTACGGAAGATTTGAATGATTTTGAAAAATCACTTTCCTTTGCCGAAAAATTATTTGAATTAAATAAAAATACAGAAGATTTAAAAGAAATAATAAGACTGGCAGGAAAACTTAAATTAACCGATAAAATAAAAACTTATCTTACAACGGATTGTACCGACGTAATTTATGAGATAGCAAACGCTTTATACGACAACGGTGAAATTCAGACAGCAAAAGAACTTTTGACAAAACACCTGAATACGGATGACGAAAACGTCAAAATGCTGCTCGGAAAAATTTATGTTGACGAAAATAACCTTGAAAAATCGCGAAAAATCTTTGAAAGTTTCGGCAAAAATACGGATAACGCAGAAGTTTTGAATTATCAGGGCTTATTTGCACTTGAAGATATGAATTTTACGGAAGCGATAAAATGTTTTTCAAAAGCTTCATCAATAAACAAAAACAATCCCGTATATTTTTACAATCTCGGAAACGCATACTTCTTTAACGGGTGGATGGAAGAAGCCCGAAATGCCTATTCAAAAGCAATTTATCTTGCGCCCGACAATATGGATTACCGGTATTCACTCTGCTATTTGTACTATGAAACAAAAGATTTTGACAAATGCAAAAAAGAAGCCGACGCAATACTTTCCGCATGTCCAAAGCATTACTCTACACGGGTTTTAAAGGCATTGTTGCTTGACAACAATAACGAATTTATGCAGGCAAAAAACATTCTGGAAGAAAATGTCAAAGAGGGCTGTGATGATGATTTCACATTGCTTTCGCTCGGAAAAACATACAGCTTGCTTGACATGTTTGAAAAAGCCGAAAGAACAATTTTAAAAGTAATTGAGCGTAATCCTGATAACTTAAACTATATAACGGATTTAGCCGATATATACATAAAAGAAAAAAAATACGACAAATCGCTTGAACTTGTCCAAAAAACAATAAATCTGAATCCGAATTACGTATACGGTTATGCACTTGGCGCCAAAACAGCATATTTAAGCAGTGATTTTGAAACCTGCAAAAGCTATGCACAAGAGGCTCTTGGGCTTGATATGAACTGTGCCGAGGGATATTATTATCTGGCACTTGTAAGAATTAATGAAGAAGATTATGAAGAAGCCGTGGAATGTATGAAGCGCGCCATAACTTATGACGTTACAAATCCTAAGTATTATGCAGAGATGAGCAAAATATATAAAGCACAGAATAATATTAAAACCGCGCTTGAATACATTGCGGAAGCCGAAAGCATAGACCATTCAACGGAATACAAGCTGATGTATCAGGAACTTGCCTCTCTTAACCGGAAAAAAAATTTCTGACGAATTAAAGCATGATATTATCAATTAATCTTACATTACCGATTTTAACCGCAATAAAAACTCTTGTGCTGCTATCGGCTGTGGATTTTTCATCTAATGTATCGGCATCCAAAAATTCCAAATATTCCAAATTATGATGCTCATTCAAATATGAATATGCTGTTTCTTTCAAAGCCTCAATATCTTTTATACCTTTGTCATAACAGGCTTTTATATTAAACAAAATTTTACTCAATGCAAGCGCATCAATTTTTGCCTCATCTGACAAATATTTATTTCTTGAACTCAGAGCAAGACCTGATTCTTCTCTCACAATCGGACACGGAACAATTTCAACGGGGATATTCAAATCTTTAACCATTTTTTTAATAATAACAAGCTGCTGGGCATCTTTTTGTCCGAAAAATGCAAAGTCCGGCTGAACTATATTGAATAATTTATTCACAACCGTGCAAACCCCGTCAAAATGCCCGACACGGGACTTGCCGCATAATTTATTGACGTAAAAATACGGCGGAATTACATAGGTTAAAAAATCATTTGACAAAATATGTCCCTCTCCGTACATTTCTTTCGGACTCGGGGCAAAAACAATATCCGCACCGATTTCGTCACAAAGCTTGTTATCAGCATCCAGTGTTCTGGGGTACTTTTCCAAATCCTCGCCCGGGCAAAACTGTATAGGATTCACAAAAACCGACACAACCGTTCTGTCGCATTTTTCAACGGATTTTTCAATTAAACTTTTGTGACCTGCATGAAGCGCGCCCATTGTCGGCACCAAACCTATAGTCAAACCTTCTTTTTTCCATTTTTTAATCTGCTCTCTCACATCTTTTATTGTATGAATTAACATTTTGCTCCTCTGTGTAAATCTAACTGTTTCAACTCATCTTCCGCAAGATTAAAAACCTCCTCAGCCGAGGGGTAAAGCCCGTGTTTAACGTCATAATCAAATTGTTTAGCGCAATCTGAAATCAAACTTTTCATATCACCGTATTTGCGTGCGAATTTGGGTTTGAATTCCGAAAATTTTCCAAACATATCATCTGACACCATAACCTGACCGGTGCAATATCTTCCGGCACCGCAGGATATCGTCGGAACCGTTAAATTCTCGGTAATATACTGTGCGCTTTCTTCCGGAACCATTTCCAAAACTATTGAAAATACGCCCGCCTGCTCAAGTTTTTTTGCCTGTTCAAGAATTTTCAATGTAGCATCAAAAGATTTACCCTGAATATTATACCCGCCGATTGTATTCAAAAACTGCGGAGTAAAACCTAAATGCCCCATTACAGGAACACCGGATTCTACACATCTTTTTATAACATTTAATATATAATCGCTGCAGCCCTCAATTTTTACGGCATTTGCACCGTATTTAACCATATTACAAACATTTGTCAGGGCAGATTCAATATCAATGTTATAGCTCATAAAAGGCATATCCGTTACAACCATTGCACGGCTAACCCCGCGCGCAACAGCTTTTGTAAAAATCGACATCTCATCAACACCGACTTTATGGGTTGTATCATACCCGAGTGCAACCATTGCAAGGCTGTCGCCGATTAATATTATGTCAATTCCCGCTTCGTCGAGATATTTTGCGGTTGAATAGTCATAAGCCGTTAAAACAGAAAATTTTTCACCGTTATTTTTAATTTTTTGAATTGTATTTACGGAAACTTTTTTAATCATTATACATTACATTCCTGTTTTTCTTCGTCCTCAATTGAAAAACATCCGCAGCCGTCCCTGAGAACTTTTTTATACCAGTAAAGAATTGCTCTTGCAACACGGTGCGAGCTGTGTCTTACAAGTCCTTCTCTGCTGTCCTCTATCAATTTTTTATGACATAAAGTAACACCGAGTCGTTTAAGATTGCTTCTGTCAAGTTTAACGGGGTATGAACCTGCCTGCTCATATTTTTCAGCCATATTAGAAGGAAGATAATCATTCACAAGAACCGCATCAACAATTCTTCTGCTGTTGGCATGCTGCATCAATGCTTTAACATGATCAGATACCGAATAGCCGTCAGTTTCACCTGGCTGAGTCATAATATTACAAACATAAATCTTTTTAGCCTTTGATTGAGCAATTTCTTGAGCAATTTCCTCTACTAACAAATTCGGAATAACGCTTGTATATAAACTTCCGGGGCCTAAAATTATTAAATCAGCATCTTTAATTGCCGCAATAACATCCACTAAAGCTTTACAGTGTTTCGGATCCGTAAAAAGTCTTTTAATACGTCCGTGAGCTTCGGGGATATTGGATTCACCCTTTATAATTCTGCCGTCTTCCATTTCCGCAACAAGCTTCATATCATCAAGCGTAGCGGGCAAAACACGACCTCTGATTGATAAAACATTTGACGATTCCTTAACCGCGCGAACCATATCGCCCGTGATAGAACATAATGCAGTCAGGAACAAATTGCCGAAACTGTGACCTTCCAGCCCTTCGCCTGTTTTAAATCTGTATTGGAAAAGCTTTGTAACCAAATCTTCATCATCCGCTAACGCTGCAATACAGTTTCTTATATCACCGGGGGGCAGAATTCCCATTTCTTCACGAAGTCTGCCGGAACTTCCGCCGTCATCGCCGACAGTTACAACAGCAGTAATATTATTTGTTATATGTTTAATCCCTTTCAAAAGCATTGATAAACCTGTTCCGCCGCCTACCGCAACAATTTTCGGACCTCTGTTGAGCTTTCTTCTTCTGTATAAATGTTCCAATAAAGAATTGTCGCCTTTTGTATCGTCCAAATCCATTATTGAAAGATTAGTTTTCTGCCAGCCTTTGAAAAATATAGCCGCACCGAACATACAAATCGCAAACGCAAGCCATTCCGTTGAAACTGTATTAGCAATCCTTCTTATAAATTCCATTGTATAAAATATCGGTTTTATATCAATTAAAATCAATATACCGAGAGTCATTAAAATCGTACCGAATAATATAAGCGCAAACCATCTTTTGACCTGCAAGCCCGGAATTAACCACCCTGCATCTTTCGGTATTCTTACATTTGCTCTGAATCTGTTCATTATAATTAACCTTCTTTACTCAACCCAGCCTGATGCACAAGCATTTTTGTAATTAACCGGAACCGGTGTTACAATTTCTCTTGCCTGTGTTATTAATTCAAGTGCGTTTGGTATTCTGTTTGTAAAATGTATTGTATCAGCCTGAACAATTGTTCTGCCACATTCATTGTTCATTACCTGAGAATTATTCAATAATTCTTTTAATCTGCCTATAGAAACATTTGTGTTTTCAATATCGTTTGCGGAAAAATCAACTGTGCCGTCAACATTATAAGATTTTTCCAGCGAAATTTCATGTGCAACCGGAATGTTAACGTACTCTCCGACTTTTGCGGTAACATCACCCGATGCACCGTAATATATAAGCCATTCGGAACATTTTTTAATTGCTTTTGCAACGGCACAAGCAAACCCGAAATCTTCCGCAGCCATTTTGTACATTGCTCCATGAGGTCTTACATGTTCAATTTCCAGACCGTAAGATTTTGCAAATGACATTAAAGCTCCTACCTGATAAACGACAAGCGCCTCAACTTCATCATCGGAAAGTTGCATCGGTCTGTAACCAAACCCCTGAATATCGTCAAAACCTATATGAGCACCCACTACAACATTTTTTTCTTTAGCACGCAACAAGGCTTCTTTTATACTCATCGGATCACCCGCATGAAATCCGCAAGAGATATTCACGGAGCTTACGTAATCCAGCAATTGATATTCGGAACAATTTTTATAAACGCCGAAGCTCTGCGCCAGATCGCAATTAAAATCTATATTTTTTATCTGTTTTTTTTCAAGTGTTTCCTGCATAATAATTTCCTCTTTGAAATAATTATACAACATAAACACCGCAAAATCATATCTTTATAAAATATTAATTTACAATGTCTGAAGTTTCACGTACAAAATACAGAGGTATAGATTTTCTTCACTTTTAATAAATATTTGCCTTGAAAAAATATATAAGTATAATATAAATATAACGAATCGGAGAGATTAGCGGATATATGAAAAAATTACTTACTGCAATATTAATAATAGGAATAGGCATGACGCCCGTATTTTCAAAAGAAGAAGACGACGTTGTGCCGGTAAATTTTCCCAAAAAATACACACGCGAATATATTGAACAAATCAAACCCCAGTACAAATCAGTCGGCAAAGACGAAATTTTTTACGTTGCGCTTGATATGCTCAAAAACACAACAGGCGACTTTTCCAGAAAAGCAATTCTGGGGAACAATTTGACCGAACGCCCCGTGAAAATCGAATTCAGAGATCTGGGTTCAATAAACAAAGACTATGCCTCTTTTGACGCACTGGGCTGGAAAAAAGGCAAGCGCCTTTATATTTTCATCAACCCGCGCCACAAAGACGCACCTCCGGGAGCTTTAGCCGCACTTTTATCGCATGAAGCTTTGCATCAGGATGAATACAACTCGCTTGCCGAAGAAACTTATGCCTGGACAATGGAAGCCTCCGTCTGGTGCGAAATTTTAAAAGAATTTCCGGAAAGCGGCGACGATAACCTTCATCCGCTCGTTGACAGAGAAAATACCCTCAAACAACTCTTTGAAAAAGGCAATTACACAAATAAATACATTAAAAAAACAGTAGTTCAAAACGAAGGCTACAAAAATCTTCCGTCAACATCGCCGGGGTTTGAAGATTTATAAAATAATTAATCGGGTTACTTAAAAAGTATATTGATTATAAAAATCCCTTGATGTTAAATATTCGTATGAAGAAAAAACAGTTATTTTTATTTTTAATAATTGTAGTTGCGTTATTTGCGCTCAACGGACTGTTTTTGAGGGTGCATAACCCCATGTTCGGCGACAACTCAGAAGAAATGATTAACCATGAAAAAGTTTCTTCACAAAAACTTTTTGATAACACCTGGGAAACTATTCGGGAGAATTATTATGACGCGACAATGAACCATCAGGTCTGGAACCGCTGGAAAACACATTATCACGGCAAAATCAAAACCGATGAAGATGCAAAAGTCGCAATCCAGACAATGCTGGAAAGCCTTGATGATCCGTATTCACGCTATATGAGCAAAACCGAATACGCGGATCAAAACACGTCCATCAATTCAAAAATTACCGGAATAGGCGTAAATATAGCAACAACTTCAGGAAAAGTCCAGATAATAAGCGTTATGGAAGGTACGCCTGCCCAATTTGCGAATCTTCAAAACGGTGACATAATTACCTCAATTGACGGCAAAGACGTAAACGGGCTTCCGCTATCAGATGTTGCAAATATGGTCAGAGGCCCTGAAAACACCTTTGTTGAGCTGTCAATATTGAGAGGCAAAGACAAATTCACCAAAAAAGTCATACGAAAAGAAATTAAAATAAAAACCGTCAGAAGCTCAGTTGACAAAAACATCGGCTACATCCAAATTATGACGTTCATCGGCTCAACCACCCCGAACGAATTTTTGGAAGCGCTTGAAAAAACAAAGAAATCAGACGGTTTGATTTTGGATTTACGCGGCAATACAGGCGGTTTGCTGCCAAACGCAATATTCATCGCGAATCTTTTTATTCCGGAGGGAAATATCGTAAGTATTGTCGGCAGAAACGGTTTCAGATATGATATTTACGCACAGGATACGGAATTCAACGTAAATAAGCCCATGATAGTTCTTGTTGACGGAGCAAGCGCAAGCGCAAGCGAAATTCTGTCAGGTGCGCTGAAAGATTACAAAAAAGCAAAACTTTTAGGCTCCCAAACCTACGGCAAAGGCATGGTGCAAAAGATTATTCCGCTGCCGAATGAAACCGGTCTGAACCTCACAATTGCAAAATACCTGACTCCCAACGGCACGGATATCAATAAAAAGGGTATAACACCCGACATTGAAGTCAATTTCACGATGGAGGATGTAAAAAAACAAAACGACGTTCAGCTTACGACCGCCAAATCTATTCTTAACGAAATGATAGGTCAAAAACTTGCCGGAAAATAACGTCATAAACCCTCTTTCTAAAGGATGAGAGAAAGTATTTTTGTCATTACGAGCATCAGCCGAGAATTTCTGTAATTTTTTATTGAGATCCTGAAACACCTAACAGCTTCACTCACGCTTCGCAACTCTTTACATAAGGTAAAGATTTTGGCAAAAAGCGCATGTTTGTGTTATGATATTGATATAGACTATATGGGGGAAAGCATGGCTGAAAGCACACAAGATATTGATAAGGGGATAGAAGCGTTAAAACAAGTTGAACAAACTCAGATTAACGAACAAATAGAAGAGATTGAAACAAAGACATCAGACCATTATGATGCAAGCAACATCAGAGTTCTGGAAGGATTGGAAGCTGTTCGTATGCGACCCGGTATGTATATCGGTTCAACTTCACAACGCGGCTTGCACCATTGTATATATGAAATTGTAGACAACTCAATTGACGAATCTTTAGCGGGATTTTGTACTGAAATAAAAGTTACCGTGAATATTGATAACAGCGTAACAGTCGAAGACAACGGCCGCGGGATTCCGGTCGATATAAAACCCGAAACCGGCAAATCCGCACTGGAAATTGTACACACAGTACTTCACGCGGGCGGAAAATTCGGTGACGGCGGATATAAAGTATCAGGCGGGCTTCACGGGGTTGGTGCGTCAGTTGTAAACGCACTTTCCGAAAAATACATCGTTGAAGTTTCAAGACAAGGATACGTCTGGCGTCAGGAATACATGAGAGGTGAACCTGTTGCACCGGTTGAAAAATGTGAACCCACGGACAAAACAGGTACAAAAACAACTTTCTGGCCTGATCCTGAAATCTTCACGGAAACAACGGAAATCGACCGCGATGTTATCGCCAACAGACTCCGCGAAATGGCGTTTTTGAATAAAGGCTTAAAAATAATCTTTATTGACGGACATACAAATAAAGAAGAAATTTTCCACTACGCAGGCGGTATCGGAAGCTACGTTGAATTTTTAAACAAAAACAAAAACGTACTCCACGAAAAACCGATTTACATAGATAAAGTTGTGGATAATATGCAGGTAGAAGTTGCAATGCAATATACGGATGCTTATACGGAAAGCGTCCTGTCGTTTGCGAACAACATCAATACAAATTCAGGCGGTACGCACCTGACAGGTTTCAGAAACTCAATTACTCGTGTTTTGAATGATTACGCGAGAAAAAACAATATCCTGAAAGATTCTGACCAGAACCTCTCCGGAGAAGACGTCCGCGAAGGTTTGACCGCTATTGTCAGCGTAAAACTTCCGAATCCGGAATTTGAAGGTCAAACAAAAGAAAAATTAGGCTCTCAAGAAGCTATGGGTGCAGTTCAGGACGCAGTAAGAGATAAACTTCAGGAATGGCTTGAGTTTAACCCGAAAATTGCAAAAACAATTCTGGAAAAAACACTTCAGGCACAACGCGCCCGTGAAGCTGCAAGAAAAGCAAGAGAATTAACAAGACGCAAAACGGTTCTTGAAAATTCAACCCTGCCCGGCAAGCTTGCAGACTGTTCTAACAGAGAACCCGAAAAATGCGAAATTTTTATTGTTGAGGGAGATTCAGCGGGCGGTTCCGCAAAACAGGGCAGAAACAGAATGTTTCAGGCAATTTTGCCTTTGAGAGGTAAAATTTTAAATGTTGAAAAAGCACGTCTTGACAGAATTTACGGCAACAACGAAATTCAATCAATGGTACAGGCTTTCGGCATTAACATAAGCAAAAACGGCGAAGAAGTTAACCTTGAAAAACTCCGTTACCACAAAATAATTATCATGACGGATGCGGATGTTGACGGCGCTCACATCAGAACCTTGATGCTGACTTTCTTCTTCCGCTATGCAAGACCTTTGATTGAAAACGGTTTTGTATATATTGCACAGCCGCCGCTGTTTAAGGTTACTCAGGGCAAAGTTTCCGAATATCTGTTTAATGAACACGCTCTTGACAAGATGCTTAAAGAACGCGGAATTAAAAACCTTTCGCTTTCCGACAAAACAAAATCCAAAGTGAAATCGGGCGAAGAATTGTTGGAATTGATTAAAAACATGTCAGCTTTTTATAATTCATACAACAACCCGATTTTGAACTTATATCCTGCGGTTGTTTTAAGAGGGCTTGTAAGATCAAATATTGAGCCTGAAGATTTTGAAAACCAGTCAAGAATGAACGAGGTTATCGAATATCTTAACCACTATTTGCAGGATCACGCGAAAAACTACAATATTAAAGAGGCTGAAAATTACGTTTGCTCTTTAAAATACAATCCTGAAAATGCAAAATATGCAATTCAATTGAACTTAAACGAAGAAGAACACGTTATGATAACCCAGAGTATCGTAAAAAGTTCCGAATACAAACGATTGAAAGCCGCATATCCGTTAATCCGCGATTATTTAATCGAGGAAGAACAAAGCCTTATTTTAGAAACCGATACGGAACAATACGAAATCACATCATTTGAAAAACTGCAAAAACTGATTGATGACAGAGGTCAAAGAGGCTTGACAATCCAGCGTTTCAAAGGGTTAGGAGAAATGATGCCGCAGCAGCTGTGGGAAACTACAATGGATCCTGCGACAAGAACACTCTTAAAGGTAAATATAGAAGATGCAATGCTTTGCGACCAGTTGTTTGACGTACTTATGGGCGACAAAGTTGAACCGCGCCGCGACTTTATTGAAGCAAATGCGGTTTATGCAACAAATATCGATACATAATAAAGGGCTTTAATGCCCTTTATTTTATAAAAGGAGAGATTATGAAAAGAGAATTTATTTTTTTGGGGCCGCCGGCGTGCGGAAAAGGAACACAGACAAACACTTTGTCAGAATATTTAAAACTACCGCATGTTGACACAGGCTCACTTTTGAGAGCTGAGATTAAAAACGAAACCGAAGCCGGCAAAGAGGCAAAATCATATATTGATAAAGGTCAGCTTGTTCCGGTGGAACTTGTTACACGAATTATTAAAAACAGATTATCACAGGATGACTGCAAAAACGGCTATATTCTGGATGGTTTTCCGAGAAGCACCGAGCAGGCCGAACAGCTTACAAAAATGAACGAAGAAATTGATAAAGGTATTGAAACCAGATTTTCTGCAATATATTTTGACATAGACACAAACCTGCTTGTCGAAAGGATTGTAAATCGTCGTTCATGCCCTGTTTGCGGAGAGATTTATAATCTCCTGTCAAAACCGCCGAAAGTTGAAGGTCATTGCGACAAAGACGGTGCTGAACTCACTCAGAGAAAAGATGACACAAGAGAGGTTGCTCAATCAAGATTTGACACCTACAACAAAGAAACAGCACCTCTGGTTGAATACTATACAAAAAAAGGTGTTTTGAAATCAATTGATGCAAACGGAACAATTGAAGAAGTTTGGGAAAGGTTATTAAAAGTTATCAATGATTAACAGAAAATCAAAAGAAGAAACAAAAAGGATGCGCCATGCCGGTCACATTGTTGCGCTGGTGCATCAAAAAATGCGTGAAGTAATAGAACCGGGGATTTCCACAAAAGAATTGGACGCGATTGCCGAAAAAATAATCAAAGAAAACCGTGCGATTCCGACATTTTTGGGATATAACGGATTTCCGGCATCAATCTGCGCCTCAATTAACGAAGAAGTCGTACACGGAATTCCGTCAGAAAAAAGGATTTTAAAAGAAGGCGATATCATAAGCATTGATGTCGGCGCAACCTATGGCGGGCTTGTCGGGGACGGCGCCTGGACATATCCGGTCGGAAAAATTTCCGCTGATGTTCAAAGACTGCTTGCAACAACAGAGGAATCTCTTTTTGCAGGAATTGAACAGATGAGAGAAGGCAATGTGCTTGATGATGTTTCAGCTGCGATTGAACGTGTTGCAAACCGTGAAAAATTCGGAATTGTACGACAATACGGCGGTCACGGTGTCGGACACAGCATGCATGAAGATCCTTTTTTGTTCAACTACAGCGTAGGCGACAAAACTCATTTGAAAACCGGTATGGCAATTGCAATTGAGCCGATGCTTAATCTCGGCTGCGATGAGGTTACGGTAAACGAGCTTGACGGCTGGACTGTAAGTACGGCTGACAAAAAACCTTCAGCGCACTTTGAACACTCTGTTATGGTAACAGAAGACGGCCCGTTGATTTTAACACAATTAATGCCGTAGGAGAAAAAATGAATTACTATATAGGCTTATCCTTGTCTTCCGGATCGACTGTTGATTCAGGATTGGCAATTATAGATGAATTTGGCAAATTAATTCTCGTAGATAAATACTACAAGATGAACGATATTATATTCTTTTTTGAGAATTATTCATCTTTAAAGCAATCCAAAATCTGCGTTTCAATGCCGTGGGACAGAACAATGCTTGAAGGCAAATGGCGGGTTTTGTCAAAACCATATCAACTTGTTGCAACAAACCCTCACATGCCGAATCAGGACAACTGGACTCAACGATACGCAACCCGCGGGTCTGATTTTTTCAGAGAACTCAATGAAAAAGGAATCCCCGTTCACCGTTTTGAATTGTATTTGACGCGGCAAAGCATGCATTTGAATTCATGCTACAAAGAGCGTTCTCCGGCTGACTGCAAATTTCTGCAGCAGGCTTTGAAATACGAATGGGGCTTTGAAGATTTGCCGAATAACATGATGCCGATGTCGCAATTAGAGGCGATTGTAGGAGCAATTTTAGCGAAAGAAGCGGCAAAAAATCCGGATAACATCAAAAAAATCGCGGAATTCAAAGGACTTGACGTAATTGATGTTATAAAAGTTCTTCAAAGAGTTTAACGACTTCCGTGTGAATTTCATCAACTGATTTTGACGCATCAAGAACCTTGACCCTTTGAGGTTCCTGTTTTGCTATTTCAAGATACCCTTCCCGTACACGATTGAAAAACTCCATGCCGGCGGATTCCATTCTGTCCTTAACTTGACCCACACGGCTCATTGAGGTTTCCACATCTATATCAAACACAAAAGTCAAATCAGGGTGTCTGCCGTTCACGGCAAGTTCATTGAGCATTTTTATTCTTTCAACCGGCAATCCTCTGCCATACCCCTGATAAGCAACGGAGCTGTCCGTATGCCTGTCGCAAAGTACAATTTTTCCGGCACAAACCGCAGGGTTCACAATCATATCAATATGCTGCGCTCTATCTGCCAGAAACAAAAACGACTCACATCTGTCTGACACATCCCCCTCGTAATTCAAAAGAATTTCCCTGATTTTTTCGCCCAGACCCTTAGCTCCGGGTTCGCGCGTAATCACAACTTCATAACCTTTTTCAGTTAAATATTCTGCCAAAAGCTTCAGCTGTGTTGTCTTTCCGCAGCCGTCCGCGCCCTCAAATGTTATAAATAATCCTCGTTCCATACACTTAATTATACAACAATTATATTATAAAATGATAAATTATTTGACAAAAATTTAAAATTACGGAATAATAATTATATAAAAAATAGGAGGTCTAAAAATGAACTATAATAAGGCTTTAAGAGTTCTCCCCCCCCAGCAAACCCACGTATAGCAAGGGTTTTCGACTTTGAGGCTTTCACACTTGCAGAAGTTTTAATAACTCTGGGGATTATCGGCGTTGTTGCAGCCATGACTATTCCGACCTTAATTGCAAATTATCAGAAAAAAGTTTTGATTACGCAGAATAAACAAGCATATTCATTAATTATTAATGCACTGAATAAAATAAAATCGGATTCGCCGTCATATTCATACATTTCATCGGAAATTTTTTCACCGGAAACCACACCGGATGAAGCCCTTGTGCGGCTTTCAAAATATTTTAAAACGACCGGAATGCGGGTAGAAACTTATGCAATAAAAAAAATGAAACCCGGTGAAAACCATTATGACCCGAATAAATATGATGACGGTGAGCCTTTTCCCGTACGAAATTTTCAGACATCAAACGGCATGGTTGTAGGACTGAGTAAATTTCAATATGCCGGCTGTATGAGACAAGGTGAAGTCTATACGTATAATCCCGACGGAACAATCGCAAGAGATGAACAGGGAAATCCTATTACAAAACCTTCTCAAAGTGAAACCTGCGCAGATATAGTAATAGATGTGAATGGACCAAAAGGACCTAATCAATTCGGCAAAGATGCTTTCAGGTTTCAGGTATTAAAATATAAATATAATTTGCTCAGCACCGGCGGCATGGGGAATATAGATTATATTATAAAACACAACGACTTTGATCCGAATATAGTCGACTATGAACTCGGTGGAGAAAAGAAATAACAAAAAAAGCACTTCCATAAAGGAAGTGCTTTTTTATTTATCAACTCATCATTAAGCAATAAGTTCTTTAACTTCAGCCGCAAAGTTCTTAGGATCGATTTTAATACCGGGTCCCATTGTGGTAGACAAGTAAACTGATTTTACATAAGTACCTTTTGCGGATGAGGGTTTTGCTCTCAATATTGCATCAGCTAAAGTTGCATAGTTTTTAATCAAATCTTCTTCTTTGAATTGGATTTTGCCGATAGGGCAGTGAATCATACCCTGTTTGTCGGCTCTGTATTCAACTTTACCTGCTTTAGCGTCTTTTACGGCACCTGCAATATCCATTGTAACAGTACCTGTTTTCGGGTTCGGCATCAAGCCTTTAGGACCCAAAACACGGCCTAATTTACCGAGCATGCCCATACAGTCAGGTGTTGCAATAAGTGTATCAAAGTCAAACCAGCCGCCTTCAATTTTTTCGATAATTTCTTCAGCGCCTGCAAAATCAGCTCCTGCTTCTTTTGCCTCGGTTGCTTTTGCACCTTTTGCTATAACGCAAACCTTAACATCTTTTCCCAAACCTGCCGGTAATACGACGGTTGATCTGATCTGCTGGTCTGCCTGTCTTACATCAATACCTAATCTCATATGGCATTCAACAGTTTCGTTGAATTTGGAAACTTCTTTTGCTATTTCCTGTAATTTTTTTACTGCATCAACTGCTGTGGAAGGCTGTACAAAACCTTCAAGCATTTCCTGCATTTTTTTCTGTTTTTTAGTTAATTTTGACATTTTATTTTCCTTTCGTGGTATTAGCGGAAATTATCATCTGCATCAACCTTGTTTCAGCATCTTATCGCTGTGGTATTAAGAGATCCTGAAATAAATTCAGGATGATAATAATTATCCTTCCATCCTTACTCTTTCACAGTAACGCCCATAGCTCTGCAGGAACCTTTAATCATTTCCACTGCAGCGTCCATAGTTGTTGCGTTTAAGTCATTCATCTTTATTTTTGCGATTTCTTCAAGCTGTTCTCTTGTGATTTCAGCAACTTTGTCTTTGTTAGGTGCTGCTGAACCTTTTGAAAGGTTAAGAGCTTTCTTGATTAAAACCGGTGCCGGAGGTGATTTTACGATGAATGAAAAACTTCTGTCTTCATATACATCAATAACTACAGGAATAATATATCCTGCCTGAGATTCTGTTTTAGCATTGAATTGCTTACAGAAATCCATAATGTTCACACCATGCTGACCCAAAGCAGGACCAACCGGCGGTGACGGATTTGCTTTTCCGGCTTCGATTTGAAGCTTGATTTTTCCTACTACTTTTTTTGCCATTTTTTTCTCCTTTTGTGGTTCTAGCGGTCTTAGGTTGACAGTTATTACGTCCACCCTGATCCTTCCACATCTTTGTACTACATTTCGGCACCTTGTGCCACGGGTTTATAATTTAGTAATTTGTTTGTATTCCAATTCAACAGGCGTTTCACGTCCGAAGATTGAAACATTTGCACGAAGTTTTGATTTGTCAGGATATACTTCGATAATATCTGCAATAAAGTCTGCAAAAGGTCCTGAAATAATTCTGACTTTATCACCTGCTTTAACATCCAACTCGATTTTTTCCGTTTGAGAAGATGAGCGGTGAATAATCTTTTTGATTTCGCTGTCGCGTGCAGGAATCGGTTTTTTGGCAGAGCCTACAAACTTTGTAACTCCTGCGGTGTGTCTTACAACATACCAGCTGTCTTCGTCCATAATCATTTCGACTAAAACATAGCCCGGGAAGATTTTTTCTTCACGTTCCTGTTTTTTGCCGCCTTTCATCTGGGTAACTGTTTTTTGAGGAACTTCTACCCTGAAGATTTTTTCTCCCATATTCATATATTCAATACGTTTTTCAAGGTTTACTTTAACCTTATTTTCGTGACCTGAATATGTGTGGACAATATACCAGCGTTTTTGATTTTTCTTTGCCTGCTTTTCTGCGTTATCAGCTTCTTCTTGTGCTGCTGCTTCCGCTCTTTCTGCCTGCAAATCTTCGTTTAATTCTTCTTCCATTGATTTTTGTTTTTTAGTCATAAGCCACCTTTATTTTATAAGACCGAAAAGTCCTTTGAAAATAATATCCATTAAATAAATTGCAACGGTAAATACAAATACGATAATAATTACGAATACGGTTTCAGTGACGACCTGACGTTTTTCAGGCCAGCTTATCTTGCCCCATTCGGTTTTTACACCTCTGAAATATGTTTGTAAAGAGTTAATAAATTTATCCATTTTGTATTTCCTTTTTAGTTAAATCGCGCCCTGAAGGACTCGAACCCTCGACATCCGGTTTTGGAGACCGACGTTCTACCAACTGAACTAAGGACGCTTATCGGGGATATAATCCCCCGGACTCCGCTGTTATCGGCGTCCTCAGCCCGACCTATTTTGTTTCTTTGTGAGTGGTGTGTTTTTTACAAGTCGGACAGTATTTTGAAAGTTCCAATCTGTCTTTAGTATTTTTTTTGTTTTTTACTGTTGTGTAGTTTCTTTCTTTGCAGTCTTCGCATGCAAGAACTACCATTCTGTCATTTTTTCCTTTGATACCCATTTTTATATTCCTTTTTGTTATCTGATTTTTGACCTTTTAAAAATAGAATGTGAGAAAATTCCACATTCTATTTTTCGGCTTATGATTTAATAATAACGCAAACAAAATAAAAAGCAAACGAATTGTAACAATTCATACATAAAAAAATACCGGCATGCGCCGGCGGTTACTCTTAGAATTCAATCGGTCGTCTGTCACCAGACATCTTAGAAGGAGGAACATCATAAGAACCGAGTGAATCCGTTCTGAGTTTTTCCATATAAACCTGTCCGTTCTTAACAACCTGTTGAAGCTGTGTCAGATTGCCTTCGAGATTTGTAAGAACCTGTTCAACATAAAGCTCGGCGCCTTCGCGTGTTTTCATAGCTTCTTCTCTTGCCTGATGGCGGACGCTTTCGGCTTCTTCAAAAGCTTTACGTTTGATTTCTTCACATTCTTCCTGAACTTGCGCTCTGATTCTGTTGCCTTCTCTTTCAAGCGCTTTGATAAAATCGGCTTCGGACAATTTTCTGTCTGCCTCTTTTTGTGCGTCGCTTATAATTTTTTCGGCTTTTTGCTGAGCTTCTATTTGAAGTTCATCCCGTCTGCGCAAAAATGCTCTTGCCTCTTGAACTTCAACAGGAAGTGACGCGTATATTCTGTCAATTAATGTTTCTATTTCGCGTGTTTTTACTATTGTATATTTTCTCGGGATTATCGGAAAACCTTCTTCCAGAGAAATTTCTAACATTTTCAGTAAATCGTATACTCCGTTTTGCTGCATGATTTCCCCAACTTTCTATAACATGAATTCTAACCCGAGAGCATAGCCCTTGTCAAATAATTCAAGAAATTTTAAAACACATATTTTAACATATTAACGATTTGTCAAATATTCAAACACCGGTTTCGGAACAAACTTTGAAATATCGCCGTTGTTCTGCAAAATTTCACGCACCGTACTTGATGAAATAAAGTTATATTCCGGTTTTGTAATTAAAAAAACAGTCTGAATATCAGGTGCCAGAGCGCTATTGGTTTGAGAAAGCTGCATTTCATATTCAAAATCCGATACGGCGCGCAAACCTCTTATCAAAACTTCCGCACCTTTTTCACGGGCATACTCTATCGTTAAACCGTCAAAAGCATCCACCTCTACGTTTTCTATATGTCCGACACTGTCTTTTATAAGTTTTACACGCTCGTCTACAGTCAAAAAAGCATTCTTTTCGGAGTTTCTTGCAACTGCAATTATAACCTTGTCAAAAATTCCCGCACTTGTCTTTAAAACATCCAGATGTCCGTTGGTTATAGGGTCAAAACTGCCGGGATATATCGCTATTTTCATATTTTCGTCCTTTCGCTTATACATTATAACCCAAAAAGAACAGTCTTTTGTTAATTTTTGTTACAATGACCGGTCATTGTTGCAATTAATTATATCCGTTATATTTTAATAATATATAAGAAATATATAATTAAAAGATTTTATACACACTACCTTCTACCTACTAACCTTTTACACGAGGAATTGACACAAAATTCCAAGGGCTTCTTCAAAAGAAGTCTTTTTTTTTGCAATTATTTACATAATATTTATTATCGGAAGTTCTTTGTTCACTTTTTCTTTTTATTGCGATGTAAAGCGGATTGCGAGCAGAGGCTGGAGCAGCGCGCGTAGGCGCGGTGCGTAACGCCGTTTAATGCGAGCAACCAAGGGAAGAAAAAGTGAACCAGCTCACTAAACGTGAGGCCATTTTCTATGGCTCATACTTCGCCAAGAAAAGAAGGCAAAAAGAAAAACACGCTGTTTATTTGCAATCCTACGGATTGCTCAAGCCCTGACGGGCGCACATCCGTGCCGTTGCAGTATTTTATCCCTCGCCCCTTTGGGGTAGAGGGTGTCACGCAGTGACGGGAGAGGGGCTAAAATACTGCAATCTTTCACCGCGCCTAAGGACAACGGCGCGGCTCGACAAAATAGTTTCGGTCGCGAGTTTTTGGGGGTACTCTCACTACAAGAAAATACCATAGGGGCAGATAATAAATATTATGCAAACAAAAAAGACACCCTAAACGGTGTCTTTTTGTTTTTTAAATTTTCAAAAGGCTATTTAAGTCTTACGTTAACAGAAGTACCTTTTTTAGAAATTTCAACTTTGTCTTCTCTTGCTAACCAGCCAAGACCTAAGTCTGCGAAGTTTCCTTTAAGGTCTAATTCTTTTTTCATTTTAGCGAAAGAAGATTCGCCGTTGTTGTTTAAATAATCATAGATTTGTCCTGCTGAAAATCCGATTTGTTCTTGTAATTGTTGCATTTTTAACCTCCATTATTAACATGCTGTTTCTTATTTATATGATAATAATAGACTAACTTTTAATAAAATGCAATAGTGTAACGGCATTAGTTTTTTGAAATAATTTTATGATAAAATACATTATAGGGGGTATTGATTTTGATTATTGAAGGGACAATAAGTTCGGAAAAGACAAATATATTAATTTCAAAATACGCTGAACTTTTGAATTCCGGTGTAAAAGCATCCGAAATTCTTGTTCTGGTTCAAAATTCTACCCTGAAAAACAATTTTATTGAAAAAACTCTTGCAAAATTGACAACAGATTCTGTTGAAAAATTTCAGGTATATTCGTTTTTCGGACTTGTATATAATGCCGTATCCGACAACTGGGCTTTTTTGGAAAGCCGCAATACTTTTGACAACCCCGTTATTTTACCCAACCTTGCAGGATTAGAGATTTCTCAGTTTATTTTGAAAGATATTTTAAAAGATATTACGTTTAAAGGTTACAACTCCAAAAAATCCCTGCTGCACCAATTGTTCAGAAGATATTCGCTTATTGTGCAGAATAATCTGTCGGATCAAGAAATTGAAGAACGCTCAAAAATTCTTGGCGAAACTTTTGCTGACGATGCAAAAATTGCTCTGAAAAAACTTCTGGCAAAAACACTTGCTCTCAGAGATTTTGACTATTTAAGACAAACTCTCGTTTTTAATTTTATATATAAAAATACAGACTATTTTAAAAAAATAAGATACCTTATTCTTGATGACGGGGATGAAATTACCCCTGTATGCTTTGATTTTATAAACTATCTTGCCCCGCAATTAAAAGACGTTTTTATTGCATTTGACCGACAAGGTGCAAGCCGCAGCGGATATTTGAGCGCTGATAAAGATGCTGTCTGGGGATTTGAAGAATTGTTCAATCAAAAAGCCATGACTGTTGAAACCTTGACTCCGTTGAATTCGGACTCTCAAACTCTATTCAACAATGTAATTAATGACGATAATCAAAAATTAAAGCACTTCACGCTTCAATCTCCCTCTAAAAGGGCAAAAATGATTGATCTGGTAACGGAAAAAATTGAAGAACTGCAAAAAAGAAACATCAAGCCGTGCGATATATCAATTATTACGCCTGTTATTGACGACATGCTTAAATTTACGCTTAAGGAAAATGTCAGAGCTGATTTATTATTTTTATCAGGAAACGAAAAATTAATCCAAAACAGGCTTGTGCAGGCGGCTTTAACTATTCTGAAATTCAATACGGATTTGAAAGATACCCTTAACGAATTTGATATCCGAGTTTTGTTGTCTGAATTTTTGGGCATCCCGATAAAATACTGCCGCGTAATTTTGCAAACCTTTGACGAAACAAAATCTTTGTCTGAATACGATTTTACGGATGAAATTTTTAATCAAAAATATTCAAACCTTTTAAACACAATTGAAAAACTTTCCACATCTAATTTGAAACTGTCCGAGCAGGTTTGCGAAATTTACGACCGGATTATGGAATTCACATCAATCAATCCGGATGAGATTAATAAATTCAACTTTTTTATAAAACAATTAAGGGATTTTGAAAACATTTTCGGCGACGAATTTGAAAAACGAAAAACCGAAATAATAATTCAAATCGAAAATTCAATAATTGCGGAAAATCCTTATTCAACGCTTGATATACAAGAATCAAATTTGGTTGTTGCAACTCCGCAAAAAATTATAGACAATCAAATTCAAACCAAATACCAGCTCTGGCTTGATGTTTCAAGCGATGAATGGGTAAAAAGCGACACAGGACCTTTGTATAACGCATGGGTATTCCAAAAAGGCTGGGACAAAGACACCTACGCAATTGAAGATAATATAAATTTAAGCAAAGATAAAACAGCAAGGATTTTACGTAAACTAACCCTCTGCGCGGACGAAGGTATTTTTGCGTTTTCAAGTCTTTTTGACGGAAACGGCGTTGAAAATTTCGGCGGGATTGAAAATTATTTGAACTTTGAGCAGGAAATTACTTCCGTTCAGGATGTAAAACCGATTATTCCCCGTCCTGATCAGGCGCCTGTTCTGGAATACAAATCCGGACAGATGGCGATTTCGGCTGTTCCCGGGGCAGGCAAAACCACAATTCTGCTTGCATTGATTTTGAAACTCCTTGATAACGGAATAAATCCTGATAATATTTTTGTCTTAACCTATATGGAATCAGCCGCAAGAAATTTTCGTGAAAGGATTAAAAATATCCGCCAAAATTCAAGCCAATTGCCTAATATAAGTACAATCCACGGGCTTGCATTAAAAATCTTGAAAGAAAACGGAAATTTTGAGCGTTTAGGCTTAAATTCAGACTTTGAAATTTGTGACGATACCCAGCGTTCAAGGATTATCCGCGGAATATCCGACAGGCTGAAACTCAAAAAAACAGAAACAGATGATTTTGACCGCGGTGTATCGGTTTTCAAACTCGGCGAGGGGGTTTTGGATAAAACTGTTTCTGACCCCAAACTTAAAAAATTTGCGGAATTTTTTAATAATTATCAGGAAGAATTAAAATCTCAAAATTTTATTGATTACGATGACATGCTCATCTCATCCGTGAAACTTTTGAGAGAAAATCCCGATATTCTTGCATATTATCAAAACATCTGCGAATATATTATTGAGGATGAAGCTCAGGATTCATCCGCGATTCAGCAGGAGTTAATAGGGCTTTTGAGCGGAAAACATAAAAATTTAATCCGCTGCGGAGATATAAATCAGGCAATCACTACCACTTTTTCAAATGCTGATGTCGAAGGTTTCAGAAAATTCATTTCCTCAAGTGAAGATGTCAGCATGAATTGCTCGCAAAGATGTACAAAAGATGTCTGGACACTTGCAAATAATCTTGTGAAATTTGCAGATACAAAGCCCGAAACCCAAAATGCCTTCTACAAAATTTTTATGCAGCCCGTGGAAGGCAAAAACCCGATGCAGGAAAACGCTGTTACCGGTAAAATATTTTCCGCTCCGCTTGAAGAACGAAATTATATTCTGAAAAATATTAAGACTGCGTTTAATCAAAATCCCAAAGCAACAGTAGGAATCCTCTTAAGAAATAATTTTCAGGTTGCGCAATGGCTTAATTTTATAAACGACAGCGGACTTAAAAGCATTACACGAAGCGAAAGTCTTGAACAAAAATCCATTTTTAAAACAATTTTCTCAATTTTAAAAATGATTTTGACACCGTTTGACAATAATATTCTGGCGGATAATTACGAAATTCTGGCTGAGATGGGATTTTACAAACCAAGACTCGGCACGGACATAAGAAATTATGAAAAACCTTTCGTTGAAATCGATTGCGACAGTATAGAAAATCCTGAACTGGTACAATTCCACTGGGATTTGAATTATTGGATTTCAATGCCGTATCTGCAGCCGGAAGAGCTGGCAATAAAAATAGGGCTTGCACATTTTTCAAGCGAAATTGAAAAATCAAACGTATATTTGATTGCAACTCTCATTAAGCGGTTAAGTTCAACGAATAAAAGTTTAGTTTATATAATCGAAAGATTGGGCGAACTTGCGAAAAAGCCGTCCTTAAGCGGGTTTAAATTCTTCTCGGAAGAAGATGAAAGCAACCGCGAATTTGTTGAAGGCAAGGTTCAGATTATGACACTGCATAAATCCAAAGGCGATGAGTTCGATTTTGTATTTTTGCCGGAAATGACAGAGAAAAATCTTACGCTGGATTTTGACGAAATTAAGCTTAAATCGTCGGATTTTATGGAAAATATCCGGCGCCTCAACCCGAATTACAAACCAAAAACGGAAGTTGACCTTAAAAAAGAGCTTCTGGCGGAAAATTTGAGACTTTTATATGTTGCAATTACAAGAGCAAAACAAAAGCTTTATATCACGTCAAGCCGCAAAGCAACTTCTTTCGGCAAAACCGTTGAACAGGAGCCGAGTTTGATATTCTACGAATTATTAAAAGGAGCAGAAGATGAATAATTTTTCTCCGCACATGCTGAAAACATTTAAAGAATGCCCGAAAAAATATTATTATAAATACGCGGCAAAAATCTCCGTTCCGCAAAAAGCAACACCGTTTGAAAAAGGCAAAAAAGTTCACGCGCTTGCAAATTATTATCTGAGAGGAGATGACATTACAAAGCTCGAAAAAGTTCTGACGTCCGACGAAACGCAAGTCTGGAATATTCTAAAATCAAATGAATTTTTTCAAAAAACTTATGTTGAATCCGAATACAATCTTTCCTGCAAAATCGGAGATTTCTGGGTCGGGGGCAGACTTGATGCGCTCGTAAAAGACGGCAATAATTATTATATTCTGGACTATAAAACAGGTTCAATTCCCCAAAACCCTGAAAATGATTACCAGACAATGATTTATCTTCTCTCTGCTGCAAAATTTCTGAAAACATTTGACAGCCTTACATTTATCTATATAGATTTAAAAAATAATCTTAATCATAAGATAGAATTTACAAAAGAACGCGAAAAAATTTATACGGAAGAGCTTATAAAAATCTGTACACAAATTACCTCAGCACAAAATTTTCCGTCAAATCCCGCGTCCTGCAAATTCTGCGAATACGGCAAATTTTGTTGATTATTCAGGCTGTGTACAGACTTCCGGTATTTTTTTGAAACGTTCAAATGTTTGTTCCGCAACTCCTTCCCCTGTCGGGTCATTTTTCATAGCAGAACTCAGTTCACTTATCTGATCTCTTGAAAAATTACAGTTATAAGTGACAGTTTCATCTCCGGTAACTCTTATCTCAGAATATCTGCAGGCACCGTTTTTCCAGCCGTGAAGCCCCATTTTAACATCTGTATTGACACCGTTTTCATCAGTCAATGTATAACTTTTGGCAGCCGGCAGGCAGTGTATAAATTTATTTATAAATACATTAGAATAAATCACCTCTGCTGTATATGCAGTTAAAGCCGAAAAAATCATTACCCCTGTTATTATAAATATTTTTTTCATATTAACCTCCGTAAATCCATAATATCAAATTTTCTTAATTTAAGCAATAAAAAAGAGGCCCCGAAGAGCCTCTTTTTTTGAAAATATTACAACTACTTGATTTCAACAGTAGCGCCTGCAGCTTCAAGTTGTTTTTTGATAGCTTCAGCATCTTCTTTTTTAACATTTTCTTTAATCGGTTTCGGAGCAGCGTCAACCAAATCTTTAGCTTCTTTCAAGCCAAGACCGGTGATAGCACGTACTTCTTTTAATACAGCGATTTTGTTAGCGCCAGCTGCTGCTAATACAACAGTAACTTCAGATGCTTCATCAGCACCTGCAGCTTCACCTGCGGCTGCTGCCGGAGCTGCTGCTGCAACTGCAACAGGAGCTGCTGCTGATACGCCGAATTTTTCTTCCATAGCTTTTACTAATTCAGCTGCTTCTAATAATGTTAATTTTTCAATTGATTCCAAAATTGATTCTACACTCATTTTTTTCTCCTTTATGTTATTTTTTTAAGTTCTACTAAAATTATGCTGCCTTTTGATCTCTGACAGCTGCCATAGCTCTTGTAAGCTGAGCCATAACCGCATTGATTGAACCAACAATACCTGTAGCAGGTGAGTTGACACAACCAAGCATTTTTGCGTAAAGTTCTTCTTTTGAAGGAAGATTTGCCAATGCTTTTGTTTCAGCTTCCGTTAAAAGTTTTCCGTCCAAAGCTGCGCCGATAATTACGCCTTTTTTAGTATCTTTGATGAATTTAGATACGGCTTTTGCCGGGCTTACGGGGTCTTTGTAACCGAATGCAAGTGCAATCGGACCGGTTAATTTTTCCGTAAGAATTTCGTACGGAGTATCTTTAACAGCGATTTTTGCAAGAGTATTTTTAACAACCGTATAATCACCGCCGTCTTTTTGCAAAGCACGTCTGAGACTTGTGATTTCTTCTACGGTATATCCTTTATACTCAGTAACAATAGCTACTTGGGCTTTTTCAATTTTTGACTTTAACGCATCAATTTTTTCTGCTTTGAATGCTTTTGTTGCCATTTTTCGCTCCTTTACTTTTATCGACCTGCCATAAATACAAAAAAGATTTTGCACATATGGATAACCGCAAAATCTTACACAAGTTTAAAATATTTATATTTCGACTTCATGTAACCTCGGCCGGCGAATTTTAAAGACATTATGTCTACCGACTGTCTGCGGCTGTATTGTTAATTTACATTAAAAATTCTTTTCTGTCAACAAAATTGTTAAGAAATCGTAATTCAAACCTGAAATAATCGGAGGTAATAAAAAAAAACGCTCTAAGGAGCGTTTTTTTTTAGGCTTTTAATCTTATTTTGCTAATTTATTTACAGCAAGTGTCAATCTTGATTTTTTTCTTGCTGCGGTGTTTTTATGCAAAATACCTTTTGAAACAGCTTTGTCGCATAATTGATATGCTCTTGACATTGCTTTGTTCAAAGCTTCTTTGTCATCACCTTTTGCGAGTTCTAACACTTTTTTAACCGCTGTTTTAATAGATGTTTTGAAAGCTACGTTTCTTACTCTGTTTTTTTCAGCTGTTAATACTCTTTTCTTAGCAGATTTAATATTTGCCATTTTTATTTCCTTTCACATGTTACGGCAATTAATGACTTTGCCTTTTGAGGATGTGAGTACTACTTATTTTATCCCAAAAAACTTTATTTGCAAGTGTTAAAAAAACAATATATTAATATTTGTAAAATTATTCATTAGAACTAATTCTAAAGGGTTATATTTTATAACCGTTTATGCTATATATATAATATATAAAATCGAGTTATATTAAAGATAACTTATAGGAGGCAAAATGTCAGTCGGACAATTCGTATTCATGTTACACAGCCATCTTCCTTACTACAGAAAAGCCGGTATGTGGCCTTTCGGGGAAGAAAATCTTTATGAGTGTATGGCAGAAACCTATGTTCCGCTTTTAAACGCAATTGCGGAATTGTATGATGAAGGCATTAAAGCAAAGTTGACTGTCGGCATTACACCAATCTTAGCCGAACAGCTTAATGACGAATATTTGAAGCACGGTTTTGTAAAATACCTTGATTCAAGAATAGAAAAAGTTGCAAAAGATTTGGAAAGATATCCCGATCCGAATGTTGCACACTCACAACATTTAAAATATCTGGCTAAATATTACTTTGACTGGTTTAATCACATAAAAGATTCTTTCGTAAACAAATACGGAATGGACTTAATCGGAGCCTTCAGGAAATATCAGGATTTAGGATGTATAGAAATCACGACATCAGGCGCAACCCACGGATTTTCACCGTTATTGGCGACTGACAACAACCTGAATGCACAATTCAAAGTAGGTTCAGACACTACAAAAAGATTATTCGGCAAAAAAGCAAAAGGCTGCTGGCTTCCTGAATGTGCTTACAGGCAAGGTTACGAATACACAGGCAAAGACGGGCAAAAACACTGGCGTCCGGCAATTGAAGTGACACTTCAAAACAACGGAATTGAATACTTCTTTACGGAATCACACGTAATAGAAGGGGGAAATTCCATCGGGAACAGACGTGTAATAGGTGTTTACGGGAACATTGAATATATTCCGCTGCCTGAACGTGCGGCAACGGGTTATGATACATATTCGGCATACTGGCTTCCGGATGCACAGGTCGCTGTTATGGGCAGAAATGACCGCGCAGGCTATCAGGTTTGGTCAGCGGCAGACGGATATCCCGGCGACGGATGTTTCAGAGAATTCCACAGAAAAGACGACAAATCCGGAATGCATTATTGGAGAATAACTTCACCAACTACTGATTTGGGCGACAAAATGCTTTACGATCCTGTATTAGCTTTGAATAAAGTAAACGAAAATTCAGATCACTATACAACTCTTATTTACCATTTGCTCAATGATTACAAAATGGCGCACAACGGTAAAGAAGGTCTTGTAATGGTGTCATTTGATACAGAATTATTCGGACACTGGTGGTTTGAAGGTGTTGAATTTATCAAACAGGTTATTAAAAAATTCAACCAGTATTTACCTGAAGTTGAAAGAATGACCGCAGGTGAATATATTCACGCACACCCGCCGACAGAAGCAATTCAGATTCCTGAAAGCTCCTGGGGGCAGGGCGGACACTTCTATGTATGGAATAACCACCTGACTGAATGGATGTGGCCGATTATTCACTCTTGTGAAAAACGTGCAACAGAAATTGCATCAAAATATGAAGAAATCCCGCAGGACAAACTTCTTCACCGTGCCTTAAATCAAATGGCAAGAGAGAACTTGTTGTTACAAAGTTCAGACTGGCCGTTTTTGATAACTACATGGCAGGCAAAAGATTACGCGACAGACAGATTCAGAGAGCATGTTGACAGATTTGAAAAAATCTGCGACATGATAGACAGCGGAAATATTAATGAGGACGAGTTAAGAAATATCGAAAGCATAGATAACTGTTTCTCAGAAATTGACTACAGGGTCTATCTGCCGATAGAAGAGGGAGTAATTCCGCAGCAGGCTAAAAAACTTGCACCATTATATAACTAAAAAGAAGCCTTCGGGCTTCTTTTTTTTATTTCTTAAACAATAATTCAGGGTAAGATTGTTTTAATTGAATTAATTCGTTATCTGAAAGATTTAAAGATTTTATGTGGTCAAAACCGAATTTACCGTCCCGCGGAATGTAGAAATAATCTTTAAACATATTTTCATATTTTTTAAACATATTACCGGCAAAATCACAAACCCCGGTCCAGGAATCTAAAATAATGGTATTCTTATTCCAATCGCCGTTAAAAGGGCTTCCGTCTTTGTTAAACAGACAAACCATATGATCAATCTTTTCATCACCGCGTTTAAGATGTGCGGTATAGACATTATTAAATCCATTCATTTTCATAATAGCAGCCGAAACATCAGCATTTTCCATACAGTTGCCTAATCTTGCAAATTTGAGCTGAGAAATTGTATTATTAACCCTTTCAAAATCCGTTTTACTCTTTGAAGAAAAACAATCCCTTACATTATTCATTCTTCTAATCAATTCTCTCTGGCAAAGCATTAAGTTAAAAAACTTTTTTTCCGAAGCATTGGAACAACTTAACGGAAAAAGCGGATTATGATTTAGAAATTTATCGTAACTGTCTGTGAACTTCCACTTCATTTTTTCAAACATGGGCGAAACCTTTGTTGAGGAAACGTGCGGGAGATTTTCATTAACAATATGACAAACCTTATATGCTGTTTTAATTTGCGGGCATCTGCCCGTAAAATTTACCTTAGGAGAATTCATACTGATTAAAGTAAAGTAAAGAATTAAATTGCGTATATCAAGTAAAATTTTAAGATTTATTAATATTTTTCAGGAGATGATGTTAATTCAAAAATAGTTATTGCATTTTTTTTTTCAGCATTTTATAATAATAAATGTCAAATGGGAGCGTAGCTCAGTTGGTTAGAGCGCATGCCTGTCACGCATGAGGTCGCGAGTTCGAGCCTCGTCGTTCCCGCCATTAAGGAAGCTTAAGCGACTACAAAACAATTTCATCCAAATCCGAAACTTCAACTTTATCAAAAATCCTATTGAATAATTCCTCCGGTTTATCTTTATAAATATTTTTTAAATTTTTGGACACAACACAATTTCCAATTAACCATTCATCATTTTTTGAGGAATATGCAACATGGTTTTCAAATAACCCGCCTTTAAATTGCGAAAACGGTATTTTATATTTGTTCAAAAATTCGACGAATTTGTCAAATAAATTCATACTTGTCGGGCTGTTTATATTATTCGGTTTCGAGCCAAGCAAAAACCCTTGAAGATATTTGTTTGATAAATCAATTTTTTCCGAAATAAAATTTTCTATAAGCTTAAAATTATTATTTTTAGGATTCGTCGGACAAATATGAGTTAACAAAACCTTCTCCCCGTCAGTCAAACCGCACACGGAGCAGTCTAAAATATCTTTTGTGTATGCACTGTCCGATAAAACACTTTGCTTAATTGTCCATGGCTCTTTAACAAACTTTTTTTCGCCCATTTGAATTGTTGTATTATAAAATTCATTCAAAGGGACAAGACGTATTCTTGAGGTAAATGAAACTTTATCCATACTGCCTGTAAAACATGTCAAGATAAAAAATTGCCCCGTATAAAAAAAGCGGCAATTGCCGCTTTTTTTATCCTATATTCCTATATTTCCAACGATTTTATGCTATAAAATTTGTTCCGTATCTGTTTGCACCGTGAAAGAATGATTGCTTCATTAACTCGGTTAAAGATTTTCTTATAACTAATTTATCATTAAGTTTAACACCTTTAATTGCATCGGATGTTGTCTTATAAGTATCAGAAACTGCATTAGAAAATAACAGCATAGTTGCCATATATTTTACCTCTCTCTTAATTTTAGCTTTATTTATCTCTCGTACTTATATAAAAAATTCCTATAAAAAATTATTGACTTTTTATATTCAATTTATATAAAAACTGTTACATAACTTAACAATACAAGATTAAAGTTTTTATATTATTATGCCGATAACCAGAATGTATATAAAAGGAGAAGTATATGGATATTCAAAAACTAAATGCAAACATCAAATGGCAGCAGTTAACTGCAAAGGAAATTTTAAAATATCAACAGCAAGGGGAACAGGTACCGAACGAGTATCAGAAATGGGCAGCTGCAATTAGTGCAGTGTTGAACGTCCCTGACGAAGTGACATATGAAATGACAAACGGCGAAACAGATATTGCGGCGCTGGAAGCAACTTTAGGCATGGATATGATGAGAACGGAGGTTCGGCCTGCGGATGAAACTGAAAATAATATAGGCAGTGAATCGGAAGAAGCACGTGATGAGGCTGAACTTGCTGCATTTACAACGGAAACGCAAAATGCAGATGAAACACGGCAGACTGAAGATACCATAACCCTCGCAGATCAAGCAATTATGACCGATCCGAATGAAATAATAAAACGTAAACAAAGACGCGGAATTCCTCCGTTAACGTAGACTTTGAACTGCAGATATAATATTGCCGGATTTATAGATATAATTTCCGGCGACAAGCGAATTTGCACCGTAACTGGTGCAAATTTTTGCTGTTTGAGCGTTAATTCCGCCGTCAACCTGTATAATCAAATTTTCCGGAGCATGCCGCTTTATTGTCGGAATTTTTTCAGCACAATCTTCCATAAAACTTTGCCCGCCAAAACCGGGTTCCACAGTCATAACAAGAAACAAATCCAAAATTTCCAAATATTTCAAAATCTCATCCGGAGATGTTTTCGGCTTAATGGACATGCCGGCTTTGATACCGAATGACTTAATCAAATCGACAATTGCGCTGACATCATTAACAGCTTCATAGTGAAATGTCAAAATATCCGCGCCGGCTTTTGCAAAAGGCTCAATGTATTTTTCGGGATTTTCAATCATCAAATGAACATCAAGCGGCAAATTAGTGACTTTTTTAATAGATTTGACAACAGGAACACCGATTGTAATATTCGGGACAAAATGTCCGTCCATAACATCCACGTGAATCCAGTCCGCACCTGCATCCTCAACGCGTTTGATATCGCATTCAAGATTGGCAAAATCTGCTGATAATATTGACGGTGAAATAATTATTTTTGACATTCAGCTATCCCCAATTTTTTACACGCTTCGTATGCGCACTTTTGTTCGGCATCTTTTTTGGACTTGCCGGATGCGCTTGCTATAAGCTTACCCTCATACCAAACTTCAACCTCAAATGTCTTATTATGCGCAGGACCTGTTTCATTTATGACACGATATTCGGGAATTGTTTTGGTTTTGCTCTGGGTATATTCCTGCAAAAGCGCTTTTGCATTGTATTTTTCAAAATTTTTATCGACTTCTTGAATATACGGTAAAAAAATACGGTTAATAAATTCAATCAGCTCACTGAATTTGCCGTCCAGATAGTACGCGCCAAGAACCGCTTCAAAAGCGCAGGCACAAACTGATTCAAGCTTACGGCACCCTTGTTTTTCCTCATGTTTGCCGAGAATAATCAATTCGGAAAGTCCTATTTTTTCGGCAACCTCAAATAACACCGCATCGGAAACAATTACTGAGCGGATTTTTGACATACTGCCTTCCGTATAATCAGGATATTTTTTATACAAAATATCGGATACTGCAAGCTTTAACACGGCATCACCCAAAAACTCAAGCCGTTCGTAACTTTCCGTATAATCCATTTCATGCTCTTTTGTATAAGAAGGATGAGTTAACGCTTTTTTAAAAAGTTCCGCGTTTTCAATGTTTATATTAAAAATCTGCTCCAAATTATCCATTAAAATAAACCTTTAACAAATAATATAAAATTATTCATCAAATCCTGCGAAAATACAAAATATTTGCAGAAATAATACATAACCGGAATTGTAAGAATATAGCTGTCGCATCTGTCTAAAAATCCGCCATGACCCGGCAGGCTGTCACCGGAATCTTTAACGCCGGCGTCACGCTTGATTAAAGATTCGCTCAAATCTCCAATCTGTGCAAAAGCCGTACATAAAAGCCCTAATAAAACTGATACATACCATTCAATCCCGATATACCCGCCGATTACAACAGCGCCTATAACCGCACAAATTGCACCTCCGACAGAACCTTCGATAGTTTTATTCGGACTTATAACAGGCGCAAGCTTATGTTTTCCGAGATGTCTGCCCGCATAATAACAGCCGGTATCGGTCAGCAAAACAGCCATAAACATTAAAACAACAAACCCTAAGCCGTCATGGAATTTTGCGCTTTCTAAATTCCGCAAGAATAACAAATGCAGCGGAAACCAGCCGCAATATATCATACCCAGCATAGTTGTTGCAACGTTGGCAATATAAGGCTGACGACCTCTGAATAAAACCCACATGAATGCGCCTATTCCGCAAATGGTCAACGCAAATGCAACCAGATCAAACCTCTGAACATATGCAATCACTGCAAGCAGGGCTTCCGCTATATAAATCATTTTCAAACTCGGGTAAAAACCTTTGTGATTCAGTATTTTTACATACTCTTTTGATGCAAAATACAAAATGAACAAAAGCATTGCAAGAAGCGCAAGTCTGCCTTCAATAATACAGCCCATTGCAGCCGTACCCATTATAAGCCCCGTGAGCATTCTTGTGGCATTTTTATTGAGGCCTTTAATCTCCGTCATTATACCGTCATAACCTCTTTTTCTTTTGCCGCAACGTTTGTATCAATTAAACCTGTATATTTATCGGTTAATTTTTGAATTTTATCCTGATTATCTTTAACCATGTCTTCGGGAAGATTTTCGGATTTTTCAAGTTTTTTCAAATCATCGGACATGTCACGGCGTACGTTTCTTACCGCAACTTTTGCTTCTTCGCCGAGTTTTTTCACATCTTTTACGATTTCACGGCGTCTTTCCTCTGTCAAAGGCGGGAATACCAATCTGATACAAATCCCGTCGCTGTTTGGAGTTATACCGATTTCAGCCTTAATAATGGCTTTTTCAATATCTTTGATTATAGATTTGTCATACGGTGAAATAACAAGAGTGGTACCGTCCTGAACAGTCACCTGAGACATTTGTCTTAAAGGTGTCGGAACACCGTAGTAATCTACCAGAACTTTATCCAAAATCCCGGGATTTGCACGTCCGGAACGGATTGATGCAAATTCACGGTGCAATTGCGCAATTGCTTTTTCCATTTTTTCTTCACCGAATAAAAATAATTCTTCTAATGCCTCTGACATCTCTTACCTCTTTCAATTAATATATGTTCCTATCTGTTCACCTTTTAGAATATCAACTATACCATTTTCAGCTTCAAAATCAAATACCACAATAGGTATATTATTTTGTTTACACAAAGCACAGGCGGCCGTGTCCATGACCTTCAAGCCGTTTTTGATGATATCATCATAGGTAATATTTTCAAGCTTTTGAGCCTGCGGGTTAGTATTCGGATCATCCGTATAAACCCCGTCAACACCGTTTTTCGCCATAAGCATGGCTCCGGCATTAATTTCGGAAGCTCTTAATGCCGCTGCGGTATCCGTTGTAAAGAAAGGATTTCCCGTACCTGCCGCAAAAATAACAACTCTGCCTTTTTCAAGGTGTCTTATTGCGCGGTGTCTGATATAGGGTTCCGCAATCTGATTCATGGCAATAGCACTTTGAACACGGCATGGTACATCAATTTGATTTAATGCACTTTGTAAAGCAATTGCGTTCATAACTGTTGCAAGCATCCCGACATAATCGCCTGATGCCTGATCCATGCCGAGTTTCGCACTGTTTTTCATCCCGCGGAAAATATTCCCGCCGCCGACAACAACAGCAATTTGAGCACCCATATCAAGTGCCTTTTTAATCTCACCCGCAATCATTTTGACGGGTTCTTGATCAATTCCGAACTGCTGTGTGCCTAAAAGTGCTTCTCCGCTAATCTTTAATAAAATTCTTTTATATTTCATCTTTCTCTCCACAGGATACTATTTTCTTAATGATAGCCTAAAGAAGCAGATTTGTAAAGTGATTTACTTAATTTTAAACTTTGCACCTTTTTTAATAAGAAAGTTAATCCAATCCTGCGGTAAACGCGAAAGAATTGAAGCGGCTTTTGCATCCGGACCTATTGTATACGAAGCTTTCGGATTATCAACCTCATTAATCTCCGCAATCAAATCCACTACCTTTGACACATCTAAGCCATGGATTTGGTTTTTACGGGCATTTTTAACCATAAAATTCATTTCTTTTTCAAAACCTTGAGAATTTTCTATGGACTCTTTATTTCCGGAAATGGATTTTTCCCACAAAGGAGTAGCAATTACGCCCGGCTTTACGGAAATAACTTTAATATTGTGTTTTGTTTCCAGCATCATTGAATTGAATAACATATCCAATGCTCTTTTAGAAGTACAATAAGGCGCAATAAACGGGAAAACACCGAAGCTTGCCATTGAACTTATATTAATAACTCTGCCGCCATCCAATAAATCCCATAGTCTTTGAGAAAAATCAAGATGCGAAAATGTATTTATCTGGAATTGTTCACGAATTCTCTCGGGTGAAATGCTTTCCATAGCCCCTGCAACAACGCACCCGGCAACATTAATCAGTGTATCAATTTTATCGGTTTGAGATTTTATAAAAGCCGCTGCAAGCTTTATGGACTCAGGATCCGTCATATTTATATAAAACGGAGTAACACCGAGCTTTTCCAAATCAGACACGTAATTTTCATTACGATAGCCTGCAAAAACTCTGTTATCTTTTGCAAAATATTGTGTGAGCGCCTTGCCTATTCCTGATGTAGAACCTGTTATGACAATTGTTTTCATTATTTTTCCTCTAGGTTGACATATATGATCCGAACAACGGCAGATAAAGTGCCAGTGCCAGAACAAGTACAATACTACCGATTACAATCAACATTATCGGTTCAATCATTTTAGTCATTACATCAATAATGTTGTCGAGCTTTTTATCAATAAAGTTTGTTGCCTGCATAAGCATATCGCCCAGACGACCTGATTGCTCACCTGTTGCAATCATAAACAAAATCATCTTCGGCATAACTCTCGTTGACCTTAACGCGGATGACAGGTGCTGACCCTGCTGAACTTTTGTAGTTGCAGCCTCAATTCTGGTCTTTAAAATATAATTTGTAAGAGTTAAATTTGCAAGATACAAACATTCAATAATCGGAACACCCGCATCATATGCCACCTGCAAAACCGCAATAAAGTTTGAGAAATTAGAAAATTGTATCAAATCCGCAATAACCGGAATTTTTAATACATATTCGTCGATTTTTCTTTTTGACGGCTGCCAGCTGAATAAAAACGTAACAAACCCAAACAAACCGCCGAGCATTACGGGAACAAAATACCAGTATGTTTTCAAAAATACACCGATATCCATTAATTTTGCCGTAATCCACGGGAGTTCCTTACCCATTGTATCAAACATATCCTTAAATACAGGAAATACGAACATCAACATTATTAATACAATAAGGATAGCCAGAACAATAACGAAAACCGGATACATTAATGTACCGATAACCTTACTTTTAATTGCGGCTTCTTTATTCAAAAGTTCCAATAAACGTTCAAGTGTTTTTTCCAATTCACCGGAATCTTCACCGGCTTTACATAAGCCTATATATATTTGTCCGAATTGTTTTGGATATTTTGCGATAGTATCGGCGAATGTTCCGCCGTTCATAATCTGCCGCCGCAATTCCTGTGCAACAAGTCTTATTTTAAGCTTTGCGGCATCATTTTCAATAAACAGTAATGATTCAATAATAGGAATACCGGATTGTGCAAGAATTTGCAGAGTAGATGTAAAATCAATTCTGTCTTGAAGCCCGAGCTTTGAGACTTTACCCTTTTTAGCAGAAGGCACGGAATCTTTGCCGTCAGTTTGACCTTTGACGTGTTCTTCCTCAACTTTAGTAGGCAAAAAACCGAGTTTACGAATATTATCTCGTGCCTCACGGGGGGTTTGAGCTTCTATTTTACCTTTTACAATCTCTTTGTTATTCTTTAATGCCGTATAATTATATATAGTCATAACCGCACCTATTATTCATTTACAATACCTAACACACGAACGAATTCATCTATAGTAGTTTCACCGTTAATTATATGCTGCAAGCACGATTTATTAAGTGTTGTCATACCGTTCTCTACAGCAGCTTCTTCAATTTCCAAATCATGCGCACCCTGCGCAATAAGTTTTTTAATTTCTTTTGTCATAGGCATAATTTCATAGACACCCAGCCTGCCTTTATAGCCTGTAAAATCACATTTATTACATCCTTTGGCACGATATATCGGAGTTTTCATCAACTTTTGTATGGTTTCTTCATCTGCCGCGACCTCTCTTGCTTCATCATGAGTCGGGAAATATTCTTCCTTACACTCAGGACACAACGACCTTACAAGACGCTGTGCAATTACACCGGAAAGTGTTGAAGAAACGAGATAATCTTTTGCTCCCATTTCAATCAAACGTGTGACGGTTGCTGCAGCTGAATTTGTGTGAACCGTGCTTAATACAAGGTGACCTGTCAATGCCGCTGATATAGCAATTTCCAAAGTTTCATAGTCACGAATTTCACCGACAAGGATAATATCAGGGTCCTGTCTTAAAATCGCGCGCATACACGAGGCAAAAGTAATGCCCGCTTTCGGGTTAACCTGCGACTGGTTTATACCTTCAAGTTTAATTTCTATCGGGTCCTCAATCGTTGTAATATTAACGTGTTCATCATTTAAACTTTTCAAAACGGAATAAAGCGTCGTTGTTTTACCTGAACCGGTAGGACCTGATGTTAAAATAATACCGTTCGGACAGCTTACCATATTTTTAATTTTTACAAGATCACTTTCGGACGCACCGACAAGCATAATTTTTCTGTCCTCTGCTTTCAAGCTGACAGCCGGCGCAAGAACACGGATAACCATCTTTTCTTTTCCTGATACGGGAAGAGTGTTAATACGAAAATCATAAGATTGTTTTTTATACTTAATTGAAAAGGTACCGTCTTGAGGACGTCTGTGTTCCGCGATATTCATTCTGGACATAACCTTAAAACGTGCAATTACCGAAGATTCGACCTTTGCCGGCATATCCAAAACTTTTTGCAGCATGCCGTCTTTTCTGTATCTTACAATATATCCGTTTAATCTTGGTTCAATATGAATATCTGAAACTTTGTTGTCAATTGCGTTTGTGATAATCTGATTTACAAATTTTGCAACCGAACCCGTTGAATCCCGCAATTCAGCGTCAACCTGTTCCCACAGGGTTTCTTCGACTTCAATTTCAGCGGCTTCTGTTTCAATCTGTTCAATGATTTTCTGGGTTTCTTTTTTCTGCGCGCTGAAAAACATATCCAAAGAATTTTGAAACTCATAGTGAGTCATCAATAATTGTTTTGGATTTTGTCCGGTTAAATAAATAATTTCTTTTAAAACATCCGGCTTAACAGGCTTTACAACCCCCAGAGTCAATGTTTTGCCGTCTGATGATATCGGTATAACTTTGTTTTCTTTAATAAAATCTTCCGGCAGAATATTAACAAACTTGTCTTGTTTAGCAAGCTGTTCATTACTTACCATATCAAAACCGGTTTGCAAATGCAAAATAGATTTCAACTGATCAAGCGAAATAAAACCCAGTTTAAAAAGAGTTGAACCTATAGGCATTTTTTGACGTTTACTTTCGGCCAATGCCTGAAGCAATTGAACGTCCGTGATATAACCCTTTTGGATTAAAAGTTCACCTAATTTTATCTGTTTTTCTTCGTGACCTTCCGCAATATTTTGGACAGATGAAGCCCCCTTTAAACTGCTGATTAATTCATCCAGATCAACATCAGGAACCTGAATAAACTTGAT
The DNA here is from genome assembly GCA_944326585.1 of Candidatus Gastranaerophilales bacterium. GTDB lineage: Bacteria > Cyanobacteriota > Vampirovibrionia > Gastranaerophilales > Gastranaerophilaceae > SIG32. Next base: position 210,875 of record CALVEN010000003.1, read on the forward strand.
TTGATAAGGAAAATACTCTTTTAAAATCCGATTGATTTTATCTTTATCTGATGATGAATTTACCGCAACAAATAAAAATTTGTCCTTTACACTAATAGGAACAAATTTATTTTGTTCCATTAGTGTATCGTCTATGTGATTAAGTATTTCTTTATTAACACTGTTTTTTAATCTGTTTAGTAATTCATTCATTTTAGTACATTATGATTTTTATAGAGTATTTTCATTCCTCATAGCATCATCCGTATCGACAACTATTTTGGGGGTAATCATAATAAGCATTTCTTCTTTTGACTTTGTTGATACGGTAGAACGGAAGAACATACCCAATATTGGAATATCACCTAAAATAGGAATTTTTTGGACTGTTTTTTGGTCTTCTTCTCTTATCATACCGCCTATTATGAGCGTTTCGCCGTCTTTAATTCGGACATTTTTCAAATCAAGATTTCTTCTCTGCAAAAGTGTTGCCTGAATATCCATTACTTCAGGGTTATCTTCACTCGGAGTCATAACCTGGCTGGCAATAGTCGCATATTCCGGTGTAATGTTCAATGTAACATAGCCGTCAGGGCTTATAAAAGGTGTAATACTTATCTTTATACCGTTATCATCGCCGATTTCATAATCTCTTTGAACAGCCTGAGTCAAAGATTCCGATACAACCTGTGATGTAACTGTTTTTACATAGTCAGACGTCAAATCGATTACAGATTCCTGTCCGTTTGTAATCAAAATACGCGGATTTGCAACAACACGACCTTTTCTGTTTTCAAGAATATAGTTAATAGCGTATGTCAAAGCCTGCTGTCCTTTATATCTGCCGACATAATAATCAGGCTCATTTGCGGTGTCCGCAGGTTCTTCATAATGCGGATACTGACTGCCGCTGAAGAATATCGGATACAGCGGATTAGTACCTGTAGTACCTGCAGAAGCATTAAAGCTGAAGTGTTTGCTCAAATACTGCCAGGTGTTGGTTAAAGTTTTACTGCCGTTTTCATTCAATTCAATAATAGAAAGTTCAAGATAAGCCTGAGGCTGTTTTTTATCGTTTTCTGCGATAAAATCTTTAATCATTTCTAATTGCTGCTCGGAGCCGCCAATTATACCAATTGTACCTTGCTGGGTAAAATAAGATATAACAAGAGTTTGCAACGGTAAAGAAGTTAACGAACCTGAGGCGCCGCCTTGAATCTGGCAGGCAACTTCGCCGCCGCCAAGCTCAACTTCGCTTGAACTCCCGCCGCCGCCTGAACTTGCGGCACCGGTCATAACACCGCCTTTAATATTTGCAGCTCCGCCCGTTGAACCGCCTTTGCCGCCTGAAGATGTCGCAGGTATCAACATATCACATATCAAATTCGCCATCTGTTCGGGCGTTGTATGGTTTATTACTATTGATGCGGTCAAGGGCTTTTTATCGAATTTTTCAACTATTTTTTTAGCAATCGCCACATCGTTTTTATTCCCGAACACCAGAAGCTCGTTCGTCATCGGATTGGTCGTAACGATTTCAGAATTTGATAATCCGGGCTTTTTCATCGTAAATATATTTTTATTCAAAAATTCAGCAATGACAGAAGCATCTAAATATTTTACAGGAATAAGCGTAATTTCCTGCTTTGCAGCACTCATTTCAGTGCCGGCGGAAGAAACTATCAAAGTGTTATCTTCCACAACATAAGAAAGACCTGCAATGCTTAATACAAGATCAAATGCAGAATTTAAAGGCACATCAACAAGATCCAGAGTAACCGTTCCCGATACACCTGAATCAAATATAATATTCATACCGGCCTTGTCTGCAAACATTCTCAACACCTGCTTAACGTCAGAATCACGCAGACTCAAACTCACCGGCTCATTTGCCTGTGTTATGGATATATCCGCTTTCAAGCGGATAGTATCACCGTTCTCATCTCTGAGTGCAGGCTGTTGTTCATTTACAGCCAAAGCTGATATTGCGGTATTCGAAAATGCAAACACCGTCAATATTAAACTTGCAATAATTTTTTGTGAAATCTTATTTTTCATATCTGCTCCTGCTTCTATTTTTTAGCTCCTCCAAATTTGTTTTCCAAATTATATACATTGTTATAATTCATTTCCGCATCGGGTATTACCTCGCCTACTCGTGCTTTGTAAACGTTAACACCGAGCTGCACGGTAACCAAATCTTTGCTTATGGATAAAACTTTATAATTATTTATGTAATCACCGGAACGGACCAGATAATCCATACCTTCAATGTTCAAAATAGCTGACGGATTTTTTGGTTCATACATAATACCGGAAACTTTTGTTGTCATAACCTTTGCGGCTTCGGACTCCGTACCGGACAAAGTTTCCGGAGGTGCCATAAGCTCAAAACCGTATTTCCTTGTATTGGCATATGATTCCGTCCCCGGTAAAAAAGGATTCGCACGCCCGTATTCATCAACCGATAATGATACCATTTTTTCCGCTGACTTATCTATATCTTCAACTTCTTCGACTTCAATTTCTTTCATTTCTTCAGCCGGGGCGGCTTCTGTTTCAATTGTTTTTTCAATATTTTCTGCCGGCGGCAATTCTGCCGGTGCTTCTTTTTTATTCAAAAATGTAATGCCGAAATAAGCCAGCGCCGCTATCGCAACACAAATAATCACAAGAAATATAATCTTCCCGTTCGGGCTAAAATATCTATCCAGACGCTCATTCAGCTCGCCAAATATTTTTTTCAACTCTTCCTCTATATTCACGTGACACCTTTTCTTCTATCAAGATTATAATGGAATATCAATAGTATTGTATCAGTTATTTAATGTATTTAATTCAAAAAATTTGGTAAAATACACATAATTCTACCAAAATATTTTAACATATTTTAAAAGTCGTGGCAATAAATCAATAAATGTTAAGTTTATTGAAAATTATTTGTAATTGTATGTATATATTCAAGAATTTGCGCAAAATATTTTAAATCTGCCTTGCCGTTTATAATCATATCAGCTTCACGCCTATAGGGTTTAACATATTTTTCACCGGCGACAGCAATATAATCCCAGTGTTTAAGTGCATTTTCAACATCCTGATTTCTCTCCTCAACAGCTCGTGTAACAAACCATTTTTTACGGATTTCGTCATCAGTTTCTACGTATATTTTTACGTCAAAAATATCTTTCACATCTTCATACATCGTCGCAGTGCCTTCAACAATAATAATTTTGGAAGACTTTACGTCAATTGCTTCCGGCATAGAAACTCCTGTTCCGTTCGGAAGATACATCGGACATTTTATATCAAGCCCGTCCGCCAAATCCTGAAGATCTCTTTTTAAAACATCCAGCTGAAAACTCGTCGGTGCATCGACATCATAACCGCTGTCCCGCAATTTGTCAAACGTTCCGTATTGAGAAATTAATGCTGATATATCATTAAAATAATTATCCGTACTTAAAATTGTGACGGGCATTGACAATTGTTCAATAACTTTGCTGATTTCGCGGCAGATAGTAGATTTCCCTGCGGCGGATTCACCTGTGATACTTATCAAAAACCTTTTTTCAGGATTATTTATCAAACGCTTGGAAAATCGTGAAATAAAATCAGGATTCACTTCCCTGAAAATCGGCATGGGATATTTTTTATCAAAAGCCAAAATCTGCTTGAATTTTGTCTGCAGATAAAACGCCAGAAGTTCACGTCCTGTTTTGGAATTAAAATCCGGCTTTAATATCTTATCTTTTGAAGATAATTCTTTTTCTATAAGTCCTTGCATAAAATTATCCATAGGTAGTATGAATATATAAACACAAGAAAAAAAAATTTGCTAGTCTTTAAATTAAATTTTTGTAATTTGACATATAAAAATTTTTTTTGTTATATAATTAATTTATAGAGAAATAAGAGGGGCAGAGGATGGAAACTTTAGCTAAAAATGAAGGTATTATTACAAAAATTATAGGTCCTGTAATCGACGTGGAATTCCAACAGGGTGAACTTCCAGAAATTTATACGGCACTGAATATTTTTACGGATGACGGCAAAAAAATTGTTGCGGAAGTTCAACAAATGCTGGGTTCAAACAAAGTAAGAACTGTTGCAATGTCATCAACCGACGGTCTAAAAAGAGGCATGAAAGTTGTAAATACGAATGAACCTATTAAAATTCCTGTCGGAAAAGAAATTCTGGGAAGAATTTTGAATGTAACAGGAGATCCCGTTGACCAGATGGGCGATATTAATGCCGAAACATATCTGCCGATTCACAGAAAATCACCGGCACTTGTTGATCAGAATACCGATATAGAAATCCTTGAAACCGGTATTAAAGCTATCGACCTTTTACAGCCATACCAAAAAGGCGGTAAAATCGGTTTGTTCGGCGGTGCAGGTGTTGGTAAAACAGTTTTGATTATGGAATTAATCCATAACATTGCAATGGAGCATTCAGGCGTTTCCGTATTCGGCGGCGTAGGTGAAAGAACCCGTGAAGGTAACGATCTCTGGAATGAAATGAAAGAATCAAACGTTATTGATAAAGTTGCCCTGATTTACGGTCAGATGAACGAACCGCCGGGAGCGCGTATGAGAGTCGGGCTTTCAGCACTTACAGCTGCCGAATATTTCAGAGATTTTTCAAAACAAGACGTTTTATTGTTTATTGATAACATATTCAGATTTACGCAAGCAGGGTCAGAAGTTTCAGCACTTTTAGGTCGTATGCCGTCAGCCGTTGGTTATCAGCCGACGCTTGCAACAGAAATGGGTGAATTGCAGGAAAGAATTACATCTACAAAAGACGGTTCAATCACCTCAGTTCAGGCAATTTACGTACCGGCAGACGACTTAACAGACCCGGCACCTGCAACAACATTCTCTCACCTTGATGCGTCAACAGTATTATCAAGACAAATTGCATCATTAGGTATTTATCCGGCTGTTGATCCTCTGGAATCAAGCTCAAGAGCCTTAGATCCGAATATTATCGGCGAAGAACATTATACCGTCACGAGAAAAGTTCTTGAAATTCTTCAAAAATACAAAGAGCTTCAAGATATTATCGCAATCTTAGGTATGGATGAATTGTCGGAAGAAGATAAAGAAACCGTTAACAGAGCGCGTAAAATTCAGAGATTCTTGTCTCAGCCGTTCTTTGTTGCCGAACAATTCTCAGGTACTAAAGGTAAATACGTAAAACTTGAAGATACAATTAAAGGCTTTAAAGAAATTATTGAAGGCAAACACGACAACCTTCCGGAACAAGCCTTCTATATGGTAGGCACAATCGAAGAAGCTGTCGAAAAAGCTAAAACACTTTAATGCCGCCGCACGGTACATAAAAAGGAAACCATATGCATTTAAAAATAATCACACCGGGAAAAGTTGTTTTTGACGAAGACGTTGATGAAATTTATTCAAAAGGCGTTGAAGGTGAATTCGGAATTTTAAAAGGACATGTGCCTTTTATGACTGCTCTGGATATAGGAATAACAAAAGTTGTTCAAGGCAGCGATATTAAACTGTTTACAACAATGGGCGGCGCCTTCCAATTTAAAAATGAAGAAGCACTTATCCTGACGCAATGCGCTGAATGCGGTGACGAAATTGATAAAACACGTGCCGAAAAAGCATACGAAAGAGCAAAAGCACGACTTGAAGAACACAATGCGCAGATAGATGCAAAACGTGCGGAAGCAGCTCTGGCGCGTGCAATGGTAAGATTAAAAGCTACTATGAATAATAAATAAACACACTCCATTTACATTTCGTAACATAAAATAAAAATTCAAGCAATTAATTTGTTTCTTATGTTTTAATGAAACCAAGAAAGGTGGTAGTGTGATGAAATGTAACGGAATTAGCTCAAATCTTAATTTTGCGGGCAAATATCAGCTCAATGCCAATCAAACAATGCCGAATCAAGATGCTTGCTTGAAACGTGATTTTTTGCTTGGTGTGGCATGCGGCTATGCACAAAACGGCGACGAAATATCTAAAAAATTGGCTGATTTTTACAACGGGGCATACAATGCTGATAAATATGCACCTTGTAATGTAGTATTTGAAATCCCTGATAAAATGAATGACACATTTGAAGAATGTATGTCAAAAATCGGACAGAAATTTGACAAATTAGCATAACTTTATTCTACATTAAAAAAGCACCCTTTTGGGTGCTTTTTTTGTTGAAAGATTACCAGCTTGCTTTGGTAACACCGGGCAATAAACCCTGATGTGCCATTTTTCTTAAACAAATTCTGCATAAGCCGAAATCTCTATGGAAACCATGAGGTCTTCCGCAAATGCTGCATCTGTTATGAAGTCTTACTGTAGGGTATTTGCCCTTTGCAGCAAGCATTCTTCTTTTTTCTTCTTTGTTTATCATCGCTTTTTTAGCCATGAATTTCTCCTTTATGTTCTTTTGTGATTATATTCTATCTCAGTTATAATCTTGAATCAAGATTATTTTTTGAAAGGCATACCGAGCAATCTCAACAATTCTCTTGCTTCATCATCAGTTTCTGCTGTTGTGATTACTGATACGTTCATACCTTTTACCAGATCAACTTCTTCATAAGTGATTTCCGGGAAAAGAGCCTGTTCTTTCAAACCTAATGTATAATTGCCGCGGCCGTCAAAACTTTTCGGGCTTACACCTCTAAAGTCACGAATTCTCGGCAATACCACGCAGATTAATTTCTGCAAGAAATCATACATTCTTTCACCGCGCAAGGTTACCATTGCACCTACAGGCATTCCTTCTCTTAATTTGTATGATGCAATTGATTTTTTAGCTTTCGTTACAACTGCTTTTTGACCTGCTATTTTTGTCAATTGAGCTTCAATTGATTCAGCAATTTTTGAGTTGTGAGAAGCTTCACCAACACCCATGTTCAAAACAATTTTGTGAAGTCTGGGGATTTGGTGTTCATTTTTGTATCCGAATTTTTCTTTTAATGCGGATTTAACTTCTTTGTCGTATTTTTTCTTCAAGCTTTCAGTTTTTGTTGTCATTTTTCTGTTCCTTTTTCTTAAGATGATTGGCGCGAAACCACAAGGTTTCCGTTACACATCCAACTGTTCACCACATTTTTTACAAACACGAACTTTTTTGCCGTCTACGACGCTGTGTTTGATTCTGGTCGGTTTTTCGCAAGCCGGGCAAACTACCATAACTTTTGACGCATCCATAGGTGCTTCAAGTTTTACCAGACCGCCTTGAATTCCGGCTGCCGGCATCGGCTTTTGAGCTTTGGTAACCATGTTTAAGCCTTCTACAGATACTTTACCTTCTGCAACGTAAGCTTTTTTTATGTTACCTGTTTTTCCTTTGTCCTTTCCTGCAATTACGATGACTCTGTCACCGGTTTTTACGTGCAAGGATTTTTTATTCTTGTCTGTCATTTCTGTTCTCCATTTTTACTAAGTTAGATCCCGAAACAAGTTCGGGATTATCTATTCCTAAAACTCGCTTAAGCTCGTTAAGGACTAGATAACTTCCGGTGCCAATGAAACTATTTTCATATAGCCTTTGTCTCTTAATTCTCTGGCTACCGGTCCGAAAACACGTGTTCCTCTCGGGTTTCCGTCTTTATTGATAATTACTGCCGCGTTTTCATCAAATCTGATAACTGATCCGTCATTACGTTTGATATCAGCTTTGGTTCTTACCACAACAGCTCTTACAACTTCTGATTTTTTTACGGCCATATTAGGAGTTGCATCTTTTACTGTTGCAACGATTTCGTCGCCTACTGCCGCAAATTTTTTGTTTGAGCTTCCCATAACACGGATGCACAAAAGTTCTTTTGCGCCTGTGTTATCAGCTACTTCTAATCTGGTTTCTTGTTGTATCATTGTTCTTTTCCTTTATGTTATTCATTTTGACAGCGCATTAGCAAATGTAATGATGTCCGCGCGTGATTAACGTGCTTTTTCTACTACTTCTGCCACAACCCAACGTTTGCTGCCTGAAAGCGGTTTTGATTCCACAATTCTTACAATATCGCCTTCATTGCATACATTTTCTGCATCGTGTGCTTTATAGTTTTTGTTTGATTCTATAATCTTTTTGTATTTCGGATGTGGTTCATAATCAGCCACTTTTACAACGACTGTTTTGTCCATTTTATTGCTGATTACCATTCCTTGTTTTTCTTTTTTAGGCATTTGTTTCTCCTTTAACAGCATTAAACTGCTGCTTTTTCCTTTATAACCGTTTTTGCCTGAGCTATAAGTCTTTTTGTTTTGGAAATCAACGCTGTGTTTTCCAATTTGTGAGTTGAAAGCTGCAATCTGTAGTTAAACAAATCTTTCTTCCAATCAACAATTTGATTTTTTAGCTCATCAACTGTTTTTTCTCGCATTTCACTTAATTTCATTGTTATTTTTCCTTATCTTAAGCTTCAACCTTAGCTTTTTCTACAACTTTTACTTTGATAGGAAGTTTTTGAGCAGCCAATTCCAATGCATGAACTGCGACTGATCTATCAAAATAATCAAGTTCGAAAAGTATTCTGTTCGGCTTAACAACCGCTACCCAGTATTCCAAGTTACCTTTACCTGAACCCATACGAGTTTCAGCAGGTTTTGCAGTAATCGGTTTATCCGGGAATATTTTTATCCAAACGTTACCGCCACGTTTGATTTCACGAGTCATTGCACGACGTGCTGCCTCAATTTGTCTGCTGGTTATCCAGCCCGGTTCCAAGGCTTGAAGTGCATAGCCGCCGAATTCAAGTTTTGTGCCTCTTGTTTCAGTGCCTTTCATTCTGCCTTTCATCATTTTGCGGTATTTTGTTTTTTTAGGCTGTAACATTATTATTTACTCCTTTATTCAGTTTCTATTGCTTTACGTCTGGGGCGTCTCATACCTTTTTCGTCGCCTTTGCCGCCTTTTGCTTTAATGTTTTGGTCTGCTTTTTCGCCGGGCATCAAGTTGCCTTTGAAAATCCATACCTTAACACCTATTTTACCCATTATGGTATCTGCTTCGGTAAATCCGTAATCTACGTCTGCGCGTAATGTTTGAAGAGGAATTCTTCCTTCTTTTGCCCATTCTGAACGTGCGATTTCAGCACCGCCCAAACGACCTGATACCATAACTTTTATACCTTGAACGCCTGCTCTCATTGTTCTTTGCATTGCCTGTTTCATTGCACGTCTGAAAGCTACACGTTTTTCAAGTTGTTGTGCAATTGCTTCCGCAACCAATTGAGCATCCGCGTCAATTCTTGCTACTTCTACTACGTTAATTACCACAGGTTTTCCAAGATATTTTGTTACATCTTGTTTTAATTCTTCAATACCCTGACCGCCGCGGCCTACTACGATACCCGGTTTTGCGGTTACAACCGTAATTGTTGTATTCTGGGCTTTTCTCGCAATTAATATTTTAGAAATACCTGCTGCGTATAATTTTTTCTTTATGAATTTTCTGATTTTAGCATCTTCTGCTACAAATTCACCGTAGTCTTTAACCTTTGCAAACCATGTGCTTACCCAAGGTTGAATGATGCCTACTCTAAATCCGGTTGGATGTGTTTTTTGTCCCATGTTTTATTCCTTTTACTTAATTATTATCACTAACTTTTAATGTAAGGTGTGATGTACGTTTTAGTCTTTTGTAGATACGACCTTGCGCTCTTGGTTTACCTCTTTTGTATGTAACGCTTTCATCAGCATAGATTTCGGAAATCTTCAAATTTTCAGCACCTACACCGTATTTTTCCTGTGCGTTTGCAACTGCGGCTTTCAAGTTCTTTTCTACCACTCTTGCTGCAAAGTAAGGCATAAAACGTAACATATCTTGAGCATCTTTAACAGCTTTGCCACGAACTTCGTTGATTACTCTGCGAAGTTTTCTTGCTGTCATTTTGATATCTGTTTGTCTTGATTTTGCTTCCATTTTTATTTTCCTTTATTTTCTTTTTGCGGTTTTATCAGAACCTGCGTGTCCTCTAAACATTCTTGTCGGTGCAAATTCACCCAATTTATGTCCGATCATTTGTTCGGTTACATATACGGGTACGTGAGTTTTGCCGTTATGAACCGCAATTGTATGACCCAACATATCAGGTATAATCATTGATGCTCTTGACCAAGTTTTTATAACTTTATGTTCAGAGTTTGCATTCATTTTTTCGATTTTTGTCTGTAGAGCCTGCTCTACGTATGGACCTTTTTTTAATGAACGTGCCATTAATTTCTCCTTTAATTTGTTTGAGTATATTTATTTTTCCGCCTGTGCAATCAAAGATTGCTTCGTTCATTTCGCTGCCGCTCCATTCACAACGGCGGTATAGTTGAGCCTGTACGCTATGGGCTCAACTCGGCTTGCGCCTATTTTTTACGTCTTCTAACTATTAATTTATCAGAAGCTTTACCAACTTTTCTGGTCTTATGACCGAGAGCCGGTTTGCCCCAAGGTGTTTTCGGGTGTCCGCCGGGACCTGTTTTACCTTCGCCGCCGCCGTGCGGGTGATCACACGGGTTCATTGTAACACCGCGGACTGTCGGTCTTACGCCTAAATAGCGTTTTCTTCCGGCTTTACCGATTGATAAGTTTTTGAATTCGGCATTGCCAAGGGTTCCTATTGTTGCCATACATTCTTTTCTTACCATTCTCATTTCTGATGAAGGAAGTTTGATTGTAACATAGTTGCCTTCTTTTGCCATTACCTGAGCTGCGTTACCTGCTGATCTGACCATAACACCGCCTCTGCCCGGAGTTAATTCAATGTTATGAACAATTGTACCTAACGGAATTAATTCCAGAGGAAGTGCGTTACCGGTCTGAACGGGTGCTTCAGGTCCTGAAACAATTACGTCGCCGACGTTTAAACCTTCCGGTGTCAAAATATATCTTTTTTCACCGTCTGCATAGTATACTAATGAAATTCTAACGTTTCTGTTCGGGTCGTATTCAATAGTTTTAACCGTTGCCGGTACGCCGAACTTTTCACGTTTGAAATCTATTACACGGTATGCTCTTTTTACACCGCCGCCTTTGTGACGACATGTAATTCTACCGGTATTATTTCTTCCTGCTGTTTTTTTCAAAGATTTCAGCAATGATTTTTCAGGAGTTGTTGAAGTGACTTCCTGGTAGTCACTCTTTGTCATACCTCTTTGTCCCGGAGATGTCGGATTGATTTTTCTGATTGCCATTTTTATTTTCTCCTTTAATTGGCTTTGTACTTTTGTTGGGACTTATGCCTTTCGCCCCTTTTGGGTGGTAAAGGTCGACCCCTCACCCTGAACACTAAGACTCGCAAGCTCGTCAAGTGTTCATCCCTCTCCCTCAAGGGGCGAGGGTGAAAGTTAATTATGCTCCGACGAGTTCTTCAATCGGATCGCCTTCGATTGTTACGATGGCTTTTTTAGAACTGTCTGTTCTGCCGAATTTGTAGCCCATTCTTTTTGAATGTGACGGCATATAAACTGTTCTTACTTTTTTAACTTTTCTTCCAGGAAAAGCTAATTCTACTGCTTGTGCAATTTCAACTTTTGTTGCGTCTTTGTTTACTTCAAAAGTATACTGACCCATAGTTGTTGCACCTACTGATTTTTCAGTAATCAAAGGTTTTTTGATTACGTCGTATAACTTTTCTGTGTTTGTTCTTTCTTTACTCATTATTGTAACCTTTCAGTTATTTCATTTACAGCAGATTCTGTCATTACAACGAAATCAGCTTCCAATAAGTCTTTTACATTTAAGTTTGACGGTAAAATAATTTTTACGCTCGGGATATTTCTTGCTGATAATTCAAGATTTTTGTTTTCATCAGCTTTTACATCCGCGATGATTAATGTTTTACCGCTGACTTTTAAAGATTTTAATGCGCTTACCATCAATTTTGTTTTAGGTTCGGCGATTGTTGAGAAATCTTTAACAACAACCAGTTGAGATTCTTTTGCTGACAATGCTGATCTCAAAGCGAGTTTTCTTGCTTTTTGAGGCATTGAAAAACCGTAATCTCTCGGTTTTGGTCCAAAGATAACGCCGCCGCCTGCAAATAACGGTGATCTTAAAGATCCTGCTCTTGCACGGCCTGTACCTTTTTGTTTCCACGGTTTTTTACCGCCGCCTGAAACTTCAGATCTTGTTTTTGTACAAGCTGAACCCTGACGTGCGTTGTTTAATTGTCTTCTTAATGCTAAGTGCATTACGTGTAAATTGGGTTCTACTCCGAATACTTCTTTATTCAAAGTAATTTCGCCTAATTTTTCTCCGTTTGTGCTTAATATTTCTTTTGACATTTTTGTTTTTTCCTTTTTAATTAATATTCTTACCGTTTAAGACTGCTTACCGCTTGCTTTATGCTTTATTTGGCAAGACCAGCCGGTTTAGACTTTTCCTTGTCTTAAACCCTCACCCGGCACTTTGTGCCACCCTCTCCCAAAGGTAGAGGGGAGAGCGCTAGTTCCACTTGGTTCTGGTCGGGACAATTGTTACCAATCTGCCTTCGCAGCCCGGTACGGAACCTTTGATTAATATTAAATTGTTTGCTGAGTCTACTCTTACTAATTTTAATTTAGTAATTGTAACTCTTTCGTTGCCCATGTTACCTGCCATTCTTTTGCCTTTGATAACTCTGGACGGTGTTGTACCGGCACCGATTGAACCCGGTTCTCTGTGGTTTTTGGAACCATGACCCATCGGTCCTCTGCCAAAGTTCCATCTTTTGACGGTACCCTGGAATCCTTTTCCTATTGATTTTCCTGTTACGTCGACTTTTTCAACGTTATCAAGAACTGATAATTCAATTTTGTCGCCTACTTTATAATCTTGCGGATTGTCTACTCTGAATTCCTGCAAGTGTCTGTAGTTGCTCAAATTGTTTTTCTTGAAATGACCCATTTCAGCTTTTGTTAAGTGTTTTTCTTTAGCTGCGATTGTTCCGACTTGAATTGCGTTGTAACCGTTTGTTTCTTCAGTTTTAACCTGAGTTACTACGGTTTCGTCAACTTTAATAACGGTTACCGGGATTGCCAAACCGTTTTCGTCGAAGATTTGAGTCATTCCGACTTTCTTTCCTATTACACCTAGTGTCATATTTTTACCTTTCTAGCTCACCCTACTTGGTGCGGACATTTTCCGCCCCGTTTCGGGTTTGCATTTTCTCTTGCGAGCGCTACGTTCGTCTTTCTTTACCTTTGAGGGCTTTCACCTCACATCCTTCTCGAGGAAGTCGCAGTTCACATTATATATGCATAATGCTATTAAATTTTCAATTTCTGCCGATTAAAGTTTTACTTCAATATCTACACCGGCCGGTAAATCTAATCTGCTTAACTCTTCAGTTGTCTGTTGAGTCGGTTCGTATATATCGATAATACGCTTGTGTGTTCTTAATTCAAAGTGTTCACGTGATTTTTTATCAACGTGGGGTGATCTAAGAACGCAATATATACGTCTTTTGGTAGGTAAAGGAATAGGACCGGCTACTTTAGCGTCAGTTCTTTTTGCTGTTTCTACGATTTTGTCTGATGATACGTCGATAAGTTTGTGGTCGTATGCTTTCAAACAAACGCGGATTCTTTGTCTTTTTGTACTACTTGCCATGTGTATTCCTTTTTCTTTTTATGTGTTACACGTACAGAAAACCCTTTTGGGGTTACTGCTGCCTGAAAAAAACTAAATTTCGGCTATTCTTCAAGCATATCGATAGTAAAACAAACATAATTAACTGTCAATAACTGATTTTTACAAATGTTTAGATTTTGTAACAATTTATTATATATAATAAAAAAGCGGTCATCTGACCGCCTATTTTGTTGTTTTTTTGGATGCTGCCTGCTGTTTTTTCTCGCATTCAATATCATCCGAAAGCTCGCATTCTCTGCAATCTCCGCAAATCTCCTTATTCGGGAATTTCATTGCAGCAGCTTTTGCGGGTTGAGAGTCTGCAACCGGTTCGGACGTGCTTGCCGGCGATGTTTCTTCTACCTCATCAGCTTCTTCTGTTTCCTCCTCTGAGGGTTCATCTTCCGGAGCAGTTTCTTCATCATCCGTTTCGGATTCTTCTGCTGCTTTTTCAGATTCGGCAAGAGCTTTTTCGATTTCTTCTTCATCTTTAGCTCTAATTACGGGAATTGAAAGCATCAAAGCCATTTGTTCACCTTCCTGATCAAGATTAAGCTCAAGAGCTTCTTTGTCCATTTCCAGATACTTTGATAAAAGTTCAACAAGCTCGCTGCGCATTCTCTCCAACAATTGCGGGGTCAGATTTGTTCTGTCCTGCATCAATACAACACGCAATCTGTTACAAGCAACATCTTTTGCGCTTTCTTCTTCTTCAGCCTGGCGGAAGAAGCCTAATAATTTGTTATATAATTCAGCAAAAATATTATCTTTCATATTACTTCTCCTTACCCATTAAACCTTTGAAGAATTTTTTAACCTTAGCGACAACGCTTGTTTCTTCTTCCAGATTCATAAAGTCAACATCTTCACCCATAATTCTTCTTGCTACGTTCATATAAGCACGTCCGGCAAGTGATTTTTCGTCATTAACAATAGGTTCGCCCTTGTTGGTAGATGTAATAATGCCTGTGTCTTCAGGAATAATCCCGATTAAATCAGCTGATAAAATTTCCACAACATCTTCAACGCTCATCATATCTTTTGATTTGATAAGATTAGGTCTTACCCTGTTTAAAAGCAGTCTGTATGATTCAATTCCTTCTTTTGCTTCCAAAAGTCCGATAATTCTATCTGCATCACGAACAGCAGACATTTCCGGAGTTGTGACGACAATAGCTTCCGTTGCTCCGGCAACTGCATTTTGGAAACCTTGTTCAATACCTGCGGGGCAATCTACAAGAATAAAATCATAATCCTTTTTGAGCTTTTCGCAGATGTCTTTTAATTGTTCTTCCGTAACAGCGCTTTTATCTCTTGTCTGCGCCGCAGCTAAAAGGCAAAGATTAGGATTTTTCTTGTCTTTTACAAGTGCCTGCTTCAACTTGCAGCGTTCTTCCACAACGTCGACAATTGTGTATACAATTCTGTTTTCCAAGCCTAAAAGCAGGTCAAGGTTTCTCAAACCCAAATCCGTGTCAATCATTACGACTTTATTTCCTGCTTTTGCGAGGGCTGTTCCGATGTTTGCGCTTGCGGTTGTTTTCCCGACTCCGCCTTTACCGGATGTGATTACGATAACTCTACCGCTCATTTATGTTCTCCTTAGTTTTCTAATAATTTACTTATAATAATGTTTTTCTTGAATGTTTTTGCTTCTTCCGGCACGAATTCGTTTGTTTTCTGAACAAACGGTGTATTAACTCCGTCCGGTCTTCTTGCAAAAATATCAGCTATTCTCAATTGAATTGCGTTCATTTTCAAGGCTCTTATTCTTGCCTGTGTATTGCCTTCGGAACCTGCATGGGCTATACCGCCTAAAATTCCCCAAACGGTAATATCACCTTTGGCTCTTATTTCGGCTCCGGGATTTACATCGCCGACAATTACCAGATTGCCGTCAGAGGTTATGCTTTGACCTGAACGTATTGTCTTTTTAATATATAATGTAGGAAGTTTTTCAGCTTCTTTTTTCATTAGACGGGTTTCTTCGTCTTCTTCCTCATCTTCTATATAAAGAACATTTTCTTCTGTTTCTTTAACTTCTTTTTGAGGCTCGTCTTCGTCTTTGTCAAAATCATTATCGCCGAAGATTTTATCAAGTGCTGTTTCAACTTCAGGGCTTACATTTGGCTCCATTTCAAAATCCGGAGCTTCCACAACGTTTTCCAATTCCGATACTTCAATATTTAACGATTTGGCGGATTCCATAGTCTCAGGTGAATTTGTACTTATAAATTCAATCTCGGAATCCATTGATTCTACAAGTGCTTTGATACTTGTTAATTCGGGTTGTGACAAATCAACGCTGCCGAGCTTTAAACAAACCTGTTTGTTTTTTGCTTCGGGTATGTCAAGTATTCTGGATAATTCATAAATTATCTCGGAAGTTTTTCTTGCATTACTTAAATCGACGATAAAACCGTTTTCAATATATCCCTTATCCATCTTTTCCCTTCCAATCATGGTTAATAATCATGACATTACACGAAAAAGATTTTTACCGCAATGAAATATTGCGATTTGTAATAATTTTATGCAAGGAATATGGAATCGCTTACCCTGTGTGTCATCATCCGCCTTGAAAGTTCATCTTTTGTTATTTTACCGTCATTATTAAGATCCAGAGCAGGTGCATTCGCCGCATAATACTTTTCCGACTCATCGGTCAGAATATCACGGTTTGCCCTTCCCGGCAAAAATACCAGCGCGTATAAATCTCCGGCATCCAATTTTTCATTTGCCTTAAATCCAGCGGCTTTTTTATATTTTACAAGATATTTTTCAACGTAATCCAGTTGTTCAACAGGCGACATATTTTTTAATTCCGCCGTAGTAGTGCCTAAATCTTTTGCCGTCTGCGGAGTAAATTGTATCAAGCCTGTTGCGCCGCTTGATGAATTTACGGCTTTTGAATTAATCTTTGATTCCGAATTCATTAGCGCAAGCAAATCTTTATAATCACAATTTATCTTTCTTGCGATTTGTTTGGTTCTTTTCAAAAAAGCCGACTCATTGTCCGAGGAAACATTTCTTGTATTATTTTGAGATGTTGTTACAACGCTTTTAGCGGGATCTGTTTTGATGACCTTTTGAGATGCCGGACCCGTTCCGCCGGCAGGCTCTGTAACAACAGTTTTTACACGTCTTGCAGGAGAATTGCCTGTCGTAATATCTATATGACGTTTTTTACGCGTCGGTCTTGGCGGGGCTTCAGTGTAAACATTATTTTGCCTGAATTGAAATATACTCGGGCCGTAAACAGGAGAAGCGAATACAAACGGAGCCGGCATGAATAAATTCGGAAAAACATTAAATCCGAAATTGCAAAAAAAGTTCGGCATAAAAAATGTATTCAGCATAAATGGATTATTAAAATATCCGAATCCCCAGAACATAATTTCCCCTGATAATATATTCCTCTTATTTATATAAAGTTTTTAACCGGTTTAAAATTGTCATATTTGTTAATATATGTTAAAAAATATTTTTGTTAAATTCTAAATATATTTCTGTTTATAGTATTATAAAATTTGAGGGAATAATATGTTTAACGAAACCAAAACCCACGAGATTACAGTCGATGTAGTGATTTTAACGATGAAAAATAACGCCATACAGGTGTTATTGGTTAAACGTACAAATGAACCCTTCAAGGATAAATGGGCAATCCCGGGCGGATATATAAGACTGTCCGAAAACCTTGATCAAGCAGCCTTAAGGGTTTTAAAAGAGCGCACAAATGTTGACAATATCTATCTGGAACAACTGTATACATTTGGCGATCCCTTGCGTCACCCTAATGCAAGGGTTATCACGTGTGCTTATTTTGCACTTGTAAGAGCTGAAGACTTAAATATCACCACATCTCCCGAACTCGGCTGGCACAAGGTGTCGGATTTACCGCCTCTTGCTTTTGACCACAAAGAAATTATTGAATATTCACTCAAAAGAACACGTGAAAGATTAGAGCTCTGCCCTGTTGCATATCAGCTTTTGAATGAAAAATTTACACTTACCGAAATGCAAAAGGCTTATGAATTAATTATGAACAAAAAGCTTGATAAACGTAATTTCCGCAAAAAAGCTTTGAGTACGGAAGGTCTTATTGAGCTTGATGAATATACAAAATCATCTTCAAAACGCCCTGCAAGACTATATACTTTTAAAGACATAAAATTGAATTCGAAACGGGCGCATTTTATTTCAAATAAAAAGGAGAAAAAATAATGGTAACATTTGTATGGGCTATACAGATTATATCTGCATTGTTTTTAATAATATTAATACTGCTGCATTCACCGAAAGGTGACGGAATTGCCGGTATAGGCGGTGCGTCACACCTTTTCACTTCTCAAAAAAGTGCTGAAAAAGGTCTGAATAAAGTCACAGGAATTTTCGCGGCTATATTTATCATTTGCACATTTTTACTGGGATATGGTATAGTTAAATAGACTATATGAGTGAAGCTGCAGACGAAATTTTTTCAAGGAACGAACTGTATTGGAGTGCGGAATTTCAGCGTGTATTAGCCCAAAAACATATAGCTGTTTTCGGGCTTGGCGGTGTCGGAGGATACTGCGCGGAATGTCTTGCAAGAGCGGGCGTCGGGGAATTGACACTTGTAGATTTTGACGAGGTTTCAATATCCAACATAAACCGGCAGATTATAGCTCTGCATTCCACTATAGGACAAAAAAAGACAAACCTTTTTCAAAAAAGACT
This sequence comes from Candidatus Gastranaerophilales bacterium, assembly GCA_944326585.1. Taxonomy (GTDB): domain Bacteria; phylum Cyanobacteriota; class Vampirovibrionia; order Gastranaerophilales; family Gastranaerophilaceae; genus SIG32. The sequence goes on from CALVEN010000003.1 coordinate 229,173, forward strand.
GAAAGACATAAACCCTGAAATCAAATTAAACATTATTGAAGATTTTTATACCGGCAAAGACTTCAAAGCGGATTATGCTGCGGATGCAATAGACACAATGCGTTCGAAAATTTCGTTGCTTGAATATTGTGTTAAAAATCAAATCCCCGTAATAAGCTCAATGGGCGCCGGAAACCGCATGGATCCGACAAAACTTTATATCTGCGATATCAAAGATGTTAAAGAAAAAAATGCTCCGTTTGTTTCAAATATAATTTACCAATTAAAAAAACGCGGGATAGAAAGCGGAATTACGGTTGTAGCAAGCCATGAAAAACCTTTTGTCCTTGAAAAAATTTCCGAAACCGAACATATAACAACAAAACAAAATGAAGAAATAGAATTTACAAAAATAACTCCTTCATCTACACCATTTGTAGCAAGCGCTGCAGGGATTTTTATGGCATCATATATAATAGGAAAGTTTAAAGAGGAATTTGAGAATGGTTAACATACTGGTTACAGGAGCAACACAAGGAATAGGAAAAGCTATAGCGGAAGAATTAAGCGATGTTGGAACTATCTTTGCGTCGGGGAGAAACGTACAACTTCTTCAAAAATACAAAAACTATTGTGTCTGCGATCTGGCAACTGATGTGGAAACTCTGGAAAGTTATATTGAGGCAAAAAAAATTGATATTTTGATAAATAATGCCGGCGAATACATTTACGGTTCAATCGACAAAATGACAGACGACCAGATAAGAGAAATTTTTGAAGTAAATCTTCTGGCACCCGTAAAATTAATTGCAAAAGCAAGCGTAAATATGAAAAAGAAAAAATGGGGCAGGATTATAAATATAGGCTCAATTTCCGGAATTATGGGTGAAGCAAACGCAAGCCTGTATTCCTCTACAAAATCAGGGCTTGTAGGTTTAACAAGAGCTTTGGCGCTTGAACTCGCGGAATATAATATTACCGTAAATACCGTAAATCCCGGCTGGGTCGATACTGAACTGGGCATGACATCAGCCGAGCTTTCGGAATTTTTCCATGATGAAATAATTGAAACAATTCCGCAGCGGAGATTTGTTCAGCCTATAGAAATCGCCAAACTGGTTAAATACCTCGTATCTGATGATGCAAAAGGGATTACGGGACAATCAATAAACCTTTGCGCAGGCTTAAGCGTTGGTATTTAGCTGATTAACAATATCCTGTGCCGTAATTTTGAGGCAATCCAATTCTGCGCAGGTTGTCTGTCTTTTTTCCCAAAGGCAGGGCTTTAAAGGACACATGTCATGCGCTTTTATCGGTGTAACTTCAGGCGGGATAAGTTTTTTGTCATCAGTCGGTCCGAATATTGCATAAGTTTTTGTCTCCATTGCAACTGCAACATGTAAAGGCGCTGAATCCGAACATATAAATATTTCAGCTTTCCCTATAAGTTCGGCAAGCTCGCGAAGGTTGCGCGTTTTGCCGTAGAGATTTTCAAAATCATTTGTTTTAACTGTTTTCAAAATGGTTTCAATACAATCTTTGTCATCAGGTCCTCCGGCAAGCAGAACTTTTTTCCCTTTTTTAACCAACAAATCAATTGTTTCCGCCCAAATTTCAGCAGGAATTGTCTTTATCATACCCTTTTGAACGCTCATTTTGCTGACACCGGGGTGAATAAGTACGGAATTGGGGATTTTTTCCTGTGCAGGAACATTTATACAGGGGCGCTCCGTAACATTATTTGTAACAGGCGTCACCAAATCATGATACATCTTTGCCGCATACTGGTTTTTATTCAACGGAACGGCACGGGTTAAAAGTTTTCGGCTCAAGGCACCGCAATCGTAGCCGTAACGCTTTTTTGCACCTGTAAGATATAAAATTATACTCATAAATTTATTCCCGCCTGCCGTTATCGCAAGGTCAAAACCACGGGTGCGGGCTGTCAATATTAATTTTAAAAGTTCAATATACTTGTTCTTGTTTTTTATATCAACCAAAATTAAATCGTCAATTACGTCCGTCAAATCCCTGACACTTTTGCTTCTAGGTTCAAGCGCAAGGGTAATTTTTGCATCGGGGAATTCTTTTTTAAGCGAAATTAAGGCAGGTAAAAACAAAATCTCATCACCAATTCCGCCAAAATTTACCGCAAGTATTTTGTTAACTTTTTCCATAAATTAATTATAACCCAAAAATTTGTTGTATAATAGCCGTATGGTTAATAAAGTTACAACCGCAACCGTAATAGGTTTAAACGCTTATGAAGTTTCAGTTGAAACAGACGTCCAGAACGGTCTGCCGTCATTTTCGGTTGTCGGTTTGCCTGATGCTGCTGTCAACGAAGCCCGCGACAGAGTACGTTCAGCCGTTAAAAATTCAGGTTTCACTTTTCCTAACAGAAAAATCGTTATCAATCTTGCGCCTGCTGATTTGAAAAAAGCCGGAACAAGCTTTGATTTATCTATTGCTGTCGGAATTTTAGTTGAAGAAGGTGTTTTGGAAACAGAACAGCTTAAAGATTATGCTTTTGCCGGCGAACTTTCTCTGAACGGAGATTTGCGCGGGGTAAGAGGAGTTTTGCCGATTGTCATGGGTTTAAAAGAAATCGGGGTGAAAAATGTTATTGTGCCGGAAGCTAACGCAAAAGAAGCAGCATTAATCGACGGGATTAATGTTTTCGGCGCAAACTGCCTCGCAGATGTGGTCAACCATTTTATTGAAACCCCGTTAAAACAATTTAAAATTGATATAAATACATATCTTTCCGACACAAAAGAGAATTTTGAATATGATTTTAAAGACGTAAAAGGTCAGCAAAAAGCTAAACGGGCGCTGGAAATTGCGGCAGCCGGAGGGCATAATCTTCTTATGACTGGTTCTCCCGGCTCCGGCAAAACTCTTATGGCAAAATGTTTTGCATCAATTCTGCCGCCTTTGGAATTATCGGAAGCACTGGAATTAACCAAAATTTACAGTATCTGCGGACTTTTATCCGCGGATAAGCCTTTAATGACAAAACGTCCTTTCCGCGCAGTTCACCACACTGCCTCAGCAAACGGAATTATCGGAGGGGGAAGTAATCCCATGCCGGGTGAAATTACGCTTGCGCACCGAGGCGTTCTGTTTTTGGATGAAATGGTTGAATTCCCGAGGAATGTTCTGGAGGTATTAAGGCAGCCCCTTGAGGACGGTGAAATCGTCATATCAAGGGCAAAACACTCAATTAAATATCCTGCAAAATTTATGCTTTTAGGCGCAATGAATCCATGCCCGTGCGGTTTTAAAGGTGACAGAGAAAAACAGTGTACGTGTTCGGAATTTATGGTTAGCCGTTACCTTGCAAAGCTTTCGGGTCCGCTTCTGGACAGAATTGACTTGCAGATTGAAGTTCCAAGACTAACCGCAAATGAACTTTTAAATATTGACAATAATGCCGAACCCTCTGCCGAAATCAGAAAAAGAGTTGTAAAAGCCCGTCAAATTCAAGCGGAAAGATATAAAAACGAAAATATTTTAACAAATTCCGAATTAACCTCCGAATTAATCAAAAAATATTGCCCGATTGACGAACAATCACAGGCAATATTTAAAACAGCTATTGTAAAATATCAATTATCGGGCAGACGTTATGACAGGATTTTAAAGCTTGCCAGAACAATTGCGGATCTGGATAATTCACGGGACATTCAGCAGTCACATTTGATGCAGGCACTGCAATATAAAATGTTTGACCCTAAATATTCAAATCAATAACAGGACCGTCAATTTCAACAGGCTTTACATCATCTGTGTATTCAACATCAGGACTTACTTTTTTCAAAAGCCGTCCGATAAATGTATCTGCCCCGCCCGGACCTCCGTCTTTGCCGACAATTATCATACCGTCTTTATCAAGCATGGCGGCAGCTTTGCTAAAATCGAGCTTATCGGCAGCTTCCTGCGGTTTCATAAGCTCAAAACTCTTTACTTCAAAGTATTTATTTAACGGTTCTAAATATTTATGCACCGGAACATTATTATAAGGAATTCGTGTTGAACCGAAACTCGGGCAGTTATTTACTTTATTAACCATTACTGACTCCTTTCATTATATTTAAGCTCTGTCAAGATTATTATTGCCTGATTTCATAGAAATATTAAAATTTATTAAGCAGTTAAGTGCAAAAATCCGGCGAATAAACCTGCTATAGCAGACACAGCCAGATAAAATAACGGATCACGTTTTTGTTTTGTACTGATAAAAAATAATATTGCCAACAAAATCATGCCGGGTAAATTTACATTATTCACGAACATATCAACGGCAACGGCAGCCAAAAGACCGCATCCTGCAGGTTTTAAAGCATAAATTGCCGCCCTGACATTTCTGTTTGTTTCAAATTGTTCCAGGAATTTTGAAATGATAATTACCAATATGTAAGAAGGTAAAATAACAGATGTAGTCGCAACAAGAGAACCCAATATCCCCGACGTCATAAAACCCGCAAAGGTCGCAACATTTACCCCGACAGGTCCGGGGGTTATTGAAGATATTGCAATCATATCAGTTAATTGCTTAACTGTATACCATTGCTGGTTTTCGGCAATATGATATAAAAACGGCAATGTCGCATATCCTCCGCCGAATGAAAACAATCCTATGTGAAAAAATTGTATGAAAAGATTTAAATAAATCATTTTTCACACTCCTTTTTGACAAAATTTTCATCAGAATTGTATTTTTTATACAAAATTCCTGCCAAAATCGACAAAACTATAATCAAAGCCGGCGATACATGAAAACACGTTGACAGGATAAATGCCGCAAAAAACACAATACAGGTAAATTTATCAACAATACTTTTATTCCACATTTCTTTTGTCGCAAGATAAACAAGCAAAATTACCCCGATACCCACACCCCAAAAAATACTTTGGATAAAACTCAAATGTACAATTTCTTCCAACATTGTTGCCACAAGAATTATGGCTAAGAATGCGGGAGTAACAATACCAAGGACAGCAGCAAGCGCGCCGACCTGCCCGCGGAGTTTGTACCCTACAAAAATAGACATATTAGCTGCAATAATTCCCGGAACAGACTGCCCCAGTGCGTAATACTCACATAATCCATCGGAATCTATCCATCCTTTCTTATCAACAAGTTCTGCCTGCAAAAGCGGCAATATTACATAACCGCCGCCCAAAAGTAATGTGCCTACTTTGAAAAATGTCTTAAATATCGCATAAAATGACTTGTCCATATGTTTATTTTAGCATAAACAACTTTGAATTGATAATAAATTCTTATATAACAGGCTATTCTTGTTCGTAAATAAGGTCGTTTACCGTTACGTTGAATACTTCGGCTATTTTAGTTATCATTAATAATTTAGGATTTAATAGACGTTCATTTTCAAGAAAACTAATCTGTTGCTGTGTTGCATTAGCTAATTCAGCAAGAGTATCTTGTGAAAAACGGTGCTTTGTCCTCAACATTCTTATATTATCAGCAAGATTTTTTCTTAATATTTGTTCATCCATTTTATTATTATATATTGCAATTTGAATATAGTTTATAGTAAAATAGATATAAAATATTGAATATAGGAATAATATATTGAATAAAGAAATAGTTGACAAACTTTTTGAAATAAATAATCAACTTACAGACATAGAAAATTTGGTTGAAATTCTCACAAAGTATTGCGAACTTTCTGAAGAAGATTGTTCTAAAATTACTGTTTTGTTATTAATTATTCAAAAACAAATTCGTTTGATTATGGATTTGCAAGAAAGTCTTTTCGGAATGTGTAAATGTGAAAATTACTCTCCGAAATAGTTTTTCAAACCAACTGTCAATTTTTTGTTTTTACAAAGTTTTTTAAGTTTGGCGATTGCGCGGTTTTCGATTTGTCTTATACGTTCTCTGGAAACTCCGTATTGCGAGCCGATTTCGTCAAGGGTTTTTTTGGCTCCGTTATTATCAAGTCCGTAGCGCAAAATTAAGACATCACGTTCTTTCTGGCTTAACTGATTTAAAATTTTTCTGATATCTTCAAGCAAATTTTCCTGTGAAACTCTGCTGTCAGGTGTTATTGTGCTTTCATCCACAATAAAATCGGATAATTTTGTTGCATCTTCGTCGGAGCTTGCGGGTGTGTCCATGCTTATTGTGGATTGTGCAGCTTTAACAATTGAGGTTAATTTACTTACGGGAACCCCCAGTCTGTATGCGATTTCTTGTTTTGTTGGAGTGTGTCCGAGTTCTGTTGTCAAATCCAGTGTAGCGCGGCGAATTTTGCCCAGAGATTCTATCATGTGTATCGGAAGTCTTATAATCCTTGCCTTGTCTGCAATTGCGCGGGTAATTGACTGTTGAATCCACCATGTCGCATAGGTCGAAAATTTGTAGCCTTTTGTATAATCAAAGCGTCCTGCCGCCTTCATCAAGCCCATATTGCCTTCCTGAATTAAATCAAGAAATGAAAGTCCCCGTCCGATGTATTTTTTTGCGATACTTACAACCAGTCTGAGGTTGGCATTTACAAGCAAATCTTTTGAAAACTCATCGTGCTGGTCTTTAATTTTTTTTGCAAGATCAAGCTCCTGTTCGGATGATAAAAGCGGAATTTTCCCGATTTGCTGGAGATAAAGTCTTACACTGTCATCAGAATTGACCGATGACAGACTTTCCTGAACTTTCGGATCCTCGACGGATTCCAGAACATTATCGTCGTCATCTTCTTCCTGAATTTTATGAAAATCTATGTTTTCATCAGATATATCATCGGTCAGTATGCCAAATTTTTCAAACTCTTTTTTCATGTTTTGCTCCGTAATTTTATATTACAACATCTTTTTAAGATAAGTTTATTTTTTAATATTATTTAACTTTTGTCTTAAAGTTTCAAAAATTATTGCGCTCAGGGCATTAGATACGTTGAGAGAGTTGAAATCGTTCATCATCGGAATTTTTACAACAAAATCCGAAAGTTTTAACAGGGATTTTGAAACTCCTGCGTGTTCCGCGCCCATTATTATTGCGGAATTCATATTGCAATAATCTATGTTGTAATAATTATCTTTTGCGGATGCGTCTGTTGCAATTATCCACCAGTCCTGATTTTTTAGCTGCTGTACAGCGTTAACAAGGCTATTGACTTTTATAATAGGAATGTGATTAATTGCGCCGGCGCTTGTTTTTTCGACTATTGAATTCACAAGAACATTTCGTCTTGACGGTATAATTATTCCCGCAACCCCCGCACAAACGCAGGTTCTTATTATAGCCCCGAGGTTATGCGGATCTTCAACGCCATCTAAAATGACTAAAGAGGCATTTGAATAGGGTTTATTCAAAAAGTCGTCAAGTTCCGTGTATCTGATAGGTGAAATTTGTGCAATTACGCCTTGATGATTATATTCGGCATAAGCTTGAAATTTTTCTTTTGCGACAAATTGATACACAACCCCGTTTTTCTGTGCGAGTTCTTTGATTTTGTTCAATTTTGCATCGCTGTGAAGATTTTTGGATATGAGAATTTTATTGATTTCTCTGTCACCGGAAATCAACGCTTCCAGAACTGAATTTTTGCCGAAAATAATGTCGCTCATTATTTGGAACCCTCACCCGGCACTACGTGCCACCCTCTCCCAGGGGTAGAGGGCAAATTATCTGATTTATTTGAACACTCTAACATTCTGTCAATGCAGCCGAGAGCTTTTTCGGCTAAACCTTTTTCAACATCAATTTCATGCTGTTCGTGTAAAAGTGCGTTATAAATATCATCCAGCGTATGCCATTTCATGTTCGGACAGATGATATTGTCTTTTATCATTATGAATTCTTTTTCCGGAAGGTCACGTTTGAGTCTGTCGTAAACACCTTTTTCTGTCGCAATTATGAATTGTTTTGCTTTGCTTTCTTGTGCGTATTTCATAATACCTGTTGTGCTTCCCACGTAATCGGAAATCTCCGTGACGGATTTGTGGCATTCCGGATGGGTTAAAATTTTTGCTTCAGGATATTTTTTACGCATTGAGATGACGTCTTCCGCTTTTATTCTCAAGTGTGTCGGACAGTACCCCGGATAGGTGATAACTTCAACGCCTTTAAGCTGTGATTCTACCCATTTGCCAAGATATGTGTCGGGCAAAAATAATACTTTTTCAGCTTTTAAGCTGTCTACAATTTTAATTGCATTTGAGCTTGTGCAGCAGATGTCGCATTCCGATTTGACTTCCGCTGTTGAATTTATATAGCAGACAGTAGGAACTCCGGGATATTTTGATTTGAATTCCCTCAGCTGCTGCAAATTAATCATATCTGCCATAAGACAGCCGGATTCAAGCCTCGGCAGTAAAACTTTTTTATCAGGTGAGAGGATTTTTGCGGTTTGTGCCATAAAATATACCCCCGCAAAAACTATTATGTCAGCATCTGTTTTTGCAGCCATCTGACTTAAATATAAAGAATCACCTACATAATCCGCTACTTCATCTATTTCGGCATTTTGATAACAGTGCGCAAGGATTACGGCATTTTTCTCTCTTTTTAACTTATTTATTTTTTCGGTTATTCCATCCATTAAGGTTTTTCTCCTACATATAGTGTAAATTTATGTTAAATTTGGGATGTTTATAAAATATATTGTATAATAAAAATAAGAATTAAGTGCAAAATTAACGGAAATTATGATAGAGAAATTTATAAATGATTTATTATCACAGTTAGGCGCAGGGAGTAAAGAGGTAGTATTCCTGTCTGTAACGCCGGGTGTCGGACTTGAATTGATTCAGGTTGATCCGGTTATAAAATCAGTCAAAACATACGGACACAAGCCTCTTGAATATAGCGATTCCATGCGTGAGATTTCAAATTATGACAATTTTAAAACAGCACTGGAAGAATTGTTTCAGGAATTAAATATTAATCCTAAATGTAATATAGTGCTTAACTTGCCTACAGTGCATTTCGGCAAAGTAGAATTGCCGCTTTTGTTAAATGATGAAAGTATTACTGAGGCTGTTATATCCGAAATTGAACAGACCTATATTTTTAAAAGATGCGAACCTGTTGTGAGCTGGTTTGAAGGGCGTTCAAATCCCGCTTCGGACACAAGAACTATATTTTATTCGGCTGTCCAAAAAAATGCGGTGGACAAAATTAAAGAAATTCTTACGGAAATGGGCGCAACTCTCAGCGGAGTTGAAATTTCGCTTGTATCAAATCTCAGAGCATTGTTGTTCTCAGGCTTGACAGAAACACAAATGCAAGATGGTACATCGTGGAATTTGATGATGGTAAATTCTAACGGCTACAGTCTGATTTCTTTGTCAGGTAAAGATGTCATTGATTATTATGAAGAACCGCTCGCGTTAAAAACATATGAGCTGGATGAAATTTATGACGTTATTAATACATCCGCTCAGATTGCGTTAATGAATTTCCCGTCTAATTATTTGTTTGTGGTTTCCGAAACTGATTTGGTCAGCGCAGAACATCTAATATCAAAAATGCAATTTGAAGGCAAGGTTGATTTTCTTGAAAATAACAGCTTTAGAAAAAGAGAGATTTTGTCCGTAAGTTTGAATATTCTGCCGGATCAGGTTCTAAAAATTTCTCTGGAATCTGTCGGTATCGCCGTATCCAGAATTTGTGATTATCCCGTCAGACTTGATTTCTCCGGCAACAAGGTTTCAGAGGCGGTTACCGGAGTCGAAGAATCGATTTCGCTTAATTTTAATGATAAAGAAATCGTTTTGACGGAATCCGTTCTGCGCAAAATTTCGTATGTTATTGCCGGTGTTTTGATTATTCCGTCTTTAATTGCCATGCTGACGCTCCCTATAGTTCAAAAGAAAAATAAGGCTCAGCTGGATGATATTAATTCACAGATTGCAAAACTTGACGCTCAAATTAAAGAATTGACCGAACTTGCTTCAGAATCAGGGAATTTTGTTATTAAAACCGAAATTGAAAACGTTTTGAAATATAACAGGAAAAAACTTATTACATATTCCGCATTAGGTGAATCGGTTCCCATTGATTTGTGGCTGACTTATTTTGCAACGAAAGATACCGGAAAAATTGATATTAAAGGTGTATCTGAAGATGTTGAAGATATTTATATTTTCTTTAAAAATATGAAAGATTCCACAATTGATACTCAATTACGCCTGCATAAACTTGAAATGATTTCTAATTCAATTGATGATGCCGTTATGCCTAACGGACCCGTCATGTATGATTTTGAAATTACAAATATGGCTGACAGCGAATTGAGTTCGTCTGATTCGGATAAAAAATCTGATACCAAGAAATCTTCCGATACTAAAAATACAGCCAAATCCGCCAAAAAAGTAAATGATTTGGAGCCGGTAGATATTGAAAATTAAGGACAATTTGGATGAACGAAATAGAAGTTTATTTTAAAAAATTTAAATCAATAATATTAATTCTGGTTTTAACGCTGGTGGTGTTCGGCTATATAATAAGTAAAATTGTTCCGATTGTAACCGATATTGTTAAAATATCTCAGAATTATAAAACAGCGGTAACAACTCTGGCTGACAAAGAAAGAACCTATAAAAATTTAAAAGAAAAAACCGAAAAAGCCGAAGCGGAAAACCAAAAGATGCCTAAAGCCGTATACAAACCGATAGAACAGGGCATGGACACCGAATCCATTGTTGCAAATCAGTTTGCGGAAATTTTGACATTTATTCGCGGTAACGCAATAAAAACACGTTCTATAAAATATGAGTACGACCCAAAAGATGATAAATTTGTCAAAAATGTTCCCGATAAATATCATGTTGCAAAGCTTGATATTGAGATGATTTCTACTTATAAAGAATTTGAAGGGTTTTTAAAAGAATTATATAAGCATGAGCATTTTTTGGATATTTCTTCAATTGAAATAATTCCGTACGATAAGGATAAAAAGGTGCTGATTATTAAATTTCAGCTAAAGCTTTATGCTCAGAAATAATTTTTAATCCGCAAAAAGATTGTAATTTATTCCGAAAAGCGCTTCCTTATTTTTTATACATGTCATGCAGTAGCTTGTTTCAAGCATATTTTTTCGTGAAAAATCTTTGAAAGTACTACCGGAGCGTCCTCTATGGTCATTTGCCAGAAAAGGACATGTATAGATGCCTTTTGTTGTAAGTATTCTGCCGTATTCACAATCCAGAGTCCGCCAATTAAAATCCGTTGATACATTATCATTATCATCGTGGTATAAATTTATTTTGAAATTATTGTCTTTTGCGTCAAAACCTATTTTACCGCAGATTTGTTTAAATTCTTTTAAAAGTGTTTCGCGGCCTTCATTATAATAGTCCGTTATGCAGAGTATAGGGTTAAAATCATATTTTACAAGGCTTTTTATTGCGTTAATCACCTGCCTGTAAGTTCCCCTGCCGCGTATATCGTCATTTTTGACTTCATTGTAGTGATCAATACTTAATTTAAAGATTATTTCAAAGCTGCTTTCGCCCTCTACGCGTTTTAAAAATCTGGCTTTTTTTTCGTTTATGAAAGAACCGTTTGTAAAAATACATACATTTGTACGTTTCAGACACAATCTTAAAATACTGTTGAAATCAGGATGAGTCATGGGTTCTGCACCTGTCAAATATATACATTCAAGATTTTCGTTTACGGTGTCGTTTAATGCTTCTTTTATTATATCTACAGGTATAAAATCTTTAACATTTTTAGTGAGCGGAAAATCGATATAACAGTGTTTACATCGTTGGTTGCAGTTTTTGGCGGTAAGTTCTATAAAAAGATTATTAAATTCTTTCATTTCGCAAGCGGGTGCCGTGTAGATTGTATTCATTGTAAATCCCCTTTGTTTTCAAGATTATTTTAAAATCATGAAAATTAAATAAAATCCGCCAATATGGTAATTAGTTTTGTTCCTCTGGACGGTTAGTGAAATGATGGGGCTTTTTGTCTTCAAGCCATCTGCTCATAATATAATTTTCGTAACTCATGGCAAAATTATTCAGTGCGTTCATTAATGTTCTGCCGCTTTCGGATTTTCCGACAAGCAAAAAGTCACCTTTATTGTTTTCTGCAAGCATAATTTCGCAGTGGATAATTTTTTCGACATTTGATCTGGGGTGTTTATGGATAATATGACGCAGCCACTTGCATAAAAGCTTTGTTGCAGTGGTTTTATTGTTTACTAAATCATCATTATGTTTTTGTAAATATTTTGCAAATTCTTTTAAAATCATAATTAAAACGGTGTTGTTGTCGCAAAACAGATTATATCACAAATCCCGTTTTTCTTAAATTCTTTTATCATTTCTTCAAAAGTTGAACCTGTTGTGCAGATGTCATCAAGTACCAGAACCTTTTTGCCTTGAATATATGCGGATTTGTTTACTTCAAAAGCTTCGTGAAGATTTGCGGCACGTTCACGTTTTGAGAGGCGGTATTGTGGTTTGGTATCTTTTATTCTTTTAACCAGATTGAAATTCGGCTCATATCCTGCGAGGTTGCAAAATTCCACGGCAACAAGCTCCATATGGTTGTATTTTCTTTTCTTGCGGCGTTTTTCGTGCAAAGGTACGGGTACTACCTGAAAATCACCTTCATAATTCAATTTTTGCCAGAATTCATACATGAATTTTGCCTGAAAGTATGCCAAATCCTTTTGTTTATGGTATTTAAGCCCGCGGATTAGTTTTTGCAATTCATTTGAATAATTACCCGCGCAGTAAACATTCACCCCGTCTATAATTCTGTTGGGTTTGACGGGAAGGTGAATGAGCTTGTCATAGCATTTGCAGCACATGCGCACAGACTCTTTTGAACTTTTGCAAAAATAGCATTTCTTTTTATAAATCCAGTCTAACAGGCTCAAGAGTTTTTCTTTCATAAATTTATTATAACATGGTCAGCAAGATCTATTATTGCTTTATCCAGTCTGTTGTATAATTTTACGTACATTTTATGAATCAGCTTGATGCAGTAAGCAATATTATAATTTTCGTTTAATATATTATCATTACAGTAGCCTGCCAGAACCTCAATATATATTCTCAATATTGCGTATTTTGCTAAAATCCGGTCAAATTCTTTGATTTTTTCTTGCATTTTTTTCCTTTACTACAATATTTTAATCTTAATCAATTTAAGTTGTTTTTTATAAACAATAATTGATAATTAATAATTTATCATATATAAAATTAATTTGTCAAGTAGTGTAAAATAAAAAAATGGATTATCAAAAATTAAAATCAAATATTGCTGAGAATATAAGAATTTTCAGACTCAAAAAAAGGTATTCTCAAGATAAGCTTGCAGAGTTAGCAAACGTAAGCCAGCAATATATATGTAAAATAGAGAAGGCTCAAACAAATCCAAGTATTCAGATACTTGTTGATATTGCGGAAGTATTGGATGTTACCGTAAACGATTTAATTTATTGATATTACACCGGCAGTTTAACGCAGAATTCAGTTCTGACGTTTTCTTCGCTGTCGACCGTAATTTCACCGCCGTGTGAGAGTGCTATTTGCTGCGATAAATAAAGCCCCAGACCGGTTCCGATTTTGCGGAATTTTTTGGCTGCAGAATAGTATTTGTTAAATATCATTTTGATTTCTTCCTGCGAAATCCCCTGTCCGTAATCAATAACCGAAATTGTGATAAATCCTTTTTGTTCGCCGGTTTTAACGTCAATGCATTCTTTTGTGTTGCTGTGTGAGATTGCGTTTGAGATAAGATTTTTTATAACGCGGTTAAGCTGGATAGGATCCGCATTTACTGTCAAAGCTCTTTCGGGATTGAAATTTATGGTTATGCCCGATTTGTTTGCAATGGGCTGCATTTCGGCAACTATTCCTTCTATAAACGGATCCAGTACGATTGTTTCTTTCAAAAGTTTTATGCCATGCTCTTTAATTTTGTAAGTTTCAAGAAGAATTTGCACAAGGTCAATCAATTCTTTATTGGAAACCTGCATGTTTTGCAGCGCGACCTTTTGTTTTTCGGTAATCTCTCCGAACTTGCCTTCAAGTAAAAATTCAACAATATTAGCTTCGGCAACAATCGGAACTTTCAGGTCATGGGTCAGCGTTGCCACAAAATCTTCTTTAAGCGTTTCAATTTCGCGTTCGTTTGTAACATCTTTAATCAAAAGTACAAAACGATTCTTTTTGTCGTCGGTTTTTAACTTTTGGGAACTTATAATAAAATTATTTGTCGGAGTGTGTTTTATAAAAACATCATCGCCGTTAAGTTTATCAATACTTAAACCGTCTGCGATTTCAATGAATTCAAAAATATTTTTGCCGACAATGTGTTTGCCTTTTACCCCGAACCAGGTGGAGACCTTCGGGGTTGCACGCAAGATGTCATTATGTTCGTTTATAATTAAAATCCCGTCGGATAAAGAATTAATAACGGATTCCAGAAGCCTGTTCTGGCGCATTAATTCCGCCTGATATTCAATAATCATTTTTTCGCGGTCATTCAGGGTTTCAACCATCCTGTTAATACTGTCCGTAACATTCTGGTATGTAGGATGTTCAAGTTTTTCTATTTTAGTTGTTAAATTCCCGTAGCGTACGGAATTAACCGTATTTGTAACAGTGCCTAAATAATCGTTAATTTTTGACCATCGTTTGTTTGTTTTTCGAGTAATGAAAAACAGTAATATGAAAACAAGAATTAATCCGCTGTTAATAATATATGAAATCATTTTGCCTCAGCCCTATCTTATGATATAATTATAGCAGATAAGAGGATTTTTGTCATTGATTAAGTTACCTGAAAGTATAAAATGGATTATAACTGATTTTGACGGTGTCGTAACCGATAATTGTGTGTACATTCACGATGACGGTGTTATGGCACGCAAACTTAATTTTAAAGACGTAATCGGTTTTTCCATGCTCCGGAAAAAAGGTTACAATATAGCAATAATTTCCGGCGAAAAGAATTTTGCAATTGAAACTCTTTCAAAAAAGTTTCAAATTGATGAAGTCCATCAAAATATAAGAATAAAAATTGATGTATTAAAATCAATTATTGAAAAATATAATCTTACGCCTGAGGAATTTGTATATATAGGCGATGATATAAATGATTTTGCGTGTCTTGAATATGCCAGATATAAAATTACGGTGCCGCATGCTCCGGAAAAACTTAAAAATATACAGGATATTCAGGTCACTGAAAATGACGGCGGTGAAGGAGCTTTCAGAGAGGTGGCGGATTGTTTGGCCGGATAAAGAAGATTTTGGATAAAATAAAAGATTTGAATACGTCCGTAGATACTTATAAAAAAGAAACGGACAATCAGTCTATACCGTCGGTTGCCTATGTTAACCGCGCCAAAAAGCTTATTGATAAAATGCGTTATGATGACGCAAAAAAAGTTCTGGAAGAAGCGCTTGCAATAACAAGAAAAGATGCGCTGGTTTATAAATATCTCGGAGTTTGCGAGGAAAAATTGGGGAATTATCAAGCCTCCGTTATTGATTATCAAAAGTCTGCTGAGTTAAACCCTCAGGATAAAAATATCTGGCATAAATTAGGTCTTGTGCAGATTACATTAAGAGATTACGAAAAAGCTGAATTATCTTTTGTCGAGGCTGATAAAATTTCGCCTATAAATACCGATATTCAGACAGGCTGGGGCATGTCTTTATTTAAACAAAAAAAATACAATGAAGCGCATGACAAGTTTATGAAAGCAATACAGATTAACCGGTACAATTTTGCCGCTATGCTGCTTGCCGCAATTGTTGAAGTTAGAATTGGCAAATATGATGATGCGGAAGAAAAATTGAGCTTTCTGTCAGGAGCTAATCCTAATGAAAGCTGTATGTATGAGTTTGCGAACTTGTATTTTTTAAAAGAAAATTATGAAGCCGCAATCCGTTATGCAAAACAGTCAATAGATTTTAACCCGAATATGCTCCCCGCATATCTTTTGCTCGGCAAAATATATTCTCTTGAATTTGATTATAAAAATTCAACAAAATATTTTTCAATGGCAAAAGACAGAGAGCTTGTTAATCCGCTTTTGTACCTTGAATGGGGCAATGCGCTGGTCAGATTATGCAGATTTGAAGAAGCAAAAGAAATGTATCAAAAAGTTTTACTTGAAGATTTGGAAAATCCTGATGCTCAGGCAGGCATGGCTTTATGTGCGGCAGAAACAAAAGATTTTGAAAAAGCTTATAATTTTATTGAATTTGCAGAAGAAAAAGATATTGATAATGTGTTTTTAATTGATGCAAAAGGTATTTCGGCTTTTGCATACGGCAAGACTACGGAAGCAATTGATTATTTTAAATGCGCACTGGAAAAAGATTCAAAAGATGTTTACAATTACTTCAGGCTTGCAAAATGTTACGAGGCGCTTAAAAATGACGATATGACAAGAGATTCTTATGATAAAGTTTTGAAGTTTAATCCGAAATGCCTGACGGCGTATATTGAATATGCAAAATATTTGATGTCCAAAAAAGACTATAAAGACGCTAAAAGAAAACTTTCTAAAGCTGAAAAACTTGATCCTTATAATCAGGAATTGTTAAATTTATTATTTTATACAAGTTACATACTTGTCAAAGAAAAGGTTTGTGAATATAATGTTAAAGAAGCAATATCAATTGCGGACAGAATAAATAAATTTGAATACCCCGAACTCAGGGCGGAGTTAGAAGGACTTTTAAAAGACATAAAAGCATGAAAAAGATAATAGTTCAAAAATTCGGCGGAACATCAGTTGCCGATACCGATAAAATAAAAAATGTAGCAAAAGTTGTAATCAGGGAAAAAGAAAACGGTAACGACGTTGTCGTCGTTGTATCTGCTATGGGTCACACTACCGACCATCTTGTAAAAATGGCAAAATCCTTGACTCCTAACCCTTCAAGCCGTGAAATGGATATGCTTTTGTCAACAGGTGAATGCGTTTCCATTGCACTTTTAACCATGGCAATTCAGGCTCAAGGGTATGACGCAATAAGCTTTAACGCAATGCAGGTCGGAATTATGACCGAAAATATCCATTCAAAAGCAAGAATTGTCGATATCAGAACAGAAAAATTGCGAAAAAATCTTGAAGAAGGCAAAATTATAGTAGTCGCCGGTTTTCAGGGTGTAACTGAAGACGGAGAGATTACAACACTCGGCAGGGGCGGCTCTGATACATCTGCAGTTGCACTTGCTGCTGCGTTGAATGCTGAACGCTGTGATATTTATACTGATGTTGAAGGCGTTTATACAACCGATCCGAGGGTTGTTCCCAATGCCTCAAAGCTTGATGAAGTTTCTTATGAAGAAATGCTGGAGCTGGCACATGCCGGTGCAAATGTTCTTCATCCGAGAAGTGTTGAAACCGCCAAACAATTTGCGGTTCCGATGAGAGTCAGGAGTAGTTTTAAGCTCGAAGATATGGGCACATTAATTGTAGGAGTTGAAAAAATGGAATTATACAGACCGGTTGCAGGTGTTGCAGCAGATTTAAGTCAGGCAAGAATAGTTGTTTGCGATGTTCCGGATAAGCCCGGTGTCGCTGCAAGTTTATTTACCGCCCTTGCCAATGAAAACATTTCGGTTGACATGATTATTCAATCTTATGCAAGAAAAATCTCCAACACAAATGATATTGCGTTTACCGTTGATGCAAACGATTTGCCGAAAACTATGGCTGTCCTTGATAAATTAAAAGACGAAATCGGTGCGTCAGATGTTAAGGTTGATGACGAAATTGCCAAAGTTTCAATTGTCGGCGCCGGTATGATTGACCGTCCGGGTATAGCTTCAACAATGTTTGAAACCCTTGCGACATTGAATATTAATATAAAAATGATTTCTACAAGTGAAATTAAAATAAGCTGTCTTGTTAATAAATCCGATGCGCAAAAAGCTGTAAAGGCTCTGCATACTGTATTTAATCTTGAAAGTAATGAAATTGCCGATGTAAAAGGCGACCTCCCGGATGTTTAAAAAAAAACGGGGCAAATGCCCCTGAATAGCTGGAAGTATGAAAAAGATTTAATTATATTTAATAAAAACAACAGTTATGTGACAATTACCCGATAAGAGTGACTTTAGCGTACAATCGGGTAATTTTTTGTACAAATTTTATTCCCCGTACAGGCATAACCGACTGCAGGGGTATTAGTCCGAAACTTACGAATAAGTGTACTTTTGCCACTTTATGCTTAAAACCTTGATTTATTTGAATTTCAACCCGTTTAATAAATCTTTACAATAAGGGTTGACAAAAAATATTTTATAGTATATAGTGAAATTGTTAGGATGAAGTGTTAAAAAAACACTTAATAAGAAAACCTCGAAAGGAGGTAAGAAAATGAGAGTAAATCCAATTAGCACTATCTACACAAAAAACATAACCTTCGGCGAAGGTAACATGAATAATATGACCCCGAAAATCGGTCTTTTATCTTTACAAAATTCAGATAAATTGAAATTTGAAAAGAATTTAAGACTCACTCAAGAAGCAGACGCAGTTCAATCTAATCCTTTAAAGGCATTAGGCTGCAAGTTTGCCAAGGCTTATAATATACTATTTTCACCAAGAAGAGACTCTAATAGAGCAGAAACTTCATACATTCATTTGCCGTATATGGCATAATAGAATCCTTAACTACTTACCCCGATAACTCTAGCAATTTTACCCCAAATTGCTAAGTTTTTTTATTAAGGAGCTTTATAGCTCCTTTTTAAATATCTGCGCCGCCTTCGGTCATTTTTTTATGAACTTTTTTGGCGCCTTCTGTTTTTTGAGCAAATGAAAGGGCAAAATCCGTTGCTTCCTGATCCCTTGCAACGGCTTCCGTCAGAGCGAGAGTATCCTCCATTGATAAATTATTTAAAGTTTTGTCATTCACATTTTTTAAGTATTTTTTAAAATTTTCCTGGGCTTTGTAGTCAAATCCCGGTAAATTTAACTTCAGGGAATACCATTTGTAAAATTGATGAAGCATGTATAAAGGCTCAATATTCCCCTCACGCATTACAAATGCCGGTTGAAAAGCTAATGAAAATTTTGAAGTTGTAAAAAGATTCAGATAAAGAGCTTTTAATCCTTTTAATTCACAAATAAGACCTTCATTTTCCCCTATTGCGGAA
Source organism: Candidatus Gastranaerophilales bacterium (assembly GCA_944326585.1). Lineage (GTDB taxonomy): Bacteria > Cyanobacteriota > Vampirovibrionia > Gastranaerophilales > Gastranaerophilaceae > SIG32. Next base: position 248,275 of record CALVEN010000003.1, read on the forward strand.
AGGATTTTATCCGCATTATTAATTTTATAGACTTTTGTACCTGCTGCAATTATGTAGTCAAGCAGTTTACAGGGGTTATTTTGGCAATTTTTAACTATATCCTCAACGTTTTTTCTTACAAGTTCTTTATTTTTTTCGGTTTCCAGCGTGAGCGTCATATGTTCCGTGGAAGAAAAAATTGTTTTTGATGTTTTATTGCTGTAAGAAGTTTTAAGGCTTTTATCCAGACGCCGTGAGAGAGTCGCTTCCTGTATTGAAAGAAAGTAGTATAAAATTTTTCTGAGCAGTTTATTCATGATTTAATTATATCAACATTTTATTAATATATCAATTTTATAAAGAAAAAATAAAGATTGTAAAAAATACACTTGCTTTTTTATAAACATTGTTTTATAATGTAATTGTGAAATAAATCACGATAAAACAATTAAAATTCATGATATAATTAATTACTCCCCAAAAAGCTGAAGTAATAATCAAAAAGGAGATAAATATGACGACAAAAAGCAAAAAGACCGTTGAGAAACTGGAAAAGACTTTGAATAAGTCTACGGTTGTCGACAACGCGGAACAATTAGAATTGCTTATCGAAAGAGTAAAAAAAGCTCAAAAGATTTATGCAACTTACACACAGGAACAGGTAGATGCAATTTTTAAAGCTGCCGCAACAGCAGCTGACAAAGCGCGTATTCCTTTAGCAAGAATGGCGGTTGAAGAAACCGGAATGGGCGTTTTGGAAGATAAAATTATCAAAAACCATTATGCATCAGAATACATTTACAATAAACACAAAAACGCAAAAACCTGCGGCATTATCAGTGAAGACAAAACCAACGGAACAAAAGTTTTTGCGGAACCTTTAGGTGTTATCGCGGGTATTATTCCTACAACAAACCCGACATCAACTGCAATTTTCAAATCATTAATTGCATTGAAAACAAGAAACGCAATAATCTTTTCACCGCACCCGAGAGCTACAAAATGTACAATAGCAGCTGCAAAATTAGTTCTTGAAGCTGCAGTAAAAGCCGGCGCTCCGGAAGATATTATCGGCTGGATTGATGTTCCGTCAATTGATTTGTCAAATCAGTTAATGAAACACGAATCTATTGCGTGCATTCTGGCAACAGGAGGCCCGGGAATGGTTAAAGCGGCATATTCATCAGGCAACCCTGCATTGGGTGTAGGCCCGGGGAATGCATGTGCGGTTATTGACGAAACAGCAGATATCAAAATGGCGGTTTCATCAATTATTATGTCAAAAACTTTCGACAACGGTATGATTTGTGCATCAGAACAATCAGTTGTCGTAGTAGACGAAGTATATGAAGAAGTTAAGAAAGAATTCATATACAGAGGCGCTCACCTTTTGAGCTCTGCAGATGAAAAGAAACTTATGGATCTGCCGTTTATTGATCCGAAACGCGGAACTGCTCATCCTGCAATTGTAGGTCAAAGCGCACGCAAGATTGCTGAACTTGCCGGATTTAAAGTTCCTGCAAATTCAAAAATATTGCTTGCCGAAAGACCGAAAGTTGATTGGGAAGATCCGTTCTCTAGAGAAAAATTGTCACCGATTTTGACAATGTACAAAGCAAAAGACTTCGAAGAAGCCGCAGAAATGGCTTACGAACTTGTTTTAAAAGGCGGTGCAGGTCACACAGCTGACCTTTATACAGATGCACGTCATCAAGAAAGAATTGACAGATATGCAGAAAAAATGCCGACCTGCCGTGTACTGATAAATTCACCTTCAGCACAGGGCGGTATCGGTGACTTGTATAACTTCAAACTTGAACCGTCACTTTCATTAGGCTGCGGTTCTTGGGGTAAAAACGCAGTATCAGGTAATATTGGTGTTGAACACTTATTAAACTACAAAACTGTTGCTGAAAGGAGAGAAAACATGTTATGGTTTAAAGTTCCGCCGAAAGTTTACTTCAAAAGAGGCGCAGTTGATCTGGCTCTCCGTGAACTTGAAGGCAAGAAACGCGCATTTATTGTAACTGACAGATTCTTATTCAATTCAGGCGCAGTTGATCAGATTGTTAATGTTTTGGATGAAATCGGTATTGACCACCAAATTTTCTTTGATGTTAAGCCGGATCCTACATTATCTACAATTAATCAGGCTTTGGACATCATCAGACCTTACGAACCCGATGTTATCATCGCGCTCGGCGGAGGTTCTCCGATGGATGCCGCTAAGATTATGTGGTTAATGTATGAACAGCCTGATACCGTATTTGAAGATATCTCTATGAGATTTATGGATATCAGAAAGAGAATCTGCAGAATTCCTGACTTAGGCAAAAAAGCAACTATGGTTGCAATTCCGACAACATCAGGTACAGGTTCAGAAGTTACACCGTTTGCGATCATCACAGACGATGAAACCCACGTTAAATACGCAATCGCTGATTACGCATTAACACCTAATATGGCAATCATCGACCCGAACTTTGTTGACGGTATGCCGAAAGGCTTGACAGCTGCATCAGGTATTGACGCACTTGTTCACTCTATTGAAGCTTATGTTTCTTCCATGGCTACAAACTTTACAAACTCAAACGCTCTGGAAGCAACAAAATTAATCTTCAGATATCTTGAAAGATCATACAACGAAGGTGCAAATGACCCGATTGCAAGAGAAAAAATGCATTATGCAGCAACAATTGCAGGTATGGCATTTGCAAACGCTTTCTTAGGCTTGTGCCACTCAATGGCTCACAAACTCGGTGCTATGTTTAATATACCTCACGGTGTTGCAAACGCATTATTGATTAATCAGGTAATCAAATACAACGCAACTGATTGTCCGAAAAAACAATGCACATTCCCGCAGTATAAGTTCCCGAACGCTAAGGCTAAATACGGTCAGATTGTTGACGAACTTAAACTGGGCGGTAAAAATGACGACGAAAAAGTTGAATTGCTGTTAAACGAAATCACCAGATTGAAAGAAGCAATTCATCTGCCGAAATCAATCAAAGAATTTGGCGTAAAAGAAAAAGACTTCTACGATAAACTTGATGAAATGGTTGAATTGGCATTCGACGATCAATGTACAGGTGCAAACCCGGCATATCCGTTGATGGAAGATATTAAGAAAATCTACATTGACGCCTATGAAGGTGTTGTAAGAGATTACATTAACGACTAATTTGAATTTTAAAGGCGCCGGCAGGAATATTTCCTGCCGGCGCCTTTTGTTTTCTTTCAGAGAAGAGTAAAATAAAACGTCATCCCGCACTGCCTGAGGCAGGACACTACTCTTGGCTTTGACTACACATTGAACGTCATCCCGCATTTATTGCGGGATCTCCCGGTTAAAAACACAGATACCAAGCTATGTATGACGAATGTCAGGTTAGACGTATTCCGCCATTATTACTTAATCACAGGTATCTTTACCGGTCAGGCTGAGTCCGTCACATTTCAAATAATTCAAATTTCCTTTTAAAATTACCCACTCTGTGCAAGCGTTTCCGTTTACATAAATACTATCTGACAGGTTGCATCGGCGGGAATCAAATTTACGGGGTAGTACATAACCTTGATTATTAATAATAAAAAGAAAAACATCTCTTCCCTTTTGATTTGGAGGATTTGGACCGTTAACATCAATATACAGTGTCCCGCAGGCATCTTGAATTTCATATTGTTGTTCGCATGAACCTGTTGAGTTAACAGATATATATGTTCCATTAAGTAATTTTGCACCCGTATACTCCATCATATACATATCTGCCGGAGATGTACCGGGTAAATTTTGAATTTTGTAACTATATTTACGACACGTTATCCGGTCTGAACATGTAAAAATTGTTTTTAAATGCGGTAAGATTTTATTAAACATCATAGGCGAAAATTTTCTGTAATTTTCAGCCCCGTCGTCCGCACTGGTCCCGCTAAGCCATGTATTTACAGGCCCATTTTCGTTCACTGCCATGATAACAGCGTTATTCAAAAGAGTATACGCCGCTTTAACCCTTGTAACAGTTTGTTTTTCCTGATAATTTGCAATCAGTGTCGGAATGGTCATCGCTGCAACAACGCCGATAATACCCAAAGTTATCAAAACTTCTGCAAGAGTAAAGCCCTTTTTCATTAACCCTCCGTATGATTTATAGTATATTATAATAGTATTATACATCATGTACTATAACAGCTATTACTGGATAATATCCAGTAACATTATGTTATCATATCCAGTAAGATTGTCAAATGGATGAGAAATTGTTGTATGAAAAGCTCGGCAAGCGTATAAAGTATTTGAGGGAAAGCGCACATTTGACACAGGAAAAACTGGCGGAAAAATGCGGGATAAGTTTGGATTATTTAGGCAAGATTGAGGTTTGTATAAATAAACCGGGGTTGAAAACACTTATCAAAATTTCAGACGCACTGGATATCCCCATAAAGGCGCTTTTTGATTTTTAACCTTGACAATCGTTTATGTCTTTTTTATTATAAAGAAACGAGGCGGCGACATGGCCAAGTGGTAAGGCAGAAGCCTGCAAAGCTTTTACCCCCGGTTCGAATCCGGGTGTCGCCTTTTCTTATACGGGCGATTGGCACAGTTGGTAGCGCACCACATTGACGTTGTGGGGGTCACGTGTTCGAGTCACGTATCGCCCATTTATATGTTTTCTGTATAAAAGTCAATATCTTCGTCCGAAATCATTTCCGTTGCAGCAACGAGAATTTTATTATCGTCGAGTTTAAATCCGCCTATAATACCTGCGGATTTAAGTTTTGCAAGGGTTTTATCGGCATTGTTGACCTGAATAACAAATTCATTAAAGAAATTTTTGCTTAAAGTTTTAATACCTTTTGCGGCAAGCTTTTCAGAAAGTTTGTGAGCCTGTTTTGCAGATAAATATCCTGCCTGTTTGAAGCCTTTTTCACCCATAACGCTCAAATATAAAGTTGCGCAAAGCCCGATGAGTGCTTGATTTGAGCAGATATTACTGGTGGCTTTTTCACGTTTAATGTGTTGTTCGCGGGTTTGGATAGTTAATGTAAAAGCTTGATTTCCGTCCGCGTCAACGGTTCTTCCCGCAAGACGTCCGGGGAGCTGGCGCATGTATTTTTCTTTGCATGCCATAAATCCTGCGCTCGGTCCGCCAAAGCTTACCGGAATCCCGAGAGTCTGAACATCCCCGACCATAATATCGCATTCAACAGGTTTAAGGATTGATAATGTCGAAACATCAGTACAAACCACAAGAAGCGTATCAACCTGCGGCGTCTCTAAAATTTCGCCGTAAAAATTCGGTGTCTGGATTAAAACACACGAATAATCCGCAGTATTTTCAGGGATACTGTCAAACCATTCAACATCAATTGAGTTTGCATGTGTATAGGTTTCAATAACTTTTTTGTATTCGGGATTCAGCGAGTTTGAAACCAGCACTTTATCAATTTTTTTAATACGAACCGCCATCAAAATAGCTTCCGCACATGCCGTTGCGGCATCATAAACCGTTGCGTTTGCAACATCCATATTTGTCAGCCGGCACATCATTGTTTGAAATTCATACATAACCTGCAGTGTGCCCTGTGAAATTTCCGGCTGATAAGGGGTATATGCCGTGTTAAATTCAAATCTCTGGGCAATTTGCGAAATGCAGGCGGGAATAAATTTGTTATAATATCCGGCGCCCAAAAAGCTTATGTAATCCGTTTTATTTTTTTTAGCAAGAGATTTTATGCGTTTTTGAGTTTCCATTTCGCTTATTGCATCGGGAAGTTCAAGGCTTTGCATACGTGCATTTTCGGGAATTTGTTTGAATAAATCCCGAACGTCGGCCACACCGATTTCAGTGCACATTTTTTTTATAACGTCATCATTATGAACCAAAAAATTTTTCATTATTCCAAATCTTCTTTATAATCTTCGTATTCCAAAAGGTCGGCAAATTCTGACTCATCGCCTGTTTTTTCAATTTTAACAAGCCAGCCTTTTTCATAGCAGTCTTCGTTTAAAATTTCCGGCGAATCTGCAATTGCGTCATTAACTTCAATAATTTTTCCGCTAACCGGCATATAAATTTCGGATGCTGCCTTAACCGATTCAATTGTCGCGAAAGTGTCGCCTTTTTTGTATTCGGAGCCGGTTTCAGGCAATTCTACAAATACAATATCTCCCAATTGTTCAATCGCATAATCAGTCAAGCCGATTACATAATTCCCGTTTTCTTCCAGCAAATATTCATGGGATTTTGAACATAAAATTTTTTCAGTAATACTCATTTTAGCTCCTTGTAACTTTATTTCTTTTTTTAATAAAAGGTCGTTTTACAACTTCCGCATCATGAAGTTTTTCTCTTATCATAACCTGAACAACCGTGCCTGCGCAAATTTCTTTAATATTTTTTACATAAGCCATTGCAATATTTGCATTCAACATCGGAGAAACTCCGCCGCTTGTTATGACGCCGACTTTTTCGCCCTTATAAAAAACTTCATATTCATGCCGTGCAATTGATTTATCAAGCATTTTCAAACCTATAAGTTTTTTGGGCGCACCGTTTTCAAGCTGTTCCATAATAATTTTTTTGCCGTTGTAATCTTCAAATTTATCTTTCGGAATTGACCATGACAAACCTGCCTCAACAGGGGTTGTGTTTTCATCCAGATCATTTCCGTATAAAGGCAGTGCGGCTTCCAGCCTCAAAGTATCCCTTGCTCCGAGTCCGATAGGCATTATATTAAATTCTTTACCTTCGTCCAATAATTTGTCCCAGAGGTATTCGACATATTCATTAATAACAAGAAGTTCAAAGCCGTCTTCTCCTGTGTAGCCTGTTCTTGAAATATACATCGGAATATTCAAAAGTTTGCCTTCAATTATTGTAAAAGATTCTTGATCGTCGGTATAACCCATCTTATGCATCAAGTCAATGGCTTTTGGACCTTGAACAGCCAGAAGTGAAAGGTTATGTGATTCATTATCAAGGTTTATGTTATACCCGCGCTGGTTCAATGACATCCAGTTAATATCTTCATCCGCTCTTGAGGCATTGCAGACTATAAGGTAGGTATTTTTTTTGAGTTTATAAATAATTAAATCGTCAATCAGTCCGCCCTGACGGTTCGGAAGCTGGCAATAAACCGCTTTGCCGTCCGTTAACTTTGAAATATCCTGCGGGACAAGTTTATTCAAAAATTCTTCAGCGTCTTCTCCTACAACAAAAACTTCACCCATATGCGATACATCAAACAGACCAACGTTTTCGCGAACGTTTTTGTGTTCCTCAATAATTGACCTGTATTGAACCGGCATGTGCCAGCCGGCAAAGTCAACCATCTTCGCACCCAGCTCAATGTGTTTTTCGTGTAAGTAAGTTTTTTTGACCATAATGCCCCCTTGAATCTATTGTCTGATTTTTAAGGACAATTGTCAAGAGGGTTTATTGGATATCGTATAGTTTTTTATATAAATCTATTTCTTTTTCTGAAATGTTTTTTGGAATAATAATTTTTATTCGGGCATTCAAATTGCCGTAACCGCCGCCTTTTTGCGGTAATCCTAATCCTTTAAGTCTCAGCATTTGACCTGTTGAGGTTTTAGGCGGAATTTTTATACCTATTTTGCCGTGCAGAGTTTCAATATCTTTTTTGCAGCCTAAAACTGCCTCGGGCGGCGTAATTTCAACGTCTTTTGTCAGGTCATTGCCGTCAATTTCATAATTGTTGTCTTTCATGCGGACAATTAAATACAAATCGCCTTTTTGACCGTAGTCGTCGGTTTTGCCTTCGCCTTTGACACGAACTTTTTGCCCTTCTTTAATATCGGAGGGCAATTTTACTTTAATGGATTTTTGTTCGGATTTAATCCCCGTGCCGCCGCACGCTGCGCAGAATCCCCCGCCCGGCGGGCATTGATGGCATTTTTCCATCTGATTAAATCTTACAGTAATTGGTTTTTGAGCAAATAAGTCTTTCGCCGTTACGTTTAATGTCATGGTAACATCAAGATTTTCAGGTTTAGGCTGGCGGCGTGAGCGTGTACTTTGCTGTTGTCCGCCAAAATCAAATCCGCCAAAATCCATTCTGCGGCTTGAACTTTGACCTTGTCCCATCATCATGTCGCCGAATAATGAACTAAAAAAGTCGGAAAATCCGCCTAAATCCTGACCTCCGAAATTGAAGGTTTGATAGCCCTGACCTGAGCCAAAGTTGAATTGTTCAAACCCCGGAGGCGGTGTATATTCGGCGCCTGATTGCCAGTTTGAACCAAGGCTGTCGTATCTCTGGCGTTTTTGTTTGTCGCCGAGAACTTCATAGGCTTCATTTATATCTTTAAATTTAGCTTCTGCCTCTTTTGTTTTATTTACGTCGGGGTGATATTTGCGCGCAAGTTTTCTGTATGCGGATTTAATCTCAGCTTCCGTTGCGCCGCGTTCTACTCCCAATATTTCATAATAATCTTTGTATTGCATAGTTATCTCCTATTATTATGATAATATAAAATTCTTCAAATCCTTAATTTATTAATTATTTTTTAACAGTAACCTGTTATTTTAACATGTCTACACAAATCACTTGTAAAATAAAAATGTTTATTATAAACTGATTTTGTTAACTGCCGAAGTACGCTTTATTATGAGCAGAAATTAATTCGGTAAGAACGGGTAGAATGGACCGGAATGATGATCTGACCGGTTTCCGCAAACAGAAAAGGAATAACTATGAACACAGATCCTATAGCAGATATGCTAACAAGAATCAGAAACGCCAGCCTTGTTTCACACGAAACAGTTTCTATGCCTTCATCAAAATTGAAAGTAGAATTGGCTAAACTTTTGAAATCTGAAGGTTTCATCACTGATTATGAAGTAAAAGAAGAAGGAAAATTTAAAATTCTTTCAATTACTTTAAAATATGATGAAAAACACAAACCCGTAATTACAAAACTCGAAAGAGTTTCAAAACCGGGCTTAAGAAACTATTCAAAAGCTAAAAATCTGCCGCAAGTTTTAGGCGGTATGGGTGTAGCAATTGTTTCAACAAGCAAAGGTTTGTTGACAGACAGAAAAGCCCGCAAAGAAAATGTCGGCGGCGAAGTTCTTTGCTACATTTATTAATGAATTTTATCAGGCATAATTGGTAGAAAAGTCTGATAATTAGTAGAAATATACCAAAAGGAGAAATTAAAATGTCACGTATAGGTAAAAAACCGATTGAAATTCCGCAAGGAGTTGAAGTTAAAATAGACGGTCAAACTGTTACTGCAAAAGGGCCTTTGGGCGAAGAAACAGTGGAAGTCCGTCCTGAAATCGCCGTTAAAATTGAAGATAATCACGTTATCTTATCAAAAGTAGGCGAATCAAGAGAAACCGATGCTTTGTACGGTTTGTTCAGAACACTTGTTGCAAATGCCGTACACGGTGTAAAAGAAGGTTTTGAAAAGAAACTTGAAATTCAAGGCGTAGGTTATCGTGCACAAATGCAGGGTACAACTTTGAATATGCAATTGGGTTATTCACACCCGGTTGATATTGTTCCGCCGAAAGGTATTACAATTTCTGTTGAAGCAAACACAAAAATCACCGTAAAAGGTTCAAACAAACAAACCGTAGGTGATGTTGCGGCAGAAATCCGAGGTAAACGTCCGCCTGAAGTTTATAAAGGAAAAGGTATCAGATACGAAGGCGAATACATCAGACGTAAAGCCGGTAAAGCAGGTAAAAAGTAAGATAGCTGTCCGTGAATTTTACGGATATCAAGTTCTGAACTTGTTTCAGAATTTGATTAACATAATAAGCCCGCATAAACCCTTAGATGTGGTTATTTAAGAAGGTTTGGGCAGAAAGGAAATTAAAATGATTAAACAAAAAACAAGAAAACCGCAAGTACAAAAAAGACACAGATCAATAAGAACAAAAATCTCAGGCACGTCAGAATTCCCGAGATTGGCTGTTTACAGAAGCACAAAACACATTTATGCACAGTTGATTGATGATGAAAACCATGTAACACTTTGTTCAGCATCATCAGTTGATAAAGATCTTAAAGAAAAATTAGCACACGGCGGGAACATTGACGCTGCAAAAGTCGTTGGTGAAGCTATTGCTAAAAAAGCAAAAGAAAAAGGTATTGAATGTGTAGTATTTGACCGCGGCGGATTTTTGTATCACGGTCGTGTAGCAGCATTGGCTGATGCAGCCCGCGAAGCCGGTTTGATGTTCTAATTGAATTTTCAATAATATAAAGACTTCCTAAAAAGGAAGTCTTTTTTATTAATAACTAATTAAAAATATTATTATTTACATTATCATTAAAAGTTCTCTGATAACTTTGGTTGCAACAGCGGTAGATACACCCGATGCGTCATAATCAGGCGCGAGTTCAACAACATCCGCGCCGATTATGTCAAATTTTTTCAGATACTTAAACCAGCCGATAAGTTCGTTAAACTGCATTCCGCCGCTTTCGGGTGTGCCTGTTCCTGGCATAACCGACGGATCCAGTACGTCCAAATCAACTGTTACAAAGATTTTTTTGCCGTTCAATCCGTCAAGTTCATGGAATTCGTGAATAAGGGTATTATGCTGCTTCATAAATTCAAATTCTTCTTTCATACCCGAGCGGATTCCGATTTGTTTAATATTTTCCGGCCCGACAATTTTTGACGCGTGGCGGATTACGGCGGAATGCGACATTTCTTCGCCCAAATATTCTTCCCTCAAATCTGTATGTGCGTCAAAATGTACTATAGCCAGGTCTTTATAAAATTTTGAAACAGCTTTAATCTCTGGCAGTGTTACAAGGTGTTCACCGCCGATTCCGAAAACTCTTTTGCCGTCTTTATAAATATCCTCGACATTTTGTTCTATAACATCTAAAGATTTATAAGTATTTCCGAGCGGCAATTCCAAATCGCCGGCATCGTGAAAATTTACATCTTCAAGGTGTTTATCAAAATTCGGCGAATATTCTTCCAAACCCCAGCTTGCAAGCCTGATTTGCTCAGGTGCAAATCGAGAACCGGGACGGTATGACACTGTCCCGTCAAACGGAAGTCCCAGCATAATTATATCGGACGAATCATAATCCGGATTCTGTCCCATCCAGTTTCTGTCTAAAAACGGTCCTTTAAGCATTTTTTCTCCTTGTTTTAGATTATTATAACACAAAGCCAAATCTCATATGAATGTAGGATAAATTTTATTCAAAAAAGGTTTATTCTTATAACATAAATCCCGATTTATTACCGGACTTTTACAAATTGTAAATAAAATGGCATGGCGGGCATGCCCGTTAAGTGTTAGTATTACAAATTGTAACCAAAAATTAAGAAATATTAATTTAGGCTGAAATCATGTCCAAATCATGGTTTCGGGAGTAGATAAAAAGGGGGTGAGAGACCTGAAAATAAAATAGTTGTCCACCTTGAAAGGTTAGAGTAAAATTAAAATATGCTCTGACACGGGGCGGATTTCTTGTAGAGGTGAAGATAATGCAAGAAACAATTAAAAAAAATCTTTTACAAATACAAGAAGACATTGCACCTTATAGACCAAATATCATTGCAGTTACAAAATATTTTGACGAAAATGCCATAATTGAAGCGTATAACGCAGGGTTGAGGAATTTCGGCGAATCAAGAGTAATTGAGGCATCAAAAAAGATTAACAATCTGCCGCAGGAAATAAGAAAAAATTCCATATTTCATTTTATAGGACATTTACAAACTAATAAGGTGAAAAAAGCAATAGAAATTTTTGATTATATACATTCTGTGGATTCTGTAAAGCTTGCTGAAAAGATATCTGAGGAAGCAGGCGAAATCGGAAAAGTTCAAAAGATTTTAGTCCAAATAAATAATGCCGGCGAAGAACAAAAATTCGGTTTTTCAAAAGACGAAATTTTTGACGTTTTCGCCCGAATAATCAAATTGAAAAACCTTGAAATAAAAGGGGTTATGAACATGGCTCCTTTAGGGGCACCGGATGATGAATTAACAAAACTTTTTCGTGAAATAAGAGAGATTAGAGATAATCTTGAAAAAAAATTTGACTGTAAACTGAATGATATATCTATGGGTATGAGTCAGGATTACAAAATAGCAGCCCGTGAGGGTTCAACAATGTTAAGAATTGGTAGAAAATTATTTAAATAAACGGAGGCATAACGGTGGCAGTAGTAACAGACAAAATTAAATCAGTAGTAGACTTCTTGGTAAAAGGATTTGAACCGAGAGAAACAATATTTGATGAAATGGCAGAAGAAATGGGTGATGAATATGAAGTTCAGGACAACCTTGCAGTTGATCCGAAATATTCATATCAATCAGGTATGGACAGATCAAACGATTTAAAAGTCGTAAATCATCCGAATTTCAGAGGCTATGAAGTAATAGTTATGGAGCCGCGTTCATTTGATGACGCTGCAAATATTGTTCAATATTTGAAAGACAGAAAAACAATTGTTTTGAACCTTCACCTTTTGGATAAAGAACAATCACAACGCACAATCGACTTTGTATGCGGTGCAGCACACGCTCTTAACGGCAAACCCCAAAAAGTAGGCGATTTAGTATTTGTATTCACTCCGAGTAACGTAACTTTGTCTGTTGAATTGAATGCAAACCAGAATAAATTTAATGATTCTTTGTGGAGAGCTCCTTTACAGTAGGAGATAAACAATAGATTCATTGGGTATGAGAAGAGATAGTTGTATAATAGGGAACGAAAGTTCCCTTTTTTATTCTTTTATGATATAAAAAATTTATGAAAAATTTTGCAATTTGTTATAATAAGACGATTGAGCATTCCGTGGACGTTATGAGTGAGCTGAAAAGTATTTTGTCTGCCAATAATTGTACTGCAGAGGCTCTTGATATAGATAATTTAAAAAGAGGATATGATTTTGTTTTTGTAATCGGGGGCGACGGAACAATTTTGAAAGCCGCAAGATTTTATGCAAAAACATCCACTCCGATTTTCGGAATAAATTTGGGAAGATTAGGGTATCTTTCCCAGTCATCAAAAGAAGATATTAAAAATTCGGTTGAAAAAATTCTCAACGGACATTACCGAACAGAAAATAGAATTATGCTGCAGAGCGGTGATAAAATTGCCTTGAATGATTTTGTTGTAAAAGGCACCACAACAGGCAGGACATCAAGATTTTCTTTAAAAATCAACGGAAAACTTGTCTGTGATTATCTTGCGGACGGAATTATAGTCACAACGCCTACAGGCTCCACCGCTTACGGACTTTCAGCAGGCGGACCGGTTATTTCGCCTGAGTTGAACGCATTTGTAATAGTCCCGATCTGTCCGCATACTCTTACCGCAAGACCGATTGTAATTCCGGATAATGAAATTGTTACAATTTGTTCCGATAAGGACTTGACAAATTATGTCGTGTCTACAGACGGTCAGGAATTTTATGAATTTGCCAAAGAAATTGAAATCAAAAAATCCGAATACACTGCCAAACTGGCACTTTTGGACGGTTCGGAATTTTATTCTATATTAAGAAATAAACTTCACTGGGGAATCTCTCCTGCCAATATTTAATTAATTTTTAAAAAATATATTAACTTTTGTTCATAATTGGCATGGAAATTATTGTACTTTTTTTCTATTTAAAATAGTATGTTATTATATTATTGTCGAACCCGCTTAGTCGATGTGGGTAAAAATAACTCAAAAATAAGTAATATCAATATATAAGAGGTAAAAATAGTGGAAAATTTCGTATCAGATATCTTTGCTAGAAAAGATGACACAACAAGCACTCCCGTAAACAGGTCTCCAATCAACCCTACAAATATTAAGGTAGTCGGCGTAGGCGGAGGCGGCGGCAACGCGGTTAACCGAATGATTAAAGCCGGATTATCAGGCGTAGAATTCTGGTTGATGAATACAGATTTACAAGTTTTGGAATACGGCCAGACTAAAAATAAAATCCAACTCGGCGCATCTTCAACAAACGGTTTAGGTGCAGGCGGCGATCCGTCAATCGGTGAAAAGGCAGCTGAAGAAGCCCAGCAGGAAATTACCAACGCTCTTGAAGGCGCAGATATGGTATTTATCACAGCAGGTATGGGCGGCGGCACAGGTACCGGTGCAGCTCCTGTTGTTGCTAAAATTGCTAAAGAATTGGGAATTTTAACAATCGCAGTTGTTACAAAACCTTTCTCCTGGGAAGGTAAGAAAAGACAAAATCAAGCTGTTCAAGGTTTGGAAAAACTCAGAGAAGCTGTTGATGCGGTTATCGTAATTCCTAACGATAAATTGTTACAGGTAGTTGACAGACAGGTTTCATTGACAGAATCTTTCATTATTGTTGATGAAGTTCTGTTGAGAGGTGTTCAGGGTATATCTGATATCATTACCGTTCCCGGACTTATTAACGTTGACTTTGCCGATGTTAAAAATGTTATGCAGGCATCAGGCTCAGCTCTTATGGGTATCGGTCGCGGTCAGGGTGAAGGCAGAGCTATTAAAGCGGCTGAAATCGCCATTAACTCTCAATTGCTTGAAACTTCAATCAATGGCGCATCCGGTGTTATCGTTAATATCACAGGCGGTCCGGATATGACACTTCATGAAATTACAGATGCCGCTAATATTATTCACGATGCAGTTCTTGATGACGCAACTGTTATTATCGGTACTGCAGTTAATGAAAATATTCAGGGTGAAATTCAAGTTACTGTTATTGCAACAGGCTTTGAATTGAAAAATCAATCTGTTGAAGAAAAACCTGAAACAAAACAGTTAAATGCTGCAGATTTCTTTGCAAGCACAGGTTCTTTCAATCAACCGAGAAGAACTTCTATTCCGGAAGTTTCACCAAGCTTTACAAATATTGAAATTCCGGACTTTTTAAAGAAGTGATGATTTAATAAAAAATGAAGTATGAAAAAGTGAGGGACGAAGAAATTCGTCCCTTTTTATTTTTGTTACAAAATGTAAACTTGACTAAAACGTTTGATTAACGTAATAATTTGCCTATAGTATATAAAAATTATTTCTTTAATAGTCAATAATTTCTTCCGAAAATTTTTAATAGATACATAGGGGATATTAAAAATAAACATTGGAGGACATTATGGCAACAGATGGAGTTAATTTTGATGCAAAATTTGCTGCGTATGAAAGGTATTTAAAACCTAATGCAGAACGATTGGGATTAAAAGGTGAAAAATTAGGCGAACAGCTTGGCAGATATTCCGTAGGATTACAATATGATGCAGAAAAAGCTGCCAAAAAAGCTTTTGGTAAATCTTACGGCAGAGAACTTGCAGCAGAAAGACAGGCAAAACGTAACGAATATGTACAGTTTTGGGAAAAGGCATTAGCAGAAAGAGATGTTCAAGATGCTGAAAAAGCAGAAATCAGAAAGCGAATCTTACAAAATAAGGGTGCCAAGTCAGGCGTTGTAAAAGCAGATGAAATTGCTGCGGAAAAAATTAAAGCATACCAGAACGAAGCTAAATTGGCAGATTTAGAAAAGAAATTAGCACATGAACAAATGAAACTTCAACGCTTTAAAAATCTTGCAAAACATAAAGGTGAAATTTCAGGAGTTGTAAAAGCTGATGAAATTGCAGCTGCAAAGATTGCGGAAAATGCCAAAAAATCAGGCAATTTAGGTAAATTATTTAAAGGTGCAAAAGGTAAATATGCGCTTGCAGGTGCGGCTGCTGCACTTCTAATAGGCGGAGGAATAGCATTATTCGGCGGTAAAGATGACAAAAAATCAGATTCACCTGAAAGAACCGCAATTGATGATAAATTTGATGATATTAAGGATAAACCTCCTGTAATTACAGATCCTGCAGATACAACGGAAGTAAAACCGGAAGAACCTAAAGATGATTCCACGGCTGTAGTCACTCCGGTGCCTGTTGCAGGCGGTAAAGATCCTGTTGTTAAACCGGAGGACAAAGTAGAAGACGAAACTGAAGTTGAAGATCCTGTTGTTAAACCGGAGGATAAAGTAGAAGACGAAACTGAAGTTGAAGATCCTGTTGTTAAACCGGAGGATAAAGTAGAAGACGAAACTGAAGTTGA
>CALVEN010000004.1 GCA_944326585.1 Candidatus Gastranaerophilales bacterium
TTCTTTTAATGAGTTTCGTAGAATTTCATCGTTCCACGATGAATCTACTACCTTTCCCCTTTTTTCCTTTACGACCTGTTCCGGTCGTTTTTTTTTTAGTTATTTTAAAGCAGCATAGAGCCGCGCGAAAAAACACGAAACGTGTTGAACTGAATCCACTCTAACCCACTGGCGGGTTGCTTTAAACCTTATGCCGCCCACGGATTTTTCGGGATTTTTATGCGAATATGAATTAATTTCATTGTTATAGAGTAAAAACTGGCATTTTGCAGTCAATTTGCAGGCTTGCAGAAGTTTCTCCGCCAATTCTTTCCATCCCAAATACTTAGCAAGATAATATGAGGCAACAAGCCCTTCAGAGCGCGCTCCGTCCGGATAAAAATGGTCGCCCCAATCGTAATAGTATCCGCCTTCATAATCAATATAAGGCGAGTCATCGCGCTTGTATGTTTTTTGAATCATTGTCATTGCGTCATTAAACACAAATGCGAGGTAATTTTCTTTTTGAAATTTTTCATTTTTTGCCCATTCTTCTATCGCCTGCATAAGCCACGCGTCAGAAGGTAATTTGGTAAACAAATCAGCATAAATTTTCGGACGCTCATCAATAATCCAATCCAGAGCTTTTTCAGACATTTTTTTGACTTCGGAAACAAGTTCTTCATCGGGGAAATTATTTGCAAAAAGTGCAAGACCCAGAAGCGCTTCTCCGGGATAATAAAACGAAAAAGTTGCTTTTCGTTCTTCCTCAGACATTTCAATTAAAGGCTCGCCGTTATGATATCCGGGATGAATATAATACCCCAAGAATTCTCCGCTCGGGCAAATTCTGCTCAATAAATGTCTTGCATAACCTTTTATATATTCATCATAAGACGCATCACACGTTGTAATTCTGTACTGCATCATAGCAACAAGCAATACACCCGTTCCGCCGAGTTTTGCTTTTTCATTACAAAATGCAAAATACCCTTTGCCCCATCGGGTTTCGTGTTCACGTGTAATTGAAACGCTCCAGTCAAGAGCTTTTTTTGCCGCAGTAATGTATTTTTCATCGGATGTCAATTGATACAGCCTGATAAGCGAAATAATTCCGCCGCAATGACGCAAATCATTGTAATACAGGTTATCTTCGGACCTGTTCGGGTGTTCATGGTCTTTTCTTGTGTCATCGCAGCAGTCGTAATAATACAAAAATCTGCCGTCGTCGTACATATTTTTAATAAGCCAGTCAACAGACGTTTTCATCTGGTTAAATAACGTATCAATGTCAAATTCATCATACAAAACGTTTCCGCGGTACAGAGGAATACATTTGTCTTTATATGAAACAAAGGCTCTGCTTTTAAAAAGATAATATTCAAAATCTTTGTCCTGCTCCAAAATTCTTAAGCGTTCGGAAATTTTATCTGTCATTTTTCCAATAGGGGATCTTTTTGCAAGTGTCTGCAATACTTGAGGAAGCCCCATATGACTTAATGTAACCGCGTCAGTCGGCATGTAATAATAAGACTTGCCGTCTTTCATTATTTCAAGACCATTGATACCTATTTCAAACCTGTCATCATTGAAAAAGAATTGATTCAAATTTTTAAATTCAACCCTCCGCCTGTCAGTCATATATTCAAGCATAATGCGGCACTTATTTTCGTCTGCAACATCAAATTCCGAAAATCTTTTATGCTTTCTGAGCATTTCAATATCGCGATTAAGAGTTACAAGAAAATTATTGCGTCTGCTGCCGTAGCGGATAAATTTTCTGCCAGATTGGAAAAGCGTAATATAAGTCAGTGTCTCGGAGGGATTATATTTGATAAAATTTGAAAGTTCCAGCCCCTTTAAACTGACAGGTTCACCCGTTGCAAGCGATTTGCGGATTACAGCCAAGAGCTTGCCGACTTCCGTAAAATCCTGCTTAAAATACTCTCTTTCTTTGTCGTTTTGCGATTTAAAATCCAGAACAGCAGCTTCCATAAGTCTATAATAACACCATGTGTAAGATTAAGCAAATAAATAAACGTAAAGATTTATTTAATATTTTGACATGACAAAAAAGTTATAGTTCAATAATAATAAGACTTGGTAGGAATTTTATAAATTTATGTACATAAAACAGCTTGAAATTGATAATTTCAAATCATTTGCCAACAAATCCGAAATACCGTTATTAAAAGGTTTCACAACAATATCGGGACCGAACGGCTCGGGTAAAAGCAATATAATCGACAGCATTTTATTTGCACTGGGCTTAGCAAATGCCGGAGAGCTTCGTGCTGAAAATTTGTCGCACTTTATTTCCACCTATACCAAGCGTAATGATGCACTGGTAAAAGTAACTTTCGGCGATATGGAGGGCGGACGTGATTTAAGCATTGCAAGGCGTATAAGAAAGTCCTCTCAGGGCTATGCAAGTACTTATTACCTGAATGACAGCGTTACAACACTTTCCAATATTCATGCAGTGCTTGAAAAATACAACGTAACCCCCAACAGCTACAACGTAATGATGCAGGGCGACGTCATGGGAATTACAAATTGTTCTCCTAAACAGCGCCGCAAAATTATAGACGAAATAGCAGGCATTGCGGATTTTGACAGAAGAATAGAACAGGCAACAAATGAATTAACGACGGTTGAACAGCGTGTTGAGCGTTCAAGCGTTATTTTGAATGAAGTTGACACCCGCCTTGACCAATTAAAAGAAGAACGCGAGGTCGCTCTTAAATACCAGAAATTACGCGAAGAAAAAACTTCTCTGGAAAGCCAGATTAATACCGTCCGCTTTTTTGACATAAAAAGAAATCTGGAACAGGCACATGAAAATATCCTTGAATTTACCAAAAAGAAAAAAGAAGAAGAAGTTAAAAGCAAGGATTTGGACGAGCGTCTGAATTTGATTAAACAAAAATATCAGGAGATTTCCGACAAATTAAAAGAAGAAGGCGAACAGCAGCAGATTAATTTAAAGAAACAGGAAGAAGAGTTAAAAGGCGAAATTGACAGAAAAAATAACGCAACTATTTATGCCGACAAACAAATCCACGACGGACTCCGCTCAATTGAAAACGCCAAAAACGGCATAGAAACTTTTAATCACAAAATCGAAGATTTCAAGTTAAAAATAAACCTTAAAAACGATGAAATCAAACTTATTGAAAAAAATATTGCAGACAAAAACGAAGAATTAAAGAAAATCTTAGAGGACATGACAGGTCTTAATGCGACCGCAGACCAGCATATTGAGCGCAGAAACACGCTGCGAAAAGAGCTTGAAAACCTTCAAGACAAAGAAAACAGTTTGATAAAAGAACGTCTGCCGCTTGAAAATGAGCTTAAAAATCTTCAAAAAGAACTTGATGAAGCAAAAGCCAAGCTTGCCGAACTTGAAGATATGAAGCGGAACTTCAGCGAAAATCAATCATTAAAAAAAGAACTTGTTGAACAATTAGAAAAAGAGCTGCAGGATTTTAAAATTATTCAGCAAAACACCCTGCACGATTTGGATACAACAAAAAATGAGATTAATGACCTGAATTACAATATTCAAATGGCATACAGAAAAATTTCATCAATGGAGGCTAAAAAACAGGCCTTTGAAGATGCGAATTTCGGACGGGCAATAGATACAATTATGGGCGCGAACCTCAAAGGCGTCCACGCCCCGCTTGTAAAACTCGGCACGGTTGATAAAGAATATTCAACAGCAATGGAAGTTGCATTCGGCGGCAGAATGGCACATCTGGTCGTTGATGATGAACATGTTGCATCAGTTGCAATTGAACTTTTAAAATCTTCAAATGCGGGCAGAGCAACGTTTATTCCGCTGAATAAAGTCCAAAAAGCTCCCGCAAAACTTCAATTACCAAAAGACAAAGGCGTAATTGATTTTGCAATAAATCTTGTAGACTTTGAGGACAAATACCTGAACGCGTTTTTCTACGCAGTTGGCGATACGCTTGTTGTCGAGGATATGGAATGCGCCAAAAAGCTTATCGGAAGATACCGTATGGTAACCTTACAGGGCGAACTTTTTGAAAAATCAGGTTCAATCACAGGTGGTTCAGTCAGACGTACGGGCTTAAGCTTCAGCCAGAATGACGATGCTGAACTTGAAACTTTCAAAATCAGACTGAAAGATATGGAAGATAAATTGTCCGCACTGGAAAAGAAAAAAACAGAACTTGAACAAAAACTTGATACTGTCAGAACAAATTATTCCGACTCAATGAGTGAATTCAGCAAATCAAAAATCGAACTCGACAGTATGAATAAAAATTATGATCAGAGCGAAACAATTCTGGCTGAAAAAGCTGAATTTATTAAAATTACGGCACCAAAAATTGAGGATTTGAACAAAAAACTTGATAAAATGGAAGAAAATCACGTTCAAATCTTAGAAAAAATTTCAACCGCTCAAGCTCAGATTGAAGAAGTTGAAAAACTCATTAACGACAAGGATTTAAAAGAACTCAAAGAAAAAACCGAAGGCGTTGAATTTGAAATAAAACGCCTGCAGACAAACCTTATGAATGCAAATAATGACGTGAATGAGCTTAACCGCCAGATTACTTTCCACGTCAATTTAATTGAAACCAAAAACGAAGAAATTGATTCAATAGAAAAAAATAATTTGAAGCTTGAAGAAGATAAAAAACAATACAAAGCAGATATTGAAGTTTTGAACCAAAAAATTGAAGGTTTAAAAGAACAAATTGACGAAATCGAAGAAAAACTCGGCAAATTGCTAAAAGAACGCGATGAGATTAACAATGATTTAATCGAACTGGAGAAACAAAAACACATCAAAACAACCGATATTGAACGAATTGCGGAGCAGATTGAATCTTTCAAAGCACGCCGCAGAGAGCTTGAACCGCAAATGGATCAGGCGCGTGAAGTTCTGGAAAATTCCGGCGTTGAAATTAATAAACTTGAACCGGTTGAAATTTCAATAGACGAAATAACCTCAAAAATTCAGCGTCTGGAACGCAGAATGGAAGAATTGGGCGACGTCAACATGCGCGCGCTTGCGGCTTACGAAGAAGTTCTTGCTCGTCAGGAAGAATTAAAACTCCAGATTGAAACACTTTCAAAAGAAAGGAAAGAAATTCTTGACCGAATGCACGGCTATGAACAGCTTAAAAAAGAAACATTTATGAAAACTTACAACAACATAAATGAAAACTTTAAAGATGTTTTCCATCAGCTCTCGGAAGGTGAAGGCGAATTAAAGCTTGAAAATCCTGATGACCCGCTCTCGGGCGGTCTGACAATTGAAGCTCAGCCCAGAGACAAAAAACTTCAAAGACTTGAAAGTATGTCAGGCGGCGAAAAATCCTTAACCGCTTTAGCATTTGTATTTGCAATTCAACGCTATATGCCGGCACCTTTCTACGCATTTGACGAGGTTGATGCCAGCCTCGACACAATGAACGTTGAACGTATCGCCCATATGGTGCAGAACCAGTCAAAAGATACGCAATTTATAGTAGTTAGTCACAGAAAACCTATGATAGAATCAGCTAATAGGACAATCGGTGTTACGCAAAAAGAAAAAGGCATCACAAGAGTTACAGGGATTAAATTAAGAGACGATGAATAACGAGGCAGCAATACATTACGACATCAACAGTACAACCCTCCCCGAATTAGTTCAAACTAATGAAGATGAAGGCATCGGTATCCTTGTGTCCATGGCAAAAGCAGGGAAAATTGATCCGTGGAACGTTGATATTATTGATGTTACGGATAAATACCTCGCGCATATCTGCGAGATGAAATCTCAAAACCTGCGTCTGACGGGCAGAACATTTCTTTTTGCAGCAGTTCTTCTTAAATTAAAATCAAATGTTCTGGAAGGTAACGAAGAAATTTTACAAATCGGCGAACCCGATTACACCGAAGGGCTTGAATACGATGATGACGGATTTATTGTTGAATATCCCCAGGATGAAGAATTCATGCCGACAAGCAATGTCGTATCAATTGACGATGTTCTGCAAAGACGCACAAGCGTAAGACTTAACAGAAACCGCGTTGTAACCCTGCGTGATTTAATAAGACAATTACAGTTTTACGAAAAATTAGAGAAAAAACAGTCGCTGCAGCAGGCGCATGAAAGAGCCAGACGCAGAGTGCAGTCTTATTCAAGGTTTACACCGGATGATATTATAAATCTGGCGCACGAAGAATATATTGAAGATTGCGTTTTGAAGCTGAAAGAAAATTTATCGCAGATTTTTGAACGCGAAGAAAAAATTGAATTGAATGAACTCACTTTGCTAGGCATGGATAAAATAAGCGCATATATAGCACTCTTGTTTTTGACGGCCGAAACCGATTATGATTTAAAACAGGACGAATTTTATTCTGATTTATACGTTGTAAAGGAAACACCACAACAAGAAGGAGCTGAGAATGGAACAGTTAAAATCGCGGATTGAAGCTGTTTTGTTCACGACAGCTAAAGCTTTAAGTGCAAAAGAAATCGCGGAAATTCTCGAAACTGACACGGAAGCCGTTGAAGAAGCTCTGTTGGATTTGATTATGGATTACTCCTCCCGCGACGGCGCGCTGGAAATTGACGATGAAAACGGCTATATTCTGCAGGTTAAGGAAGAACACATGGATATCGTTGAAAAGCTTTGTCCTGTTGAGTTAAAGCCCGCGGTCTTAAGAACACTTTCAGTTATAGCGCTAAAAGAACCCATAAGGCAATCCGCACTGAAAGATATGCGCGGTTCTAACGCTTATGAGCATGTTCAGGAGCTTTTGGAAAAAGGTCTGATTTCAAGAACAAAAGATAAAAACGGCAGGAGCTATAACTTGAAAACCACACCCAAATTTGCGGAATACTTTAAGCTTAAAGGCGACACCAAAGCTCTTGCAAAAATGCTTGATTTAGAAAAAAGGATAGAGGATGAGCCTGAAAACTAGGGATTTATTTTTAGGGATTATTGTTATTATTGCCGCATACGGCATAACAACAATTTTGATGCCTAAAATCCTTTTCTGGCGCGGCATGACTCTTTATGAAGACAAAAATTATGAGTCTTCGCTTAACTATATGCAAAAAGCTTTAATTTTCAAGCCGGATAACCGTGATTACAGATATTATTACGTAAAAACGCTGTCGGAAATGAAACCCGTTTACAAAGTCCAAAAAACTATGTACCGGTTTGCAAACGACGGCAAAGACGACAGTGCCAATATCCTTGCGAATGACAAGATTTCGGAATGGAAAAAAAATATTCATGCCAATATCGGCAATAATTATATTGAACAGGCTCCGTCTGATGCTAATATTATCAGGTGGAACAAAAATTCTTTTCCGCTGAAAGTTTATATTGACACAAAAAAACTTTCGGATTTGCCGGAATACTATACATCCGCGGTTTCAAGAGCGCTCAGTCAGTGGGATAAATCCGTTGATTTTGTAAGTTTTATCAATGCCGATAAAAAATCAGACGCACAAATTTTAATTGTATTTGACAAAATGCCGGAAAATATATGCGATGAAAGCGGCATTTGTAAGTTTGTGGTGGGCTATACAAGCCCTAAAATTTCTGGACATAAGTTAAAAAATATGTCAATCACAATATATGATAAAAATCCCCGCGGCGAATATTTTTCAGATAAAGAGGTATATAACACCGTGCTTCACGAAATGGGGCATGCTCTCGGAATTATGGGACACAGCTACAGCACCGATGATTTGATGTACCTGCAGACACAGGGCAGTGACATTTTTACGCCGTACAGGGAAGATTTTCACTATCTTTCCGGAAATGACGTCAATACGTTAAAACTTCTTTATATGCTTGAGCCTACAATCACGGACAAACCAAACACATCTAAAAAAGGGTTAATCTATACGCCGATAATTCTCGGAAGCAGAGCAGAAATTGCTATGAAAAAAGTAGAAGAAGCAAAAGATTACATAAATTCATCACCCGATATTGCAGTAGGATATATAAATTTAGCGGGAGCTTACTCTGATTTAAAAGAATACAAAAAAGCAATTGAAGCTTTGCAATCCGCACTTGATGTTGCAAATACCGATAATGAAAAATTCATAATCTACTACAATTACGCGTATATTTATATGAATATGAAAAAATACAACACCGCACTTGAATATGCGGAACTCGCCGAACATATTCAGCCCTCGCAGGATGTCGCGGAACTTATAAGCATAATTAAACACAACCAAAGCGTGAGCGAATAAGAGAAGCAGGACAACACACCGGGCATTGCCGGAATTTTCTATGTCATCCTGAGGCGATAGCCGAAGGATCTCAAAAAATGGCAGAGTGTTGTCGTGCCTTTGGCACCCCTAACAAAAACATGAATAGGCATACCAAAATTATCAAACATGTTGTCGTGCCTTTGGCACCCCTCTACCGATAGGAGAGGGAAGAATTTCTTAACGAGCACACGCGAGTTTAGAAATTCGGGTGAGGGTTTTAACCGGACTCATTCCTATTACACTTTGTAAAGAATTACTAAGTCTGTAGCAAATTTATAATTCAGCGGGTTTAAAGATAAAAAAGGTGTTTGTTATGCAGGTGAATAAAACTTCAGGCACAAATTTTACAGGTGTAATCCCTGTCAGGGTATTCCAGAACGGCAAAGAAGTTCTGGAGAAAAATCTTGTCAGGAAAACTTGCCTTGAAGTGATAAACGGGCTTGCCGGCCCAATAAAAGACAACCCTCAATTTAAGCAAACCGCGGCAATGCTTTCCGTTATGGATCATGATTACAAATTTGCACGTGCATTTCACGGATACAGCAGGGTAATCGCTGATAAAAAATTGACACCTTCCGACTTTTTCAAAATAATATTTGACAGATTCGGAAGAGGATATATTGTAACCGGCAAACAATCCGATAAAATTTCGGAGCTGGGACATCAAATCGGTATAGCAAAACGCGAATGCAATATTTACAATACGACAACTTCGCCGAAATTGGAGGCTGCAAAGAAAAATTACTGGAATTATATTGAGCAAATCGGTAACAACCTCGATTTGCGCATAAAAGAAGCATTTTCACCTGCAACACTTGAAAAATTCGGCAAATACCAGCAAATGAACGTACAAATCAACACAAAAACTACAAAAAGCAAATCTCTTCCTAAAATCATTCTGGAAAAAATAAATTTTTCAGCACGAAATCCCGGTTAACAAAATCTTCACAAAGTCTTTTAAAATAAATATATTTGGTTTATATTTAACTGGTTGAGAATAAAACGGAGAGAAAGATGTATAACGTAGCAATAATAGGAGCCGGTCCTGCAGGAATTTTTGCAGCGCTTGAGATAACAAAGTTAAAACCTGACTGGAAAGTTATTTTAGTAGAAAAAGGACAAAAGATTGAAAACAGAAAATGTCCGTTAAGAGAAGGGTCGCCTAAATGTATAAACTGCAAACGCTGCGGACTTTTGTGCGGCTGGGGCGGTGCAGGAGCATTTTCAGACGGCAAATTAACCCTCACACCGGACGTCGGCGGAAACCTTATTGACTACATGCCAAGGCAAAAAACCGAAGAGTTAATTGATTACGCAGATAAATTATATTTGAAATTCGGAGCAACGGAAGAAGTTTTCGGAACAGATACAAAAACTTTTCAGGAAATCGAACATCAGGCGGTTCTTGCCGAACTAAAACTTGTATATTCTCCTGTCAGACACCTTGGTACGGAAAGAAGTCTTGACGTTTTGAAAGCCATGCAGGATTATCTCGACGAAAGAATAACAATTCTGAACAATGTATCGGCAGAAAGCCTCATTGTTGAATGTGAACAGGTAAAAGGGATTAAATTAAGCAACGGGGATACGATTTGCGCGGAATATACAATTATAGCCCCCGGAAGAGAAGGTGCTGACTGGCTGACAAAAGAATTTGCAGACCACAAAATCGGTATGGTAAATAACGCGGTTGACGTGGGCGTTCGCGTTGAATTACCGGCACCTGTATTTGAACCTCTGACATCAAAACTTTATGAATCAAAACTTATTTACCACTCACCGACTTTCGGAGATGAGGTCAGAACTTTCTGTATGAACCCGAACGGTGAAGTTGTTCAGGAAAACTACAACGGTATCGCAACAGTAAACGGACACAGCTACGCAAATTACAAAACTCCGAACACAAACTTTGCGCTTCTTGTAAGCGAAAAATTCACAGAACCGTTTAAAGAACCGATTCAATACGGACAACACATAGCAAGTCTTGCAAATATGCTTGGCGGCGGAATTCTTGTCCAAAGATTCGGTGATCTTTTAGACGGCAGACGTTCAACGCCGGAAAGAATTAAATCCAGCATTATTACACCGACCTTAACATGCGCAACCCCCGGCGACTTAAGTCTTGTAATACCTTACAGACAATTGACCAGCATAAAAGAAATGCTCTTTGCGCTTGACAAAATCGCACCGGGAACAGCTTCACGCTACACATTGCTGTACGGTATTGAGGTTAAATTCTACTCCGCAAGGGTAAAATTAACCGATGAACTTGAAACCGAAGGTGTTAAAAATCTTTTTGCAATAGGCGACGGCGCAGGGGTTACAAGAGGATTAATCCAAGCCTCAGCATCAGGCGTTCATGTTGCAAGAACTATTTGCTCACGCGGATAAATAGTGGTATAATTTTTGTATGGATAAAAAGGTAAGTTTAACAACTCAAAACCGATTAATTATATTCGGACTTATTCTAAGCACCTTACTGATTATGGCAATTGCAGTTTTTTCTGTTTTAAATATTCAGAAAAAACTCAACGAAGGTTATCATAATTTCGGTCAGGTTATTTCCAAAACCCTTGCGATTGAAAGCAGCGAACTTACCAAAAATCTGCCGGAGAACGAAATCTATAATACATTAAAAGCACATACGGACACTATTTTAAAAAGCCACAATGATATAGTTTTTATCAAATTTACGGATAAAGACGGCAAAATAATATATTCAGGGCAAAATGATTCTCACAAAAGCACACAAAAACCGAATATAACCGTAAGTTCACCCTTAACCGACATTGTAAGCAATTCTCCTATAGGTTCTGTCACCGTCGGACTCTCAGGGAATATTATAAGCCAGATTTCGTCAACAACACGCGCATCGCTTTTATTTGTATTTGCGGTTGCATGGCTTGTGTTTGCATTTGTAATTCTTATAAATACTTACCTGATAACCCGTGAACTACGTATACTCCATGACGGCGTGCACAAAATTTCATCAGGGAACTTCGGCTACAAAATTGAAGGTGAAAACGTCAGCAATGAGGTTCAGGAACTTTTTAATTCATTTAATGACATGTCCGCAAGACTTCACCTGTATGAAGAACAAAATATTGAACAATTGACCCTTGAACGGAACAAGCTTGAAGCTGTTTTAATGAGCATTGCAAACGGCGTTGTTGTTTGCGACAACAATGATACCGTTGTGCTTGTAAATAACCATGCGCAGAACCTTCTTGAAGTCGAAGAAAATCAGATGCTTAATACGTCAATTCAAAATTACATTGATACTGAAGGCAATTTCTGCTTTAAAGACAAAATTGAAGAATTCAAATCAAGCGAAAACAAATACGTTACCTTTAATATAACCGTTGACAAGCGTATTATCAAATCAATAATTTCGCCAATGTATACAAGAAGCGGTGAATATGTAGGCTATATAATCGTTTTGATTGATGTTACAAAAGAAACCGAAATGGATTTGATGAAATCACAATTTATTTCAAATGTTTCTCACGAATTGAGGACGCCCGTAACTGTTTTGAGAAGCTATATAGATACGCTTTACACAATGGGGAATGAATTTGATTACGAAACCCAGAAAGAATTTATCGGAACGCTTAATAACGAAATTATCAGGCTGCAAAATATGGTTAACGATATTCTAGACTTTTCAAGGCTTGATTCGGATGTAGAACTTGATAAATCTTATAATAACATAACACAACTTGTTGAAAATTGCGTAAATCAAATAAGCATTCTTGCTCGTGAAAAGCATTTGACAATAGAGGTTTCAAAAGACGAAAATCTGCAGGAAATTTTGTTTAACTATGACAGCATAGAACGCGCCCTGAGGAACCTTTTATCAAACGCGATAAAATATTCCCCCGATGGTAAAAAAATCTATGTACGGGTCTACAGAGGTTCAGAAAATGATATTGTTGTGACCGTTCGGGATGAAGGCTGCGGAATTTCCCCCGAACATCAAAAGAAAATATTCGACAGATTTTACCGTGTTGAAAACGATACTCACACAATAAAAGGAACAGGACTCGGGCTGCACCTTGTTAAAACCGCGATTGAAAAACACCACGGCGGCAAAGTCTTTGTAAATTCAAAAGAGGGAGAAGGCTCCACTTTCGGGTTTACACTTCCGATAACCGTTAACGTTTAATCAAACTTTTTAACAATTTTTCTGCGACTTTGTCGATTTCTTTATTCAAAAAACCCGTAATTTCACGGACGGAATTTTCATAATCAAAACCCAGATAATAATTCATGCCTTGTAATTCTTTCACGCGAATTTGCGAATTACTAAAATGGTATATGCCATCACTGCCGTTTTTGAAAGGAATCGGTTTAAAGAACTGCTTGCCTGTTTGCAAATCAGTTTTCAGGAAAAATGACGGCGCCTGATCAGACCTTCTGAAACCAACATCAAATTGGACACCGTTTTTTACAACACGTTTTGAAATAAGTCTGCCTTTTTCATCAAAATTTTTAATCCATACTGTACCTATCGGGGTAATTCCGCTCACAATTGCCATTTATATCTCCTTTTATTTATAGAAAACACAACAAAAAATGATTTGCCGTAATATTTACAAAATGTAACTAGTCAAACAAAGCATTAATTTTATCAATAATATCCTGAGGATCAATCTCGCCTGTGACCTTATTAATATCCTGAGCGATTTGATAAAGTTTAGCTGCCTCAATCTTGTCACCCGTAAGCGCAATACATCGTGCAAGATTAAAATGCGCGAGTGCATAATTAGGGTTGCATTCTACAGATTTTTTAAACAATTCCATCGCCTTTTGCACTCTGCCGAGATCGTCAAGATATATTACACCTAAATTGTTGTATGCAATGTCATAACCTTCATCATACTGAATTGCCAGTTCATACTCTTTTATAGCCTCATCAATATCGCCTTTACCCCAGTATAAAAATCCTAAATTACAATGAATTTTAGCATTTTCCGGTTCAAGATCAAGCGCGTTTCTGTAGACTGCAAGAGCATTGTTGTAATCTTCCTTGTCATAAAAAGCACTTCCGAGGTTAATATAAATATCAATATCCTCCGGAGTCAAAAGATATGCACTCTGGTAAGAGCTGATTGCCGCATTCAAATCGGATTTGTTTTCCTGAAAAACATACCCAAGAGTCTGATTAATAACACTTGTCCATTGTTTGTTCGGATTCAAAGTAACCGCCGTTTGAAAATGCGACACAGCACCGTCAGCATCACCTTTTATATATAAAATATTCGCTAAATTCGAATGAAATTCTGGAATATTCGGCATAATTTGTATTAATTTTTCATAAATTTCTACCGCACTGTCATAGTCGCCCAATTCTTCGTATGCCTGACAAAGATGGCGGTAGGCGGAAATATTCAAACTGTCAAGCCAGATTGCCATTTTATATTCCGTAATCGCATTGTCAAATTGTCCGACAGATCTGTAAATGTCGCCCAAAAGGCAATACAACGGTACAAAACCGGGAGCTTTTTCAATTGCCTGAACATAAACATCAATTGCATCCTGCAATCCTCTTGTCTGCACCATATAAAAACCCTTAATCATCATAGGCAAAAATTTAAGATAAGAAAAAGTTTTGGCAACATTTTTCAATGCCTGCATATCAAAAGGAAGAGTAAGCCACGAAAGCACAAGTTCAAAATAAGCCTTCGCCGTTGTCTTAAGGCACCTGAAAGATGAAACTTTGTATAAAGAATACAAAAGATAATGCGCGCATGAATTTCTGAAAGGTTTGTATTTTATTGCCTTTTTAGCATTTAATCCCGCTTCCAAAAATCTTGCTTTTTTTGTATACGTTTGCGCAAGAAGATTATAAGCTCTGGCAAATTTTTCATCCTTAGCTATTGCCATATCAAGGTAGTTGATTGCCTTATCCAAATCTCCTTTATAAAATTGAGCCTGACCGATTTTATAATAAATTTCCGCAGAGTCAATATAAGTTTCTAATGCTCTCTGGTATTCGGTTATAGCCTCATCTATATACTGACAGGAATTATATATATCCAGATGCCATGCTAAAAACAAATCGCCGAGTCTTAAATGCAAATCCGCATTAGTGGGGTCATTTTGCAAACCTATCTGGCATAATTCAATTGCCGATTTTACGTTTCCTGTTTTAAATTCTTTATTTATCTTTTTCTCTAATAGCTTATCCATAGTGCGTATTAATATTGTAAATAAGTTTTTTCAAAAATGCAAGTTTTTAATGTATAATAAAGAAAAAAGGGGGCCGGCTATGGGAAAGATATATTTTGTGGATGTGACAAACCGTGACGGTGTTCAAACATCAAGATTAGGGCTTGCCAAACTCCAAAAAACAATTATAAACATACTGCTTGACGGTATGGGGATAACCCAATCGGAATTCGGGTTCCCGACAACGAAACACGAGATAAATTACCTTAACGGTAACTTAAAACTGGTAGAAAAAGGCGCAATAAAAAGAACCAAACTTTCCGGCTGGATGAGAGCTGTTGCAAGCGATGTTGACGATTCTTTTAAAAATGTTCCGCAGCTTAAATACCTTAATCTTTCGCAATCAACATCAAAACAAATGACCCTCGGGAAATATCAAGGCAAAAAAACACTTGATGACATATTAAAAATGACCTGTGAGGCTGTAGAATGCGCGGTATCACACGGCGCAAAAATTATCGGCGTAAATGCCGAAGATGCGTCAAGAAGCGACATCGACTTTTTAATCCGCTATACAAAAGAAGCAAAAAAATGCGGAGCCAACAGATTCAGATACTGCGATACTCTGGGGTATGAAGATCCGCAGACAACGTACAACAGAATTTATGAAATAGCAAAACAAACTCAAATGCCTGTTGAACTGCATTTTCATAATGATTTAGGGATGGCTGTCGGCTGCTCCGTTATGGGAGCTAAAGCCGCAATTGACGCCGGAGTTGATGCATATATAAATACGGCAATTAACGGGATGGGCGAACGCGCGGGAAATGCTGACCTTGTTTCATGTTTACTGGCAATTTTAAAATCAGCAGGGTTTAAAGACAAATACAAAATTGACGAAAACATAGATTTAAGCAAAGCATGGCACCTTGCAAAATACACCGCGTATGCTTTCGGAGTGCCGATACCCAAAAATCAACCCGCAGTCGGCGACAATGCTTTTGCGCACGAATCCGGGATTCACGCAGACGGTGCTCTCAAAGACCGCAGAAATTACGAACTTTACGATTTTGAGGAACTCGGACGCGGCGAACCGGAAATTATTGAAACCGGCAGAATGATTACCACGGGCGAATACGGAGGGATTAAAGGATTCCGAAATGTCTACAACAACCTTGAAATTGAATTTAAAGATGAACACGAAGCTCGTAACATTCTTGAACTTGTCCGCTACGCAAACGTACACACCCAGCAGCCTTTGACAACGGACGAATTAAAATTTATTTATTACTATCCTGATATTGCAGCTCAAATTATGACGGTTTCACCTTATTATGAACCGATTGGCGCAATAAAAGAACGCGTTGAAACACAAATTGCCGCAAATATTCAAATCTAGGAGAAAAAATGGGACAAACTTTAGCAGAAAAAATTATATCCGAACACTCAGGCAAAAAAGTAAAAGCCGGTGAACTTGTAATATCTAAAGTTGATGTATGCGCCGTTCAAGACGGTACAGGACCTTTGACTGTTCAGGAATTTAAAAAACTCGGTAAAGATAAATTATTTAATCCTGAACGCACGATTCTTTTTATTGATCACGCCTCGCCCAGCCCCAAAAAAGAACTTTCCAATATGCATACGACCCTCAGAGATTTTTCGAGAGATTACGGGGCTGTGCTGTCGGAAGTCGGCACAGGTGTCTGCCACCAGAGGTTAATCGAAAGCTGCGTTAACCCTTGCGAAATCCTTGTGGGGGCAGATTCACATACCTGTACGTCAGGCGCACTTGGTGCATTTGCAACCGGTATGGGTTCAACCGATATTGCGGTTGCAATGGCGCTCGGCAAAACATGGCTTAAAGTTCCGCAGACATTCAAAATAATCGTAAACGGCAAATTCAATAAAGGCATTTGTTCAAAGGACCTCATGCTGCATTTGATAGGAATGATTGGTGCCGACGGCGCCACATATAAGGCGCTTGAATTCACAGGCACCACAATTGACAATATGGAGATGTCAGAGCGCTTTACACTTGCAAATATGGCAGTTGAAGCCGGGGCTAAAGCAGGACTTTTTATAGCTGATGAAAAAACAAAAGCATACTTAAAAAAACACGGCAGAGAAGATAAATTCAGAACCCTCAAACCCGACGATGATGCGGTTTATGAAAGGATTATAGAAATCAATGCAGAAGATATAAAGCATACAGTTTCCTGTCCGCATACAGTGGATAACACAAAAACAGTGGACGAATTAGGCGAAGTTAAGGTCGATCAGGTTTATATCGGAACCTGTACAAACGGACGTCTGGAAGATATGCGGGTTGCCGCGGGCATTTTAAAGGGGAATAAAGTAAAAGAAGGAGTCCGGCTTTTGATTTGTCCCGCGTCAAAAGATATTTATCTCAAATCACTTGACGAAGGGTTAATAAAAATATTTGTTGAGTCAGGCGCAACAATTTTACCACCCGGATGCGGTCCATGCGTAGGGGTACATGCCGGAATTTTAGCAGATGATGAAGTTTGCCTTTCTACTCAAAACAGGAACTTTCAGGGCAGAATGGGAAATACAAAGGGGTATATATATCTTTCATCGCCTTATGTTGCGGCATACAGCGCCATAAGAGGCTATATTGCAGACAAATAGTATAATTTTAATTATGAAAATATAACCGGTCTACTATATTACAATGAATGAGTAAATTCCGCACAATTTTTCTTACTATTATTGTAAGGAGAATTTTATGCATAATTACAAGAAAATGCCGCTTGAAGAGCTGGTAGTTTTATCCCAGAAAGATGATTTAAAAGCTCTTGAAGAACTTATTCGACGAGAACAAAAGAATGTATTTGCCGCATTTTCATATCTGAGCAAAAAGCGTGAAAACGTTGCTGACTTAACGCAGGAAGCACTTTTGAAGGTTGCTAAAAATATTCGGGATTTAAAAAATCCGAAAAATTTTAAAAGCTGGCTGAATCAGATTATATCAAACCTCTTTTATGACGAGCTGAGAAAAAAACAACGCAGACCGGACCTGATATCCATTGATGAAGAAGATGGCGAAAATTCAATAAAAACCCAGCTTCCTGACAAAAAATGCAAACCGCATGAAAAATGTCTTTCAACAGAACTTGAAGAAATGATAAAAGAAGCAATACAAGACTTGCCGGAACAATTTCGAATTGCAATAATTTTACGGGAACTGCAAGGATTGACTTATGA
This sequence comes from Candidatus Gastranaerophilales bacterium, assembly GCA_944326585.1. Classification (GTDB taxonomy): domain Bacteria; phylum Cyanobacteriota; class Vampirovibrionia; order Gastranaerophilales; family Gastranaerophilaceae; genus SIG32. The sequence continues at coordinate 17,645 of CALVEN010000004.1, forward strand.
AGAAATAGCGGATGTAACAAATTCCAGCATCGGCACTGTTAAATCACGAATTGCGCGTGCACGCGGGAAACTTCAAAACGGATTAAAATCATATATATAAGGAGTATAAAATGACAAACGAATTAACATGTAATCAAGTTATTGCACTAATGAGTTTTTATGTTGACGACAAACTTAATTCCAGACTAAAAGAATACGTAGATGAACACCTTAGACGCTGTCCAAAATGCAGAGAGGTTTACATGCAATCTAAAAAAATAGTTAAGCATATTTTGACACTAACAGACACTCAAGGTGACCATAACCCGTTTTATACAAAACAGTATGAAGATTTCAAACATAATTTATCCGCTTATATAGATAATGAATTAAGCGAAAATGAAAGCCTGCGCATAAAAAAAATTGCAATTACAAACCCGCTTGCAAGAAAAGATCTGGAAGATATGTATAATTTTAAAAAGCTTTTACACAACTCATTTGACAAAACACGCACCGAATGGAAAAATGACTGCTCAAAAGCAATCATTAACAGACTTAATAAAACTGAAAACATAATTTCGAAAGATCCGTTTTACAAATTAATAGGGGCATTTACGGCACTTATAAGCCTAATCATGCTGGGATTTTTCGCGACATTATATTTTCAATGAAGATGACGGTATGGAATATTTCAAGGCAGCGTACTTCTGATATGTGTCCATAGAAATCCCGCGCGGATAATTAACTTTTTCGGAATCAATTGCATTCATACGCGCAAGAGTTTTTTGCTGACGGTTTGCAGCTATTTTATTACGCAAAACAGGTGTTATTATATTGCAGGACAAAATTGACCCGACAGTCATACCGATAACATCAACACCGTTTTTAAAGCTGTTATACTCATCCTTAATTTGACTGAAATTCATCATATTTTTTATGTTGAATTTAGAAAAGTCAAAATTAGAAAGAACTTTCCAGCCTTTTTTTGTTCTTATATTAATGCCGGAATCCGTAAGGAACTTACGAATTTTAGGTGTTGCGAGCTTTCCTGAAGACACAAGTCTGGACGCAAAATTTTTAATTACCGACGTAACAAGGAAAAAAGAAACGACATTAACCGCACCGTCGCCGATTTCCTGCGGAATAAGAAACATTTTTTGTTCTTTAGGAATTTTATCATTTACTGCAATTGCAACAACCTGAGCAGCTGATGATAAAAACCACCCGAGAACACCAGTATAAATAAGCATCTTTGCAGGATTAGGACCGTATTTAGTCAAAATCGTGTTTTTAAAATTGTTAAACATTTTACTTGGATTCATCATTTCTGACACCTCCAAGTTTTGTAAATGCATTTGTCAAACCTTTAGTCAAAGGAGCATCAATCAAAAAATTCGTAAACACCATAACGCCGAGGGCAAGAATTGTTCCCAGAGTATTTTTATATTGAGATAATTCATCCGCCGTATATTTTAAAGTAGGAGTTAAAAGCGTTCTCAATTTTTTAAATTTCATATCCGGCTTGATGTCGCTAACGGATTTAGTAAATGCATCAATAGATTTAATACATAATTTGCGGATAGTATAACCCGTTGCTGTTCCGGCAATAATTTTTGCGATAGTTCTGCAGACGGAATATTTACGGGTTTCAAGATCAACATCTTTATTTGAAGCATCAATAAACGGCTGAGATAAAAGTGCAGAAGCACCAAGAATTAATCGATTTTCTGCAGATGACAATTTTTTACCTATCCAATCAATAGCATGAATCGTTTTAGGGTTGGAAATTGTAGGCAGATTTTCACGGCTGCCGACCGCATTCAAAGCCGCACGCGAAAGTTTACGGCTGAATTTGTCGTACGCACGGGAAAAAGAAAAATTACGTATTGAACTTATTGATGCCATATTCCTACCCGAATAAGTAAAGACAGTAAATGTATAGAATTGCCTGAAAATTGCATTTTATTAATAAATATTAACAAAATTTTCAAACTTTATAACATCAATATAACACACAATTATAAAATTGTACCCTTAGGCACCACGGTAACACCACCGGGCGAAACATGGAAACCGCGTTTCACATCTTCTTCCCAATTATAGCCGATACGCGTATTAGGCGGTATTTTAACGTTTTTATCAATAATTGCCTTACGGATTTTGGAATATCTTCCGACATCAACATTTTCCATCAATATACTGTCACAAACCATGGAATAACTGTTTATGCGGACTTTGGGCGACAAAACGCAATGGGAAAGAACACCGCCCGATACAATACAGCCTTCGGATACCATGGAATTTGTTGCCATACCGACTCTGTCACCGTCCTGCCAGATAAATTTTGCAGGAGGATAGTTGTAATTAAATGTTCTTATCGGCCAATCTTTTGAATACAAATCCAATTCAGGACAAGCTTGCAGCAAATCCATATTAGCCTGCCAGTATGAATCAATACTTCCTACATCACGCCAGTAGCCTCTTTCGGCATCAGACATGCCCGGGCAATTATTATCATAAAAATTATAAATATAAATATTTTTGCCTTCATTCAGCAGCATAGGAATAACATTTTTGCCGAAATCGTGGCTTGATTCTTGAATTTTATCGTCACGTTCAAGCGCGTCAGTTAAAATATCCTTGTTGAAAATATAATTACCCATTGAAGCAAGACACATATTCGGATTACCCGGAATAGTTTTCGGCGCTGTTTTCGGTTTTTCTACAAAGTTAGTCAAACGCCAATTATCATCAACTTCTATGATACCAAATTCGGATGCATCTTCCACAGGAATAGGAATTGCCGAAATTGACAGATCGGCATTTTTAGATTTATGAAAATCAAGCATCTGGGATACATCCATTTTGTAAATATGATCACCGCCGAAGATACAAACATATTTGGGATCTTCATCCAGAATATGAAACATATTCTGATAGATTGCATCGGCCGTTCCTCTGTACCAGTCACTGCCGGTTCTCATCTGAGCCGGCGCAAGGTCTATATACTGGTTCAAAAACGGTGAAAGCATCCAGCCCCTTGTTATATGTTTATTCAAAGAATCGGATTTGTATTGGGTCAAAACTTTTATCTTGAAAAAACCGGAATTAATAAAATTATTAATAACAAAATCGATAATTCTGTATCTGCCGCCAAAAGGGACAGCCGGCTTTGCCCTATCTTTTGTCAGAGGATAAAGTCTTTTACCCTCGCCGCCTGCTAAAATCATAACCAATGCATCATCAATTGACATATAAAACCCTCATTTAAATAATATATCCATATTATACACGAAATATTAAAAAATGTTTATATCATTTCTAAAAATTTTATGTTTCATCTGAATTTTTTCGGCAAAATCACGTAATGCAGGAAAAGGATTATCCGAAACTGTACACAGTGACAATACTCTGCCGCCATTCGAATAAAGATGACCGTTTTCGCATTTTACACCCGCAAAATAGACTTTTACGCCGTCATCATGCGGCAGAATGATTTCATCTCCTTTTACCGGATTATACGGATAACCCTCACTTGCAACAGTAAGGCACGCTGAATATCCTTTTTTATATTTAGGCTCCTCATTATTCAAAAGTATTGAGAGAAAATCATTCTCCAAAAAATTTAATATAGCCTGGCATTCAGGGTCCCCCAGTCTGACATTGTATTCAAGTACATACCAGTCATCTCTTGTCCAGATTAACCCCGAATAAATAAAGCCTTTAAAATCAGCGCCTTCATTGATTAACGCCGTCTGAAGCCGGTCAAGATAGCTTTGCAATTTGTTCTCTTGAATTTGAGATAAATTAACAGGACAATATGCACCCATACCGCCTGTGTTAGGAGATTTTATATCCGAAGTAAGACGTTTAAAATCACGTGCGGGACAAAAATTTACAAGATTTTTACCGTTGAAATACGACATAACGGAAATTTCGCTGCCATCCAAAAATTCTTCGATAAAATAAGGTTTCGGAATTTGACGAGTAAATTCATTTTTTTCCTGCTGATTATAAACAACTTTAACGCCTTTGCCTTTACAAAGTCCGTCGGCCTTTACAACCTGCGGGAAAATATCGGATTCAACCGGAAGAAGTTTTGCACATTTAATCCCGTGATTAACCATAAATTTTTTTGCAAAAAGTTTTGAACTTTCAAGACGTGAGAATTTTTTATCCACCCCTATGCATTCAATGCCTTTTAATTTATAATAATCAACAAGTCCGTCGCAAATCGGCTGTTCAGGACCGAAAATTATCAAATCCGCACCATCTTCGGGAGTATCAACAATTTTTTCACATAAAAAAGAACGCGATACCGCATCTTTAATAGCCTCTTCACGGGCGCCCGAACCAATAACACAAACTTTTAATGACAATTTCCGCATCCTCCGCAGCTGCCGCAACCGCCAATTAAATCCGAAAAATCAAAGACTTCATCTTTTAACAATTTGTCAATAACAATCGGATACAAAATATGCTCGGTCTTATGAATTTCAGCCTCAAATTCATCAAAATGCATTGAATTGTCAATCAAAACAGGATACTGCGCTATGATTTTGCCGCCATCAACTTCATCTGAAACCCAATGGACAGTTACGCCGCTAACTTTCACCCCGGCAAAAAAAGCTCTTTGAATAGCATCTTTTCCTTTAAATGCCGGTAAAAGCGAAGGATGAATATTAACAAACCTGCCAAGATCAAGGACATCAGGAGGCAAAATTCGCATATACCCTGCAAGAACTATCAAATCAAAGCTGTTTGCTCCGAAAAATCCTGCTGTTTCCTCAAAAGGCAGATAATGATTTTCAATTCCTAAATTCTTTGCACGTTCTAAAATGCGTGCATTCAAATTATCGGAAAGACATACAAGTTTTACATCTTTATCGCTGAAATACTCCGCAACAGCCTGAAAATTTGTTCCTTCGCCAGACCCCATAACAGCAATACACTTTGTCATTTTTCAACCACCTTTCCAAAAATAAACGGCTCAAAACACTTACAAATATTATTAATTTTATCAACATGAACACTGTCTGCAATCAGACAAAATCCGACACCGCAGTTAAAAACATCATAAATCTCATTTCCGCATAAAGTATACAATTTTTTGTAAATATCCTGCTGAGGAATAGTATTAAAATCCAAATCAACCTTCAAATTTTCAGGCACTGCGCGTGCAAGATTACTATAAATACCGCCCCCCGTAATATTTGCTGCAGATTTTATGAGATTATTTTCCCATAATTTTTGCACAGCATTATAATAAATATATGAAGGTTTTAAGCACTCTGCAAAATCGTTCTCAGACAACTTGCCGTCATTATACAATTTTCGAACGAGCGAAAATCCGTTTGCGTGAATTCCGTTTGAAATCAATGCAATAACAATATCACCGGATCTGACAGGTTCAGGGGTAAATTTTCCATCGACTATTCCGATAGCAAATCCGCAAATATCTATTATACCTTCTTTTAACAAATCAGGCATTTCGGAAGTTTCACCGCCTAAAAGCGTACAAGAACCCAGGACATATCTCAATTCGTTTATAATACAAAATATGTCAGCACTATTCAGCGTATGCGCCGCAATATAATCCAAAAAGCCGACGGCTGCGGCATTTTTCGTCGCCATATCATTCAAATTGGCAGCCGCAAGGTCAATCGCGATTGTACGAAATAATCTGTTTTTATACAACGGTATTATTTTTGTACCGATACCGTCACAGCATGTTACTATTTTTAACCCGTTATAAAAGGCTGTACCCGCAAAATTTTTAAAATTACTCCCCAATTCCCCGAGTTTTTTAGAAAGAATATCCGCTTCTTCCAAATTCACCCCTGATTTTTTGTATAAATCTGTCATAGTTACATTTTATAACAAAAAAAATAAACAACTAGCAAAAAATATTTTTAGAAGTATTGTATAAATATGCAAATTTCAAAAGTAAACAATTCACAAACTGCATTCGGCACCAAAATAGATACAATAAGGGTTCTGGAGACAACGACATTCAAATCGATTACCAGAAAATCCATTTCGGACATGAAACCCGTTATTGACGCGCTATGGCCTGTAAAACTTAAAAGTACCGGAAGCAGAGGCTACAGATATTACTTAAAAATTATCGGTGACAAAATTCTTGAAAAATACCCTGAATTAACTGACGCTACATATGAAATATTAAACTATACCGGCAAGAATCCTAATGCAACACAAAAAGAACTTCAAGAATTTGTAAAACCGCTGGTAAAAGAATTAGGTGAAACAATTGACATAACAATATAAGGAGTATTATATGAAAATTTTGCCTTTAACTAAACCGGTCTCAGGAATTAAATTAACCCAGAAACAGGCACTTCAGGTAGCTACCCTCAGAAATTTATTCGGAACAAAAAAAGGCTTTAAAACCTTAAAAAACGTAACAAAACAAGTCGCAGACATTAGCACTGACACATATAAAGGTAATGATGCAATAGCCGCCACGACACTCAGCAGAATAATTAAAAGAAAATATCCGGAATTAGCTGCAGCAGCCAAAAAAATTGACGTATACTGCGAAAAAAATGCAGAAATATTAAATAATACTCAAGGTCAAAAATCAAAAGAACTTAGTAATTTCGTCAAAAAAATACTTGACAGTCTGAGTGAAAAAACATTTCAGCTTGATAAAATGCAGCCGTCCGAGTTAGGAATAATGGCATAAAAAAAACTCCCCTTATCGGGGAGTTTTTTCTAACTGCAAAGTGCGAGCAAAATACCTGCCGCAACGCCCGAACCGATAACACCAGCTACATTCGGTCCCATCGCGTGCATCAAAAGATAATTCTGATCGTTTTCTTCCAACCCTACTTTATTTGACACGCGGGCTGCCATAGGAACAGCAGACACGCCTGCCGAACCGATAAGCGGGTTAACAAGATTGAGCGGCTTTTTAAATACTTTGTGCATAAAGTAAGAACAAGCATTCATAATTTTAGCAAATATAACACCTCCTGCGGTTGCAAGAGCAAAAGCTGTAACTCCCAGAACGAGTATGAATAATGTCTGCAAGGTTAAAAACTGATCCGCAGATAATTTTGAACCTACCGATAAACCTAAGAAAATCGTTACAATATTAATCAAAGCATTTTGCATAGTATCTGAAAGTCTTTCAACGACACCGCATTCCTTGCACAAATTACCGAAAGTCAAAGCGCCGATCAGCGGACATGCATCCGGCAAAAATATTATACAAAGCCCTAATACAACAAGCGGGAATACGATTTTTTCACGCTTTGTAACATTTCTCAACTGCGACATCTGAATTTTACGTTCTTCTTTAGTTGTTAAAAGTTTCATAATAGGAGGCTGAATAACAGGCACTAACGCCATATAAGAATAAGCCGCAACCGCAATTGCGCCCAGAAGTTCCGGCGCGAGTTTTGAGGTAACATAAATAGACGTCGGACCGTCAGCACCGCCTATAATACCGATAGCTGCAGACTGCGGAAGTGTAAATCCGAATACACATAAAGCCAAAAGCAAAGCACCGAATATACCGAACTGAGCCGCACCGCCCAACAAAGCGGTTTTAGGATTTGCAATCAAAGGACCGAAATCCGTCATAGCACCTACACCCATAAATATAATTAACGGGAACAGACCTTGATGAATACCCGCCTCATAAATTATTCCCAAAAATCCGTTTGGCCCTGCAATATCAGCAACCGGTATGTTAGATAATAATCCGCCGAATGCAATCGGTACCAGCAATAACGGCTCAAACTGTTTTTTAATTCCGAGCCACAACAGAAATAAACATACCAGAATCATAATCGGCGACCCGAATTGATGTAAGAATTGTTCAAATCCGTTTGTTATATTGGGGTCAACAGGCTGAACAAAATTTGCTACACCCGTTGAATTCCATAATTTTATTAAACTTTCAGTAATATCCATTTTATTATTTCCTTATAAATTATGCTACAGTCACAAGAACCTGACCTGTTTGGACATGCCCGCCGACCTCAATTTCGACCGATTGAACCGTGCCGCCGACAGGTGATTTAATCTCAGTTTCCATTTTCATGGCTTCAACAACCGCAAGAACATCACCTTGTTCAATGTTGTCGCCTTCTTCAACAAGAACCTTTAAAACAGTTCCCGGAAGTGCCGCCTTAACAGGAGTCCCTTCTCCGCCGACGGATTGCTTAGCCTCAATGCCGGATTTTATAGAAAAATCATAAAGTTTGCCGTTAACGGTAGCTTTTTCACCTTCAAGTGCAACCGCATATTTTTTACCGTTGACGGTAACTGTATAACCGTTTGCGGAAGAATCTGAGGTTTCCGGTTTTTGTTCATTTTTTCTGACACCGATTGTGCCTTTGCCTTCAAGGAACAAAATACCTTTTTCTTTGCAGGCAGCAGCAATAAAGATATTTTCTTCAGTTTCATCAAGTCCTGCATCCTTAAGCATTTTGCGCGCAGCCTCAATACCTTTATTCGGATCTTTGTCGTTAATATCAACAACACATTCGGTTGTCGGCTGAAGTTTCAACTGTTCAGACGCAAGTTTAACAACTTCACTGTCTGGCTCACACGGAGTTTTGCCGAAATAACCGAGAACCATTTTTCCGTAGCCTTCTGCAATTTTTTTCCATTTGCCGAACATAACGTTATTAAATGCCTGCTGGAAATAGAATTGTGAAACAGGAGTAACCGATGTTCCAAAGCCGCCTTTTTCAACAACTTCTTTCATGGCAGAAACGATTTCAGGGTATTTATCCATAATTCCGTTATCTCTTAACATCTGTGTGTTAGCGGTCAAAGCACCACCCGGCAGCGGGGACTGAATAATCATAGGATTAACAGCCAAAGCTTCCGGCGGCAGGAAGTAATCTTTCATGCAGTCTTTGAAAACTTCTTCGGTTTCAAGAATTTTTTCAATATCAATTCCTAGATCAAATTCCGTCCCCTTAAGAGCATGCCACATAGAAACAATATCAGGCTGGGCAGTTCCGCCGGAAACAGGCTTCATGGACAAATCAATACCGTCCGCGCCGCCGTCAAGTGCCGCCAAATACGCAGCCAATCCCGTACCTGCGGTTTCATGCGAATGGAATCTTATATGAGCATCATTTCCGAGAATTTCTCTTGTACGTTTAATAGTTTCATAAACCTTTCTCGGGGCAGATGTTCCTGATGCATCTTTAAATGCTATTGAATCAAACGGAATTCCAGCATCCAGAATATTTTTCAAAACTCTTTCATAAAAATCAACGTCATGAGCACCTGTGCAGCCAATCGGAAGCTCCATCATGGTAATTGTGACTTCGTGCTTAAGACCGTTATCTTTTATGCACTGACCGGAATAAATAAGGTTATTTACATCATTCAACGCATCAAAGTTACGAATCGTTGTCACTCCGTGTTTTTTGAACATTTTGGCATGAAGATTGATAATATCTCTTGGCTGAGAGTCAAGCCCGACAACATTCACACCGCGGGCTAAAGATTGAAGATTAACATCAGGTCCGACAGCCGCTCTGATTTTATCCATAGTTTCAAACGCATTTTCATTGCAATAAAAAATCGGTGACTGAAATCTTGCACCGCCTGCAACTTCAAAATGATTAATCCCTGCCGCAACAGCTGACTGCAATGCAGGAATAAAATCATCCACAAACACTCTTGCGCCGTAAACAGATTGAAATCCGTCCCTGAACGAAGTATCCATAACTTTGATAAGTTTTTTTGTCATATTTTATATTCCCTTTCGTTATAATATATCACCTATAGTGAGAGAAAATTCTTTTCCGTCATCTTCCAGAACAAGCTCGCCTGAATCATTTACGGATTTTGCAATCCCGTGTTTTGTTTCGTTAATGAGCTGTACGCACACTTCCTTATCAAGAAAACAGGCTCTTTTTATGTAATCGGATTTGATAAATTCAAACCCGTTATCCAAAAATTCATCGTAATTAGAGAAAAATTTATCAAGAAGCATATTTAAAAATTCATCCGCATCAATTTTTGTTGAAAGTTCAATGCTGAGCGCCGTAACAAGTTTATCCGGAACGAGTTTGACATCCTTAATTTCAGCATTAAGATTAATTCCGACACCGAGTATAAGCCCTTTAAAAATAGCCCCCTGCATAACTGTTTCCGAAAGAATTCCGGCGATTTTTTTACCGTCAATCAAGACGTCATTCGGCCATTTAATTTGCGGAGCCAAACCGTATTCTTCCAACAATTCACAAAGCACAACGGACATATACTGGGTAAGATTTGCATAAATATCACAAAATTTGTCCGACGGTTTTAAAACTGTTGAGAAAAACAAATTTCCCTCGCCTAAATCAACCCAGCTGCGGTTTAATCTGCCTTTGCCGGAAGTTTGTCTTAAAGCGCGCACAACAGTTCTGTCAGAAAGAATTTCCAGATTACTTTTCGCGTAATTATTTGTAGAATCAACTTCTTTAAGGGTAATAAGCTCCATTTCGCCCTCATATAACATTCAAGAATTATTTTATTATAAACAAAAAATATTTGCTAATTTTTTTTCACCGAGTTAAAATAAGTTCATAAGGAGAGAGAAAAATGAGTGAAACCGGACATTGGGTCTATAATACAGTAATTAACGGGCATGGTTTTTCATTCAATCTGGACACCATATTTACCATGTGGTTTGCAATGGCAGTTGTACTTATTTTTGCATTCATTGCAACAAGAAATCTCTCCATAATTCCGGGAAAACTTCAGGCAATATCGGAAAGCTTAATGCGATTTTTCTGGGGAGTTTTAGACACCATGATACCTTCGGATAACAGAAAGCATGTTCCGCTCGTTGCATCGCTGTTTTTATTTATATTAATAGCAAACCTTATGGGGCAGCTGCCTTTAAGAATTATACATTTAAAAAGCGGGGAATTAGCTTCTCCGACAAACGATTTGAACCTGACTGCCGCAATGGCGATTATTGTTTTAATCTATTATGTAGGCATGGGTTTGAAGAAAAAAGGATTCAAATTTTTCCTGCACGAATTCAGTTTTACAGGGATAATAATGGGACTTGTTGAACTTTTGGAAATGATTACAAGACCTTTAAGCCTTGCAATCCGACTTTTTGCGAACATTTTTGCGGGAGAAATTCTTGTAACGGTAGCACTGGGAGTATTTGCATATTTACTGCCGCTGCCGATTATGTTATTTGAAATTCTGGTTGCATTTATTCAGGCAACAGTATTTATGATGTTGACAATAGCGTATGTATCATCAGCCACAGGCGATGAGCATTAATTTAAAGGAGATAAAAATGGAAGAATTAAAAACAATTTCTGACTTGGCACAATTAGGCGGCGGTGTCGCAATCGGCTTTGGTGCAATCGGTGCCGGACTCGGTATCGGGTTTGCGACAAAAGGTTTGATGGATGCAATTTCAAGACAGCCTGAAGTTTCCGGTAAAGCATTCGGTTTCTTCCTTCTTGGTGCTGCATTATCAGAAGCCTGCGCATTGTACGCATTCGTTATCGCAGCTAAATTAGTAGGCTTGATGTAAGAGGATAATATGGAATTTAACGCAACATTTTTAGTATCAGCAATAAGTTTTCTAGTGTTCGTATTCATTATGAACAAGATTTTCTATGCGCCATTGACTGACATTATTGAAAAGCGTGAAAAACTTGTTGATGATACTTTAAATGAGGCGAAAAATTCACGCGACAAAGCCTCCGGCATCTTGACCGAACGCGAAAACAAATTAACCAAAGCACGCGATGACAGCAAAAAAATAATTTCATCAAGCGTTGAAAAGGCAAACGCAGATTCAAAAGAAATGATTTTGAAAGCAAAAGACGATTCAACAAATGAAATTAACTCTAAAAAAGCGGATTTAGCAGCTCAAAATTCCGATGTTCAATCAAGACTCAGCGACACGGTAAACGAGCTTGCAAATGTAATTACAACAAAAATATTAGGATAAAACATGGCTGAATTTTGGAACCTGATAGTACAATCAAATACATTTAACTTTGCGATTCTGGTAATAATTATTGCGGTTGTATTTGCAAAAATAGACCTGCCCGGCATTATTGAAAAAATTAAAAATGACGTTGCAAGAGCTATTGAAAACGCAAAACAGGAAAAAGAAAATGCCGAAAAAGACTTAAAAACCGCCCAAAAAACAGCTGCAAATACCGATAATGAAGTTGCCGAACAGTTAAAGACCGCAGAAAATAACGCTCAAAACTTATCTCAAGGCATTATTAAAAACACCGAACTTCAGATCGAAAACATCAAATCCAACATTTTAAAAGTTATTAATGCGGAAGAAAAATCTTTATCCGCGAAATTAACTCAAGACACCGTGAATAATTCAATTGAGCTTGCAAAACAAAATATTATAAACAAACTCAATGAAAATCCGGACTTGCACAACAAATTTATTGACGACAGTATCAACGAAATAGACAGGGTACAATTATGAAAATATCTCAAACAGCAAAAATATATGCGGACGCACTGACTAAAATGAGTCAGGACGGTTCTGTAACTTACGATGATATTTTGAAAGACCTTGAAACAGTCAGCACAATTTTAAAAAGCTCTGCTGACTTAAAAAATGTTCTTATTACCCCTGCAGTTCCGACCGAACAAAAGCAGGAAATCATAACGGATGTGTTTACAAACCAAATAAGCCCTAATATGGTCAATTTCTTAAAAATTCTTGCCGAAAAAAAACGCTTCGGCGAATTTGAAGAAATCACGGAAGCTTATAAAGAAGAATTGGACGAAATTAACGGTATCAAACGCATTGCAGTTATATCAGCCGTTGACTTAACGGAAGATTACAAACAAAAAATAATTAACAAATTGCAGGAAAAATTACACAAAACAATTTATGCGACCTGGCAAAAAGACGAAACCGTCATCGGCGGTCTTGTAATCCGCATCGACGATAACGTAATTGACACAAGCATAAAAAATAAACTCGAAAATTTAAGTAAAAATATTATAAAGGGGAACTTATGACACTAATACAACCTGATGAAATCAGTTCTATTATTAAGAACCGGATTGAGAATTACGAAATACAAACAGAAGTTGCAAATACCGGCAGTGTATTGGAAGTCGGCGACGGTATTGCCCGTGTTTACGGTTTGAGAAACGTAATGGCAAGCGAACTTGTTATGTTTGAAGACGGCAGAGGCACTCTCGGAATTGCAATGAACCTTGACGAAGACAACGTCGGTGTCGTAATTTTGGGTGAATATGCCCAGATAAAAGAAGGCATGACTGTTAAAACAACCGGCAGAATTGCCTCAGTTCCGGTAGGAGATAACTTAATCGGAAGAATTATAGACCCGACAGGCAAACCAATCGACGGTAAAGGCGAAATTGAATACACAAAAACCCGTCCGATTGAACGTGTTGCACCGGGTATTGTTGCAAGAAGATCCGTTCACCAGCCGCTTCAAACAGGTCTGACCGCAATCGACGGTCTGACACCTATCGGCAGAGGTCAGCGTGAACTTATTATCGGCGACAGACAAACAGGTAAAACCGCTATTGCAATAGATACAATAATTAACCAGAAAGATACTGACGTAATTTGTATATACGTTGCAATCGGTCAAAAAGCGTCCACAGTTGCACAATTGGCAAAAACATTGGAAAATCACGGTGCAATGGATTATTCAATAATAGTTTCAGCAACCGCTGACGAATCAGCACCGCTTCAATATATCGCACCGTTTGCAGGTGTTGCTATTGCTGAAGAATTTATGGAGCAGGGCAAATCAGTTTTGATAGTTTACGACGACCTTTCAAAACACGCTCAAGCCTATCGTGCAATGAGTTTGCTTCTTAAAAGACCGCCGGGACGTGAAGCTTATCCGGGTGACGTATTCTACCTTCACTCAAGACTTCTTGAACGTGCGGTAAAATTGAATGACGAACTTGGCGGCGGAAGTATTACGGCATTGCCGATTATTGAAACTCAAGCAGGCGACGTTTCCGCATACATTCCGACAAACGTAATTTCAATCACGGACGGTCAGATATTCTTAGAATCAGGCTTGTTTAACGCAGGTGTAAGACCGGCGATTAACGCGGGTATTTCAGTATCCCGTGTCGGCGGTGCCGCTCAAACAAAAGCAATTAAGCAGGTTGCAGGTCAGTTGAGGCTTGATTTGGCTCAATTCAGAGAATTGGAAGCATTTGCACAATTCGCATCAGACCTTGATCAGGCAACTAAAAATCAACTTTTGAGAGGCGAGAAATTAACCGAAGTATTGAAACAGCCTCAATACAATCCTTTAAGCGTTGCAGAGCAGGTAAGTATTTTGTTTGCGGCAAACGAAGGTATTCTTGATGACGTTAAAACCTCTGATATCGGCAGATTCAAAAAAGAATGGTTTGTTCACCTGTCATCAAACCTCAAAGAGCTATCCGACAGATTAAACGGCGGCAGCGCACTGTCTGATGACGACAAAAAAGAACTTAAAGAGGCAATTGAAAACTTTAAAAAGACATTTTAAAAAGGTAACATAATGGCTAATTTAAAAGACATAAAAAACAGAATACAAAGTGTTGAAAGCACAAAAAAGATAACGCGTGCAATGAAAATGGTTGCGGCTGCAAAAGTTAAACGCGCTGAAAATGCCGTCAAAGCCTCAAGACCATACACGGCGGAATTAAATGCAATGTTTTCAAAACTTCTGAATTCCGTCGGTAATATCAATGACTGCAAAGTTAATTCAAAAAATGCCGTTGATAATTACCCGTGTCTTTTGCAAACAAGACCCGTAAAGACGGCAGGTATTCTTGTTATAACTTCAAATAAAGGTCTTGCAGGCGCCTATAATGCCAATGTTATCAGAAAAACAGTGAAACTCATTGAGGATTACGCTTCTCAAGGTATCAAATGCAAATTGTTTGTTGTAGGTCAAAAAGGGATTTCCGTTCTGCACAAAAGATGTAGAAATCTTGGTTGCGAAATCGCAGGTGAGTATTTAAGCGTTGCAAATGACCCGACACCCGCCGGAACAAACATAATTACGGAAGATATTGCAAAATATTTTGTTGAAGAAAAAATCGACAGAATTGAAATTGTAACAACGCGTTTTAAAAATATGATGAGTTATTTTACTGAGGACTGGGTTGTTCTTCCCGTACAAAAGCCGGAAGAAGAACATCATATTGACCCGCTGATGGAATTTGAACCGAATAAAGAAAGCATTTTGCAAAAAATTGTACCGCTTTATATTACAAACATTATTTATCAGGCATTACTTGAAGCTCAGGCATCAGAACTTGCGTCCAGAATGACGGCAATGTCTGCGGCGACTTCAAATGCCGAAAAAATGCTCAGTGAATTATCTATTCAATATAATAAAACAAGACAATTCGCCATTACACAGGAAATCATTGAAGTTGTTTCCGGTGCTAATGCTCAAGGTTAAAAAAATGCCCCATAAGCGGCACTTTTTAGAATTGCGATTAATCTTCTTTTAAAATTTTATTAGACGTAAAATTCATTTGATTACTCAAAAACGCCATATTTTCAGGTCTGAACATAATATTTTCAGATACAATTGCCCTTTTCATAGCGCGTTTTTGTTCGCTCTTGTTTGTCATATAGATATTTAATTTCGGAATACCGATACCAAGAACAAGACCTGAGAAAACATAACCTGCAAGCTGAGCAATATTCAAGAATCGCAGACTCTTTCTTGCGGCTTTATCAGTTTTCGGCAAGAGTTTCAAAAGGTCTTTGAACGGTAATGCTTTACCGTCCTTAACAGTCGAAATTCCGGCTTTTTTCAAAGCACTGTATAGAACTTCATCTCTTGTTTTACCTACGAGATTTTTATCAAGAGCTTTCAAGGTACCTTTGGCGACAAAGTTGCCGAATACAAGCCAGCTCAAATACCCGAGAGTATCTTTTACAGTTGCTTCACGAAGTTCATCTTTATCGCGTGCTACCAAAAATCTTGACATAATAGTTAACCCGTAAACCAGCTTAAACTGATTAAGAGTCGGAGTTATACCTTTATATTGAATATTCGGCAAGAAGGCTTTAGGATTAAATTTAGTAATTAATCCGTAAACCATTGTACCAAATGCGGCAGCTACACCTGTTTTCAGAGCTTTGAAACCTGCAGAATTATCTTTTTCTCTGCCTTCGACACCGACAAAACCGTCGCTTCCGGTTTTCTTTTTCGTCAAATATATATTAAACGGTTGAATACAACAGCCGATAGCAGATGCAATGCCAAGCCCGAGGATTGAACGGCGCAAACCAAAATTCTTCATTGCTTTTACAAAATTTACATCCTCGAATTTTACGGCATGTTTGAACGAATCAGACACCTTTTCTTTGAACAAAGCTTTTGACATTGAGGTTATATTTTCTACAATGTCACTCAATGAGGTTTTTACCTCTTTTTTGCCGGATTTCAAAAGTACGGTTGCTTCTTCGCCCAAGTCAGACAGAACAATATTTTTCAACATTGCTTTATTTTCTTTGGCAGGATTTTTAATTTCTTTTGCCAGAGTTTGAGCAAATTGTTCTTTTGCATCATCGGAGAGGAATTTTTTAGCGTCTTTAGTTGAGATACTTGACGCAACCTGTCTTGAATAATCAATAATATTATCCGTACTGCCGGATTTCAAAACGTCAAATCTCAATTTACTTAAAATATCAACCGCATCGGAATCCGCAAAAATATTTTGAGCTTTTATACCATATTTTCCGTTAAGAGCCGCAGCTAATAATAAACCTGCCAAAGGCCCGTACACAAGACCAACAGCCGCATGGTTTATAGTACCGCTTGCTTCACGGCGGAAGGTTTCTACACCGGCTTGGGGTCCTCTGGTAAAATCAGTTATCGTTCTCGGGGCAACCATACACGAAAAATCTACGGCTGTTGCGCCCCACGCTTGATTTGTGTCCAAAAATCTTAATAATTGTACACCGGCGTCTGCAACACCCGTAAACCGGGGTTGATTGTTTAAATTCTGTTGTTGATTAATTTGTTGTACTTTCATAATGTATTCCTATTGTAAATTAAAAAAAGATTTAAAGGTAGGTGAGCTGTCCTTAATTTGATTTTTCAAAAAACCGTTAGTCGAATTAACCGATTCCGCGAGCTTTCTGAGTTCCGCTTCACGTTTTTTGTTAGTTTGCGTTCGGGTATAGAGCGGGATAAATATACCTAAAGCTAATAATGAGAAGGCAAGATTGCCTAACTGGCATACAGATCTGAAATTTTTGGCGGTTTTGCCAACAACTTCATCAGATGATTTAAGGCTTACATCCTTAACCCAGTGCCATAATTTTTTCATTGCATTTGCATCTTTCGGAGATTCTTTTAATCTGTTAAGCAATTTCACATCCGGTCTGACTTTTTCAATCAAAGTTGCAACGCCTTTTGCCGCATAATCACCAAGAAAATACAAGCTTGAAAAAGTTGCGATATCACGAATAGTCGCTTCTCTGAGTTCATTTTTATCTTCAGATGCCATCATACGGCTTGCAAAAGTCGCAGTGGATATAAATCTTGCTTGATCCATTGTCGGGAAAATACCTTTAAATTGAAGCATTTGCTTGCTCGGAAGCTTAAATCCCATAGACATAAGCATTACGCCTATCATAGAACCGACAGAAATGAATTTTTGTTTTAAAAGATCCGCCTTTTCTTTCGGTGTTAATTCACGCTGCTCCTTATTCTGCGCAAAATCTTTATAAATCGGCGCACCTTTAACACCGGAATGACGCGCAGTAAGCCATCTGTTTAAAGGCTGCATTGATATTGCAAGCGGTAAAATAACACCAAGACCTGCAAAACTTTTCCAGTTAACAAGTTTGATTGATTTATTAATAAATTTAGAAAATTCTTCTGCAGTTTTAACACCGTTCTTTTCTGCAGCTTTATGAATATGAACAAAATCTTCAATATAACCTTTAAGGTTTTTGGACAACACTTTGCCGTTTAACTCAAGGTGTTCTGTCATATGAGTTTTATCGGCAATTTCCAGATAACCTTTTTTGAGCAATTTTTTACCGTTTTTAAGGCGTGAAGATTTAGCGGCAGCCTTTATGCCTGATTTTAAGTCAAAATCCTTGAATGCTTTTCTTGTATTGCCGTCAACGCCTGTCAGGTCATTCATAAATGCTGTCAATGCTTTTTCAAGCCTTACAGAACCCTTGCCTTCTGCTTTTTGGAGATAATTTTGAGCAATTTTCAAAGATTCTTCGTTAGCCCAGACATTTGTCATTCCCTTGGCGCCCTTTACTACACCTAATTTTTGCAGTACAGCCGCCATACCCATAACAATAAAGCTCGGCAATAAACAGTTAACAATCAAACCTGAGGATTCACGGCGGAAAGCTTCCATTCCTGCATAAGCATTTGATTCTTTTGTTTCAATAATCGTACGGGGAATAATAGCTGTAGACAAATCCAAAACAGAAACATTCAGCATAGGAGCTTCTTCACAAAGCTGAATGCCGCGCAAAATTGCGTCACCAAGCCCGTTAAATGACGGCTGCTGATTTTTGGCATCCCAATTCGGGGTATTTCTTCTGTTTTCTACACTACTAATCTTACTAATCATAAATTTGTCTGGATCTCTATATTGTCATTATAGCAATACCATATTTAAATTAAAAGACATCAAAATCCAAAATTGCCCCATTAAGCATTTTTGTTAAGTTAATGTAAAGATGAATTTTTAAATATTTTTATAAAAATAGAACATTTTAAAACAATTTTTTGCAATTTTTTATCAAATTTTTAGAAAAAATTAATAAAAAGCGTAAAAAATACAATTTTTTATGCAAAAATTTTTTGTAAATTTTTGTAAATTTTTTGCATATTAAGACAAAGAATGGTAGAAATTTTTGACAAAATCAACCGCATCTTCTTTTGAAACAACAGAACCGTCAAATTGAGCGTCATGGAGAGCATCCATAATTTCACCCAGAAGAGGGGACGGTTTTATTTTCAAAATTTTCATGACCTGATTGCCGTCGAGCAGTTTAGGCAAAGGTTTTAGGGTTTCTCTGACGGAAAAATAAAATTCAGTCAGACGCTTTAATGATAAAATATTATTATTAACCACATCTTCGGTAATTTCGGGTCCGCGGGCAGAAAGTCTGTCAGCCATTGCAAGCACAATATTATCAACAGAATTATCACCTGTTTTTCTCACGAAACGCATCATTGTTTTATCTGTAGGGCTGCACATAACATGCGACGGATAAATGTGATTTTTAATCATCAGAGTAATATAATCAACCTGTTTGTTTGAAAAATGCATATCTTTCAGAATTTTCAAAGCCATTTTTGAGCCGACATCATCGTGTTTAATAAATCTGTGGCGGCCGGTATCTTGTTCGATGGTCCATGTTGAGAATTTTCCGATATCATGCAAAAATCCCGCAAGTTTCAAATGCGCAATTCTGGGCAAACCGCCGAAATCAACGCGTTCAAGGTGTTCTTTGACTTCAACAGGACTGCTTTTGTATATTTCATTAATCTGTCTGACCGTTTCAACTGAATGATGAAACAAATCAAGATGATGATGTGAATTAGGCGGAACTTTCTTTACATCAGCCATTACAGGGAAAATTTCTTCCAAAAGCCCTGCCTCATCCATTGCCAACAACGCCTGGTCAGCATAATTCCCGCCAAAAAGCTTAACGATTTCATAAATTACGCGTTCATATGCAGGTTTATGAATAAGTTTTTTATGCTTTTTGACTATTTCCGATAATTCAGGCACCACATCAAACCCCAAACCTGCCTGAAATCTGTAAATTCTCAAAAGTCTTAAGGGATCGTCTATGAAATTTTGTTCCGAAATAAAATTAATTTTCTTATTTTTTATATCGTCCAAACCACCCGTCAAATCAACAACTTCACCTGACCTTATATTTACCGCAATCGCATTAATGGTCAAATCGCGGCGCTTAATATCCGCCTCAAGCGAATTTTCGACAGGGTTAGTGATATCAAGGTAATTCAATTTATCCTTAAAAACCAGACGGTAAATCCTGTTAACTTCGTCCAGCGGGACAAATGTTGCACCGAATCTTTCAGCCAATTTTTGCGAAAACACGCGGGCATCTTCATTGCAAACAATTAAATCGCGGTCATAAGTATTTTTTCCGAGCAAAAAATCTCTGACAGCACCGCCTACGAGATATATTTCCGGGTCGAATTCGCCTGCAATAGTATTTAAAATTTCGTCGTTTTTAATTTTTTCCGCTAAATTCATAAATTATATTTCCGAGTGCCACTGTAACCGCTGTTTCGGCTTTTAAAATAAGATTACCCAAAGTCAGCATATCGCATTTTTTATCTTCAAAAAGCCTGAATTCTCTGTCTGAAAACCCGCCCTCAGGACCTATTATCACAAGAACATCTTCGCCTTTTTTAACAGGTGCAATATCGTGCAGAGTTTTGGAGGCAATTCGCTCACAAAAAACAATTACCCTTGAAAATTTTTCAATCAGATTTTCAAGTGTTTCCGGCTCAAAACATACGGGGATATCCGCTCTTTCACACTGTTTTGAAGCCTGATACATAATTTTCTGCCATTTGTCTATTTTCTTTTTAATAACTTCATCACCCAGAGTGCAATTGTCAGTCCTAACAGGATAAATTCCTTTGACACCAAGCTCTGAAGCTTTTTCGACAACAAAGGATTGCGCGTCGCTTCTGAGCGGACTTTGCGCCAGATATAATCCAAAAACCAGGCTTCTAAAAGACTTATAACTATTTTCAATTCTTACGATAACCTCACTTGATGTAACATTTTCAACAACAGTTTCGTATTGAATTTTATTTTCGTCAATTAAAAGCAGCTTTTCACCTTTTCTGATACGCAAAGATTTTGCAATATGGTTGTAATTTTCCCTGTCTGATATTGCAATGCGATTGTTGTTAACTTCTTTTGACGATATAAAAAAGTGTGGCATAACTAAATAATACAACAAAATTGTTAAATTTTATATTTTGGGGTGGTAAAAATTTTTTTATTGTAGTATTATACAAGTAGTAGAAAATTGGGATATGGAAATGGATAATGAAAAAGTAATCGGAATACCAAGAGCAATGTCTTTTTATAACAATTACCCTTTTTATTACGGATTTTTTACGGATCTGGGGATAAAAATAGTTTTGTCTGACGTCACGACCAAACAAACAATGTCAAGCGGCTCCGCTCTTGTCGTAACCGAAACCTGCTTACCGATTAAGGTTTATATAGGGCATATCTTGAATCTGATTGACAAGGGTGTAGACAAAATTTTTGTGCCGTCAATCCAGTCAATTGCGCCGAAAATTTATAACTGTTCAAAAATCAGAGGTTTGCCTGATCTGGTAAGAAATGTTGTCAAACGCGATTTTACAATGGTTGAGGCTACACTTGACAAGTCAGAAAAAGGTCACGGGCTCTATGAATTTCTGGCGGAAATGGCAAAACCTTTTGGAATTACCGACGAAAAAATTATTAAAAGTGCTTCCAAAGCAGGCTGGCGCTGCTATAATAATTTTCACATCATGTCAAAATCAGGCATGAGCTACAAAAAAGCGCTGAATTATGCGCTTCAGGGAAAAGTTTTCATTGAAAACCGGACAAAAGAATACCCTATATCAATTGCGCTTGTGTCGCACGGTTATAACATTTATGACGACAGAACCTGTATGAAAATTTTTGACAAACTTGAGGCAATGGACGTAAAAGTTTACACATCGCTCCAATTATCGAACGAGCAATTGGATGACGGAATTTCATCTCTCGGCAACGAGCAATACTGGGCAAATGAATACGATATGACGGGAAGTGCAGGTCATTACCTGAAAGACAACAAAGTCGACGGCGTAATTACCCTCACGGCTTTTGGCTGCGGACCTGATTCTTTAATGGTTGAAAGAATCACGCGCAAAGCCAAAAGATTCAATAAGCCGCTTTTGAATCTTACAATTGACGAACATACAGGGGAAGCAGGTTTTATAACCCGTCTGGAAGCGTTTGTTGATATGCTTTTCCGCAAAAAACGCGCAAATATTATTAATAATATTGAAATTAACGGGCATAAATCGGAATATATTCCGAATACTAACTTTATTGAAACCAAATAGCAGGAAAAATACATTAAAAAAGAGCCCTTTTGAGGCTCTTTTTTATTTATACTTTTCTTTTTCTGGCCGCTTCGGATTTGCGTTTTCTTTTAACGCTCGGTTTTTCGTATCTTTCGCGTTTTTTAACTTCTGAAAGAATGCCGGCTTTTTGGATTTTTTTCTTAAAACGTCTCAACGCGCTTTCGATTGATTCGTTTTCTCCGACTTTAACTTCTGCCATTTATATTTTCACCACCTTTATAAATCTTGTTGGGTACGGAAAAAATTGTATCACAAAAGAATAAAAATAGCAAATAGTATAAAAAACCTGACAAAAAATTTCTTGACAAAAAAGATTACCAGCCGGAATTTTAGCCTGCCTGTCGGGAGTGCCCGCTCTATGCAGAAAGCGTAAAGATATTGTAAATTTCCTCGTCCGAAAGCTCTGTTATAATCTTTTCGCCTTCGTAAACGGCTAAATCTGCAAGTTCTTTTTTGGTTTTGAGCATTTCATCGATTTTTTCTTCAAAAGTTCCGAGCGTAATCATCCTGTGTACAAGAACGTTTTTATCCTGACCTATACGATAAGTTCTGTCCGTCGCCTGCTCTTCAACCGCAGGGTTCCACCACAGGTCATAATGGATTACGTTGGTGGCACTTGTCAGATTAAGCCCCGTACCGCCTGCTTTCAAAGATAATATCATTAATTTTGTATCATCGTCATTCTGGAATTTGTCAATCAATTCTTCCCTTTGAGGAACTGTCAACGAGCCGTGGAAAAAGAGCGGTTCAGTATTGCATTCCTGCGCCAGAACTTTTGTCAGGATATCGCCCATTTCTTTATACTGGGTAAAAATAAGCGTTTTTTCATTGTTTTCAAGAATTGTTTGAACAGTTGATACGCATTTTTCCATTTTGCCTGAAAGCTCTTTGCCCATTTCACCTGACTTAAGGAACTGATAAGGGTGGTTGCAAATCTGCTTAAGCGCCGTAATAAGTTTGAAAATATTACCGCGTCTGTTAATGCCTGTGAATCCGCTTATCTTATCCATCATTTCATTAAGAGTTTTTTCATATAAAACAGCCTGCGGCTTTGTGAGATAGCAGTATTCGTTGAGAACCATTTTTTCAGGCAAATCTGTAATTACGTGCTTATCTGTTTTCAACCGCCTCAAAACAAACGGAGATACTGACATTTTTAATTTTGCCGCGCGGGAAGTTTCTTTAAATCTTTCAATAGGTATTGCATAACTTTTCTGGAAATCTTTCAAAGAGCCCAAATACCCCTTATTAATAAAGTCAAAAATACTCCACAATTCAGTTAATCTGTTTTCGACAGGGGTGCCTGTCATAGCGATTTTGATATCGGATTTAAGCATTTTGATAGCAAGAGTCTGCGCCGTATCGGGGTTTTTAATATTCTGAGCTTCATCAACAATAAGCATCCCCCAGCTTTGCTTTTTCAACTCTTCAACGTCAATCCTCATAATCGCGTAAGTCGTCAAAATTACATCATGCTTAACGTCAAGCGCTCTTTCAGCGCCATGGTAAACTACAGCGTCCAAAGTCGGAGCAAACATCTGAAGTTCTTTCATCCAGTTCCCCATAAGAGTCGTCGGACAAATTACAAGAACAGGCTTTGAAAGCGATTTTTCTTCCTTTAATTTCAAAATAAGACTGATAACCTGAATAGTTTTACCAAGCCCCATATCGTCTGCCATACATGCGCCAAATCCTTTTGAAACGTTAGTCCAGAGCCATTTCAACCCTATTTGCTGATAAGGTCTTAATTCTCCGTTCAAAGTTTTCGGCACCGTAACCTCAACCGGCTTTGTGAAATCTTTTATAACACGTGCAAACGCATCATCGTAATCAAAATCATATTCGTCAATTTGCCCTGACATTGCAGCATGGATTAACTCCATACGCGACATTGATTTGAGGTTAGCCTTTGCAACCTGTTCAAAAATCTTTTTGCTTTCTTCCTTATCAACAAGCACGTATTTATTTTTATATTTAATAAGCCCCGTGCTGTTTTCAACCATTTTATTGAATTCTTCAAGAGAAATTTTGTCGTTGCCGATTGCAATTTCGTAAGAAAAATCCAAAATATCATCGAGCGAAATTTTGCCGGAAGTATTGCTGTTAAATATATCCGCAAGATCAGCCGAGCGTGAAGCCTTAACTTTAGCGTTAATTGAAGCCCTCGGCACAACAACATTAACCAGCTCATCAGGCAAAACAACGTCAATCTGGGCTTTTTGAAGATAATATGCGGTCTGCGTAATAATTTTATAAACCTCGTTAAGGTTTAAATCGAGCGCAAGTTTTTCCTCATCTTCAAACAACTCCTCGAGTTCCGGCATATAACGGAGAGCATAATTCAACTGCTTTTCCACAATTCTTGAAATATCTGACGAATTTGCCCCGAAGACCTCATCATCCGTATAAAGCTTATCTATCAAAACACTCTCATCAGTTTTACGGTTTTTAATATAAACTTTAAGTCTGAAAAGCTCATCTTCAATTTTTTCAATCTTGAAGAACGGAATTACGTCGTATTTACCGAGGTAAAGCTCGTCGAACCACTGAGCAAAATTCTCTGCCAGATCCTGACCTTTCATTACAGCGCGCTGCTCAAGGTCTTTTATTAAATAAGTGCCTGATTTAACGTCTTTGAATCTGTATGCCTTTATGCCCAAAAATTTATACAAAACGTAATTCAGGTAATTGTATATAAATTCATAAACAAAATTTTTCGGTTTTTCACCTTTTATAAAAAGGTTTTCCGGCATATTTTCTTCAAACAGGTTAACAATTCTTGCAAGCTGCTGGTTTGAAATTATAGGTTCATAAACTATTCTGAACATCTGACCGTGACGCTTAACCGTCGGGATGAAATACAATTTTTCGATTAATTTCATCACAAAATAAGTCAATTTGTTCATATAGATAAAAGTCGGCGTCAAAGATTCAATGTCAACGATATTCCCGAAACCGCCGAAATAATCCAATACGACATCCAGAGAAAGCGCATACCCGACATCCTTGCCCAATACCTGCGAATTAAACCGGAATAACGACCCTTTTGATTTCAAATAATACTGAAAATTATTTGTCGGAGTTACGAAAAACGAAAGCTTTTCATTATCGTTAACAAGGAAAAAATTTGTATTTCTGGCGGGCGTATACGGGCTTAAGAAAACGCCTGCAAATTCGTCCTCCACTATCTGATAAATCATGCTCAAAGTGTAACGGAAATCCTTGTTCTTAAACCCTTCGGGGTTTTCGCTCAGGTTAAAGAACAATTCATCCACGTTATTCTTTTTAAATGAAAAATCTATATCCCAGTCTTGTGTCATAAATTCCTTATTTCAATAATGACTCTGCTGACATTTCTTTCGGTTTATCAATACCCAAAAGTTCCAGAACAGTCGGCGCAATATTGCATAAAGCACCGTCGCCGGTTTGTTTCAATTCAACCCCCTCCGGCGCATTGATCAAAACAAACGGAACTTCATTTGTAGTATGCGCGGTTTGAGGTTTACCTGTTTCCGGATTTACCATAACCTCGGAATTTCCGTGGTCAGCGGTCAAAAGCATGATAACACCGTGTTTTTTGCAAGCCTCAGCAATTTTTCCGACACATTCATCTACTGTATGACAAGCCTTAACAGCCGCTTCAATTACACCTGTATGACCGACCATATCAGGGTTTGCAAAGTTTACTAAGATAAATCCGTATTCGGGATTGTCAATAGCTTTCAAAACATTTTCGCAAACCTCCGGCGCACTCATTTCAGGCTGCATATCATAAGTTGCGACTTTCGGCGACGGAACAAGCACACGGGTTTCATGAGGCTGCGGCTCATCAATTCCGCCGTTAAAGAAAAATGTAACATGCGCATATTTTTCTGTTTCGGCAGTTCTGAACTGTTTTATTCCGTTTGCCTCCAGAACATCACCGAGAATATTTACGAGATGTTCTTTCGGGAAAGCTACAGGGTATGTAAAATCCTCATTATAGCTTGTCATAGTAATATAACAAATATTTTTGAGGATTTTTTTACGATTAAAGCCGTCAAAATCCGTAAAATTAATTGCCTTAGTAATTTCTCTTGCTCTATCGGGTCTGAAATTAAAGAAAATAATTGCATCATTATCGTGAATTCTTGATTCTTCGCCGCCTATAACCGTCGGAAGAACAAATTCATCGTTATCGCCTCTTGCATAAGACTGCTTAACGGCATCACATGCAGATGAGGCGTGTTCACCTTCTCCTAACAAAAGCGCGTTATAGCCTTTTTCAACTCTATCCCAGCGATTGTCCCTGTCCATAATATAATAACGGCCTATAACGGTTGCAATCGGAGGCAGATTGTATTTTTTAAGCTCATCTTCAATGGGCTGCAAAAACGTGCAGGCGCTTTGCGGAGGGGTATCGCGGCCGTCTAAAAACGCGTGTACGTAAACTTTTTTCAAACCGTTATCAGCCGCAAGCTTAATCAAAGCCATAACATGCTCCAATGATGAATGCACGCCGCCGGTTGAAACAAGCCCGTAAATATGAAGTGCGGAATCATTTTTCTTAACATGATTTACAGCCATCATAAATCTTTCGTTAGTAAAAAATGAACCGTCTTTTATAGCGTTATTTATTCTGGACAAATCCTGATAAACAATTCTGCCGGCGCCCAAATTCAGGTGCCCGACTTCACTGTTACCCATTTGCCCCGCGGGCAGCCCGACGTATTCGCCGTCTGCATGAAGTCTTATAAACTGTTCTTCTTTTTCTAATTTATCAACATGAACCGGATGGGCAAGCTTTGTTGCATCATATTCGGGGTGATTTTTGCTTATGCCCCAGCCGTCCATAATACATAACAATACTCTGTTTGACATATATCCCTTCTTTCGTACTATAGAGAAATTTTAACAGGAACACGGCATAATTACAAGTGGAAAATTAATCAACGTCGACGGGTTCTCTAAGTATCTTTTCAATAGCTTCACGTGCTGTAAATACAAGGCTCTCCGGTATATTATCAATTGTAGTAAACTGTCTTAAAACATCCACAGTCCGCTTAAAAGCTCTTACGATATCACCTTCGCCCATGTCAATTTGTTCGGTAATAGTTTCCCACTCGGCGCCTTCAACCCACAATTCAATTAACGAGCTGAAATACGGATTTATATACATCGGCGATTCAACGAGATGACGTTTTTGCACTTTGTCTATTTTGCGGCGGATGTTTCTGATAAGATTAAGAGTTTTTCTGACAGTTTGGGAAAAAGGCAAATACGGAATATCAATCCTTAAATCCTCTGTCGTAACCGCACAAATTACGGCAGCTAATTGCGACGGGGTCAAACCTTCCAAGACATTGGAGAAAATAATTTCCGCGATATAAAGTTCATTTTCCGACCTTATTTGAGATGTTGTAACCCCTTTTGCAGTCGGAAAATCATCTTTTAAATACCCGAAATCCGTCAAAACACTGCGGTGTGAGAGAAATTTGTTCCAGTAAATATCTCTCTGCCGCTCCATTTCTTTTTCAAGCCTTGCCTGACGAACTTCAATACGTCCTAGAACCTCTAAATTTTTAGCATGTTTTTTATACCTGTTGCAATTGTCGCAAGGATATGAATGCAGCTGTTCAAGAAGCAGCCTGTTACTGTCGCGAAAAGCGATAACTTCATCCGACAACGGACGCTTTTTAGCCTGTTCCTGCTTGCAGATTTTTTTATAAGTGAGCCTGTTTTGGACGTACAAATGCCGCATTTTGTCGTATTTAAGAAATTCTTCATCAGAAATCTTATGCGGACATGCAAAAGTTCTCTCTGCACGCTCTTTTTCGTTAATCTCAAACTGTTTTAACAGAGGCTGTAAACGCGATCCAGCAGAATAATACCCGAAACTTTTTAAAATAAGTTCTTTTGATTCCTCAAGGCTGAACCTTTGCAGCAAATTCAAAACCATAGAA
This sequence comes from Candidatus Gastranaerophilales bacterium, assembly GCA_944326585.1. Lineage (GTDB taxonomy): Bacteria > Cyanobacteriota > Vampirovibrionia > Gastranaerophilales > Gastranaerophilaceae > SIG32. The sequence goes on from CALVEN010000004.1 coordinate 45,720, forward strand.
TAACTCGGGGAAAAACGGCTTTCCAGAGGATTAGCATCACTCAGGACAAGTTCAGCAACTTCTTCCGGAGATTGAAAAGGGGTGCCGACAATCGTTACATAACCGATTTCATCCATTCCTCTGCGTCCCGCACGTCCTGACATCTGTAAAAATTCACTTGCAGTAAGCATTCTGTGACCGCTGTCCGTTCTTTTACTGGTTGAACTTATTACAGTAGAACGCGCCGGCATATTAATCCCTGCCGCAAGCGTTTCCGTTGCAAAAACAACTTTAATCAAACCTTTTTGGAATAACTTTTCCACAAGATTTTTCCAGGCAGGCAAAAGTCCGGCATGGTGCGACGCAACTCCTTGCAACAGATATTCAATGTGCTTGTTGCCGTATAAATGCGGATTTTCAGCTATGTAATCATCCACAAACTGCCTGATTTGAGCCTGTTCACCGGGAGTAACAAGCCCGAGCGACGCGCATTTTTCCATCTGCTCATCACATTTTTTTCGTGAAAAAGTAAAGTAAATTGCAGGCAGCATATCCTCGGCTGCCAAATTTCTTATAACATCTTTTACCGGAGATTTTTGCTTATTTTTACCATGTTTACCCCATGCATGCTTTTCGGGCTTAATTTTTTTATTCAACTGACCGCTCGGAGTGAATAACGGAAGCAGTTTATTCGGCTGAGAACTGTCAAAATAATAAAATTTCAAAGGTACCGGGCGAAAATCAGTATCCACAAGCTCGGTTTTTGAATGAACCGTATTAATCCAATTAGTCAGTTCATCGGCATTAGCGACAGTTGCCGAAAGAGCAATAATCTGGACATTTGTCGGGCAATAGATTATACTCTCCTCCCAAACAGTTCCCCTCTGTTCGTCGTTCATATAGTGAACCTCATCCAGAACAACATATTTCACATCTTTCAAATTGTCCGCAACAGCACCGAAATTTGTTCCGTAAAGCATGTTTCGGAAAACTTCGGTTGTCATCACAACAATTTGACCGTTTCTGTTAATTGATGTATCGCCCGTCAAAAGTCCGACGTTATCCTGACCGTATTTTTGTCCGAAATCATAATATTTCTGGTTAGAAAGGGCTTTTAAAGGTGTTGTATAAAAAATTCTTTTTCCCTCTGCCAAAGCTCTGTGAATAGCGTGCTCTGCAATAACTGTTTTGCCTGCCCCTGTCGGTGCGCAAACCACAACACTTTTGCCGGCATCAATAAAATTACAGGCATCTTTTTGAAAATCATCCAGTTCAAAGGGAAATTCATACATAGCAAACTATCCTTACCGCTATTATGCCATGAATTCAACGCTTTGTAAAATATTTAACATTAAAATTTTATCGGGTACCAATCAGGGATTTCCCAGTTGTTACGTTTGACAGCTTCAGCACAGGTATGTCCCCTGCCCGACATTGAACAATCTTCACGAACTTCTTCATCAGTAAGATCAAAACCTTTCGGAAATACAGATTTACCGTATTTATAATTAAATATAAATACGTCTTGTCCGTATCTGTTTGGGCCATTTGAACCGTTTAAATCAACTATTATTGTAGAAGAATTCGGATTAATTGACCAATCGGCGTCGTTAATAGTATACAAGGCTACAGTATATAATATACCGTCATTAGTCAAAAATGCTTTTCTGCCGGTACCGGTAACGAGAAGAGAATCATATCCGCCGTTTGGTCTTGTAAAAGGAACACTTTTACTGTATCCGCAATCTGCATAAGTATCGCATTCTTTCGCAACTCTAAAATAAGGCTTCCAATAGGTTTCATAAAATTTATTTACATTCTGAGCAGTCGGCTCAAAACCTGCGGTGCCGTTTTCAGCCTGCGATGTCATAAATGCCTGAGCCAAAGTCGAATTAACCTTTTTTAACTGAGTAACAACGACATTTTTTCTGTAGTTTGAAATAAGAGTCGGTATTGTCATGGCTGCCACAATGCCGATGATGCCCAATGTTATCAAGATTTCTGCCAGAGTAAATGCGACTTTTTTGGAAGATACTAAGTTACTAAGGCAGTAAGGCACTAAGTGTTTACTGTGAGCTTCACTCCCTGATCTGTCATGCTGAACTCGTTTCAGGGTCTCTGATTTATAATTCATCATATTAGAATTATAATTTATTTCGGGGGTTGTGTCAATTCTTTTTGTAATGCGTTGGTCTGATTTACTAATCCGAATGTTACCTCTTAGTGCCTTACTGCCATAGTATCTTAGTAACTTTACTAAACCAATATCGCCAAAACCCTTGTTCTGTCTATCTAGGAGAGTCGCCCCCCCCCGAGATTTTTAAGACATCTTTTCATATATACTTCCTCCTCTCAACTACTTGATTATATCAAAGCCTGTATATTTGCGCAAGACTTCCGGAATGACAATTGAACCGTCTGCTTGCTGATAATTTTCAACAATAGCTGCAAAAGTTCTGCCGACCGCAAGTCCGGAACCGTTAATTGTATGAACAAACTGGGTTTTGCCGGTTGCTTTATCGCGGTATCTGATATTCGCGCGTCTTGCCTGATAATCACCGTAATTTGAACAGCTTGAAATTTCTTTATAAGTTCCGTAAGACGGCATCCAAACTTCCAAATCCCAGCATTTATTGGCACTGAAACCGATATCAGCCGTACATAAAGCTTCTCGGCGGTAAGGAAGTTCCAATAATTGAAGCATTTTTTCAGCATCTTCGGTTAATTTTTCATGCTCATCTTTACTTGTCTGAGGCGTACAAAGTTTAACCAGTTCTACCTTATTGAACTGATGGACTCTGATTAAGCCTCTTGTATCTTTTCCTGCAGAACCGGCTTCGCGTCTAAAGCACGGAGTGTAAGCCGTCATATACATCGGGAGTTGATCTTCAGACAAAATTTCACCCGCATAAATATTTGTAACAGGTACTTCTGCTGTCGGAATTAAGTACAAATCTTCATCAACACATTTATACATATCTTCCGCGAATTTAGGCAGTTGTCCGGTACCGGTCATGGTTGCGGCATTTGCCATAAAAGGCGGTAAAATTTCCTCATAACCTTGTTCGCCAGTATGATAATCCAGAAAAAAGTTTATAATTGCGCGTTCAAGCTTTGCACCGAGTCCGCGATAAAGCGTAAATCTGCTCTGAGAAAGCTTTACACCGCGTTCAAAATCAACAAGTTTCTTTTCTTCGCAAATATCCCAGTGTGGCTTAAATTCAAAATCGAATTTTCTCGGCTCACCCCATTTGTAAACTTCAACGTTATCGTCTTCTGACGCGCCGATTGGAGTTGTTTCGTCAGGAATATTCGGGATATGCAGCAGTAAATCTTTTTGTCTCTCATCCAATATCGATTGCTTATCTTCAAGTTCCTTGATATCTTCCCCGATTTTACGAACATCTTCTTGAATTGCGTCGGTATTTTCGCCTTTTTTCTTTAATTCACCTATTTTTTGGGATTCAGCTTTACGTTTTGCACGCAAATCGTCCGCTAAAGTTTGAATTTTACGGCGTTCAACGTCAATTTCTATAACTTCATCTATCGATAATTCGGGGTTTCTGCGTTTTAAAAGTTCGTTTATTTTTTCGGGATTTTCTCTTATTAATTTGATATCAAGCATCTTGAACCTCTTTCTTACTACACAGAATATTCTAATTTAAATAAAAGTTATAATCAAGAGAAAATTATCAAAAACTCAATCCAAAGATTGATAGACATTTACAAAAAAATGCGAATAATATAACATGAAGGGATATGTATATGTTCAAAAAACTCGCACAACGTTTAAGAGATTACAGTACAAAAACAAACACCGCACCGCAGACATTGCCGTTCGGAGATATTTTTATAACACCAAAAAATGAATATCTGAAAGACATGACCAAAAAAGCGGTTGAGCTTTATGAAAAACAAACAGATATAAGTAATTTTTCAAAACTTGTGCTATCAAATCCCGAAAACAAATCCCATAATGATATGGTTAAAAAACTTTTTGATGACGGCGTTGCAGATCCTTTTGTGGATGAAAAGCTTGCTGACCTTGCAAACAATCAAAAATTTCTTAGAGATTTAGGATTGTTATAAGTTTTCAATAACTTTTTGTGTAAACTCTGTAGTTGTTGCATTTCCGCCCAAATCGGCCGTTTTAATATTTTGAGAAAGAGTTTTGAATAAAGCACGTTCAATTTTTTCTGCGCAAGAATTTTCGCCGATATATCTAAGCATTTCAACAGCTGACAACAAAAGCGCCGTCGGATTAGCCTTATTTTGACCTTTAATATCCGGAGCAGAACCGTGAACCGGCTCGAATACAGCACAATCATCACCGATATTAGCCCCTTGCGCAACACCTAAGCCGCCTATTAACCCGGCCGTCAAATCAGACACAATATCACCGTATAAATTAGGCATAACAAGCACATCAAATCTCGTCGGATCCTGTACAAGCTGCATACACAAATTATCAACTAAAATTTCACGTTTTTTAATTTGCGGATAATTTTCTGCAACTTTTCTGTAACTTTCCAAAAACAAACCGTCAGACAGCTTCATAATATTTGCTTTCGTAACAACGCAAACTTCATGTCTGTTATTTTTAAGAGCATAATCAAAGGCGAATTTACAAATTCTCTCGGATGCTCCGCGCGTAATAATCTTGATGCTTTCAGCGGTATCACCGTCTTTCATATGTTCAATTCCCGCATACAAATCTTCCGTATTTTCACGCACAACAACAAGATCCACATTTTCAAAACGGGTTTTAACATTCGGAAGATTTTTACACGGTCTTAAATTAACATACAAATCCAAATCTTTCCTGAGCTGCACATTAACAGATCTGAACCCTTTACCGATAGGTGTTGTAACAGGAGCCTTCAATGCCACTTTATTTTTACGTATAGAAGCAATCACGCGTTCAGGTAAAGGTGTACCCTCAACCTCTACAACCTCAGCCCCGGCTGTTTGGATATCCCAATCAATTTCAAGCCCGCTTGCCTTTATAATTTTCATCACTGCATCGCATATCTCAGGACCGATTCCGTCGCCGTTAATCAAGGTTATTGTACGCATATAAAGCCTCCTTTATATTAATATTACAACAAAAAAATATTACGAATTGTTAAGAAAAATTTTATTAATTTAGCAATCCAAAACACGCAAAATTTTTTATATAGGTAAGGTAGGTTATGTAAAAGGTAGGTTAATTATGGGAATTGGAAGTATTGCCAGAATTGCAAGCAAAGGCTGGAATTATGCTGGAAGGTTAATTTTTGATGACAGGTTTGCAACAGAAATAACCAAAAGCATAAAAAACCAACGTCAAATTTTGAAAGCATCGGGAAAAAATTCTTTTACCGGATTTCACAAACAGGTAAAAGATGCTTTTATAAGTGCAGAAAAAGCAACTAGCGATAAAAAAATTTTCCAGAGTTTAAAAGATTCATTAAAAAGCTATAAAACAGATGTTTCAGCACTCTGGAAAAGTGACAAAAAACTTTTTTCAAAAATCGGCGGGACGCTGAAAGGTCTTGGAAAACGCGCCCCCTTAATCGGTACTGCATTAATGGTTGCATTTGAACTGCCTAATATATTTAAAGCAACAAAAGAAGGCGGACTGATTAACGGCGCTGCAGAAACAGGCAAAAGTGCAGTAAGGATTGCGGCAGGCGTCGCATGCGGTGCTATAGGTACTGCGATTTTAGGGCCGCTCGGAAGTATCCCCGGTTTCATTATAGGTGATCTGCTCGGGAAACTGGTTGTCGGCAAAAGTTATTCCGAAAAAAAGGCAGCACAAGAACAAAAAATTGCGGAGATGACGGGAATGAACGGAATACCCGGTCAACAGACCACACCGTATCAAACCATTCCACAAATGCAAATGACAATGTCGCCTCAAGAACTTATGGCACTACAGCAAATGCTTTATAGTAACACCCAGCCGCAACCCCAATTAAATGTAACAGCATAAAGCCCGGATTATCCCGGGCTTTACATTTCTTAACAAAAAACGCAATTTTAAAAACAAAAAAAACTTTATATAAATACGGGGAAAGGGGACCTTAATGAGTTACTACTATTTCAACGGAGGCGTTTCATCACGCGACTTATATATATTAAGTGCAGCCGCAACGGGCGCAGCGATTAACCGTGCAAGCTCAGCAGAAGAACTCAAAAGTTATATGCTCTGGGGCGGCGGAATCATGGCTGCACCGGTAGCCTGGAAAATGGGCAAAGGCATTATTTGGGATTTTCCGAAATGGACATACCAGCACAGAAACAATCTTATTCCGGATATAAAAAGCGCTTATCATAATGCAGTGCAGCCGACTATTTTCAATCCGGAAACAAGAAAAGCAATGAAAGGTCATTATAGAGAAGCAATCAACGATACATATTACAGAAATAAAATAAAAGAATTTACAGTACCTAAATTTGATGTAAACACACCTCAAGGTGCAAAACAGGCTGAAATATACAAAGATGTTAACAGATTAATAGAAGAATCAAAAGGCTTAAAAGGTAAAGAACTTGCAGCAAAAGTAAAAGAAATTGAAATTGCGGGAACAAAAGCTAAAATTGCTTTAAACGAAGCAAAAGCTGCAGGAGAAATAACAAGAAACAGCGCAATGGGAAAAGCAGCCTCATGGATAAAAACAAAATCCGGTGCAAGAAAACTTGAAACAAAAGTTTTGGAAGGCACAATGAGCGGCAATAAAGTTGTCAAAACATTATCAAAAGGTGCAAAAGCAGGCGGCTCAATGGCATTAATTTCAGCTGCAATTGAAGTTCCCAACGTTGTTAAAACATATAAAGAACTCGGACCTGAAAAGGGCAGAAAACAATTAGGCAAATCAGCCGTGAAAGTAGCGGCAGAAACTGCCGGTTACGTTGTAGGCGCGAAAGTAGGCGGTATTGCAGGCGCTAAAATAGGCGCGGCAATTGGTACCTGCTTCGGACCTATCGGAACTGCAGTTGGCGGCGTTGTCGGTACACTTGTCGGCGTAGCATGCGGTATTTTCGGCAGCTGGCTTGCAAGAAAAGGGGCTGAAGCAATTGTAGGCAAGGATGAACTTGAAATCGCTCAAGAAGAACAAACAAAACAACTTGCCGAAGCCGCAAAAAATAATCCTGAACTTCAGGCCGAACTTGCAATAACTGCAGCCGAGAATCTTCAGGCAGGTAACGTAGCATCGGAAGAAGATGCTCAGGCAATTGCTCAAAGTGTTGATAAAGTTGTAGCATCACTTACAAATACAACAGACGCTGTTCCGGCAGAAAGTACAGAAACAACACCTGCCGTTACAACACCCGGTGCAACTACTGGAACTCCTGCAGCACCTGCAACAACTGACAACACAACAACATTCAAGCCTGATGCAGGTATGAACGCATTATTCGCTCTCGCTGACGGCAATGTATCAACAACAGGGTACACTGGCAATCCGTTTATGATGGGCAACACAATGTTCAACCCGTTCATGAATAATTATTCAAACCCGTTTATGATGGGCGGTATGTTCAATCCGTATATGAACAATACAATGTTTTTTAATCCATTTATGATGAATTACGGCAACCTCGCAGCATAAATAAAAGACCGGCTTGTACCGGTCTTTTTAATTTTTATAGTGAAGTAACATTATAATCACGTTCGGCAAGAGATGATGAAGTGTCAAAGATTTTCGTAAAAAATCTTTCTAATGCTGCTTCCATACCTTTGATTTCTTCTTTCAAAGAATCAAATCCACCCTTTTTGGCATCAGTAATAACATTTGAAAAAATTTCTTCTTGATACATTATTATACTCCTATCTATCTTCACATAGATATATACGTATTTTTATGCCGCAAACTTTAATTTTTTAAACAATATTGTTACAAAATTTAGTATAACGGGAAAATTTTAATAGTTTAAAGTAAAATATTAATAATGTAAGAGGAAGTTGTAATGAAAGATTTTCAGTTAACCAGTTATGATTATTATTCAAGCCGTCGGGATATGGAAGTAATTTCACAGATTGTAGAGGCTTTAAAAAAAGTTTTGGAGGAAGATAAGCACGCTGTGCAGCCCCTGTTTTTAAAGACATCGGAAAATCTTATTCTTAATATTGCGAGAAAAGTTGTTCAGGAAAAGAAGAAAACATTTTTAATCGGCATCACCGGTGAAAGCGCTTCCGGTAAAACGGTTTTTGTAGATAATACAATAAAAGCCTGCGTAAAAGACAAAAAAGAAGGTATATATACGGTAATCCGCTGCGATGATTACTACAAAGACACCTCTAAAGAATTACAGGAAGCCGGAAGCTACGAAGAACTTTTTAAAACAGGTTTCAGCTTTGACACTCCGAAAGCAATTGATCTGGATTTAATGAAAGAACATCTGCTGGAGTTAAAGGCAGGAAGAAGCGTAACCTCGCCCAAATACGATTTTGTAACCTGCATTTCAGACCCTAACGGAGATTTTAAAAAACCGGCAAAAGTTGTTTTGACTGAAGGGCTTTATGTACTAAATAACGGGCTTGCTGATATAATGGATGTAAAAGTTTATGTATTTACTCCGCTTGAAGTTATTAAAGACCGCTGGTATAAACGTGCCGCGCTTCGCGGAAAGACAGGAACCGCTGCCGATATGCAGTTTCAAGACGTCAATAAAACCGCACAGGAATATATCAGACCTAATTACCAGATAGCGGATGCTGTCATTAACGGTATGGTCAGCCAGGAATATATCCGGCAAATTACGGATAAAATATTTAAGGTTTTACACGATATTGATTATTAAAAAAAAGGCGCTTGAAGCGCCTTTTTTAGTAACTCATCCTCCGGCAAGGGCAAGTTTCTTCAGTGTTGAAGGCTTTTGTACACTTGTCGCAATTCGGTACAATTTTAACCTTTTGGCAAGGGTCGCATTTAGCTTTTTTAACCTTGTGGCATTTTACTTTTTCACACTTATTGCAGTTCCTGAACCCCGTAAACGGATTCAAACTGCCTATACCGTCATAAGTCCAGGCAAAAGCGCCCTGAGCCGGCAAGAAGAAAAATGCAAATAAAGCTAGTGATGCAAGTGTTTTTTTCATAATTTACTCCTTTTTTAAAATAGCCGAACCGTATCAGCCACATTACCATTTTAAACTTGCAAATTGATATTACCACACCGCATAAGGCAATATAAACTAAACAAAAGGAGTTAACAAAAAGTGCAATAAAAAAGCGAACCTCAAATAAAGAAGTTCGCTTTTTCAAATTTTAATCAAGCATATTATTTAACAATGCTTGCGTCATCACAGAGGATAACGTAAATTTGTTCGCCTGATTTAGCGTGATATTTAAGACCGGGAGTTACAAGTCCTAATACCAAACCAACGCCGGCACCGATAGGAGCACCGATAGCGATACCTTTACCTATTTCAGCAGGGTTCGGAATAAATGCGAAACCTACACCGGCACCTGTACCGACAGCACCGAGACCAACTGTCCACAATGCAACTTTACCGGCAGTCATCCACGGTCCTTCTTTCAAAGCATAATGTTTGTAGAAAGGTTTAGCGTTCAAATCAACGGTTTTACCGTCAGGCATGCAAACTTCGTTTAATTGAATATAAACGCGAGCATTTCTGTTGAACCATTTTTGAGGAACAACTTCCAACACTTTACCTGTGAAAACTGAATTTGCCGGGAACAATACAGTTCCTTCTTCAGTGCAAATATCCTGCGGAGCAATAAATTTAACATTATCGCCTGCAGATGCGATTTCAGATCTGAATTTATCGGTAAAAGCAACTGCAAGAACGTTACCGCTTAATACAATGCTTCTTTTGTTAGTAATTTTAACCGAATGATTCGGAGCATTTTTCTTCATGTTCAAATGCTCGATAGCAATAACTTTTTCCAAATCAGGACCTACATATTCTTCTTTAACAAGACCGATTTTGTCTTTTAATCTTGCAAGAAGAACAGCAGCTTCCGCTCTTGTCAAATCGTCATTCGGACGCAATTCGTTAGCGTTCGGATAGTTTACGTAAATACCGTAAGCCAAAGATTTTGCATAAGGTCTTTTAGCCCATTGAGCAACCTGATCAGCATCAGAGAAATTATTCAGGATAGCAACATCAGCTGCGCCGTCTTTTGTAATATGGCTGATAACAGATTGAACTTCAGATCTTGTCATGACTTTTTGAGGTTTGAAAGTTCTGTCGGGATAACCGTATACCAAACCTAATTGCTGAGAGCGTAAAATGTCAGCGTAATCAGCATTTGATGATGAAACATCAGTAAAGATGTTTTTAATGTTAACGTTCAAATTGTCATTTGATAAAACTTTCAACAAAGCTTTAACAAACTCAACTCTCTGAACAGTATCTTCCGGATAGAAATTACCGGCATCGTCAAGTGTCATGATATTGTCAGCGACGACTTCAACAATTTCCGGTTTTGCCCAGTAATCTTTACTTACGTCCATAATTTTTACGGACTGAGCCGCCAATACCGGAAGAACGTTCCAGGCTAACAAACTGAAAGCCATTAAACCAGCTAAAAATTTTTTCATTTTGATCTTCCTTCTCTTACCACTAGTAAACAATTTTTTTTTATAGTATAACTTAATTAACATGATTTGTAAAGTCTTAATCATGATTTAAATATACATTGGAGGAGACGCGAATGGAAGATTATACAATGACCAAAATTGTTGCTACACTTGGCCCCGCAAGCAACACTAAAGAAAAAATACGCGAACTTTTCAACGCAGGCGTCACAATGTTCAGAATAAATTCATCACACGAAACGCCTGAAGTTCACCAGAAAACTCTGGATTTAATACGTGAAATTGAAAAAGAAGAAAAAAAACTTATCCCTGTACTTTTAGATCTTCAGGGCCCTAAAATCCGGCTTGGAATACTTGACGCTCCCATAGAAATCAAAAAGGGCGAAATACTGAAATTCCGGCATCAGGACAATCAAACAGAAGATATTATTCCGGTTGATTATGCAGGGATAGCAAAAGATGTTAAAAAAGGCGAAAAAATACTTATTGACGACGGCAAAATTCAATTAGAAGTAGAAAAAGTCGAAGGAGATGTCATTTTCGCAAAAGTTTTAACAGACGGACTTTTGAAACAGAGAAAAGGAATAAATATTCCGGGTTCCACGGGCAGCATTGACGTTTTGACCGAACGCGACAAAATATTCATTGATTTTGCGGTTAAAAATAACATTGACTACATCGGACTTTCTTTTGTAAGAACCCCCGATGATGTCGCAAAACTCAGAGAAATTCTGCGGTCAAAAAACAGTGACATAAGAATTATATCCAAAATTGAAAAACCTCAGGCTGTTGATAATATTGATGAAATTATTGAACTTTCCGACGGAATCATGGTTGCCAGAGGCGATTTAGGAATTGAAATTTCGACCGAAAAAGTTCCTATTGTCCAGAAAACAATAATCAAAAAAGCAAATTTCAAAAGTAAAGCCGTAATTGTCGCGACACAAATGCTTGAAAGCATGATAGAAAACCCGATTCCGACCCGCGCGGAAGCCTCTGACGTTGCCAATGCGATTTTAGACGGAACTGATGCGATAATGCTTTCAGGAGAAACTGCCGCAGGCAAATATCCGGTGGAAGCAGTTAAAATGATGAAATTAATTGCAGAAAATGCCGAAAACAGCCTGTTTTTACACCACAACTGTTTCCCGAAAAGAATGATTGACCAGAACAATACTCAGGCAATGGCAATAGGCATGGCGCTTTCAGACATGATTAAAAAAGTTCCTAACATAAAAGCAATTGTTGCCCTGACGGGTAGCGGATTTACTCCCGTATTTTTATCCGAAAGCAAACCGTCTGTCCCTATTCTTGCCTGCTGTCCGGATTTAAAAATCTGCAGAGCTATCAAATTATACAGAGCGGTTTTCCCGATTACATTCAAATTTGAAAGAAAAATTGACCGCTCTTCACTCGACAGAATGGATAAATTTCTGATGAAAAAACTTAACTTCAATTCTCAAGATACCGTAATCATAACGGGTTCCGTCCCGAATGTCCTTGTCGGCGGAACAAATTTCATCAAAATCCACAAAATCGACGAAACAGCATAAAAAAAAGCCCCTTTTAAGGGGCTTAAATTTTTCTCTAGGAAATAGGAATAGGAAGTAGTCTCTCTTCACTTAAACGGAAATAATCTCTCTCTTAACATCTCTCGTGTTAATTTAATGTTCTTATATATATAAAGTATATACTTTTTATTTAAATTCAGTAATAGTATTTTTTGTTACAAAAATTAATATTAAGAATTTGCACAGAAAAGGTGTTTGTAATACAATAAACATGAAATTGGGGTTAAAGAAAATGCTGGTATCTTCAATAGCAAAACTAAATGCTGTTAAAAATATTCCGACTTACAAAAAAGATAATGCATTTAACGGGGACAAAAATGCTGCGGGTTCGGAAATGCCGCATAATGAGATTAAATCAAACGCAATGCCCAAAAACAAAAAAGAGCATAAGCTTTGTTTTTTTGCCTGATTATTTAAATAAATATCTGACAAAAACCGAAAACATTGCAGGAATTACCGAAACACCCAAAAGAACGTTAGTAATACCGAATTTTTGGGCGACATAACCGTTTAGAGACATAATAAGTGCGACAATTCCCCAGGAAAAACCGTTAATAAATCCGCCGATAATGCTTTTATATTCAGGGATAATACTCTGCGCCATATTCATAGTGACAGGCACCGCAAGCATAGTGACAAATCCCATTACAAAATAAACAGCAAAAGAAAACGCAGGAAAAGCCTTATAAGTCAAAACAAACAAAAACATCAAAGGTAAAGTTGATATCATGGAAAAGTAAAACACATTACGGGTTCCGACAAGCTTTTCGAATTTGTTGCTGAGCATTGAGCCTATTCCGCCCACGAAAATAAACACAAATAATGCTGCACCAATGAAAAACGGCGAATATCCCATATCTTTCCATAAAAACGGCAAAAGGATAAAACAGGACGTTGATATTAAAGATTTCAGCATTGAAATCACATTCAAAATATTCAACTTTCTGTTTGAAAGTATCGCTTTAAATGCGGGTTTCAGCTCATAATGCGGCTTAACAAGTCTCAAATTAGACATTTTAGGTACAAACTTAAACATCAACCCTACCCAGAAAAGACCTATTAAAGACAAGACAGGCATTTTATTCAGTCCCCAGAATTGTGCGACATAAGCCGACAACAGCGGTCCGACCGAATAGCCAAGAGTTCCCATTCCGAGGAAAATTCCCATATATTTAACTCTGTCGGATCCGGAGAATTTATTTGCAAGCCCGAGTGCTTGAGGGTGAAAAAGGCTTGAGCCGAGGCTTCCGAGGATAATAAAAACAATCATAACCGGCAAAGTCTCAGACGCCGGCGCAAACGGTATAAAACATGATGTAAAAAGCAACCCCCAGAAAATAAAGGCTCGCTTGAGCATGTTATCTGCAAAAAACCCGAAAATCGGCTGCAAAAGCGACGAAAAAATATGCGACATACTCAAAACAACAGTCGCAACCGCCATAGAAATCCCGATTTTTGCGGCTATAAACGGCATAATCGGGTTCAAAAATCCCGTATAAATATCATTAACAAAATGTGCACCGCCAAGCCAGATGCGGGGTAATTTCCCTGAATTTACTTTCATAAAAGTATTATTTAAAAAACAAATTAAAAAATCAATTAGGTATTATGTTGATTTATTATACTTTAGAACAATTAAACCGCCAACTGCCGCGAAAATAATGATAAAGGAAACCCACTGCGCGACAGGAATTCCTGCGAAATTAAGCACACTGTCAATCCTGAAACTTTCAACAAAAATTCTGACAACGGAATATAAAATTAAATACCAGAAAAACGCATAGCCAGAGCACCTGTGTGTTTTTCTTAATATAAAAAGCAAGATAAAAAATACAACCAAATCCAAAACAGATTCATACAAAAAAGCAGGATGAAAAAGTTCGGAATCAAAATATTGAAGCGGCCGTTTTTCCATTGGAATATAAACGCCCCAGCCCGCACCTGTCGGGTAGCCAAAGGCTTCGGAATTAAAGAAATTTCCCCATCTGCCGACAGATTGTGCCAGAATAACAGAACATGCCAGCACATCCAGAAGCCTTAACAAATTAACACGATATTTTTTAGCAAGAAAGTAAAACGTAATAATTCCAGCAATAAGCATGCCATGAATTGACAACCCGCCCTGACGGATATCAAAAATTTCCAAAGGATTATGTATATAGTAGGGATAATTTACAATACAATAATAAAGCCGTGCGCCAAGTATCCCGGCAATGATTACTGCAGGCGAATTATCAACAAAAAAGTTTTCGGGTACATCAGAAAACTTTTTCGCGAGGATTTCTGCCGTACACACACCCAAAAATACGGCAAACGCAAGAATTATCCCGTATGAATATACAGGAAAATTAAAAATATAAAAGGCAATCTCTCCGGGGGATTGAATTATCATTGTTCGACCGCAGGAGCTTGAAGGGCTGATTTCAAAGCTTCAATTTTTTGTTTAACTTCTTCCGCATCAGCAGATTGAGGCGCTTTTTCAAGGTAGGTCTGATAATTTTTCAAGGCATCTTCCCTCAAAAAATTAATCTTTTCAAGAACTTTCTCATCAGGCACATAAACTTCTTCTTCAGTATCTTCAATTTCCGGAGTAAAGATATCGCCGTCATCGTTCAGCCTTACATCTCCGCTTTTCAAATCAACCGTAAGATTTTCCTCAGCGACTGCGAGTGAATAATAAGAATCCGGCATGTCCGGATCAAGCTCAATTGCTTCTTTATAAGATTCAATAGCGTTAGCATAATCCTCAGCCTGAGTATACGCTACAGCAAGATTATAATGCGTTTCAAAAATCGTATCATCAAGATCAATACTTGATTTAAGACGCTCAATTGCTGCGTTATAATCGCCCTCTTCCATATAAATTTTAGCCTTGGAATTTAATTCCTGTACCGCAAAATTGTTAATACAGGCAGTTGACATTACGGATACAAATAATATACTTGCCAGTAATAAAGCCTTTTTCATCTAATCCCCTCTTTACAAAACATCTGTAAAGTAATTATAAGGGAAAAATAAAAATATGGCAAATTTTATTAATTTAAGTTACAATTAAAACAAAAGGAGAATATGTGCATGGCAAAAGTCGTTAAATTAGGGGCAAAAAAAGAACATAACGAAAAACATAACGAAAACGAAGATAACGGACTTGTCTATTGCAGTTTTTGCGGCAGACCGAACACACAGGTATTAAAAATGGTACAGGGACCGGGTGTAAATATCTGTTCCGAATGCGCGATGATAGCTGTTCAATATCTTATACTTAACGACAGAATGCCGTCTGCGGAAGCGCAACAGATTTTGGACGCTTTTTGGGGGAAAGCCAGAAAATAATGCCGAACGATACTGCAAAACAACTTAATCCGTTTGAGATAAAAGCTGAAATAATCAACCTTATTTCAAAATTTAAAGATGTCAACGATATTTCAAACTACATTGACTGCATAAAACTTCTTGATGCACAGAATGATAAAAGAACCATCTCCAAAATTCTTTTCAAAGAGCTTTACAACTTAAAAACCGATGACGGAACAATTATCTGCTTTTTACTTGAAAGATATGCGGATAAAGACGAATTGAGCAAAAAATTATGGGAATTACTCAAAAATCCGGTTGCACCGAATAACGTAAAAATAGTTACGGTAAATTTTTTACGCGGACTCGACACAAATTGGGAGCTTGATACGGGTGATGAACTTTTAAACGCGGAAATTTTAGATGCCGATACTAAAAAACTTCTTGATAACGCCATTGTAAATCCTGAAGTGCAAATTGATTTTCTGGATTTTCTAACCTCATTAAGCAATAATGACAAAATTACACTAATAAACTCGCTTGCCGCTGACTATACGGAAGACGCCCTGAGTAATATGCTTATCCCTGTATTTTTGTCACAGCCGGACAGCGACGCGGGGCTTGAGGCACTCAAACTTCTCGGGGAATCTAAATCACAACTTGCGTTTCATGCATTGAACAATGCCCTTGAAACTTCCCGGGATACTTTAAAACCGCATATCAAAAAAAGTCTTTCGACACTTAAAATTGCAGGTATCAGAGAAGATAACACACACGAATTTTACAAAAAAATTCTTTCTGAATCTAAGCCGTATAAATTCTGCACAACCTACCCTGACGGGCATGGAAATCAAGTGCTGATTTTTACGAGGGAAACAAAAGAGGGCAAAATAAGATTTGTTGCGATTGTAATTGATGATTACCACGGAATCAGGGACTGCTTCGGCTTCAACGAAATTTCAAAATTTGAATGCGATAAAATAATCGAAAGATTTTATAAAGACGAAAAAGAAGTCGCCATTACTCCCGAAAATCTAAAAACAATACTTTTAAATGCCGAAAAAATTTCTCAAAAAAGTTCAAACAACTGGCTTTTGCCATACGAATACGTTTGCTGGAAAAACCTTTTAAATGATATTGACGGTGACAACAGATCATATAAAGAAATTCTTGCGGGAAAATTAACACTTATTCCGCTGACGCAGGAAGATTTTGAAAAAATAACAGACATGGAATTTATTGACAGGTGGTTTTTAGATGCGGACTACAGCGATGAATTTCAGGATTTGACCCGGAATGTGCCGGAAGATTTTAACCTGTTGGTTGAAGATAACGTTGACAAAGTATTTTACGAAGAAGAAAATTTCATCTGGTCGCAAAGACTTTTGTCCTCAGCGTATTTAAAACTTTGCGAAAATAAATCTGATGAGGCACAATTATTATACAGCCTGCATTTTGACGAAAATTTCAAGCGGGAATTTTTCAAATACATCCTTAAAAAAAGCATTTACGAATATTACGTAAGCCTAAAATTTAATACTGAACTGAATAACGGCAGATATACGCTTGATGAACTGGATAAAATCATCGAAAAAATTGAGGATTTATGGGTATGTACAAAATAATGGCGCTTGATATAGGCACAAAACGCATAGGAATCGCGCTGAGCGACTATTTACTCATGCTGGCGTCCGGTCATTCATATATTGAAAGGATGCCTGAAGATAAAGCGCTTGAAGCAATCCGTAAAATAGCCAAAGAAAACAATGTAAAAAAAATAGTAATCGGTTTACCCTTGAATATGGACAATTCGGAAGGTTCACAAGCAAAAGACTGCCGCGAATTCGCCCGAAAAATTGAGGGTTATGAAATAATATTTGAAGATGAAAGACTTACGTCTGACACAGCAGAAGAAAATTTACGCAATAAAAAAATAAATTTCAGAAAAGATAAAGGTCTGGTTGATATTGAGAGCGCTTGTATTATACTGGAACAATATCTTGCAAGAAGAAAGGAAAATTAATTATGGAAGAAAAACAGTTAATTGAAACAACGGATGAAAACGGAAATGTCATTAATTTTGAATTATATGATATAGTAGAAGTGGAAGGACAGGAATACGCACTTTTAATTCCGGCTGATTCCGAAACCAAAGAGGAAGAAGAAGTTGTATTGATGAGACTTTCACAGGAAGGCGACGACTATATTTTTGAAAGTATAGATGACGACGCTGAATTTGACAAAGTAGCTGAATACATAGAAAGTATGGACGAGGAAGAATAATTTGTTTGAAAAATTTACCGAAAAAGCAATCAATGTAGTAACAGAAGCACAAAACACCGCAAAAGATGAGCATTCGACATGCGTTATGCCGGAGCATCTTCTTCTTGCGCTTGTAAAAGAGGCAAGAGGGATTTCTCTAAAGATTTTCAAATCATACAATATAGATTTCAAAGATTTGGAAACAGAACTTTTAAAAGAAGCCAAACTTGAAACGACCGATTTGAATTTGCCGGCACTTGCTTTCAGCGATTCAATGAAAGTACTTTTAAGAAGAACTCTTGATTTGGCGGCACGCTCCGGAAATGCTACCGTTTTATACGAACATTTATTTCTTGCGGTAATAACTGATAAAAATTCAAACAATTGCAAAACCCTTGAAAGACTCGGGTTTGATCTTCAAAAATCAAAAGATTTACTGGAAAAACTTGTTCAACGAAAGACAAAACGGCTTTATCATCCGGAAATTGACGATACAAAAGAGCCTGAAATAAATCTTTCAAAAGAAACCGATTCGATATTTGACAGCAAAGAATCGGGAGAAGTGTTTGAGCGCGCGGTTGCAAAACTTTCCGCCTCTAATTATGAAATTTTAGGGACGGAACAGATTATTTCGTCAATTCTTGAAGATAAAAATTCCGATTTAACCAAAATATTTGCCGCATACGGGATAACGTCCGAAAACTTTGAAGAAAAACTTGCAAATATCCAGTCCCGAAAATCAGAATACGAGGGACGCCAGATAATTTTCACGCCGAACGCTTTCAGGACAATGAGCATGGCGCTTCAAACAGCTAAAGAACTCGGCTCGTCCGTAGTTTTGCCGGAACACATTGTTCTAGGGCTTTTAAAAACCAAAAAAGGCGTTGCATACGATATTTTAAAAGAATTACATATAAATGACGACGATCTTGCACACAGCATTATAAAACCGATTGAAAAACAAATGCCGGAAACTCTGACTATTTTAAGGCTTGCCAAACAGGAAGCCCGCCGGCTCGGCAGATCAGTTGTCGGAACAGAGATGTTTCTGCTCGGTATAATCGGTGAAGCAACAGGTATAGGCGCCACAGTGCTTACCGAATTGGAAATAAACATAAAAGATGCACGGGATGTTGTCGAAAAACTCATCGGCTTTGGAAATGAATATTTTGACAAAGAAATCGTATTCACCAAACGTGCAAAAAGAGTGCTGGAAAAAGCCTGGGAATTTGCCAAAAAAGACAACAAAGAACGTATTGAATCCGAACATATGCTTCTTGCAATCACAACGGAACCGACATCTTTAGCAATGAAAGCACTTGAGCAGCTCGGAGTTGACGCCGTCGAAATTAAAGAAGGAATTAAAAAACATAAATGTTAATTGACACGGTCAAATCATTTTTAGAAAAATATGATTTGCTTATGCCAGAAAGTAATATTTTGGTTGCTTTTTCAGGCGGCTATGACTCTATGTGTCTTTTGGACATTATGCAAAAACTTGCACCTGAATACAGACTGAATTTGTACGCAATCCATCTCAACCACAATTGGCGTGGAAAAGAAAGCGACAGTGAAGAAGAAAATTGCAAAAAATTTGCGTCCGGCATAAATTTTTACAGCGAGAAGCTGCCCCCCGATATTCCGCATACTGAAACCGCCGCACGGGAAGCACGTTATGAATTTTTTGAAAGATGTGCCCAAAAATTCAAATCAAAAACAGTTCTGACTGCCCATAACGCAAATGATAATGCTGAAACTGTTTATTACAGAATGCTGAAAGGAACGGGACTGACAGGATTAGAGGGCATTCAGGAAAAACGCGGGATATACTATAGACCGCTTCTTGAAGTTTATAGAGCAGAAATTGAAGCCTACTGTAAAGAAAATCACCTTACCCCGAATATTGACAGCTCAAACTTTGATACGAATTATCAGAGAAATAAAATCCGCTGCGAAATTTTTCCGAAATTAAAAGAATTTTCACCTGATATTGAAAAAAATTTGAATAAAATTGCAAAATCCGCACAATTTGCGAATAAAATTATAGAAAAAAAAGTGAAAAAACTTGAAAAATACACCCCTGATGAATTTTCAAAGCTTGATGAATTTCTTCAAACAACCGCGGTTCACAAATTCGTCCGCCGGCTTAATCTTGATTATGACAGAAAAAAAATTGACGAAATAACACAATTTATAATTGCGAACAGAAATTCAAAATCAGGCAGAACCTGCTCATTAACAAAAAACAAATGGCTTTTTGTAAACAATAAAAATATTTCCGTCATAACAAAAACCGCAAAAAACATATCCGAGATTCAAATAAAAAATACAGGGATTTATGAAATATCAGGCTACAGATTTATAATAGAGCCTTGTACCAAAATGCCTGAAAAATTTCCGCCTGACAATGAATATGCTGCCTACGCAGAACTTGACGGGATAGATTTCACCCTCCGTACCCGAAAAGACGGCGATATAATTCAGCCGCTCGGTGTAAAAGGAACGAAAAAATTAAAAAAATATCTTATGGAAAAACAAATTCCCAAACACCGGAGGGATAATCAGATATTTTTATGCCGGAATAGCGAAATTCTATGGGCGCCGGGACTCGGTATAAACGACAAAATTAAGGTTGTAAATCATCCTACCCATGTGCTAAAATTAGAAAAGAGGTAAATTATGGAAATAAAAAAGAGCGAGCTGAAAGTTTTATTTACGGAAGAACAAATTCAAACAAGGATAGCGGAGCTGGCTGACGAATTAAACGATTTGTACGGCAATGATGAAGTAATTGCAATCTGTGTTTTAAAAGGCGCGGTTATGTTTGCGGTTGATCTTGTAAAAAATCTCAAAATGCCTTTGAAAATGGAATTTATCCGGCTATCAAGCTACGGCACGGGTACAGTTTCAACAGGGAAAGTCCATGCCGTTGATATTTCGCTTCCTGATTTAAACGACAAAAATGTTTTGATAATTGAAGATATTATTGACACGGGCCATACGGCGAAATTTTTGCTGGATTTTATAAATAACAATTTTAAGACAAAGAGTACAAAATTCTGCTCGCTTCTGGACAAAAAAATTTCCCGTGTTTCAGATATAGAACCTGATTATTACGGATTTGACATAGACGACAAATTTGTTGTGGGCTACGGTCTGGACTATGAAGGCTATTACAGAAATTTACGCTACATCGGATATAAACCCAATGTATAAAAATGCTTTTGCAAAAATAAATAAATTTTTTGACCTTAACCTTCAAAAAAATCCCGAAGGAATATTTACGGTGCTAAAAGAAATACTGGATTTTGATTCCGGTACCATAAGCATTTCCGATAAATATTCATACAACAATAATCTTGAACCGAAATTTAAGATTTCAGCACCGCTAAAAATAAAAAACGCAGTTTTAGGCGAAATAGAAATTAAAAGGAATACAACCTTCACACAGGAAGAACGGAATATACTTGAAACATGCGCATCAATTATTGCCGGTATTATAAAGGATGCGGAAATGTCACAAATCATCTCACAACAGATAAAAACCCTTGAAGAAGGAATTTATGAAACAAACAGGGCATACAAATCAGCCAAGAACCAAAATGATTTTTTCGCGAATTTTTCACACGAATTAAGGACACCTTTGAATGCTGTAATAAGCTCCTCCGAGCTTCTGGCAGAAGGCATTTTCGGTCCGCTTAATAAAAAACAAACTGAATACATAAATGACATCAGAATTTCCGCCCTGCATCTTCTCGGCATGATTAACGATATTCTTGATATGGCAAAATTGGACGCTAAGTCAATGAAACTCAACCCGACAACATTTGAATTAAGCCAAACATCCGATGAAGTTTGCAATATAATAAAACCGCTTGCGCAGAAAAAAAATATTACAATTCAAAAACACTATGACAAAAATACCGCAATTACCGCCGATTATACCAAAATTCAGCAAATTTTGTTCAATCTGATTACAAATGCAATAAAATACACTCCCGAAAACGGGAAAATTGATATTTACATTGAAAGACAATCACCCGATATAATTCTGCGAGTCAAAGACAACGGCATAGGCATAGCACCGGAATTTCATGAAAAAATATTTGATAAATTTGTTCAGCTTGGCGGGGCAAAAAACTCCAACGGATTAGGCTTAACCATTACAAAAGAACTTGTAAAACTCCACAAAGGCAAGATATTTGTAGAAAGTTCACCATGTAAAGGCTCGGAATTCAAAATAATCTTGCCGGTAAAGTACTTGTAATTTTTATAAAAATATGATATAATAAAATTGAACAATATTTTAGGAGGATAGCTATGGCATCAATTAAGGACGCTGTTGAAGAGTCTATAACCGATGATTATTCGTTTATAAAATATATCCTGTACGCAATACCTGTATTTATCTGCTATTTGTTATTTACAAAGGGAAATATGGGCTGGTTTTATTTTCTGGGATTTATAACACTGCTTATGCTTATAACTATCCTTATACAATGCATCTATAATGTAAGGAACGGGGCTAATCACGTACTGCCCACATTTAATATTTTCACATTCTGCTTTTCAGCATTCAAAGCAATATTTGCGGTAGGACCGTTACTTGGATTGAGTCTATGGCTCGGAAGTTTAATCGTTTCCATAAAAATTCCCATTCCGATACCAAACATGCAGCTGATATATGCTATTATAGTCTGGCTTATTATAGGTTCAATTGTTGTAACATCACTGATTTTGTATGCTAAAACACAAAAAATAAAAGATGCGTACGATTTTGCTTTAATATCCAATACATGCATAGACATACTTGTAGCAATAATTTTCTTCATACCGCAGCTTTTACTTGTAAACGGCATAATAGTCGGTATAATAGCGTATCTTTTCGGAGTATTCTTCACGCTTGAAAACCCTGTATTTATATTTTTATGCTGTATGGCACTGGCAATAAACGTAGCAATTACAGGCAACTATTTTGCGCAAATAGACTATGAACTGGTACCGAGAGATGAGAACAACTAAAGCATTTCGCGTAATTTTTTAAGCTTATCTCTGATTTCTGCAGCGCGTTCAAAGTCAAGGATTTTAGCGGCTTTGTGCATATCTTTTTCAAGTTTGGAAATAAGTTTGGGCAAATCTTTGACATCAATTCCCAGATCAACCATTTCTTCGGCGACAACATCTTCAAAGTCGCGATAGCTTGCCACAAGGGATAGAAGATTATTTTCAACAGGCTTTTTAATTGTTTGCGGAATAATACCGTACTTTTTGTTGTAAGCTATTTGAATTTCGCGGCGGCGCTCGGTTTCGTCAATAGCCTTTTGCATTGAGTCCGTAATTTTATCCGCATACATAATAACTTCACCGCATGCATTACGTGCAGCACGGCCTATTGTTTGGATTAAGCTTGTTTCCGAACGCAAAAAGCCTTCTTTATCCGCATCCATAATCGCAACAAGCGACACTTCCGGAATATCCAGCCCTTCTCTTAAAAGGTTAACACCAACAAGCACGTCAAATTCCCCCAGCCGCAAATCTCTGAGAATTTCCACACGCTCCAATGATTGAATTTCACTGTGCAGGTACCTGACGCGGATACCCTCCTGAATAAAGAAATCCGTCAAATCCTCTGCCATTTTTTTTGTCAAAGTCGTAATCAAAACTCTTTCGTTTTTATCAGCGCGTTTTTGAATTTCATTTTTTAAATCATTAATCTGGGTATCAATTGGTCTTACGGAAATTTTCGGATCAACAAGACCTGTGGGACGGATAATCTGTTCGACTAATTGATCGGATGTTTCACGTTCAAATTCGCCGGGCGTTGCGGAAATATAAATTTTTTGTCCGACTTTTTCAAAAAATTCTTTAGACGTCAAAGGTCTGTTGTCCTTTGCGCAGGGTAGCCTGAAACCATATTCCACAAGCACGTCTTTTCTTGATGCGTCACCGTGGCTCATACCTTTCAATTGAGGCAAAGTAACGTGCGATTCATCAATTACGGTTAAAAAATCTCCCTTGAAATAATCCAGCAAAGTTGCAGGATGCGATCCTGGCGGACGACGTTCAATAATTCGGGAATAATTTTCAATCCCCGAACAATACCCCATTTCTTTAATCATCTCCATATCATATTTTACCCGCTGCTCAAGCCTTTGCGCTTCCACGAGTTTATTTTGGGCATTCAATTCACGAAGGCGTTCCTGAAGCTCCGCATTAATTAAATCCATTGTTTCATCAACGTTTTCATCATAAGAAAGATAATGAACGGCAGGATAAATCACAACACTTTCCGGAGTTTCCAGAATTTCCCCCGACACATTATCAATTCTCATAATTTTTTCAATTTCGTCCCCGAAAAAGTAAATTCTTGTAACAATTTTTTCATAAGCCGGCATAATCTCAACAATATCGCCGCGTGCGCGGAAAGTTGAGCGTTCAAGAACAAGGTCATTTCGCTTATACTGAACACTCACGAGATGCCTTAGCAAATCATCCCTGTCAATTTGGTCCCCGACTTTAAGCTCAACCGACCCTTTAAAATAATTTTCAGGAAGTCCTAAACCGTAAATGCAGCTGACTGAGGCAACAATAATAACGTCGTTGCGTTCATTCAAACATCTTGTGGCATTATGGCGCAAACGGTCGATTTCTTCGTTAATTGAGGCTGTTTTTTCAATATAGGTATCGGTTCGCGGGATATAAGCTTCCGGCTGATAATAATCATAATAACTGATAAAATATTCGACCGCATTTTCCGGAAAAAGTTCTTTAAATTCATTATACAATTGAGCAGCAAGAGTTTTATTATGCGCAATAATAAGAGTGGGCATTTGCACACGTTCAATAACATTTGCAATAGTAAAAGTTTTGCCGGAGCCCGTGATGCCTAAAAGAGTTTGTGCGTCATCACCTTTATTAATCCCGTCGACAAGCGCATCAATAGCCTTTGGCTGATCACCTGCAGGGCTGTATTTGGATTCAATTTTAAACTTTTTGTACTGCATTTATAACAAATTTCCCGAGAAACTAAACTGAGGCAAGAATTCTTGTGACAAAAATATCTTTTTCGTCCTCTGTCAAAATCAATGCCGCATTTTCAGGCAGAGAAAGTCTTGCGTTAAGATAATCTCTGATAAGCTTTTTCTGCTCATCCTCTGTAAATTCAAACCAGACCGGAGTATAGGCAATTTTATTTAACACCATACACTCAATATCCTCCAGCATTTCTAAATCCGCCTGAACATGTGACGGGTATGCTGATTTTTTCTCAACTTTTTTGTCTGTTTTTTTGGAAGAAGACTTTTTCTTTTCGTCCTTAAATCTGTCGCTTAAACCCAAAATACCTCCTAATTAATTATATTTTCATACCTTTTAATCAAATTTGTACGATAAATACTGTCCGTCAAATGCAAAGCCAAATCTCTATAGCTTTTTGCAACATTTGAATCAGGATTTATGTCACTTACCGGAATTCCTTTATTAATTGATGACATCATTGTAAAATAGTTATTCGGAATTTTCCAGTAAACTTTCCTTTCCAGAACATTTTCAATATCATCAATACTGACTTCATCATTTTCCATATAACGGTTCAAAAGTATCTGTGTTTTATTTTTATCAAACCCGAGTCTTTCAAACAATTCAAGACATCTCTGTGCGTTTCTGAGCGCCGGAAGATTAGCAATAGTCACAAGAAAAATAAGGTCAGATTCTGTCAGCGCCGCAATATTTTTCGCGTCAAAACTGGATTCCGCATCCACAACGATATAGGAAAATGTTTTTTTAAGCATGGAAAACAATTTTGTAATATGTTCCGGCAAAATATCCGCAGCCTGCTTAAAAAACGGAGGATCCGCCAGTACATAAAGGCTTGTGCTTTTGTATTTTTCCATAGTGCTCAACAGAAAATCGTCGTTCATTTTGTCAAGATTTTCAAGCATATAGGAAATATTAAAAGACGGCTTCAAATCCATAAACGTTGTAATATCACCGAGCTGAAAATTCAAATCCAGAAGCGCGACATTTTCTTTTGTAATTTTTGCAAGCTCAAGCGCGAGATTAGATGCGATGGAGGTTTTACCTATACCGCCTTTATTGGAAAAAACAGAGATAATTTTGCATTTTGTATTCTTTTTCGGCGCACAATAAAGAGATTCGTTAATTCTGCTCAAAGCTTCAATAAATTCCGTTTTAATCAAAGGCAGAGGCAAGAATTCTCTCGCACCGGCTCTCATAACTCTTACAATCAAATCAACGGACGGATTATCAGATAGCACGGCAATTTTACAATTATGAATATTTTGGCTGACATTAGATATAAAATCCAATTTTGAATCGAAATTATCTGATACATCAACAATCAAAACCGATTTATCAAACATAGCCAAAGTATCGTATATTTCAGTATAATCCGCGAACTTATCAAGCACTTCAAAATGTTCAAACTCACTTAAATACAATTCCAGAACCTTGCGAGTCTGAGTATTACCGGTTAAAATAATTATTGAAACCTTATTCTGCATACATAAATTCTAGCATATTTTTTCAAATCAATCAACAAGGAAAACGGGGATTGAAAATTTCAACCCCCTTGAACATCCGGGGGGATGTTAAAAAAGTTTTTCTAATTTTTTCAAACGCTTTTCAAAATCCTGATTTTGTTTTTTCAACGTTTCATTTTCAGCTTGAAGAGATTTAACTTCATCCTGCAAAGCTTTAATTTCTTCGTCACGCTTATCAATTCTTGCAATAACTGATTTAACTTCCTCAACAAGGGCTGTTAATTTTGCATCAAGTTCCTTTATTGCATTTACCATTGCGTAAAATATATCATCTCTGCGGATTCGCAAATAACCCTCGTTATCTTTTGTTACAGCATCAGGAAATATTTTTTGCAAATCCTGTGCTATTACACCAACCTGAGGCTGTTTTGTTTTATCTTTCTTAAAAGTATAATTATACACTTTTAATTCGCGTATTTTTTCCAATCCGGATTTATTTTCACCTTTGATATTTTTTAGTCGTCTGTCAGAAGACTGCGGAGCAGTAAATGTACCTTTTACTTCTAAATTACCGGCAATACGCACTAAAGTATCCCCACCTCCTAAATATATTATTTTATCATCATTTGTCCGCTCGGCAGCCGCATCATAACCAACAGGACCTGACCTTGGTCCTATACATGTTTTGTATGAGCCCGTAGTAATATACTGACATGCAAAATCACCTATTGCAATATTATGATGGCCTGTTGTATTTTTCTCCAAAGCATAATATCCGATTGCGATATTAGCATAGCCGGATGTATTATCATTCAAAGAAGCGTAACCAATTGCCATATTGTTATAGCCTGTTTTATTTGCTTGAAGTACATGTGAGCCAATAGCTATATTTTGATTACCGGTAGTATTATTATTAAGCACATAAATACCCAATGCAGTATTGTCATAACCTGTCGTATTTGAAGATAATGGATAATATCCAATAGCTATATTTTGATTACCGTAATAAGGATATAGAGGCGCACTAGAACCATCATTTTTTTCTAATGCCTTGTATCCGATTGCAATATTGTAATCTCCAATTTTATTGTAACTTAATGCGTCTTCACCAATTGCAATATTATTAATACCTTCAATATTTGAAGTTAATGCACCATAACCGATTGCGGTGTTATAATTGCCGGATTTATTTCCATATAAAGCATTTCTACCTACAGCTACATTCCCGACTCCGGAATCATTCGAACTTAATGCATGACTACCCAATGCAGTATTATAGTCGCCTTCTTTATTCGCTCCCATGGCAAAATATCCGACTGCAGAATTTCCAATACCTTCCGTATTGCTATTCAATGCATAATACCCGATTCCAATATTATTAGAACCGCCTGAATTGCTATGCAATACATTAGTTCCTATTGCTATGTTTGAAGTCCCTGTTATCGCTGTCTGCATTGCATTTGTACCGACTGCTATGTTCTGTGATCCTGACGTCAATGATGATAACGTATTATAACCTATTGCAATATTACTTGAGCCTGATGTATCCGATGCTAATGAATTATAGCCAAATGCTGTATTATACTTACCTGAGGTAAAGCTATTCAATGCATTTTTGCCGAATGCTGTATTGTATTGACCTGTCGATGAGACAGAAAGCAACTGTTTCGGCGTATTAAAAAGAAAATTATTATCATTGAAAGCTATTTGTCCGATTTTAGTATTACCCGATTTAAATAAAATCGGAAGCATATCTTCATCCGGTGTTTTTATTATTAATCTGCTTCTGTGATCATTTGCATCTTTACTGTTTTGACCTATCATCGCGGTCTGTTCCGATGCAAGTCCGTAATAGATATCGCTGTTGTTTGCTGCGTATTTCCACGGGCTTGAATTATCTACCGTACGCCTTTTGGTCATCATAGGCGCAAATGCCGCCAGAACTATCGACAGTATAAGCATTACTACCATCATCTCAGCTAGTGTAAAAGCAGATTTTTTTACACTATCATGCCTTTTATTTTTTCTGTATAAACACATCAATACGCTAATAACAGCTGATTTTTTCATAATTTTAACTACCCCCTAATCTTGCATAAAAATATTTTATCAAAACAAATAAAAAAAAGCAATATAAAAGCCCCGAACAAGCGCGATTTTGTTACCTGCCGGTCTCGCAGGTGGGTGAGCGCCTCGACAAATCCGTTTCCCGCTGGCGATGATTAATCGGCGGGTATACTGCAATGTCAGACAGAGTCAACTCTCCCTTTTAGTATAATGTAGGAACAAAATTAACACCCGTCCGGAGCATTAACATGTTAACACATGTTATTTGGCTTTTCAATAGTATTAAATCTTAATGCCTGATATATGTCTTTAAAAACTTGCTTCGGACCCTCTTTACAGAGATACTGAAACAAGTTCAGCATGACAAAAACCTTACTCTGCTTATGTTACTACCAATTCATTGCAAGAGTTTCCAGCGCCTGTTTTTCGGCTAAATCTGCTCTTGCAAGTGCTGCTTGACCTTTTGTCGGATCTTCACCTTTAAGCTGAACACCAACCGGCGACGGAATATATGTTCTTACAGGTTCCAAAACCTTGCCGTCATCGTCTTTTTGTTCGCCGTTAATAATTGTTGTATTATTCACATTATTAGTGACTGTTGATTGCGGGGTTTGATATCTTTGACCGTTCTGATACATATTAAGAAGATTAGTCGGAGTGTTCGGGATTACTGTCGGCTGATTGTTGAACGGATTATTATTTGATTGCGAAGCAATCTGTTGTTCAGGCAGCTGTTCAGGTTCTTTTTCTTCATCAAGAACTGATTTTGTCGGTTTGCCGAAAACTTTATTTTCTGCTTTTGTACAAGCTTTTGCAATAACCGGAACGATTACCATCATAGGCAATGCAATCCTGAGCGGTACCCCGCCCAAATTCTTCAAGAAATTAGGAATTTTTCTCAATAAATTCAAATTCATCTTAGATGCTGATTTATAAGCCGCGCGGGTTTCGTTACCCATATTGATAAATCTGCCTATACCTTTGAAGAAACGTGTTATCGGATTTTTTACATCAGCTTTTAACATACCTGACAAAGCTTTTTTAGCGGCTTTGTAATCTGCTTTTGTAGCAAATCCGCCGGCTTTTGCTTTTTCATTGAATGCTTTCAATGCTGCACGATATGTTTCAACACCTTTTTTATCAAGTCCCGCATATTTCATACCGCCGACTTTATGCATAGCCATGTATGCAAAAGGCATAGCCATAAAGTATGAAAAATCATTTACAAATCGTTCCATAAAGGTTTTAAATTTTTCACCTTTTGGCGCAATAAATGAATTTGCAAGCATGTCACCAAAGATTGCAGCCTGCATGAATACAGCCAATTTGCCGCCCGCAAATCTGTTTGTTGTACCTTCTAAGAAATATCCGAATGCTTTCGGCAAAAATCTTCCGAGCCTTGTTTTGTTACCTTTGCCCAAAGTCGCAATAAATTTATTTCTTAATTCCGGAATCGCAACTTTTCTGCCAAACAAATGCGCTTTTACTTTCCCGAACGTGCCTGATGCACGTTTTGCCGTAATACATAATTTATCATCCGCTTTGAGTAAAGCCTGATACATCTTCTCAACATTAGCCAAACTGTCTTTTGTAACAGCTTCGTATTCCGCAAGATTTCGGAAACCTAATTTTCTCGCTTTTATGTGTTTGGAATACTCATTAAGCCCGTGTACGCCTTTTTTATTGAAAATCTTATCTATACTTGCATCTTTAATCCCGAGAGCCTTTAATTCTTCTTTCGCAAGAGCTGCTGCTTTATCGGTTTTATTCAAACCTTTTAATGAATTTGCAACCTTATCTATCTGATCTTTTGTATAGCCGAATTGTTCAAGCTTTTGGACATCATCAACAGGTTTCATAAAATAGCCGAACAATTGATCGGTATCCATTGCCAAAAATCCTTTTAAACCGGCACCGGTACTTTTTGCGAATTTCCACTCGGCTTGAGTAGGAGTATTTGTAACCGCATAAGCGAGTTTACTTTTTCCGGTAAGCCAATTCCAGCTTTTTTCAACTCCATGCCAAACCTTTTGAACTCCTTTACCGACAGCTGTATTTGTAAATTTTGTCTGAACTTTGTCGCCCCAAGCGCCTATTCTGCCGAGAACCGATTTGTCATAATCTCCGGCACATTTCGGTCCGAATTTATCCATAGCCTGCGCTAAAGCATACCACGTTGCAAGAGTTAAACCCAAAGTCATATTCGGATTTCCTTCTTCAGATGCCTTTACACGATTTGCAAGGTATGAATGATCCACACTCTGCTTTACAGCCTGTGCATCAATTCCTGCCTGCATTGAAGGATTCACCCCGCCCATTTGCGGCTGCCCTGCTGCCTGCATCGGTATATTATAAGGATTTATATTATTACTAACCATACTACCTGCCTATATTATATATAAAAACAAAATCCTCTGCAGAATTGCCTTTTGAAAGCTAATGTAACGAAATGTAACAAGTTTTGCCTTATCTGAAATTTGAGGATGAGTATATACTTTATATATATGTAAGAACTGAGAGAGAGATTTAAAATGGCAGTAGCTAATTTAAAAAAGATTGACGACAAATTAAAAGATATGTACAGCGAACAGGTCACGACAACGACAAACAACGCACAGCCGTTTGTTGACAGATCGGAACTTCTGTTTGAACAGATGAACTTTATTGCTATATATAACAAACAAGCATTGCATTTAATCTAACTACTATAACTAACTCCAATTAATTTTTCCCCTACAAATTTTGCACCTGATTTTGAAAAAAAATCAGGTTTTTTTTATGCCAATTAAGAATAATTTTTCGTGATAAAATAAAAGTATGAAATTATGCGTTTTTCAAGGAACTTTTAACCCGATACACGTTGCCCATTTAAAAATGGCTGACTTTGTATTGAAAAATTACGGGTTTGATAAAATTATATTCATTCCTGCATACAAACCCCCGCATAAAAATTATGATATTACACTCACCCCGCACAGGCTCAAAATGGTTGAACTTGCGGCACTTTCAAATCCAAACTTTAAAGTCTCCGATATCGAATACAAAAATGAACGGAATTCCTATACTTATCTTACAATTCTTGAACTTTACAAAAAATACGATATTGAAGGGAAAATTAATTTTATAATAGGAACGGATGCTTTCAAAAAAATTGACACCTGGTATGAGGCGGATAAATTAAAAAAACTTGTAAATTTTATAGTTTTTGTACGGGAAAACGAACTTGACAACAAAAAATATCATGAATTGAAAGAAAAAGGATACAATTTCACATTTGCCAAAATGGATTTTCAAGACATTTCATCAAGCAATATACGCAAAAATATCAGGGAAGGACACGATATAAGCGAATTTGTAACTGACAAAGTAAAAGGATACATAGAAAAAAATGGATTATACAAAAATAAATAAAGACGAAATATTAAAATGGCTTAAAGAACACTTAACAGATGAAAGATACAGTCATTGTCTCGGAACTGCCGAATGCGCCAAAGAGCTTGCGGAACAATTTCACGAAGATGAGAATAAAGCTTATGTCGCAGGACTTTTGCACGATTGCGCAAAATGTTTTGACA
Source organism: Candidatus Gastranaerophilales bacterium (assembly GCA_944326585.1). Classification (GTDB taxonomy): domain Bacteria; phylum Cyanobacteriota; class Vampirovibrionia; order Gastranaerophilales; family Gastranaerophilaceae; genus SIG32. The sequence goes on from CALVEN010000004.1 coordinate 77,517, forward strand.
ATGAAAAACTTCTTGACATAATCCATAAAAATCTAAAAGTCGACGAAAACGAATTAATGAATTACAAAACGCTTCACGCACCCGTGAGCGCATATTGCGCGAATAAAGATTTTGGAGTTTGCGACAATGAAATTTTATCCGCAATACGCTGGCATACTTTAGGCAAAAAAGATATGACCGATTTTGAAAAAATAATTTTTCTCGCTGATAAAATCGAACCCAACACCCGCGACAAAGAATACCGCGAAGAAATTTGTAAAATTTTAAAAGAAGATAACGGGCTTGATAAAGCTCTTTTAAAATGCTATAAAGAAACCATCAAAAGCCTTGTGAAGCGCGGCTTAAAAATCTGTCCGGTAACCGTTGATATTTACAACAACCTTATTGATATAACAAATAGTAAAGAATGTGACAAAGTTAATAAAAAAAATTGAATTTTGTGTTAGAATATTTCCATTGAGAGGGAAAACCTATGAAATTATTGGAGATTAAGAATAATCTTGTAAAAATATCTTATACTGACGACGATAATATAGCTCTTGCTAAATTTATTGCGCTTGTTGACAACAACAAATCATATGTCGGGCAAATCGTAAATCTTAAAGCTGAAATCACGGCAAATTATGCGATTGCGAGGTTAATTTTTACATTTAACAATGAAGGAATCGTTGATAATTACGACGGTTCAATCCCCTCCATAAAATCGCAGCTTTCCCGGTTGAATTCGGAAGATATTCTGAAACTCCTTCCTATGGAAAAACCCGTTGCAATAGGAGAACTTGCACAGCAAAATACAATGCTGAAAGTTGATGAAACTTTATTTGAAAAAAATCTTACTATTTGTGCGGAAAAATTTGATAACATAAACACAATTGTTAAAAATTCGACCTCTCAACTTGCCGCATACAGAGAAAAGATTGTCGTAATTGACATTGATCATACATTCGGAGAATTTGAACCGATAAGATTTAAAAGAAATTTCAAACTTCCTCTGAATTATCAGATGATAGATTACATCTACGAAAACGACCTTACGGAAGTTGAAGCCGCAAGCAAAGCTGTTATTCAAGATATTTTTTATGAAGTTCAGGAATATACAAAAACTGTTGAAGGGAATTTCATACCTTTCGATACATTTTTAAACGTTGTATCACAGCAGTATGAACAGTCAAGTATCCCCGAACTCGCGCTTTTGAAACATAAATTACTAAAATACTACGAAGAAAACGTGTTTGCACAAACACAAGAAGATATTGACGGACTGAAAAAGGCTATAGAAGAAAATCAGATTACATATATTGATATAGCAGATGTATCAGACAACTTGCAAAAAGAGCTTATTTCATATATTCATACCGTTCTTGATAAATTTGATTCTTACATTTATGTATTTGTAAAACTTACAAACAGAAACGCCGACAAAAAATTGTTAAATAAAATTGTCAGCAATGAACATATATTTACAACAATAATTTGCAGCCACAATTACAAATATTTGCCGGAGTTAAAACAGCGTGCGGAAAACCTTATATTCTTTGCACCGCAGACACTTCAACACGACTTTGCAAGCTATAACACACTTTTGAACAAATTAAACGCCAATGAATTTATAATATACGGCGAGCTTACGCAGAATGTACCGTTTATAGTCGGCTTGAGCGAATTATCTCAAGATATTCCGTCTGAAGAATATCAAGAACCGAATATTGAAGTTGAGCATCAAGAAGAAATTTCAGATGAAGAAAATACACCGAATTTTGAAGAGAGTGCTGAAGTCTATGATTTTGATAATACAGAAGAGTTTGAGATTCCGGAGACTAATGAAGAACAACCTGAACAATTGACTCATGATGAACTTGTTGAACAGGTAGCAAAAGACGTTGATGAGGTTTTTTACACGACTCCGCAGGAACAGCCTTCCATTGAAGATATTACATCTCAAGACACTATAACTGAGGATGATTTAGACTTTATTGATGACCTTACAATTGAACAGCCCGAAGAACAACCAGTTGAGGAGCAGCCGGTTGAAGAAGAATCTGTATTGGCTGAAGATGAAAGTTCTATCAACGATTACGAGGTTACCGAAGAACTTCCGTTTGAAGAAGAACACCCTCTCACCGAAGAAATTCCGGATGAAACCGTCATAATGGATGAAGAACCTGTTTTGGAAGATATTCCGACAGATTTTGAAGAAGAAAATTCAAATGACAATCTTGATGAGCCGCAGCCGCCGGTGGTGCCTGTTTACCCGTCTGACGAACCGGTATTATCCGACGATAAACCCGCATTTGAACAAGGCGATATGGTAGCACATCCCAAATACGGTAACGGCGTTATTGAAAAATTAATCAAATACGGCAATAAAACACTTTGCTCAATATCTTTTGAAAATGTTGGAAGGAGACTTCTGGATCCGGCAATCTCAGAATTGCAAAAGCTCTAAGAACTGACCTCCCGCCGGCATCTGTTTTTCATAAATGATTGCAAAAATACCGACGAAAGTATAAGTATCATTCCAAGATAAAAAGACAGGTTAAGCTCTTTGGATTCACCTAAAAATACTGCGGCAATACCGATTCCGTATAAAGGCTCAAGATTTCCGCACAATGATACTGTAAACGGCGATATTGTTTTTAATGCCTGAATATGCAGTATATAAAGCCCTATTGTACAAAAAAACGCCAGAATAATTAAATAACCAAAATCAGAATATGACGGCAAAACCGTTTGCACAGGATTAAAATACAAATAAAAAGGCATGACAAGTGTTATAAATAATGCGCCTCCGCCCATTTCATAAAAAAGCATGCTTTTTGAAGGACGGTTAATAATTTTGTTATAAATTGAAAACAAAGCAAAAACAGCGGCGGATAAAACGCCTAAAACTATTCCAAACCTGTTTCCCGTATCAAAATTAAATATCAATCCTATACCTAAAACCGCAATAAGACTGTATCCTAAATCAACACGGGAAAATTTAAACCTTTCAATTAAAGGTTCAAAAATCACAGTAAAAAAACCGACCAATGAATAACAAACCACCCCTACAGATACATTTGCATATTTTATACTTCCGTAAAATAACAAAAAATGAAGTCCTAAAAGCGCGCCTGTCAAAGAAAGTTTTAATGCGTCCTTAAAATTTTCTTTCGGGAATTTTTTTGCTATACAAAATAAAATACAAAGAATTAAAAAAGCAAGCCAGAGTCTGTAAAACACCAGAAGCCCTTCATTAAGATGTATAAGCTTGCCAAAAATACCGGTAAATCCGGCAAGTACAACCGATACGTGCAATTTAACATAATCATTCATAACCACATTTTATGCACGTATTAAAAATTTATCCAGCAAGTTCTCTATAGATTTCCAAATATTTTTTAGCACTTTTATCCCAGGAGAAATCAGCCTTCATAGCGGATTTACGCATAGCATCAAGCGTAGGCTTTTCATGATACACTCCGAGAGCACAATTAACAGCCTGCATCATATCCCATCCGTCATATCGCCAGAATTTAAAACCTGTTGAATCATTTAAAGGATACCCGACAACCGTATCTTCCAGCCCGCCTGTTGCTCTTACAATCGGCAAAGACCCGTAATGCATTGCAATAAGCTGGCTTAATCCGCACGGCTCAAATTTTGACGGCATAAGAAAGAAGTCACTCCCGGCATAAATAAGATTTGCAAGTTCAGCCTTATACCCGATATAAGCGCGAATATTAGACGTATTATTTGAAAGCCAGATTAAAAGATTTTCATAATCGCTATTGCCGCTTCCCAAAAATACAAAATCAGCATTTGTATTTTTCATATCATTTTCCGCACATCTTATAAGATCTACGCCTTTTTGCTCAACAAGACGTGAAATAAGAGCTATCAAAGGTTTTTCCGGATTATATTTTAAGCCGAAAAATTCACAAACCGCTTTTTTATTTTCTTCTTTTTTATCAAGAGATTTATATGTATAATTTGCAGCGAGATTTTTATCTGTTTTCGGATTAAATACGGTATAGTCAATGCCGTTCAGGATTCCGACGAGTTTATTTTGATTCATTCTGAGAGTGTAATCCATTCCCTCTCCGTATTCACCGGTCAAAATTTCACGTGCGTAATTCGGAGAGACGGCAATAACTTTGTCCGAATAATTTATGGCACCTTTCATCCAGTTAACTTTGCCGTAATGTTCAACCCCCCATTCATTATAGACAATGTCTTTACGCATATTTGCAAAATCAAGAACATCTTCAAACCAGACGCCCTGATATGCAAGATTATGTATTTCAAAAACAGTTTTAGTATTTTTCCAGAAATCATCAAACCTGTAATTACTATGCAGATAAACAGGAATCATTGCAGTATGCCAATCATTTGCATGTATAACATCTGCTCTGAAATTCAAAGCTTTAGCATATTCCAAAACCGCGAGCGAAAATGCAATATATCTTTCATGTTCATATCTTGTATCCAGCCATTTCGGATAAACTTCTTTAAAACATGTAAAATACCAGTCATTATGTACAAAAAATACATTTATATTTGTATCGGGCAATTTACACATAAACAGTCTGAATTTATGCCCCTGGTTTCCGAAAGTAAGCCACATCTCTGAATTTTCAAGTTCTTTGATTCCGTATTTATCGGCATCAATAAGACCGTGGAACGGCGTAAAAATAGCGATTTCAGCATCATCTTCAATATATTTGGGCAAACTGCCTACAACGTCTGCAAGCCCGCCCGCTTTTGAAAACGGTGCAACTTCGGCTGATGCAAATAAAATTTTCATTATGCCTCACTTTCCGGGAGATTTTGTGTCTCTTCTTGCTCCTTGGTTAAAATTTCTTCATCACTGTTTAGGGAATTTTCACCGGCAGTTTCTTCGCCGGTATCTTCCGAAACTTGTTCCTCAATTATATAATGTTCGGGATTTACGTCAAACTCAAATTTTATGTTATATTTCTGCGTAATATAATGTGCCTGATTAAGACAAATCTGAGCTTTATCAACCTGTCCCATAAACATCATGATTTTAAACATATTATATTTAAACAACAAAATGACAAAATTGCTTGCTTTACCGTATCGCTCAAGCTGAATTATAGAATTATTAAGCATACCGTATGCAACATCAAATCTTTTTTGTCTGATATTCATCTCGCTTAAGAAATACCAACCCAAATGCTGCAGAAGATACATTCCCTGATTCTTAACCGATTTAATAATCTTATAAATAATTGAAGAAGCTTTTTTGTACGAATTCAAATTAATATACGTATAACCAATCAACAAATCGCAGAATATTTCAATTTGATGAAGATTTTTGGCCTTTGCATTCAATTTTGCAATATAAATTTCTTCGGCAAATTCTTCATAATTATCTTTATGATTTATAAACGCATTAATAACATGATAAATAACTTTTGAGAATTTATCCTCGGATGTCATATCCTCGGATATAAACACTTCGCGTCCTGCCACAAGTTCCTGAAGCTGGACAATGATATCATAAGATTTCGGTATAAAGCTTAATGATGAATATGCAAGATCCAAAAATTCTCTGACGTTACCTTTCAGTTGAATTACGTTTGCAAGAGCTATATAACCGACACAGCCAGCTATTAATTCTTTAAATTGTGCCTCTGACATATGTTCCGGTTTAATTCGGTTAATATTTTCATCATTAACAACATTTAAAACCTTATACCCGACATCAATACAATCTTCCATTGCACCTATATTAAACAAAATTTCAATATGCACAATAGACATCAACAAGAAATACAGATTAAAATTAGGCGCATCAGGATCAATAGACGCATTCGGGATTAAAGACAGGACTTTATGAGTAAGGCAAAGCGCATGGGTATATCTTGCAGATGCGAGAGCACCGTGAATCATCTTTGAACATAATAAAATAATTTTATCGATATCAGTTGTATTTTCAAGATTTTTAAGAGTAATTTCCGCGATATTTTGAGTTTTTTCCGGAACATATTCATACAAATTCTCCGAAATATTTTCATAAAGCTTGAGCTTATATTGTTCAATATCTTCATCGGACTCTTCAGCGACCTTTTTCTTTTCCAGAAGATTCAAAATTTCAGTAGAACAATTCAAATAAGCACTGAAATCGCCGAGCGACAGATTGACTTTAGCAAGTTTTTCCCATTCCAAAAATGCATTGCTTTCATCTGACAAAAGATTATAAAGATATGACTTAACCGGACTCGGCATATTTTCAACGAAAACTTTTGAGAAAAGTTCATTTGCAATTTTCTGGAGGTCAATTTTATTCATAACCTCAAGCAAATTAGCTCTCAAAATATTATAATTCGGGAAATACATACAATTGTTATAGAAATAAACATAACCCATATCGGATAATTTGTTTATAATTTCTTCGGCATTTTCATACCCAAGGCTGTCAATGGTTGCAACATCAATTCTGGTACCTAAAAGAAGAACCGACGCCAAAAAACGCATAGTCTGAGGATCGTCTTTCAAAAGATTCAAACGGCGCCGCATAAGTCTATCCAAATTTGACGGGATAATAATGGTTTTCGGGTTAACCATTTCAACACAATCATCTTTATACTGATAAATCCCGGATTCAATAAGATATTGAATTGCAAAATCAAGGAATAAAATACTGCCGCAGGAATATTTCGCGATTCTGTGGAAATAGAAATCATTCATGATATTGCGGTAAAAATTCTTATTATCCTCAATTATTCTTTCAAACGGTGTCGGTTTGAGAGTAATTTCCGTATAATAAGGACGGGTAATCAAGAAGTGTGATTGTTTGTGAAGTGAAAAATCTTTGTCATAAGATATCAAATAACTGATCTGAAGCTGATCAAACGCTTCAAATAAATACTTCATAACATCATACGAACTTGAATCAACCTTATCAAAATTTTCAATAAAAATAAGCGTATTCGGAATAACTTTTAACAATGTCAGAAAAATATCAAAATATTGATTTCTCGTATCAACAGCATTTTTTATCTGGCGTTCCGTAAGCGTAATCAAGTCATGAATCATATGCTCGGGGTCAATATTGGAAAATGCCGAAAAATCGTTTTGATTAAAAAGTTTTTGAGAAACCGTGTATTCAAAAATAGCTGACACCAAATCTCTAAAAAACGCATATGGTGTATATTTCATCTCATCATAACAGGTTATTGAGATAATATTATTATAGATTCCCAATTCTTCAATTTCATTGATAATTTTCAACGAATAAGGGACATACATAGGTGCCGTTTTAATTGCAATAATACCTTTCGGAACAGACTGCAGCTTATTTACGACATGATAAAATACATCAACGTTTTCCGTTCTTATAAAGTCACAGTTAATTTCGTTAAAGTTAATAGTTTCAATATCATAGATAGCATCCGGATCATACGGATTTTCTGCCCTTATTAAGGCTTCGCCGTCCATTTTATCCTGTTCGATAAGCATATTTTGAACAAAATTAGGAATTTTAATTTCGTCATCTTCTTCTTCCTCAAACAAAGACGGATCAATTTCAACCAGATCTTTCAAATCAAGTTCATAAAACATTTTCATTTCGCCGTCAATCAAAACGGAATTTAACGGCGTCATTTTATAATTCTTTTCCAGAGGTTCAAAAATAGCAGAATCCGTAATTACCTGAAAAGAATTCAAAACCTTTTCTTCAGTCTTAGTTTTTTTATAAATCATGCTGATATTGAATCCTGATTGATAATCATTAGGATCATCCTCGACTGATTTTTTCATCAAAAACATATTACAGCGTACGGATGTATTTTTCTTTCTGGCAAGCTTACAATTCAATCTGGTAATCAAATTTAAGATTTCAATTGCTGAATTAACCGCAGTATTCACGGAACCGTTGAAGGTATAATCCTTATCAAAACGTATGACATAAGTTTTATCAATAATCTGACGTCTGAGCCCAACTGATTTTACATAATCTGCAATAACTTTATCCAGATTAACCTTGAATTTGTTATATAACTTAACCGAACCTAAGGTATCTTTCATTTCAGAAAGATTCGGGAAATCAATTGTGAGCATGACAAAATCATCGGTGTTAGCTTCATTTAAAATAACACTTTTTTCCAGCGGGAACTTGCATTTAGAACACTTCTTATTTGCAGTCGGATTAACCTTGCCGCAATTATGACATTTTGTTACTATAACGTAACCGCATTTTTTACATGTATTGCTTTCGTTAATGGTCTTACAAATAGGACAGACAACCTTCAGCACCTTTTTACAGTTAGGGCATACAATTGCTTTGTCATCAATTTCTAAACCGCATTTTGGACATTCCATACCGAAATTATATCATATATAATATTAATAAACAATAACCTTTTATTAAGAATTTTTCCAAACACAAATATTATGCTATTATTTTAAAAAGAAGGATACAATATGAGCATAATTGCGGACGACAACGAATTCAAAATTTCAAAAACCATAAAAAATCCGGTAATAAAATCTGAATCAATTGAATTTGATAAAAACTTTGAGAACAGCATAAGACCGAAAACATTTGACGCTTATATAGGTCAGACAGCCTTAAAAGACACCTTAAAAATAACGATAGAAGCAGCAAAAAAACGCGGACAGCCACTGGATCATTTGTTATTTTACGGTCCTCCGGGTCTTGGCAAAACAACAATTGCCGGAGTAATTGCGGAGCAAATGGGAGTTGACATCAAAATAACCTCTGCACCGGCGCTTGAAAGACCGCGTGATATTATAGGGATATTAATGTCTTTAAAAGGCGGTGAAATACTTTTCATTGACGAAATTCACAGGCTGAACAGGGTTGCGGAAGAAATATTATACCCGGCAATGGAAGATTTTATTCTGGATATGACAACAGGTAAGAGCCGAACGGTCAAAACAATGCGCATACCGCTTCCGAAATTCACGTTAATCGGCGCGACAACAAAAGCCGGAGAGCTTTCCGGCCCGCTAAGAGATCGTTTCGGGATAATCCACAGGCTGGAATTTTATACCACGGACGAATTATCAGAGGTAATAAAACGCACCGCAGGAATTTTGAATATAGATATTGACGAAAAAGGTGCCGCAGCGATTGCCGGAAGATCAAGAGGCACTCCCCGTATTGCCAACAGGCTTGTAAAACGCGTAAGCGACTTTGCACTTGTAAAACATGACGGAAAGATTACGGAAGATATTGCAAACAGCGCCCTTGACACCTTGAAAATAGATGAATTCGGGCTTGATACAACAGACAGAACGCTTTTAAAACTGATTATCGATAAATACGACGGCGGGCCTGTCGGGATTGAAACAATAGCCGCAGCAATAGGCGAAGATGTAAGGACAATAGAAGATGTCTGCGAGCCTTTTTTACTGCAGGCAGGGCTTTTGCAGAGAACCCCGAGAGGAAGACGGGTATCACCGGAAGCATACAGACACCTTGGCTATAAAAATATTCAATTTACGGAACAAAAAGGGCTGTTCTAATACGGGTAATCCTCCGGATATTCCCAGCCGTTTTTCATAATTGTATCCGCGCAAAATTCAGGATTTGTGTTACAATCTTTGCCGGGTGAGGAATAAGGCATGATACCCTTATCAGTTCTTATAAACATAAACACATCTTTTCCGCATTCATTAGGAGAAGAAGCACCGTTTACATCAATATAAAGCTGAGAAGCATATATTGGGGTACCGTCTTGCGCTTGAGAATTTCTGGGCAAAAATACTATAGTACCGTTTTTTAACCTGAAAAGCAATCTTGTATCATCGGTTAATATCCCCCACCTGGAGCCGCAGCTCCATTTTTCCCTGTCTAAATCATCATCATAACCGCAATCACTCTTTGTAGCGCACAATACAGGATTTGCAAAATACGGTTTCAAATATTTGGTCCAATACGCATTTACATCCATTTCCGCTCCGGTCGGCCATATTGACATCGGACCGTTATCAACTTCCGAAAGCCGTATTGCATTTGAAACAACAGAAAAAGAATTTTTCAGCTGAACAAGAATTTGTTTTTTCTGATATTTTGCAATAAGCGTCGGAATTGTCATAGCTGCTACGATACCAATGATGGCAAGGGTTATAAGAACCTCTGCTAAGGTAAAGGCGGCTTTTTTAGAAGATACTAAGTTACTAAGGCAGTACGGCACTAAGAAAGTATTTTTGTCATTCTGAGCTCTCTGCCGAGCAAAACAATTGAGTATTGTTTTGCGAGAGGAAAAGAAGAATCTCCTGATATTTTTATTGAGATCCCGCAATAAATGCGGGATGACGTTTATTACTTGACCAAAGTTAAGTATGGTGTCCTGCCTCAGGCAGTGCGGGATGACGGTTATAGGTTGACCAATGTCTAGTGTGTTGTCGTGCCTCTCTTGTTCGCTCGCATGAAACGGCGTTGCGGTCTTTGCCTTCGCAAAGCCCTTCAGCCTCTGCTCGCTCACGCTCAGGCACTTCAGGATGACATGTTGCAGGTCGGATTTACTAATCCGACAGTTACCTCTTAGTGCCTTAGTATCATAGTATCTTAGTAACTTTCCCCAGAATATACCGCCCAAACCCTTGCTATTTCTATCTAGGAGAGTCGCCCCCCCCCGAGTTTCTCTTTTTTCGTATTTTTCATTGGCTATCTCCTTATTTCTGGGTTTATTATATCAAAAATTTTAATTTTAGGCAATAAAAAAAGCGGATATAAAATCCGCTTTTTTAAAATCTCAAATCTCTTGTTCCCGCTTCAATCTTAACAAGATCTTCTTCGACAGTAGTTTTAACCTTACCGTCAACAAGCGATTTCAATTCTTTATCTATAAGCTTGTAGCCGATTTCTTTAGTTTCCGGTGACGCATAATCTTCAAGATATTCTTTTAAAGTCAAAATTGCGTTTGGCTGGCAGAAATTATGAATTTGCTGCTGCTTACAGATTTCCATAAATCTGTCGCCCGTTCTTCCGCTTCTGTAGCATGCCGTACAGAAACTCGGAATGTAATCCATCTGCATAAGCCATTTAATAACGTCATCAAGCGGTCGTCTGTCAGACACATCAAATTGCGCGGAATTTTCATCCTCGGGCATGGGGTTAAAATATCCGCCCACACTTGTTTTTGAACCGCCGCTGATTTGAGAAACACCAAGGTGTAAAAGACGTTTTCTGCATTCTTCGGTTTCGCGTGTTGAAATTATCATGCCGGTATAAGGCACGGCAATTCTGATACAAGCAACAATTTTTGCAAAAATATCATCGTCAATTCCGTTATCGAAATCCTCCGGATTGATGTCATCGGCCTTTTTGATCCTCGGAACGCTTATGGCATGGGGGCCGACGCCGTGAACAGCTTCCAGATGTTCTGCGTGCATTAAAAGTCCAGCAAATTCATATCTGTATGATTCAAGTCCGAAAAGAACACCGAGGCTTACGTCGTCAATACCGCCGGCCATGGCTCTGTCCATAGCTTCCGTATGCCATTTGTAATTATGTTTAGGTCCTGTCGGGTGAAGTGTTTCATAAGATTCTTTATTATAAGTTTCCTGAAACAGAATATAAGTACCGATACCGATATCGTGTAGTTTTTTGTAGTTTTCCACGGTTGTAGCCGCAATATTAACGTTTACACGTCTTATTGAACCGTTTTTGTGCTTAACGCTGTAGATTGTTTTAATAGATTCAAGCACATATTCAATCGGGTTATTAACCGGATCTTCGCCTGTTTCAATAGCAATACGTTTATGACCCATATCCTGAAGCGCTATAACTTCATTTCTGATTTCTTCCTGAGTAAGTTTTTTACGCGGTATGTGTTTATTTTTGAAATGATACGGACAATATACACAACCGTTTACACAGTAATTGGACAAATAAAGCGGCGCAAAAAGTACGATTCTGTTACCGTAAAAATCTTTTTTAATTTGTTCGGCGAGTTTATAAATTTCCTGATTTTTATCTTCCAGATCGCACGCAAGCAAAACGGATGCTTCACGGTGCGTAAGTCCGTTTTTCAATCTTGCTTTTTCCAATATACTGTCAATAAGTTCTCTGTTATGTTTATTTTTTTCGGCATAGTCAAGAGTATCCAGAATTTCTTCATGCGAAATAAACTCTTCGGCTTCCATAGATTTCGGGTTATACATCTTTCTTCTCCTCTTTTAACAACATGATACACCCCGCAAAAATATTTTACAAGTTATATAACAATTCCGCCGCCAATCAAGTGCCCGTCATGAATATCATACATGACACCCGATTGACCTGAGGTTACGGAAGAAACCGGTTCATAAAACTCTATTTCAATCAAATCTTCAACAATTTTGCATTTAGCTTTTTGGGCCTGCATGTTATATCTTATTTTAACCATAGCGTCGTATTCAGAGATTTCTGGCGGATAAACAAAATTTATATCACGCAGTGCAAGCCTTGATTTATAATTATCTTCGTCTTTTCCGAGATATACAATATTTTGTTCGGCATCAATGTCAACCACATACAAAGGATACGGCGCGGAAATTCCGACACCTTTTCTTTGCCCGATAGTGTAAAGATAAGTTCCGTCATGCCTACCCAATTTTTTACCTGTACCGATTTCAATAAAATCACCTGACTTAATGCCGAATTTATTCAGCAGATATTTTTTTGTCGTGTCAGGTTTTGGGATAAAACATATATCCTGACTTTCTTTGGAATCTTTCGGCGGAAGATCAAAATCAAAAGCCATTTGTCTGACTTCGGTTTTGTCAAATTCTGAAAGCGGAAAAATGGTTTTTGAAAGCTGTTTTTGTCCGAGCCTGTACAAAAAATACAATTGATCTTTATGTACGTCACGTGCAGGAAAAAGCTTATAATATCCGTTATCAAATCTTATATCAGCATAATGCCCCGTGGCAAAGACATCAGCTTTAAGAATTTCTGTCGCATAATCAAAAAGCCTGCCCCACTTGATAAATTGATTACACATAATACAAGGATTCGGAGTTTGACCTATAGCGTAGGAATTTTCGAAATACTCAACAACACTTTTTTGAAAATCTTCGGTAACATCAAGGATATGAAGTTTTATTCCTAATTTATCCGCAACGCGCTTTGAATTTTCACAAATTTTTTGAGCTGCCGGTGTATTAATCATTTTTCCCGTAATTCCGGCAACTTCATAACCTTTATCCAGCAAAAGCTTTGCGGCAACTGAACTGTCAACCCCGCCGCTCATAGCTACTACTGCTTTTTTATTCATACCTGACATAAAATCATTATACAGGAAAAATATACATACCTGAACAATATAAAAATATTTCCTCAACGACGCTCTCACCTCCGGCTCCGCTATAGTTTCGGAAACATTTTTATATTGTTTTAGTATATTTTTATGAGCACTTGTGCTAAAATTAAACCAAAGGAGAAAATATATGGAATTAAAATCAATCATAATGGCAGCAGGCAAAGGTACAAGGATGAAATCCGACACGCCGAAAGTTTTGCATAAAATAATGGACAAACCTCTTTTGGGGTATATTTTGGACAACGTAAAAAATCTTGCGGATGAATCGTTTGTAATTGTCGGTCACAAAGCCGAAGATGTTGAAAAATTTGTAAAAGAAAATTATGAATGTGCAAAAACAGTTTTACAAAACCCTCAATTAGGCACGGGGCATGCGGTTTCCATGGTATGTCCGTATCTTGAGGATTACAAAGGACTTGTAATAATTTTGAACGGCGATATACCCTTGATAAGGGAAACAACCCTCAAAAAATTCATTGACTACCACAACAGCACAAATTCAGACCTGACAATTATGAGTGCAATTTTTGAGGATCCGGAAAAACTCGGCAGAATAATCCGCGAAAAAGACAACACCCTCAAAGGTATTGTAGAAGCAAAAGACGCCACACCCGAACAATTGGAAATAAAAGAAATTAACGCTGGGATTTATTGCCTTAACTGGGATAAACTAAAAAAAGCTTTCGGCGAACTGAAAAACAACAACGCACAGGGTGAATATTACCTGACAGATATAATTTCATGGGGCAAAAATAACGGACTGAGAGTCAATGCTTATGTTTTGGAAAATAACGAAGAAATTTTCGGGATAAATTCACGCCTGCACCTTGCCCAGGCAACAAAATTAATGAACGACAGAAAATTACATGAACTTATGGAAAACGGGGTTACGATAGTAGACCCATCCTGCACGTGGATTTCGGATGACACGGAAATCGGTCGGGATACGATAATTTACCCGTCAACATATCTTGAAGGCAAAAATAAAATCGGCAAAAATTGTAAAATCGGGCCGTTTGCACACTTTAGAGGCGGAGTTGAAGTGGAAGATAACGTAAAAATCGGTAATTTTGTAGAAGTTAAAAAATCCAAAATCGGCTCAAACACAAACGCAGGTCACCTGTCATACATCGGTGACAGCGAACTCGGGACACACGTTAATATCGGCGCAGGCACAATTACAGCAAACTTTAACCCGATTACAAACGTAAAAAGCAAAACAGTTATACAAGACGACGTAAAAATAGGCTCAAACGCCGTGCTTGTTGCACCGGTCACCATAAATAAAGGTGCAAACGTTGCGGCAGGCGCTGTTATAACCAAAGACATCAAATCATGGGCGCTTGCAATAACCCGCGCACCGCTAAAGGTAATTGAAAACTGGATAAAACATTAACTTTACTTAAATAAAAGCAAAGGCTCATACATATGTCACATCCCAAAGAAATCAAATGGACAATGTTTATAATCACGGCTGTCGGGAACTTTATCGGCATGCTCGATTCAACGACGGTAAACCTTGCACTTTATCCCATGGCAAAAGATTTGGGAGTAACATTATCGCAAATCCAGTGGGTTGTAGTTGGTTATATGCTGACATTAACAATTTTCCTGCCGTTTTTCGGAAAATTAGGTGATATTTTCCCGAAAAATAAACTCTATTCCACGGGATTTGCTATTTTTGCACTCGGAGCTTTTTTCAGCTATATCTCGCCAAATTTTATATTACTTGTCGCATCAAGATGTTTTGAGGCGCTCGGGGCATCAATTATGGTATCAAATGCGCAGGCAATAATTGCAACTATTTTCAAAAATGCCCGCAGGGGAAAAGCTCTCGGGCTTAACGGGTGTCTGGTAGCAATAGGCGGCATGCTCGGGCCTGCAATCGGCGGATTATTAATAAACAACTTCGGCTGGCACTCCGTTTTTCTGCCGTGTATACCTGTTGCACTTCTCGGGGCATATTATGCATGGAAAATTCTGCCGACGCATGTTACAAAAGTTAAAACTTTTAAGTTTGATTACAAAGGATTTATTTATTTTACGATAAGCCTTATGTCGCTTTTACTTGCAATATCCGAAGGTTATCAATGGGGCTGGACATCTTTAAAGATAGTAGTTCTCGGTGTAATAACCCTTATTTTCGGAAGCTTATTTTATATAAGGGACCACAGAATTCATTACCCGTTGATAAATTTTTCCATGTTTCATATAAAACCATTTACTTTCGGGAATTTGGCGGTCATGTTTTCATATATGGCAATGTTCACAAACAGCATACTTTTGCCGTTTTATTTAATGGAAATTTTAAGACTTGACGCGTTCACATCAGGGCTTTTAATTCTGCCGTATTCGGTCACATTATCGGTTGCGGCGCCTATCAGCGGAACACTTGCCGGCAGATACGGCTCAAGATACTTAACAATGGCGGGACCAATAGTTTACATAATTGCGCTGATTATCTTTACAACTTTTGACCAATCAACCCGCATGTGGCAGATTGTTTTCGCGTCAGGAATTATGGGGATAGGAAACGGACTTTTTCAATCACCCTCCAATAACGCAATTATGACAAGTGTACACAAAAAAGATCTGGGGATTGCAAGCGGAATTCTGGCTTTATCAAGGAATTTAGGCAATATTTTGGGCGTATCTGTTACAATTACGCTTTTTGAAGAATTCAGAGAATTTTTACTTTCACACGCTCAAGCCTACGAAACAGCTTTTCTGAACTCTTACCACATAACAATGGGGTTTGGAATACTTTTCGGGATTCTGTGTCTGACATTTGCATACATTGCATATAAACCGCAAAAAATTGACAAGCCTGTATAAAAACAATATAATTTAATTCGGAGGATTATGCATATGAAAAATTTATTAACAAAGAATCATAAAGCATTTACGCTGTCGGAAGCACTTGTTACACTGGCAATTATCGGTGCTATAGCAATGATTATAATGCCGACTTTGACAACTTATTTCAGGAATAAAATCTGGAGCACCTCGAACGAAGCGTTCAAAAACAAATTTGAAAATGCAATTCAGGATATGCATACTCAAGACACTCTGGGCGGGCACCCGAATACAATGAGCTTTGTCAATGAACTTGCTAAAAATTACAGAATTAATAAAATTTGCACCTCCGACAAGATTACATCATGCTTTGAGGATAAAGTCTACTGGGGTGTCGAAAACGAAGAAGTTGACATGACAAAAATTAAAAACGCCAAAAATTTCGGTTGGGATGATTGGGGTACAGAAACCGTCGGGTTAATGTTTGCAAACGGCGTAACAGGAGTTGTGGCATATAATCCTGACTGCGATTTTGATAACAACTCGGATGAAGCAAATATTTCCGACTGTCTTGCTCTTTTGTATGACGTTGACGGATTTAAGCTGCCTAATACACAATCGAAAGATTTGCGTTCGATTAATGTTAAATCACTGAACGGAAATAATTGTGCGTTTGAAATTAACGGTACTTGTTTTACCGCTCCATTCTGGCCTGAGCCAATTACTAAGGCTGAGTGTGAAGAATTAAAAGGTGACCTTGGAATTAAAGAATGTTATTACGATGACGACTACTGGGCTGGAGCTGTTAAAGCTTGCGGCGGTGTTAGCAAAATGCCAACCCAAGCTCAATTAACTGCACTTGCAGAAGAAGTTTACGGTACATCCATAAATTCATCTGGTTACACATATGATCTAAATTGGGACAAAGACAAACTTGAAGAGATGGGATTTGATACTTCTTCAGGCAAATTCGACGTTTGGGCCGGCAAGGAGTATAATGAAGACATCGCATACTACCGTCACTTCTCCAAGGGACTTACGCTCTGGAATTCCGGCTTCTGTGACGTTAGCGATCGGCAGGCGGTTTGCATAGGGGATTAATTATATGTCATCCTGAGGTATCAAAGGCACAACAACATATAAGGTCATTATGGAACTTTACAGGTCATCCTGAGGGCGAAGCCCTCAGGATCTCATTAAACAAGAGATTCTTCGCTAACGCTCAGAATGACACTATCTTGTCGTGCCTTTGGCACCCCTAACAAAGACTTGAATAGACATACCAAAATTATCAAACATGTTGTCGTGCCTTTGGCACCCCTCTACCTCTGGGAGAGGGTAGAATTTCTTAACGAGCACACGCGAGTTTAGAAATACGGGTGAGGGTTCTCATCCTGAGGCGCAACCGAAGGATCTCAAAAAGTTAATGAGATGCTGAAACAAGTTCAGCATGACAGAGTATTGTCACGGCTCAGCAGCTCCTCTCCCTGCGGGAGAGGGTAAGGGAGAGGGGGCAAATGTATGTTGGGCTTTCTGCCCAAATGTAAATCCTTAATGCCTTAGTATCTTTTTACATAAGATCCCGCAATAAATGCGGGATGACGTATAAAGGTTGACCAATGTCAAGTATAGTGTCCTGCCTCAGGCAGTGCGGGATGACGTGTAAAGATTGACCAATATTAAGTATAGTGTCCTGCCTTTGGCAGTGCTGGATGACGTTAGTATATTGTCATCCTGAGGCTTTAGCCGAAGGATCTCATTAAACAAGAGATTCTTCGCTAACGCTCAGAATGACATTGTCATATAAGTCCTATGGCAACGGGTTGCAAATTTTTTATTACTGTTCTAATATATAAGTGTACAATATACACTCTAGGGATAATAATTTATGACATCAAATGAAAATATAAGAAATATAGCAATAATCGCCCACGTAGACCACGGCAAAACTACCCTTGTTGATTGTCTTTTGAAGCAGGCGGGAGTATTCCGCGAAAATCAGCACGTTGAAGAACGCGTGCTTGACAGCAATGATTTGGAACGCGAAAGAGGGATTACAATACTTTCAAAAAACATTTCAATCAATTATAAAGGCTGCAAAATCAATGTTGTAGACACTCCCGGCCACGCGGATTTCGGCGGAGAAGTCGAGCGCGTTCTGGGTATGGTTGACGGAGCACTGTTAATCGTAGATGCCGCAGAAGGTCCTATGCCCCAGACCCGTTTTGTACTTTCAAAAGCGCTTGAATTGGGTTTGAAAATCATTGTTGTCATAAACAAAATAGACAAACCCGCTGCAGAACCTTTGACCGCTCTGGATAAAGTTTTTGATCTGTTTACGGAATTGACTGACCGCGAAGACTTAATTGATTTTCCGTTCATTTTTTCAAGCAGCTTGCAGGGCTTTGCGATTAAAGATTTGGACGATGAAAGAAAAGATATGGTGCCGCTGTTGGATTGTATTTTGGAAAACATTAAACCGCCTTTGGGTGACGAAAATCTGCCCTTACAATTCAGAGCAGCGTCATTGGATTACAACGAATATGTAGGAAGAATTGTAATAGGACGTATTGCAAACGGCAAAATCAAGTCACAGGAACAGGTTTGCGTGGTTCATGCGGACGGAAGTCAGGAACGCGGCAAGATTTCAAAACTTTTCGGTTTCAAAGACCTCGGCAGAGTGGAAATTGAAGAAGCCTCAGCAGGTGACATAGTAGGTGTTGCAGGATTTTCGGATATACAAATCGGCGAAAGCATCTGTGATATAAATAACCCTCAGCCGCTTCCGTTAATCCACGTCGATGAACCGACCCTGCAGATGAATTTTTCGGTAAACGACAGCCCGTTTGCAGGAACTGAAGGCAAATTCGTAACTTCAAGACAATTAAGAAAACGACTTTATAATGAATTAGAAAAAAATGTAAGTTTAAGGGTGGAAGATACGGATTCAACCGATGTTTTCAGAGTTTCCGGCAGAGGCGAACTGCATTTGGGAATTTTGATTGAAACAATGCGCCGTGAAGGTTATGAATTTGCGGTATCAAAACCGGAAGTTATTTATAAAGAAATTAACGGAGAAAAATGCGAGCCGTATGAAAATTTAATTGTGGATGTTCCTGAAAGCTATGCCGGAAGCTGTATTGAACGACTTTCAGGCAGAAAAGGCGAGATGAAAGAAATGAATAATGCCAAAGGCAGAACTACAATGATTTTCCACATTCCGGCAAGAGGGTTAATCGGCTTCAGAAGTGAGTTTATCCGTATGACCCGCGGCGAAGGCATTATGTATCATACGTTTTTGCACTACAGACCCTACGCGGGCGATATTCCAAGACAGAGAAACGGTTCAATTATCGCACACGAACAGGGTGAGGCAATCCCTTACGCTCTTGCGCAATACGAAGACCGCGGAGTATTTTTCATAACCCCGAAAACAAAAGTTTACCGCGGAATGATTATCGGTGAATGCAACAAGCCGCAGGATATTGTCGTAAATATCTGTAAAACCAAAAAATTAACCAATATGCGCAGCGCAACCGCAGACGTTATGGTTACACTTCAGGCTCACAAGCAAATGGCGCTTGAAGAATGCCTCGAATATATTTCTGACGATGAGCTGGTGGAAATTACGCCGGAAAATATCCGAATCAGAAAAGCTGATTTGAACAGAAAAATTTACAACTAAAATTTGAAAATTTTTTTAACTTTTATTTATATTATTAATCCTTATATTTTTATCTTTATTTTTATTTTTAAGGGTTACCAAAGGGTTAATAAAGGGTTAAAAATTAACACT
The DNA here is from genome assembly GCA_944326585.1 of Candidatus Gastranaerophilales bacterium. Classification (GTDB taxonomy): domain Bacteria; phylum Cyanobacteriota; class Vampirovibrionia; order Gastranaerophilales; family Gastranaerophilaceae; genus SIG32. The sequence goes on from CALVEN010000004.1 coordinate 97,389, forward strand.
TTCGATTTTTTTTAATAGAAGAAAAATTTGTTTGTAATATAATATTCTTATGATAAACATTCCAAACATAATTGAACGCCTCCGCGAAATCATGGAAGATGAAACGCAGGATAAGCTCAGAGAAGAACTCGACAGCTATCACAGCGCTGATTTAGCGGACATATTTCAGGAAATGAAGCCCGAAGAAAGACTTCATTGTTTCAAGCTGCTTGATCTGGAGAAACAGGCGGATTTGATGGAATATTTATCACCGCAATTGCAGGTGGAATTACTCGGCGATATTGATGAAGAACTCGCTTCCAAAATTATCACAAAGCTTCCGCACGATGCTGCGGCTGACGTTTTAGGCGATATGGAAGACGATGAAAGCGAAACTTACTTAGATAAACTTCCGCATAAATTCTCCGCCGAAGTCAGAGAACTTTTGACATACAACGAAGACACCGCAGGCGGTATCATGAACCCGTCTGTTTTGACCGTAAACTGCGGAATGACTGTTCTTGACGTATTGAACCATATAAGAATTAAAGCGGAACAGGATAATATGGAATTGTATTATGTCTACGTCGTTGATAAACAAAATCACCTGCTCGGCGTTGTGTCATTGAGAAGCCTTTTGACATCTCCCATAAACAAAAAAATTGAAGACATAATGATTTCCGACATTGTAAAACTTCACGTTGACGATTATCAGGACTACATTGCGGACGTGTTTATGAAATATCAATACAATGCCCTGCCGGTTGTTGATTTATATAACCGGCTCAAAGGAATGATTACCTGGGACGACGTTCAGGATATCGTTGAAGAAGAAACTACCGAAACCATCTACCAGTCATCCGGTATTTCAACAGAATTGGTTGACGAGGACGAAATTCTTTCAGGTAATATTTTTAATGCCATACGCGCAAGAACTCCATGGCTTTTTATCACGCTTATAGGTGAATTCATTGCGGTGAATGTTGCTCACCATTTTGATGCCACATTATCAGCATTACCGATAATTGCAATATTTATGCCGCTTTTAGCAGGTCTTGGCGGTAATATCGGCACTCAAAGCATTACTCTTATGGTTCGCGGACTTTCAACCGGTCAGGTTACTTTGAGTTCCGCAATGTACCATATTATGAGAGAAATGCTTATCGGGCTTTGCATCGGAATATTTTTCGGAGCAATGACAACTCTTGTCACCTGGGGCTGGCAGCATAATGTTGAATTAGGTATTGTTGTCGGTATTGCAATGGCAATCAACATGACAATGGCAACAATTATCGGAACATTTACTCCGTTTGCGCTCAAAACCGTAAACGTAGACCCCGCAGTTGCATCAGGTCCCGTGATTGCAACAACCATTGATGTTGTCGGTCTTGCGGTCTATTTTACACTTGTATCAATATTTTTGTTACACGTTATTTAAAAGGTAAGGAATTATGACCAATAATAATCTACAAGAAGAAAGAGAAAACTTCCAAAATTCCCTGGATAATTACTTAAGACAGGCTGAAGAAGAACGAAAAGAACAATCTTCTTTTTTTAAAATTCTGGCAGTCATGCTGATTACATTTGCCGCAGTAATTTTCGGACTGTTTTTATTTGCTGATAACAGAGAATTTCTGGAAGATGAATTCGGTCAGGACTCTTTCATCACAAAACTGTTCATTAAGCTGAGCAACAGCAGCAACAATAAAGAAAAAGCAGAATTTTCATTACCTTTCGGTCCCAGAAAACAAAATATTCTGCTTTTGGGTGTGGATTCAAACGGCGAAGGCGCTGACCTTTGGGAAGGGACAAGAACAGATACAATTGTACTTTTAAATATTGACCCGAAAAGCAGATCTCTTAACGCAATTTCAATTCCGCGCGACAGCAAAGTATATCTTCCGAAAGACGCCGGCATTCAAAAAATTAACGCAGCACACGCAATCGGCGGGATTAACATGACAATAAAAACAATTGAAGATACGCTCGGCGTTCGAATAGACCGCTATATTATGGTTCACGATGATGCCGTCAGAAAAATAGTAGAAGCTCTCGGCGGAGTTGATATTTATATTGAAAAAAATATGCACTATAACGATTATGCAGGCAATCTTCACATAAATTTAAGCAAAGGAGATCATCATCTTGATGCGGATGAAGCCGTAGGATATTTAAGATTCAGGCACGATGCCATGGGAGATATCGGCAGAACCCAGCGTCAACAATGGTTTTTAAGAGGCTTATTAAAGAAAATGCAGCAGCCCGAAACTATCGCTAAAATTCCGCAAATCTTGTCTATAGCGAAACAATACGTTAAAACCGACATGTCTTTATATGAGATGTCACAATATGCAGCTCTTGCAAAACATTTTGATTTAGACAGTATAGAAATTGCAACGCTTCCCGGATCTCCTAACAAAAAAGGCTACACCAGCTACTGGATTCTGGATCCTGAAAAAACTCAGGAAGTCGTAAACAGGCTTATATACAGAGAACGCGTAAAAAGCGACAAAACCCAATTTGCCGCAAATATCTTGTATTCAAATGACAAAACATCGGAAGCTCAAACACTTATCGAAACACTTGAAGCAAACAACGTAAAAGTAAAGTGCACCGGAACATCCAATGCTACGCACGCACAATTTATCGCTCACACAAAAGATGTTACGCCTGAATATTACAGCTGGCTCAGGAAAAAAGTTCCGGATATAAAATCTCGCCAGTTTGTTTATGACCCGATAAATTACTATTGCTCTGATACCGATTTTACAATCATTGTTGCAGGGCAATAAGTAATGGACAAAACTCAAAAAATATGCTAATATAAAAGTATTAAAAACAGGAGGTAGATAATGGAACCTGCAACAACCGCATCAAATATTGATATTAATACACTGGTAGAACAGGCGGCACGGGCTCAGGCTCAAGCTCAATTACATGACACACTTGTTACAATAGCGGTTGTTATAGGAATTGTTTTAGTGCTGTTATATATAGCCTATGTAAGATTAATTGCTAAAAAAAATAAAGTCAGAGAAGCTCTTGCAAGTATTGACGTACAGCTCAAAAAAAGATATGACTTAATTCCGAATATCTTATTTATAGCCAATAAATTTATGGAGCACGAAAGAGGACTTCTGGATGATATAACAAAACTCCGCACGGAAGCCGTCAAAATGACATCAGATTTGAATAACGTAAAAGAAAAAATTGCGCTTGATGCGGAGATTAAGAACAAAATGGGTCAATTGATGGTATCAGTTGAAAACTACCCTCAATTAAAATCCGATCAAACAATGATTCAGGCTATGTCAACTTATAACGAAGTTGAAGAACATATAGCAGCTGCTCGCAGATTTTATAACAGTGCAGTGCTGGAATTAAACAATGCAGTAGAAACGGTACCTACAAAATGGTTTGCGGAATCATTAGGTATAAAGTCAGAACTGCCGTACTTTGAAATAACAAATGAAAAAGAACGCGAAAGTATAGACGCAAAAGCGTATTTTTCATAAAAAGAGTTGCAGGATAGAGGCTAAGCCTCACATTCCGAGACTTAATAAGTGCCTGTAGCTCAGTTGAATAGAGCGTCGGTCTCCGAAGCCGAAGGTCACGGGTTTGACTCCCGTCAGGCATAGGGGTTCGTAGCTCAGTAGGATAGAGCAACGGTTTCCTAAACCGGAGATCGCGGGTTCGACTCCCGCCGGGCCCTGTTTTTAATCAATATAGGAGAAAATATGTTTTTAAGAATTTTAAATGCAGTAAAAAATATCGGTTTATCAAGTATTATAGGTATAATAGTAATACTTGGACTTTTAATTTTCTCGGTGCTTGTGTGGCAGACCCCGCGGCAAATATATGCGTTTCCGACGGCTGAAGGTTACGGAGCCTTCACAAGCGGAGGAAGAAGCGGCGTTGTATACCACGTAAGAACTCTTGAAGATAAAAATGAACTGGGCTCTTTGCGCTATGCAATAAACCAAAAAGGTCCCCGAACAATTGTTTTTGACGTATCCGGAATAATTGAATTAAAATCGCCGCTGGTAATTCAAAACGGCGACCTTACAATCGCAGGTCAAACCGCTCCCGGTGACGGTATCTGCATAAAAGATTTTCCCGTAATAGTTGATGCAGACAACATAATTATAAGATTCATAAGATTCAGACTTGGCGACAAAACTGACGGAAGCGCACTTGTGGTAAAAAACAGACACGATATTATTATAGACCACTGTTCCATGAGCTGGGCAGCCATTGATAATGCAACCTTATATAATAACCGAAAACTCACAATGCAATGGTGTATAATAAGTGAAGCCTTGAATAAAGGTGTTCATAACGGATTAGGTGCAACCCTCGGCGGTTACAGCGCCTCATATCACCACAATTTATTTGCAAGCAACAGAACAAACAACCCGACTTTTTACAAATCTACTCACACAAGCTTATTAGATATTGAAACAATTGATTTCAGAAATAACGTTTTGTATAACTGGGGGACTTCATCAATTGACGGTGCGGAAAGCGGCACCTACAATATAGTCAATAATTATTTCAAATTTGGACCTGCGACCAATATTCCGTCAAGAGGACAGATTCTCGAAGTTCCAAATGCAAAAAGGCCCGGAATTGTTTATGTGAACGGAAATTACGTTCACACCAATCCGCTGCAGACAAACGACAACTGGATGGGCGTATACCCGAACATGGATTATATCAGAACCTCAAAAAATCCGGTACTCACACGATCTGAATTTGACCACGAACCGGTGTCTACACAAACAGCATTACAGGCATATAATAACGTTTTAAAATTTGCCGGAGCCTCCGACAAACGTGATTTTGTAGATAATCGTATAGCTCAAGCTGTTGAAACATATATTTCAGGCGCAGAAGACAGCAAAGGGTTAATCAGATCGACTGCAGATGCGGGCGGATATCCTGAATATAAAAGCGATCTTCCGAGTGTTGATTCAGACGGTGACGGTATTCCTGATGACTGGGAATTCAGCCATAACCTTAACCCTTATGACGGCGGTGACGGCAAAAGCATGACCGAATCAGGATACACAAATCTGGAAATTTATCTTAACAGCCTTGTTGCAGATTTAGTAAAACAACAAAATCAAAGATCAATACCAACCTTTGATACACTGAAAATGCTCGTTCAGGCAACAGCTAATAAATTAAAGAAACATTAATAATAAAAAAAACACCGTTATGGTGTTTTTTTATTATTTTACGACAACCTTAATTGGTTACACAAAGCACATTATAACCGGAATTAGCACGTGGTGAGTGGTCACATGAAGGACCACCCTCAAGGGATAAACTGCAATATCGTGCATGATAACCCTCGTTGCCGGAATCGGAATACCCTGCCCAAAATCTGTAAACTTCTCTTGCAGAATCCAAACCTACATCTTCTATTGAAACATTTTTTTCGGCAAGTTCAATACCTAAAGCATGCAATTGAGAAACATCCGGCAAATTATTGACACTGCCGCAGGCTTTTACGGCACCTGCCCAGAAATCATTATCGCGTTCACAAGAATCCGCGTCATTACCAAATCCACCGTCTGCAAGGGCTTTGCATTCATCCGCAGTTAACGCATCATAAGTAACCGATTTTGTAAAACACGTTCCGTCTGACAATTTGACGGCACAAGGTTTATGCCCGTCCAATTCGGGGACATTTAAATATCTCAAATCTTTACCGTCAGCATTAGGAGTTTTAAATCCGGATGTGTCGTATAATAAAGCAATACAACTTACACCTGAAAATTGATTTGAATAAGGATTTTCGCGGCATTGCGGATCATAAGCTATAATGCCGGTAGTACCGTTTGCAAACTGGACACCAATAGCTTCCGTCCCCCAATCAGCCTGACCGAGCTGTGCGGCTGTTTTTACATTTTCAACATTTACTTCAAGTTCATCTTTTCCCCAATAAACTTTATCTTCAAAACATGACATTATATCCGTATTGTTACAAATTTTATTAATTTTAAAATGTCTTGCTAACTCAGCCACAAAATCCGCAGTAGATCTATAACCGGCAAGAGTTTGCTGTATATTCATAGTCTTGAGAGCTTCTTCCAACTTTCTTTCAAAAACCTGAGCTGACGTATTCCACGCACGAGTCTGGTAACTTGAAACAAGAGTAGGAATTGTCATAGCTGCGACAATACCTATGAGTGCCAAAGTTATTAAAACTTCAGCAAGCGTAAAGCCCTTGTCCTGTCTACTTAGAGGAGCCGCCCCCCTGTTTACCCTAAAATCAGCACTTTTCATAACTTTCCTCCTTTAAAACCCCAGTTGTTCGCGCGTTTTCATTCTACCGCAGGATTTGTCCTCATCGCAAAAACCTAATCTTTCACATTTTGGAACCAGATAAGGTTTCAGCCACGGTTCTTCTGCGACAAGCGCATCACACATCATCTTGACCATAGTTCTAATTTCATATTGAGCGCGGGTACACAGACGCAAATTTGCAAGATGAATCATTTCTCTTAAGTTTAGGCTTGCGACAAGCGAGCTTGCAGCAGCATTAGGCAGAACAAATCTTGCATCTTCAGCCGGAATTCCCGCCTCAACAAATTCCAGATATTGTTCTGAAATTTTATTCATAAATTCAACGAATTTTGCCTTTAATTCATCATTTTTTTCAATTGTCGGGGGGATTATATAATCAAATTGACCTTTTTCCTTAACATATCTTTGAGATTTTTGAGAAAAAGACATGTGTCTGTGGCGTACAAGCTGGTGAGTGCAGGCACGAGAAACATTTGATATGGCAAAAGTAACCTGAATATGCTCAATTGTAGAATAATGACCTGATGAAATTACTCTATTAATAAGCTTAAGCATTTTTTCTTCATCATCGGTGCTGTTATATATATTTATCGGATAATCAGCACTATAGCAGGTTCTGCAAGCCGTATAAACAGTCTTTAACATATTTTTAGGCTTTGATATTAAATTAACAACAGGTTTATTATTTTCTTCCATACAATCTCTCCCTTATAAAAAATTATAGCCCGCTTTTTAAAAAGGGGCTACAATGTAAATTTTTGATAACAATTTTAAGCTTTTTTGCTGCCGTAACGTTTATTAAATCTTTCAACGCGACCTTCAGAGTCAAGAATTTTCTGCTGACCGGTATAGAAAGGGTGGCATTTGTTGCAGATTTCAACTGTAATATTGTCAACAACAGAGCCTGTTTCAATTTCGTTACCGCATACACACTTGATTGTTGTTTTCTTATAATCAGGATGTATACCTTGTTTCATTTTCTACCTCATTTCTTTTTTATCAAGATTCCAAACTTGAATATTTCGACTAATAACATTTTATATTGCTGAATTAGAAAACGCAAGTATTTGTTAAAATTAATTTTCATGCAAACGCATGAGAAATTTCATTCAATACAATATAAAAGGTTGATGTAATTTTACCGTCGATTTGAAATAATATACAGGTAACCCGTTTTATAGGAAAAACAAATGAATCTGCACGAAGAATGTTTATTAAGATATTTAAAAAGTCCCGATGAATTATCCTACACTACCGATATACTTAAATTAAACAATTTTATACAGGAAAAACGTTTTTTAATGAAAAATTTTGTTGCCAAATCTTTCACAATCGGCTATACTGATGAAATAAAATAAGATTTGGGAACTTTATCATGCTAAAAAAAATAATGTATTCACTGTGGATATTGGTGTTTTTAATGTTTGTATTTTACACGGCAAAAAGTACGAACTTTAACACATTTTTGGATGCCGTTGAAAACAAAACTTTTGACCTCAGGCAAAGTATCATCGTAAAATCGGATTACAAAAAACCTAACAGAAACATAGTAATCGTTGCAATAGATGACGCAAGCTACGAATACATTCTGGACAAATACGGCGAGTGGCCGCTTCCGCGGGATGTTTACGCAAAAATAATTGATTATATAGAAGCCCAGCATCCGAAAACAATTGCTTTTGACCTTATGTTTGTAAAATCCATAAAGAGTAAACCCGGTGCTGATGAAGCTCTTGCCGCAACTTTCAAAAAATACAATAATATTTATACGGCAATGAATCTTGACAATCAATCCGCAGAATTAAGAAAACCGATTGAATTACCCAAAGGACTCAGCGTCAATGTGACAAACTATTCGCAGGATATAGATTTCGATTCGCTGTCTTTTCTAAATTGCCGCTCCATATTGCCTGAAATAATAAAAAATACCACCAATATCGGCATGATAAATGTTTCAAGAGCAGAGGACGGTATACTAAGGAAAATGCCGATATTCGTAAAATATCAAGGCAGATTTTATCCGCAGCTGGCATTCAAGGTTGGTATGGGACTTATAAAACAGGAAGAAAAATACAACCCTTCCGAATTTACAATAGACAGAAATTCAAATCTGCTTTTAAATAACAGAAAAATATATATAGACAAAGACGGAAGCGCTATTCTAAACTGGTACGGTCCTACGGGAACCTATCAGCAGATACCGTTATTCAGGCTGATAAAAGCAATTGAATCCGGTGAAAAACTCACGTACAATTTTTCGAACAAAATAGTATATTTTGGCACAACAGCCTCAAGCTTATTTGACATAAAAACAATTCCCGTTGCAAAAATCTACCCCGGCGTTGAAGTACAGGCAACATATGTAAATAACCTTTTAGACAACAATTTTATTGCAAAAGTAGATAAATTAATAACCGTATTTCTCGGTATAATTTTAGCCGCACTTATCGGATATCTGGTAATCCACGTAGATTCAGCGGCAATTGTAACTCTGTCATTTGTTTCCGTGTATTCCATATACATTCTGTTTGCATATTTTATAATGAAGTATCACAATTTGTGGATAGGTATTGTATATCCTCTAATGCTCGGGATTATAATATTCATCTCTGCATTTGTTGTTAAATACATTATTAAATCACGGGATTTTGAACAGCAGTATTTGCTTGCCACAACTGACGGGCTGACAGAATTATACAACCACAGATATTTTCAGGAACAAATGAAAATGCAGGTTGAACAATGCAAAAGATACGAAACACCGTTTTCTTTAATAATTATTGACATAGACTTTTTCAAAAAATTCAATGATACATTTGGCCATCAAGCAGGCGATGCTGTTTTGCATCAAGTTGCACAGCTTTTAAAACAAAGTGTTCGTGCGACTGATATCGTATGCAGATACGGCGGGGAAGAAATGAGCATAATCTTACCCAACACCTCCAAAGAAGTTTCGGTAACAACGGCTGAAAAAATATGCAAACGTGTAGCATCAAAAAGATTCAGACTTAATAACTATCAGGAAAGCAATGTTACGATAAGTTTAGGCGTCGCAAGCTTTCCCGAGGACGGTCAAACTCCGTCCGAAATAATTGACGCTGCCGACAAAAGATTATATCAATCCAAACATAACGGACGAAATCAAGTTACATAAAGAGGTATTACTATGAAATTAAAATTATTAGCCCTGTTTTTGGCATTAATGACAACATTACAAATAACCCTTGCGGGTCCTTTCAGCGCCAATGCAAAAACAAAAAGAATTCCTGCGGGGACCAAGCTGGAGATGAAACTATTGACACCTTTATCAACATCTGCGGGAGTTGAAGGCATGGGATTTTCCGCAATGCTTATAACCGACCAGACATCGGACAGTGATGTTATTTTGCCTATGGGTTCCGTTGTCAGAGGAACCATTAAAAAAATAGTTCCTGCCAAAAGAATGTCCAAAGGCTCTATAATTTACATGGATTTTGACCATGTTGTAACCCCTAACGGCAGACAATTACCGCTTTCATTGAATATTACGGGCAGAACCGATTTAACTTACGACGGCGGGATTACAACAACACGCGGCTATGGCGATGCATTCAAATTAACATGTGAAAAATCCGCTGAAATCGCAAGAAATTCAACGCAATGGGGATTTGACGTAGGCGAGGACTACTGGAACGGTTATATGCAAATTATCACGGTACCTGTCGGAATAATAGGCGCAGGACTCGGCACTGCGGGCTATTTTATCTATGACAGCATTGCAGATATGATAAGAAAAGGCAAAGATGTTGAACTTAATAAGGGAGAAATATTCAGCGTAATTTTAACAGATCCTATTGATGTTCCGGTAATTTAATATGTCAAAACTTGATAAAATAGAAGAATTACAGAATATATTAAAAGAAGATCCCGCCAATTTTCAGGTACGCAGGCAATTGGCGGTACTTCTTCTTGACACGGGATATCCTGAAGAAGCCCTGCAGCATTTTTTGTATCTGTCGCAAATATTTCAACAGGATAGCGGCATCTACTATAATCTCGGAATTACATATGAAAAGCTGAAAAATCTGGATAAAGCCGAAAATGCTTACTTGAAAGCTTTTGAATATGCACCGGAGGAGGTTGATGCCATGTATAATCTGGGGCTTGTGTATATTGAAAAGCAGGAATACAACAAAGCGATTCAATGCTTTGACAAAGTGCTTGAAACAGACGATAAAGATTCAAATTCATACTTTAATATAGGCATAGCAAATTTCAAAAAAGGCGACCTGATTCAGGCTATGGATAACTTTCAGCATACGGTTGATTTGAATGATGAGGATATTTACGCCCATTTTTATATGGGGAATATATATAAAGAATTCGACGACAATGATTCTGCAAGAGAAGAATTCAATAAAGTGCTTTCAATCTCTCCTGATTACAGCTGGGCATATTATAACCTCGGCGTAATTGATTTTGAAGAAGGGAATATTGATTCAGCACTACACAACCTTGAAAAAACACTTGAGCTTAACCCTAAAGATGTTGAAGCGTATGAAATTTACATAAAAATAATTACGAAAAACGGCGACTTGCAAAGTGCTAATGACCTTGTCAAAACCGCACTAAAAAATTGCGGCTCAAACGGCGACCTTTTTTATATCTATGCGCAAATTAAAAAACTTATGAACGATAATGACTCCTACATAAAATACCTTAATAAAGCGCTTGAAAATAATGATACACTATCGGTTACCCCGAAAATTGTAAAACAGGAAATAGATAAATTTTTAGCACAATAATTTTCAGCATGGTAAAATTGGATAAAGAGGTAATATATTATGAAAATGTCAAAATTATTTGTGCAAACATTAAGGGAATATCCGTCGGATGCGGAAGTAGTTTCTCATAAAATGCTTGCACGTGCAGGTTATATAAGAAAATTAACGTCAGGAGTTTATAACTTTCTGCCATTGATGTGGAGAGTTTTGAAAAAAATCGAAACCATAGTCAGAGAAGAAATGGACGCCTCAGGCGCGCAGGAACTTTTAATGCCGTTTGTACAGCCGAAAGAACTCTGGGAAGAATCAGGCAGATGGGACGCATACGGTAAAGAACTTATGCGATTGAAAGACCGCCACGACAGAATAATGTGTCTTGGTCCGACCCACGAAGAAGTAATTACGGCAATAGCAAGGGACGGCTTGAAATCATACAAACAATTGCCTGTAAACCTTTATCAAATTCAATCAAAATTCCGTGACGAAGTTCGTCCCAGATACGGGCTTTTAAGAGGACGTGAATTCATTATGAAAGATGCTTACAGCTTTGATACGGATGAGGCGGGGCTTGACAAAGAATATGAAAATATGGCACGTGCATATAAAAGAATTTTTGACCGTTGCGGACTTGATACAAAAATGGTTCAATCCGATTCCGGCGCAATAGGCGGTTCCGTATCGCATGAATTTATGGTAATAACTGACACAGATGCCGGCGAAAACGACGTTTTCTACTGCAACAATTGCGATTATTCGGCAAACTCCAATCACGCAGTATCAAAACTTCCGCCTGCAGTTGTTGACGGCAAAGAATATTTTTCAAAAACCGAAATCATTGACACTCCCAATACCCATTCAATTGAAGAATTAAGCAAATTTTTAAATATTCCGTCAACTTTGATTTTAAAAACCCTTGTGTATATAGTTGACAAAAAGCCCGTTCTGGCTTTAATCAGAGCTGATAGAGCAGTTGAAGAAACAAAATTAATGAACGCAGTCGGCGGAATTGAAATAAGAATTGCCTCAAGCGCAGAAATTGCAGAATTAATGGCAAACAAAGGCTTTGATGCAGTTCCCGGTTTTATCGGTCCAAAAGGAATGGACGGAATTACAATTATTATTGATGAAACCGTACGCGATATGAAAAATTTCGTAGTCGGAGTAAACCAAACCGACAAACACCAAGTTGGTGCAAACCTTTCTGACTTGGGAATAAAAGAGTTTAATTACCACGACATCCGTCTTGTTGAAGAAGGCGACATCTGCCCAGAATGCGGCAAACCGCTTTTGGTCACAAAGGGTATTGAAGTCGGAAATATTTTCAAACTCGGAACTAAGTATTCAAAACCGATGAACGCAGTATATACAGATATAAACGGTGAAATGAAACCATATATTATGGGCTGCTACGGTATAGGAATTTCAAGAACGGCAGCTGCTGCTGTTGAGGCTCACCACGATGAATTCGGCATAAAATGGCCTCTTTCCATTGCGCCTTACCACGTCGTAGTCGTTCCTGTAAGTACAAATGACGAATGCCAGATGTCGACAGCCGAAAAAATCTACGAAGATTTACTCAAATCAGGCGTAGAAGTCGTTCTTGACGACAGAGATGAACGTGCAGGCGTTAAGTTTAAAGATGCAGATTTAATCGGATTCCCTTATAGAATTACGGCGGGGAAAACCCTCACAGAAGGGCTTGTGGAATGCAAAATCCGTGAAACGGGTGAAGTTATGAAACTTACACCGGAAAAAGCCGTTGAATTTGTCAAAAATGCAGTAGCAAATATCAAATAAAATACGGAACAAAATTTTTACACGCCGTCATGACTCTGACGGCTTTTTAAACGCAAAGTATTTAAATAACACATAAGTTATGACAGATACCAGAAATATTGAGATAAATTGGGCAATATAGGCGTTTTTAAACACGAATTTCATCAACAATTCAAGGATAACCGCATTTACGAGATAGCTAACAAGCCATGTAGTGCAGCATTTAAGGTATTCTTTAACATAATTACCTTTAGTGCAAAAAACAAAAAATTTCTGATTAAGATAAGAAAAAATTGACGAAATTCCCCACTGGAGCGCAACACAAACCTGATAATAAGCTTCACCGATTAAAAAAAGAGCGGCAGCGAATATAACGTAAGAAATCACAGCATTCAAAGCGCCAATAATTAAAAATCTTATCTTATCATCAATTTTGCACCACAAAGAGAATAAATTTTTCATTAATAAGCCTTATCTACAAGCATTTGATGCGCTTTATTTTCTATAGTATCATCAAGCTTTGCCAATTTAATTTTTTCGCCATAGCGTTTTTCAAGCGCAAGCTCTATTAAAAAATCTGCAAAATGCGGATTTTTAGGCAAAAACGAACCGTGCAAATAAGTTCCGAAAACATTTTTAAAATATGCCCCCTCGGTTTTATCCTTACCGTTGTTGCCGTTTCCTGTTGTAACAACAGCAAGCGGTTTTGTGTCACCTTGAAGATAAGTTAAACCGCTGTGGTTTTCAAAGCCCACAAGGGTTTCCGGCGTTACAAGATCTGTCTTTGCCGTAACGTTACCGATAAATCGCTTTTTACCTGCAACCGTATATGCATCCAATAAAGAAATCCCCTTTAATTTTTCACCGTCAAACGGCTGATAGTAATGTCCCAGAAGCTGATAACCGCCGCAGATTCCCAAAAACACCGAACCATTGTCACGCTGAGTAAGCAAATTTTCTTTATTTTTATAAAGTTCTCTTGCAACATCCTGCTGCTGCTTATCCTGACCGCCGCCTATAAAATACAGGTCATGGTCAATTATGGAATCGCCTATATCTATTTCATCAAATTCAACCTCAATACCGCGCCACTCGCAACGTTTCTTAAGCGTAATAACATTTCCGATATCGCCGTAAAGATTGAGCAATTTCGGATAAAGATGTGCTATGGATATCTTTAAATTTTGTTCTCTCATAACACAATTATATAACAAATATTTAAAATATTTTTATAGGTTCTTTAACCATCATTCTGCAATCGCGCGTCGTATCTTTGCACAAATCATACTGGACTTTGCCGTCACAGTATTTAGAACTTTTGATATAACCGACGGCACATGCCGCACTTCTGAAATTCGCGTCTTTCATTAATAATTTTAAGGCTCTGTTCGGTCCGCTGTAGTCGTCATATACTACATTTACTTTTAAATGCTCCATATTGTTTCCGCCTGACGGTGACGATTCATTATACGCAGCTATAACTTTCCCCGATTTTAACAAGTAAAACGGAAATACGTCTTCCCATAATATACTTTTGCCCGATTCCCCGTTTACATCTATATATATTTCAAATCCCTCTCTGTCTAATTCGTCCTCTGCGTCAGACAACTCGCTTATTGTTACTAAATCTGAACCGATATATAATTTCAACCCGTTTGAAAATACTATATGCGGAGTCAATGAACTGAAATTTTTTGAGGAAACTTTGTTATTCACAGTTGATACATCAATTGAACAGTCGCTTGAATCTATATTATAATTGTCTTTTATATATTCGCAAAGCTTTAGACCATATGAGACATCCTCAATTGGAGGTTCTTCTTCCTCAGGTTCTATACGCTCATAACACATTGAATACACAAGTGACTGATCAGGATATGTCCATTCAGACCAGCATGGCATCCATTCTTGACACCCATAATCGCCTGTAGAACTGTTAAATCTAGGCGTATAATCATCCATGTAAACAGAAAAAAATTTTCCGTTCTCATCTCTTAATGTAATTTGATAAAATTCATCATGAGTACCATACGAAGTGTAGTTAAAAATATAGAATGAATAATTCGTACCTGAGTATTGCTTTCCAAAATAATCTGTACGAATAACATTTTGTACATCATAAGTATCTATACCCAATTCAGCCAATTTTTCAGTTGATGTAACTCCTGCTACATGACTTTTTAAATAACTCTTAGAAAAAGGTACAGTAGTTTCAGCTTCTACTGCACTCACATAACTGCCGCAAATTTCAAGTGTATCCGTGATATATTTATACGGTGTTTTGCAAAAATTTATAGGTTTATAATTCGTATATTTTTCTATTGCATTTTCGCATTCAGCTTGAGAGCTCGGATAAATATGAAATGCTGGAAGTTGTGCACAATCGATTGTACCATCAGACCAGGTCGAACACGGTCTGTCCGCAAATTCATCTTCTTCATCCTCGTCAGGCTTATTGTTTTTCAACTCCTCATATTCAGATATAAAATCCAACAAATCAGCTAATACATTTGCAGAAATACTTTTTACTGCATTATATCCCATATAATACGAATAATAATCAACTTTTTTCATCTTACTGAGCGTTATGGGTAAAGTAACCATGACAACAAGCGTCATCACGACAAGCACAATTGACAACTCACCCAGTGTAAACCCTTGTCTTAAGCGGCTAAGAAGGTCGCCCCCCCCCAACTAAAAACTAGACAGCATAACCTTTTCATAAACTCTCCTTTTTTATTTATAATATCAATATTAATCGAAAAAATCAATAGTTTGAATTTATGTTATAATTTGCTTATGAAAAGCTGCTTAATTGATACACACGCACATATTGACATGCTTGATGATATTGAAAGCGCCATTACAAACGCTGCTGCCAGCGGCGTGAACAAGATTATTCTGCCCTGCGCATACCCGAAAGATCTTGAAAAAATTTACGAAATCTCAGAGAAATATCCTTACGTATACGGGCTTTTAGGAGTTCATCCTACAGAAGCCAAAGACTGGGATAATACAATTATTGATAAAATTAAAACTCTTGCAAAATCTCCCAAAATCATCGGTATAGGTGAAATAGGGCTGGATTATTACTGGGACAAAAGTTTTAACGACATCCAAAAAGATATTTTTATAAAACAAATTAAACTTGCAAATGAATTAAATCTTCCGATATGCGTTCACGACAGAGAAGCGCATAAAGATACATTTGATATTTTAAAGGAGTATAATCAAAATTCCGACGTAGTAATGCACTGTTTTTCAGGAAGCGTTGAATTCTCGCGAGAATGTGCAAAACAAGGCTGGTACCTCGCACTCGGCGGAGTGGTAACATTTAAAAATGCAATAAAAATGAAAGAAGTTGCAAAAGATATACCACTTGATAAATTGCTTTTGGAAACCGATTCGCCCTACTTGACACCGGTTCCGTACAGAGGAAAAGAAAATCAGCCGGCTTACGTCAAATACGTTGCCGGAGAAATCGCTAAACTTCGCGGAATAACTTTTGACGAAATAGCAGATATAACAACGCGAAATGCCGAAAAGGTTTATAAAATATGAAAAAAGAACGATTGGACAAATACCTTACGGATTTGGGTTATTTTGACACAAAAAGCAAGGCCTCGGCCGCAATTCTTGCGGGTCAGGTAAAAATTGATGACGAATACATTACAAAAGCAGGTTTTCAAATTAATATTGAAAAAGAACACGAAATCACGGTCAAATCAATGCCGTATGTATCGCGCGGAGGATTTAAACTAAAAAAAGCGCTTGATACATTTCCTGTAAAGGTCGAAGACAGGATTTGCCTTGATGCCGGAGCCTCAACCGGCGGTTTTACGGATTGTCTTTTGCAAAACGGAGCAAAATTTGTTTATGCGGCAGACGTCGGATACGGTCAACTGGATTGGAAAATCCGCTCCGATAAAAGAGTCAAAACAATAGAAAAAACCAATCTCAAAATTTGTTCGTATTCGGATATTTATGATGAAAACGACCCTCCTGCGGATCTTCTGGTCAGCGATTTGTCATTTATTTCGCTCACTAAAGTTTTGCCAAACCTGAAAAAACTTCTGTCGCCCGATTTTCACGAAATGATTTGTCTTATAAAACCGCAATTTGAAGCCGGAAAAGAAAATGTTGAAAAGGGCGGAGTCGTAAAAGACAAAAAAGTCCACACTGGCGTAATCGAAAACGTAATTGACTGCGCAACCGGTTTGGGATATTCAGTAAAAGGTCTGACATACTCATCAATCAAAGGACCTTCCGGCAATATTGAATACCTTTTGTGGATTTCGACAACACCGGACAGCTTTGATTACAATATTCAACAGATTACAGATGAAGCTTTCTGCACATTGAATTAATCACAAATTGGTTTTAATTGCCACGGGTCTTACGGAATTATTCAAATCAATATATCGGAAAATATTCAGCACAATCCCCGGCTGGAAATAATAAACATTATTCGTAGGAGTTATCCTCAATAAAGAAGTCTTGTTGTCAAACTTCACGACAGATGCCAAAAATTCTTTGTTCACCGCATTAAAAAGCACATACCCCGTTTTGGATTGAATTTCGTCAATTGTAAAACGGTTAGCGTTAATACTTGCGATTGTAAGATAAAAAAGATTTTCAGCATTCATATTAAAAACACGCGTACATTCTTCAAACGGAACATTTTGAACCGTCACAAGAGTGCTTAAGCTTACCGGCTGAGTTTGAGCTTGCACTCCTGACGGAATAAACATCAATATGAAAATAATCAATAATTTCACTATTCTTGCCAAGTTTCACCTACGCTTATATCTATTATCAACGGTACCGATAACGGCTGATTTAATTCCATTGCCTCACGAACCAATTTTTGAACAATTTCAAGCTCATCTTTATAAACTTCCAGAACCAGTTCGTCATGAACCTGCATTATAAGTTTGGATTTTAAATTATTTGCATACATTTTTCTGTCGAGATCAACCATAGCCAATTTTATTAAATCAGCAGCTGTTCCCTGCATAGGATGATTAATTGCCGCACGCTTGGCAAAATCTCTTACCATTCCGTTGGAACTGTTCAACTCACCTGCAAGATAACGTTTCCTGCCGAACATTGTTTCGACATATCCTTGTTCGGAAACCTTTTGCACAATATCTTCCATATATTTTTTAACGTTCGGATATGTCGCAAAATATCTGTTTATAAAATTTTCCGCATCATAAATGCTGATATTTAAAGCCTTTGCAAGTCCGTATTTGCTCTGTCCGTAGACAATACCGAAATTGACCGCCTTTGCTTTATAACGCATTTCTTTTGTGACCTTGTCCAACGGTACATCAAAAACTTTTGAAGCGGTAATTCTATGGATATCCTCACCCGATTTAAAAGCCTCAATCAAATGTTCATCGCCTGTCACATGAGCAAGAAGTCTTAACTCAATTTGTGAATAATCCGCCGACAAAATCAAACCGTTTTCTTTGTCACGAGGAATAAACGCTTTACGAATTTTATTACCTTCTTCAGTTCTCACGGGGATATTCTGCAAATTAGGTTTGGATGAAGACAACCTGCCTGTAGCCGTTGTTGTTTGATTATACGTTGTGTGTATACGACCATCAACAGGACTTATTAATTCAGGCAAAGCATCAGTATAAGTTGATTTCAACTTGGCATATTTTCTTGATTGCAAAATAAGACGCGCAATTTCATGTTCCTGAGCCAATTCCTCAAGAACTGCAGCACTCGTTGAAAATTGTGATTTGTTACGTTTTTTCAAAGGTGTTATCTGTAATTTATCAAATAAAATTTCAGAAACCTGTTTTGGTGATGCCACATTAAAAGCCTGACCTGCAATTTTATATATTTGGAATTCCGTTGAACGCAATAAATCAGCCATTGTACGGGATAATTCATTCAAATATTTAACATCAACAGAAATTCCGGCATACTCCATATTCGCAAGAACAACAGCAAGCGGAACCTCAATCTCATACAGGATTTTTAATTCTTTTTCATCCAGCCTGTTTATCCAAAACTTTGTAAGCTCAAAAATTGTTGAAAGCAAATCTGAAACAAATTTAAGGGCATTTTCTGTTGAAACATTGGAAATTGACTGATTAGTCTTAACATTACGGGATATTGGAGCTATATCACTTATAATATGCTCAACATTTTCTATAGACTGAATATCCAGAGAATGAGTTCTGCTGGAATCTTTCACATAACTTGCAAGCAATGTATCAAAAATTATCCCTTTAACATTAACCCCCAGCGTAAGCAAAAAATTATGCTCAACTTTTGCGTCATGAGTAATTTTCTTTATATTTTCATCTTCAAATATCGGTTTTAACACAGAAATAACATCATTTTGCTTTAACTGATTTTCAATATGATGTCCGATAGGTATGTAAAAAGTTTTTGTTATATTTCCGTTATCTTCATAACATACTCTTTCGTCAGCCGAAAAATTATCATTATAAGCAATGTCAATACCAAAAAGACTACCGCTCACAGCACTTTTAATATCACATTCCGTTCTGAAAACAAAAACTTTTTTTGATTTCAAAACCTCCGCAAGCTCCTGCAAATCAGAAGGATCAGTAATCAATTTTGATTCAAAATCTATATCCACTTTGTTAATTTCAGCTTTCACAGCTTCAGAAAACAACCCCAGCTGGCGCTGACCTGATTGGGGTATAATCAGAGGCTGCGCAACCTTTGCATCTTTATCAAACGATGACAGAATTGAATCAATATTTTTCAAAAAACTGAAAAACTGCATTTTTTTAAGAAAAGCTGTAACTTTTGTAAGATCCGGCAGTTCAATTTTTGCACTGGAAAAATCAAAATCAATGTCAAGATCTCTTACAATAGTTGCCAGAAAATAACTTAATTTTGCAGATTCAATATTTGCGCAAAAACATGCTTTTATATTTTTTTCAGTAATTTCATCCGCGTGTGCAATAATATTATCCAGATGCCCGAACTTAGTAAGAAGTTTGATGGCACTCTTTTCACCGATACCTTTTACACCCGGGATATTATCGGACGAATCGCCTCTAAGACTCTTATAATCGACAATCTGATCCGGATAAACCCCGAATTTTTCATGAACTTTTTCCCAGTCATATTCCGTCAATTCGCCTTTTGCCGGAATAATAACTTTTACACAGCCTTCTTTATCAACAAGCTGAAAAGAATCCTGATCACCTGTCAATATTAAAACTTTATGTCCCAATTCACATGCGCGTTTTGAAATAGTTCCGATAACATCATCCGCTTCATATCCCGGTTTTGTATAAACAGGAATATTAAAAGCATCCAAACCTTCATATATCAAGTCCATTTGAACACGCATGGCATCCGGCATAGCTTCACGATTTGCTTTATATTCGGGATATTTTTCAACACGGAAAGTGTCATGGCTTACATCAAATGCAACACATATAGCATCCGGTTTTAAAGTCTTGTTTTTCAACAAATCAAAAACAGCTTTAAAAAAACCGAACACCGCCCAGGTAGGTGTGCCGCCTGACGTCTTCATATTAGTGCGTTCCAATGCAAAAAACTGCCTAAAAGCCAATGCGTGACCGTCAATAAGTATTAAAGTTTTTTGTTCTTCCATAACATATCCCCAGAAAAACTATGCAATAATTTCTTCGGTGCCGTCATTTCTTTTTGTCGGCAAAGGAATTAATTCTGCGGAATTTCTGTTTTTTACAGCGTCTGCTGTTACGACATATTTTTCCATATTTTCTTTAGTCGGAACATCATACATTACATCCAACATAATTTCTTCAACAATAGATCTCAAAGCTCTTGCGCCGGTTTTACGTTTCATTGCTTCCTGAGCAATCAAATCAATTGCTTCAGGCTCAAATTCCAAATCCACACCGTCCATTTTTAATAAACATTGATACTGTTTTACAATGGCATTTTTAGGTTCCGTTAAAATCATTTTTAAGGTCTTTTCATTCAACTGATCCAAAACCGCATAGGTAGGAATACGTCCGATAAACTCAGGAATCAGACCGAATTTCAACAAATCCTCTGGCTGAAGTTTTTTCAGCAGCTTATTAGCATTAGCTTCACGTTCTGCCTGCGACATAGGAGCTTTTGCGCCAAAACCTACGGTATTACCTTCACCGGCGCGTCGTTCAACAATTTTTTCCAATCCGACAAAAGCACCGCCGACAATAAATAATATATTGCTTGTATCTATTTCGATAAATTCTTGATGCGGATGTTTTCTGCCGCCTTGAGGAGGAACATGTGCAACGGTTCCTTCAATCATTTTCAACAAAGCCTGCTGAACACCTTCGCCGGAAACATCACGGGTTATTGATGTGTTTTCGGATTTTCTTGAAATTTTATCAATTTCATCAATATAAATAATGCCGCGCTCAGCCTTTGCAGCATCAAATTCTGCATTTTGATACAAGCGCAAAAGAATATTTTCAACGTCATCACCGACATAACCGGCTTCCGTCAAAGTTGTAGCATCTGCAACGGCAAAGGGGACATCAAGCATTTTTGCAAGCGTCTGAGCAAGTAAAGTTTTACCTGAACCTGTCGGACCTACAAGAAGAATATTCGACTTTTGGATTTCAACATCATCTTTTGAATTAGCCGATTTGTTGTGTTTTAAACGTTTATAATGATTGTAAACAGCCACAGACAGAACTTTTTTAGCCTCATCCTGACCCACAATATACTGATCAAGATAATCTTTTATTTCATGAGGTTTCGGAATCGGTTTTTCAGAAACATTTTCTCCGCCATCTTGATTTTCTTTATCTTTTGACTCGAAAAATTCTTCATCCAGAATCTCATTACAAAGTTCAACACATTCATCGCAGATATAAACTTCCGGACCTGCGATTAACTTTTTAACCTGGTCCTGAGATTTACCGCAAAATGAACATTTTAGTCTGCTGTCATCATGTTTAGGCATTATTTATATTCTCCGAAATTTACTAACCTTTAACGATATCTCTTGATACGACTTTATCAATCATACCGTATTCAAGCGCTTCTTGAGGTGTCATGATATAGTCACGATCAGTATCTTTTTCAATTTTTTTCAAAGATTGACCGGTATTATTAGCAAGAATTTCATTCAAGCTTTTCTTAATTCTTACAATTTCAGCTGCCTGAATTTCGATATCGGTTGCCTGACCCTGCGCACCGCCGAGAGGCTGGTGAATCAAAACTCTTGAATGCGGCAGCGCCATTCTTTTGCCTTTTGTACCGGCAGCAAGCAAAAACGCACCCATAGATGCTGCCTGCCCCAAACAAATAGTTGAAACATCAGCTCTGATATGCTGCATTGTATCATAAATTGCGAAACCTGCCGTAACACTTCCGCCCGGGCTGTTGATATATAACATAATATCTTTTTCCGGATTTTCACTGTCCAGCAAAAGCATTTGCGCAACAACCAGATTGGCGACCATATCATCAATAGGGGTTCCCAAAAAGATAATTCTCTCTCTCAAAAGTCTTGAGAATATATCAAAGGAACGCTCACCGCGGCTTGATTGTTCAATTACAACAGGTACAAAACTCATGATTTAATTTCCTTTCTTATATTATAACGTTATAATTATTTTGATTCAACCTTTTGTTTTTTAGGAGGAACAATTTCTACAGTATTATTTGAAACGAGAAAATCTCTGACTTTATCATTCAAAGCCTGCTGAGAAATTGAACCGAGCATTTCGGGATTTTGACCGATTTGCTTTATAACATCAGGCTGCTGCAGTCCGTACATTGCAGACAACTGAGCGAATTTTTGTTCCAAATCTTTCGGCTCAAGCTTGATATTTTCTTCTTTGGCTATTTTATCAATTACTAAAGAATTTTTAATTCTATGCTCCGCATCCTCTTTTAAAGTTGCTTCCAAATGATCGACCCCGCCCTGTGATTTTACGAGAGTTTCCCAGTCAATCCCCTGATATGCAAGTCTTTGTTTATAATCAGCTTTCAAAGATTCAACTTCGCGCGAAATCATACTTTCCGGAATATCAACTTTTGCAGCGTCAATAACAGTTTTGAAAAGTTCATTTTCCGTATTTTGTTTATTTGTTCTTTCTCTTTGAGATTCCAGATATTTTTTAACATCGGCTTTTAAATCATCCACTGTTTTAAACGGACCGACTTTTTGAGCAAAAGCATCATTTAATTCCGGCAAAATTTTCTCTTTAATTTCATGAATTTTAATTTTAAAAACAGCCGGCTGACCTTTCAGTTTCTCATCATGATATTCTTCCGGGAAGGTAACATTTATTTCAAACTCGTCATTAACATTTTTACCGACAATTTGTTCTGCAAAACCGGGGATGAAGTTTGAGTGTCCCAAATCTAACGGATAGTTCTTACCTTCACCGCCTGCGATTTTTTCGCCGTTAACGAAACCTTCAAAATCAATAACGGCAGTATCTGTATCTTTAGCGGGCCTATCCACAACCAGCTCAAGAGTTGCATGCTGTTCAAGAAGATTATCAAGCGATTTTTGTTCGGCATCATCCGGAATCGGAGAATCTTCGACTTTCAAATTCAAACCTTTGTATTCGCCCAATGTAACCTCAGGACGTGTCTCGACTTTTACGCTTACAGTTAAATCCTTGCCCACTTCAAAATCATAAGAAGTAATTGAAGGCTGAGTAATAACATCCAACTTATTTTCCTGAATTGCCTGAGAAATTGTTTTAGGCATTAAGCTTTCTATAGCTTCTATTTTAATTCTTTCGGTACCTACATGTTTTTCAACGATAGCTCTGGGAGCTTTACCTTTTCTAAAGCCGTCAATATTAACATACTGCGAAATCTTGGCCGCAGCTTTATTATAAGCTTCAGCAGCTTCTTTTGCCGGTATCACGATATCTAAATCAACTACATTATCTTTTCCGTTTTTCAAACTAACTTTCATTTATCTCTTTCCTTTTTACACTACATCTTTTCAAATTATACATCAAAAAAGAATATGTGCAAGTCGTTCAAAGGGATGAAATATACGATTCATGCCGACAAAAGGTAAGAATTAACATGCCTTAAATTTTATGATACAATAGACAATATGGTCAGATTAATAAACAAATCAAATATAGATAAACTGGCGGCAATAGTTAACAAAATATTAGTGTTGCAAAGATTTTTCACGCATATTATAGAAATAAATAATCCTCAAATTAAACCGTGTATATATGCAATGTGGCACGAAAACCAATTTTGTATATACGGAATAGAAGACAAAGCTCATTTGAATGTTTTAATAAGCAATTCATCGGACGGAGAGATTATCGCAAGAACTGTTGAAGACTGGGGTTTCAAAGTGGTAAGAGGTTCAACCGCGAGAAAAGGCTGTGTAACCTCAACAATGCAGCTGATTACAAGGCTTAAAGAAGGTGAATGCGCGGCTTTAATGGTAGATGGTCCGCATGGTCCTCTGCATAAAGTCAAAAAAGGCGCTTATACACTTGCAAAAGAAACAGGTGCGCCGATTGTGCCTGTTCACTGGTATTCAAAAGAAAAAACTTTTATAACACTTCCCTCCTGGGACAAAATGAAAACACCTTTCGGCCGTTGTAATATCATAAATATCTATGGAGAACCAATTTATGTCAACCCGGAGGACAACGAAGAAGATGTGGCACAACGTTTAAAAGCTGCCCTTTTTGATCTTGAAAAACGCGCGCCGGAAGAATTTCAAAAAGCTAAAAAATTAAAATTATGGAAAAAAGGAAAATAAAAATTTCAGCGGTTCAAATGTGTGCCGCCATAGGCGATAAAAAATCCAATTTTGAAAAAATAAAACAACTTACATCTTTAATTGAAAAAACTGATGTCATTGTTTTGCCTGAAGTTTGGACTGTCGGCTGGTCATGCAAAGATTTTATCAAGAGCGGCGAATATCTTGAAAATTCCGAAACTATCAAATTTTTATCCGAAATTGCAAAAGAAAAAAAATGCAATATTATCGGCGGAAGCTTTGTCCGAAAAGTTGACGAAAAAACTTACTTCAACACCTGCCCGGTAATAGACAGACAAGGTCAATTAAAAGCTTTATACGACAAAAACCATCTGTATTCATATTACGGCTGCGGCGAAGGGGAATATATAACAAAAGGCGAAAATCCCGTTATGGTAAATCTTGACGGAATAAATTTCGGACTGACAATCTGCTATGACATACGTTTTCCGGAGATTTACAGAGCGTATAGAAAGTCGGGTGCCGATATTTTTATAAACAGTGCTGCCTGGGCTTCGACAAAACCGATGCAATGGGAGATGATGACCCGTTCACGGGCAATTGAAAACCAGACATTTATGGTTGCGGTTAACCAGTTCGGACCTATGAGAAACAATGAAACAAATCTTGGACATTCAAGAATTATTGACTATAATGGAAGTGTACTTTCTCAAATTTTATCCGGCGAAGGAGTTATTCAAGCCGAATTAAATCTTGTTGAAATGTACAAATTTAGGGAAAAATGCACAATTTTAAATGATATTCAAAAGTCTTATGAGGTAAAATCCGTATGAAAAAATTTTTAAATCTGGTATTTGCGCTTATTTTAACCGTAACAACAGCAAATGCCGAAAATATTAATAAAGCTATTTCGGATTCCCGAATAAATAAAGGTGCCGTATCAATTTCCGTAAGAGACGCAGAAACAGGCAAAATACTTTATGAACTTAACAGCGATAAACCCGTTTCTCCGGCATCCACTCTAAAATCAATAACTTTAGCTGCCGCTTTAAATGAACTGGGAAAAGATTTTGAATTTACAACAGAGCTTTATAAAAATACAAATAACGAATTAATCTTAAAACTCGGAGCTGACCCGTTTTTAAAAGCAAACGACTTAAAAACGCTGTTAAAGACAGCACATGAAAAAAATATAATTGAGCCAAAAGCATTTTTTATAGATGACACAATTATCGACCAAACCGAATGGGGCGAAGGCTGGCAGTGGGATGACGATTTAAATCCGCTTATGCCCAAATTCAGTGCATATAATATTGACAATAACCTTTTAAAAATAACGGTGGAGCCGACTTTCAAAGGCGCCCCCGCAGAAATAAAACTTGACGTGTTTTATCCTGCAACATTTGTAAACCTTGTCACGACAGGCAGCGCAAATGACGTTAAAATAAGCAGAAACAACAGCATCGCACCGAATGTTCTGAATATTGAAGGAACTGTTGCAAAACGTGAACAAATTGAAATTCCGATTAATTACCCGAAAAGATATTTTATATTAAGACTTGAAGATGCAATACGGGATGAAAATATAGAATACTACGGGAATTTCGCTATAGAAAAACTCCCCGCACAGAATATATACCTTGTAGCAAAAACTGCCAACCCGATTAAAAAAGCAGTTGATGCCATAATGCAGGAAAGCAATAATATGGCTGCGGAAACCGTGTTTAAAATTGCGGGAGGACATTACATGCAAAAAACAGGTTCCGCTGAAGATGCCGTAAAAATGCTGCTGGATTACTGCAGGCAGCTCGGTATTGATACAAAAAACATTAAAATAGTTGACGGAAGCGGAGTTTCTAAAAACAATCTTGTAACAGCGGACTTCATGACATCTTTTTTAACCGCGCAGTATAAAAAAGATCCGGCTTATAAAGATATATTCGCATCCTCGGGTGAGGGCACCTTAAAAGACCGCATGCTGTATTTTAAAGATAACCTGAGAGCTAAAACCGGAACCCTTACTGACGTAAGCGCAATAGCAGGCTTTCTCACAACAGCCCGCGGCAGACTTGTTGCCTTTGATATTATGACAAATGACCCGCAAACAAAAAATTCCGACAAAAAAATGCTTGAGGAATATATATTAAGAGCGATTCATTCATCATACTAAAATATTTTAACAGGTTCTTTAACCATCATTCTGCAATCGCGCGTCGTATCCTTACACAAATCATACTGGACTTTGCCGTCACAGTATTTAGAGCTTTTGATATAACCGATGGCACATGCCGCACTTCTGAAATTCGCGTCTTTCATCAATAATTTCAAGGCTCTGTTCGGTCCGCTGTAGTCGTCATATACTACATTTACTTTTAAATGCTCCATATTGTTTCCGCCTGACGGTGACGATTCATTATACGCAGCTATAACTTTCCCCGATTTTAACAAGTAAAACGGAAATACATCTTCCCATAATATACTTTTGCCCGATTTCCCGTTTACATCTATATATATTTCAAATCCCTCTCTGTCTAATTCGTCCTCTGCGTCCGACAACTCGCTTATTGTTACTAAATCTGAACCTATATATAATTTCAACCCGTTTGAAAATACTATATTAGGAGTTAAACCCGTAAAATTCTTCGACGTAACCTTACTCTGTACGTTTGCAGGAGATACACTGCAATCAGAAGCTGATATATTATAATCTTTTTTAATCTTATCACATAATACATCGTTGTATGAATCAAGGACTTCATCAGACTCATCCGGTTCAACTTCTTCTATAGGGGTTAAACAGGCAGCATAAACTGTTGAATTATTTCTATGTGCCGCAGAATCTCCGCCCATTCCTGATGACTCTGTAAAAACAGAAGCTCTTATTCCGTCTGTATGTGTACCCTTAGCAAACCAGAACGCTGTGTAATCCATTGGGCAATCATAATATTCTCCTTTTCCAGAAAGACAAAGCGATACAAATTTTATAGGATTAAGCAAATTCAATTTTTCTAAAGTCTCGATATCCGTTCCGTCATTAGTCAGCTTATATATTTCCGCAGCACCATAGGCACTCGGTAGTAAACCGTTACATGCCTTTACTGCACCTGCATAATAGTCCTCTTCATAATAACAGCCGTAGATATTATCGTAAATTTTCGCTAATTCCTCACACTCACTTTTACTGACCGGCACAGGAATAAATGCAGGTTCATTAATACATTCATCAGAAAATTGCACAAGACATTGCTTGGCAGGTTCTTCCAAAGGAGTATTCAACACAGTCTGTAATATATTTGCAGACATGTCCTTTACCGCCATATATCCCATATAATACGAATAATAATCAACTTTTTTCATCTTACTGAGCGTTATGGGTAAAGTAACCATGACAACAAGCGTCATCACGACAAGCACAATTGACAACTCCCCCAGTGTAAACCCACGTCTAAAAAGGCTTAAATTCACCTCATCCCCGGTTTCGGGTCTGCTAATCACAACTCTTTTCATACCTTTCTTCTGCATATTTAATATTATATAGAATTTAATAAAAATTTGCAAGATAGTATTCAAATAAAACCGGTTAAGATATTTTTACAATTAGAAAATCTTTAAATCTTATGCTACACTAAAAATATCATGGAACCTTTAGTAAGTATAATTACAACAACGCACAATATTGTGGAAAAAGGTCAGGCTGATGATTTCAGCCTTCTTGTCACCCTGCTTGACATGCAAACTTATCCGAATATTGAACATATTATCATTGATAATGCTTCAACCGATGACACGGTTGTTTTGTTAAAAGATTACAAAAATAAAGGCTATATACAATTTTATTCCGAGCCTGATACTGGCAAATTCAATGCCTTTAACAAAGGTATTTTAAGAGCAAAAGGCAAATATATCTCCTTTATCAGCTGTGATGATTTTTATCACGACATTACAGCCATAACGGATTTAGTTAATCTGATGGAAGCAGAAAACGCCGATTTTTCATTTTCTCCTTCGTATTGCAGGCATTCAGAAGGCTTTGTATTTCTGTTTACGCCTGCCATGCACAATGCCTTTCAGGTTATGCCATGCCCGAGACAATGCATGTTTTTCAAAAAATCAGTACTGGAAAAAGAAAATTATTTTGACGAAAAATTCAGACTTTTATCAGATTATGACATGATTATAAGATTAATGATGAAAAAATATAAGCCTGTATATTTCAACCAGAATTACACCACTTATAAAGTAGGAGAAAAAGTTACGGCAAATCCTCAGGCTGAACATAATGAAGCTAAAGCGATTTTCTTCAAAAATTACAGATCACTTTACCCGCTTAACGAAGAACTGCTTGAGAGAATGGTAAGACTCTCCGACTTTCCGAAAGAATTACTGGATAAACTTGTCACAATGTTTCCGGAAGAGGATAAAGATTTATTTTACGAAAGATGCGAACAGATGCATCAATTGAGATTAAATGTAGCACAACAACAAACTCAACAGTAAAGGGATAATATGAAAGAACAAAAAATAGCAGTTATAGGATGCGGATTATGGGGGAGAAATATTGTAAGGAATTTTTACAACCTCAACGTTTTGGAAATGGTTTGCGATCTTGACGATGACAATATTGCAAAGATAAAAGATTTATATCCGAATGTTACAATCACAAAAGACTTTAATGACATTATTAACAACCCTGCAATCACATCAGTAGCAGTGGTAACGCCGAGCCATACACATTATAAAATGGTTAAAGCAATGCTTGAGGCAGGGAAAAACGTTTATGTAGAAAAACCGATTTCAACCGTCGCACAGGAAGCCAAAGACTTGAAAGAACTTGCTGACAGCAAAGGGCTTGTTTTAATGGTAGGTCATCTTTTATTATACCATCCTGCAGTAAACAGATTAAAAATGCTCATCGAAGAAGGAGCCTTAGGCGATATTGTTTACGCGCAGAGCGACAGATTGAATGTAAACTATTTCAAAAATGACAGAAGTGTTATGTGGGATTTGGCGCCTCATGACGTTTCAATGATGAGCTATGTAATCGGAAAAGAACCTGTCAGAATAATTTCCGCAATAGGAAGTTCAACCGACAGAAATGATATTATGGACATTACCCACCTCGGAATAGAATTTGAAGACGGCGTAATCGGACATATTACAGACAGCTGGATAACCCCGAGAAAACACGTGCAATTACTGGTCAGAGGAACTAAAGCAACAGCTATTTTGGATGATACATTACCTGAACATAAACTGACAATTTATGATAATTACGCGGAAGATAACACAAAAAATATCACGCTTGATTATCTTGAAATTGAACCATTAAAGCTTGAATGCCAGCATTTTATAAGCTGCTGCGAGTCAGGTAAAAAAGCACGCTCTGACGGCGATAACGGATTTATGGTAACAAAAATTTTAGAGCAGGCTGAAAAAATGATGCTCGGCGACAGGGCTAAAAAACTTGATGAAGTTGATTTCGGACTTTCGAGAGTAAAACAGCATTTATAAGGAGAAGATCATGGCGAATTTTGTATCAATATTCAGAATTTTCGTAGCATTTTTTGCGATATATTTACTTTTCATACCTACAACATGGTCATATTTACTTGCATTTATCTTAACAATAATTGCATTTATATTAGACGGTGTGGACGGATATCTTGCGAGAAAATTCAACGAAGCATCGCAGTTAGGCTCAGTACTGGATATTATGGGCGACAGGATTGTAGAGGCATCCTACTGGATTATATTTGCGGTTCTCGGATGGCTTAACCCGATTTTTCCGATAATCTGCGTAACACGTGCATTTACGACAGACAGCATACGAAGTGTAGCACTGGCTCAAGGTTACACAGCATTCGGCGACACATCAATGCAATCGAGCAAAATCGGCAAATTCATCTGCGCTTCAAAATTTATGAGAATAAGCTATGCAGTTGCAAAAGTTGTGGCATTTATTCTTATAATATTTGCTCACACACCCGGTTTTGAAATTTATCCTGCTTTCGGAATAATGAATACAGTTGCGGTAATATTTGCATGGATTGCAATTATATTCTGTGTTGTGAGAGCAATTCCTGTTGTTGCAGAAAGCAAAAAACTTTTTGAGAAAAAATAAAATGTTTAATATTGTTTTATATGAACCAGAAATTCCGCAAAATACGGGAAATATTGCAAGGCTTTGTGCATGTACGGGCGCAAAGCTGTATCTCGTAGGCAAACTTGGTTTTTCCCTTTCAAACAAATATACAAAACGTGCGGGCTTAGACTACTGGGACAGTGTTGATATCCAAAAGATTGATACAATGGAGGAATTGTTAGAAGCCAACAAACGTGCCAATTTTTATTATCTGACCACAAAATCAAAAAAATTATATACTGATATAAAATTCAAAAACGGTGATTTTCTTGTATTCGGACCCGAAACAAGAGGACTTCCCGATAAATATGTCAAAGACCCGAATGCCATAACAATTCCGATGAAAGAAGGTCAAAGAAGTTTAAATTTGTCAAATTCAGTTGCTATAGTAGTTTATGAAGGTATAAGACAAAATGGAATTTAAATTACCGGAAAGAAGCCAAAATTCGCATAAAGGGACATTCGGCAGAGTCTTAAACATAGCAGGTTCACGCTACATGCCGGGGGCAGCCTACTTATCAAGCATTGCGGCGCTGAAAATCGGTGCCGGATATTGTTTTTTAGCATCGGAAGAATCAGTTATACAGGCAGTTGCAGCCCAGACACAAAATGTTGTATTTGTACCTCTTAAAAATATAAAAAAACAACTGCAAACCGCGGATGTACTTTCTATAGGATGCGGACTTTCAATATCACATCAAGCCCAAAACACATTCAAAACAGCCATAAAATATTCAAAAAATCTTCCGACAATAACAGATGCTGACGGGCTTAACATTTTAGCGAAAAACAAAAATTACGTGCCTAATAACCTGATTATAACGCCTCATCCTGCAGAAGCCGCAAGACTTTTAAATACAACAACCGAAAATATTTTATCCGACAGGGAAAAAAGCGCAAAACAACTCACTGAAAAATATCATTGCGTTACTGTATTAAAATCGCATAACACTATAGTATGTTCAAAAGATTTTGAGATTTACATAAATCAAACAGGTAATAGCGCGCTTGCAAAAGCAGGCAGCGGAGATGTTTTAACAGGGATAATCGCCGGACTTCTTGCGCAAAAAATGACACCTTTTGATGCGGCAAAGCTCGGCGTTTATATTCATGGACTCTGCGGTGAAATTGCTTCTGAAAAGAAAACTGAATACTCTGTTATGGCTGCAGATTTAATTGACGCGATACCGGAAGTTATTATCCGAAATAATTTATAATATTCCCGACTAAAGCTGCTATGTTTTTAGCTTCTTCCTCTTTTTTAGCTTTTTCTGCCAGCTTTGCGGCATCTTCGGTTATAAGGGCAGTTGCAGGGAAAAAGTCATCCGCATTATCAACTGCAGCTTTTTTTACCGGCACCAGACAGGTATCCAATACTACATCCGGTAAATTTTTTCCTATTGCACTTACGTTCATAATATTCTCCTTAGTTATTAACATTAATACTCATAAATTTCAAAATTGATAAAAAAACAAAATAAAATTTACAATAATTAATATAAATTAATAACAATTCGACAATTTACCGAGGACAACGCGTTTATTCGCACCGGTGCATGAAGGGAGGTTATTGGGGATGTGATAATAAGTACAATATCCTAAAACAGCAAAAGCCATAACCTCTTTAAAATTATTTGAAATACCGTAATCTTCATGTGTTTTAAGTGCAATATGCCCGGGCAAATACACTCTTAAGAATTTCATTATGGCAGGATTATACGCACCTCCGCCTCCGATTATTACTTCATTAATATCAATATCCGGATAAATAAATCTTTCATAGGCTGCCGCTATAGTTTTCGCCGTAAGAGCTGTAACTGTTGAAATAATATCAGCAGGATTTTCAGGAGCAAATTTTAAAGCATTCTCAATATAATTTGATGTAAAATATTCTCTGCCTGTAGATTTTGGCGGATTTTTAAAATAATATTCATCCTGCATTAAACAATCCAGCCAGCTTTCACAAACACTTCCAGACAGGGCAATTTTGCCGTCTTTATCATAAGATTTGCCGTAAAATTTATTCATACAATAATCAATAATTAAATTTCCCGGACCAGTATCAAATCCGAAGGTATCATGTTCTTTTGATACAACCGTAACATTTGATATGCCGCCGATATTTTGGATTGCCGCATTTTTACCATTGAACCACTTTTCATCCGCAAAACACACAAGAGGCGCTCCCTGACCGCAGGCAGCAATATCCGCTTCTCTGAAATTTGAAATCACAGGGCAGCCGGTTTCGTATGAAATAACCGAGCTGTCACCGATTTGCAAAGTACTTTTCAAAGATATATCATCCAATTTTTCATTAAAAGGATAATGATAAATTGTCTGCCCGTGACTTGAAATAAAATCAGGCTTGCCAAATTCGGATATCAAAACTTTACACGCATCAGCGAAGCATTTGCCTATTGCAAAATTCATCTGACAAATATCTTTTACAGAAGCATAACCCGAAAAAAGCTGAAAAATTTTAGCCCTGATATGCTCCGGATATTTATAATTTATACCTGATATCAACCGGCATGACAAATCCGGCATGACCTCACACAAACCCGCATCAATAGAATCGCATGACGTCCCTGACATCAAAGCTATAATCTTTTTAGACTCTAATTCTTCCATAACTTAATAATATAAAAAAGCCTGTAAAGATACAAGCTTTTCAAATACAACTAACCAAATTTTCCCAAATAATATCCCTAAATCTTTACAGTATAAATACTGTCTTTGCCATCACCTCTGTTTCTCTTTTTCATTTTTCAGCTCGGTAGCCATTTCCTATTGATACTAATGTAAAACTAAGTTAAGAGTTTGACAAGCAAAAAAAAATTATTATTTTTTTACAATTGACCATGCCCCCAGTATTAATAAGTAAAAATTCAAGTTCTTAAATCTTAATGAAGTAAATTTAATGAAATTACGTAAAATTTTAAGAGTTTTTTAATTGACAATGAAAAATTACGAATAAAATAAAAAGCATGCCTAAAGAAAAAATTTGTAGTAAAATATTAATATGAAAGAATTCATGAAAACCAAAAAAGTAACATACAACCTGATGTCATTCACAGGTTTCAAGTCAATGCTTCTTCTGTCGTACCTTATGGAAGCCCCGCATTCATATGAAGAAATCAAAAAATATTTTATTGAAAATGAATTCATCCATGAATCTATTTCAATTGATACCTTGCGGGTATATATCAATTCTCTTGAAAGACTCGGATGCGAAATCAAACGAGGCAAAAAAGCCGAAGGCTCAAAATATCGGCTGATTAAACATCCGTTTGAGTTAAAAATCACTGATACTCAAATAAAAAGTCTTATAAAAGTATTTAAAAGTCTGACAAAAACAATAGATGTCGAAGATTTGCTGTCAGTTACCAATTTTTTTGAAAAAATTTCTCAAGGAATAACAAATCCTGATTTAAAACTCACGCTTGAAAATATTTCGCCTTTGAAAAAACTTAATCCAAAAATTCTTGAAATATTAATAAACGCATGCAGACGAAATGATGAATTAACTATTTTGTATAATTCACCGGCATCAGGCGCGAAAGAAATTGATGTTCTTGCGGAAAAACTTACGGTTGCAAACAATAAAGTATACTTAAAAGGCATAAGCCCGCAATACAAAGATACAAAAGTGAGCTTTCTTGTATCAAGAATAATGGAGCCGCCGGTTATAAAACTTGTAAAAACAATCCGGCAGGATATTGAACCGCTTATTATAGGCTGTGAAATTTATGATACTAATTTGCCGCTCAAAGAAAACGAAAAAGTAATTTCACAAGATGATGAAAAACGAATGGTTGAAATAACGTCCGATAATAAATTTTTGACATTACAGCGTATTTTGTCAATGGGCAGCAGCTGCAAAGTGCTCTACCCCGAATCTTTTAAAGATGAAATTTATTCAACTCTGAAAAAGATGAAGGAGGAATACATTGCAGAAAAAATTTAAAGAAAAATATAACGAAAGCTGCATAAAAATATTTACGCTCTATAAACTGCTTTATGAAGACAGGGCGAACTATAATGATGTAATGAAAATTTTCACCGAAGATGAAAACGACAAAGAACATGTAACTTTAAACAAATATTTAAACACATTAAAAGTTTTCGGCATTAAAGTCAAAAAAGAAAAGAAAAAATTCGTATTATTGAATAACTCTTTCGGGATTAACTTTGATGTGGATGACGTCAAATCAGTCAATCTTTTTGAACATTTTGCGAAAATTCTACCGAACGGCAAAACAAAAAATAATCTGGAATCGTTTTTACAAATGATAATTTCAAGATTTGATGACAAAACAAATGAACTATATGCGACAATGAATTCCACAAACAATTCCGACTATTCTTTTTATTATGACGGTTTAAGAAGTCAAATAGAAAAATGTGAAAAAGTTTGTCAGGATAATCTGAATATTGAAATCAAATATATGGATAAAGGCAAAATTGAACACGCTTATGCCAAAGCAAAGCAGATGATTTATGACAACAAAAACGCATACCTGCAAATCTATAAATTGCAGGATAACCAGCTTGAAAACATTCTGCTGCCAAACATATTGAGCGTTGAACAGTCCAGCAATGTTGAAAATCCTAAAGAATTCGCACCTACCGTAACTTACAAAATTAAAGGCAGACTTGCAAAAGCTTATAATTTAAAAGAATCCGAATACGTGAGCGAAATTCTTGAAGACGGTTCAAAAATAATCGTTAACAAAAATGAACCCACTGAACAACTTTTAAAAAGATTAATACGTTATAACACGGAATGCATAATTATGGCACCTGTTTATCTTAAAAATAAAATGATGGATATGATAAACAACACCCTCAAAAATTACGAATAGAATTCCGCAATTTTTTTTAACATTAAAAGTATTTTAAATTAATGCATGCTAACATAATATGTATGACATACGTACCATTGCATTTACACAGCGAATATTCACTGTTGGACGGGGCAATAAGGGTAAAAGAATTATGCGAATTTGCAAAAGCAAATAACATGCCTGCCGTTGCAATAACCGACCACGGTGTTATGTATTCTGCAATAGAATTTTACAGAGTTGCGAAAGAAACAGGAATAAAAGCCCTTATCGGATGTGAATTTTACGTACACGACGGCGATATTCACGAAAAAAATCCGTCCCACAACCCATTATACCACCTTGTTTTGATAGCTAAAGACAAAACAGGCTACATGAACCTTGTAAAACTGGTTTCTATCGCACACTGCGAGGGTATGTACTATAAACCCAGAATAAATTTTGAACTTCTTGAAAAATACCACGAAGGACTAATATGCACATCTGCCTGCCTTGGCGGAGAAGTTCTGCAAAACTTGCTAAAAAAGAATTACGAAGGCGCAAAAGCCGTTGCGCAGAAATACAAAGATTTATTCGGCGAAGATTATTATATTGAACTTCAGGACCACGGACTTGACGAACAAAAACGAACAAATCCAGACTTAATTAAAATAGCAAAAGAACTTAATATAAAAATGGTCATTACAAATGACTCACACTATTTAAGAAAAGAAGATGCGGACTGGCATGATACACTGCTGTGCCTGCAAACAAACGCGCTAAAAGATGAGCCGAACAGATTTCACTTTCCTAATAATGAATTCTACTTAAAAACTCCTGACGAACTGAGAGATGCATTCCGCTGGATGGACAGCGAAATGTTTGATGAATGCATAAAAAACACGGTTGATATAGCAGAAAAATGCCACCTGACACTTTTAGGCGACAAAAGCCCGCTTCCGCATTATGAAGTGCCGAAAGGACATACCGTTGAAAGCTATCTTGACTTAAAAGTTCACGAAGGTTTGAAAAAACGTTACGGAGAAATCCCGCCAGAGATTGAAAAACGTGTAAAATATGAACTCGGAATAATTGAACAAATGGGATTTTCCGCATACTTTTTAATCACATGGGATTTTATCCATTTTGCCAAAACCCACGACATACCTGTTGGTCCCGGCAGAGGGTCGGCAGCAGGGTCTGTTGTTGCTTATGCACTTGAAATAACGGATTTGGATCCGATTGAACATCACCTGTTGTTTGAAAGATTTTTGAACCCGGAAAGATACAGCATGCCCGATGTTGATATAGACTTTTGTATTGAACGCAGGGGAGAAGTTATAGATTACGTAACCCAAAAATACGGCGAAGATAAAGTTTGCCAGATTATAACCTTTGGAACTTATGCTGCAAAAGCCGCTTTAAAAGGTGTCGCAAGAGTTCTTGACATACCTTTTGCACGAAGCAATTACCTTTCTTCATTAATCCCGTCGGAACCCAAAGCAAAAATTGAAGACGCACTCCAGCCCGGCATGGAGCTTAAAAAACTTTATGATGAAGATCCGGAAGTTAAAAAACTTGTGGATATGGCGCAAAAAATCGAAGGAATAAAAAACAATGTCGGCACCCACGCGGCAGGTGTAATTATCGCACACAAACCGCTAAATGAAATCGTGCCTGTTCAGCCTTCAAAAGACGGAATTATCGTAACAGAATATCCGATGGCGGATTTGGAAAAACTCGGGCTGTTAAAAATGGACTTTTTGGGATTAAGAAACCTCACAATGATTTCAAAAACCATGAAATTAATCAAAAAGCGCCGCGGCATAGAATTTGATATAAACAAAATTCCTCTGGATGACAAACCGACCTATGAGATGCTTTCAGAAGGGGATACCGACGGAGTTTTCCAGCTTGAATCCGCCGGTATGAAACGACTTGTAAAAGATTTAAAACCGGACGTATTTGAAGATTTGGGCGCACTTGTGGCACTATTCAGACCCGGACCTCTGGAATCCGGCATGGTTGAAGATTTTGTAAAAAGGAAACACGGTGAACAAAAAATAACATACGCACACCCGTTATTGGAACCTGTATTAAAAGATACCTACGGAACAATTGTATATCAGGAACAAATTATGCAGGTATTTCAGGTGCTTGCGGATTATACATTGGGTCAAGCAGACATGGTACGCCGTATGATGGGTAAGAAAAAGCTTGACGAAATGGCGCAGCAGAAAGGCAAATTCATAGAAGGTGCCGCACGGCACGGGATGAATGCTAAAGATGCGGCAGCATTGTTTGAACAGATTGAAAAATTTGCATCATACTGCTTTAACAGATCGCACTCAGCGGCTTATGCGTTTGTGGCATATCAGACGGCATACCTGAAATGCCACTACAAGGTAGAATATTTATCATGTCTTTTGTCAAGTGTTTCAGGGGATCAGGACAAAACACAATTATACATAGAAGAAGCCCAGAAAAACGGCATAAAAGTTATGCCGCCGGATATCAACAAATCCTATGCGGAATTTGCGCCAGACGGAGATAACATAAGATTTGGACTTGCTTCCATAAAACAGGTCGGCGATATTGTTGTAGAAAGCATTATAAAAGAACGGGAAGAAAACGGCGAATTTAAATCGATTTATGATTTTTGCAAAAGAGTTGATCCCAAATGTACCAATAAACGCGTGCTTGAAGGCTTGATAAAATCCGGAGCATTTTCAAATATAGAAAAAAGCCGAAAACAGCTTCTTGAGAATATGGAATACATAGTTGCAACGGCGAATAAAGAAGCACAGGCAAAAGAGCTGGGACAGGTAAGCCTTTTTGCGGGATTAGAGGATAACGAAGATTTTTCGGGTACACAATTCCAGCTTGCGGGAAGTGATGAAGAATTTGACCAGCGCCAGCTGCAAATTTTCGAAAAAGAATTTCTGGGATTTTACGTAACCAGCCACCCGCTTTCAACAATTCGGGACAAATTACCGTTTTTAATGACGCATAAAATTTCAGAGATACCGGAATTGCCGAATGACAAAGTGGTAACCATTTGCGGTCTAATAACAACAACAAGGCAAATTCCGACGAAAAAAGATCCGACAAAATTCATCAGATTTGTAACGGTTGAGGATTTGTCCGGAAAAATTGAAACAATATGCTTTAACGGAAAAATTGCGGAATTCGGTACATTTTTAGAGCCTGAACAAAGGGTAATAATTTCAGGCAAAGTAAACAGACGCAACGAAGAAGAAGCCCCGTCCGTCATAATTGACAGTGTTAAGCCTGTTGATAACTCAAATATTTTCACAATAGTATTAAAAGACGAGTTAAAATATGAGGAGCTTGTATTATTAAAACAAATTTTAT
Organism: Candidatus Gastranaerophilales bacterium; assembly: GCA_944326585.1. Taxonomy (GTDB): domain Bacteria; phylum Cyanobacteriota; class Vampirovibrionia; order Gastranaerophilales; family Gastranaerophilaceae; genus SIG32. The sequence goes on from CALVEN010000004.1 coordinate 136,269, forward strand.
GCAAATATGCAGGTTCAGACCCTGTAATGTTAAAATTAAGGGATGAACTTGGCGAGGTCAAAATTCTTACTGCATCAATGTTCTGGGTAGATTCTTGCAATGATCTGGTAAATGAAATTGAACACAGATTTAAGGACAGAATTGCAGTAAACATAAAGTCATTGGACAACAATACGGAAGAAACGGCGGCAGCATAAAAAAAACACTTGCAAAAAAAAATTGCTCATGTATAATAAAAATACGGCAAAAAAATGCGGGGGTAATTCAGTGGTAGAATGCTTCCTTGCCAAGGAAGATGTCGCGAGTTCGAGCCTCGTCTCCCGCTCCATAAAAAAGCTCCACCATAGGTGGGGCTTTTTTATGGACAGAGATAATGGCAGAATCTCGCCAATTGCGCAGTTTCGCACGAGCGAGCTGGGACTGAAGCGCTTTTGCGGTTGTATTGAAATTAGCAAAACGCGAAATGCCGTTAAACGCGAGAATACAGCCTCGTCTTGATTACTTTTTTAATAAAATTTACAAACAAGACTTTTTAGTCAAAATATTTTAGAATAATATTTAAGGAGAGGCTATGAAAAGATTTAAAAAGATTAAAAATCTAAAACCGATACTTTTAACGATTTTAATTTGTTTATGCGTTATTTACGGTGTATTATTTATAAAAAACAATAATTATATAACCTTATATATAAGCCCCGAAACAAATACAAGTACTTATCCGTATATTTCTAAAGTTTCAAACAAAATTAACAAGGTATTATTTGAAGCAGCAAAGAATTTACGTACAAACTGTCCTGATGCAAAAATCGTATACACAAACGGCTTTGGCTCGGGCTTTTTAAAAAATAATATTACCTCAAGCGACTATGACTACAGCGCAGGTGTATACTTAGGGAAATACGAATATAACGGTTCAAATTCGCAAGAACTTGCAAATAAAATTCTAAAAAACATTTATTTTTATCAGGCAAATATATACAGCATTGCTAAAAGTTCCGGCGAAGGCTTCTATATTGAAAAGCCGCCGTTACAAAAAGCATCGGACGCCGGCTTAATGGCAGCTTCAATACAAAAAGCATTAAAGGGAACTCCCTACAGTATGAAACTTCAAAATACCGTATTTTTGCTCAAACCTGATGAAATTATTCTTCCGAATTATAATGTGATGAGGATATACAACAAAGATATTTCATACTATCCGGAATACCGGAAAATACTGAGAGAATTAACTGCCAATATAGATTATTACATTGATATAACCGACACCCAAAACGGTAAAACTCGCCATATAGCTTTAATCACCTGCACAGCTAACGGTCAACGCCCGTATCAAATTGAATTCAGGCATTTTGTACCAAATATTTATACAAACATAAGTTCATTTAACTATGCAAAAAATATTACAAATAACCTTGACGATGATGAATACTTTAACCTTATTCTGACAAATTATTTTCACCATTTCAAATTATTATCGTACGGGAACAGCCAATTATCCGAGAATCCGTTAAAAGCAGTCAAACGTCTTTTGCAATGCGCAGATATTTTAACGCCTGTTCTGCCGAAAGATTCTGCCGAACAAATTAAAACGAATTCATACAACATCATAAAAAGCACGACAATTGCGCTTATTAATGACTATTACACGGCAAATGAAATTCTTTATAAAATTACGGAAACAAAAAGTTTTTACGACGAACTTGAAAAAAATAAAGAAGTTTCCGGACATATACAAAACATGGAAAGCATATTAAACGGAATGATTAACGATCCTGAAATACAATACGGCGAATTAAAACCGCTGTTTGAATACCAAAGAGATATATCCCACGCCAAAACAAACATTTCCGCATTACAAAACATTATCAAAAATAAATATTCCGACACAAATCATTATATAGAAAAATTAATGTTTGCAAAAATGCCTGACAATAAAAAATTAGGCATACACATAACCTACTTAAACAAAGTTCTGGAAGCAGCAGGAATTTACAATATAAAACTTTATAAAAACAATAACGACCACATATATATATTCAAAGATAACTTTACCGCAGGACTGAACCTTAAGACAATAAATCAACTGAATATAATAAACGGTGATAACACACGTATATATGACAACAACACAAAATTTGAATTTATGAATCCTGAGGATTTCTATGGTGACACAAAACAACTTTCATACGGATGGATAACAAACAGACAAACGACATTACAAAATACAATATATAAGGATTTAATGGAATATATAATAAAAGACAAATCCCGTTATCACCTTAGAATAAGGCTTGGAATACAGAGAAAAAACTCTTGACATAAGATTATGTTCTTAATAGAATAAGACATGTGACGCCGGCATAGCTCAACGGTAGAGCAACGGTTTTGTAAACCGTAGGTTGTAGGTTCGATTCCTATTGCCGGCTATTTGCCTAACAAGCCCTTGTGGCTCAGAGGTAGAGCACTCCCTTGGTAAGGGAGAGGTCACGAGTTCAAGTCTCGTCAAGGGCAGATTTAAAAACCTCTGAGCAAATGACAACTAAATACGGGTAGGTGCCCGAGTGGCTAAAGGGAGCAGACTGTAAATCTGCCGTCGCGAGACTACGGTGGTTCGAATCCACCCCTGCCCAAATAAAATAAGGATAGATTCTTTCTATCCTTATTTTATTTTAACGGGGAATGATAAGAAACACTTTTTTGTGGTTCGAGCGCGAGCGAGCTAAGGCTGGAGCGCTTTTGCGGTTGTGTTGAAATTAGCAAAACGCGGAATGCCGTTAAACGCGAGCAAGATAAATTATGATTATTTTATTTTTATAATTATTTTTATACAAAGTGATACGAAAAGTAATAAATATATTATTAAAATAATATATGTCACCAGTCTAAAAAAATCATTCACCTGCGAAAATATCCAATATATAATAAAAATATTAAAGATATAAAAAATTATTGAAATTACTTCAAAAATTATTTTTATTATATCCGTTAATTTTTTCTTCTTAACAACAGGTACTTGATTATTGGTCAAATCATATAACATGGTAAAAAATAGTACCACACAAGAAACTGCTAAAGTAATAAACCATGGAATACCCGCCAATATATGGATAAACGGAAGATTATTCAAAAGACAAAACACTACGGGCAGAAAAAGCACCGTAATTATTATACCGCTATAAAAAGCATGGGCATAAGTTAAGGTATTCCGAAAAGAATCTAAATATTTGTCATATGTAGTAAACGTATCCATATAAATAGTTTACCATTCAATTATAAACTAATCAACTTTATATTTTGTATAAATGTTGCCCTAATGCGTAATCAACTTTAAACCTGTAATCCCGCACACAATCAAACTGATACACAAAAGCCTTAATGCGGTTACGGGTTCTTTAAATAAAATTATTCCCAGAATCACAGTTCCGAGTGTGCCTATTCCTGTCCAAATGGCATAAGCCGTGCCGAGCGGCAGACTTTTAAGAGCAAGTGCAAGAAAATAAAAACTTGCAACCATACAAATTATTGTAATAACAGTTGCAACAGGTTGAGTAAAACCATGCGACAGCTTTAAACCTATTGCCCAGCTTATCTCAAACAATCCTGCAATTAATAAAATAATCCATTCCATAATTTTCCCTTTCACTCACAAAATCTTAAAAGAAAAATTCAAAAAAGGTATTCCTTTCGGAATACCTTTTTTATTATAACATAGTTTTTCTTAATTCTTCCGCAGATTTGGGGCTTAAGTAAGCCGGCGGAATATCAAAAACGGTTTTGCAGCCTGCTTGCCCTTCTTTATACATTCTAAATGCGGCTCTTGCATAAGCAACCAGAACACTTGAGGTAAATCCGGGATTTGAATCAAGCTTCAAACTGTATTCAATAATATGTTTTTCATCTTTATTAAATCCTGTCACACCGGAGCGCAAGACAAAACCGCCATGAGGAATTCCGCTGTGTTTTTTCTTGAATTCTTCATCAGAGATAAAATGAACGGTTGTATCGTAATCAGAAAAGTAATTCGGCATTGTAACTATATCATGTTCAACCTGTTTCGGGTCAGCACCTTCCTCCAATACAACAAAACACTCTCTGGTGTGTTTTTCGCGGGTAGAAAGAACGGGGTTTTCGCCGTTTTTAACGGATTGAATAGCCTTTTCAACCGGAACTGTATATTGTTTGCCGTCTTTAACGCCCTTAACACGTCTAATCGCATCAGAATGACCCTGACTTACTCCTCTGCCCCAGAATGTGTAATCATTACCTTCGGGTAAAATTGCGTTTGCATACATTCTGTTCAATGAGAATAAACCCGGATCCCAGCCCACGGAAATAATTGCCACTTTACCGCTTTCTTTTGCGGATTTATCAACATTTTCAAAGTGTACTGGGATATTTGCGTGAGTGTCAAAACTGTCAATACAATTGAACATCTTTGCATATTTCGGAGTTTGTTCCGGCAAATCCGTAGCACTGCCGCCGCAAAGGATTAAAACATCAATTTTGTCTTTCCAGTTTTCAATCTCATCAACACTCAAAACTTTTGCTGAAGCTGTTTGAATTTTCACGCTATCCGGATTTCTGCGTGTAAATACGGCAACAAGTTCCATATCAGGATTTTGTCTGACTGCAGCTTCTACTCCTCTGCCTAAATTTCCGTAACCTAAAATACCGATTCTCATAGTTGCACCTCTTTCGTCTAAAAATAACACTTAAATATAACATGAAAGATAAGTGCGCAACAAAAATATTAAGAAATATTATTCTTCAATTAAAATATTATCCTGAACGGATGCAAAAATACCGAGAATATGCTGTTCTTCACCGGAAAACGGAGTATTCGGGACATATTTATTGCGGTCGCCATTTACGAACACACTGTTTATGGTTTCATTGCCTTTTACACTTTGTGTTTTAGACACTTCACCCGTACCAATCATTTTACCGATATTATTAACATTAAATTCCATAAAGGCATCCTTTCAAATAGTATATCGGAATTTTCAAACAAAAACTTTAGCCGTTCAGCTGAAATATTAACTAATGTTTACAATCAATTGAAAGATAGTACGATTAACTGTATTATAAATAATGTCACAGGGTTATATAGGAGTAAATTATATGAAAAAAACATTCAAAGGGTTATTATCCGTAATTGCGGTTGCATTCTCAATTACTGCAGCGAATGCATTTCCTGATGTAGCAGACAATTACTGGGCAGCACCGCAGATTAAGGAACTGTCCGAGCAAGGTGTAATCGTAGGTTATCCTGACGGAACATTTAAACCTGACGATAATGTAACACGTGCGGAATTTGCCTCAATGGCAATAAAAGCACTGGGGCAACAAAATACCAAAGTAGTTCAGCCGGTTAATTTTTCAGACATAACTACTGAATACTGGGCGTATGACGCAATACAAAAGGCAATTTATTTTGATCTTGTATCAGTTCCGAAAGAGGGCGATCTTTTCAGACCCGACGACAGTGTTTCGAGAGCCGAATCTTTGTCAGTAGCAGTCAATGCACTTACAACAGAACAGATTAGCGAACAAAAAGCTAAAGAAGTTCTTGAAAAAGTATACATTGACACACATGCAATTCCTGAATGGTTCTTAATTCCTGCAGGCAAGGCGGAAATTTTGGGCATGATGGTAATTATGCCGAGTGCTGATAAGGCAAAAGTCGAAGCAGAACGTCCTGCAACACGTGCGGAAGTTGCCGCAATATTATTCAAAATGATGGAGCAGGCAAAATTAAATCCGAATGCAAAACTTGCAGAAGCAATGAGAAAGAAAACAGGCGACGGATTTGTAATTGAAAATGCAACAGTTCAAGGAAGTATCGGTACAATTCCTGCAGGTTCAATTGTTCCCGTTGAATTAACAAAATACATAAGTTCACAAACATCTGAGCCCGGCGATTTATTTGCCGGAGTTGCAGCTCAAAATTACGTAACAAAAGAAAAATTCATCCTTGTAAATAAAGGCGCAACCCTTAAAGGTCAATTGATTGATGTCAGACCGGGAAGATGGTTTGTAAGAAACGGTGTACTTGTTCTGGACAATTCACTTATCACAACAAATAACGACCAGACAACAAAATTCAACGCAGTTGCTAATATCAAAAAAGACCGCAACTGGTTTATGAAATTTGTAAGATTCTGTTTTAAAGGCGAAAAATTGGAAGTTCCGGCTCAAGGAACGGTTAATCTGAAGCTTTTAAAACCTGTTCAGGTCGATTTGACAAACGGCTGGATTCTTGAATAACAGAAGAAATAAAATAAAATAAAATAAAAAGAGCCTCAAAATTAGGCTCTTTTTTATTTTTCTTTTACAAAACCAATTTGCACAATATCTTTGCCGAATTTTGCCTCCAGTTTATCAAAACATTTTGACAGCTTTTCTTTTTTGGAATCCAAGACATCATCAGAGAATAAAAACAGCTGTTCTTCAGTGTTACAGCGCAAATTATCAAGAATTATGCCCGTACTGCGGTAAACAACAGACGGCGAATAAATCTTTTGCAGTAATTCAAAAGCTATATCAGAAATTTCCATCTCAAATGACGTCGGTGCAGAGAGCATTTTTTTATCATAAACAACCCTAAAATCTTTTGTTCTCAGCATAACACCGATAGTTTGAGCTTTGCAGTCGATTTTTCGTAACTTGCGGCATGCCGAATGTATATGATAGTTCAACTGATTTTTAATAAAATCCAAATCAGACGTAAAAATTCCAAACGCGCTTGTTTTTTGGATTGATTTCGGGAGTTTTTCTTCGTTCACAACAGGTGACACAACTTCTCCCAACAACTCGTGCTTCATCTCTAAAGCTCTGATACCAACTTTTTTATCAAGCCAGACATCCTCTTTTGCGACTAAATCTGCTGCCGATAGGATTCCGGCTTTTTTAAACAAAACAGTTAAGTTTTTGCCTATTCCCCAGATTTCCTCAATTTTTGTATTTTGAAGCTCGGGCATAATTTTCTTATTCGCAATCATATAAACGCCGGTATCCGTCTTTTTAGCCTTGTCAGAAGCAAGTTTTGCAAGCGTTTTGGTGGAACTTACGCCTATTGATACGGGGATATCAATCTTTTCTTTTATCTGTTCTCTTATAAACTGCGCAAGTTCAAGGTAATTTTTCTTATAAAGCCTCTTTAATCCGGTCAGTTCAACAAATGCCTCATCAACGGAATACACCTGAACATTCGGGCTGAATTCCCTTAAAACCGCCATTACATCCTCCGAAATTTCACCATACAAATCGTGATGACAGGATACGTAAACCGCGTCGGGGAATTCATCTTTTGCGAGAAAATACGGCTGTCCCATTCTGACACCCATTTTCTTTGCCTCTTTTGAACGCGAAATTACACACCCGTCTTTATTTGAAAGCACACAAACGGGTTTTCCTTTCAACTCCGGATTGACCTTCTGTTCGCAGGATACAAAAAATGAATCACAATCCACAAGCGCAATAACTTTCATAATAAAATTATACCACTAATCTATTACAATTTCTTTTTCATGAGAATACGTAACATAACCCAAGTTAGCTTTTGGCGGCTTTTTAAGATATTTGGCTTTTGTATAGATTACGCCTATTTTAGAAGACTTTGCACCGCTTGAATTTTCTTTTGCAAGCTTTGCACATTCTAAAATCAATTTATCCGTCACATTTTGGCTGCGCAAAAGCACATGAGATCCCGCGCAATCACGCGTATGAAACCATAAATCATCATCTTTTTCCAATTTTGAAACAATGTAATCATTTTGCTTATTATTTTTGCCGATAAAAATTGTATAATCGTCCGTTTTAATTTCTTTTGGCATAATCGCAGACTTTTTGTCAGGTTTAACTGTTTTTTCAGGCTCAATTTCAGAAGAAATTTCCAGTAAATCTTCAATATTTTCAGCATTTTCAACAGAATACAAAAGCTGTTCCAGATAAACTTTTTCAGCTGTTAATTCCTCGGAAAATTCCGCCAGTTTTTGGTTGGAAACCTTTGCTTTATTATAAAGTCTGTAAAAATTATTCGCGTTATCTTTAAGAGTTTTCGTTTCATCCAGCTCTATTGAAATATTTTTATTGTTTTCATAATCAAAAACTGTAATCACAGGGACAAAATTCTGATTATTATAGAGATTTGCCATAATCAAATCGCCGTAAAGCCTGTATTTTTCGGCTTTTTCCTTTGAAACGCTTTGTTTTTCCACCTTATTCAATGAATTTTTAACCTTTTTAAGGCGTCTTTGAACAAGCAGTTTATATTTTTCACAAAGCTTTTTAAACTTATCTGTATAAATCGCCTCTGTAAAATAGTTGTCAATATTAATATTTACGCTGCCTGACAAATTTGAAAGAGAATTTTCACAAGAATACCAGAAATTGTTTTGCCTTGGCGGATACACATACGGAAGCCCGCCTGCCATTTCGCGTTCGCGGCTTTTTTCGGCGCCGACATTATGGGCACATCCTATAATAACATTTGTATCATGGTTATACAAAATCACATTTGAATGTTTTCCCATAAGTTCAATTGCAAGACAAAGATAAATTTTTTCGGATAACTCGTTGTAAGTTTCAATATAAAATTCCAAAATCCGCTCGAATTCCGGCTGATTAACCTTTGAAATCCGCGAATTTTCAAGATATTTACGGAGCAACATGCAAAACATCGGCGGCTTTTTAGGAATTTTAATCAGGCGTTTTTCTTCATTTGCCTGAGTCATAAAACAAATATGAAAAAATTGCGGGTCTATATTTATGTAAAGTTTTCGTGTTTCGCCGCTGTTTCGCAAAGTAAATACAAACTCGCGTCTGGTCGGCTGCTGAATTTTTTGAATTCTTGCACCGTTGAGATATGCGGAATTTTCCTCAAGCCACGATTTTAATGTAACACTATCTAATGTAATCATAAATATATTCTACTACAAACTGAAAGCCTAAACTTGACAAAATATGTATAATAATATTAAATAAAAAAGCAGAAGGATAAATTTATGAAAGCAAGCACTCCAAAAGCGATTCATATAGTCGCCGACAAATTCCAAGATTCAGGGTTTTCAGGGATTAGAAAATTATTTTCCCGACGACGCTGTCTTGCTCGCTCGCGTTCAACAGGACTACGGATTGCTCCGCCGGCTCTACACCGCCGTGTGCATCCTTCGCCCCTGATTCGCTTCTACTCTCACCTCCGGTTCTGCTATAATCTCAAAAATAAGTTTCCAATACCTGCATTTACATTGGCGGAAGTTTTGATTACCTTAGCTATTATCGGTGTTGTGGCGGCTATTACTATTCCCACTATCGTTGCTGATTATCAAAGAAAATCCTGGGACACGGCTTCCTACGTTTTCCAAAGAAAGTTAGAAGAAGCACTCAAGCAAATGAACACCCAGCAGGTTTTGGCAGGCTATAAATCTACTGCGGATTTTGTCGGAGCTTTAGGTAAATACTTTAAGATTAATAAAGTTTGTCAAAATGATGACATCATGTCCTGTTTTGAAGATAAAGTATACTGGGGTGCTGACGAAGAAGAAGTCGACATGACAACAATTAAAAATGCCTCTAATTTTGGACAAGATGATTGGGATACTGAGCTCATTGGGGTACAATTTGCAAATGGCACTACAGGCTTAATTGCGTACAATCCCGAATGTAAAGAAAATCCTTATACTAACCAATTTACAGGTACAAGCTGTTTAGCTATTCTTTATGATACGGACGGCTTTAAAAAGCCTAATACTCAACAAAAAGATTTACGCTCTATTAACGTAGAATCGCTTGACGGAAAAAACTGTGCATTCGAAATTAACGGTACTTGTTATACAGCACCTTTTTATCCTGAGTCTATCAGTAAAGCGGAATGCGAAACCTTGAAGAAAGATCTTAATATTAAAAATTGTTATTATGATAATGATTTCTGGGCAGGAGGAGTTAAAAAATGTGGAGGTACAAGCAAAATGCCTACAATGTCGCAGATAGCTGAGATTGCTGATTATGTTTATAACACATCTGGTATCGGCGCAAAAGATAACGTAGACTATTTAACACTTGACTATGGCAAACTCTCAGAACTTGGTTTCAGTACCCTTCAAGGGTATGCATCCTCTTTATATCTTTGGTCTGGTGAAGAAAGTGACGAATATAACGCATATCGCCGCAACTTTGCTAGTGATAATACCGGTTGGTATGCTTCTAGCCGTAGCAACAACAACCATATGATGGTTTGTATTGGAGATTAATTATTCATTTCCGCGGATATAAAGGATTACGTATATTCCTGTGCTTGCCCGAGAATATTTTACTCATGCTATAGTATTGACCAATGTACCGAATAATGTTAGAATTAACCCAAAAGGAGAATTATATGGGCGCATGGCAGATTTTAGCAGGACTCGGTCTTTTGTTTTTAATTTTGGAAATGACGGTTCCTACAATGTTTTTTCTTAACTTTGCGGTAGGTGCTTTTGTCACGGCAATTTGTGCAATTTATATTTTCAACTGGTACGCGCTGACAATTATTTTTGTTGCGGTTTCAATGATTTCTTTAATATTTTTAAGACCTTTGCTTGTCAAACAAACCCACAAAAGTCAGGAAACAGGACTTGCGGCAAAATACATCGGCAAAACCGCAAAGGTTATTGAAACAGTTACACCTAACAGCGGTGTTATATCAATTTATGACGAACGCTGGGAAGCACGCTCTGACCACGAAATTCCGCAGGGCAGCGAAGTCATCATTGAAAGAAATGAAAGTTTAGTTATGTACGTTAAAGAAAGGGAATAAAATGAGCTTATTTTTATTGATTTTAATTATTGCCGCAGCAATTTTTGTTGCAAAAGGCGTTGTAATCGTTCAACAGGCAGAGGTTGTTATTGTTGAAAGATTAGGCAAATACGACAGGACGCTTGAATCCGGTTTGAATTACATAATCCCGATTTTGGAAGCTCCGAGAGGAATTGCCTGGAAAGTTACCCAAAGAGGGCTTGACGGAACAACTTATTCTTACATAAAAGAACGTTCCAAAATCGACTTAAGAGAATCCGTTTATGATTTTCCGAGACAAACCGTAATTACCAAAGATAACGTATCAATAAGCATTAACGCACTTTTGTATTTCCAGATTATTGACCCGAAAAGCGCTGTTTACGAAATCCAAAATCTTCCTGATGCGATAGAAAAATTAACTCAGACCACATTGAGAAACCTTGTCGGGCAGCTGGATTTGGATGAAACTCTTGTATCGCGCGACAAAATTAACAACGAACTGCGCGCAATCCTTGACGAAGCTACGAACAAATGGGGCGTAAAGGTTAACCGCGTTGAGCTGCAAGATATTATTCCGCCGTCTGATATTCAATCCGCAATGGAAAAACAAATGAAAGCCGAACGCGACCGCCGTGCAGCTATTTTGGAAGCCGAAGGTCAGAAAAAATCCGCAATTCTTAAAGCCGAGGGTCAAAAAGAAGCCGCAATTAATCAGGCAGAAGGCGAAAAGCAGGCAGCTATCCTGAAAGCCGAAGGTATTGCACAGGCACGTGTAATTGAAGCAGATGCCGAAAAAGAAGCTATCAGCAGAATTATTGCAGCACTTGCAGATAAAGGCAAACCTGATCAATATCTGGTTGCTATGAAGTATCTGGAAACAATGCAGACAATCACAAGCGGCGAAAACAACAAAATCGTCTATATGCCTTATGAAGCAACCGGAATTCTCTCATCCGTTGACGGCATCAAAGAAATGTTCAAAGGCACAGCAGCTAAGTAAAAAAGATTCCTCGCCAATGCGAGGAATTTTTTACATAAAAGTACCTCTTTACATAAAAACTATTATCGGAAGTTATTTTTATTTATTATTTTATAGCCTCCGGCGGGTGCTACGCGCACGGCGGTCGCTTTTGGTGGCAAAAGCGACGCAAAACCACCGCACGCTGCGTTCACTAATAACTTGTACACCTCAACATAAAGGCGTGTAAACTCGCTCATGTCACCCTGAACTTGTTTCAGGGTCTCTTTATACTTTACCGCTCGGACAATACACGCCTATGAAGTTTGTTTCGGCTACAGTTATTGTTCACTCCGCTATCGCGGTATTTGTGCTGCGTAGCAGCTCCGCGCCGTGATTATAGCGGAAGCGAGCAGAGGCTGAAGGTCGGCGGAGAACTCCGCCGCCGTAATGCCGTTTAATGCGAGCGAGTAAAAAGGCGCGGTAAAAGATTGCAGTATTTTAGCCCCTCTCCCGTCCTTCGGACACCCTCTCCCCAAGGGGGAGAGGGATAAAATACTGCAACGGCACGTATGTGCGCCCGTCAGGGCTTGAGCAATCCAAAGGATTGCAAATAAACAGCGTGTTTCTCTTTCTTTTGCCAGCGTTTTCTTTCTCTTTTCTTCAAGGACTCCGTTTTTTTAATTGAGTATTAAAAAAATGGAGGGAAAAGAGAAAGAAAATGCTGATACATACCCATAATAGTTTTTATGTAAAAGAGTAGCCGACAGTATCTTAATAACTTTTAATTAAATCTGGTGTTTTTTTTATGTTTTTGATAGAATTTGAGGTAGAGATTTACTAGAAGAGGTATTATAATGATTAAAACAAGAATGAAAGACCACAATTGCGGGGAGCTTAACCTCAATAATATTGGCGAAGAAATTACTTTATCCGGCTGGGTTTCAACAATTCGTGACCTTGGCGGAATTTTATTTATTGAATTACGCGACCGTTCAGGATTTTTCCAGCTGGTTGCAAACCCGCAGATTAACCCCGATGTTCACAAAGTTTTTGAAAAAGTCAGAAGCGAATACGTTATAACCGTTAAAGGCAAAGTAACCAAACGTCCCGAGGAAACTTATAACGAAAAATACCCGACAGGTCAGGTTGAAATGTATCCGGAATCAGTTGAAATACTTTCAGAAGCTAAAACATTGCCTTTTGTTCTTGATGATGAAAATGTTTCCGAAGATGTCCGCCTAAAATACAGATATCTCGATATCAGACGGGATTCAATGAAATCCAAGCTGGTTTTGCGCCACAATATAGTTCAGGCAGTCAGAAACTATCTCAACAATCTGGACTTTTTGGAAGTCGAAACACCTATCTTAATTAAAACAACTCCCGAAGGTGCAAGAGATTATCTTGTTCCTTCAAGAGTTCAGGAAGGTAAATTCTATGCGCTTCCGCAATCACCGCAAATTTTCAAACAATTATTGATGGTCGGCGGTATTGAAAGATATTATCAGATAGCAAAATGTTTCCGTGATGAAGACCTTCGTGCCGACAGACAGCCTGAATTCACTCAAATCGACCTTGAAATGTCTTTTGTCGAACAGCCGGATGTTATAAGAGTTGTTGAAGGACTTCTTGTTGACGCGTTTAAGGCAGCAGGAGTTGAGATTAAACCTCCGTTTATCCAGATTTCATGGCAGGAAGCCATGGACAGATTCGGTTCCGACAAACCGGATACCCGTTTCGGTTTGGAATTATTTGACATAGGCGATATAATTCTTGAATCAAACTTTGATATTGTTAAAAACACCCTGCTTAACGGCGGTATAGTCCGCGGTATAAGAATTCCCGGCGGTGCGAAATTCTCAAGAAAAGATATTGACGACATTACAAAACTTGCCGTATCATTCGGTGCTAAAGCACTGGCAAATATTATTTACCTTGAAGACGGCTCCGCAAAATCTCCTGTCTTGAAATTTGTAACCGAAGAACAGGCAAAACAAATTCAAACCAGAGCGGGCGCTGAGGCAGGCGATATTATCTTCTTTGTCGCTGACAAGCCGAAACTTGTTTACGATATTATGGGCAGATTAAGATTACATTTCGGTAAATCTCTTAACCTGATTGACGAAAGCAAACACAATTTACTCTGGGTTGTTGATTTCCCGATGTTTGAATGGAGCGACGAAGAAAACCGTTATATGGCAATGCACCACCCGTTCACATCTCCTTGTATTGAGGATTTGGATAAATTAAACAGCGGCGACTTAGGAAATGTTAAGTCAATTGCCTATGATATAGTTTACAACGGAACAGAACTCGGCGGAGGCAGCGTGAGAATTCACTCATCCGAAGTTCAAAAAGCTATATTCAAAGCATTAGGTCTGACTGAGGACGAAGCCAAAGAAAAATTCGGATTTATGGTTAATGCGCTTCAATACGGTACACCGCCGCATGCCGGACTTGCAATAGGTTTGGACAGACTTGTTGCACTTCTTGCGAGAACGGATTCCATCCGCGATGTAATTGCTTTCCCGAAAAATTCAGGGGCAAAAGATCTTATGAGCGATGCACCGGGTGAAGCATCTCTGCAGCAATTAAGAGAACTGCATTTAAAAAGTACCGTTCAATTACATAAATAAAAAAAGAGCCTAAAGGCTCTTTTTTTATGCAATATAACCGAATTTGCGCTGCAATTTTGTATTTGCCATTTTTTTATTGTAACGCTTAAGCGCGGTTCGCATGAACTCTTGCTGCAAATTTTCAAACCCGTCGTCCATCGTCAAACCTTTAAATTTACCGTTTGCAAACGTAACTATGCCTGAAATTTCACGTCCGTCATCAAGTTTTGTTTCAACTCGCATCAAATTAGGTGATTCGAACATGTCCACAGGCGTTTTCTTATAAATGTAATCCATCATTGCGGAAAAATTCCGTGGTAAACGACACCTGAATGCAGGATGACTGTTTCCTCCCAAATTTACTGATTGTACTGTTAACATTTTAGACTCCTTTATAATATATCCCTTAGTATATCCTGTAAAAATTTTTTTTGAACCTAATGTAACAACTTTGTAAAACTTTATTTGTATTATAATGAATTTATGCAGGTATTTTATGAATTAACCGAAAATAAAAATTTGGCACTTGCTCTCGGATACTTTGACGGAGTACATTTAGGACATCAAAAAGTTATAAAATCCGCAGTTGATTATGCACAAAATAACGGCAAAAAATCCGCTGTGATAACCTTTAAAGATCATCCGTGCTGTTATTTTTACGGAGTATGTCCAAAATATATTCTATCCCGAAAACAACGAGAAGAAGAAATTGCGAAACTCGGAGTTGATTTTTTATATGAATTGGATTTTAACGAAACACTTGCGGGATTATCCGCGGAAGAATATTTGAAAAACATACTTATAAAATATTTTTCACCTGCTGCTATATCCACAGGATTTAACCATCATTTCGGCGCCCGCAAATCAGGCGATGCGGAATTTTTAAGACAACATCAGGACAGATTTAAATACTTTGAAATTCCTCCGCAAAAAATCAACAATGAAATAATAAGCAGTACTGCCATAAGAAATTACCTTAACAAAGGCGAAATTGCAAAAGCAAATGAAATGTTAGGGAAAAATTTTTCGATTTCAGGTAAAGTTATAGAAGGTCAAAAACTCGGGAGAAAACTTGGTTTTCGAACAGCAAACCTGATTTATCCGGTAGAAATTGTGGATATACCGTTCGGGGTTTATGAAGTTCAAACTACATACGGCAAAGGCATAACAAACTTCGGCATCCGTCCGACCGTGAGCAGCACGAAAAAGGCTGTTTTAGAAACACATATTTTAGACTTTGACAAAGATATTTACGGTAAAACAATCAAAGTTGAATTTTTAAGAATGCTGCGCAAAGAACAAAAATTCAACTCCGTTAACGAATTGAAAAAACAAATACAAAGTGATATAAAATCCGTTATTTAATCATCACATGAGTGTTTTCCATTCCATGACAATTCACCGGGACATTTCCAGTAGTCCATATTACCATTGTATATTACCCAGGCTGAACAGGCATACATATTGTTATTATAAGAGAATGAAGGATAAGGGTTAACAATTTCGGGATTACATGCGCGTTCAAATTCTAAATAACTTCCGTCCATTCCTACGGGAATAATTCCTTTTGTTGTAAGATAAAACCAAAAAGTATCTTTACCGTTTTCATTACTTTTCATAGGGTTTGTCTGTACAATAATCTGACCGCATGTAGTTGCCTCTTTTATTGCCGCATAATGTGAGTCACAATTCGGACTCCATATACGAAAATAAAGAGTAGCACCGTTATTTAATCGCATTGCTGTAGCATTCTTTTCCAGACTCATAGAAGGCACTGCAGCACAATGTTCTTTTACATATTCCTGTGACTTACCCACACAATCAGCACTTAATTTAAGATAAGGCTTAAAATAATTTGCCATTGCAATATGTGCATTTGGGTCGTACATATCAATACCGAACTTCCACGACGCAGTATTGCCATAATCATTTACCGCAAACTGATATGCTTGAGACAGCATACTATACGTTTCTTTTAACCTCGTTACAGTTGCTTTTTCCTGATAATTGCTTATTAATGTCGGTATTGTCATTGCTGCCACAATACCGATGATGGCTACGGTTATAAGAACCTCTCCTAAGGTAAAGGCGGCTTTTTTAGAAGATACTAAGTTACTAAGGCAGTACGGCACTAAGAAAGTATTTTTGTCATTCTGAGCACCTGCGAAGAATCTCTGTATTTTTTTATTGAGATCCTGAAACAAGTTCAGGATGACAGGGTGACTCCCACCAATGTTTAAAGTGTTGTCCTGCCTTTGGCAGTTCAGGATGACATATTGTAAGTCGGATTTACCATGCCGACAGTTACTTCTTACTGCCTTAGTATCATAGTATCTTAGTATCTTTTTCCAACGTAGACCGCCCAAACCCTTGCCCTGCCCACTTAGGAGAGTCGCCCCCCCCCGTTATTCCAACTAGCCATATCTATTATTTCTCCTTTTCAAATTTGCTGCAATAATTATATCATTTTTCAAGAATTTTGACAAATTATTTTATTAACGCCTGAACCAATTTAAAATCAGGATGTTTGGAGGTTTTTAGCCATTCAAACAAAACTATCTCTAAACACGTAACCTTTGCCCCGCATTGCCTGATTAAATCAACACCTGTTTTAAATTCATACTTATTTCTGCTTGCGGAACAATCTTTCACAAAATAAACCTCATAACCCTTCGCCAGCAAGTCACATATTGTCTGGTAAACACAAATATGCCCCTCAATTCCGCAGATTACAACCTGTTTTTTGCCTGAGGCAACGAGTTTATCCTTGAATTCAGGTGTCAATAACGCTGAAAAACCTGTTTTTTCGACGAAACATGTATCAGCCGCGAGCACATTTTTTAACTGTTCTACAGTCTGCCCTAAACCTTTCGGATACTGTTCTGTAACAAGAACGGGGATATTCAAAATTTTTGCAGCCTCAGCCAATTTACAAACTTTTTCAACCGGTGAATATTTACCTGCTGCATTCACTAATTTTTCCTGAATATCTATTATTACAACTACACTGTTCTCTATATTTAGCATCCTCTAATCCTTTACTGATTTTTTAAACTCTTTTATAAAATCTTCGACAATTTTGGCAAGCTCTTTTTGGGTAACTTCATTTAAGTTAAGGCTTATTTCTTTATTTTCCGGAGTGTCCAAACCTTCATGAGTAATATATATCATAATTTTGGCAAAACCTGGATACGTAATTTTAAGTCTGCTTTCTCTGTCGCCGTGTTTAAGCTGAAAAACACTCTGCAATTCATCGGAATACTGGTCGATTTTAGTGTGAAAAAGTTTTTCTTCATAAGACTTTTGAAGTCTGAAAAATACAGGTGCGATAACCTTTTCCAGCTTATTATTATAAGCATTTTGAAACAGCTTAAAATTCTTTTCGTCTTTTTCATCATCATCAAGCCATTCATCCAGAGTTTTTGCATAATCTTCCAAAAACACAGATGTTTCATTAGTCTGGCAAGCCTCGGAAAGTGCAGCAAAGGCTTCTTTTTCCAGTCTGTCAAAAGTTTTGTTTCCGATTTTGCAGACACCTGCTCTTATAATAAGTTTTGTTCCCAGAATATCCTGAATCTTATTAACAACAGCAAATGCACCGAGTTTATCAGCATTCGGCAATATAATATAAAATTTGCCGCCTCTCACTACCGATACAATATCGTCACATCTTACGGATTTTTTTATCGCCATTGATAATTTATCAGCCGAAAAACGTGTTTTACAGGATTCATCCAATATAAGCACAATAAACATGCCGTTTTGAATTCGTTTATCTTTTATAAATTCCGTCAGAAGCTCACGACTGTATTTGTATTTATAAAAACCTGTTTCGTCATCCACAACACCGAGTTGTTTTAATAAAGCAAAATTCCTTGCAAACCTGACTTTTAATGAACGGGATTTAAAACAATTTACCGTTCGGATTAACATTTCATAAGATTCTGACTTAACGGAATAATAATCAGATACCCCGAGATCATACGCTGCCAGAATAAAATCCTGATCATAATCATCCACAAGTAAAATTATTTCATATTCCGTTGACATTATTGTACTCAAAAACTTTAAAGTTTTTTCTTTATCACCGTTTTCATGTACAAGAACAATAGAAACTGTCGGAGTTTCAAGTAATTTTTTTGCCATTTTATAATCGCAAACAGCTATACTGTCGCTCTCCCTGAGCAAAACAAGTCTGGAAAGCACGGCTTCCGCAGTATCTTCATCATCAGTAACCAGCAAAATATTGTCATCAATCATTTTTATACCTGCAAATGTTTTTTAATACACAAGAAACTTCCGCCGGCACCAAACAAAATTCCCATTGCAAACATAGTAATCACAACGATATTTTGCGCAAATAAAGGCGACGGAATCATAAAGAATTGATGCATATTGTTTAACCCGTTTTGAACTATATTTAAAGGAATCAATGCAATCAAAGACCCCATAAATCCGTAAAATGCACCCTGTATAATCAACGGGAACCTGATATACCAGTTACTGACACCCATAAGCCGCATAATCTCAATTTCATCTTTTCTGGATTGGATTACCAGCTGAATTGTATTATTAATAATAGTAATTGTCAGTATTGCCATAATAATAATTACAACAACTGTAATTGAATTAACAACCTTATTCAAAGTTTCAATCTTTTGAACCAGATCCTGTGCATAGCTCATATCTTCAACAATTGAAAGTGATTTTACGTCATTAAAAACTTTATCTATATTTTCAGGTTTATCAACTTTTACATGCAAAGTATCAGGAAGCGGGTTTTCAATATCCGGCAGTCCCATTTCGCGTTTCAGATTTATCCACGAAACATCACGCGAAATCACTCTGACAGCTTCGACATGATCAAAATCTTTTATACGTTTTTTTGCAGCATTGGTATCGGTGCCGTGTTTTAAATACACTGAAATTTCAAGAACATTACCCAGTTCATGCGCGAATGTTGATACCGAAAGCGCAGTTCTGAAAAATGCGCCGAATATTGTCAAAATTGCCGCCATTGTTGTTATAATAACAAGATTGACAATGCCGGTTCTCCTCACATCGTTAAACGTTTCCATTGAAATTCTGTATAATATTCTTAACTCACACAACCAGTCTTTCGGGATGTGTTTTTTAACCTTTTTCTTTATTTGCATTCTTTGACTATTCATAAGTACCTGCCTGAATATCTCTAACTATTTCGCCGTTATCAAGCGTTATTACACGTTTTCTGAAATAATCCACCATAGCATTATCATGGGTGGATACAATAACAGTAATTCCTCTTTGATTAATCTGATCCAAAATCTGCATAATTTCCATAGAATTTTTCGGATCCAAATTCCCCGTAGGTTCATCCGCAATCAAAAGCGGCGGACCGTTAACAATTGCGCGGGCAATTCCGACTCTCTGCTGTTCACCGCCTGAAAGCTCCGACGGCTTGGCATGCTTTTTATCGTAAAGCCCTACAATTTTTAATGCGCCTGAAACTCGCGCATTAATTTCTCTGGAACTTATACCCAAAGTTCTGATAACATATGCAACATTATCAAAAACAGTATGATTTTGCAGCAATTTATAATCCTGAAAAACAATCCCCATACAACGTCTTAAGTTCGGAATTCTGTCATTTGAAAGATTCGCAACATTAATTCCGCCGATAGTAACAGTGCCGCTTGTCGGTTTTTCTTCACTGTATAAAAGTTTCATCAAGGTTGATTTTCCCGCACCTGATGCGCCGACGATAAATACGAATTCTCCTGACAAAATATCAAGATTAACGTTTTTTAACGCATAGTGATCGTTATCATATTTTTTTGTAACTGAACGAAATTGAATCATTATTTTTCATCCTTTAACTTTGATTTAATTCTTTTAGCAAGGGTTTCCGAGGTAAGTCCGTAATATTCCAAAAGCTCAGCTGCCTCGCCGCTTTGTCCGAATTCATCATGGATACCTATTCTATAGACTTTACAAGGATAATATCCGCATAAAGCCTCGCAAACCGCTGAACCCAGTCCGCCAATTACCGAATGATTTTCAACTGTAATTGCATAATTTGTTTTCTTCACACTTGTAATTACAGTATCTATATCCAACGGTTTTACAACAGGAACATGGATAACCTCAACGGATATGCCGTCTTTTTTCAATATTTCGGCAGCACCGAGGACTTCAGCCAAAGTTTCACCGTTGGTAAAAACTGAAACATCTTTTCCTTCTTCCATAACAACTGCTTTATGAATATTAAAATGATAATCGTCCCCGAAAACATCCGGAACATTACTTCTTGCAATTCTAATATACATAGGTCCGTCATGCAGCGCTGCATATTTAATAACTTCCTCACATTCTTTACAATCAGCCGGAACAATAACTGTCATGTGAGGAATATTACGCATCAAAGCGACATCTTCCAATGCCTGATGGCTTGCACCGTCTTCTCCAACCGTAATTCCGCCGTGCGTACCGACAATTTTTACATTAAATTCCGGATAACAAACGGAATTTCTAATTTGATCATAATTTCTTCCGGTAACAAACATGGCAAAGCTTGAAATAAACGGTATTTTCCCCTGTGACGCAAGTCCTGCCGCAGTTGCAGCCATATCCTGCTCTGCAATGCCGCAGTCAAAAAATCTTTCGGGAAATTTTTTCGCAAAAATTTGGGTCTGGGTTGAGCATGACAAATCTGCATCCATGACCACAATTTTAGAATTTATTTCTCCGATTTCCGCTAACGCGTTACCAAAAGCAGAACGAATAGATTTTTTCTTTGTTTTATCTATTATCATTATATCCCCGTCTGTATAAGTATTTCAGGCATTCTCCAGCCTACAAATACATTATATCACAAAAATATTACCCGTTGTAATATATTTACTCAATGTTTACAATATAAACATCTCTCAAACGCTGTCATTATAAGGTTTTTACAAATCCATTGTTAAGTTTTATTAAAAAATAAAGAAAATTAAGCAATTAAATTTCTTGAGGAACATTTAAACGGTAGAATAGAAATATGACAATTATTTATGGAAAGGAAGTTCACTAATGTTACAAATTCCAGCTTTACCCAATTATCAATTACCTCAGCCGAATTATAATGCTGTAAAAATTGATATTCACAATCCGTCAGTAGGCACTGCAACATGTCCTATGCAGGTGCCTCAATACGATCCGCAATATGCACCGGTGACAGCACCTTATTATGCATATCCGCAAACACAATTATATGATTATCCGCAGGTAACAAATAATCAGCCTTATTATCAACCGGCAGTACAACCTGTAAATGTTAATGCCTCAGCTAATGCATCCGCTAATGCATCAGCAGCAGTTCAGCAGCCTGTACCTCAACCAGCAGTAGTACAACAACCTGCAGCACAACCCGTAGCCTGCCCGCCATGTCCTCCGTGTCCGGCAGTTCCGGCGCCTCAGGTAGCACAAGCCGCAGCATCAGCAGCAGCTTCAGTTGCACAACCTGCTCCGCAACAGGTAAATATTAATCAGGCACCGCAGCCGGCTCCGGTAGCAACAGCTCCTGCAGCAGCTCCGGCTGAAGCTCCGAAAGTAGAAGTTGTTCCGCCTGTTGAAGCAGCTCCTCAGGTTGACTTAAACGGATTTATCGCAAAATTGAATGACCCTGACTTTGAAGTTCAGGCAAATACAATGGAAGAAATTGCCAATATGGTAAACGATGAATCACAAAAAGCAAAAGCAACCGAATTATTGGATTCAAAAATTGTTGATGCTTTAACTAATATAATTAATGCTGACTCAAGCAAATTAGCAGGTCCTACTCAGGAACAAATTGCAGCAAGACAAAAATTAATGGCAGGCCAGCAGATTTCCGATCAGGAAAAAGCATTAGCAACAACAATAACTCCGATGGAACAAGCTGAAAGAAATAAAAGCTATGCAATGTTCACATCAGCAATCCTTGAAAAATTATACGGTGATGAAGTCAAAAAATTAACCGGAACAACAGTTCCTCTGACAGAATTGCCGGCAGCAATGACAATTGTTGATCAATTAAAAGACAACCCGAACCCGATGGTTAGAACATCAGCAATTGAAGCATTAAGCTATATCCAGAACCCCGAATACAAAAAAGATTTAACAACACTGTTCACGATTGCTAAGAACGATCAGGACAAAGGGGTACAAGAAGCAGCAACAGCAGCTCTTGATAAGTTAAATCAAATCTAATTAACCATAAACCGAATTCCTTTCTTTAAATAGAAAAAAGAAGTCCTCTTCAAAAAGAGGACTTCTTCATTATTTAGGCAAACAATCCCAATAACCTTTTGTATCATCATCCGGACATTCATCATGAAAAGCAAACCAGCTGCAGCCAAGCCCGTTACCGGTTTGCGAAGAATTTTTAGTGCACGGATAACCTCTTTGATTCCATATTGAAGCGCAAGTAGATGGAGTATATCCTTGTGCCAAACAATTCTGCATAGCACTTTCAAGTTCGTCTTCAGAATATGCTGTTGATTGCTTTATCGGCTGCAAATAGTCGTTGTCATCGAGCCAGAATGAAAAAATATCATGTCCGAGCGCATTGGGACCTTTATCAGGACCGTTCATATCAAAAGTAAACCCCAGCTGATATGCATTAACTTTCATATCATAGCAGCTTCCGTCGGATAACAATCTTTTTGGCGCAGTTACAGCACCGGCATTAACACTTGCCGAACGTTTTTTGTCATAGGTTAATACGTCATCTTTATACACGCATGTGCCGGTTTCCTTAAAATATTTATCAAACATTGCCTTACATTCGGGCTCATTAAAAAAACTCGTACCGTCATATTTAATACAATACTCCTTAAAATTTCCGTTAGTTTCGCTTTTAGCAAGCAGCACAGCCTGCGAAATTTCGGCATATTTTTTTGCAAATTGAGTTTTTAAAACTTTTTTCTGATAATTTGCGACAAGGGTAGGTATTGTCATCGCAGCAACAATGCCGATTATTCCGAGGGTGATAAGCACCTCAGCGAGAGTAAAGGCGGCACGTTTTGCGTGAGGAAAGTGAGTATAGTGAGTGAGGTGAGTAAAGCGAGGTTTGTGGTTTCTGTGAGCTTCGCTCACGTCTTTGTCACTTAGCCCCTCTCCTGTCACTTCGTGACACCCTCTCCCCTGGGGGCGAGGGAAATGACTTTTGTCATCCTGAACTCGTTTGACTACTTTTTCCAAAATCTTCGATTTTGTGAAAAATGTCCGGTTTTTCCGCAGGATCTCTGATTTATAATTCTTCATATTAGAATTATAATTTGTTTCGAGGGCTGTGTCAATTCGTTTTATATCTTGTAGCTCTGGTTTACTAACCCGACGGTAAACTTTTCTGTCGGCATAGTAATGCCGACCTACGTTTCTGTTGCCTCTTGGTACCTTAGTGCCATAGTATCTTAGTAACTTTACGCAACTAATACCGTCAAAAACGGCTTCACATCTACCTGGGAGAGTCGCCCCCCCCCCGAGATTTTCCAACACTATATTATCCATTATTTTTCTCCTTTAAATTTACGCTAATACTTTGTCTGTTTTTACTGTATCCGGCAATTTAGCACAGTTTTCATAGTCCGCATTTTCGGATATGAATTTGCACCATTCGTAAATTATTTCATCTTCTGATAATTTGTAAGAAATCGGTTTTCCTATATATATTCTAAATTTACGTCTTGTAAAGGGTTTTAATTTCGGATAGCCTGTAAATTCAGCGATTGCAACAGGGACAATATCGGCTTTTGCATTTTTAGCAATAACCGCAAAACCTTTTTTAATTCCTTCGAGCTTTCCGTAAGGATTTGTACCGCCCTGCGGAAAAACCCCCAGTGACCATTTTGTTGTGAAGATATCACGAACCGTTTTAAATGTTGCGATTTCGGGTTTGGTTCTATTGACCGCAAACGCTCCCAGACGTTTTACAAGCCACTGGCGCTTATCAGTAGGTTCAAAAAGTTCTTCTTTTGCCATAAACGCAATAAGTTTTCTTGTCGCAAAGGAAACTATCGGAGGATCAAAATTTGAAACATGGTTTGCGGCATAAATATATTTTCCGTTGTCTTTAGGCAGATTTTCACGACCGTAGACTTTATAATCATAAAAAATTCTTAAAAAATTATCAACAACTATATTCAAAAAAGACAGATAAAACAACGAGCGGAACCAGTTGTACTCTTTTGCATAGCGTCTGTTGTAATTTCTTTCTTTCATTTCTTAACTCCTAATCTTCAACATACTTGAAACCGGTCAATTCTTCAATTGACTTTATCCACTGTTCGACCATCAAATCCAAATTGTCATTATACGGAATAATTTTACCGATACGTGCGACAATATTTCCGGTAAACGGCCAACGTTTAACCTCATTTGTGCCGGTGATTCCGACAGGCAGAATCCCGCATTTTGTAACCTTTGCAAGGCTTGCAAAGCCTTTTGTAATATCTCTGATTTCACCGGGTTCACATCTTGTACCTTGAGGGAATAAGCCTAAAACCCATTCAGTCTGCTTAATAGATTTAGCAGTCTTTATGGTCGAGGCGCCTAAGTGTTCTCTGTTCACCGCAAAAGCACCCAGCCAATCGAGCCACCAGCGCAAAAATTTTATTTCGAACAGTTCCTGTTTCGCCATAAAACAAACAGGTCTCGGCATAATCGCGGCAACAAGCGGAGGATCAAGCGTTGATAAATGATTTGCCGCGACAATGTAATTATTGTCTTTCGGAATATTTTCTTTTCCGTAAACCTTCAAGCGGTAAACAAGCTTGAATCTAATCATGTAACCGATTTTAGTTACAAGAATAAGAAATATTTTTCTGAACAAATTATATTCTGAAGCTTCGCGTTTGCTGTAGCTTCTTCTCTCTTTTTTCTTTTTTTCTTTAGTTAAAGTCATTATTATAACTCCCGACAAAATTATACATAAAAAGAGTTATTTTAGCAAATGGACATAAAATTATGTTTTATAGTATAATCAAAAGGGGAGAGAAATTTATGACGAACATACTTGAAGAAAAACTGTTTGACAGTGTTTACGAAAAGACACCGCAGCATATAAAAGAGCTTGCATTAATGACATTCAACGACAAGAATGAATTTATTTTTACACTAAAAAAAGAACATTTAAAACCTTACGACGAAAAAACAAATCCTGAAGGTCTGAATTTGGAAGAATGGTTTGAAAACTACGAAAAAGAGGCAAAAGTTTCCACAGCCGGCATAAGAGGACCGCAAAACATTTTATACCCGCAAGACACACGTTTTCCGATAAATTTAGTCGGAATAGTACTTGCAACATTAGCAAAAGCACTTGTTGCAAAAGAAAAATATCCCGATAAAGAAATCGTAAAAATTGCGGGACGCGAAGTCAGATACAATTCTGATTTATATCTGGATGCAATAGCACGCGTTCAGGCAGCACAGGGGATAAGAACTCTTGTTCCGGAAGGCAAAAAAACAATTCCTATCTGGCTTGCATCATTTTTAGCCTTTAAACTTGATCTGTTAGGCGGGGAATATATTACCTCAAGCCACGGGATTTCCGTAAAAAATGCCACAAAAGACCTGAATTCTCAGGGCAGCCAGTATTTGCCGGAAGAATCCATGGAATTTGTGGATAAAATCAGAGAAATTTTTGAATTAACCCGCCAAAACGGCACCTATGAAATCAAAATTGCACGCGATGACAACACGCTTATTGACGAAAAAGTCATGACCGAACTTGAGGACGGTGTAAACCTTTACGTTGAATATCTGAAATCAGGAGTTGCACAAGATATCAACCTCAATTTAATAAAAAATACAAAAGAAAAAATTGTAATTGAAAATGTAGGCGGCTCCGCTTTCAGAACACTTTCAAGAGTTCTAAAAAAACTCGGCATTTCAGATAAATTTATGTGGTTCAATACGGAAGAAGACCCGTTTTTCCATTCAATAGGTAAATACGATGTAACACCGAAAGGTGAAAAAGCGTTCTACGATTATTCGGTTGACGCAACGGTAATTGCGCAAAAGCCCGACGGCACAAAATTTTTCCCCGTAATAAATACAATGCATTACGAAGAAAAATTAAAAGATATGCCGGAAGGAACTGCCGTTTTAATAACCGACCCCGACCACGACAGGCTGACAATCACCCAGACAGAAAATATTTCGCGCATTCCGGAACTTGAAAAAGCCGGAATTGACTATATAAAATTAAATAACAAAACAATTTTGACAATATTTACGGCAAATCAGGCATTTTTAATGCTTACGGATTTCTGGTCAAAACAGTTAAAAGCACAAAATTTATGGGACAATCACCCGAGATTTATGATAAAAACAACAGCGTCCGCGCTTTCCTGGGACGAATGGGCAAAAAATAACGGCGTAAAAGTCATAAATGTTCCTGTCGGGTTTAAAGAAATTGCCAACATAATGAAAAAAGTTGAACTGCAGCTCAAAAACAATCCTGAAAAAGATGTTATCCTTGATGATGTATTCGGCAGCAGTATTAATTTAGGCACAAACCCGAGGCTTTTATTCGGCGGAGAAGAATCCGGCGGAATGATTATGGGCTGCGAAGATTTAATTAAGTCGCAGCACGGACGTTTTGCCGTCGCAATGAGAGAAAAAAGCGCGACAGAGGCAATTGTTGTGGCATCTTCTTTGATTGCAAAACTTGAAAAAGACAATATTCCGATGTCGGAATATCTTGTCAAAGTTTTTGAAGAAAATAAGATTATCGGACGCTTTGATACAAGAGTTGACATTGCTTACTATAACGAATCAGAACCCGATATTGAAAAATTAAAACTTGCAAAAGTTAAAGGAGAAGAATTAAGGACGAAAAACGACCTGTTTTACCTTGCTCTTGCAATGGGCATAAAAGAAAACCTCCTAACTCTTGATGACGTCAAAAATATCCTCTCGGATGCTTTTAAAGAGCTTGATTTTTCAAATCTTAAATCAATAAAATTTGTCGGCGACGGGACTTATATGGAATTCGCGGACAAATATATTGAAATTCGTCCCTCAGGTACAGACGCAAAAACAAAAGCCTATGGCGGCGGACTGGACAAACACAACATTGAAAAATATGCCTCAATCCTCGGCAACTATTCAGGCGACAGAACCGAATTGCATAAAAAATTCATTCCGCAGGAATTCTATGACACAACAAAAGAAAAAGCCATGGAATATTATCTTGCGTTTGTCAATAAAGACGCAAATAACGAAAAGTTTGAAATTCCCGAATACAATTTTTAAAAAGAGGCTTAATAAGCCTCTTTTTAGCTTATTTATGACGCTTTAATTTTTTCTTCAAAGAATTTTTTGCAAAATCAATTGCCTCAATTTCGGAATAAAATATGTGGTGTTCGCCGATTTCTTTAATTATGGAATGTTTTTCCAGCTGGTCATATAATTTTTTATCGTGAATTACGAGCAATATCTTAATATGCTGGCTTTTCAGACGCATAACAATATCTTCAAACGCGAATATTGCCGATATATCCAGCAAATCATTCACATCATAATTAAGTATAAGATATTTTGTACCCAATAATTCGTCAAATTGTGCTATCAAATGGGTTGCGGAACCGAAGAAAAACTGCCCCTCAATATGTACAACACGAATTTTATGGTGATAATCATGTTCCAAACTCTTTTCGAGTTCGAAAATCTCACTGTCAACAACTGTTTTTTGAACCAATTTGGCGCTGTCAGCCGTCTTTTTGGCATATAAAAGCGCTGCCAGAACAATTCCGGCACCGACTGCAACAATAAGATTATAGAAAACTGTCAGGAAAAACACTGTCCACAAAACATACAAATCGTCTTTTGACGCGTATTTTAAGACTTTTAAAAGTTTTACGTCAATTATATCGTAACCTATTTTAATCAAAATCCCCGCAAGAACAGCGAGCGGAATTTCCGCAACAAAACCCGAAAATTTAAACAACAGCAATAAAAGCACAACAGGGCTGACAACAGAAGCTATTTTTGTAGTTGCACCGGCTTTTAAAGCTGCAACCGTACGCATTGTGGCGGCAGACCCGGGCACACACCCTGACATGGCACAGCAGATATTACCGATTCCTTGCGCCGCAACCAGATGTTTCGGGTTATTTTTTTCTTTGGTCAAAGAATCGCACACAAGTCCTGTCAAAAGACTTTCAGCAGACAAAACTATCGCAAGAATTACAGCATACTGAAGATTATTTACAAGTTCAATAAAATTAGCATGCGGCAAAATAAACTTTGGAAATTCTACGGAAATTGTGTTTATTTTTTCCACGTCAAAACCGAATTTTATTGAAACAAACGTACAGATTATAAGCGCAATTACGGTTGACGGAATAAATTTATTAACACGTTTCGGCATTAAAAATACAATTAAAAGCGTCATTATTCCCAAAAATAAAGCATCAAAATTTACGGATTGCAAATTCACAAATAATTTTTGAATACTTTCAATAGTGCTGGAAAGCGTAGGATGCCCGAGGATAGGATTAATTTGCAATATTATAATAATTACCCCGACTCCGTTCATAAAACCTGATATCACGGGATAGGGAACATATTTCACTATATTTAGCAATTGGGTCATTGAAAGAATAATCTGCAAAATCCCTGCCATTGCAATAATGAGAATAACCGAATTGATATCCTGCCCCATTGAATGCATAATTGATGCGGTAACAATTGCGACGGGGCCTGTAATTCCGGATATCATAGGCGTTTTTGTACCGAGAATCCCCGCTATAAAGCACAAAATTATTGCACCCCATAACCCCGCACCCGCACCAAACCCTGTTGCAACGCCGAAGGCAAGAGCCTGAGGCAAAGCAATAATCGCGGAATTAATTCCGCCTAAAACATCGCCGGCAAAAATTTCAGCTCTTTCTTTGAGTTTCATATCAAAAATTTTATCATAAAAATTCCATGCTATAATTATATTACGGATTAGGATTTTTTAAGGAGAGGTTATGGAAAAATATATAGAGCATACACTTTTGAAACAGGATGCAACGGAACAGGATCTTATCAATTTATTTGAAGAAGCTAAAAAATACAATTTTTTAGGGGTCTGCATAAATCCGTGTTACGTAAAACTTGCAAAAGAATGTTTAAAAAATTCTGACGTAAAAATCGTAACGGTTGTAGGATTTCCGCTCGGAGCAAATAAAACCGACGTAAAAGTTTACGAAACAAAATGCGCTATAGAAGACGGTGCAGACGAAATTGACATGGTGATAAACGTAACCCGGCTTAAAGATAAAAAATATGACTTTATCGTAAATGAAATTAAAAAGATAAAAGAAGCCGCAGGCTCACATATTTTGAAAGTGATTCTTGAAACGGATTTATTAACCAAAGAAGAAATCAAAAAAGCCTGTGAATTATGTATAGAAGCCAAAGCCGATATTGTAAAAACCTCAACGGGGTTTGTAAAAAACGGCGTCGGTGCAAAAGAAGAAGACGTAAAGCTTATGTACGACACAGTGTCCCCCTACGGCTTAAAGGTAAAAGCCTCTGGCGGAATCCGCGACAGAGAAACAGCCGAAAAACTAATTAAAGCAGGTGCCTCAAGACTCGGCACAAGTTCAGGTGTAAAAATAATTAACGGATAACTATGGCAGATGAGGATAAACAATTTGATGCCACGCCCCGAAAACTGGAGCAGGCAAGAAAAGAAGGTCAGGTTGTAAAATCAAAAGATTTTTCGACCGCCATATCCTTATTGATTCTTTTCTCTGCAATTGTCGGGCTGGCACCTTTTATCTGGAATCAAATTGTACAACTGTATACCCTCTTATACGAACAAATTCCCAACGGTCATCTGTCTGATGTCGGATATATGTATATTCTTACAATTACTTTAAAAACAGCCGTATTAATTATCGGACCTATCTTATTTTTAGCTTGGTTTGTAGCGATTATGGCGGATTTCATACAGGTCGGTCCGCTTGTCGCAACAGCTCCGCTTGTTCCTAAACTTGATAAACTAAACCCGACTAAATATTTCAAAAACCTTATGTCAATTAAAACCTTGTTTGAACTTTTCAAAAATATTCTGAAGGTCGTAATTTTGGGCTATATTGGCTGGAGCGTCTATATGGCGCATATTGAAAGTATTTTAATGCTTGCGGCAATAGATAACAATTTTGCTGTTATGATTGAATTCGGCAAATTAATTACGGAATTTATTTTCAAAGCCTGCATTGCATTTTTGGTAATATCTGCAGCGGATTACGGGGTTACCAAATGGAAATTTTTAAAAGACCAGAAAATGTCCTTCAAAGAAATTAAAGACGAATATAAAAACACCGAAGGCGACCCGAATGTAAAAGCAGCCTTAAGACAAAGACGTATGCAAATGCTTCAGCAGGGCATGATGGACGCTGTTCCTGAAGCGGATTTTGTCGTAACAAACCCGACCCATATTGCATGTGCGCTTAAATACGTAGCAGATGAAATGGATTCACCTATGCTTATTGCAAAAGGAACAGAGCTTATTGCAAAAAAAATTATTGATATAGCAAAAGAACACAATGTTCCTGTCATTGAAAACGCACCCGTTGCACGTGCATTATTCAAAATGGTTGAGCTAAACCACATGATTCCGCCGGAATTGTACAAAGCCATTGCCGAAATACTGCTTTTTGTTTATAATATGAAAAAATCCACCAAATAAATGGGTTAAAAGATTTCAAACTGTAATAATATAATTCTGTAATCATGGTTATGCAAGATAAAAATAAATTACAAGAATATATAGATATCGTACAAAAAGTTGCGAGGGTGGAACACCGCAGAATTCCGTCGCACATGGTAGAATACGAAGAACTGCTTTCTATAGGTATTATTGCCGTTCAGGTCTTAATCAAAAATAAAACCCCCGAGCAATTGGAAAAATATAATGCGGCGTACATTGCAACGGCCGTCCGCTGGGCAATCAGAAATGAACTCAGAATACGTTATAAATGGTATGCAATGAAGCATAAGGCCGAAGGAGAATACGATGAAGAAGAAGCCGTAGACGGCATGGATATGCAGCAGGCTAAAGTCCGTGAAGCCGTTTACGAAACGATTCTTTCAATTGACGGCCTGGCAGCTGCGGCAAGCGATAATGATTCGCCTTTTGATTTTCTCAAAGATCCACACGCACTTCCGGATGAAAATGCCGAAATTACCGAAATGGGCAGAATGATAAGAGAAGCGATTTCCAAACTTCCGCCTAAAGAAAGAACTGTTGTCGAATATAGATTTTACAGAAACATGCAGGTAAAAGACATTGCGCAGCAGGTCGGATTGTCATCCTCCCGCGTAACACGTATTGTACAGGCATCCTTAAATACTGTTCGCGAATACCTTAACGCGAAAGGACAATACGGCTATTAAGCTTTAACTATTTGAATTCTTTTGTCGTCAATAATATCAACCGGACCGTTTTGTCGTTTAATATAATCGCAGGCAAGTTTATCCTTGTCAAACTCGTAAACAGCTTCCGCTTCATGTTTTTTATTCAACATATTGAACCCGTCGCCGCCTGTCGCATAAAAGTCATCCATTGCAACTCTTAATATTTTATCCGGATTCGGATTGTTTATATCAATCGGAGTTTCAACTCCGTTATCATCAACATAACCGAGTTTTAACAATTCACCCTTATCATTCATTGTATATTTTAAACCTGAAACCATAACAATACCAGGCTTATTATCCGGATGAACAAAAGATCTGCCGCCGAGTTTAATTGCATCGACGAGTTCTTTTTCACTTATTTTTGCAACTACAAGATTATTTTTAAACGGGGTTATTTCAGAAACCTTTCTGGTATCAATTTTTCCTTTTTCAAAATTACCGCGAATATTTGCTGCATTCAAAAGAGCTATATCAACTCCCAATTCTTTTCTCATGGCATCCACAAGAAAATTCCCGTGCGGATTATTTTCTATCAATCTATTTCCGGGACCCGGCGGAGCTGAATTAATCTCCCCGACATGTTCGGGTTTTCCGATAATTTGCTCAACCGCGAATTTTGCAGGAAGTGTACGATTGAACAACGAAGTAGGGATAACGTTATTTTGAACGGATTTAATAACACCGTTTGAATCAAATTCAACATTCAAAATTCCGAAATATTCGCCGTCTTTACCAGCCTGAGTAATAATAACGGGTTCGTTATCAAGATTGTAGAAAAGATTTTTGCCGTCTTGAACATCTTTTATAAGATCATGCGAATGCCCACCGAGTATTACATCAATACCGCGGGTTTGCTTGGCAATTTGGATGTCATTTGTATATCCGCTGTGCGAAAGAAGAAAAATCTTATTTACGCCTTGAGATTTCAATTTATCCACTTCTTTTTGAAGATTTGCAAGAGTTGTCGGAAAATCATCCACTGCAATATCTGCTTTTGATACGCCGTCTTTAAGCCTTTTAAACATATCGGAAGGACCTATACCGACAATGCCGTATTTATTGCCGTTATGTTCTTCTATTGCGGAATTTACCATGATATCTTTAAGAGGGCTTGTATCTTTTGCATGAATATTTAAGGCGCCTAATTCCTGATATTTTGCAGTTTTGGCATTTTCAGCATGAATTGAAGGTTTTACATCAAATTCATGATTGCCGGTCTGCCTTTTCGTAATACCAATCATGTCAAGCATTTTACTAACCGCTTTACTCAAAACCGGATCTTCACCCAATCCGTCGTCGCCTGAGGACAATTTGAGTTTATCTGCCGAGGTTTCAAATGTATCAAACATTTGAGATGCTGTATACACGCGTTCAAGATTCGGCAATTTTGCGTGAAAATCATTCATGTAAAATATGCTTGTCTTTGTTGTATTATTCGGTTGTGTTGATTGAACCGATTGTATCATTTTATGCCGCCTTATCTTTCATTTCTTTATATATATTTAAACCTTCTACCCAGTTTGGAGTAACGGTTAAGTCATCTGCAACAATACTTTCCGGTAACGCGGCATGGTGAATTTTCGGAAGCAGATAATCTTCCGTATACTCAACAGGTTTTGATATATTATCATCCGTATCATTACAGATAAATATCAACTTGCCTTCCGGACTGCGTTTATGTCCGATAATAGTAATTTCATGCCCGTTAATTATAATATTATTTTGATCTACCTGAGTATAACCTATTATGACATTTTCGCCCATATCAAGCGCGGTTAAAATATGTCTTTTCATAGTATCAAAATCCGTTTCATATCCGATAAGACGTGCATTTTCGTCTACCGTCTGGTATGTTACCGACAATTTACTTTTATCTTCAACAACAGATTCAGTAAATGTTTTTTCGAACTCAATCAGGCCTTTGTCATTTTGATTAAACTTTCCTAATCTTCTGTCTGTCAATGTATTATAAGACTGCTGAGAGCCTACCTGCATAAATGTAGACTGCATCAAGACATCAAGCGGTGATCTTTCGAGCGGATCTTTATCGGTTGTTTGAATTTGAGCACGAATAATTGCATTTTTATCGGGTGCAAATGTCAAAGTTGCACTGTCAAAATTATGCGCTTCAAACGGGATTTCAAACGCATTCAAAAGCCATATGGCATCGAGGGCATGGTCTGCCAGATTACGCAGCTTAATCTCTTTTTGAACTGACATTGAAGGTGATGACAAGCCTTCAGCAAAACGTGCGAATTCTGCAGGCATTTTTTCCGCCAAATTAAACTCAATGCTTGCAGCAACGCAGGTTCCGGAATGTTCAACATCAATTTCATTTTGATCTCTGAAACGCTGTACGAGATTTGTTTCACCGTCAGTATTTGCCGCAAGTGCTTTCTGTCTGTATCTTTGCGGAATATCGCCAAACTGCTGGGTTATAATAAACGGATACGAAATTACGGCGATTGTGTCGCGGAGCATACCTTCGTTACTCAAACCTTCAGCTCGAGGGGTAATTGCCATTTTATACAGATTATCCAATACCGTGGAGCGGTCATTAGATTCACAATTCAATAATATCCCGCTTTTTAAAAGCATCTCAAGCTGTTTTTTGGTATTTTTATCGACAAATTTTAAAAGTTCTGTGTATTTTTGCTTTTCCTCCTGTGATGAAAGCTCCGTACGCTTATTAACCACCATGTCGGAAGAACAGAACGGAATGATATTTCTAACCGGATTAGAAACGGGTGCAGCAGAAACTTTTGCCGCATCGTTAACATTATTCAATTTAACATTTGCAACTGTGTTATAATTATATTGTTGAATATTTTTAACTGAATCTACCATTCCTACTCCACATTAATATTAAAAATTAAACATGGTAAAAATTGCTATAAAAATTGCTTATTTATAAAAAATGTAACAATGAGGAAAATTTGCTTAAAATAAAACCGCTTACAAAAGAACAAATATTAATTTCAATAGACAGACTCACACGATTTAAAAACCCTGAGACCAAATATCTAAGGGTTTTCAAGGATGTTATCACCAACAATTTAATAAGCCCTAAATTCAAAAAAACAGATCTGGATATAATGAATTATTCGGAACTTACAAATTATGCTCAGGAAATCATAAACTTTTCCCTCCATAATTTAGGGCTGCCAGCGGATGACAGCGGAATAATAAACCAAAAATTATATGATTACGAAAATGCGATATTTAATTTAGACGACAATACAAAAAACTTATTAAAAAACCGGATAAATTATAAAGCATGCCTCAATTTAATTGATGATAGCGCGCCTTTTAATCTAAAATGGCTAAAAAGACTTTACACTGCTGATAATCTAGCTGTTGACAGGCAAAAGACGGGACTGAAATACCCTTTAGAAAAAATAATTATATCGGAAGGCATAACCGAAGAAATACTTCTCCCTGAATTTGCTAAGATCTACGGATATGATTTTGACAAAAACGGAGTTTACATAATCTCTGCAGGCGGTAAAAATCAAGTTGTAAAACTTTTTTACAAGCTGGCAAACGAATTAAAAATCCCGATTTTTGTATTAATGGATAACGATGCACAGGAAAATTACAAAGAAATTGTACCCCGTTTGAGGAAATTTGACAGAGTATATCTTTTGCAATGCGGAGAATTTGAAGATGCACTGCCGCTTGAATTAATAAAAAGAACACTTTCAAACAGCCTGAAAAACATTTCTCTTCTTGAGCTGGAACCGTTGAATCAAAATACACGTATGGTGAAAATACTGGAAGAAATCTTTAAACACCGCGGCATGCACGAATTTAAAAAATCCGAATTCGCACAAATGGTAAAAGAAAACCTGCGTGATACAGATGACATTTCTTCTGAAATTGCCGGTATAATTAAAGAGTTAAAAAAAATTAAATCAAATTCAAAAGTTATTGTTGACAATTAATTATGCTTCGGTTATTATAAAAAACGTGAATACACTTGCTCCCATCGTCTAGAGGCCTAGGACAACACCCTTTCACGGTGTAGACGGGGATTCGAATTCCCCTGGGAGTAATTTTTTAGGGAAATACAATGTCAAAACAATTACGACGATTAACAAATAACTTTTAAAAGGGCTTGTTTATATAACGAGAACATTGTTATTTGTTGAAAGAAAATATACACAAGACCTTTTATAAAAAAGGTCTTGTTTTTTGTTAAAAAAAGTAAAATTCTACTAAATCAAAGGCAATAAAGATTTTTCAGGAATTTAATTAAAAAGAGAAAGGAATTCAAATGATTTATAATCTGCGACGAAACTTAATAAAAAAGGCGAATGCCCCGATCGTCAAATTAATGAATTTAATTTGGGGCTTGTAGTGGATTATAAATAAAAGGAAATAAACAAATGATACCCGCAATAAGTTCAATATATTCAACACTCGGAAACCCCAGCTCCCTTGTTCCTTTAGCTGTAAAAGACGTTGCAAACAGCTTGGGGCTTACAACAGGTTCCTACATAATCGGAGATAAACTCGAGGGTAAAGACAGATTTATAGACGAATTCGGAACAGAAGCAATCTGGCTTTTCGGATTACCCGTATTTAAAAAAATTACTGATTTAACACTATACAAAGCGCTAAAAATCGACCCCAAGGTTGACGTAAGACTTTTACAAAATTCTGAAGTCTTAAATAAAGCAATTGAGCTTGAAAAAAATACAAAAATTAAAAAAAGTCTTGAAAAATTAAAAGCCAATCCAAAATTTTCAAAATCACTCGCACTGACAAAATTCGGTATAGCAACGGCTTTGACGATTGCTTCTTACACAATGCTTACAAAATACAGACACAAACAAACAAAAGAAGCAGCTAAAAAAGAAATTCTGGCGGAACACGCTAAAATAAAACAATCAAAATTCAACAACACAAGAACTAGTTTTGGCGAATTTATTAAAAATGCAGAAGAAGAAAAACATAACGCGGATAAAATTTCTTTCACGGGCAATCTTGTTTCAAGTCTTCAAGGCTTCATGTTTGACCCTGTTCAAAACCTTATGATAGTTGACGGTTCTATAACCGCCGAAAGATTATCAAAATCAAGAAACGGACAGGAATTTGTCGGATACGCCATTAAAGAGGGTGCTACATGGGGCTTTATGTATTTTGCAAGCAAGCCTATACAAAAATTCCTTGAAAAACAAGCTGTCGCAAAATACAACAAATCAATAGAGCTTGATGCAAGAGTAATTGAAAGCGAAGAATTCAAAAAAGCTTTTGCGGACAAAAAAATAGTTGAAGAAAGCCTTAAAAATTTCCCCAAAGACGCTAAAGACGTTGAAATTTTCGAATATTTACACAAAAATCCCGATGATTTTCTGGTAAAAATGGCGAAAAAATGCGATGAAATTCACACTCTTCCTAAATCAGATTTAATTGATAACAGAAAATTTATAGATTTCG
The DNA here is from genome assembly GCA_944326585.1 of Candidatus Gastranaerophilales bacterium. Classification (GTDB taxonomy): domain Bacteria; phylum Cyanobacteriota; class Vampirovibrionia; order Gastranaerophilales; family Gastranaerophilaceae; genus SIG32. Next base: position 173,485 of record CALVEN010000004.1, read on the forward strand.
GCAGTTACGAAAAGAAAACCGGCATTAAAGGCATATATGCCAAAATTGAAACTCTTTTGAAACAATATAACGATTCGGGTGAAACTTTGGATATGTTTTTAGGCAAAGTAAAAACGCTAAAAAGACAGTCCGTACTTAAAAACCTCGGCGCATGTATTGCAGCTTTAGGAATTGCCGTTCCGGCGATAATGATTGGAGTAAGATATGCAACAGGCGACAAAAAATTTAAGGTAAAAGAAGATTTAGAAAAAGAGCTTTTGCTAAACGCCTAAATTCGCGAGAATTCCCTGCGCCGCTGCATAACCCGTAGACCAGCAGTTTTGGAGGTTAAACCCTCCGCAAAAACCGTCAATATCCAGCACTTCGCCGCAAAAAAACAAATTCGGCACAATTCTGGACTCCATTGTTTTTGAATTTACTTCATCCAAATCCACTCCTCCTGATGTCACAACTTCGCCGCCTTTTGCAGTCCCGGTAATTTCAATTTTAAAATTATTTAACAAATCCAAAATTTTATCACGCTGTTTTGCATTGATATTATGACATTTTTCATCAAAACCGATACCGGCTTTAAACAAAATAAATTCCGCAAACGATTTCGGGACAAAATCCGCAACAAGATTTTTAATTGATTTATGCGGATTTTTATTCAAATAATCCTGCAAATATATCTTTCCGCAAAAGTCAAAACTGATATTATAAGGAAAATCACGCCTTGCATATATTGAAGAAATTTTATAAATCAAAGGACCTGAGACACCTTCATGCGTAAATAATAAGTCGTCCTGAAAACCGCAGGATAAAACATTTTTTACAACAACACCCGCGGGGAATTTTTCTTCCGTTTTCAATCCGACAAGTGCAGGTTTCGGCGGAATTATATTGTGTCCCGCATTTTTAAGCATTGCATAAGACGAATGCCCGCCTGTTGCAATGACAATATAATTATAAGCTTTAAAATCAATTTCAGACACCATTTCTTTTTTAAATCTGACTCTATTAAGCGCCTTTAAGAACTTTTCTCTTACATCTTTTGAGCTGTTCGAAACGGGAAAAATTCTAAAATCGTCCTGAACATACGTTTTTACTCCGATTTTTTCAAAAAATTCTATTGTGTCAGAAACCCCGAACCTTGAAAAAACTGAATACAAAAATTTTTCTCCGCGAGGATAATTTTTTGCAAGTTCTTTAAAATCATATTGAGAATAAGCGAGATTACATCTGCCGCCGCCGGTGGGCAAAAGTGTCCGCAAAGGGCTTGCATAATCAAAAACCGTTACGTCACAACAATCCTGCAAAAAATATGCACACATACATCCCGCAGGCCCCGCACCGATTATTGCGACCTTAGAAATTGAATTCAACTCTCGTTCCATACAAAAATACCATTTCAGGATTTTCCAAATCGCTGTGAAGTTCGGTTATTGTCTTATGCAAAACAGGATGTACCAGATCAGGCGCCAATTCAAGCATCGGAACAAGCGTAAATGCTCTTAAATGCGCATACTTATGAGGAATAATCAAATTCTTTTCGTTAATTATATCCAGATTATAAAATAATATATCGATATCTATTGTTCTGTCGTCATAAGCATCTTCTCTTTCGCGTTCACGACCAAGCTGCTTTTCAATTCTCTGGCATTCTATAAGCAAATCCTCAGGCTTTAAAGTCGTCTTTATTTCAACAACCGCATTTACAAACCACGTATCAGATGTCATATTCCAGGGTTCAGTCTCATAAAATGCGGAGGTTCTGATAATATTAATTCCGTCAACAGCACCCAAAAGGCTCGTTGCCTGCTGAACGTAACCAATTCTGTCACCTTTATTTGACCCCAAACTTAAGTATACTATTGCCATACTAACATTTTATAAATTTTTTCATACATTGTCAATATACATTCATGTTTGATATATAATAATAACTGAAATGTTTATTTACGGAATTTTATCAACAATATTATTTGCGGTATTTTTACCAATATATTATATTATAAGAGTATTTAACGGTAAATTTTTATACGGCTGGCGGGAAAAACTCGGATTTTTCAAACAACCGGATTTGGATAAAAAAGTCATAATGTACCACGGAGTATCCGTTGGTGAAATTATTGCCCTTGAAAATTTGATTAAAAAAACAAAGGAAACATTTCCGGATTATAAAATTGTTGTTACAACGGGAACAAAAACAGGTCAAGATACAGCTGTAAAAAAATATTCAAATATAGCTGACTACATAACATATTTTCCATATGATATACCTCTGGCTGTTACAAAATTCCTCAACAAAATAAACCCTGCGGTTGTTCTGATTGCAGAAACCGAAATTTGGCCGGTTTTCGCTGATTGCTGCAAAAAAAGAAATATTCCTTTATATACAATTAACGGACGAATATCCGACAGCACTTACAGACTTTACAAATTACTCAAAGGATTTTTCAAACACGTATTTGTAAATTACACCGAAATTCTCACCCAGAGTAATGAGGACAGAGAAAAATTAATCTCAATAGGTGCACCTGAAGAACACACTCACGTTATGAAAAATTTAAAATTTGACGTAAAAAAATCCGCAGAAACAGTTTCTATAGAAAACGATAATAATCGCATTATTATTGCAGGCAGTACACACCACGGAGAAAATGAAATAATAATTGATACATTTGTACAATTAAAAAAAGATTTTCCTGATATAAAACTTTTGATTGCACCCCGGCATCTGCAGAGAGTTCCGCAAATAAAAGACCTGCTAAAAAAAACAACACTTCCTTTTGGAACCCGCTCAAACAATGATAACTTTAAAGCAAAAGATATAATAATTTTAGATACAATAGGTGAATTAAGCAAAATGTACGCGATTTGCGAATTCGCATTCATAGGCGGCAGTTTTAATAAAACCGGCGGACATAACCCTTTAGAAGCTGTTGTATATTCAAAACCTGCAATATCAGGACCTTCAATACATAATTTCAGAGATATTTACTGGATTCTGGGAAGAACTAAAGCCGGTAAAGTCGTGAAAAATCCTCAGGAACTCGAAAATTATATGAGAATTTTGTTATCGGATAAAGAATTTTATACTCAAGCTTGTAAAGATTGTGAAACTGTTTTCAAAGATCAACAAGGTGCCTTGGATGTAGTTATAGAAAGGCTGAAGCAAATTTTATAAAATTATCGGCATCCTCCATTGTAACGAAATATTAAGAAAAAGAATTAAAAAATTAAAGAAAAGAATAAAACTGCCGTAAACATGAGCACAAGGAAAAAATGAAAGGGAACAAGTCATGGGTATGGCGGCATCTCAGGCCA
>CALVEN010000005.1 GCA_944326585.1 Candidatus Gastranaerophilales bacterium
GAAGACGAAACTGAAGTTGAAGATCCTGTTGTTAAACCGGAGGATAAAGTAGAAGACGAAACTGAAGTTGAAGATCCGGTAGTCAATCCCGAATATGATGCTCCGGAAGCTCCAAAAGATCAACCTGATGCAGCAGCAACCATAAGTTCCTTAAAAGAACAAATTCGTGAAAATAAAGCTGAAAATAAAGAATTACGTGCAGAAATAAGAGATATTCGAAAAACTGAACGTGCAAAAGCAAGAGAAATAAGACTTGCTGAATATCAGGAAAAACAAGAACAGCAAAAAGCTCAATGGGCAGAAGAAAAAGCAATCAGGGATGCCGAACGTGCTAAAAAGAAAGCTGAACGTGCAAAAGCAAGAGAAATAAGACTTGCTGAATATCAGGCAAGACAAGAACAGCAAAAAGCTCAGTGGGCGGAAGAAAAAGCAATCAGAGATGCAAAACGTTTGGAACGCAAAGCTATAAATGCCGAACTTCGTGAACAGCGTCAAGAATACAGACAAAATATTAAAGCTATCAAACAACAGACAAGAGAAGCAATTCGTGATATACGTTTGCAGACCCAAAAAGACATTATGGAATATAAATTAGCACAGTCAAAATTGGAGATGACTGCATAGTGTGAATATTTCATAAAAAAAAGACCGTCTTTTCAGACGGTCTTTTTATGTGATAAATAATTAGTCCTGAGCGTGGCCTGCTGTACCCAAAACGTCGCGCATTTTGTGCATAACCATTTCTTTAACAGCAGTTCTTCCCGGTCCCATATATTCTCTCGGGTCGAATTTTTCAGGATGTTCAATAAAGAATTCTCTGATAGTTGATGTCATTGCAAGTCTCAAGTCTGTATCAATGTTAATTTTAGCAACACCGTGTTTAGATGCATAAGCCAACATTTCTTCAGGAACACCTTGAGCATCAGGCAAGTTGCCGCCGAATTTGTTGCATTTTTCAACAAATTCTTTAGGAACTGATGAAGAACCGTGTAAAACTAACGGATAATCATAGCCTACAACTGCATTTACGGCTTTTTTAATTTCAGCCAATCTTTCAAAATCAAGTTTAGCTTCGCCCTTGAATTTGTAAGCGCCGTGAGAAGTTCCGATAGCAACTGCTAATGAATCGCAGCCTGTTTCTTTAACAAATCTTGCTGCTTCTTCAGGATCAGTGTATGTTGAATCTTTAGCATGAACTTTAACATCATCTTCAACGCCTGCGAGTTTACCGAGTTCTGCTTCAACTGAAACTCCGCGCGGATGAGCGTAGTCTACAACCTGTTTAGTCAATTTGATGTTTTCTTCGAGCGGGAATCTTGAACCGTCAATCATAACTGATGAGAAACCGCCGTCAATACAAGCTTTACAAATTTCAAAATCAGCACCGTGATCAAGGTGTAAAGCGATAGGTACTGTAGTTGTAGCGAGTGCTGCTTCAACCAATTTGATTAAGTAAGTCTGGTTAGCATATTTTCTTGCACCTGCTGAAACCTGCAAAATAATAGGTGATTGAGTTTCTTCAGCAGCTTCTGCAATACCTTGCAAAATTTCCATGTTGTTTACGTTGTAAGCACCGATAGCGTATCCGCCTGCCAATGCTTTTTTGAACATCTCTCCTGTTCCAACTAATTTTCTTTCACTCATTTGAGTTCTCCTTCTTTTGTAAAATTTTACACACATCAAGTGTATTACAAACATTTATGGATTACAAGCAAAAAAGTTTTTCAGGATATCGTTAAGATATATTAAATTTCTTCAAAACTCTTTACAAACCTGAAAAACATTGTTATAATAGGCACATAAGGTTAGTGAATTAAGAAAATTAAATATTAGTGGTAGCAAAAAAGGTTTTTAGGTGTTTTCTGATGAAAAAGTACTAAAAACAAGGAGTTGTTATGGCAATTCAAGCAATATCAAGGGTTACGAACAGAGGTTATTCAAATATAAGTTTTGGAAAACGCGGGGAAAAACCTGCAAAAAATCATAATGTTACAAGTCCGGTAAAAGCGGTTCCGCTGGCGGTTTTGATAGCAATGAGTCCTTTAACCACGACAAATGCGGAAAATATTATGAGAGCTGAAAGCAATGCAAATACAATTGAACTTACTGAAGCTCCGCAATCGCAGGGTCGAGTGCTTATTTATGGTGATTCATTTAAGACTCAAAACGGCACGGACGTTATTGTGATGGCATTGAATACAAAAGGCGGCACTGACAGCTTTGATAAAATTTTGTTAAAAGCCGGAAAGTTTACATTTGAAGCCAAGGATCTTGTCAACAGAGAAATATATTTATATGGCGAAAACGGTGTAAAAGAAGGTCCTATGTATACTAAAGAAGTCATAGGAGAAACCGAATATAATGGAAAAATTCAAAGCTTCAGCTTTCTTGATCCTCAAGTTGTTAATTATGTAGAAGCGGTCATTTCCCAGCCGACCAATCAGAGCAATATAAAAGGTGTCCGGCAGGCTCATAATAATTTGATTGTTGCAAATGAGGAAGGCGATTTGCTTTTTGTTGAAGACGATTTTATAAATCATAGCATCGGAATATTATCTACAATTTTTGAATTTAATACCGAAGGAAACGAAAAAACGTATGAAGCTGCATTGGAACATAATGGTAGAAAGTCTATGGGTAAAGATGATATATATATTAAAGGTTCTCATGGAAATTACATCCTTAAGTTTTACGATTTAGATAATGATTTAAGTAATTTTGAAGAAATAAGAGTTGTACACGAAGACCTGGGTGTTAGGTCAACCAGAGTAAAAGGAGTCTCTTTAATTGATGGCAGGCTTCACGGCTTAGATGCATTGTTAAATACCGGATTAATAACTGCGATATCTCTTGATAATGAACCTCTTTATACTGAATATTTTGGTAGTCAAATAGATAATTTTATTATAATGGATGATATTTTGGGTTCTGAAATTATGAAGGTACTACAATCACCGGAATATAACAAAAATTCAGAATCAGCTGTTAAGATAAACCAAAAAGTTTCTAACTTGGTGCTTGAAGATAAATGATATATGTAAACAAATGTAACAACATAAAAACATGCTGAAATAGAGCATTTTAGCATGTTTTTATATAAATAAGTGTTAAAAACAGAGAGAAAATAATGGCTTTTGGTGACGGTACAATTAAACAGCAGAATGTGCAGCAGGTGCAAACAACGCCTGCCGGCTCAGTTACACCAAATCCTATTGTTGAAAGTTCAAAAAATATAGTTGTACCTGTAGCTGTTGATGAAGAGTTACTTAAATTACTTGGTCTAACTCTGGAACAATATTTACAGTTATCTGACGAACAAAAAAATGAAGTAAATAATCAGATTAATCAAATTAAAAATTCTGCTGATGAAACAAATTTTGGTATAAAGGGTTTATCTGTTGAAAAAACAACAACAGAGGCAGCAAATGACCAATTAACATTAATTGAAAATCCTGTGGAGGTAAAGGCTGAAGTCCAGAATAAAGAAAATAGTATTATTAAGCGGGATGATACTTCTAAACGAACTATAACGGAAAAAGACTGGAAACAAATGTCTCCTGAACAAAGGGCTGCTTATTTAAGATCCATAACGGATGAAATGCTAAAAGATGTTCCTGAAGATCAAAAAGATGCAGCAAGACAAGAACTGTTAGACAATCGTATAAAGCAGACACGCGGATTTTCTGATGAAAGATGGAATAATATGTCAGATGAGCGTAAGGCGCGTTTACGCAGAAATTATATGGCTGATTTCCATATGGTTATAGAAAATGGGTTTACAAAAGAAGATTTGGCAAATCTTTCTTATGCAGATAAGACAAAACTTGAAATACAACATGGGCTTATGCATAAAGAAAAGCTGCTTGATAAAATTTCAGAAGAAATTACTCAAAATTCAGTAACTTTTGAAGCCGGTGGTAACATAGAAGACGCAATGGCAATAGGTCTGGATTTGGCACAGAAGCAAGAGAGAATTTCTTCAAGCATAGAAAAGTCTAAAAAAATGTTAGCTAATTCTTCTTCTGAATTAGATGCAAGACAGAATACTATAGGTGCTGCATTAAATGCAGCCAGTCAAAAAGCTGATGGTACTTATGATAATTTATATACAGATTTTAAACATAGTATAGATGGTAAGCAACTTTCACGTGCAGAGACAAAGCAAGCTTTTCTTGATTATGCATTTAAAGAGATTGATAAGGTTCCTGAAGAAAAAAGGGCTAAGACCATAGAGAATATGATAGGCTCTTTAAGGGGTGAGAACGACCACTTTGCAAGCATATTATTGACTGCTGTAGGTAGCGATACTAAGCTTCTTGACTCTTTAAATTTTGACGATTTTGGTCAAGAAATGAAAGATGCGTTGATAGATATAAACAAATATTGGGAAGCACACGGAACTCAAGATTTGTCAGAAAATGAAGCTGCCGCTGTCGCAAGATTCCATACAAGATTGGGAGATACACGCGGTGACTATTTCCTTCCTGAAGTAACGGATGCCAGGGCTATTATGGCTAAAGGCGGTCATGTCATGGCAATGGAAGAATTTTCAAAGACCAAGAATGAAGATTTGCAACGCACGCATGTTGACGCAGTGAATTTGGCTCCAACTCTTGCAATAAGAAGAGAATATGCAGCTACCGTTACTAATTTAAAAAATGATGAGATTAGGCGTGAGCAGACATCAAAGGTTTTTGAAGGAATTTCCGGTGAAGAACAAATTGAGACACAAAAAGTAATAGCACAAAGAGCTCGTGGTGATAAATTTGTACTGCATGGTTTTAATGACGCCTTGGCAGAAAAAATTATAGAAAAAGATGCGCAGGTGCCGTTTGCGCAGAACACAATGGATGCAACGCAATATTTATCTGATGCGGATGCGGTAGAAGTTCAAAAAGGTTTGGCTGATGCAAACGCATCCGGGGTTGACGCGGAAAACCAGGATGACATCTACAAGATTGTTATGTCATCAAAATTTGATGAGGTTCAGGAATACGCCGCAAGTAATATCTACAAATTGGACGAAAGCGTCAGAGATTGGGCAAGTGATTACACCAAATCTCTCGGCAAAGAAAATCTTAACGACGCAATCAGAACCGAACCTCCCGCACCTGATAATTCATCCGATGCAGCATCTTCCGTTGAACAAAATTATTCTTCAAATGAAATTCCATCTCAAGATTCTGTTAGTCCGGTAAATTTTGACGACACACCGGTTGAAACTCCTCAATCTGAGGAGCAAACCGTTCAAATGCAGGAAGAATTTAAAAAAATTGATTTGAACAGCGCAGAAGCCGCTCAAAAATTTGTTGAAATTGTTGATAAATATAATGTGCAATTTTCAAATTATCTTGCCGGTCTGTCCCAGGGACAACGAACTAAGATGATTGAATTGTATTGTAAAAATGCAAGTCCGGCTAAAATATTTACTTTCTTGAAAGATAATTTATCATTCTATCAAACAATTTTAAACAGTGCCGGTACTAAATTGAATATGTACAAGGATGACATATTTAAACTCTTGAAAGGCAAAGAATCTAATACTGTTGCTTTAGCCACCGAGTTGGGTATAGATATAATGGAATATGCCAAAACTAATAAAGAAGAAGCTCCTGATTTGGCTATTGTAACCAAAAATACCGAATTGGCGCGTAATATTTTGTTAAACCCCGGATTTTATAATTATCAGCCCGGTTCCTCTGTCCACCAAAAACTTCTGGAATTGGCTTCCGGTCCAAAGCATGACAAGAAATCCGATAACAGTGAAATGGGCAACAATTTGCAAATAAAAGCTTAGATTGACTTTTGGTTGTGTTTGTAATTTAATTGTCTTACAGCGGTTTATTTTTTGTCATTCTGAATTTATTTCAGAATCTCATTAAAATAATTCTTAAAAATTTTAAGAAAAAATCGCGAGTCCAGAAGAAAGAAGACAATTTTAAATTGCCGAAAGAAATTATTTTAGCAAAACACGCGGGATTTTGCTACGGTGTAAAAAGAGCCGTTGAAACCGCTAAAAAATTAAAAGCCGAAAACCCTGATAAAAATGTTTTTGTGCTGGGTGAACTTATTCATAACACTCAGGTTATTCACGAATTGGAAAGTTTAGGGATAAAAACACTAACCGAAATTCCCGAAAAGGGCGAGGGGATTTGTGTTATCAGAAGTCATGGCGAAAGCCCGCAGGTTATTGAAAAAATTAAACAGGCAGGCTTTGAACCTGTTGATTTGACCTGTCCTGACGTCAAAAAAGTTCAGCAAAAAGCAATTGAACTTGCAAAAGAGGGGTATTACGTTGTTATAGTCGGAAAATCCGAACACCCCGAAGTTATTGCGATTAAAGCAAATGCCGAACTCTATACCGACAAAGTCGTTGTTGCAAGTTCCGTTGAAAAATTAAAACCGCTTGAAGCCGAATTAAAATCACATAAAAAAATAGGAGTGGTTGTCCAGACAACGCAAAGGATTACAACCCTGACGCCTGTGGTTGAATACCTGACGGCTATTGCAAAAGAATTGCACGTCGCAAATACAATCTGCTCAAGCACTTCCATGCGGCAAACAGAAGCTAAAGAATTGGCGCAAAACAGCGATCTTATGATTGTCGTAGGTTCCAAAAAAAGCGCTAACACAACTCATTTGGCTGAAATTTTGAAAGACATTACAAAAACAATTCACATTGAAAACGACGAAGAATTGGAAAATTATATTGATTTAATCAAAAACGCAGAAAAAATTTCGATTACTGCAGGGGCTTCCACCCCTCAGGAAGTTATTGAAAAAGTAATTAATAAAATTAGAAAAGGAGAATAAAAATGACAGCAACATTAGAAAAAACATCAATGGATGAATTTGAAAAACTTTTGGAAGAAAGCTTTTCAAAATCTTATTCAGTAGCCGATATCGTAGAAGGTACGGTTGCTAAAAAAGAACAGGACGGATATTTGATAAGTATTCGCGGTGCAAAAACGGAAGCATTCTTGCCGAGTAAAGAAATCCCTTCAGGCGAAGGCGCTGAAACTCTTGAAATCGGTGATGAAAAAGAATTTTACGTTTTAAAAGAAGAAAATGACGAAGAAGGAATGGTTTTGTCACTTAAACGTATTGCATTTGCTCAAGCATGGGCACAGTTGAATGATGCAAAAGTTCAGGGCGACACTATTTTAGCAAAAGTTGTTTCTATAGTAAAAGGCGGTGTTCTGGTTGACGTGGCTGATTTGAAAGGATTTATCCCGTCATCACAATTGAGAACAGGCACTCCGTTCGACGGTCTGGTTGATCAAAAAATTGAAGTTAAAGTTCTCGAAGCAGATCCCAAGAAAAATAAATTAATCCTTTCTCAGCGTATGGCTGTTGCAGAACAGCGTGATCAGGTTGTTGATAACATCCTGTCAACTCTTGAAGAAGGTCAGATAGTTAAAGGCGAAGTCGTAAGAATCGCTGATTTCGGCGCATTCGTTGATATCAACGGAATAGACGGTTTGCTGCCTATTTCAGAAATTTCATGGTCAAGAATTAAACATCCGTCTGATGTTATTTCTCTCGGTGAAACCATTGAAGTTAAAATTATTAAAATCGATAATGAATTGAAGAGAATTTCATTATCATTAAAGAGAATGGGTGAAGATCCTTGGCAGCAGATTGAAGGTCAGTTTGAAGAAGGTCAGGTAATCACGGGTACTGTTAATAAAGTTACGGGTTTTGGCGCATTTATTAACATTTTCCCGGGTGTTGAAGCTTTATTACCGGTTTCCGAAATGGCTGACGAAAACGTTAACCCGTTTAATCAATTCAAAGTCGGCGACAGTGTTGAAGTTCTGATTAAGAAATTCACACCGCAAGAACACAGAATAGCTTTGAGTATCAAAGACATCAATAAAGATGCGTAAAATCAGAAAAAGCTCCCTTTCGGGAGCTTTTTTATTTTTACAGGTGCCAACGGCATTATATTGCATTAAAACCGCTTTACATAAAAAATTAAATAGTGTTACAGTTTTGGCATGCTGTTGCACGTAAATTAAAACTGGTGTAAAATTGTAGAACAATCATGCTTTGCAGCATGCTTTTAAGGGATAGAATTACTTTTAAAATAACAGACTATGGAGGTTAATGTGACAGATTCTACGTGTATTGATGATGTATGTTTATCCGAAAACGCGGTAAAAGTACTGGAAAAAAGATATCTTAAACGCGACAAAGACGGTAATTGCACAGAAAAACCGGCTGATATGTTCAGACGTGTTTCAAGGGCAATCGCAGAAGGCGATTTCAAATTCGGCGCTGCTCAATCTGATGTTGATAAGCTTACGGAAAGATTTTATCGTGCTATAACTAATTTATATTTTATGCCGAATTCACCGACTCTGATGAATGCCGGAAGAGAACTCGGACAATTGGCTGCTTGTTTTGTTTTACCGGTTGAAGATTCTCTGGAAGGTATTTTTGAAACGGTTAAAAATACAGCATTAATTCATAAATCAGGCGGCGGCACAGGTTTTTCATTCTCAAGGCTAAGACCTAAAAACAGCGTTGTAAGATCAACAATGGGTGTTTCATCAGGTCCCGTATCATTTATGGAAGTTTTTAACGCTGCAACCGAAGCAGTAAAACAGGGCGGTACACGACGCGGTGCTAATATGGGTATCTTAAGAGTTGATCACCCTGATATTTTAGACTTTATTGAATGTAAATCCGATAACAATAAGTTGAATAACTTTAATATTTCTGTTGCAGTAACAGATAAATTTATGGAAGCATATCTTAACGGCACCGATTATGACTTAATCAATCCGCAGAATAATCAGGTTGTGGGCAGATTAAGCGCTAAAAAGGTGTTTGATATGATTGTTGACGGCGCCTGGAGAAACGGTGAACCGGGTATTGTGTTTATTGACAAAATGAATTCCGATAACCCGACACCCTTAATCGGCGAAATTGAATCAACAAACCCTTGCGGTGAAGTTCCTCTATTGGCTTATGAAGCTTGTAATCTCGGGTCAATTAACCTTGGCAGAATGGTTAAAGAAACATCATCCGGTGCTGAGGTTGACTGGGATTTATTGGCAGAAACCACAAGAACTGCAATCAGATTTTTGGATAACGTTATTGCGGTTAACAATTATCCGCTTCCGCAAATTTCCGAAATGGTTCAAAATAACAGAAAAATCGGTCTGGGCGTTATGGGCTGGGCTGATATGCTTATGAAAATGGGCATATCTTATGCATCAGACGAAGGTACCAAACTCGCAGGTCAGATTATGGAATTTATTGATTACGAATCAAAATGCGAATCTATTGAACTTTCAAAAGAACGCGGAAGATTTAATAACTTTAAAGGAAGTGTTTACGATAGCGAATATTATCTTTATAACAAATATAAAGGTAAATCCGCCGGTAAAATTTCCGATGATCAATGGAAAGAATTGGATGAACTTATTAAACAATACGGTATCAGAAATGCAACCACTACATGTATTGCGCCGACCGGTACAATTTCAATGATAGCCGGTGCATCAGGCGGTGTTGAACCGTTATTCGGTCTTGTATTTTCAAGATTGATTATGGACGGTACCGAAATGCTTGAAATTAACCCTATTTTCAAAGATTACATGGTATCTCACGGATTATACAGTGAAGATTTGATGAAAAAAATTGCTAAAAACGGTTCAATCGCTCATGTTGACGGGATATCAGATGAGGTTAAACGTATTTTCGTGACGGCTCATGATGTTTCACCTTACTGGCACGTAAAAATGCAGGCAGCGTTCCAATTGCATACAGACAACGCTGTTTCAAAAACCGTAAACTTTGAAGAACATGCTACAAGAAAAGATATTGAAGAAGCATATATTCTCGCATATAAAAATAATCTCAAAGGTATTACGGTATACAGAAATAATTCACGTCAATTCCAGCCTATGAATTTGGATGACAAGAAAAAATCCGAAGAAAAGGCGGAAGATGAGATCCTGAAAAAAGTTCAGGATGACACTACAACTGAAGAACCGACAGGCGAAATTAAAACTGTTAAATGCCCGGAATGCGGCAACGAAATTCAAATGGCAGAAGGCTGTTTTATCTGTTTAAAATGCGGATATTCAGGTTGTTCATAAAAAAATAAGCTTATCCGTTATGGAAAAGAGAGTTTAAAAGGAGTACCCCAAGGGTACTCCTTTGTTAATATATGTAACAAAAAGTATATTTCATAGCAAAAAAAATATTTACGTGTATTAATTGTAATGTAAGTAGAATTTTCGGAAAGGATAAATATGTCAATAGTTGCAATTCCCGGTTATGACGTAAAGAAAATAGGCAGAAACAAATATTCAATTGCTGTTACAAACGGCAATACCGGTGCTGCGGTTGTAAATAAAAAACAATTGAAACAAATTGCTGATATTTACGGTGTACAGGTAAAAGATAAATCAAAAAATAAGAAAATTATTTTAGGTGTAGCAGGCGGTTTGTTGGCAGCAGGTGCTGTTGCGGCAGGTATTATTTACCGTAAAAATATCGGCAAAGTTTTCAAAGATGTACAAAATACAAAATTCGGTAAAGTTTTCAACACAGTTCAAGCAAAAGCTGCAGAAGGTTTGAATAACGTAAAAGATGCTGTTTCAAACGGTGCTAAAACAGCAAAAGAAAAAGGTGCCAAATTGTATGATAAAATTGCCGATTTTGCTAAAAAAATCTGGACTGCAGTTAGAAAATTTGTTACAAAAGGCTGGGAAAAAGTTACGAACGGATTTAAAAATTTGTTCAAAAGACAGCCGGATAATGTACGTCCGAGAGACCCAAAAGGCAGATTTACAAGTGTAAATAAATAATTAAAAAACACCGCTCAGGCGGTGTTTTTTTGTGCTATAATTTTCGGGTGAGGAATTATGATAACTGAGAAATTAACAGCCGAAGATATAGTTAAAAATACGAATTTGCAGCATATAGCAATAATTATGGATGGGAACCGCCGCTGGGCAAAAGAACGAAATCTTCCGTCCGCGATGGGGCATAAAAAAGGCGTTGATGCGTTGAAAGCCGCTCTAAAAGCATGCCATAAATTCGGGGTAAAATATTTAACCGTATATGCCTTTTCTACCGAAAACTGGAACAGGAAACCGGAAGAAGTTGCGTTTTTGATGGAGCTTTTAGCCAATACCATAAAAAATGAACTTCAGGAGTTGCATGAAAACGGCGTTGTGATTAATTTTATCGGTGATTTGACAAAATTGAATCCGAAATTACAGAAAATTTTGTATGATGCAATGGATTATACAAAAGATAATACGGGTGTGAGGCTGCAGATAGCTTTTAATTACGGCTCCCGCGATGAAATTGTAAATGCGGTTAGACATATAATTGAAAAAGGTGTAAAATCAGAAGATATTACGGAAGATTTGATTTCCAAAGAACTTTATACAAACAATATTCCTGATCCTGATTTGTTAATCAGAACGGGCGGCGAAATGAGGGTTTCAAACTATCTTTTATGGCAGATTGCTTATTCGGAATTTATTGTAATGCAAGAATTTTGGCCGGAATTTGATGAGGAATTGCTGTCAAAAGCCATTTTTGAATTCGGTCACAGACAAAGACGGTACGGTAAATAATGAAAATAGTTTTTGCAACGGGGAATAAAGATAAATTAAGGGAGATAAACGAAATCTCACAGGGCAGCGGAATTGAATTCATTTTGCCGGAAGCGGGTTTTAATCCTGTTGAGGACGGTTTGACTTTTGAAGAAAATTCCTGTAAAAAAGCAAAGGAAGCTGTCAGAGTATCACACAAAATGTCGCTTGCGGATGATTCAGGGTTATGCGTTGACGCATTAAACGGCGCCCCGGGGCTTTATTCCGCACGTTATGCTGGGACTCAGCAGGAAAAAATTAATAAAATTTTAAAAGAGCTGGAAGGAGTATCCGACAGAAGTGCCAAATTTGTATGCGTTATGACTCTTTTGGATGAAAACGGCGAGATTTTGCATGTTTCAAAAGGTGAATGCAAAGGCGAAATTGCAGAACATCAATCCGGTGTAAACGGTTTCGGATACGACCCTGTTTTTGTTGTCGAAAATTACGGCAAAACAATGGCTGAAATGTCCGAAGATGAAAAAAATCAGATTTCACATCGCGGCAGAGCCTTAACGGATATGCTAAATTTTATACGAACTTTGCATTAATTTTTGTATGATATTACTATTGCAAACCTGATTTGTTTTTGTTACGATTTTTGTTACAAAACCATACTTTTATCAGGGGAGAGCAATGAAAAAAAATATAATTATTGTATTAATAGTAGTTGTTGCGGCAATTTTCCTGAGGTATATTTCGGGTATTGTCGGTGAATATATAAGTACCAAGAGAATGAAAATGCAGCCTGCACCCAGTGTTCAGGTCGAGCCGATAGGCGAAAAAGAGATTATCAGAAGTTTTCAGGCTCCGGGCCGCGTAACTTCCAAATATCAGGTTAATGTACTTGCGCGTATTTCCGGATATTTGCAGAAAAGTTATTTTAAAGAAGGCGATTACGTAAAACAAGGTCAGGTTTTGTTTCAGATAGAGCCTAATGAATTTATAAACACTGCAAATATTGCAAAGGCAAATGTGGCGAATACAAAAGCACAGCTTGAGTATGCGGAAAAGCAGCTGGCACGTGCAAGTGAGCTTGTAAAAAAAGATTATATAGCAAAAGCTCAGTATGATCAGATTTTGTCACAAAGGGATGCCCTGAGGGCACAGCTGGCATCAGCTCAGGCAGCTTATCAGGACAGCCAGAGAAATTACGGCTATACAATGGTAAAATCTCCAGTAAACGGCAGAGTCGGTATTATTACCGTAACCGTCGGGAACTATGTATCGCCGTCGTCAGGTCCTTTGACAACAATTAACAGTACGGATCCTATATATGTTACATTCCCGCTGGATTCCAACGATTTTGATGCGTTAGCCAAAGCCGATATGGAAAATTATAAAAACCGCCGGGTTGAACTGTATTTTAATAACGGCGAAAAGTATGAACTTGACGGCGTTCAGGATTTTTTGGACAACAAAATTGATCAGTCAACAGGTACAGTAACTCTCCGTGCCACATTCAAAAATCCGAATAACAGGCTTTTGCACGGTGAATTTGTTACCATAAAATTGTATTCAAATAACAAAGTCAAAGTGCCGGTGGTTCATCAGGCATCTGTTCAGGAAAATCAGGCAGGTAAATACGTTTATAAAATGGATGAAAACGATATTCCCCGATTAACATATATAAAAGTCGGTCAGCAGACGGGAGATTACTGGGTTGTAACAGAAGGTTTAAATGCAGGCGACCGTGTAATTACGGACGGCTTACAAAAAGTTACTCCGGGACATCCGGTAACTATTGTTACACCTGAAGAAATGGCTAAAATTAAAAAACAGGAAACACAACCTAAAAAGGGTAAATAATGGCAGAAAATTCCGGAAATTTATTTATAAAACGTCCAAAACTTGCGATAGTAATCTCTCTTGCGATTATTCTGGCGGGTATGCTTATGATAACAACTCTGCCGTTGGAGGAATATCCGTCAATTACGCCTCCGCAGGTAGTTGTTAGTGCCGTATATGCCGGTGCAAGTTCAGACGTTGTTGAATCCACCGTTGCAGCACCTGTCGAAGCTCAATTGAACGGTGTTGAAAACATGATTTATATGTCCTCAACATCTCAAAACGGTTCTTATCAATTAACCTTGTATTTTGATATAGGCTCCGACCCTGATATGGCGGTTGTAAATGTTCAAAACCAGCTGCAACTGGTTACTCCCCGTCTGCCGGAAGAGGTTAGGAGATACGGTTTGACGGTTAAAAAATCAACAGGCGGCCCGGGTATCTTAATGATTTCCGTAAATTCACCGACAGGAACTTATGATAACCTTTATATCGCGAACTATGCCGCGATTTATATTAAAGATGAACTCGCGCGTATAAAAGGCGTAGGTAAAGTTCAGGTATTCGGTTCAACCGAATATTCAATGAGGATTTGGCTTGACGCAAATAAAATGGCAAGCTTAGGAGTTTCCACAAACGAAGTGGCAGCGGCAGTTCAGGCACAAAATACCCAAACGCCTGCCGGAGATTTGGGTGTTGAGCCTATGAAAGATCCTCAGATGATTAAATTAACAATGCGCACCCGCGGGCGCCTTGAGGATCCGAAAGAGTTTGAAGAAATTGTTGTCAGATCAAAACCCGACGGATCTCAGATTAAACTGAAAGATATTGCGCGGGTTGAACTCGGTGCGGAAAGTTATTCTTATTTTTCAAGAATCGGCGGTAAAAATGCGGCAATTATTTCTGTGAGCCAGCTTCCGGAGGCAAACGCAATTGATTTGTCCAATAAAATCCAGAAAAAAATGGAAGAACTCAGCAAAGGCTTTCCGCAGGGTATAGAATATGAGATTCAGCACGATGAAACGGAATTCGTAAGGGAATCAATTAATGAAGTTATCCACGCAATCGCGCTTGCAATCCTGCTTGTGGGACTTGTAACTTATATGTTCCTTGGCAGTATGAGAGCTGCTTTTATTCCTTTCTGTGCAATACCGGTTTCGTTAATCGGTGTGTTTATATTTATGAATCTTCTGGGATTTTCAATTAACCTGTTGATTTTATTTGCGTTAGTACTGGCTGTAGGGCTTGTTGTAGACGATGCGATTGTAGTTCTGGAAAATACCCAGCGTCATATTCAGGAGGGTAAAGATCAAAAAACAGCAACGGAAATTACCATGAAAGAGGTGTTTGGCGCTGTTCTTGCAACATCACTTGTTTTGATGGCTGTATTTGTACCTGTATCATTTATGGCTGGGATTACTGGGCAAATGTTCAGACAATTCGCTTTGTGCATCGCATCATCAATCGGTTTGTCAACCCTTGTTGCTCTGACGCTTTCGCCTGCTCTTTGTTCAATGATTTTGAAATCCGGTGACGAAAAGGCTGATTTTGAATTTATTCAGAAATTTGATGATTGGTTTAATAATATTCGCGACAGATATCTCGAAGGCGCAAATGTATTTATAAATTCCGCAAAACTTACAATGGGTGTACTTTTGGGAATTGTTGCATTTGTTATATTTATGTTTAATCTTATTCCTACGGGCTTTTTGCCGTCAGAAGATAGAGGTGCAATTTTTACGCAAATTCAGCTGCCTGACGGATCATCAGCGTCCCGAACAAGTATGGTTGCAAATGAAATTGAAGATAGAATTTTAAAGATAAAAGGCGTGAAAACAACCATTACAATGGTAGGGTTTAACGGTGAAAATACGGCATTTATCGTTGCTCAGCTCAAACCCTGGTCACAGAGAAAATCAAAAGCGGAATCTGCTGAGGGAATTCTGGGTATAATGCGAAAAGAATTTTCAAATTATCCTTCCGCAACGATTGCTTCATTCTCGCCGCCTGCGATTTCCGGTCTGGGTATGTTCGGCGGTTTTGAATATCAGCTTCTGGATAAGGGCAACAGAGATGCACAGGAACTTTATGACGAAGCCGTAAAATTGCTTTCTGCCGCAAATAAAGACCCGAATTTCACAATGGTTTACACCTCATTTACGTCAAATATGCCTCAGCTTTTATTGAATGTTGATGTGGCAAAAGCTATGGCGCAGGGGGTTGAAATCTCTGAAATTTACAGCGCTCTTGCGGCATATTTCGGTAAATCTTACATAAACGATTTTAATAAATACGGACGTGTTTATCGTGTTTATATGCAGGCTGATTCGGATTTCAGGGCAAGACCTGCCGATATTGACAAAATCTTCGTAAAAAATAATTACGGCAAAATGGTTCCGATAACATCAGTATTAAAAATAGAAAATATAGTCGGGCCTTACAGCAGAACAAGATTTAACCTATATCCTGCAATTACCATAAACGGATCAGCCCGGGAAGGGGTATCTTCAGGTCAGGCAATGGCAATTATGGAAAGATTATCACAGGAGGTTCTGCCAAAAGACATGGGTTATGCGTGGTCAGGTACTTCGCTTCAGGAACAGGAATCTTCCGGACAAATCGGACCTATTCTTGCGATGTCAATTGTATTTGTCTATTTATTCTTGGTAGGTTTATATGAAAGCTGGATGCTTCCGATCGCCGTACTCCTGGTATCGCCTGTTGCTCTTGTCGGAGCGCTATTCTTCCAGTATGTAGCGGGATATTCGCTTGATTTGTATTCTCAAATCGGGCTTGTTATGCTTCTGGGCTTGAGTACAAAACAGGCAATTTTGATTATTGAATTTGCCAAAGACGCGCACGAAGCCGGCATGGCAATAAGAGATGCGGCAATGCAGGCGGCAAAATTAAGATTCCGTGCCGTTATGATGACAAATATCGCCTTTATTCTTGGTTTGTTACCGCTTGTATTCGCTAAAGGCGCAGGTGCAGCAAGCCGTCATTCGGTCGGTATGACGGTGTTTGGAGGTATGATGGCGGTTGCCTTTATAGGTACTTTCCTTGTTCCTGCATTTTATGTGATTATTGAAGAAATGAAAGTCAATATCGCAAGAAAAGTTAATAAGGGTAAAAAGAAATGATAAAAAGATTTTTACTTTTAATATTAAGTTTTTGTATTCTGCCTGCTGCGGCAGAAGATATTGTCATCGGTAACGCTATTCAGGACAAGGAATTCCCGAAATCCGAAAAGGTTTTACCTGAAAATAACAGCGGTTCCGAATATATAATTTCAGGTTCCGTTGAAAAAAATATTGATCTTACCCTTGAAAACTGTATTGAACTTGCACTTGGCAACAACCCTCAAATTAATGCGGCTTTTCAGGATATTTTAGCTTCAGATGCCAGAATAAAACAGGTCTGGTCGAATTATTTCCCTCAAATCGGCTGGCAAACAGGTTATACAAGAATCAGACAACTGCAATTGTCCGATGCTTTGGGGCAGAATTTGACGTTTAACTATTATTTGATGGGGCAGGTTACTTTGCAGCAAATGCTTTATGACTTTGGGGTTACTCAGAATCAGGCAACAATTAAACGCTTGGATTATGAAGGTTATAAAGCGTCTTTGACCGCCATAATAAATGATGTTATTTATCAGACAAAAGACGCATATTATGCTCTTTTGTTTGCCTATGAAAACCGCCGCGTCGCGCAGGATACGGTTGATAAATTCCAGCTCTTTTACGATCAGGCAAAAGCCTTTTACGAAATCGGAATGAACCCGAAGGTTGACGTTACTATTGCCGAATCAAACCTCAGCAGTGCAAAACTTAAGCTTATTCAGGCAGATAACGGGGTAAATCTTGCGATTGCCAGATTGAATAATGTTATGGGCGTTCCTTTTATTGATAAATATAATGTTATGGATAAACTTCAGTATCAGCCGTTGAATTTGACTTTTAATGCCGCGGTTGATATTGCAAGAGAAGCACGTCCGGAGTTGCGTCTTGCTGAAATCAAGGTGGAAACCGCAAATCAAACGCTTAAACTTGTTAAAAAATCATATTTCCCGACTTTATCAGTAGAAGGTCAACTGCAGCTCGGCGGTAAAAGCTGGACTTCAAACCACGGGTATAACCTCGGCGGTTATTTGAATTTCCCGACAATTAACGGTATGTTAATCCGCAACGAGATTAAAGAAGCACGGTATTTATATGATAAAGAGCTTGCTAATGCCCAGAATACTCAAAACCAGATTTATCTCGAAATCCAAAACGCATTTTTAACTCTTGAAGAGAAGAAAAATCAAATGCCGGTTGCGCTTTTGCAGGTTAAACAGGCAAAAGAGAATTATGAGCTTTCATACGGCAGATACAGAGTCGGTGAGGCAAGTCCGACAGAATTAAAAGATTCTCAAATTATGTATGAAACGGCTCAACTGACTTATTATCAGGCGTTATACGAATATAATTCCGCAAAAGCAGGTCTTGAAAAAGCTGTCGGTAAAAATATCATATCTGATGAAGATGTTATTGAATTAGAAGAATAATTTAAAATTATTTGTAAATAAATCGTAACATTTCTCTTTCAAAAAAGGCAATTTTTTTGAGTTTATATACTTTATATATACAAGAAGAGATTAATTTTAAGAAAGAGAGCAAAAAATGATTCAGACAGCAGCTAATTCACATAATGATACAGCAGGAAACGGTCAGTTCGGTGCTTTAACCAGAAGAAGAAAAGGTAACAAAAGAAATTCAAATAACGGATTTTCTATTGAAGATTATTGTTATTTAGAAAAATCTGACAGAAGAATGCGTTTTAACAATTCAAAAGATCCGATTTATTACGTATTTGACTGTATTGAAAACAGACCGATTAAAACATTGGCTAAAGAATTTGTCAAAGATTCATTCTTTGAAATTGCAAACTTTGTATCAAAAGTAGTTGCGTAAATTGATAGGATAAAAGGAAATAGGATAAATTAAAACGGCTTCGGCCGTTTTTTTTTTATGCTATAATAATTGCGGAAAGGTTGGTATTAAATGCAAAGAATTGTATCAGGAATGAGATCAACGGGAAGATTGCATCTGGGGCATTATCTCGGGGTTATACAAAATTGGGTTAAGCTCCAAAATGAATATGATTGTTATTTTTTCGTCGCTGACTGGCATGCATTGACTACCAAATACGATAATACGGAAAATCTCCGTCAGGATGTTATAGATGTTGTAATTGACTGGCTGGCGTCAGGAATTGATCCTGAAAAATCAACGATATATGTTCAATCGTTAGTGCCTGAGATTGCGGAATTACATATTTATTTGAGTATGGTTACCCCGCAAAACTGGGTTGAGCGTGACCCGACCTTAAAGGATATGGCAAAAATTTTACGCACAAAAGAAGCTGCGAATTCTCAGATAAGTTACGGCCTTATGGGATATCCGGTTTTGATGAGTGCGGATATTATGATGCTTAATTCACCATTGATTCCTGTAGGTGTTGATCAAATCGCGCATATTGAAATTACGCGAGATATAGTCAGAAGGTTTAATAATATTTATAAGACGGACTTTTTCAATGAGCCTCAGCCGATTTTGAACGAATGTTCATTGATTTGCGGACTTGACGGCAACAAGATGAGTAAATCGTATAATAATGATATAAAAATTTCCGATACGGAAGAAGTCACGGCGAAAAAAATTATGACTGCAATTACGGACAGAAGCCGCTTGCGCCGTGATGATTTGGGACATCCCGATCAGTGCGAAGTCGCATTCAAATACTGGCAGATTTTTGGTGACGCTGAACAGGTTAATACGGTTAGATGCGAATGCGAAAAGGGCTCCCGCGGCTGTGCGGATTGTAAAAGACAATTGGGTGCGCTGGTAAATGAACGCCTCCATGATATTAGAGAGCGCAGAAGATATTATGAGGAACATTTGGATGAGGTTCGTGAAATTATCCGTAAAGGTTCCGAAAAAACCCGAGCTGAAGCACAAAAAGTCTTAAAAGAAGTCAGAAATATTATAGGTATGTATTAAAAAAAGACCGGAACAAAGTTCCGGCCTTTTTTTAATTTAATCTTTATTTCACAAAATAGCTTGCGTTCACGTTTGCGTAAATTTTAATGACGCCGGTTTCAATAGGTGTTGAGCTTCCCATAGCAGCTTCTGAATCTGCCACGGAAGATTTTGCCATCATATTATACATAATTCTTTGGGATACGCCTGTTGTGTTACAGCTTGCGGAAATTGATTTTGTTCCGGTAATCATTGTGCCTGCTGCTTTTGCAAGAAGTTCGGCTCTTGTACGTGTTTTTTGTGCTGCCTGTGCAAGCAAGTTATCACATTCTTTTTCATAAGATGATATTGTGAAATTAAGGTTATCAATATTTGTCGCGCCCAGAGTTATTGCCTGATCAATTATGTCGCCTGCTTTATCAATTGATTTGGTGTGAACAATAATTTTGTTTGAAACTTCGTATTTGTCAAAATTTCTTTTGTTATTTGTGTATACATAAACAGGCTGTGCGCTGTAATCTGATGTTTTAACCCAGTCGCCGTTTGCAGGTGTTATCAAACCTTTCATCGCATTATATAGCTTATCTGAAAGTTCTTTATTCTCTAAAGTGGCTTTTTGCATTGATTTGTTATCATAAGTTACGACAGCGATTGAAATTTCAACGGTGTCGGGTGCAAGTTCTTTGTTAGCTGTGGCAGTTGCGCTTACAAACCCGCGTTCTGTTTCCGCAAAAACCGCAGGTGCTGCCAAAATCCCTGCAAGCAATGCTCCTAATAAAATCTTTTTCATAATTTTGTCTCCTTATTTATTTCATTATCGGATGCGTTCTGTGAAATTTTTTCGTTTTCTTCAAGGTTTTTGAGTATCATTTTGTTAATCATTCTTGCTTGTGATTGCATTTTAACGCGTTCCATAAGAGTTTTTAGTTCTTCTTCATTTAACTCTCTCGGACTTGCAAATGATACTGCGACTCTTTGTTTTGTTGCAATAAAATAAGTTAAAAATATAATTGCCCACAACAAAATTCCTTGATATAAGTTAATTTGAGGCACATTACTGCCGGCAAAATAATTCCAGATATTCATCGCAACAAATCCCGGAAAAGCTATAAATCCCGCCGCAAGGCAGGTTATTATAAATAATGCCGTTAAAAGACCTCTAAATCCGTTTATTTGTATTATTCTTGCATTTCTTCTCATAAATCTTCCTTTATCATTTCAAGAAAATCATCTTCCGTTAATATTATAACACCTAAATTTTGTGCTTTGTCTAATTTTGACCCCGGATTCTCTCCCGCAAGTACATAGGTGGTTTTTTTAGATACGGAAGAAGATGTTTTCCCTCCGAGTTTTTTTATTATATCAGAAGCTTCATCTCTTGTCATGTCTTTTAATGTTCCTGTCAAAACAAAGGTCATACCTTTGAGTTTATCGGATTTCGGCAAGGCTTTTGACGTCGGATTTACACCCAGATTTTTTAACTCCTGAATCATATGCAGATTGTGTTCATCGCGGAAAAATTCATAAATTGATTCCGCCATTTTGTCGCCTACTCCGTCAATTTCGCAAAGCGTCATAACATCTGCATTTTGAATTTCGTCAAGTGTTGCAAATCTTTCGGCAAGAATTTCAGCGCTTTCTTTACCGATATAGCGTATTGCAAAAGCAGTCAAAAGTCTGTTCAAAGGTCGGGTTTTGCTTTCCTGAATTGAAGTGTACATATTATAGGCGGATTTTTCCTTAACCCCGTCAAGCTGCATAAAATCTTGCATAGTAAGCCTGTAAAGATCAACTGCATTGCTTATAAATCTGTTATCATAAAGCTGCTGAATTATTGCGGGTCCGACAAATTCTATATCCATAGCGTCTTTTGAAACCCAGAATTCTATTTTTGCGGTAATCTGCTGGGAACAATTTTTACTTTCACAGTACAAATTAACTTCTCCCGGTCTTGTAACAAGCTGTGAGCCGCAGGCAGGACAGGTTACGGGCGGAATATAAACAGGCAGGCTTTCATGTTCCGGAGTTTCCATAACTTTTATTACTTTCGGAATAATCTCCGCTGCTTTTTTAATCAATACAGTGTCGCCAATCCGCACATCAAGCCGTTTTATCTCATCAAAGTTGTGCAGACTTGCTCTTTGGACGGTGCTTCCGGCAAGTAAAACCGGTTCAAGTATTGCAACCGGAGTGACAGCTCCGGATTTTCCTATATTTAATTCAATATCAAGTAATTTTGTCGTGACTTCTTCCGGCGGGAACTTAAATGCAGTAGCCCATTTGGGAGCGCGTGAGGTGAAACCTAAATCCTGCTGGCAATTTAGGCTGTTTACTTTTATAACAACGCCGTCCGTTGCGTAATTCAAATCTTTTCGTTTGGTATCCCATTCTTTGCAGTATTCAATTGCTCCGTCAATATTTTTACATAATCTTATATTCGGATTAATTTTAAATCCGAGTTTTTTCAGGTACATCATACCGTCATAGTGGGTTTGGGGCGGATTCGGAACATTTTCAAACACGGAGGAATAAACAAAAATGGACAAATCCCTTTTGGCAGTAATGGTACTGTCTAATTGCCTGATTGAGCCGCTTGCGGCGTTTCTGGGGTTTGCAAAAATTTTTTCGCCTTTTGCAAGATTTTCTTCGTTTAATTTTTCAAAAGAGGTTTTGGGCATATAAATTTCGCCTCTTACCTCAACGTCAACCGGCTCAAAAAGTTTAAGCGGTATTGCTTTTACGGTTTTTAAGTTTGTGGTTATGTCTTCTCCAGTAACCCCGTCGCCGCGGGTTACGCCGCGTACAAAAATTCCGTTTTCGTAAGTCAGGGCAATCGCAAGTCCGTCTATTTTAAGCTCGCAGACCAAATCTATATTGTCACCGCATTCTTTTGTAACACGTTCATACCATTTTTTAAGTTCATCTTCATTGTAGGTGTTATCCAGACTATATAGCCGGTATTTGTGTGTGTGCGGAAAAAACTTTTCGCTGACGGAGCCAACCCTTTGCGTCGGACTGTCCGGCGTTTTTAAAAGCGGATATTTTTCCTCCAGCTCTTTTAATTCGGCAAACATTTTGTCGTATTCAAAGTCGCTTAAATACGGGTTTTCTTCAACATAGTATTTATAATTGCTTTTATTAATTTCGTCTTTTAAAAAATTAATTCTATCTAACGGCGCGTCCATTTTTCCCCTTTTATAATAAAATTATACCACAAATTTTAGAAGAAAAAATGACTTATATTATTAGTTACCGCCTTAAAAAAAAATACAAAGTTAGTAAGCACACCCTGATTATACAAAAATACCTGCCATTAAATTTTCTTAAATTAAAATTTCCTCTTTTGTATGTTTATAATATAATATAGTCAGAGGAAATTTCTTTTGAAACATTCAAAACTTACAGCCTTAATATTTATAGCACTTGTATTAGGTGTTCTGGTTGGACATTTTGCCCCTGAATTCGGGATAAAAATGCGCCCGTTTGCCGTAATATTTCTTAGAATGGTAAAAATGATTATTGCACCGTTGTTATTTGCAACACTTGTTGTTGGGATTGCAGGACACGGCGATATCAAAAGCCTCGGCAAAATAGGGTTAAAAACCATTGTATATTTTGAGGTCGTAACAACCCTTGCGCTTGTTATCGGCTTAACCATGGCAAATATATTCAAGCCTGGTATGGGCTTTGTATCGGACAGCTTTGCGACAAATCCTGCATTACTGCATGAAGCGGGCTTAATGGCGGAAACAAATGCTCATACATCCATTTCCGACATGATTATGAATGTATTTCCGACAAGTATTGTTCAGGCAATGTCCGACGGAAATTTACTGCAAATAGTTGTATTTTCTCTGTTCTTTGCGATTGCTATGTGTACTGTGGGAAAAGCTGCAAAACCGGTTATGGATATTTTAACATCGGTTTCACAGATTATGTTCAAATTCACCGAATATGTTATGTATTTTGCTCCTTTAGGTATTTTTGGCGCTATCGCATCAACCGTCGGTGCTAACGGACTTTCAATTCTTAAGAATTATGCAAAAGTAATATTCTCATTATATACGGCACTTGCGGTATTTGTATTAATGGTTTTATTCATTGCCTGCAAATACGCAAGAATTTCTTTCCGAAACCTTATCAAAGCAATTCAGGAGCCGGCAATTTTAGCGTTCACAACAGCAAGTTCGGAGGCTGCTTTTCCGAAAGCCATTGAAATTATGGAAAAATTCGGAGTTCCGAAAAATATTGTCGGCTTTGTAATGCCTACAGGCTACACTTTTAACCTTGACGGAAGCACGCTTTATCTTGCAATGGCAGTATTATTTTCATCACAAATCGTCGGAATACATCTTGATTTAAATCAGCAGTTAATAATGATGCTTGCGCTAATGCTGACCAGCAAAGGTATTGCAGGAGTCCCGAGAGTTTCTTTAATTGTCCTTGCAGGCTCGCTTGCAAGCTTTAACATCCCGCTTTTAGGCGTTGCAATACTTTTAGGTATTGACCAAATACTTGATATGGGCAGAACAACCGTCAACTTAATCGGCAATTGCGTTGCAACAGTCGTTATTGCGCGCTGGGAAAACGCTTTTGATTACGGTAGGATGAAAGAATTCATTGACGAAACAGACCATGATAAGCTTGAATGGGATTTTTCGGGCATAAAAAATATTTATGAAAAAGTTACGAATAGAGGAATAGAATGAGCGAACAGACAAAAACGGATTACAAAAACACCCTGAATTTGCCTCAAACAACACTTGAGATGAGAGCAAACGCAACAGTAAAAGAACTTCAGACCCAAAAATTCTGGGAAGAACAAAATGTTTATGAAAAAAATATTGAACAGCGTGATAAGACAAACAGCTTTGTACTTCACGACGGTCCTCCGTATTTAAGCTCCGAAAAAATTCACGTCGGAACAGCCTTAAATAAAATATTAAAAGACATTTTAATTAAATACAAATCCCAAAAAGGCTTTTATGCACCGTATGTACCGGGTTATGACGGACACGGACTTCCGATTGAAAACGCTGTCGTAAAAAATATTAAAGGCGGCAGAAGCGCGCTCACTCCTCTTGAATTGCGTGAAAAATGCCGCGAATTCGCCCATAAAAACCTGAAAGGACAGGAATCAGAATTCAAACGCCTCGGTGTCTGGGGTGATTGGGAACATCCTTATTTGACAATTAATCCCGAATTTGAAGCCGAACAGGTCAGAGTTTTCGGCGAAATGTATAAAAAAGGTTATATTGAAAAGGGCTTGAAGCCGGTTTACTGGTGTGCATCTTGCGAAACGGCACTTGCAGAAGCCGAAGTTGAATATGCAGATCACACATCAACTTCAATTTATGTAAGATTTAAGT
This sequence comes from Candidatus Gastranaerophilales bacterium, assembly GCA_944326585.1. GTDB lineage: Bacteria > Cyanobacteriota > Vampirovibrionia > Gastranaerophilales > Gastranaerophilaceae > SIG32. The sequence continues at coordinate 24,805 of CALVEN010000005.1, forward strand.
TTGATGATGATTCAACGGAAAAAATAAACAAGGAGATTCTGAAACAGGTTCAGAATGACAAAAACATTTACGCGGTAATTTGGACGACAACTCCGTGGACAATTCCTTCAAACATGGCGATTTCAATGCACCCGAAATTTGAATACACCTTCTTTGAATACAAAGGCGACATTTATGTTGCGGCACAGGGGCTTTTGGGCGCATTTTTAGCAGATGTAGGCTGGGAAGAAAAAGACATCAACGTAATCGCCTCCTGCACAGGTGCGGATTTGGAACTTTTAAACACAAAACATCCGCTTGTTGACAGAAAATCACCGATAATTTTAGGCGAACACGTTACTCTTGATGCAGGTACCGGCTCTGTTCATACAGCTCCCGGACACGGTCTTGAGGACTATGAAGTCGGATTAAAATACGGTGTTGAAGTATTTTCTCCGTTGGATTCAAAAGGTGTATGGACGGATAAGGTTCAGGATAAAGATTTGGAAGGGGTTCCTTACTATAAAGGCAACTCAATTGTAATCGAAAAACTTGAAAAATGCGGGGCATTACTTGCAAAACAAGACATTCAGCACAGCTATCCGCACTGCTGGAGATGTAAAAACCCCGTAATTTACCGCGCAACACCGCAGTGGTTTGTAAAAGTTGATAAGTTCAGACAACAGACGCTTGAAGAAATTAAAAAAGTTAAATGGATTCCCTCAAGCGGAGAAGCCAGAATTTCAAACATGGTGGAAGGCCGCTCTGACTGGTGTATTTCACGCCAGAGAGCATGGGGGGTTCCTATACCCGTTTTCTATTGCAAAGAATGCGGAGAAGTTATCGTAACCGATGAAACTATTGAAAATGTCGCTAAAATCTTTGAAAAAGAAAGTTCCGATGCATGGGTAAAATACAGCGCGGATGAACTTTTGCCTCAAGGCTTCAAATGTCCGAAATGCGGCAAAACCCATTGTTTTACAAAAGAAAACGACATCATGGATGTCTGGTTTGATTCAGGCATAACCTGGCGTGCGGTTGTTGAAAAACGTTCGGATGAGCTGGGGCATACGCCTGTTGACATGTACCTTGAAGGCTCTGACCAGCATAGAGGCTGGTTCCAGTCATCACTTTTGACCTCTGTTGCAACTCAGGGCAAAGCACCTTACAAATCAGTTCTTACGCACGGCTTTGTATTCGGAGAAGACGGCAGAAAAATGTCTAAATCTTTGGGTAATTATATCAGACCGGATGATATTATCAAAACCTACGGCGCAGATGTATTAAGGCTCTGGGCAGCGTCCGTCGATTACAGAAATGATACCAAAATCGGCGACAATATTATCAAACAGCTTGTTGAAATTTTCAAAAAAACAAGAAATACATCAAGATTTTTGCTCGGCAACCTGTTTGATTTTGACCCGAAAACAGATTATGTTCAATATGATGAACTTAAATCACTTGATAAATTCGCGCTTTATAAGTTAAACCAGTTAATCGAACAGGTTACGGAAGCTTTTGAAAATTATGAATTTTACAAATATTTCCAGAGCCTCCAAAACTTTGCGGCAGTTGACCTGAGCGCATTTTATCTGGATATTGTAAAAGACAGATTGTATACAGCAGGCAAAAAGTCACTTTCAAGACGTGCATGCCAGACGGTTTTGTATGAAATTTCGCAAACTCTTGTCAGACTGCTTGTTCCTGTAATGCCTCATCAGGCGGAAGATATCTGGCAAAATGTTCCAAAATCACAACAAGGCGGACTGGAAAGTATTTTGCTTTCAAATTGGCCTGTTGTAAACGAAAAATGGAATAATCCGCAATTGGAAGAAGATTTCACAAAAATCTTGAAAGCACGTGAAGTCGTAACCCGCGCAATTGAACCTTTAAGAGCCGATAAAAAAGTCGGAAGCTCATTAGAGGTTGCGGTTTACGTAAAAACAGCAGACAATAGCGTTTTAAAAACAAATGAAGATGAACTTGCAAATATTTTCATCACATCGCAAGCATACGTAACGGACGAAGCACCGTCAGATGTATTAAATGAATATACTGAAGACGATTACACCGTTTGGGTTACAAAAGCTGAAGGCGAAAAATGCGAACGCTGCTGGAAATACAGAAAACTTGACGAAAACGGTATCTGCGAAGAATGCCGTCAGGCTATCGCATATTAAAAAACATATTTGTTATTGTAAACCACCCTCGCGCCAATGGTGCGCAGGCTTGATCCTATAGCAAAAATCTTATTGCCCGCAGGTATACCAAACCTGCAGGCTTAACAAATACAATATACTTGTATTTGTCATTACGAGGAGAATGCAGCGCATTCGACATAGTAATCACAATATTACCGCACTTAACAATGTTGCGATTGCGCGGTCGCTCCGCTCCATCGCAATGACAGGTGGCGTCATTCTGAGCGCTGGCGAAGAATCTCTTATTTAATGAGATCCTTCGGCTAAAGCCTCAGGATGACCTGAAAAATATAAACCATGTAACATTTTGTTAACAAATTTCTTTAAAATACTAAAGTTCCGTAAAAAATCTTCCGTAGAAGTAAATACGAAGTATTTAGAAAGGAACGTTAAAGCTTATGGGAATGGCGGCAGGACAAGCCAGATTGCTCAGCATTACTGCAAGACTAAGTGATAACGAAGCCAATGGTCAGGCGCTTTCGTATTCCAAACAACGACTTGCGGATGAAACAGAGCAGTTGAATACTAATTATAATAATGCGCTGGCTGCAACCAAATTACAGGTTCTCACAGGCTTTAACGGCAGCATTGCTAACTATTCCGATATTTCATATAACTTGATGACAGGATATGAAACTGTTGCCTGCGGCAAGCAGTATATTGTAACTGACGCAAAAGGAAAAATTCTTGTCACTGATAAACAGGCAAAAGCTTTTGAAGCAGGTAACGGTGACTTCAATATTTTCCTTGCGGAATTGGGTTACTGCCAGTCTGATATCGGAAATCTTACCGATGAAGAAGCCGAACAAAAAATTCACGAAGCATGGGATGCATATTTTACATCCGTAGGAATTACATTCGATGATGAAGAACATGAATATGGCGATGACGCGATAGAATTTGGTTATCAAACTTTCAACGGCGGCAATACATTATTTAACGGCTATGCGACTTATACGATAAAGACTCCGGATGGATGGTTGAAAAAAGATAAAACCAAAGCAATTAACTATGAAGGCACAACACAAGAACAGCGTGAACTTTATGATTATGCAGTTGCTATAACAAGCCATTATAATACTAAAAATACAAATTATCATCCTGTAGATTCTGCGGCAACTATCACTTTACAAACGGCAGATGATGTTGAATCAGGATATATTGATTACTTGAGAAATATATTTAACAAAATGGCTTCCTCCGGATACTATACGGAAGAAAATGAAAATGACACACTTGCAAAGAATGACTGGTTTGAACAGCAAATCAAAGAAGGCAAGCTGCTCCTTGAATATTTCTCGGCTACTGAAAGAAAATTTGTTTCCACAACTATAAGCGATGACGATGCTATTCAGGAAGTTGAAGATGATCGTGAAATTGCAAGAGTCGAAGCTAAATATAATCAAGATATTGCTGCCCTTGAGAAGAAAGACAGCTTAATTGATCTTGAATTGAAAAAACTTGATACTGAACACAATGCTTTACAGACTGAATATGAATCAGTTAAAAACATTATCGACAAAAACGTTGAAAAATCATTCAGTATGTTCAGTTAACAGGACAATCAGTCCTCAATAAAAATTTACCTTTCCCACTTATGCACCACTTTTTGTAAAGTGGTTTTTTATTGCGGGAACCTGCACGTATGAATTCCATTGAAAAAGATACGTCCGAGATTTCTTATGTATTAAAAATTCTGTCGCCTGCATCGCCCATGCCGGGAACTATATAACCCTTTTCGTTCAAATGGTCATCCACTGCCGCAGTTATGATTTCGATATCAGGGTAGTGTTTTTGAATATTTTCAATCCCCTGCGGTGCTGCAATTATACAAATTACTTTTATATTATCTATCGGAATTCCTTTATCAGCATAGAGTTTTATTGCTTCAATGAGTGAATTTCCCGTTGCAAGCATGGGATCCGTAATATAGATATAAAATTTTTCCGGATTAGGCGCTTCCATCGGAACCTTATTATAATACCAGACGGGTTTTAAAGTTTTCTCGTCGCGGTACATTCCGATATGTCTTATGCAGGCTTGAGGGAGAATATCAATTGCTTCGTCCGTAAAAATTAATCCTGCTCGCAATATCGGTGAAATTATCAAATTAATATCAGGGTCAACGGTTTTTGCTTTAAACGTTGTTAAAGGTGTGGTAATCTCTTTTTCAACAAGCGGAAGATTTTTGGCAGCCTCGTACAATAAACACCTTGTAATCTTTCTTGTTGCAATTCTTACCCCCTGGCTGTCAGTATTTTTGTCGCGCATTGTACATAAATTCAAAAGTACAACCGGATTGTTTATCACTCTGACTTTTTCTTTATTCATGCTTCCACTCCTTAATCCTGCTTTGAAAATCATCTCTGTTTTTTATCATATTATTAACAAAATCATCAGTTTGCTTTATACCTTTTTGAATATCTTCCGGCTTGACCCTTAAATGTTCCGTTGACGCATCAATAACACCCATTTCGTTTGCAAAATGAGAAAGTTTTGTCGCAATTGAATCAATTTTGCCAAACATATCGTTTAACAAACCAATTGAATCATGCAGCCTTTTCGGAGTATTAATCACTATAAGCCTTTCAGAATGTTCATTTTCATCCGGCGGATAAAGCTCAAGACTTTTTGAACCGCCGAGTCCGTTAAATTCTACCGTTGCTATCACACCCTTCGGCAGCTTTAAATCTTTATCATTAAGCACAAATCTTACATAAACATTATTTGTCAAAATTTTTATATCCGTAATATAACCGACCTGAACCCCCATGTATTTGACAGGAGATCCTACAATCATTCCGTCAACATCCGGCATAAATATTTGATAGCTCGGAAGCTCCTTATACTGTTTGTAATGGTAAAACCGGAAACCCGCAATACCTAAACACAAAATAACAAACCACACTAAAAATTCAAGCCATGCGTATAATCTTATATTTTCTTTAAACTTCATAACTTTATTATACATGGAAAATACAGGTTTTACCCCTTGCCAAAAAATTTTTTGTATTATAATATTATAATATAAAATATGAGGAAATTTAAATGGAACAAATAATTAAAGTAGCATGGGACTTAAATGATAATACTGAAAACAGATATCAGCTCGTTTATGAAATAGCTGAACTCGCAAAAAAATTGGTTGATGAAAATCAAGCAAAAAAAGCCCGCGAGGATTTCGGCTTTGAAGAAAATTATGAAACAGGTTACAAAAAAGAAAATCCTGTTGAACATGCTATTATGGTTAAAGCGTCCGAAGCTGACGACAACCGTTTGGTCGGCTAATAAGTTTTAAAAAGCACAAAATGGCAAAACCAATTTGTGCTTTTTTGTGTAGATTTAGGGGTATAAAAAATGGAAAAAACCATCAATTTCTTAAAGGAAAAAACAAACAATTTTGAACCTGAAATCGGAATTATTTTAGGTTCAGGACTCGGGGAATTCGCGGATGAATATTGCGAATATGCAATTCCCTATTCCGAAATCCCGAATTTTATCAAATCCAATGTTCAAGGTCACAAAGGCAGACTGGTTTTTGCTGAAATTGAAGGCAAAAAAGTTGTCATGATGCAGGGCAGAAACCACTTTTACGAAGGACATTCCATGTCCGAAATTACATACCCCGTTAAAGTGATGAAAAAACTTGGCGTCAAAATTCTTATACTTACAAATGCAGCAGGAGCCGTTAATGAAAGCTTCCGTCCTGCGGATTTGATGATTATAACGGATCATATTAATTTTATGGGCGCAAATCCCCTTGTCGGACCTAATGATGACACTCTGGGCGAGCGTTTTCCTGATATGAGCGAAATTTACAAAAAAGATTTGATAAAAATCGCTGAAAAATGCGCTGAAAAATTATGTTTGGACATCCAAAAAGGGGTATACTTTGCCTCCTCCGGTCCGAGCTATGAAACACCTGCAGAAATAAATATGGCACGAATTTTGGGGGCTGATGCCGTTGGCATGTCAACTGTTCCCGAGGCAATTGTCGCAAATTACTGCGGGTTAAGAGTCCTCGGCATAAGCTGCATATCAAATGCCGCAAGCGGGATTTCAGGTGCCCAATTGTCCCATACGGAAGTAATTGAAACGACCGATAAAGCCAAAAAACGCTTTAAATCTCTCATTTTGGAAATATTAAAAAGCATCTAGTCAACATTTGCGGAAAGACAATTTTTTTCATAATGAAGATGTTCAATCATAGAATTCACACGGCACATCATATCCCTGAACATAGGAATTGGCAAGCTTTGTTTACCGTCAGACAGAGCATTTTCCGGATCATGGTGAACCTCTATCATAATTCCGTCAGCGCCGACAATTAAACCGGCTTTTGTCATAGGTTCAATCAAATATCTCTGACCTGTTCCATGGCTCGGATCCGCAATTACCGGCAAATGCGAATATTTTTTGATAACAGGAATTGACGCTATATCCATAACGTTTCTAGTAAATGTACTGTCAAAACTTCTAATTCCGCGCTCACAAAGAATAACCCGTTCATTACCATTGTACATAATATGCTCTGCCGCAAGCAAAAATTCCCTTATCGTACTTGCAAGACCGCGCTTTAAAATAACAGGCTTATTACATTTGCCTACAGCCTTTAATAGTTTAAAATTCTGCATATTACGCGCGCCGATTTGAACAACATCAACATAATCACAAATCATATCTAAATCCGCAGAATCCATAACTTCAGTCACAGTCAGCAATCCTGTTTCTTCACTTGCCCTTTTTAAATACTTCAAAGCTTTTTCTTCATATCCTTGAAAATCATAAGGAGAAGTTCTCGGTTTAAATGCACCGCCTCTTAAAAATTCGCAGCCCATCTCTTTTGCTGCAAACGCGACCTTTTGCAGACCTTCATATTCGCTTTCGACTGAACACGGTCCGACAATCATAACAGGCTTATTAGCGCCGCCGATTTTCACACCGTTTTCGAATTCTATAACCGTATCCTCCGGTTTCCTGTCACGGGATGCAAGCCTAAAAGGTTCGCGGATTATTTTAACCTCTTTTACCCCTTCAAGAGCACTTATTCTGCCGGGCGTGATAGATGTTTTATCACCGAATGCATCAATAACAGTATGAATTTCGCCCTGATTTACAATAACCCTGAATTCATGTTCGGTTAAAACGTCAACTACTCTTTTTATATTCTCTTTTGAAGCCGACGGCTCCATTACTATAATCATAAATTTTCTCCTTATAATCTAATTATAGCATAAGAAAAAAGCGGCTCATTTCTGAACCGCTTTTTCCAAATAATTATCCTAACCTAACAGGTAACGGCTTGTTTAGCTTCAACAACTGCCTGAGCTGCTGCAAGTCTTGCTTGAGGAATTCTGAACGGTGAGCAAGAAACATAGTCAAGACCGATTCTGTGAGCAAATTTAACAGAATCCGGATCACCGCCGTGTTCACCGCAGATACCGCCGACAAGGCTCGGGTTAGTCTTTTTGCCGCGTTCCATAGACATTTCAATCAATTGACCTACGCCTTTTTGATCTAATGTGTCAAACGGGTTAGCCGGCAAGATTTTTTGTTCAACGTAACGGTTGAGGAATTTACCTTCAGCATCGTCACGTGAATAGCCGAATGTCATCTGTGTCAAGTCATTAGTACCGAATGAGAAGAATTCAGCGTATTCTGCAATTTCGTCAGAAGTCAATGCAGCACGCGGGATTTCAATCATAGTACCGAATTTGTAATCAACTTCAACACCTTTTTCAGACATAACGTCTTTTGCAACACGAACTAAAACGTCTTTTGCAACTTTAAGCTCGTTTACATGACCGATTAACGGAACCATTACCCAAGGTTTAACGTTTACGCCTTCTTTTTTCAAATCGCAGCATGCTTCAAAGATTGCTCTTACTTGCATTTCATTGATTTCAGGGTAAGTCAAACCTAAACGGCATCCGCGAAGACCCATCATCGGGTTAGCTTCCGAAAGACTTTCAACAACGTGAAGCATTTCTTCTTTTTCGCTTGAATCTTTGCCCAAAGCTTTCAATGTTGCAACTTCAGCAATCAAAGATTCTTTATCAGGCAAGAATTCATGAAGCGGCGGGTCAAGAAGTCTTACAGTTAAAGGCTTATCACCCAATGCTTTAAACATTGCATAGAAGTCTGAATACTGCATAGGCAATAAGTGATCAAGAGCTTCTTTTCTTGCTTCAGGAGTACCTGCGATAATCATTTTTTGTACCCAGGGGAGTCTGTCAGGATCCATGAACATGTGTTCCGTTCTGCAAAGACCTACACCTTCAGCACCGAATTTCAAAGCATTTTCGATGTCTTTCGGAGTATCAGCGTTAGCTTCAACTTTCATTTGTTTGATTTCGTTAACCCAAGAGAAGAATTTGTTCCAGTTATCGTCAATTCTTGCTTCTACGAGTTTAACGGCACCTTCCATAACAAGACCTTTACCACCGTCAAGAGAAATAATATCGTCTTTGTGGTAAACAGTACCGTCGCTGCCTGTTAATGTTTCATTAGAAAGATCGATTTTCAAATCTTCGCAACCTGAAACGCAAGGTTTGCCCATACCTTTAGCAACAACAGCTGCGTGAGAAGTTGCGCCGCCTCTGAGGGTCAAAACGCCTTGTGAAACTGCCATACCGTGAATATCATCAGGGCATGTTTCAACACGAACAAGGATAACTTTTTCGCCTGCTGCGCCGCGTTCAGCTGCTTCTTCGGTGTCAAATACAATTTTACCTACAGCAGCACCCGGGGATGCGTTTACACCTGTACAAATCTTGTGAGCTTCTTCCATTGCTTTTGAATCAAAGCAAGGCAAAAGAATTTGGTTAACAGTATACGGATCAACAAGCTGGATTGCTCTTTCTTTAGTAATAATACCTTCTTCATACATATCAACGGCAATTTTTACAGCTGCTGCAGCAGTTCTTTTACCGTTACGTGTTTGAAGAATCCAGAGTTTACCGCGTTCAATTGTGAATTCCATATCCTGAACATCTTTGTAACCGAGTTCAAGTTTTTTAGCAATATCAACATATTGTCTGTACAAGTCAGGCATTTCATGTTCAAGTTCAGCGATAGGTTTCGGAGTTCTGATACCTGCTACAACGTCTTCACCTTGAGCATTTGTCAAATATTCACCGTAGAATTTATTTTCACCGGTTGCAGGGTTACGTGTGAATGAAACACCTGTTGCGCAATCGTCGCCCATATTACCGAATACCATTGTTTGAACGTTAACTGCAGTACCGTAATTGTGGTCGATTTTGTTCATGTTTCTGTAAGCAACCGCACGCGGAATATTCCATGATCTGAATACGGCTTCAATTGCTTCTTCCAATTGAACGTAAGGATCTTGCGGGAATTCTTTGCCCGTAACTTCTTTAATAACTCTTTTGTAAACAGGAATTAAAGACTTCCAGCCTTCTGCTGAAATTTCAGTATCTTCTTTAACACCTTCACGTTCTTTAAGTTTTTCAACTTCTGATTCAAAATATTTTTGTCTGTCCATTTCCCATGCAACGGAACCGAACATAGTCAAGAAACGACGATAGCTGTCGTAGCAGAATCTCGGATTGTTAGTCAATCTGATCATAGCTTCAACGGTTTCATCATTCAAACCTAAGTTCAAAATTGTTTCCATCATACCGGGCATGGAAAGTCTTGCGCCGGATCTTACGGAAACCAGCAACGGATTTTGATTGTCGCCGAATTTCTTACCTGCTTGTTCTTCAACTTCTTTCAGGTAATACTTAACTTCGTCCATTAACCCTTCAGGCATTTTGTTCCCGTGGTTAATATAATCCATACAAGTTTCTGTTGTAATGGTTAACCCCGGAGGAACAGGCAGGCCTAAATTGGTCATTTCAGCAAGGTTAGCACCCTTGCCGCCGAGAAGATTACGCATGCCTGCATTACCCTCTCTGAAAAGCCATACTCTTTTTTCTGTCATAATTTTTCTCCTGTTTATTTAAAATAAATTAAACGACTATACAGGTATAATAACACAAAAAAATAAACATGCATAATAATTTTCAATAAAAAGGCGGACTTTTAACCGCTTTTTTATTTCTGTCATCAAAAAATTGCCCCTGTCCGGAAATAAAAACTGTTTTGTATATAGCTGATTTATAATTTGATACAAAAGCCGGAAATTTCCGGCATTATTTTTAAACTTTTGTATTTAAGATATTAGCTTGCTTATTAAATTCATTCAATTCTTTTTGAGCTTTGCCTGCGCCTGAAAATCCTATCAATGATAATAAAAAGCTTATTCCTGTCATCGCAAATAAAAGTTTTGGATTCTTAACTGCTAAGCTATCTTTTGCAAAATGACAGCATGCACCGGACAATGCAGAGGCCCCGCCCAAGTATCCCAATGCCAAACCGCGTTTTCTCTTATCTTCTAAATATTTTGGATAAGATGCTCCAACATAATTGTTTACTGAATTAATTGCCATAATTCCCCTACCTTTCTTTTTCTATACATCTATATAAAAAACAAAAAGGCAGGCAGGTTTGCCACAGGCACACTTCGACCATACCATACCATACCATACAGGCATTATAACTGGATTTCAGCCCTTTTTAAATTTATATTTACATTTCGTTACATTAGATGTATAGGTCAATATTTTAAATAAAAACAAATGCCAAAGACGCGATAATATTTTAGGTTTTGCATAAATTTGTTGTGTCACCCTGAACTTTACAAAGCGAACCAACGAGGTACGAGTTGTGTGAGCCTGTATCCGTCGACGCAGCCGCTAGGTGTTTCAGGGTCTCTTATACTTTACCGCTCAAACAATACACGCCTATGAAGATTGTTTCGGCTACAGTTATTATTCGCTATTGCGGTATTTGTGCTGCGTAGCAGCTCCGCGCCGTAATTATAGCGGGAGCGAGCAGAGGCTGAAGGTCGGCGGAGAACTCCGCCGCCGTAATGCCGTTTATTGCGAGCGAGTAAGAAGGCGCGGTAAAAGATTGCAGGATTTTAGCCCCTCTCCCGTCACTACGTGACACCCTCTACCCCAAGGGGGAGAGGGATAAAATACTGCAACGGCACGGAGTGCGCCCGTCAGGGCTTGAGCAATCCAAAGGATTGCAAATAAACAGCGTGTTTCTCTTTCTTTTGCCAGCGTTTTCTTTCTCTTTTCTTCGCAAAAAAAGAGAAAGAAAATGCTGATACATACCTATAATAGTTTTTATGTAAAACGGTAATACTAATACTTGTATTAGTTTACAAATAATTGAATAAAGCGGCTAACACCAATATTGACACAATATATTGTCGTGCCTCAGGCGCTGGTTTTTATGAAACAGGCTCACAAATCACAATATTTAGACCGCTATTTTTTAAAATAATCACAGATTAACGTTTTTTTACGCGGTAAAAGATTTTTTACACCTTCAATAAATTTATTCTTTTGAGAATCTTCCAATTCTTTTTTCAGGATTGCTTTTTCCAAAACGACTTTGTTATAAAGTTCCGCACAAACGGAACTCTTATCCATATGCTCCTTTAATTTGGCGAGCTGGCGCTCTTTTTCTTTTATTGCTAATACCAGTTCTTTTTTCACTATTAAACCTCTTTTATTTCGACATGAAACAGAATAATATTTTTCCGCATTTTTTAAATCGACTTTTTAGGTGATTTTAGCAATTTACGGTTAATAAATCATACTTATAACCTATTTCCATTGCGTTTTTATTTAACGGCAAAAGATTTTTCCTGTGAGGCGGAAGCACTGTATCCAGAGCTTTTTCCAGAATATCAACGGACAAAAACCCGCTTGCTTTTAATAATATTCCTAATGCAAGCATATTAGCCATTTTTACATTTCCCAAATTCACTGCCATTTGGGAAATCGGAGCGAAAACATAATGAATGTCCTCTCTATTTTTCTTTTCTTCGGCAAGCGTTGTATTAACTATTAAATACCCGCCTTTTTTGACTTTAGGTTCAAACTTATCGAACGATGCCTGATTTAAAACAATTATAAAATCCGTTTCTTTTTTGTTAACGGAACTGACCTCATCGTCGCTCATGACAACTTCGCAGTTAACCGTACCGCCTCTCATTTCAGCGCCGTATGACGGATACCAGGTTACATTTTTATTATCAATCATAAAGGCATTCGCAAGCACTTCACCCGCTAACAATACGCCCTGACCGCCAAATCCTGCTATTATAAAATTCTTTTCCATATTGTATTTCCTTCCGTCCATTTTGAGCGAAGCGAAAAATCTCAATGAGATTCTTCGGGCATAGTCCTCAGAATGACTTTTCTGTTACATCTTTATAAATTCCCGGAACAAATACCGGCATCATTTCATTACGCACTCTTTCATGCGCCTCATCGGGCGTCATATGCCAGTTTGTAGGACAAGTTGACAATATCTCAACAAATCCGAATCCCAGCCCGTGAAGCTGAACTTCAAAAGCCTTTTTAATTGCCTGTTTTGCTTTTCTTATATTAGCAATTGTATCCAGTGAAACCCTTGCCGAAAAAGCAGTTCCGTCACAAAGCGCCACATGCTCCGCAATTTTAATCGGATAGCCGTAATACTCAACATTACGTCCCGTTGGAGATGTTGTCGTAACCTGTCCCAAAAGAGTTGTAGGACCAAGCTGACCGCCTGTCATGCCGTATGTTGTATTATTAATACAAATTGCGGATAATGCTTCACCTCTAAGTGCGGCATGCAAACTTTCAGCCAAACCTATTGACGCAAAATCGCCGTCGCCTGAATATGTGAACACAAATTTATCCGGATTTGCGCGTTTAACACCGGTTGCAACAGCTAATGCCCTTCCATGCGGTGCTTCTATTGCATCAATATTTAAAAAATCATATATTGTAACCGAACATCCGATAGAAGTTGCGGCAATAGTATTCTCTCTTATGCCAAGTTCATCCATGACTTCACCCACGAGCCTGATTGCAATCCCATGGTCGCAGCCCGGACAAAACGTATATCTGAAATCCTTCTTGAAAGAATCGGGTATTTTAAAAACTTGTGTTTCCATTATATCATTGCCCCCTCTATTGCAAACTCCAAATCCTCAACACTCGGCCAGGATCCTACAGGTTTGCCGAAAAATTCAACCGGAACTCGTCCGTTCACGGCAAGTCTTACATCCCTTACCATTTGTCCCATATTAACTTCAACTGTCAGGAATTTTTTAACACATCCCGCCAATTCTTGCAGCCTTTTGTTCGGGAACGGGAACAGCGTAATCGGTCTGAAAAATCCGATTTTCAAACCTTTTTCACGCAATTTTTTAATAGCTGCTTTTACATTTCTTGAAAGACTGCCGAAACTCAATACCAATAAATCCGCATCATCCGTATAAAGTTCTTCGTACATAACTTCTTTTTCTTCAAGCAGTTTATACTTATTAAATAAATGTCTGATATGCTCGCATTGAGGACCTTCCGTCGGAGAATAAGACCTGATAATCCTTGCTTCTCTGCCTTTAGCCCCTGATAAAGCCCAGGAAGAATTATCAATTTCAGGATAAGGATATTCACCAAATTCCACAGGCTCCATCATCTGTCCCAAAAGTCCGTCTGCAAGAAGAATTGCGGGATTTCTGTATTTATGCGCAAGATAAAAAGTTTTATAAGTCAAATCAACTGCTTCCTGAACGGTAGAAGGCGATAAAACAATAATCTTATAATCGCCGTCGCCGCCGCCGATTGTTGACTGGTTATAATCACCCTGAGAAGGAAAAATATTTCCCAATCCCGGACCTGCTCGCATAACACTGATTAATACAACGGGAAGTTCGTCGGACGTAGCATAAGAAAGTGCCTCCTGCATTAAAGATACCGCGCATGAAGATGAAGATGTCATCGCCTTTTTGCCGGTAGAACATGCGCCGAGCGTCATATTAATTGCGGCGAGTTCACTTTCTGCAGATACATAAGCCCTTTTTAATTCCTGCATTTTTCCGCTCATAAATTCGCCGATTTCACTCTGCGGCGTAATCGGATATCCGAAATAACAATCACATCCGGCTATAACGGCCGCATTAGCGATTGCGTAATTCCCTTTTGTCAAAACTTTTTTTCCGGTTAAACATTCTACCATAATCTATCCTTTATAAACCTCTGTTATTGCCATATCCGGACATCTTGTTGCACACATTGCACAGCCCAGACAAACACCTTGAGGGTCATCAAATTCCACTATTTTATCCCCGAGCTTATTTGTTTTGTCACTGACTTTTATAAGATTCTTCGGGCATTCCTTTATACATAAATAACAAGCCTTACATTTTGTACTATCTATAACTATCCGGCTCATATTCACCTCTTCCAACTTATACATTTTCTATTGTACCACTAATTTATGCAAAATTAGCTATAATCTTTACAATTGTAATAAACAAACTTAATATTTTTGCGCAATTAGTCATAATTCTGGTACTATATATAAAGTAGGGATATAAGGAAACAATTAAAATGGCTCAAACAGTAGAAGAACTTGCTGAAATTCTGGATAATATAAAACTTGAAGCTGACCGCAATGCGGAAACTTTCGATAAACTTTTAACAAGCATTAATAATAAACTCGAATTCATGTCAAACGATACGGAAGCTGATGATTTGATAAAAGTTTACCTGACAGAACTTAAAAAAACTCTTGAAGAAAGACATTCTCTGGTTGTTTCCGAATTCAATAAAATTGAAAATTCTTTCAAATCACTGACTGACGAACAGTCAAAATTATCAAAAACCTCAGAAATGAAAGAAATGTTTGACATTTTTTCAAACAATATGCAAAGCATTGCAAGAGAGTTGTATAATCAAAAAGAGCTTTTAGCACAGTATGATGAAAGATTCGCTGCATTTACGGCGGACAAAACGGACAAAAATGAAATAATAACATCAGTTGCAGGCATCAGAAAAGATGTTGAGATAATTAACCAGAGTTTTGAAACATCTATTGCAGACATAAATGCCAATATCCAGTCAATTTTTAAAAACTTAATTGTTATGGACCCTACAGCACAAAATGACATTGTAAAACGCGAGTTGGAAAATGTTTACCTGTCCACAAACGCAATTCTTTCGGCATTGCATGTTGTTGATCAAAAAAATGATGACCTTGCACAATCTTTGGAAAACTTTATAACTAAAGACAACTACGAACAATCACAGCAAAAGCTGGATACAATAATTGAAAAATACGATAATATATATGAAAAATTAAATACTGTCACGGAAAAAACAGATCTTGACAGTATTATAGACAAAACAACCGAAATTTCCGACAAAATAAATCAACTTCCGCTCAGAGAAGATTTAAAATATTTTTCGGAAAAAACAAACGAATTATCAGAGCAGATTTCAACACTTCCTCAAAAAGAAGATTTAGACGGAATAACAGTTAAGACAACAGAAAATATTAAAGAAAAATTGGATGAAATCTCTCCAAAACCGGAACTTACACAATTAATATCCCAAAACAATGAAATTATTGAAAAATTTTCACCTGTTGCGGAAAAATCGGATATTGATAATGTTCTGGTCAAAACTCTTGATATTTCACAAAGACTTGACGATTTACCCACAAAATCCGATCTTGAACAAATTTCAGGTAAAACAATTGTTATTAGCGAACAAATAAGCCAATTGCCGCAGCAAAATGACGTGGCGGATATTTATCACTGCGTGCACGAGTTTTCAACAATTTTAGATAATTTAAGAGAACAGCTGACATCTTCAAATGAATCGTCCAAACAAATAATCAATGAACAATTAGACAGATTAAACACCGTTTTATCAGCTGTTGTAACAGAAAATGATTTTACGGGTTTCAGACACGATCTTGCGAATTTTATCCAAAAAATAATTGATAATTCTGTAAGTCTTAATGAAAATCTCAATATCAATAAAGATGTCCTTCAAAATTTGATAAAAGAAATTGAAAACCTTGATATCCACAAAAATATTACAACCATTGCAAACGCTCTGGACGGATTAAGAATAAATGTTTCCGACAACGTAGAAGTTTTAAGCACAAAAATCAATGACATTTCATCAAAAATAGATGAACTTTCAAACAACGATGTGGAAAACAGAATAAACGCTTTAAGCGAAAATATATATGATACGTCAGAAACTATCAAAAACATGCAGTCTGAAGTATTTGAAAAATTATCAAAAGATAATGAAGATTTGCAGACTAAACTTACGGGCTTGAATTTTGACAACAATTTTGAAAGTCTGACAAGTGCAATTAAAGATGTTCATAATACTGCGATGAGCAATGCCGAAAATCTTTCAGCACAAATAGAAACCGTTTCTTCCAAAGTTGATAATATTAAACCGGACGAAATAAATGACAAACTTATTGAAATTAAAGACACGCTTGCCGAAACAGGTCTTGATGTCAAAAGTATAAAAAATGAGATCACCGACAAATTATCAATTGACGACAGCGACAAATTTACAAGTCTGCACAATAATATAGATTTCTTACGCGAAACAGTAGTATCCGCGCAGAACTCAAACGAAACGAGCCTGACGGAAAAGCTTCTCGCACTTCGTGATATGATTACGGACAGTGTCAAATCAGGCGATGAAAATTTCAAAAACCTTGAAGAAAAACTTAATGAATTTATTGACAAAATTCAAACAATTACAGGTGATACAGAAATAAAAATCGGCAATTCCGTTTCCGAAATCACTGATTTAAAAGCAGAAATCGAACAAATTTCAAAAGAATTCACCGAATGGAACTACGGTCAGGAAGCCCGCGATTCAAAAATAGTTAATATGATTTCATCCGAACTCGGTGAAATCGGAGTAACAATTACAACTTTGCAGGATTCAATACAGGCAGGAGTTCATCAGGAACTTTCCAAAAACAGCGAACTCGTTGAAATTCAAATAAATAACCTTGTTAAATACATTGAAGATTTGAAAGAAAATCTTCATACGGAAGAAAAAGAAGAAAATTCAGTTGATCTGGAAACACCTCTAAAAGAAATCAAAGAAAAAATAACTGCCGTAAAACAGGAAATCAACTTGATAAATACCGATATAACAGATGTTCTGAATTCAAAAACAGACGAAGTAATGAAATTGCTTGCACCTTTGCAGACTTCTCTTGAGGCATTTTCGGATATTGAAAAAAATATTGATTCAAAACTTGATGAAAACGCAAACACACAAAATGCAACCCTTACAAATGCTCTTGATGCAATAAAAGAAAATATCCGCGAAATTCTTGAAAATTACACCGCAAAATTTGATTTCAGCGACAAAATAGTTGCGTCAGTAAATAATATTGAAACAAAAATAAGCGAAAAAATCACCTCGAATACTGAGGACTTAAAAACCTTATTATCTGTTGCAATGAATAATGACGATATAACCTGGGCAATAGATAATTTAAAAAGTGATATATCCGACAAAGTTACCAGAATATTTAATGAAAGAAATAATTACAGCGAAATTCTGGATAAAACAAATGAAATTTCACAAAATAATTCAAAAATCACGAGCTTGCTTGATGCTTTGAATCAAAAAATCGATATCCTCGCGATGTCTGACACAAGTGATGATTTCTCCGTTCCGGATGAAATTGACGAAATAAAAGAAATGATTTCGTCCCAAAGACAACTCCTTACAAATTCCGCAAGTTCCGAAAAAATAAATGCAATCGAAAATCAACTGCAGGATTTGATAAACAAAATTGATATAATTGAAAGTACCGATTTAAAAGATATGCGTGAAAATATAATTTCAGCGGTATTGAATGTATTTGAACAAATATCCTTTATAGAAGAGTCCGAAGATATAAAAGATTTTGTTGAAGAAAAAACAGACGAAATTAACCAGAACTTAATTGAAGTAAAAGAGCAACTGAAACAAATTTCAAATAACGACGACGGATATTCCTATACTTTACAGGATGTGGAATCCGATATTGCTAAATTAAGACTTGTGATAAATGAAATCTCTGAAAATTCTTCACGAGAAGAAATGTCAGACATTTCCGACAATATTCACAAAATTGTAACCTCTGTTGAAGACTTGCAAAATTCCTTGACACAGGAACAAATTTCAGATTTAAAAAATGACTTTGAAAAACTTTCAGAGGACATTTTAAGTATCAGCTCACGCACAAACAAGTTGTTATTGACTTCCGATGAATCATATAACGCATTAAATAACGGACTGAACGACTTTAGCAATATAGTATATAAACTTGAAGAAAGAATAAATTATCTTGATAATAAAGAAATCACTGAACGTATTGAGGAAAAACTCGACAATGTTGCAAATGTTGTAACAGGTTCTGCAAATTCTGATAAAGTAATGCGTCAGGCGCTTATGTATATGGGCGAATGGATTGACACAACGAGCGAAAAAATCGAAAGTCTTTGCGAACAGGAAGATACAATAGATGAGGTTAAAAATATTATAGAAGAACTTCAGGATAAAATCCCCGAACACACGGAATTATTAAACAACTTATCGGATAAATTTGAAGAACAGGAAGAAAGACTTGACCGTTTGGAAATGAAACTTGAAAAAATTCTTTCCGCGATAGATGATATTGATGATACCAAATTGACCAAAAAAGTCGAAAAAATTGACAAACAACTGACGAAATTAAGCAACACAATAGAAAAGCTGGCTTCTTATGTTGATGAGTAAAGCAATATCTGATTTACAAAAAACATTAACTTCAAAAAACGTATTGACGGAAATTGAAGAGAGATACGCATATTCTCAAGATGCTTCAAACACATCGGGACACACGCATCTCCCCGATGTTGTGGTTTTTGCCGAAAATATCGAACACGTTCAAAATATTATCAAAATTGCAAATAAATATAAATTACCGGTAATTTGCAGAGGCGCCGGAACAAATACTGTCGGAGCCTGCGTTGCGGAACACGGCGGAATCATCTTGAATTTTTCCAAGATGAATAAAATTCTTGAAATAAACCGCGAGAATATGACAGCAAGGGTTCAACCGGGTGTGATAGTAGGCGTATTGCAAAATGAAGTTGAAAAATTAGGACTTTTTTATCCGCCAGATCCTTCAAACCTTGCAGTATCAACAATCGGCGGAAGCATTGCCCAGAATTCCGCCGGAGCAAGAACATTTAAATACGGTTCAACAAAAGATTATGTAATTGATATGCTTGTTGTAACAGCTCAAGGAGAACTTTTAAGAACGGGTTCAAATACTATAAAAAATGCAACAGGGTACAATTTAGGCAGTCTTTTTATAGGTTCCGAGGGTACTTTAGGCATCGTTGTGGAAGCCACTTTAAAATTGATACCAAAACCGCAATGCTCAAAAGTGATAATGGCATATTTTGATGACTTAACAGATGCCGCAAACGCGGTTACATCAGTTATTGAACAGCAGATAGCACCTGCCACAATTGACTTTATGGATAAAAATGCACTCCGAACCGTTGAACAATTTTATCCCGTAGGACTTTTAACGGATAAAGAAGCTGCTTTAATAATCGAAATTGACGGATACAAAAGCTCAATTGAAGAACAAAAAGATACAATAACAAAAGTTTTGAGACACTCGAACGCCTCCGCAATACAGTATTCATCGACAGATGATGAAGCTCGCAAAATTTGGCAGGCACGAAGATCTTCAATGGGAGCCTGTGCAAAATTAAAACCCAATATAACAACCGATGATGTTATAGTCCCGAGAGAAAATCTTCCGCAGCTTGTAAAAGGTATTCAAGAAATTTGTAACAAGTATAAATTAACCGTATGCATGGTGGGGCATGTCGGCGACGGCAGCGTGCACCCGCAAATTCCGCTTGACTTTAATGATAAAGAGGAATACAAAAATTATAAACTTGCTAAAAGCGAAATCTATGATTTGACAATAAAACTCGGCGGGACTCTCTCAGGCGAGCACGGCATAGGCAGAGAAAAACGCGAACACATTTCAAAAGTGGTTAATTCTACCGCTTTAAATTACATGCGCGAAATCAAAAAAATATTTGATCCGAATAATATTTTGAATCCTTACAAAATATTTTAATTTATCAACTTATTATTTTCATCAACCATTACAACTGTCGGCTCAAAATTTTCAGCCTCATCAGGTGTAAAATAAGCATAAGAAACTATTATCACTTTGTCACCGGGCTGAACTTTTCTTGCGGCAGCACCATTCAAACAAATGCATCCGGAATCCGCAGGTCCTTTTATAACATAAGTTTGAAATCTTTCGCCGTTATTTACGTCTAAAATATCAACCTTTTGTCCGACTTTAATATTACTTGCTTTTAATAAAGTTTCATCAATAGTAATAGAGCCTACATAATTCAAATTTGCATCCGTTACTGTAGCTCTGTGTATTTTTGAATATAAAAATTCCAATAACATTTTTTACCTCGTACATAAATTATATATCAGACAAAAAAGCGGTGCAAGTTTTCACCTGCACCTTGTGGTTTATTTAATGTGTGCCTTAATGCTGTTTATAAATCTTTTTAGAATAAGTTTCTATAAACGGAGTATCAACTTCAAACACATGAATTCTTGCAGGTCCAAGATCCACACGCAATTCACCGTCCAAAGCCTGAATTACACTTTCTTTGCCGTAAGACGGTAAAAGATTTTTCAATTCCTGAGTTGATTTTAATGTCGGAACTTTAACTTTACATGCAATTGCTCTGTCTATATTTTTATTTGCGACAACAAGAAGTGTTTTGCCTTTGTAATGTCTGGCATAAGCAATAATTTGATCATTTTTATCACCTGATTTATCAAGCTCTATAAATGAACCTTTGTTAATAATATCAGCGTATTTATCTTTCAATTTAAAACATTCAGTCAAAAATTGTCCGATTTCAGGATTTTTACCGCCGGGTTTTCTTGACAAATTAAACAAATCGAGCTTGCCGTGGTGAACAATCATTGTATGATTATCAGTCATTGGGTTATCAATGTATTTGTCTTCATAAGGGAAAGCATAGTAATCACCCGATTGAAAGCCGTCTACAATATAAGGGTTTAACATCGGCAGCGTTGCCTGCAGTCCGCTTGTAAGATTGCAATAATCCGTTTTGCCGTGATACATCGGGGAAATATCATCATGAGTTGCAAAAGAACCTATCAAAGATTTGCCTTTATCAAGACGGTTAGACATTTCGAGTTGTTCTTCAACATATTTTATAAAATCCGATGCTGTCGGCATTTCATGGAAAATATGATATTGTCCGTATATCATGTCAAAACCGGCACGTAAAGAATCTTCCGGTCTGTCAAACGGCATATTAATCTGAGGCGAAGCATCTTCATAAGTATAACTTTCCGCGAGCCATCCGAATTCCGGATCAAGTTTTCTTGAATAAGGAATTATAATATCCCAAAATTCTACGGGTTTAGCTCTTGCCACATCGGCTCTTATACCGTCCACACCCATATCAACACAAAAATCAATATATTTTTTATGGAGTTCCAACAGTTTAGGATTCAAAGTACGCTTTCCTTCATCTTCCCAGGGCTGGAACATTCTTATATCAGTCCATCCTTGCGGCGTCTTTGCAAGTCCGTCACGTTCTTTTGCCATAAGCTCAGGTCGTGACAAAAACATATCATATGAAGCACAGCTCGGCATATCAAGCATAACCCTGATGCCGCGTTTGTGGCACTCATCCACAAATGCCTTAAATTGTTCTCTGTCACTTCTCGGATCATTTTTATCAATTAACATAGGATCAATAGCAAGCAAATCCTTCGGTGCATACACAGAACCTGCTGTTCCCATTGCTTTAATTTTCCCCGGCGGATGAATAGGAAGTAAATGTAATGTATTAAAACCCTGCGCCTTAACTTCATCAAGTCTTTCTATTGCGTTTAAAAATGTCCCGTTCTGCTCGTTTCCGTCAATATATTCATTGCCGTTCATATCTTTTGCATTAAATATTCTCGGCAAAATAGCAAGAATTTTGGCTTCATTATTTCTGAATAATGTTCTTAAATTGTTTTTATAAACTTTAGTTTCTTGATGAACCGGCTGTTCAACTTTATTTACCAGAGGTGCATTTATTGCTGCGGTTGATTTTAAAAACCTTTCAAGCAGATTCCCTGCCGGTTTAAAAGCAGGCATAGCAGGGTATTCAACAGGTTTGTCAATCTGTTGCGGCTGATGCAAATTAATTTTTTGAGTTAATAAATTTGTTGAATTAATCATGACTGCTCCGGCGGTTTCATTTTACCAAAGAAAAATTGCGAAAGAACTGTTACACCCAACAGTCCGGCGCCGAATCCGCCAAACATTTTGATCCATTTACGGGTATTGAACATTTCTTTCATAGTTGTACTGAACATTTGATCAGGCGCCATGCCCATCAAAAGAAATTGTTTATATGATTTTGCATTTTTATTTTTGCCTCTTGCCAGATGGTAAGGCTTAAAGAAATACTCGGCATCACCGATTTCTTTTACAAAATCCGCTCTGTATTGTTGAAGCTCTTTTGCGATACTGCCGCTGGATATAATTTCAGATGTTTTCGGATGCAAAGGATTTTCATACAAAAGCCTTACAAGTTCCTTAAAGAAATTCTTATCTTGGGGAATATCAACTTTTCCGCCGTCGACAATACGTTTGAGATATTTATTTTTAACTTTTCCCGCTTCAACTTCTATATTGCTGAAATCTTTCATATCCGGATGCGGATTCCTTAACTGATAGAATTTCGTTATAAAATCGGAAGTTGTACCTTCAATAGACATTCTTTTTGCAAGTTCTACAATTTCTTCTTTTACCTCGCGCGGCATGGCAGCGTGCAAAGCAGCACTGTGACTTGGGTGAAGGTTTTTAACATCCGCAATTCGTTTATAAAAATCCAGAGTATTCAACAATCGGTATAACGAACTTCTTATGCCGAGAAGCCTGTTTGAAACAAATGACAGCTGAATATTTTTTAATGAACCAAAGGAACCGTTTAAACGATTTAACGTATTAGGCATTTTTATACCTTTTTCGTCTAACAATTGCGGAAGTTGTTCAAATATGGAATTTACGGTAGATTTATAACTTCCGTTTGAACTTGTATTAAGGGCTTCCATTTTAGAATCCAGCATGGTTATTTTGTCTCTTAGAGCCTGTATTATTTTGTTATAATCGCTTTCTTTATCCGGAGACACAATTTTTTCAATTTTTTGACGAAGCAATTTACCTGTCATTTTTCTGTCATATCTCGTATTTTCAATTTCTTTAGGCGAAATATTAAACAATTTGGGCAGACTTTCGGTAATTTCATTCCAGGTATTTGCAATAACGGTTTCAGGTGCAGCAGCAGCTTTCAGATAAACATATTCATCCAGAACCGCATTTTTTGCTTTGAAATCAGTAAATATCGCCGATACGGATTTAAGATTTTTTATGACATCCGGCGTCAATTTTGCATTTGATTTTGAATAAAGAGCTTGCGCAATAGCATTATCAGCCGTTTTAACATTAAACAATTTATTTATAATCAATTTATCATCCAGCTCTGCTCCCGCATGGTTTGTATTATATTGAATTATATTATTTCTTATTTCAAAACCTATTGATGCAAGAACTTTCTTTACATCACCATCGGTTAATTGATTCGGAAATTTATTCAGATTAATTCTTATTGCCTCTTCAGAAGGAATAAACGCGTCAATTTCGTCAGCAGAAACAGTTTTGACCAATACATTTCGTATATTATCAAGAATTTTTCCGGCAGTGCCGTCGCTGACAACAAATTTTTTGCCGCCGTTAAGATTTAACAATTCGTCCAAATCTTCATGAATTGCTTGAGTTGTAACCGAATCAAAACCACGGCTTAATATATTTTTGATTTTTTTAACAAGCTCGGGAGTTAATTCTTTATCCTGATTCATAGCCAACAAATCATTCAAAGCTTCTTTAGAGGCTGAATCTCTAAAATTCAATGATGATGAACTTACATTTGAAATCAATTTATCAGCCTTTTTGGAGCGCAAATTACCAAGATACGATTTTACGGGCTTTTCACAGGCATTGCACATCAATGCGCTCAAAACAGGCGTTGCAAAACCGGCTGTCAGCATCCACATAGTATTATTTTGAACGGCAATTTTTTTCATCTTTTCTTGAATAAAGTCCCTGCGATTGTTCATATCTTTCGGAACACCCATCCAGTCGCCGATTTTATTAATTTTTTCATCGCTGTATAAAGACCAGGGCAAATATTGAGGATCCTGGAAAAATAACTTTTCTCTGCCAAAGCTGTCTTCGTATTTTTGTCTTATATTAAATCCGTGTATCAATTTTGCCGGCAGTTGAAGTGCAATCTTGGGCCAAATGGACATTGCCGCAAAAAATGATGCAAAGCCGACAAATTCCATAGCTTTTGCAAGCGGTGCCTGTTTTCTTGTCATCAAATAACCGGCAATCATAAGCCCGCCAAGCTTCATACCGATATCATTCACTTTACCTAATTCATGGTCGTTTGCTTTGCCTGAAACAGAACGGGCAAAAGATTTTGCATCATAAGCAATATTTTTTGCCATGCCGGCAGGAGCCGCCAAAAGACCACGGTTAATAAGATGTCCTTTTGATTGGAGCGGTTTTATAAAAGTTCTGTTCGACAAAACATATTCAATATCAAGATTGCGATCTTTTCTATCGGGCTGAGGCATATTATTGAGATATGTTTGGATCAAATTCGGACGCATACTAATTCACCACATACTTTCTGTCTTCTTTGATAACATCACCTGCATCAAATTTTGACGTTTTTTTAACATGCACTGCATTAGCCACGCCCAGAACAGAAGATAAAACTGCCGCCCCGATCATTACTTTACCTGCGTATTTAGACCATCCGGACGCATTTTTAGGACCTCTGTATAATTCTTTCGCGCTTTTTATTGCACTATCTTTTAAAACTTTTAATGAATGCTTAAATTTATTAAATTTCCAGAATTTTAACGTTGCGACATTGAAATAATCCTCCCACGGAGCCTGAAAAGCATAAGCCACACCGGCTGCAGCCCACAAATATGATGACAGCGTTTTTGCCATATCTGTTTTTGTGGCAATTTTTCTGATTACAGGCTTCATCTCCTGATCAGAATCATTCAAATTATCTCCGTAGCCCAATTTTTTGGCTATTTTATCAAAATATTCATTGCGTTTTTCCCCCTTTGCTTCCGATTTATACAATAAATCCCAGCGGGAAAACTCTTTGCTTTCATAAATTTTATGATATTCAATACTTGTAATATCCGTATCGTAAATATTATCAGGCAATTCATAAATTACTTTTGCATACGGAACTTCCGTATCAACACCTGTTAACCATTTTACGGGTGCAGACACAAAAGTCTTTGTCGCCGGTTTCAAAATAGCATAAAATAATACGCCCAATGCCATTTTACGTCCTATAGCACCGGCTTTTGATTTAGCTAGCGGGGCAAAAAATTTATTTGCAGAGTTAAAAACAGACATTAACATCAAACTGCCAATTACATAAGGAACATTCCCCATTGTCAAAAATTCATAAAAATTAGCGTTTTTACTGCCTTTTAAGCCTTTTGCGGGATATAATGTCAATGCATTTGTAAATTTATCATAGCCAATTCTTGCTCTGTTTGCAAAATTATTTTCAAGCAGAGTATCTTTTGCATAAGGTAACTTTTTACCTTCTGCATCGCTATTATTTTTGAAATTCACGCTGTTATTTGAACTGCCAATCGGTGAAATCATTTTTACTCCGCACACATTATATACATATAAGGTCAGTCAAAAATTTTTTTGCCATACTTTTTAACATTTTTTTACAATATTTTTATGCAAAAAAAGTAAAAAATGCAGCCGTCAAAATTCCAACGATGACACAATAATAGCCGAATATTGCAAGAGAAAATCTGGCAACGAATTTCAGAAAATATTTTATACACAAATACCCGACAAGTCCTGAAACAATTGTTCCGGCAACAATAGCATTCCAATTATAAGTAAGCGCTTCATGCAAATCTATTTTTATAAACGGATAAACCATAGACGCACCGAGAATAATCGGAATACTCAACAAAAATGAATATCTTGCCGCGGTTAATCTGTCCAAACCGTTAAAAAGTCCTGTTGCAATGGTCCAGCCCGATCTTGAAAGTCCGGGAAGTGCCGCAATACCCTGCGCTAACGCGATAAATATCGAACTTTTCAAATCCACATCGGATTTAGTCGGAATTTTTTTAGATCTGTATTCGCTGTAAAAAAGAATAAAACCGGTCATGATAAGTAAAATTCCGACAATAGCAGGTGAATACACAAGCTTTTCCGCAACTTTTTCCAATGGATATGCAACAGCTACGGTCAAAACCGTACCCAATAATATGTAAAGCCCGACTTTTGCGTTTTGGTCACTATAATCTTTTGTCTTAAATCCGTTCCACAAGGCTTTTAAAATATCCGCAATTTCTTTTCTGAAAAATATCAAAACAGCAATCAAAGTTCCGAAATGAAGCATGATATCAAAGAAAATTTCCTCATTTGAATGCTGAACTATCTCAATACCCTTAAAAACTTTATAAAAATTAGATGTAAAAACCAGATGTCCCGAGCTTGAAATCGGCAAAAATTCACTCAAACCCTGTACTATCCCCATTAATATTGCCTGTATAAAATTCATTTTTTATTCCTCTTCATAATACGTAGCGCAGGAAGTCTGTGTCTCCCAAACTGAAATTTTATCTAACTGGACTATTTTTTCCTTTAATTTGCCGTAAATAAACCGTGCAATCATCTCACTTGAAGGACTTTCACCGTTAAATTCCGGCAGCTCATTGATATCTTTATGATCCAACAAGTCTAAAACCGCATTCAATTCACGTTTCAAAACCTTATAATCAATCAAAATATTGCTTCTGTCGAGAGTATCACCCTTTACATAAGCTTCAACCATCCAGTTATGCCCGTGCTGATTTTCGCATTCACCTTCATAATTCAAAAGGTGATGTGCTGCCGCAAAAAATGCCTGTGTCTTAATTTCGTACATCTGTTCCCCTTTATCAAGAAGCTTTTGGTGTGCTTCCTTCACAAACTATATACTCTTTTTCAATCCCCTGACAATCAAGAATAAAATCACAAAGTTCTCTGACTGCCCCGCGTCCGCCGTTTTTGGAGGACACAAAATGACAAATACTCTTTACTTCATCCACCGCGTCATTCGGGCAGCATGCCAGACCCACTTTTTCCAGACAGCAAACATCCGGCAGATCATCTCCCATATAAGAAATTTCATCATAAGAAAGATTATATTTCTGACGCAATTCTTCTAAAGTCGGAAGTTTGTATTTTTTCCCTTGATGTAATTCCGTTATATTAAGATTTTTGGCACGATGAGCAACCGTTCCGTTATTTCTTGCGGTAATTATAGCAGTAACAAAACCTGCATGTGCCATTCTGACAAGCCCGTGCCCGTCTTTTGCATTAAATGTTTTATATTCAACGCCGTTTTCGTCATACGTAACGCTTCCGTCAGTCATAACTCCGTCAACGTCAAACGCCATAAGCTTAATTTTTTTTGCTCTCTCTTTTAAATCCATTATGCAACACCCGCTTTCAAAATATCATGAATATGGATAACGCCTATGGGCATATCGCTGCTGTCAACAACCGCAAGCGCCGTGATTGAATATTTTTCCATCAAATGAAGCGCACTTGCCGCGTATTCATCACCGGAAATTCTTTTCGGATTGACAGTCATGACATCTTTTATTAATAAAGAAACCGTATCCGGATATTTTATCAAAGTTCTTCTGATATCACCATCCGTCAAGACCCCTGCAAGTTTTCCGGAACCGTTTACAATCATTGCCATACCGAGTTTGAATTTTGAAATAGTTTCAATAACGCTTGTAAACGTATCATTTTCGTGAACAATCGGAAGTTTTTCGGGATCAGACAGCATCAAATCTTTAACATGATACAAAAATCCTTTGCCCAGAGCACCTGACGGATGGAAAATCAAGAAATCTTCTTCAGAGAATCCGCGTTTTTCCAAAAGACAAACCGCAAGAGCATCCCCCATTGCAAGAGTTGCCGTTGTGCTTGCTGTAGGAGCTTTATTCAAAGGGCAGGCTTCCCGTTCCACCGCAATATCAAGGACAACATCACTCGCTTTAGCAAGAGTTGATGACATATTACCTGTCATACCTATCATTGGAACGCCAAATCTTTTGATAAGCGGCAAAAGATTTAACAATTCCTGAGTTTCTCCGCTATTGGAAATCGCAATTATAACATCATCCCGGGTTATAATCCCTGAATCGCCGTGCGTGCTTTCCGCAGGATGCAAAAAGTATGACGGAGTTCCGGTTGACGATAAAGTCGCGGCAATTTTTTTACCGATAAGACCGGATTTACCCATACCTGTTATGATAACTCTGCCTTTACAGGAATATAAAAGCTCAATTGCTTTATCAAAATTATCGCCTATTCTGTCAATTAATTTTAAAATAGAATCCGCTTCTATTTTTAATACATCTTTTGCAAGATCGTTTATAGATTTTACACTCATGATACTTCCCATATTGTACCCCCACAAATTAATTATACAATAAATATCCGTTAAAAGTATTAAAAATATATAAATTTTTAAAGTTTTTAAACTTTTCGGCGATTTTTATGCCAAAAGGAAACAAAAATGGTTCAAAATATAACAAAAAGCAAATTTTTAGACATGAATTGCGAAAATTCGCAGCAAATTTTAGAAAATATCCAAAAATACATAAACAAATTTGACTGTCCGGAGATGACTCTTGACCTCACCAAACTGAATATTCTTGATGCAGCAAAAGTTATGATGCTGTCATCCGCCTATCATTATAAAAAATACCCCGAAGGCAAACTTAAATGCCACGTACAATCCGAAAGCGTCAAAAATCTTGTATCCGGATTTTCAACAATCAATCTGGAAGTTATTGAATAAAACTTTTTAAACCGTATAAATTTGACAGTACTGCATTAAAAATATAGGATTAGACTATGGATTACTTAATGGATATTTCAGCGCTGCAAAATGTGCTTAAAAGCCTAAGAGATGCCTTTGAAAATTCAGAATTACCCATTGAAGTTGACGCTGTTGACTTGGATGAAATTTCCGGCGGATTCAAAAACGCAATAGCAAAAAGCCTTATAGAAATTAACATGATTTAACAAACCGCTTGCAAAATAAGATTTATTATAATAATATAATACTTAGCCGAAAGTTATGGGCTTTGGTATGCCTGTAATTTTTTAGTTACTTAAACCAAAAAGGAGATAAGAAAATGCCAAAAATGAAAACACACAAGTCTGCTGCAAAACGTTACAAAGTAACAGCAACAGGCAAAATTCAAAAAAGACAAGCAGGTATTGGCCACTTGCTCCAACACAAATCAGGTTCAAGAAAACGCAGAATTTTCAAACTGGTTGGTGTTTCTGAGTCACACTTAAAACTGGTTTCCAAAGAGTTACCATACAAGAAGTATTCAAGATAGGAGCATAAAATGAGAGTAAAACGTGGTAATGTTAGTCGTTTAAGACACAAAAAAATATTAAAACTTGCTAAAGGCTTTAAAGGCGCAAGAAGCAGAATTTTCAAAGTAGCAAATACAGCTGTTATGAAAGCGCTTAAATACGCATACAGAGATCGCCGTACTACAAAACGTAATATGAGACGCCTCTGGATTGTTAGAATTAACGCAGCTGTAAGAGAACGAGGCATGAGCTATTCAAGATTTTTGAATGCTTGCAAAAAAGCTAATATCGTTGTTAACAGAAAAATGCTTGCTGAATTGGCAGTTAACGATAAAGAAGCTTTTGATGTAGTGTTTGAAGTTGCAAAAGCGGCAAAATAATTTATTTAAAGCTGATAAAAAATAACCCTCATCTGAGGGTTATTTTTTATTTTGAAGAAATTTCCCGAAGCATTTCATTAACGGTTTTTTGTCGTCCTGTATCTTCCCTAAACCAAGGCACCTTATCTTGCGCACATAAATGAGTCCACCCGCAGCGAATAATCTTTTTATTTCTCCACCTATCTAACTTTATTTTCTTCTCCGCGTATTAACCGCCCTATATTTTCTCTGTGTAAATAGATTATATACAAAGCACCCAATGCACAATAACAAATATACGCAAGAGGTTCTTTAAAATACCACATCAAAAAAGGCGATATAAATAATGCAATTATGGAACCCAAAGAAACATATTTTGAAACATACGTTATAACAGCCCAAACAGCAGCAATAATTAAACCGACCTGCCAGTTAAGCGCCAGAATAGTTCCGACGCCTGATGCAACGGATTTGCCGCCTGTGAATTTTAAAAATACAGATTTACTATGCCCTATAATAACAGCAACCGCCGCAAGTACGGGCAGCAAACCTATTGATACAAAAGACGTTGCAAAAAGTTTAGTCAGCACAACCGGCAAAGCACCTTTTATTGCATCCAGAATCATAACGGTAAAAAACCATTTCTTACCCATGACACGTTTTACATTGGTGGCACCCGTGGATCCGGAACCGATTGTTCTGATATCCTGACCTGTAAATGCTTTAACTATTATATAGCCGGTTGGTATAGATCCAATTAAATATGCCGCTAAAATTACGATTATAATTTCCACAATCATCTCAACTTCCTTTTTTAAAGATAATTATAACATAAAATTAATATTATTAAACATTTTACATACTTTATATACATTTTGGATATGCAAAACGCGAAAAAACTTTTAAAAAAAACATTAATTACAAAACTTAATAATCACGCAAAAATTTTTATGTTTAAATATTAATACTAAGGAGTTAGTATAAATAAAACTTTTCAGAAAGGACATAGGGTAATGAAAAATTTAAGCAAGCGTAAATTGCTGGCAGCTGTACTCAGCGTAAGCTTTGTTATGCAGCAGTCTGCATTAATGAACGTAATGGCAACCGATATTACGGGCGTAACGGGTAACAACGGGATTTATAACATTAACCCGTCAGACATTAAAGGCGATACAGGCTTCAGACAATACGAAAACTTCAATCTGAGCCAGGGTGATATCGCAAACCTTATTTTTAAATACGGGGCAGAAAATGTTTCAAAATTCATCAACCTTGTAGATAACCAGATTAATATCAACGGTATAGTCAATTCAATGAGAGATAATCAATTCTACAACGGTCATGCAATATTTATTTCACCGAACGGCATGGTTGTTGGCGCAAGCGGCGTTTTGAATGTCGGCGCATTATCAGTATTAACTCCGTCACAATCTGATTATCAAAGATATTTACGCGGCGGCTTTAATGAAAACATTTCCTCACTTGAAAGAGGAACTTCCGATGTAAAAATTGAAGGCAAAGTATTAACTAACGGCGATATAAATATTATAGCAAGAGATGCAGCCGTAAATTCCAAAGGAGCTTTGATTGCAGGCATCAATAAAGGTCAGCTTATTACAACAAATAACGGCGCAGATATTCTTTTTAACTCATTAGTAAACACAAGCGACATAAAAACCGGTGACAAAATTGCTCTTGAAAACGGCAACATAATGATAAAAACAGATGTCCGCGACGGCGGTATTGATATTGCCGGTCTTGTAAAAAATAACGGCAAAGGCGATATTACCCTCTCAAACAACGGCACAAAAAACCTCAATGTTTCAGGGAAAATTGAAAACGCAAACGGTAACATTTCGCTTGTAAACAGACAATCAAATGTCGCAATCTCAGGCGACATGTCAAACTCCGGCGGCACACTTTCAGTTGTAAACAACAAAGGTCATTTACACTTAAAATCAACGGGAAGCATCACAAATAACGGTGAATTACGTCTGGTAAACCGCAACGGACAAACCTTAATGGTAAACGGTGATGTTTCAAATGACGGAAAAGTTCTTATCTCAAGCAACTCCGGCAAAGTTTCAATCGGCGGCAAGCTTGCAAACCAAAACGGGACTTTAACTGTTGTAAGCAACGGCTCCGGTCTTGAAGTTACAAAAGATGCTCAAATTTCCAATAACGATGCAATTAAAATGGCAAACACCGGTAAAGACGGATTTACCATGAACGGTTCAATAAAAAACAGCGGTTCAACGGCTCTTACAAACTGGTGGGGCAACTTTAAAATAGGCGGTTCTATACATAATTCAGAAGGCAAAATGAACCTGTCAAACGCTGATTCTCAAATGATAATAAGCAAAGATGCAAGAATTACCAACAACGGCGATTTGCAAATTATCAACGCAGGTCAAAACGGCTTAACTATTGACGGCGGAGTAAAAAATTCCAGCACAACTAATATTCAAAGCGTAAAAGGCGATTTGAATATTAACGGCGACGTAATTAATTCAAAAGGTAAATTAACAATCCAAAACAGCGGCAACGCTCTCAATACCGGCAAAAATTCAACAATTTCAAGCACTGCCAATACCGAAATTAAAAATTCCGGCAAAGGCGGTATGAACCTTAACGGAATGTATTTAGGCTCCGGCAATACCACAATTGATAACCAAAACGGCGACTTGAATATCAACAACACCGTTGCACAAGTGGGCAACAAATTAGTTATCAAAAATTCCGGAAATGCTTTGAATATCAATAGCAGCATTAAAGGCACCAAAGATGACTACATCGGCTCAGTTATAAGCAACGGCGCAGATGTAACCATTTACAACACAGGTAAAGGCGGAACAAATATTAACGGTGTTATCTCAAAAAGCAGCGACGAAACCAAAAATATTTCAATCGTCAACAGAAACGGCGGCTTGAATATATTTGACGCTGACATTTTGAACACTAACGGCAACGTTTCAATTTCAAACAGCGGCACAGAAGCTTTGCAAATGGATGAAAATACCGTAATTGACAACAAAAACGGTAAATTAACCATCCTGAACGGTTCTGAAAAAGGCGCTCAAATTGATTCAAAAATTTCCAATAACGGAATTACCAATATCACAAACCTCAAAGGACATATTTCAACAAATGCCATTATTACAAATAAAAACGGCAAACTTGAAATTGTCAATAACGGTTCTGGTATGACAATTGATTCAGATGCCTATATTTCAAACAATTCCGATTTAAAAATTGCCAACACCGGGAATGAAGGCTTAGAAATCAAAGGAAACATTGAAAATAACGGTTCTACAGCGATTTCAAACTGGGCAGGCAAGTTCAGAATAAGCGGAAAAGTTGAAAATTCAAACGGCAAAATGAATCTTACAAGTGCGCAGGATAGTACGGGACTTCACCTGACAAAAGAAGGTCAAATTCTTAACAACAATGACGAACTTCTTGTTCAAAATACAGGAAAAGGCGGTATCAAGCTTGACGGACAGGTTAAAAACAACAGCGCAACAACAATTTACAACACAAACGGAAACCTTGAAGTTAACGGTCTTGTACAAAATAAAGGCACTTTGATGATTACAAACAAAGGTCAAAACCTGACAGTCGGCACCGATGCAATCATTAAAAACAACGGCAAGACAACCATCAGAAATTCAGGAATAAGAGGAATGAATATCAATGGAACGATTGCCAATGAAGACGGTGCATTAAATATTGAAAACAATGCAGGTGCATTGAATATCGGCGAAGATGCCTGGATTACAAACCGCAACGATGCTGTAAACGTTACCAATAACAGCGGTTATGCAATGAATATTAACGGTAACCTCTACAGCCTTGAAAGCGATAATATAAACTTAACTAACAAACACGAAAACGGCGGTATAATTATCGGCAAAAACAGTTCAATCAAAACTGACGGTGACGTGAATATAACTAACGTCGGTAAAAAGGCAGTAAAAGTTCAAGGAGCTGTTGATGCAAATAATATTAACGTTGATAACAGTAATTCACACCTTGTGTTAGGTCATGCAGGAATGACAAAAGATTCCAAAGCAAACCTTACCGCCAAAAACAACGTTAATATTATCCAAAAAGACGGTTCAATCCTTAATGCCGGCACTAAAGAAACACAAATAAGAGCAGGCAAAGATTTGAATATAACCGTTGACAACGGCAAAATCGGCGTTGAAACAGGAACAAGCGGCGGCGGATACACTTACGGTCCTGACGGAACACAGGTTGACACCTCAAAATCAATCAATATTGATATTAAAGGCAAAATCAATGCCGCAACAAATGATACAAAAGGCACAGGCGGCGACTATGTAATCAATATGGCAAGCAAAGGTTCAAACATGAATGTTGACCACATCAAAGCTGACGGCAGAGTAATCCTTCTGACAGATTTGGATGAAAACGGTCTGACAGGCTCAATTCTCAACGCAACTTCAAATCCTTTGAAAGCCAATATTGAAGCAAAAGGCTTGTCCTTAATTTCAAGCGGTACAATCGGTTCTGAAGATAAAGCCTTGACCGTAAACGACACAAATTACGCATACAAATCCGATTATGAAGCTTTAGGTGATATAAACCTGCAGGCTCTTGACGATCAATATTCAAAAGCTGATGTCAGATACATCATCACAAGAGACGGAAAAATCAAAGCTGAATTTACCGGAAACGCAAGAGTAAAAGACACTTATTCCGGCGCGGGCGTAATTGATGTTACCAACAGAACAGGCAATATGAACCTTATAAATAACGGTTCGACGCCGAACACCGGTATAACCTATTTCAACTTCTTGAAATAAAAAATAAAAGGCTCTTGAAAAAGAGCCTTTTTTATTAAACTTTATTTGATATTGAAGGCTTCATTATACATTTCCTCAAACGACTGTCCGCCATCTTCAATAATTGAATTGCTTTGCCAATTACTTATACCGTTTTTAGAATTTCCTAATAATGAAAAAGAGAATATGTCGTATCCCCATTTGTTTGGTCCTTTATGCCCGTTTATATCGACAGCATACATTGGGATATTAAACAAATACCTGTAATATTCTATAATATATGCTCCATCAGTCAAAATAAATACAGGGTACTCATTTTTTACCTGAGAATCAGTAAAATTTTCTGTGTACTTCTCAGCATCCGGATATTTTTCAAAATAAACTACATCCGCACCTCTGAAATTTTCAGGCAGACAACCCTGTTCATAGGCTTTATTTTTACAAATTTTTGTTGTTTTTAAAGTTTTTAAAAACAATTCTTCATGAAAATAGACACAATCAGAAAACTTACCGTTCAAATCAGCCGGAATAGGTTTACCTGTTTCAGCACAGATAGTTGAAGACACACACTTACCGCTTTCATCTTTTTCACAGGACGGCGTGCATTTACCTTTATAAGGATTACTGCCGTCCCAGTAATAGCATTGTATAGGACGACCATTTAATGTTTGTATTCCTGCTACCGCCTGCCAGAAAGTGCTGTAGAATTTCTTGAATTGATTCTTTAATACCGCCTGCTGTATGTTTCTTGATATCGTCGGTATTGTTAACGCTGCCACAACGCCGATTATGCCGAGAGTTATCAAAACTTCCGCTAAAGTAAACGCGGCTTTTTTAATGTGAGTAGAGTGAGTTGCGTGAAAAGCGTATTTGCTGTGAACTTCGCCCACGGTTTTGTTTTTTGATTTATAATTCATCATATTAGAATTATAATTTGTATTTGCTTCTTTGTCAATTTCGTTATAGGTCTTGTAATGCCGACCTGCTACTTTTCCCTCGCCCCTTAGGGGAGAGGGATTAAGGGAGAGGGGCTTCACTTTGTTCTTGAGATCCTGAATCAAGTTCAGGATGACATGGTAAGTCCCACCAATGTTCAGTGTGTTGTCCTGCCTCAGGCACTTCAAGATGACATGTTGTAGGTCGGGTTTACTAACCCGACTGTTAATTTTTCTGTCGGCATAGTAATGCCGACCTACATTTCTGTTGCCTCTTAGTGCCTTAGTGCCATAGTATCTTAGTATCTTTACTAAACCGATACCGTCAAAACTCTTGTCCTGTCTACTTAGGAGAGTCGCCCCCCCCCGTTATTCAAACTAGTCATATCCTTGCTTTCTCCTTTTATGAACAAATTATAACATAACAAAACGCAACGGGCAAATTTATTTTTTACAAGTTTTGAATAAATATGCAAATCCGAAATATCACACTTATACCGGAACAAAACAGGCATCAAACGGTTCTCAAATACTGTTCGTGCAAAAATTCCCTGCCATATGACAGTGTAAATTTTTCAGGCAAATCTGAGGATAATGAACAATATCTTAATGCGCAGAAATATGCCAATAAAATGAAAGTTTTAAATTTTTTTATGGAAAAAAACTTTCAAGACTATAATCTTGAAAAATTAGAAGGCATCCAAAACGGTATAAAAATCTTTGAAGGGATGAATATAAAAGAAATCGCATTTTTATTTGAAAATTTACATACAATTGCAATAAAAAGAGGCTGTTCTAATCAATGCCTGCATTGCTATGCCGGTGCACTTCCGCCCGAAAAAGACCACGACAATTATATCAGCAGAATGCCGTATGAAACGTTTATTGAATTGACAAAAGGGATTGGGGAAATACGCGAAAGATTAGGTATAAATCCCGCCAAATACAAAGGCGAACATTACACGGATCTTTATTATGATGCAGACTGCATGGAAATTTCATTATTTGATAAAGAAGGCAGAGAACACGATTTAACCGATTTGACAGATATATATTACAAAGCAACAAACTATCAATCAATATTTGACACTGCGGGCTGGAATCCTAAAAACTCAAAAATGCAAAAGCGTGCAGAAAAATATGTAAACTATTTTTTGTCTATGGATAATGAGGACAAATTCTTTCAAATCAACCTTTCAATAAGTCCTTTCAATCCGGCATATGCAAGGGCATTGGAGCTTGGTTATAATCCCGTTAATTATTCAGCAACAACCTCTGTTGAAAATCAAAATTCTTATGACAAAGGTGAACAATTATACAAAATATATATAAATCGGATTGCAAATATGCTATATACCTTTACGCCAATGCTCGGGGAAGACAATTTTAACATAATCGCAAGACCTGTTGAAAATTGGGAAACAAACATGAAAAACTTTACAATCAACGACTACAAACTAATTAAAAAACACGTACTTGATACATTATATTTAAAATATCTTGACGATTTAAATACAGAACAAAAATACATACAGTTTCAATCGCAAATAAAAAACAATATAATGAGATATTCCGATTTAATGGATAATTACGATACCGACTTGATTCCTGCGGGCAGATTTAAAACGCTTTATTTAAAAAGAAATCCGGATATTAATGAAAAAGAACTTGAAAATAAATTTGAGGAAATTACGTATTACAAAAATTCCTTTGAAAATTTAAAAAAATATAAGAATTTTAAGAACACAAAAATGAAATATTTTAAAATAATTGACGCAAACGGCAGATTACACCTCTATGACGGTTTCAGATTTATTCCGACGGAATTACAGTTGAATATTGAAACAAAAGACAAAATCACGCCGGCATTTTCACCGAAATCGGAAGATTTTATAATCACAAAAGAGATGATAAACAAAAATTACGCCAAGAAAAAAAGCAGGTAATAAATACCTGCTTTTTTTAAATATGATATAAGCTTAAGCCATAGCTTTTTCAACGGCAACCGCAACAGCAACCGTAGCGCCTACCATCGGATTGTTACCCATACCGATAACGCCCATCATTTCAACGTGAGCAGGAACAGAAGATGAACCTGCAAACTGAGCATCACCGTGCATTCTTCCCATAGTATCAGTCATACCGTAAGAAGCAGGACCTGCCGCAACGTTATCAGGGTGAAGTGTACGGCCTGTACCGCCGCCTGATGCTACTGAAAAATATTTTCTGCCGTTTTCCCAGCACCATTTTTTGTAAGTACCTGCAACAGGGTGTTGGAAACGAGTCGGGTTAGTTGAGTTACCTGTAATAGAAACATCAACTCCCTCTTTAATCATGATTGCAACACCTTCGTTAACGTCATCAGCGCCGTAGCATTTAACTTTAGCTCTTTCGCCGTCTGAGAACGGAATTTCTTTTTTAACTTTCAATTCGCCGGTTTTATAATCATATTCGGTTTCAACAGCAGTAAAGCCGTTAATTCTTGCAATAATGTAAGCAGCGTCTTTACCAAGACCGTTCAAGATAACTCTTAAAGGTTCTTTTCTGACTTTATTAGCGTTTCTTGCAATACCGATAGCACCTTCAGCAGCAGCAAAAGATTCATGACCTGCCAAGAAGCAGAAACATTTTGTTTCTTCTCTTAAAAGCATAGCTGCCAGATTGCCGTGACCGATACCGACTTTTCTGCTGTCACCAACAGAACCGGGGACTGCAAATGCCTGCAAACCCAAACCGATTGCTTCTGCAGCTTCTGCAGCAGTTTTAATACCTTTTTTAATAGCGATAGCGCAGCCCAGAGTATATGCCCAGGAAGCGTTATCAAATGCGATAGGCTGAATGCCTTTTACAATAGCATCAACGTCGATGCCTTTAGATAAACATAAATCGCGGGCTTCTTCCAAAGATTTGAACCCGTATTCGGGCAAAACTTTTTTCAAAGTAGCTTCGCGTCTGTCTTGTCCTTCAAATTTAACTGTCATATATTTTTTCCCTTTATATTTTTTAAGTACTAAATCAAACTGTCATTCCGAGCTTGTTTCGGAATTGCCTTTTTGAGATCCTGAAACAAGTTCAGGATGACTAAAAGTTTACTCTTGACGAGGATCGATATATTTTACGGCATCAGCAAATCTGCCATAAGTACCGATATTCTTTTCATAGGCTTCTTTAGGATCAACGCCTTTTTTAATAGCATCCATAACTTTGCCGAGGTTAACGAATTGATAACCGATAACTTCGTTATTTTTATCAAGACCCATTTTCAGGATATAACCTTCAGTCAATGAAAGATATCTAACGCCTTTTTGTTTAGTTGAATGAATAGTACCAACCATTGAGCAAAGTCCTTTGCCCAAATCTTCAAGTCCTGCACCTACGGGAAGACCGTTTTCAGAAAATGCCGATTGAGTTCTGCCGTATACGATTTGCAGGAATAATTCTCTCATTGCAACGTTAATAGCGTCACAAACAAGGTCAGTATTCAAAGCTTCAAGAATTGTTTTACCCGGAAGTATTTCACCAGCCATAGCAGCAGAGTGAGTCATGCCGGAGCATCCGATAGTTTCAACAAGAGCTTCCTGAATAACACCTTCTTTAACGTTAAGTGTTAATTTGCAGGTACCCTGCTGAGGTGCGCAGCATCCGCAGCCGTGCGTAAGACCTGATATGTCTTTGATTTCTTTACATTTTGTCCATTCGCCTTCTTGAGGGATTGGTGCCGGTACGCCTTTAACTCCGCGGCATACACAGCATTGATTTTCAATTTCGTGTGTAATTTCTATTTTGCCCATTTGGCCTCCTTTTTCATTAACAGTCTATCCTGTTAAAAATTATACTATAAACATAAATATCTTTGGATATTTTTTTAGTATAATATTTTTATATGAATATCTTAGACGAAATAGTTAATGAATTTAAAAACGACGAAGATATAAAAGCCATAGCGCTCGGAGGGTCCTCCGCAAGCGGTTATGACGATGAGGTTTCGGATTACGATTTGTATTTTTACGTAAAAAACTCAATAAATCCTGAAAAAAGATTCAAAATTGCCGAAAAATTTGCTAAAAAATACGAAATTGATAATAATTTTTTTGAAAACGGCGATGAATGGATTTTAAAAGATTCAGGAAAAGGAATTGACATTATGTACCGTTCGCCCGAATGGATTGAAGAACAGGTTAACCGCATATGGAATAACTTTGGCGCCTCTGTCGGGTATTCAACATGCTTTATTTATAATATTAAAAATTCCAAAATCCTATATGATGCGGACGGCTGGTACAAAAATTTGCAAGACAGGATTAACGGTGAATATCCCGAACAGCTTGCAAAAAATATTATCGCGAAAAATCTTCCGCTTTTATACGGCAAAATGGCGGCGACTTTTACGGATCAAATTCTGCTTGCCGTGAAAAGAGGCGACGTCAACAGCGTTAATCACCGCATAACCGCGTTTTTGGCAAGTTATTTTGACGTAATTTTTGCACTGAATAAACAGCTTCATCCGGGTGAAAAACGATTAATTAAATTTGCAAAAGAAAACTGCAAAATTTTACCCGAAAACTTTGAACAGAATATTGAAAATCTTATAACATCACCGATAAACGAAAAAGAAAAATATTTAAAAGAAATTATAAAAGAACTTAAAAAGGAGGTCATAATGACAGAAAACACAGC
The DNA here is from genome assembly GCA_944326585.1 of Candidatus Gastranaerophilales bacterium. Classification (GTDB taxonomy): domain Bacteria; phylum Cyanobacteriota; class Vampirovibrionia; order Gastranaerophilales; family Gastranaerophilaceae; genus SIG32. Next base: position 65,256 of record CALVEN010000005.1, read on the forward strand.
AGTTTTATCCCAAAATCTCGGGATATCGGCAGAATTTACCGGAATAGATTTCGGCAAATACTCATCAAAAGTATCCGAATTCGTAAATGAATTCTCATCACGCGCGAACAAAAAAGGACAATTCCTAAACTGGGTAAACTTACCGCAGGAACAAATTAAACGCGTTGATGAAATTTATTCACTCGCCGCAAAATTAAAAAATCAAACAGGCGCTGAAAAATTAAGCGTACTGGGTATCGGCGGTTCAAAACACACAGTTGAACACATGCTCAGCATAAACGGACTTAACGTAAATCAGGACAAAATCCTTTTCTATTCGGACGTTGATTCCGCAAGTCTTGAAAGATACCTGTACAGACTTGGCGATATTACAAAATCAAATTATCTTATCGCCTCAAAATCAGGCTCGACTTTTGAAACAAAAGACGGATTTTTAAGAATTCAAACAATGCTTGAAAATGAATACAAAGCAAAAGGACATTCAAACTATGAAGAACTTGCTTCTAAACACTTTATAGCAGTAACTGACGGCAATGCTGAAAAAAGCGAGCTAAGAAGAACTTCAAATGAAAAAGGCTGGCTGGGAGATCTTTATATCCACGATGATGTAGGCGGAAGATTCTCTGCATTTGATGATCATGCTTTGTTTACACTGGCTTATGCAGGTATGGCAAAAACCGATATGGTTCAAATGCTTGAAGCAGCTCAGGAAATTTCATCCCGCGCCCTGACGGCTGATCTTGATAAAAATATTGCCTTAAAAGAAGGTATTTTCTGGGCAAATGCAACCCTCAACGGAATTTTGACATCAGTTCACCAGTATATGGGTTCAATCTTCGAAAATACCGTTTACTGGCACGCACAAATGCAAAATGAATCAGTTAAAAATACTCTCAAACAGGTTGCAAAAGTTCCTGATGCAATGCACCACAGTGCAGAAGCTCACTTTAACCCTGCAAACAAATTTGCATTCGCACTTACAACACCTAAAGACCACGGCGTTTGCAGAGAAAATGCAGAAAGCTACATTGACGCATTGAAAAAATCTTACGAAAGCATGGGCTCTTTCTTCAACGAATCAGTTGAAACAAAAGGAATGGGCTTAACCCCTGAAGCAGCAGGCGCGATGACTCAATTGAGAGCATTCGCAACTGTTTATCAGGAAATCGTTGAAAAAATTATGCAGGGTATTCAATTCCCCGAAGTTCTTGACAGCGTCCTCCAGCCGCACGTTGAATATTACAAAAAGAACCTTAAAGGCGGAGTAGTTGTTCCGGGAAGAATTTCCGAATAATTAATAACTTATCTGGAGGCGGCAGGCAATTTGCCTGCCGCCTTTTTAGCAAAAATATTTTTTACACGATTTACTAATAATATGAGAATAACACCGGTACTTGGATTTTACACATATCAGAAAACACGACAACAAACGCAGCAAAAACCTCCTGAAAAACTGCGAAATTTTAGCTATATTACGCCGAATTTTACAGGTTATTACGGAGATAATCAGCCGGTTAAAAAATTATACTGGATTACAAGCCGTAATAATATTCCAAAACACGACAACTGGACTGATAATCACATTTATGAATACGGTTACAAAAAATGGATAAACGCATACCCGAATGAAGTTTTAAAAAGGATGCCGGAAAACACCATAAATTCCATAATGACCATTACAGGTAAAAAAAGAATACCCGATAATATTCCGTCCCCGAATATCGGAGGCGACACGTGGGGGCGATATGCAAATTACATTGAAATTAATCCTCGTTTAATTGCGAAATACGACAACGGAAAAATTTCAGACGGACTTTTAAATACAATGAAACTTATGACAATGGTTCCGCCGTCATCAGACAAAATTGCAAACTGCATAATTCTTTCCCAGCTGTATCCGTCATTTTACGGTGACGGGACAATTCATGACGAAACACTTTATCACATTAATTTGCACAGCGGAATAAGTAAAAATCTGACCGCGCGGGGCTTGGATTACAAAATGGGAGATGATGAACAGGTAAAAGCCTTTAACGATCTCGCGCACCTTCTGGGATTCAAAACAGGAATAAGAATGCCGATTTCATCGGGGCAATTAAAAGTAAAAGGAGAGGATTTTTCCTGGCAAAAACACGAAAAAGCCTATATAGATGCCTGCGTTTGGGCAATTGAACTCGGATTTGACGCAATATATTTTGACAGTGCAAAACATATTATTGATATGGACGGATACTGCGGGATAGGAGATGTTCCGAATAAAGAGCAAATGGCATACATTTTATACAAAATAAGAGAACAAACCGGACGCACGGATATTACTTTTATAGGCGAGAAATGCAGCGATAATCCTGTATATGAACAAATGGGCTTTACTGCCGGAACCCATTGGGGAGATTCAAAGAACATAGAAAGTGTTAAATATGAATCACGGAAACAGGCTGATTCCCGTAATTATGCAGCAGGTCCGGAGGTTTCCAACGACAATGACTACGGCGAAAAAAACTTTGAAGAACGATTAGTGCGGCTTAATTCATGTCTTTTCGGCTATGATAACCAGAAAGACAAACTTCCGGCGTTTATGCAAATAAATGATATACTGCCTCTGTCACCTTATATCAATACACATCAGGTTATGGAACACACAATTCAACTGAACGGATCCGATGCCTGGACCCAATGCGAACGCCATTGGGACGGAGTTTTCCGCTGTGATAATGACGCAAGGGATTACACACAAAAAGTCTACCGGATTTTCAGCAGCGCAATGTATTAAAATCTTCTCAAAATTTTACTTTATCCAGCAGATTTATAATCTCTTCAATTTTTTGATGAGCATCTTCTTTATCGGAAAAAGAATCCGTCACGCAAGTTTCCAGATGCGTTTTCAAAATATTCATTTCAACAGATTTTATGGCGGATCTGACAGCCTTTAATTGAATAATAATATCAGGACAATATCTTTGCTCCTCAATCATTTTCTTAATTCCCTCAAGCTGTCCTATTGCACGATTGAGCCGCGGAATTTGATGTTTATGGCTCGGATTTTTATGTGTTTTGCAGCAAATTTCTTTTCTCATATGATTTATTATAACATAAAATTATTCTTTTTTATCAGCGCAATCCGGACAAGTACAAGTTTCGCCGTCGCACCGGCAATTATCACCGCAGGTGCAGTTTTCGCATTTACATTTAGGGTTTGAACAATTTGCCATAAAAATCTCCTTTTAATATATACCCATATAGGGTATAAGATAACAATAATATTATACCCCATATGGGTATAATTGTCAAGTGAAAAAAAAATTTTTTATTAAGCACGAACAAAGAGTACCCTGATAGGTACTCTTTGTTTATTTTATGCATTATTATATTTTAATATGAGCATCACCGCCGAATTTTTCCAGCAACTCTTGAGCTGCTGCTGCGACCTTAGCTTTGTACGCACTCGCAGCCTTCTCAGAGGCGTCTTCTTCAATAGCAGCTTTATCAAATAACTTGGTTAATTCAACAGCAGTGTCTAAATCTGAGGTCATATTATTTAACTTATTATATGCTTCTAAAGCGGCTTGTTCGTTTTCAAATTTTATAATGCCTACAAACTTATCATTACTAAAATAACCAGGAGCAGCATTATTTGCATGTATGAATAGGAACTGTTTGTTGTCGGGTATAGAAAAAGAAAAGGGCGGCAAATATGCATTATATCGTGTAGATACACACGGACAAAGTTTTTCGCCGATCACCAAATTATAAAATTTGGTGTCTTTTAATTCTTCACCTGCTTTTTGCAGTTTTTGAATAGTTTCCAATGTAGTATTCTGCAACGCTTCTTTTGCTGCCGGAGTAATTTTCAAAGCCATACCGAAAGATGCTGCATTGTTTGAAATTTTGTTAACCTGCATAAAAATATTTCCTTTCCAATAATAATTACAACATTTATCAAAAAGCGTAAAAAAACAGAATTGCGTCCGGAATGTGATTTTTTACAAAAATTAACAAACAACAATAATTCTTTTCAGCCGCATTAACATATTTAAAAACCCCTTTGGCAAAAGCCTCAGGGGCAATTCATATATATTTTAATTCTGGGGCGGAAGGATTCGAACCTCCGGATGGCTGGACCAAAACCAGCTGCCTTACCACTTGGCGACGCCCCAATACGGGTACATTTTTTATTTTACCCGCTGAAACTTCATTGTCAATCAAACGGATTTAAAAGGACTTCTTTCATTTGCAAAAACCGTTTGAACCTCACTAAACAAGAGTTTTGAAAAAACTTTCAAAACCGGAATCTCGCTTTCAAAATGTCCTATATCAAATAAAACAACAGGGCTTTCTATAGCTGTATGGAATTTTATGTCACCTGTCACAAAAGCATCCGCTCCGTTTTCTACGGCTTCTTGAATAAATTCGGAGCCGCTTCCGGAGCAAAATGCTATTTTATATATCTGTTGTACGTTTTTATTGTTAACAACTCGGACATTTTTAGAAATACGACATAACTTTTCTGTAAAAGCTCTGACATCAAATTGACATTCAACATATCGTACAAAACTGTCTTCATCAGATTTTACAATAAAATTATTCAAATCCAATATTTTAATAAGCTCATCAGTTGTCCCGCCCTGAGCGCGGTCAAGATTTGTGTGCGCGCAATAAATATTGATATCTCTATATTCAAAAGGAACGCAAAACAACGGGTGATGCGAAACTATCATATCACAATTCATATTTTTTGCCTGTTGAACAACATCATCAGTCACAGTAAGGCATATCATAACCTTTTGCACCTGAGGTTTGTCCTGCACATCAACAATCCAGCCGGATACATCCCATTCTTCAGCAAGATACAGCGGTGCAAAGTTCTCTATTTTTTTCGTCAGTTCGTTCTTGTCCATAAATTACCTCTAAAATCTGTCCGGCAATTTTGGTCTTTTCAGCTCTCTCAAGCCTTTTTACCATACCGTTTTTATCAAAAATTACAACTTCATTGTAATCACTTGAAAAACCTATATCGCTTCTTGAAATATCATTTGCAATCAAAAAATCGCAGCCCTTTTTTTGAATTTTCTCTCTTGCATTTTGGATTAAATTTTCACTTTCCGCACAAAACCCAATGACTTTTTGCGTTGTTTTGCGGGCTGAAATCTCTTTTAAAATATCAGGATTTTTGACCAGTTCCAGAGTAATTTCATTTTCAGATGTTTTTTTCATTTTTTGACCGGCAATATTTTTTGCTCTGTAATCGGCAACAGCCGCCGCCATAATAACACTATCCGCCGTATCAAATTCACTATTAACAGCCAGCTGCATATCAAGTGCGGATTTAACCTTTATCACTTTATATCCTCGTGTTATATCAACGGTTGTAATCAAAACAACCTCGGCACCCTGACTAAATGCCGCATCCGCAAGCGCAAGACCCATTTTGCCTGATGAATAATTTGAAATATAGCGGACAGGATCAATATTTTCAATTGTACCGCCTGCTGTTATAACTATTTTTTTACCGGACAGTTTTTTTTTAGAATTGAGTATTTCAACCGTTCTTTCAAAAATTTTCTCAAGACTGCAAAGCCGCCCGACACCTTCCGTGCCGCAGGCGAGAAAACCCGTTTCCGGCTCTAAAATTTCATAACCGTATTTGCGTAATTTTTCAATATTTTCCTGAATAATCCCGTTTTGCCACATGTTACAATTCATAGCCGGCGCAATCAAAATCGGTTTTTTGAAAGCACTTACAACCGATGTCAAAAGGTTATCACAAATCCCGTTTGCGATTTTGCCGATTGTATTCGCCGTTGCAGGCGCTATCACCATAACATCCGCTTCATCCGCATAAGAAATATGCTCGGGTTTAAAATCGGGAATTTCAAATTCTTCAATACCTACTTCATTTTGACTAAGATTTTGCAAAGTAAGCTTTGTCACAAAATTCAAAGCATTAGGAGTGCAAATTACGCGGACATTAGCATTTTGACGCTTAAACATACGGATTAATTCACAAATCTTATATGCGGCGATTCCGCCTGATATTCCTATTAACACAGTTTTTCCGCTAAGCATTTTCACGCTCCTTTTTAATCACTTTTTCAAGCTCTGAAATTGCCTTATCCAGATTATCATTTACGATTTTATAATCAAAATTTTCCGCTCTTTCAAGTTCGATTTTCGCTTCATTAAGCCGTTTTTGAATAGTCTGTTCGTCTTCCGTATGACGTCCGCGCAAACGGTTTTCCAAAACTTCATAAGATGGAGGACAAATAAAAATCAAAACCGCCTCAGGCATTCTTTTTTTAACCTGCAAGGCACCTTGAGTGTCAATTTCAAGAATTATATCTTTACCATCTTCAAGGCACTGATTAATATACTTTTTCTTAGTGCCGTAAAAATTTCCGGCAAATTCAGCCCATTCAAGAAATTTGTCATTTTCAATACAATCTTTAAACTCATCGGGCGAAAGGAAAAAATAATTTACCCCGTCAATTTCACCGGGTCTGGGTTTTCTTGTAGTACAGGAAATCGACAGCATAAATTCGGGATTCTTTTCCAAAAATCCTTTTAAAACAGTGCCCTTCCCGACACCTGACGAACCTGATATCACATACAATTTCTTGTTCATTAAAATTATTATACAATGAAAAAATTTTTATGTGCAAAAAAGCGGTCATGTTGACCGCTTTTTTGTTAAGCCTTGTGTGAATCTTTTTTATATTCATCAATAGCAAGAATTGTGCAAAGTATCAGACAAATTATACCGGACACAAGCCAGAAATAAATTGCGCCGTCCCAGTTTTGCTGACCGTTAGACCCGAGCTTATCAACAAGAAAACCCGTTCCTGTAGCGGACAAAAACGCACCTACATACCCGAAAGTTCCGGTAAATCCTGATGCGGCGGAAGCAACTTTTTTGGAGCTGCTTTCAACAGCACAAAGTCCGCCTATCATCATCTGCGGCCCGTAAGTAAATGCCCCCAAAAGCCCGATAATTACATAATTCAACGAATTAATCGTGTTGAATTTCAAAGCAATTATCGCAAAAATAACACCGACGAGATAAATCAAATTCACGGGCGCTCTTTTGCCTTTGAACAATTTATCGGAAATCAACCCCGCGCAAACAGTTCCGCAAATTCCGACAAGAGGCAGCGACGCAATCATATTTGTTGCCTGATCAAGACCGATATTTTTAGCATTTTTCAAATACATAATCATCCAGTCCTCAGCACCAAATCTGATTATATAAACAAACACATAAGCAATTGCCAGAAGCCAGATTGTTTTATTACACAAAACATATTTTTTGAAAATTTGGACATAAGTCATACTGTCTTCGGCATTTTTTTCATCGGAAGATTTAACTTTTACCGGCTCATTTCTGTATTCTTCAACATCCGGCAAACCGAGGGATTGCGGTCTGTCGCGTAATCTTTCATACAGCCATAAGGCAGTTATAACAGCCAGAGTTCCCGGCACCAAAAAGGCCGCACGCCAACCGAAATGTGCCGCGATATGACCTGCTATTATAAAGCTCAAAAAAGTTCCGGTCTGGTGCGAGCATGACCACAATGACCATTTTGTTCCGCGCTCGGAATTTGAATACCAGTAGGTTAAACTTTTAGCAACAGCCGGAAAACCTGCAGATTGAAACCAACCGCTTACACCCCACAAAAATGCCAAAACCCATAATAAAACCATTGCCGTCATTTTAGTGCTTAAGCCCAAAAGTTCAACGGCATTTGGCGCCAGTGCAAACAAAATATTTGCAATTGCAGTCATTAATAACGCCGTCGGGAAAAATTTTCTGACGTCGGATCCGTCAGCAAGAACTCCGTTAACAAATTTACCGATACCGTATGTCAAATAAAGCGAACTTCCCAAAAGCCCGAGCTCAGTCGCCGAATACCCGAATTCATCCATAATACCCGGCAACGCTACCGCGATATTTTTCTTACACAAGTAAAATACCGTATATCCGATAAAACATGCATAAAAAATCCTCAACCGCCAATGCGAATACATCGACTTTACTTTCGCCTCATCCCCAATAACCGGTATTGCGGAAGGTTCTTTAAAAAATTCTTTCAATCCCATACTACTTATTCCTTATTATTTGTATATTTCTGGTTTCCGTGAGTTCCTGACGTGCATTTTTGATAATCTCACGTTTTTCGTCGTCAATACTGTGACCGCAAACCAAACGATCTATAAACCCTGTATTTAATTTAACGGCTTTTTCAAATGCACCGAGTTCATCCAAAACCTCTTTGATTTCAGCCAAATCATACCCGAAAGACTGTTTTGAATTATATGTCAAAATATCGCCTGATTGCGACGTAATAGGTGTTCCGCCCTGTTCAAAATAAAGTTTGAACACGGATTTCAAATCCTGCAATTCAGATTGCAAAGTGTTAACAGCCTGCTGAATTCTCAAAAATCTTTCAAACAGATATTCAACATTATCAAGCTGTTTAACTTCCCAATCATATTTTTGCAGATATAATTTTTTCAATTTCGGATAAGCAAGCGCAAGCCCCATAGCATCCGCCATGGCTCTATGATGATTGTTAAGCTCCACATTAAATTTATTTGTCAAAGCCTCCAGCCCGTGTGATTCAAGCTCCGGATAAACCTCCTTGAACATCTGTTGGGTATCAATTCTCGGGTTGTCAAGAGCTTTTCCCGTGACTCTCAAACTTGCTTCATTCAAAAATGTATAATCAAAAATCGCATTATGAGCAACAATAGGATAATCTCCGATAAATTCAAGAATTTTCGGCATAACGTCATTTTCTGTAGGGGCATCTTCCACCATATCCTGAGTTATACCGTGAATTGCGATACTTGATTTTCTTATATGCTGTTTAGGGTTAATAAGAGTCTGAAATGTATCTTTCACCTTGCCGTTTTCAAGTCTTATGCCGGCAAATTCAACCATCTTCTCCTTAGTATAGTCCAGGCCGGTAGTTTCAGTATCAAGGACTATTTCTATTACTTTTTTCCTTACCATTTTGTTATCCTATTGCAATCTATTAAGATAATAGCACAAAAAAAAAATCTGTGATAGAATAACGGATATAAAAAGAAAGGGAAAGTCATGTCAAACGCAATAGAAATCAATGATTCATCATTTGAACAGGAAGTTTTGAATTCTGAAAAACCTGTAGTAGTAGACTTTTGGGCGCCATGGTGCGGACCTTGCAGAAAGCTCGGACCGATTTTGGACGAAGTTTCACAGGAATTAGGCGACAGAGTAAAAGTTGTAAAAGTTAACACTGACGAAAACTTAAAAACCGCTCAGGATTATTCAATCAGCGGATTGCCGAGTTTGTTGGTATTCAAAGGCGGCAAAGCAGTTGAAAGACTTGTCGGTCTTATGCCTAAATCAACAATTCTTTCAAATGTTGAAAAACATTTATAATAAATTTTAAAAATTAAATAAAAAAGAGCCGTAAAATACGGCTCTTTTTTGTTACATAACGTAACAAAAAACACAATTTTCTTAAAGTTTACGGGCCATAATACCGACAAATAATACAAAGGAAAGGTACACATGGTTCTTAGAATCACAGATTTAAGAAAACAATACGGTCTTGATCCGACGTTTGAAACTGAGGAAGAAGCTCTGGCATACCAAGAAGAACGTCAGGCATCTTACGAAGAACGTGTTGCTGCAAAAGTACAAGAACTTAAAGATTTGTACGAATCCGACAAGGAAAAATATTCCAAATTCCAAAATTTTGAAGAAGAAGACTGGGTTAGTTACGCAAAAATTTGTCTTAAAACCAATACTGCAATTGTCACAAGATCATCATTTCAAGGACTTCCGTCCGTAGATAATAATCCTGAAATTGCCAAATGGGCAGGATTTTCTTATGTTGAAATATTACAGATGGAATCCGATGGTGTACTTATTCCTAAAAAAGTGCTTGCATGGGCTCATTCTATGCAAGATAGTGATGTGACAGCTTATGAAATCAATGATGATCCAAATGCAGCAGCAGAAATCGAAGAAACAGGTACCAATTCCGAAAACTCAGAGTTTAAAGAACTTCAAAAGAAAACACAAACTCTGAGCAACAAGTCTGAAACAAATCAGGCACAAATCAACCAGAATTTTGAAGCGTTCAAAGAACTTGCAGAAAAAGCAGAACAAATCAAACAAGAACAAGAAACCACAAAAAAAGATTCTCTCAAACAGATTGAAGAATTGACAAAAGAATGGGAAGAAATTTCAGCAAAGATTAAAAAGGGCGACAAATTAACAGAAGCTGAACAAAAGCGTTACAAAGAATTAGGTTCAATGCTTAACGGAAAAGACGGAGAGCTTGTAACTGATATTCAAGCATCAAGCGATGATTTACAGGCATTGATAGATTCAATGGACGGACTGAATGATGAAATTACAACAAACATAGACCTTGGTGATGACACTGTTGAAGCTGCAAAACAACTTTCACGCTATGAAAAAGGTTACACAAGAAAAACAAACGCCAAAAACGAAATTATAGACGTGACAACCGGTGATATAAGAAATGCATTACAAGGCAGCGAAGGTAAAGACATTGCACAAGATGCACTTAAAATCGGTACAAACCTGATTGAATTTTCTAACACTTTAAGCACTCAATTAATGATGAACCAATACGCATCATTATATGATTTTGCAGAAATATTCACACAAACTTCAACAGAAACAATTTCCAATACAAAAGAAGTTCTGGGCGATGATTTTAATAAAACAACAGAAGAACTCAACGAACAAATCGACGCTTTACCTGATATGACAAATGCCGAAAAAGATAAGGCAAATCTTGACGAAAAAGGCGTCGGCATAATCGGACAGGCAATATACTTTACAGGCAAGAGCCAGGGCGAAACTTTAAAATCACTTGTTTCAATGCTTGCACTCGTACTTATTCAAAGACAAGCAGAAAAAGAAACAGAAAAAAGCCAGAATTTGACGGATATCGTTGTTGAAAAAATGACTTCTAAAAAAGAAGAAGCCGACAAATTAACAGAAAAGAAAGAAAAAGCCGAAGAGAAAAAAGAACAAAGCGAAAACGCATTAGAAAATATTGAAAACGGCGAGACTGCAAAAGCAGAAGAAGCTCAAAAAGCAGCACAAGAAACAGAAGAAGAAGAATTTACGGAAGAAGATCAACAAAAACTTGATAAATTAAACAGCGAGTTAGAAAGAACCGGTAACTTCGGTCAACAAAGACTTTATCAATCATTGTCAAGAGTTGATTCTCTTGAACAAACAATGAAAGCCAAAAAACTTGACGGTGCAAATGCCGTTGACTATGGTCAGGTAACACAAGAAGTCGGAAACAGCTTGATCGGTCAAATGTCACCGTCATTTATCCTGAAAGCATTCTTCTATTTAATCGGTGCCGCTGCAGTTACAGCAGGTAAAGCAGCTGAAGGCATCGGTAATGAAAATAACGAATTATTTGAAGAAACAAACAATTCTACCGCTTCAGGTAAAGCTTCAATAGGTTCAAACCAGCTTTCAATTCAAGAAACAACAGCAGTTGAGGCAATTAACCTTGTATCAACATCTCAAGGTGAAAACAATTCCGCACAAGCTGAAACAACCGATGATACAAATGCGGCTGAACAAACTGCGGCTTCTGCTGAAGAAACAGCTTCAACGGAAACAACCGAAACAACTGATGATGCAACTGAAACAGCAGTTTCTGAAAATGAAGCTATTGCACAAGATACTATGGAGATAGCCGATAATTCAAATATAACATCAACTTCAACTCAAAAAGATACGGAAAAATTGGCATCAGATGCCCAAGACACTACATCTGATAACGAAACACAAATTAATTCAACAGATAACAAAAACAATAACGGAACATCTGAAAGTAATAAATCAACAGGCGGTTCTAAATCCAAATCAGAAGAAGCGGAAGATATGTCGCCCGAACAAGCAACTGCTGAAGGCAAAGCACAGGCAAAAGAAGCCGATAAAGGAGATGCCCAGATGAAATCTGCCAGCAGTGAAGCTAAAGATGCACAAAAAGAATCTAAAAGTGTTAATAAAGACAGCGAAAAAACAGAAAAACAACTTGATCAGGAAATGAAAAACATTAACACGTTGAATGAAAAAGACACAAAAGATATAGAAAAATTAGCTAAAGATTCAGAAAAAGCACAACAGGAACAAATAGCTCTTGCTGCAGAATTTGAAGTATTAAATGCACAAAATGAAGAAATTATTGCTAACCAGCAGTCAAAACAAAATCAAGCACCCGCACCTGCTCCGGCACCGTCAAATGCCGGACAACAAGGCGGTCTTTTAAGCTCTCCTCAAATGGTTTCAAGCACTGACGATGGTGCCCAAGCTACACTTGATGCAAATAACTCAAGAATACAAGGTATTGCATCAAGATTTACAACATTAGGTGCAAGAATTACTAATAACCGTACAAAAATAACTCAAAAATCAAGCTCAATAAACCAGCGTACAAGAAAATTTGAAAAACTTGCAGAGCAAAAAGTAAAAATTCAAAAAGCCGCCCAGAAAAAAGAACAAGAAAAACAAAGACGTATGGAAGTTTTGACAGCAACAATAAACGTTGTCAATACAGTATTTTCCATTGTGTCATCCGTAGGTACAATAATCGGTATCGTCGGTAAAACATTATTAACTACCGGTACACCTATGGTAACATCCGGTCAAGCTATGATTATAGCCGGTACAGGTTTACTTGTTTTCCCGACAACACCTGTCGGTTTAGCCATGATAGCTTCAGGTACAGCTCTTGTAGTTTCAGGTACTGCTTTAGTTACTTCAGGTACAGCTCTTGAAGTAACAGGCGAAACTCTTAATACCGTTGGTATGGCAGGTACTGCAGCTTGCGGTGTTGCAAAAGCGGGTGTAATGGCTGCAAACGGTGATATTAAAGGTGCATTAGTATCATTAGGTACAACAATAATATCAATCTCAACATCTTTCATACCTGGTGTCGGCGCAGGAGCGCAAGCAGGCATGAGTACAGCACAAGCAGCCTTACAAATCACATCCGCATCTGCAAATATAGTAAGTTCAACAGCAAACATGGCAGCATCTGCCCAAACTCTTGCCGGCAAAGAACAAAGCGCATGGTTAAATACGGTTTCTCAGGTTGCAGGTCTTGTGTCAACAGCCACAAGTGTTGCAGGAGGTTTTGCAGGAGGCAAAGATGCAGCCGGTAACAATACTGCTTCAGCATATCAACAAGCAGGCAAATTCGGAAAAGCCATGATGATTACTCAGGCAGCAGGTACCGCATTAAGTATTACCGCTCAAGGCAGCACCCTTATCAAACAAGCATTAGGTGAAGAAGCAGGTGATTTTGAAAACATCTTGAATACTGTAGGTTTCTCATTAACAACAGCAGCTTCTTTAGCGCAAATTGGTATAAAAATTTCCGGTGCAGCCAAAAAAGGTAAAGAAAACACTGAGAATACAGGCGCGGAATCAACTGATGAAAACACTGATAAAACCGGTGTTGAATCAACTGATAAAAATGAAAAAGTCGCAGATGATAAAGCAGCTAAAAAAGACGACAGCGTTGATGACGCATCAAATACTAATAATGAAGGCAATACAACCGCAGTAACTGAAACCGTTGAAAACACTGTTGAAGTTAAGGAACAACAGGATATGGTTCAAGCTGCGGAAGAAGCTGCAGACTCTGCAGAAATTACTGAAGCAGAAGTTCCGGAGGAAACTGCTGAAGAAATTCAAACTGCTAATGTTGACAATGAAACAGCCGAAACCTCAACTACAGACGAGCCTGATAATAAATTTAAACTTACTAAGAATCAGGAAAGAATAGTAAGAAAATTTGTTGCTAAAAGCGAAGGACTGAAAATTGGAAAAGCCCAGGTTGTAGGTGACAGCACATTTGAAATCACCCAAGACGGAAAATATTTAGTAAACGGCGAAAACGTCGGTCTCGGTGAATTCATGGTAGAGATTAAAGGCGAAAAAGGAACCCCTATTCCGGGACTTGAACAATTAAAAAATGACGGACAAAAGGCTCCTGCAGGCAATGACAACTTAGCATCCAAAACGATAGATGAATCTGCATCTGACGGCGAACCTACACCTGAACAAGAAGCTGATTCGGCAAATACAGATGAAATAAGCTCTGACAACACAAGCTCAGTTACAGACAACAGTGTTGTTGAAAACGATCAGGATAAACAGACTGAAATGCTGCAAGAGGCACAAGAAGCTGCAGATGCTGCAGAAACTCCGGAAACAGCAATTGATGAGGGAACCGCTGAAGAAATTCAAACTGCAGACAATTCGGAAGCTGCAGAAACCGAGCTTACACCTGAAGAACAAGAAATAGCTGATTTAGCAGAAAAAGAAAATCTTGAAGTCGGTAAACAAAAACGAATTGCAGGTGAAAAATTTGAAATTACCGAAGACGGAAAATACTTAGTAAACGGCGAAGAAGTATCTGCGGAAGATTTCTCAAAAAGCATTGGAGAAGCAAACACTAAAGCAGAAGCAAGACGAGAAAAAATGGATACGGCAATGGATATTACAGGTGCTGTAATAGAAGCAGGCAGCCAGGGCTTACAAGCTTATGCCGCAATCCAAAACTTAATGGCTTCACCTGAACAGGAAGACCAAAGATACGTACTTCATTTATCTAATATGAAAAAAGGCAAATCTTTAATAAGAAAAATCAAAAAACGCAGAGCCGCTTTATACGGGTATTCATTAAGATAAAAAAAAACGGGCTGTAGCCCGTTTTTTTTAATAATCACTTATTTGAACATCGTCATCATCTTTTAAAGATGACAGGTCATCATGACTTGTCACGTCAAAATCTTCCGGCAGCAATTCATCATCCGGCCAAACAGTATCAGAATCATACCTTGATGCATGCAAATTGTATGATGCCGTAAAATCCGAATTACTCAAATCGGATTCGGAAAATATACATCCTGCCAGATCACAATCCGTAAAATTGCAATATGTCATCTCAGCATAACTGCAATCCGCACCGGTCATTAAACTTTCCGTAAAATCACATTCCAAAACTCTTGCTCTTGTAAAATCAACAGATGTCAAATCCGCATTTGAAAAATTCACAAAAGACAAACTGCAATCAGCAAACGAACTTGAATTCAAATCAACATCAGAAAAGTCAATCTCTCTTAAAACAATCCCTGAAAAATCTGTTTCACTCAGATCAACTTCTTCCTGATCAAGCTTCCACTCGTTAAATTTTTCCGGATTTCTTCTTAATAAATCAACCAATTCTTCTTTTGTATAATCTATCATTCTATTCTCCTTAATTTTCTATCAAATTCATTTGAATTGCCAATAAAACCGCCTGAGTTCTGTTTGTTACCTTTAGTTTCTTAAAGATACTGTTCATATGACTTTTAACGGTCACTTCACTCAGAACCAATTTTTCAGCTATTTCTTTATTATTAGCCCCTTCGGCTGCCAGTTGAAGAACTTCTTTTTCCCTTGAGGTTAAAGTTTTCAACGGATTGTCAGATGAGGTAAAATGCGATTCTTTCCGGGGGAGTTCTCTATTCTGACGTCTGGTCCTTCTTAACACGGCTTCCATTCTTGCCAGAAGGTTTTGCAGTATAAATGGCTTTATTATATAATCATCGGCACCATATCTCAGTCCTTTGACCATTTTTTCTTCTTCATCTACTGCTGTAATCATTATAACAGGAACATCTTTAGTTTCAACATTTTTTCTGATTTCTTTTAAAGTATCCCATCCGTTCATATTCGGCATCATAACATCAAGCAAAATAATATCAAATTTATTCTGCGACAACAGTTTCAGCGCCTGAATGCCGTCCGATGCGGTAAAAACATCATATCCGTAATACGGAAGCGCTTCTTTAAGATATTTAGGGTTGTCGTCAACCAGTAATACTGTTGTCATATAATCCTTTAAACAATTTTATTTTTAAGTGCTTTTAAAGCTGCCTGAAGCCTGTCATCGACTTCCAATTTTTGTAAAATATTTGCCACATGCGCTTTTGTAGTATTAATACTTATAACAAGCATTTGAGCGATTTCCATATTGCTGTAACCCTCTGTCATAAGTTTAAGTATCTGAGCTTCGCGCGTTGTCAAATCATAATCTTTGCGGTTATTATCCGTATCAAAACTCGGAGAATTCGCGCTCGCTTTTAATACAATATGCGCAACACTCGGATCAAACCATGCCGCACCGTCAGCCACGGATTGAACAACCTGAACAAGTCTTTGAGGGTTAATTTCTTTTGAACAATAAGCATTTGCGCCTGCCTTAAGACTGTTCAAAACCTCTTTTTCATCATTATGAGAAGTCAGCATAATAACTTTTACATCTTTATTAGATGCTTTAATTTGTTTAGTTGCATCAATCCCGTTCATTTTAGGTAAACCCAAATCCATAATGATTATATCAATATGGTTGTTGTTAAAAATATCAATGGCAGCTTCCGCAGAATCGGCTTCGAAAATCCTTTCGACATAATCTACACCTTCAAATGTCGTTTTTAAACCGAATCTGGTAAGTTCATGATCTTCTACAATAAGTATGTTCATATACTCAATTCCTCTTTTGCGGGTGCGTAATCAGGGTTCAGCATAATGCTTTTTCTGAAACTTCTTTTGGCATCGCCTGTCAGACCTTTATTTTTATAAACAAGTCCTTGATAATAATAATATCTAAAATCATTTTCGTCAATATATTTTGCTACAGCAAGATAATTTGACGCAAGATTAAGTTTATTTGCGCCTATTGCAACTCTTGCCAGATCAATCCAGCCGTCTTTGAATTGTAAATTAATTGCAACGGATTTTTTAAGATAAGGCAGTTCTCTTGTTTTGTCCAGTAAAGCCATATTATAATACGCCTCATAACAGTCGGAATGAGTGCGCAAAATTTTTGAATAAATTTCAAGCGCTTTCTTATTTTTCCCGAGTTTTTGACATGTGTCAGCCACTTTTATATCCGGAGTATAAGATTGTTTTTCTTTTGAGGCAGCGTTTTCATAATATTTTAATGCCTCCTCAAAATTATTATCTCTATATGCCAGATCACCGAGAACCAGTAATGCTATAACATTTGATTTATCAAGCTTGTAAGCTTTTGTTGCATTATCCTCCGCTTTTTCAAATTCTTTTAAATCATAATAAACACGTGACAAAAGGGCATAGACATTTTTGTTATTGCTTTTTTTGGTGTTAAATGCCGTTTGCAGTGTTCTCATTGATTTGTTAAGCTCATTTTCGTAATAAAAATAGTATGCCAGATGATATTTTTTTTCAAACTCATTTTTTTTGGTTTTGTAAAGAGTATACTGTTCAATTGAATCAACTTTTCTTTTGAATTGAGTTGTCAAAAGATTTTGTTTTTTAATATCTTCAACAACCTTAAGCGCATTTTGAGGTTTATTTGATTGAGCAAGAATCTCTGCCTTCAATTTTTTATAATTCAAATTCTTCGGATTTTTACTGATAGCTGTATCAATATATTTTTCCGCATCAATAATATTGTTAGACTTTAAATATCCAAGAGCAGCTATATAATTGGCATAATCATTTTTTTGAAGAAGTGCGGTATTTTTAACCAATTCCGCAGTAACTTCACGGCTCTGGTCATTATAAACAATATTCGAATACATTTCGGCAAGATAAATTTCGTCATTGGGTGAAAGCTTTACGGCAGGAAAATAAAAATGCTTTACGTCTTCCGAGAGCATATATGAAATATCTTCATCCTGAAGCTTTAAAACGGAAAGTTCCGACAGATTAAAAAATCCCAGATCCGCCATTTTTTCCGCCATTTGAAGGTAAACATAGTCAAGCGGGGAAATACTTTCTATCAAAACCTCAAAATCCGAATATGACGATTTCACATTACTTTGAATATATTTATTCAAAGCAATTGCATATTGATTGTGGATATCATTTTTAGTCAATGTAGCCTTTTTAGGCACCGATATAATGTCTTTATCTACGGGGAATTTAGTTTCCAGAGGGTTAACAGGCTTAATGAGGTCGTTAATATTCAAGGCATAAGCATTCACAGAGCATGCCGAAAATATTAATATTAAACTGACCAATTTTTTTATCATTGAACCTCGCTGCCTGAATAATAATGATTAAACAAATCCACGATATGCTTGTTATTTGAATTCTCATCATTAATAAAATTATATATATCCAAAAGATTGTAATGACTCAATAGCTCTTTATCCTCATCTTTGAAAACAATATGGCTTTCGGTCAAAAACACATCAATTATTTTATCTGCTGAAATTGACAGGAACACATCGACAATATTTTTATCAAAATGAGTACCTGAATCATTAATCAAAATTCTGATAACATTTGCGATAGGCATCTTGTCACGGTAATGACGTTTTGAGGTAATGGCATCAAAAACATCGGATACCGCAAGAATTCGACCTCCGTAAGGGATTTCTTCGCCTTTCAAATGTCTGTAATAACCGGAGCCGTCCCATTTTTCATGGTGTGAGCAGGCAATATCCGTTATAAGCTTAAAATCATCGGACATATGAATTTTTTCCAATATGTCATGCGTAATTTTAACGTGCTGCTGAATATGTGCATATTCTTCCGGAGTTAACTTTCCTTCTTTTTGCAAAACAGCGTCACGGATACCGATTTTGCCTATATCGTGTAATATTGCAGCTTTTTCAATAATTTCTCTGTCATGAGGCGCCATATTCAAAGCATCTACAATAAGCATGGTATATAACTTAACTCTGCTTGAATGACCGGATGTAATTTTGTCACGCGCATCAATAGAGGTTGCAAGCGTATCAATAAAACTTTCGAAAAGTTCTTTTTGTTCTTTATAAAGTTCTTTTTGCTGTTCAAATAGTTGTGCATTTTCTAAAGCTATGCTTGCACTTCCGCCGATTGCAACAAGAAGATCTTCATCATTTTTTGTAAACACACCGTCTAGTTTGTTCAAAACCTGAAAAGCGCCTATGATTTCCTGATTATTATTTTTAATCGGCATACAAAGGATTGATTTAGTATGATAGCCGGATTTGCTGTCCACATCTTTGTTAAATCTCGGATCGCTGTAAGCATCGGCTATATTAACGCTTTCACCGGTCTGGACAACATAACCGGCAAGCCCTTTATCCGCAGGAAAACGAATTTCCTGACTTTCCATACCGAGAGCTACCTTTGACCAGAGTTCATTTTTTTCTTTATCAAAAAGAAAAACCGTGCATCTGTCAGCCTGAATTGCATTTTTTGTTTCTTCGGCGATAACTTTTAACAAAACATTTATATCAGTCAAAGCAGTGATGGAGCGCCCGATTTTTACCAATGATACAAGCGGATCGCTTTTCATGGGAAGTGAAAATTCCATTCCGCTTTGAAGCTGATTTATTCGTGCGTTAATGTAATCCGACATTAAAAATTCATCATTCGCCTCAGCGAATTCTTTTGCGTTGTTGTAATGCAAAAGTGCGACATCGTTATTTTTTTCATCAAAATTAATGTTGCCTAATGCAATTTCGGCAATAAGTTTTGCTGTATTGCTTTTTGAATGCTGCGCCATATAAACCGCATCATTTATTGTTTCAAGAACGGTTTTGTATGAATTTTTATCCAGAAAATAAGATGTCATAGCAGCAAGGCTCATACAAACAGAAATATATTCGGACAATTTCATAGCCGTGAATTTTTTCTGAGCCTCCAAAAAACTGTATTTTGCACCCTCATAATTCTTATCATTAAGTTCACTTATACCTTTTCTGATAAGATCTTTACCCTCTAATTGAATATCTAAAACTTCCGTCATTTATCATCCTCTTTTTAATCATTGTACAATATTTCCGCAAATTTTTCAAAAATAGTTACATTTTTTCAAAAAATAATTTAATTATATGAGGAAAATTCCGCAAAATATGATAATCTTGAATGGTAAATATAAGGAGATAATATGTCAGATAACTTCAAAACGTTAAAATGTCCTGCATGCCAGAAAGAAATGACAAAAGTTTTTGTACCGTCAGAGGGTGTAAACGTTGACATCTGTTTGGACGGATGCGGCGGAATTTACTTTGACACAAGGGAATTCAAATATTTTGACGAGCAGGATGAAAATATAGACGAAATTGTAAAAGCAGCTGAGGGAAGAACTTTTCAGCCTGTTAATGAAAATCTTCCGAGAACCTGTCCTGTTTGCGGCGCAAGAATGGTAAAAAATTACGCAAGCGTCAAAAAAGAAGTTAAAATAGACGAGTGCTATGCCTGCGGCGGAAAATTTTTAGACCACGGAGAATTGGAAAAAATCAGAGCGCAATATGCAACGGAAGAAGACAGAAGCGCCGACATAATGAAAGAAGTATACAGCACGGTCGGATTGGAAATCAAACGGCTTGAGGCCGAAAACGAACAGCTCCGCGCAAACCGCTCACCGCTGAAAAAACTGTTTGACAAAATGATTTACGGATAATAAAAAGACCGCTTAGGCGGTCTTATTTTTTAAACTTTTCAATTTTATCCAAACTGTCGCTTTCAAAATAAATTCTCAATAACGGTTCTGTTCCGCTCGGGCGGACAAGCACCCAGCTTGCGTTATCGTCAAGATAGAGCTTAACTCCGTCTTTAAAATCTTTTCGCAAAACTTTCATGCCTGCAAATTCATCGGTTGTTTTGAATTTATCAAGAACTTTTTCGATTTCTTCACGGGTTTCAAGCTTCAAATCAACCCTGTCATTATAGAATTTACACCCCGCAAGCTGCTGTATTTCCTCTTGCAATTCAATAAGAGTTTTATTTTCATAAGCCATTGCTTCTAACACGAGAAGATTAGCAAGAATTCCGTCTTTTTCGGGAATATGCCCTCTGATACTCAAACCGCCTGATTCTTCCCCGCCAATAATCGGGTTGAATTTTCGCATGGCATCGCCTACATGTTTGAACCCGACAGCAGTTTCAATAACTTCCACCCCGCATTTTTCGGCAATTTTGTCCAGCATAAGGCTTGCACCGACTGTTTTTACAAGACTGCCATCCATATTTTTATGTTTTTTCAAATGTAAAAGCAATATCGCAATAATCTCATTGGGCGTAACATATTCGCCGTTTTCATTAATAACCCCGAACCTGTCGCCGTCGCCGTCATTTGCAAACCCGACAGCATTAGGCGTTTTTTTAACCATTTCTATTAAATCCTGCATATATTGAGGTTTCGGTTCAGGCATTCCGCCGCCAAATTGAGGATCATGGCGCATATTTATTGCGTCAAATTTTATATCTTCATTTGAAAGTATTTTGTCAAAATACCCTATCGTGGCAGAATACAATCCGTCAAAAATAATATTTTTATTAAGTTCGCGGATTTTATCAAAATTTATTAATGATTTTATATGCTCAAAATACTTCGGCGCAAAATCAACCTCTTTAACGCTTCCTTTTATTTTCGGCTCAAATTCCGCCTCAAGATTTGCCACAATTTCATCCGTAATATCACTTGTCGCAGGACCTGCATAATCGGGAATAAATTTTATTCCCAAATACTCGGGCGGGTTATGTGATGCCGTAAACATAACCGCACATGCGTCTTTAATTCTGGCATTATAGGCAAGAACAGGTGTTGGAATAACTTTATTACTCAATAAAACTCTAAAGCCAAATCCAGCAAGACTATCCGCGCATTGTTTTGCAAATTCTTTTGCCATGTTTCTCGGATCATAACCGACAAGAATTTTTTTATATATCCCGAAATTTTCAAAAACATACTTTGCAATCGCTTTTGTAACAATTTCCACATTTCCTGCGGTAAAATCTTTTCCCACAACAGCTCTCCAGCCGTCTGTTCCAAATTTAATATTAGCCATTTGTCTTGCCCTTTTTCTTTATTATGTTATAATTTTAACTGAAATACGGAGTTTAGTAAATATGGAATTTAAAAACGTATTAAATATTGCATACCTTGGTCCGGAAGCATCATTTTCAGAGATGGCGCGTGACGTTTTCTGCCAAAAATACAATATAAATACATTTTCAACTCCGTTAAAAACTATTCCGGATGTAGTTGAATTTGTCGACAAAAATCCGTTTACACTCGGGGTTATCCCTGCCGAAAACTCAATAGACGGTACACTCAGAGCATCACTTGACAGTCTTATGATGACAAAAAACTCAAATATAAAAATTATATCCGAAGTTGTTTTGCCTATTGAATACTGCCTTTTGTCAAGAACAACGGAATTTTACAGCATAACCGGAATAATCGGAACGCCTTATCTTCTCGGTAAATGTCAGGAGTTCATAAAACACGAACTTCCGCTGCATTTGAATATTATTGAAAACACTACGATGTCTGAATGCGCAAGAAATCTTGCGAACTACAACCTTACCTACGGCTCCATAGGAAACCGGAAAACCGCCGAAACATACAGGCTGAATATCTTGAAAGAAAACATAAATGACGACAAAACAAACCAAACCAGATATATTTTAATCGGCAACTTTGAAACACCTGTTACCGGAAACGACAAAACCACAATAGCTTTTGCAACCAACAATACCCCCGGTGCTTTATTAGAAGTTTTAAAAATGTTTTTGGAAAATGACATAAATTTAACCTACATTTCTTCTCAGCCTTCAAAAGATGACATGGAAGAATACATTTTTGTAGTGAATTTTAACGGTCATATCAAAGAAAGAAATATAGCCGACGTCTTAAATTCAATCAAATCCAGAACAATATTTTACAGATTTTTAGGTTCTTATGAAAAAAGTCAGGCATAATTTTCGATTTTTTTGTTATAATTAAACAAGAGGGAAAATTATGGAAATAAGAGAAGAATTTATAGAACAGGCAAAAAAATTATCACGCGGGGCAGAGATTTTACCCGGCGGAATTGAAGAATTAGCTGTAAAATTACAGCATGCAAAAGATACAAATACACCTTTAAGGGTAAAACTCGGCATGGATCCGACAAGACCTGATTTACATCTAGGGCATACGGTTGTAATGCGTAAATTAAGAGAATTTCAAAAACTCGGTCACAAAGTTGTTTTAATCGTTGGCGGTGCAACGGCAATGGTCGGAGACCCTTCCGGAAAATCCGAGACAAGGCCGTCATTGACAAAAGAACAGGTTGAAGAGAATGCCAAATCTTATTTCGAACAGATGTCAAAAGTTGTAGACGTTGAAAAAGCCGAAGTTGTAAATAATGCCGATTGGCTTCACAAAATGAGCTTTACGGAACTTTTAAAACTTGCTGCTCAAATGACAGTTGCCCAAATGATGACACGCGACGATTTTGCAAAACGTTATGCAGAAGGCAGACCGATTTCTGTTCATGAATTTTTCTATCCGTTAATGCAGGCATATGATTCCGTTGTAATTGACGCGGATATTGAGCTCGGCGGAACAGACCAGAGATTCAACACCCTTTTGGGACGCCAGATTCAAGAAGCTTACGGCAAAAAATACCCGCAAATGGTTATGCTTTTGCCTTTAATTGAAGGTACTGACGGACTGGTTAAGATGTCAAAAACCTATCCTGAACATTGTATTTCGCTGACTGACAGTGCAAAAGATATGTTCGGCAAATTAATGAGTATTCCTGATACATTAATACTTAAATACTTTACGCTTTTGACTGACATATCCGATATAGAACTTAAAAATATTGAAGAAAGCCTGAAAAATCCTGAGGTTAACCCGAGAGATTTAAAACTTAAACTCGCCTATATGATTACGGAAGAATACCATGGTAAAGAAGGTGCAGACCACGCTCAGGCAGAATTTATAAATGTGGTTTCAAATAAAGGAATTCCGGAAGACATCCCTGAAGTTAAAACAGAAAACGGTAAAGGGATTTTGGACTTGTTGGTTGAACTCAACTTTGTACAATCAAAAGGTGAAGCAAAACGCTTAATTCAAGGCGGCGGGGTAAAAATTGACGGTGAAAAAATTACCGATATGGCTTATACCCTGAACTTTGATGAAAGTGTAATATTGCAGGCAGGTAAAAGAAAATTTGCCAAACTGGTTAAATGATGTTCCCTCTCCTTTTGGGAGAGGGCAGAATTTCTTAACAGGCACAAGCAAGTTTAGAAATTCGGGTGAGGGTTGTTTATGTTCAAACTTATAAAACGCGGAATAACAAAAGTAAAAGAAGATATACAGGTAATTTACGACAAAGATCCGGCAGCAAGAAACATTTTGGAAGTCTTGTTGTGCTATCCTGGGCTTCATGCGCTTATTGCCTACAGATTTGCACACAGATTATACAAATGGCATATTCCTTTAATCCCCAGAATAATCTCTTATATCACAAGAATTATAACAGGAATTGAAATCCACCCCGGAGCAAAAATCGGCAGAAGATTTTTTATAGACCACGGAGAAGGTGTTGTAATCGGTGAAACAACAACCATAGGCGATGACGTATTAATTTACCAGCAGGTAACACTCGGCGGCACGGGCAAAGAACACGGCAAACGTCATCCGAGTTTGGGGAATAACGTTATAGTCGGCGCAGGCGCAAAAATTTTAGGCAACATTTCAATCGGAGATTATGTAAGAGTCGGAGCAGGTTCAGTTGTTGTGGAAGATGTCCCTGAATATTCAACTGTTGTAGGCGTACCGGGAAGAATTGTGCACCGCAAAATCCGCGACAAAAACGGAGTTTTAATGCACAACAGAATTCCCGACCCTGTCAGATGCGAACTTAACAGGCTTAAATATGAAGTTCAGGAATTGAAAGAAAAATTGAACAATTTAAAATAAATATTAGACATTCCGGTAATAGATTTTAATTTTTAAATATTCTAAAATTTATATTTACAGAATATGGAGTAAATATGGATTTTGATTTTAAAAATTTGACACCGCAAACGCGGCAGATAATGTTTCAGGAATTTATTAATGATGAACAAAACGGACATTTGTATGTAAGTAATAGAATTAAAAATACACCTGAAATTATACAAAAATATTTTAAATTATTAACCGATGCATTTGAACATGGAACAGATGCGACCTTATGTACACAAATAACAAGAAATAATATATTAAAGGAAAATGAAGAATACCGGAAAGACGGTCAACTTAAAATGCGCAAAATGCCATCTAACGCTAATGAAATTCTTGGACAAGGTGAATTCAAAAGATATTATATGCGCGCTTTGTGCAGACAGGCTATTGATGAAAATAAAAAATTACTAATCTACAGGGCAAGAGAATCAAAAATAGATTCAGATGATGCCAAATTTTTTATTAATAAAATTATAAATCCGAAAAAATTATCAGAATATTTAAAAATTAATCCGGAAGATATAAAAAACGAATTACCGGATGATAAATCCCCGGAATACAGACTTTTACGATTTAATACAGGACTTTGCATAAAATTTTTATGATAAAATTATCTGTTTTTATGCTAAAATTTACTTTGCAAGGAGTGAATTTTATGAAAGCTGTAGTATTTGATAAAGAATTAAAACTGGTAAAAGATTATAAAAAACCCGTGCCGCAAAAAGGCGAAGCGTTAATCCGCGTAACTTTAGGCGGAATTTGCAATACGGATTACGAAATCACAAAAGGCTATATGGGTTACGTCGGAGTTTTAGGACATGAAGCTGTCGGGGTTGTTGAAGAGATTAACGATTCTGATCAATCACTTTTAGGCAAACGCGTTGTGTCAGAAATAAGCTACGGGTGCAAAGAGCCTGACTGCCACTATTGCGCGGAAAAACTTTACCGTCACTGCCCCGGACGCCACACCCTCGGCATCTGGAGAAAAGACGGCTGTTTTGCCGAATACTTCACCATGCCTTTGGAAGTTCTCTTTGAAGTACCTGATAATGTTACTGATGAGCAGGCCGTATTTGTTGAACCGCTTGCCGCAGCATGCGAAATAACGGAACAACTTCACATAAAACCTTTTGAAAAAGTTGTAGTTCTCGGCGACGGTAAATTAGGGCTTATCACGGCACTTACACTTAATGCCCAAAATATTGACGTGATTCTGGTCGGCAAACACCAAAATAAACTTGACATTGCAAAAGCTCAAGGGGTTGAAACACATCTGTTAAATGATTTTGCGGTTGAAAAGAAATATGACGTTGTAGTTGAGGCTACAGGGTCAATTTCAGGTTTTGAAACAGCGCTTGCACTCACCAAACCCCGCGGAACTCTTGTTTTAAAAAGCACGGTTGCCGCCTCTAAAGAATTCAATCTTGCGCCGATTGTAATTGATGAGATTACCGTCTTAGGCTCACGGTGCGGTCAATTCGGTGCTGCATTAAGGCTTTTAAAATCCGAAAAAATTGATTTTTCACCGCTGATTTCAGCGACTTATCCTGTTGATGACGCGATTGAAGCTTTTGAAAAAAATAAAGAAAAGAATACGCTGAAAGTCTTAATTAAATTCTGATTTGCTTAAATCTATTTTTTAGAATAAAATAAAAATATGTTTGATAATCTTGTAACTAAATTAAAAAACATAACCTTACTTGATAAATACATTCTCAGGCAGGTTATAGAAATGTTTTTGATGGGGGTATGCGTATTCACATCAATCATATTTGCCTCCGATACATTTATCACGCTTATCAAACAGATATCGTTATTTGGAATTCCGTTTAAGGTCGCATTAATGATGATTATCTTAAACCTACCGTCAGTTGTTGTTATGACAATACCTATGGGTGTACTTCTGGCAACGGTTATGACACTTAATGATTTGAGCTTGAAATCCGAAATAACAGTCATGCGAGCCTGCGGAATAGGGCTTAACAGAATTGCAAAACCGATTTTTATATTTGCAATTGTAATGTCAATTTTCAGCTTTTTTATAAATGAAAGCATAGTACCTGTTATGACAAAACAGTCAAAAGATCTGGCGCTGTGGGCGTTGGGACAAAAAAACATTCCTGACGGGAAACAGAATTTTGTGTTCAAAGAATTAAATGACCACGGATTTTTAAAAAGATTATTTTATGTTGGATATTGTGAAGATAAGACCCTGCATAACATAACAGTTCTTGACACGTCAAAAGAAGGCACTATTCAGGTTTTGCAGGCAAGAGAAGGTAAAACCTCACCTAAGGGCTGGAATTTTGAAAAAGGTGCTATTTATACTGTTGACAGGGAAGGAAAAGTTCTTAATACAACGCTATTTGACGACTTGAACGCGCAATTCGGTGTGGATATGTCAAAAGAATTGAATAAAAACGTTGCAAAAGAAATGAATTTTCCGAATCTTGTAAAATATCTGGCAACAACAAAAATTGATGTCAAACAAAAACGAGAACTGGTTATTGAATTATTTGATAAAATTGCATTACCCGTCACAACAGTTGTACTTGTTCTAATCGGTGTGCCGCTTGCGATTACGCCGCCGAGGGTAAGGTATAACCGTGGATTTTTATTCAGTATTTTAATAATTTTCATATACTATTTAATCAGGGCGCTTTCAATATCATTCGGAGAATCCGGCAAGCTTGAGCCGTTTTTAGCTGCATGGATGCCGAATATTGTTCTCACAATATGGGGCGTGATTTTGTATTACAAAAAAGTGTTTACTATTGAATAAAATTCCTCTTTTTGCAGGTGAAAAATTCAATTTTTTTATCGTAAAATGAAATTATGGACAATAATCGTAACTTTTTTAACGTAAGCGCAATAAATTCTGTTAAACAAAACCCTTTTAACGGCTCGGAAAACATTCTGGAGGAGCCGAAATCCTCAGTGTCAAATCCGATAAGATTAAACGGTTACGATTCAGCAATTTTAAATGACAAAACATTACCCGAAGATGAAAATCTTAAACTGGAATATAAAATTTCTGAAAAACAGAAAGCAATTACCGAGCTGAACGGCAAAATTAAAAATGCCGAGCTTTACGGTACGCAGACGGAGGTTTTGAGCCTCAGAGTCCGCAAACAAAGGCTTGAACAGGAACTGTTTGAGCTGAACCGCGAATATGCGAATAAAAAAATTAAAACACCGAAAGGTGAAGTGATTGAGCTTCCGTGGATAAAAAAAGCACAGACATTTTTTTCAAGAAAAGTACTCGCAAAAGTTTCAAAAAAATTCAATTCAATTGTATTTTTAGGAGATTCGCTGGAAAAATTATCAGCCATAAATAAAAGCGTTGATGCACTGATAGAAATGAAAGTTCCGTACGGAGAGAAAAACGATAACTACGAAAAGCTGACGGAATACCTTTATCAGGCAAACCAGCTTCATTCACAGATTTCCAGAACACTCGGAGAGATAAAAAATCCGCAAAGGCGCGCTTAACATATACCCGAATGAGGCTATTTGAACGGAATAAATACCTGACAAAATATATTACTTGCCGCCCAGCTTGAAATCAGGACCCAGCTCTTTTTCCAGAGCTCTTATAATATCGGACAACCTGACGCCCATGGCTTCCGCAACTTTCCAAACATTAGAAATTCTGCTGTCGATAACGCCGTTTTCCATTCTGTTAAGGTTGCCTTTATCAATACCGTAATCTTCAGCGAACTTTACGGCAGTACAATTAGTTTTTGCACGTCTGAAAGTTTTTAGTGTTTCACCTAATTTTTTGTTAAAATATCTGGATTTTTCTGTCTTTTGTTCCATAACATAATTATATAAAAAAATTCATAATAACGCAAGAAATATAAAAAATTCTTTAAAAAATATTTACATAAAAACGTCCTTAAAGCCTATAAATCAAAAGGTTTGACTTATTCGTCAATTAGCTTAAAGTCGTCACCGAGTTCATCTTCCAGAAATTTTGAAAATTCCGAAAATTTTAAACCCAATGCTTCTGACACCTTCCAAATTGTTATAAATTTACAATTATAAACAGCATTTTCAATTCTGCTCAAATTCCCGCTCCCCAATTCGTATTCATTAGTCAGTTTATTTGCAGAAATCTTTTGCGTCTCTCTTAATTGTTTTGTAACTTTAGCTAAAGCCTGATTAAATTGTAAAATTTTATAATCTTGTTGTTGCATATTTATTCATCTATAAGTTTAAACTCTATTGGAAATAACTGATATTAATATAAAACATAATGTGTAACTCTGCCTTTACCAATTTTTTTCAGTATTTTTTTATCTATTAAATCATTAATATCTAAAGTTGCGGTATCCTGTGAGCAATTACACATTTTAGCCCATTTAGTTGTCGTAAGGTTACCTTCAAAATTATCCATAAATCTGTTTAAAACTTTTATTTGCCTTTCGTTAAAAACAGTATTTGTATGTTTTTGCCAGAATTCTGCTTTTTGCAAAACTTTATCCGTAATCTCTCCGCTTGATTGAATAGCAATCAAAAGATTTTCGAAAAACCATACAAGCCAATTCGTTATATCCATTGAACCCTTTTGCGTTTTTTCCAAAATCTCATAATAACTTTTTCTATTCTTTTGAATTTGGGCAGACATTGAATAAAAACGGAATTTACTGTCATCACTTCTTGCTAAAATCATATCGGTTAATGCTCTTGCAATTCTGCCGTTTCCGTCATCAAACGGATGAAGAATAACAAACCACAAATGCACGATTGCGGCTTGTATCAGAAAATCTGTTTCTTTTTCAGTATTTATATAGTTGATAAGTTCATTCATCTCACTTTCAAGTGATTCTGCCTTCGGTGCTTCATAGTGAACTTTTTCATTACCTGCATAACCTGATATAACCTGCATTGAACCAAGTTCATCAGTCCTGTATCCTCCGACATTAATTTTATACATTCCGCTGTAACCGGTTGGGAAAAGTGCTGCATGCCAGCCTATCAACCTGTCTTTAGTCATCTCTTTAGCATAATTTTGTGTAGCATCAAGCATCATTTCCACAATAGCCTCAATATCTCTTGAAACAGGTATTTCTCCGCCGATATCAATTCCCAATCGCCGTGCTATAGATGAGCGAACAAGATGTTTATCAAGAATTTGCCCTTCAATTTCAGATGATTTAATAATATTTTCCGTTAAAACCTGCAACAACGCATTATTTTTAACATCAAATCCTAACAAATCCATTTTGCCAAGCAGATATCCCTGTGCTTTTTTGATTTCTAAAAGCAATTTTTGAATTTTTTCTCCGCACCATCTAAAGCTGTGCCAGTCTGCGTTTTGGTATATATATTTCATTTTTTCTCCGAATATTTTACGGATATTATAACATTTTTCTCCGAATTTTTCAAGCCCAAAATCTATTCCTGCACCAAAAATTGCGCCATACAAAGCGTCTTTTGCGGGTTATCTTTTGAAAACACCTTCATAATATACAATCCGGGCTGCGATATCACGACATAATCATCGTAATAATACATCTGATCATCCTTTAACACCGCTGAATAACTCCAGTAAAGATTATACCCTAATGTCATATATTTATTGTCTTTTTTTATTACCTGAATATTTATTGCGCGGGTTTTAATCTTCTTCGGTATGATTACAAGGTAATATATCCGCTCATTCGGCCGAAAAGCTGTACTGTAATTCATAACATTATCAACCGTAATTTTGTCATGGTTAAACAGTATTGCCGCTTTGTCACGATTGCAGCCACATGTACAAAAAACTACTAAAAATACAGCTAAACAAAGAACTAATTTCTTCATTTTTCCAGACTTCTTATTTTATCCTGAACCTGTGCAACGTTTTCCGCATCTTTATTATATTGCAGGAATAATTTGTAATATTTCAAAGCCTCAGGTTTGTTTGCCTCTGTCTCATAAGCTATTGCCAGAGCATAATAGGCATAAGCATAATCAGGCTTTATTTCGACCACCTTGCTGAAAGATTTTTTTGCCTCGGAATAGTTTTTCTCATTTGCATAAGCTAATCCCAAATTAAACCAGCCGTCGGCATATTCAGGCTTTACAACAATTGCACGTTTGTAAAATTCAGCAGCAGTTTTGTTGTCATTTTTCAACCCGTAAATGTTGCCTATCTTAAGTAAAGTAACTTCATCGCCCGGATTTATTGTCAAAGCTTCCTGATAATTTTGAATTGCTAAATCAAAATCTTTTTTTCTGTAATTTTCATCGCCTAAAGCGATTAAATCTTTATTTTTTGTCATATCAACAGGTTTTTGCTGAATATTACCATCCGGGCTTAGAGAAATTTCAGACAATTCCGCATCCCCCGCAGTACCTGCTGCCGGCTGCTGACTGTATAAAGCAGAAATAAATTCACCGTATTCCGTGCTGTATAATGATTTTTCAGGATTTAAAGCAATTGCTTTTTCATACATTTCCGCAGCTTTGTCATTTGAATTCAAACCCCTGTATGCTTTTGCAAGCCCATAATACGCATAATCATCGGCTGAATTCCTTGAAACCGCTTTTTGGAAATATTCGGATGCCTTTGAATAATTCTTTGCATTCAACGATACAAACCCCTGTGCCGTAATTGCTTTGGTAAGATTTGAATCTACAGTAGGATTGCTTTTTACGCTCAAAACTTGTTCGTATAATGCAATCGCTTCGTCATATTGATCTAATGCATGAAGCGCAAAAGCCTTATTAGTTTTGGCTTCCAAATCATCCGGTTTAACCTTCAAAACCTCATCATAATATTTTAATGCGGATATATAATCCTTTTTGGCATGATAACACTCTGCCAGATCTTTTTTAACATCAATATCATCAGATTTTATGGCAAGTGTTTTTTCAAAATTATCAATCGCAGAATCCAAATCATTTATACGCTTATACACAATTGCCATATTTTTATAAACTCTTGCGTCCGTCGGATAATTTTGTGCATAAATTTTATACTGCTCAATTGCCTCCGCGTTTTTCTTCATATCAGCAAGAAGATTTGCATAATCCAGTCTTATTGAATGCAGATTCGGCAATTGTTTGAACACAATATCGTATTGTTCAAGTGCCAGATCATTATTGTCGAGTTCCTGATAAGCAAGAGCAAGACTTATATGACAGGAGGTATTTTCAGGATCAAGTTCAACTGCTTTTTCCAAAATTTCGGAACCTTTAGAATAATTACCGGTTTTTACGAGAGCCACACCGTAATTTGCATAATCCTTAAAGGTTGATGAATTTTTGTTATAAAGCGTTGTATATTCTTTAACCGCTTTTTCCGGCATATCAAGAACAAGATAGGCTGATGCAAGATTTTCACGCGCCTCTTTATGCTGAGGATAAATTTCCAAAAATCTCGCGTAACTTTGAACAGCAGTTTTATAATCCTGCATTTTATATTGAACATTTGCAATATTTAAATAGTTATACTTGTATTCCGGAAATAACTGTAGAGATTTATTGTAAGCTGCAAGAGCCTCATTGTATTTGCCCTGAGTTTCATAAATACTCCCGACACTTATATATACAAATGCATCATCCGGCTTTAATTCCAAAACTTTTGAATAAGCCTGCAAAGCCAAATCATATTCACCCAAATCGGAATATATTCCGGCGAGTTTGGTATAAAGCATGCTGTCATTGCCGGCTAAAGTAATTGCTTTTTTCAATTTTTCAATTGCATCCGGCAGATTATTCTGATATTCGGCAGAACATGCCTGCTGATACAACGCATTGACCTCCGGCGACATTGCAGCATCAGCAGCAATACCTGTCAAACTCAATATAATAAATGATGATATTAAAAGATGCTTATTAATTTTCCCTGCTCCTCAATTAATTTACATTTTAACAAAAAATCCGCTCCGTGTAAACTCTGTATTATCAAAATTTACTACTATAAAATTAATTCTCCGGAATTATTAATTTTTGTCACTATCATTCTCGGGCAAATTCTTTACAAAAATTTACAATTAAATTCCTTTTCCTGCGCAAGTTTTTAAATTTACGACATTTATACTACTAGAAAAATTCTTAATAACGTGATATAATAATACACGAAGTTATAGAAAAATAACTGAAGAAAAAAGGAGTAGGATTCTATGACAACACTCGTAACAAAGACCAAAGAAAAAAAGGTCAAATCCAAATTCAATGACGAGTTCGAGAACTATTTAAAAGCTCAATGTCTTAAGACAACTTTTAATGGTTTGGAATTAGAGACATTCTCTTGGTACAAAAAAGTTTTAGGACTCGCTTAAACCAAACTAATTTTAAAAAATCAAAAGTCGGCTGTCATCGAAAGCCGATTTTTTAGTATTATGACAATTCACGAATAAGTTCCTGAGCTTCCTCACAATCGGGAAAAATTTCAACGGCACGCTCTAACACTTCCAGTGCAGAATCATTATCTTCAAGTTTTGCATAACATTTTGCACTATTTAACAGGATATTAATATTCATCGGACTTTTTTCAAGCAAATTTTTGAATATTGAATTTGCCTGTTCAAAATCCCCGAGTTCATAATAACAAAGCCCCAATAAATTTTCACAATCATTTGTCTTATCGCCCTCATAAGATTTAACTAAAAACATTTTTGCCTGTTCGTAATCTTTCAGCAAAAATCTTATTTTGCCGGCGATAAACAACAAAAACGGCTGATCATTTGCAAATTTTAATGCGGCATCAATCTGCTCTTTTGCTTTTTCAAGGTCATTAAGCTGAATTTTATTTAATGCTGAAAAACCGAGCGTATTCGGATTTTCCGGTTCATACTCAAGTGCTTTTTGATACATTTCATCAGCACGTTTAAAATCTGTTGTAGCGTGAAGATAATTTGCATATTCAAAAATTATTGAATGATTTTCAGGCGCCAATTTATAAGCATTTTCAAATTCATCTTTTGCATAATCAAACAGACGCTTTGTAAGATAGATTACACCAAGATCCTTATGCGCCTGCGCAAACTCAGGATTAAGCTCAATAACTTTTTTCAGGATTTTTTCAGCTCTGTCAAAATCACCGGTCATAATACAAATATGAGCAAATTCATAATACAATTCAAACGATACGTTCCCTTGAATTAATATCTTTTCAAAAATCTGTTTTGCATACTGCGGCTGATTAAGTTTCAAATAAAGATTTGCGAGCTTATGCGCCATATTAACAGATTTAG
Organism: Candidatus Gastranaerophilales bacterium; assembly: GCA_944326585.1. GTDB lineage: Bacteria > Cyanobacteriota > Vampirovibrionia > Gastranaerophilales > Gastranaerophilaceae > SIG32. Next base: position 99,253 of record CALVEN010000005.1, read on the forward strand.
GGTTGAGCATAACAAGATTTTGCAAAATATTTACGGCAAGCTGATATTCCCCGATTAATTCATAACAGCATACCAGATTATATTGAAAATTATGTTTTGCCGGAAACTGAACAATCAGATGTTTATAATGTTCAATAGCGGAATGTATATCCCCTGATTTTACCTCCGACAAAGCTAATGCCACAAGATAATTGTCGGACGGCTCTTTTTCATAAGCCTTTTTAAAATATTCACAAGCCTCTTTATGTTTGTTTTGAATTTGAAGAACGGATCCTATATTAAAATATGTCAAAGAATTTTCCGGATCATATTCGCTTGCTTTGAGATAATTTTCGTATGCCTTATCAAGATTGCCGATTGTGACATAACATGTTCCGAGATTATTATAAAGCTGGGAATGTGAAGGATTCAATTCAAGAGCCTTTTCAAGATAATAAACACTTTCTTCAAATTTTTTCAAAGACATACCGGCTGTACCGATTATATAGAATAAAGTATAATCCCCGCCCGCGAATTCAAGTGCTTTTTTACCCAGTTCAATGGCTTTTTCAGCTTCATTGGATTTCACATAAACAACGCAAAGATTTTTATAAGCATCCAAAAATTCCGGTCTGAGTTTTATAACTTCCAAATACGCTGTTTTCGCGTGTAAAAAATCTTCCAGATTGTCATAACAATTTGCAAGATAAAACCAGCTTGAAGCGTCATCCGGCAAATATTTTACTACCGTTTCAAAAACACTCTGCCCCTCTTTGTATTTTTCAAGATTAACATAACAAAGCCCCAAAAGCTTTAAGGCCTCGATATTTTTGCCTTCAGATTTCAGAATTTCTTCTAACTTTTCCTGCGCTTCTTTAAATTTATTTTCCGCAATAAGCTCATTTATTTCTTCCATAACATTTATTATACATTAAAAAAGTTTTCATGTATAATTTAGATATGAATATAATTCAAGAATTTGACACAATAGCCGCAATTGCAACGCCTCTTGGGACAGGCGGAGTAGGTGTTATAAGGATTTCCGGCAATGAAAGTTTTGATATAGCTGAAAAAATTTTCAAAGGCAAACCGCTTGAAGCCGGCAAAATTTCTCACGGCTGGATAGAGGACAACGGAACAAAAATAGATGAAGTAATTGTTCTTTCTTTTAAAAATCCAAACAGCTATACGGGAGAAGATGTCATAGAAATTCAATGCCACGGCGGCGTAAATGTTGTGAGGAATATTCTTGACCTTGTTCTGAAAAACGGCGCAAGGATGGCTGAACGCGGCGAATTTACCAAAAGAGCCTTTTTAAACAAAAAAATGGATTTATCCCAAGCAGAAGCGGTTGCGGACTTAATCCATGCAAAAACCCAAAATTTTGCAATACAATCCGCCAAAAATCTCTCAGGTGTGTTATACAGAAAAGTAAACGAAATCCGCGGCAAAATTTTCAACAGCCTGTCGCTTATTATTGCGGCAATAGATTTTCCGGAAGATGTCAATGAGCCTTCATATGATTTATTAATCAGCCAATTTGAAGAAACCGTAAAAGAAGTTGACAGCGTCCTTGCCTGCGCAAAATCATCGGATATTTTAAGACAGGGCATAAAAGTAGCAATCGTCGGCAAACCCAATGTCGGCAAATCATCACTTTTCAATAAATTATTAAATGCAAAACGTGCAATTGTAACGGATATTGCAGGAACCACAAGGGATGTTTTAAAAGAAACTCTTGATATGGATGTTGCGGTTACTCTTATTGATACGGCAGGCATAAGAAATACCGATGACGTGGGACAGGTCGAAGGAATAGGAATTGAATTTTCAAAACAATCAGCAGAAGAAGCTGATTTAATACTATTTGTCTATGATGCTAAAAGCGGTCTTAATAAAGAAGATGAAGAAATCTATAATCTTATCAAAGACAAAAAACATCTTATTATCGCCAACAAATGCGATTTAACCGACGACAGGACAGATAAGAACGCAATTTACATCTCCACTTTAACAAATGAAGGACTGGACGATTTACGCGAAAAAATTAAAAATATTGTATGTGATTTTTCCGCGGAAGAAACTGAATTCATAACAAACAAACGTCAAACAGATTGTCTTATAAAATGCCGCGACAGTTTAACAAAAGCTTTGGATGCCGCAAAATCACAAGAATTACAGGATTTAATAAGTATTGATTTGAAATCAGCATTGTTATTCTTAAATGAACTCACGGGCGAAGTCATAACCGATGAGATTTTGAATAATATTTTTGACCATTTTTGTATCGGAAAATAATTAGTAAGTAAAATATCTGTCAAAATCAACATCATCAAAGCTGCACAACAGCTTAAAAATATCGTCATGTTCATCCATACGCTGAAAATTATATTCATCAAATTTCCAGAATTTCGGATTAATCCCCTTGACACGTACAATCCCTGCATCTTTTAAGATATTGAGCTTTTTTTTAACAACTTCGACAGGCAAATCGACAAGCTTTGCAAGCTCAACGGCCGTAATGCCTTCCGATTTTTCGCATTTTTCGGGCGTCATAAACATCAGCTCCAGACCGACTTTTTTGAGCTCCTTGTCTTCATATTCCAATTCGTACTCGTACATAAAGCTATTTTACTCAAAGGAATAAAATTTTTTATCATATTTATGGTGGAAATATAAAGTTGCATAAATGCCGCTTAATTGATATAATGAAAAAGTAATAACTATTTTGGAGGTTAAAAAAATGGGCGCAAACACGCATCACAACTACTTTTCACTCAGGGGGGGGGGCAGAAACTGACACTGCGCCGCTAACCTCCGCAGGGAATTCTATTCCCTGTCATGCTGAACTGGTTTCAGCATCTCAAAAAAATAAAAATCTTTGTGAAAAAATAAATCTACAAACTATAAACGTC
>CALVEN010000006.1 GCA_944326585.1 Candidatus Gastranaerophilales bacterium
GGTAGCGCACCCGGCAACATTGAAAAGAGAATATATATAAGGCAGCATTATGTTGCCGCAACGCACCGGGATGTGGCACTCTGCCGAACAAACGATTAAGTATCGTTTGTGAGAGGTTGGTAGCGCACCCGGCAACATTGAAAAGAGAATATATATAAGGCAGCATTATGTTGCCGCAACGCACCGGGATGTGGCGCAGCTTGGTAGCGCACCTCGCTTGGGACGAGGGGGTCGCACGTTCAAATCGTGTCATCCCGACCATTTTAAAAAAAGAGCCGAAAAAAAGAGGATTAGGGAATTGGATTTTACGACATTAACCATAGAATTTTTAGGGAAACTGGCGTCAATCGTCGGCAGTTACGGCTGGGCAATAATCGTATTAACGATAATAGTTCGAGCATTTTTGTGGCCGTTAAACGTATCACAGCAGCGTTCAATGCGAATGATGCAGACATTGCAGCCGAAATTGAAGGCTATACAGGACAGATACAAAAGTAATCCGCAGGTAATGCAGCAAAAGCTTATGGAATTTTACAAAGAGCATAAGTTCAATCCTATGGGCGGCTGTATGCCTTTATTAATCCAGATGCCGATATTCATCCTGTTATATTCGGCGTTAATGAGTCCGCAGTTTATCCAGACAGCGGGGAATGTACCTTTTTTATTTGTAAACAGGCTTGATACAACATTAAGAGCATCCGCCGGAATTTCAAACGATGGCGAGATGGGCGTATCAAAGTACGACAGATTTATTGTCGGAAAAACCGCGGTTGTATATTTGACCGATGAAACTTTAGAGAACGTAAAAATATCAAAGCCCAATCAGGCATTGGAAATTCAGGGCGAATTAACACCGGGCGAGCCGATTGATTTTAAAATCAGCCTTGACAATTTGAACTTAAAATTCAGCCAGCTTCAAAAAATTGAAAAAGCAGATGTAATAATAACTGACGTAAACACAAAAGAAACCGAAAAGATAACCTTTGAGCGTCAGGGCGAGATATTAGCGGCATCAGTTCCGTCTATTGAGGTAAAACAGGCTTTCCATTTTGACGTATTAATGTTAATCGTATTATTTGCGATAACGATGTTTATCTCGCAAAAGGTAATGATGGCGACGTCCAAAACCGCCGAACCGCAGGATCCGACACAAGCCGCAATTCAAAAATCAATGGGCACATTTATGCCTATAATGATTATTGCGACGTTTGTAATAATTCCGATACCTGCCGGTGTGCTTTTATATCTTGTTACGAGCAATTTAATCCAGATATTACAGACGGTAATTGTAAATAAGCAGATGGATATAGAAGAAGCGCACAAAAAAGCCGTTGTAACTGAAAGCGATCTTAATAACGCCAAAAAGATAGACAGTAAGGAGTAAGGCATTGCAGGTATCGGAATATGATTACGAACTGCCCGAAGAATTAATAGCGCAAATGCCTGCCGACAAACGCGAAAATTCCAGAATGCTTGTACTTAATCCGGAAGAACAGACGATTGAGCACAAGCATTTTTACGATATAGTCGATTTGCTGGATGAGAATACATTGCTTGTAATGAATAATACAAAAGTGCTTCCTGCAAGGCTGTACGGTACAAAAGACACAGGCGCGCGGATTGAAGTATTTCTGCTTGAATCCAAAGGCGGCAAAAACTGGTCATGCCTTATAAAGCCGTCAAAACGTGTAAAGCCCGATACGATAATTAAAATAAGTAATGAATTAAGCGTGCGCGCCATAAAGCGGCTTGAAGAGGACGGCGAATGGCTTGTTGAGATGATTTATGACGGGGATTTGTTTGAGATACTGCATAAAGTCGGGAATATTCCGCTTCCGCCGTACATAGAGCGCAAACTTCAAACCGATGAGATAAAGAAATTTGACACTGAGCGCTACCAGACGGTTTACGCAAAGGATGAAGGTTCGGTTGCAGCGCCGACGGCAGGATTGCATTTTACAAAAGAGATATTGAAAAAACTGGAAGAAAAAGGTGTAGAGACGGCTTACGTAACGCTTAATGTGGGTCTCGGAACATTCAGACCCGTAAAATGCGAGCGGATAGAAGACCATAAAATGCACTCGGAAACCTTTGAAATAAGCGAAGAAACAGCAGCCGTAATAAACCGTGCGAAATCCGCGGGTAAAAAGCTTATAGCAGTAGGCACAACGACCGTCAGAACTCTGGAGACCGCATACAAACAATTCGGCTGCATAAAGGCTTGTAAAAGTGCGTCGGAATTATTCATTTACCCGCCTTATGAATTCAAGGTTATCGACGGGCTTATAACGAACTTTCACCTGCCTAAATCAACGCTTTTAATGCTTGTGAGCGCTCTTGCGGGGAAAGAATTTATCTTTAAAGCTTATAAAGAAGCCGTAAAAGAGCGTTACAGGTTCTTTTCCTACGGGGATTGTATGTTTATTGAGTGAATAAGTAAATAGGGGAATAAGTTGTATCATAGATTAATCTGTGCGGGATTTCTCCAAAATTGCTTTTTATATAACACTTATTCCCTTATTCCCCTATTCCCTTATTTACTTATTCCCCTATTCACCATTTCCCTTGACATCTTGCGAAAAATCCTTAATTTATATGATACCAAACTTCAATAAAGCGTGTAGAATAAAATTGAGGGTAGGATTATGTTTTCAGAAATGATACAAAGAATGCTGAACAGCGGCGGACAGGCAGCAGCAATTCAAAGAGCCGCGCAGATGAATCAGTATGTAAATAATTTTTATAAGACCAAAAATGTAACACAGGCGAATATAAATACGATTCTTCCGCCGTCAAACTCCAACGTGCAATCATTTGAAAATGTTCTTTCTTCAACGCAAAAAGTAAACTTCGGCAATCTGCTTTTAAATCCGGAATCAATGAAAGTTAAGGCGGAACTTGCAAAAACAAATCCGACGGAAAGTCTTAATAACGCGCTTATGCAGGCGGCAGCAGCTAATAACGGAATAGGGAATATCAACAACCCTTCCAAAAGCCAGATTATGAACATGGTCGAACAAATTGCCAAAAAACACGGAGTAGACGATAAATTAGTAAAAGCGCTAATCAAACAGGAATCAGGCTTTAACCCTGATGCGAAATCCAAAGCCGGCGCTATGGGATTAATGCAATTGATGCCTGCGACAGCCAAGGGTTTGGGGGTAACTGACGCTTATAATCCCGTCCAAAACGTAGACGGCGGCGTAAGATATTTAAAATCCATGCTTAATAAATATAACGGCAACGTAATTCTGGCGCTTGCGGCATACAATGCAGGCCCCGGTGCTGTTGACAAATATGACGGTGTTCCGCCATATAAAGAAACCCAAAATTACGTAAAAAACATTCTGGCGAATTATTTGTAAGGTAATAAGGTAATAAGTGTTATATAAAAAGCAATTTTGGAAAAATCCCACACAGATTAATTTTAGAAACAACTTATTCCCCCTATTCCCTTATTAACTTCAAAACAATAACTTTTTGCATTTAAAAAAGTTTTTTGCTACAATAAAAATGTAGATAACAAATGAGGGATTAAATGAAGTTCTCGTCATCATTCAAGGTAGGCTTGCTAACCTTAATAGCGCTGGTATTATTGTTTGGAGTAGTATTCAAGGTAAAAGGAAGAACTTTTTCCAATGCAAAAAGGATAGAAATACAATTCAAAGACGTAAACGGCATGAGACCTGGTGCGGGCGTACAGATGATGGGCTTAAGAGTAGGTCAGGTAGAGGAAGTAACGCCGATAGTTGACGGCGAAAACAGCTATGTAAAGGTAAAATTCGTAATCACCGACCCTGATGTAAAAATCCCCAAAGCTTCACTTTTTTCAATCCAGCAGTCAGGCTTAATCGGTGAATTATTTTTGGAAATCACCCCGCCAAAGACAAGAACCCTCTATATTCCGATGAAAACAAAAGATTTGTTATATAAAGACGATACGGTCGAAATGCAGCTTGATGACAAATTCTACGACGTCGGCACGGTAAAAGCAATTGAAGTAATTTCACGTGCTGCAGTACCGTTTAATTTCAGAGATTCAATAGATACGACTTATGCCTATAAAATAGATTATATGGTAGATTTGCCGGGGCTTGTACTTCCGGAATTTATGAAAGGTCAGCCGGTATTCAAAAACGGTGAGAAAAAATTAAGAATATCCACGCTGGATGATACAATATTGCCATACCCTGCGCAGAATTCGCCCTATACAATAATTGAGCCGATGAGGATAGCGGATTTTATGGAATGGCAGTACAAAGCGGCGGAATCACTTACCGAAACCAACAGAAAAATCAATGACCTTTTATCTGATGAAGTTATCGCGGAACTTCAGATGTCAGTAACAAACATAAATTCACTGACTGCGCAATCAGCCGCAACAATTGCCAAGTTTGACAAACTCATTGACGCTTCAGAAGGCGATTTGAAAGAATTGATGACCATGCTTGACAGAACAAGCAAAGATTTTTCAAAACTTTCGGATAACCTTAACAACATAATCGGTGACAAAGAATTCAAATCAAAACTCTATTCCACGGCGGATTCACTGGAATTGTTAAGCAAAAACTTAAACAAAATTATGGATAACGGCAACGCGGAAGCCATTGCCGCCGATTTGAAAGTCATTATGCATAATGTAAATGAAATCAGCACTTACATAAATTCAATGACAAAAGACGATAACCTGAAACATGATTTGACAAGCGCTATTAAAAGCGTAGATAAAGCAATGACGGATATCTCAACAACACTTGCAACAGTAAATCAGCTGACACCGGAAAACAAAACGGAATTACAATCCATAATTGATGATGCAGCTGTTACAACCTGCAATTTGAGAAAATTCTCCGAAAAATTAAATAAAAGATTTTTATTATTCAGACTGATGTTTTAAAATATGAACCTGAAAACAAAGATAACAAAATTACATTATGACCGGAATGCAAAAGGCGTGCTTGTGAATATACTGGAAGGCATGTCATACGTATACGGTCTGGGAAGCGGATTAAAAAACTGGCTATATGATAAAAAAATCTTACGTCCGAAAAAAGTCGGCGCATACGTAATTTCGGTCGGAAACATGACAACCGGCGGCGTTGGAAAAACACCCGTTGTTCTGGAAATTGCAAGATATTTGCTCAAAAAAGGCGAAAAAGTCGCAATAATTTCGCGCGGCTACGGGGGCAAATTATCAAATAAAAACGTCAACATAATATCAGACGGAAAATACGTACTTCATACAGCGGCAATGGCGGGAGATGAACCTTTCTGGCTTGCGCAAAAAGCCGAAGGCGCCTGCGTTTTAACCTGCAAAGACAGATACAAAGCCGCAAAATACGCAATAGAAAATTTCGGTGTAACAAAAATAATTCTTGACGACGGATTTCAGCATCGCAAATTATTCCGCGACATAGATATAGTCCTGATGGACAGCAAAATGGGTCTGGGAAATGAAAAGCTGCTTCCCGCAGGACCTTTAAGAGAAGGTGCGGAAGCTCTTGACAGAATTGACAAACTGCTTATCATAAGCAAAGACACTGACCACACAAAAGCCGAAAAATTTGCACGGATTATGGAAAAAAGACTGAGCATTGAAACAATGGTCTGCGCGATTGAACCGGATTACATATATAATATTAAAACCGGCGAACATCTGGAGGAGGGAAATGCCGTGACGGCAATGTGTTCAATCGGTCAGCCCCAACAGTTTTTCGACTTTTTAACAGGATTTTACGTAAAAAAAGAAATCGCACTTGACGATCATCATCAATATTCTCCGATTGACCTTGTGGATATCGACGGAAATGTTGTTACAACGGAAAAAGATGCTGTAAAACTTTTACGGTTTGACAAAGATAACATTTATGCGCTGAAACTTCGCACAGTGCTTGATGTTGAAAGGCTTTTGAATGTTAAAAGAAAAAGTTGATATAGATAGTGTCGTAAAAAACTTAAAAGCCGCCCGACAGCCGCAAAGCGATTTTGTAAAGCTTATGGACGAATTTAAAGACCCGTATCTTGTTTTGATAGCGTGCATTTTGAGCTTAAGAACAAACGATAAAACAACCTATCCCGCGACATTAAGGATGCTGGAATTAGGCAGAACCCCTGAAGACTTTGCAAAACTGGATCCGAAAGTTCTGGAAAAAGCCATATACCCCGTAGGTTTTTATGCGAATAAAGCGCGTCAGATAGTTGAATTATCAAAAGAATTGGTGGAAAAATACAATTCACGTGTTCCGGATGAGATAGACGAACTTGTAAAATTCAACGGAGTAGGGAGAAAGACCGCGAATTTAGTTTTGAGCGAAGGATTTCACAAACCCGCAATCTGCGTGGATGTACACGTTCACAGGATTATGAACAGACTAGGATACGTGAAAACAAATACACCCGAGGAAACAGAATTTGCGCTGAGAGAAAAACTGCCCGTAAAATACTGGATAGATATAAATTCACTCCTTGTAACCCACGGACAGAACGTCTGCACCCCGCGTAACCCAAAATGCGAAATCTGCCCCGTTAAAGAATTTTGCGAAACTTACCGCGCGAACTGAGCTATTGCAGGTCGGATTTAACACGTCATCCTGAGGCGAAGCCGAAGGATCTCAAATAACCGGGAGATTCTTCGCTCACGCTCAGAATGACAAATGCAGGTCTGATTATCAGACAGTAAATTCTTAGTATCTTACTGCCTTAGTATCTTAGTAACTTCTTACTTAAACATATGCCGACAATAACATAACCACCTTGATTTCTGAGCGAATTTGTGTGATAATATTGACATAAAAACGAGGAGTTAATGATGACAATAGACACAACCCGCAGAATCAGCACGAACAAATTAGACGAGATTTTGCAGTCTTATGATTACAAAAAATCCAATCTGATAGCTATTTTGCAAAAAGTACAGGAAGAATACCGTTATCTTCCGGAAGAAGCTTTAATTTACATCGGGACAAAAATTGAGGGGTTATCGCCCGCAACTGTTTTCGGTGTGGCAACATTTTACGCACAATTTTCACTGGAGCCGAAAGGCAAATTTGAAATCAAAGTCTGCGACGGCACGGCATGCCATGTTAGAGGCTCAATGCCTGTATTAAACGCGATAAGAAACAAACTTAACATCAAAGAGGGGCAATTAACAAGCGAAAACGGACTTTTCTCGCTGGAAACGGTAAGCTGCCTCGGTGCATGCGGACTTGCACCGGTTGTTGTAATTAACGGAAAAGTTTACCCGCAGATGACGTCCGATGCCATCAGCATTGTACTTGATACCCTTTTGAAAGAGGAAGAATAATATGGAAACAAAAAGCTTAAGTATAGATATAAAAGAAGAACAGCAAAAAGCACAGGAAAAAATACGTGAACAGGGTCTGAGGGTTCTTGTCTGCGCAGGAACAGGCTGCGTTGCAAACGGGGCTTTAGGTGTAATCGAAAGATTCAAAGAACTGGGCGCTGACGTATCAGTTTTGACGGATTACGATAAAATGACAATAGTTCCGACCGGATGCCACGGATTTTGCGAACAGGGCGTTCTGGTAAGCATTCCCGACAAGCACGTAACCTATGTTAAAGTCCGCTACAAAGACGTTGAAGAAATTTACGAAACCCACATAAGAGGCGGACAGCCGGTTGAAAGACTTTTATACACGGATCCGCAGACAAAAGAACATATTTTCAAAGACGAAGATATTAATTTTTACGCAAAACAAAACCGCACCGCGCTTAAAAACTGCGGAAACATAAACGCGGAAAGTATTGACGAAGCAATTGCGGTGAGAGGTTACGAGGCACTATATAACGTATTGACCGAAAATAACCCCGAAGGCGTAATTGAAACAATTGAAAAATCAGGCTTAAGAGGCAGAGGGGGCGGCGGTTTCCCGACCGGAAGGAAATGGCGCTTTACGGCAGCCAACCGCGGCGGAAAATCCTACGTGGTATGTAACGGTGATGAAGGCGACCCGGGCGCATTCATGGACAGAAGTATTATGGAAGGCGATCCGCATAAACTTCTTGAAGGTATGGCAATTGCAGCTTTTGCAATCGGCGCGGACGAAGGTTATATCTACGTAAGAGCCGAATACCCGCTTGCGATTGAACGTCTGAAAAAAGCAATAAAAGACGCCGAAGAAAGACATTTTTTGGGCGAAAACATAATGGGAAGCGGTTTTTCATTCACCATTCACATAAAAGAAGGCGCCGGAGCATTTGTTTGCGGCGAAGAAACCGCACTCATAGCATCAATAGAAGGCGAACGCGGAATGCCCAGACCAAAACCGCCGTTCCCTGCAAATAAAGGTTTGTTCGGCAGACCGACATTGATTAACAACGTTGAAACACTTGCAAACGTGCCTGTTATAATGCTTAACGGCGCTGACTGGTTTGCACAAATGGGTACCGAAACTTCTAAAGGCACCAAAACATTTGCACTGACAGGTGAAGTTAATAATACGGGCTTAATCGAAGTTCCGATGGGAACAACGTTAAGACAAATCATCTTTGACATAGGCGGCGGAATAAGAGGCGGCAAAAAATTCAAAGCTGTCCAAATCGGCGGCCCGTCAGGCGGATGTTTAACCGAAGAACATCTTGATTTGCCTATGGATTACGACAGTCTTATAAAAGCAGGCGCAATGGTCGGCTCAGGCGGTCTGGTCGTAATGGCGGAAGATACCTGTATGGTTGAAGTTGCAAGATTTTTCATGAACTTTACCAAAAACGAAAGCTGCGGGAAATGCGTTCCCTGCCGCGAAGGTACAAAAAACATGCTCAAAATCCTTGAAAAAATAGTTGCGGGAAAAGGCGAACTTTCGGATTTGGATTTGCTGGAAGAATTGGCACACACTGTTAAAGAAGGTTCATTGTGCGGGCTTGGAAAAACAGCTCCGAACCCTGTTTTGTCAACCTTAAAATACTTCAGGGACGAATATATAGCACACATTGTCGATAAAAAATGCCCTGCAGGGGTTTGTACGGCAATGAAAAAGGTTGTTATCAACCCCGAAAAATGTAAAGGATGCACAAAATGTGCAAGAACCTGTCCTGTAGGCGCTATTGAAGGCACGGTAAAACAACCGCACCACATAGATCAGGAAAAATGTATTAAATGCGAGGCATGCCTCAAGAGCTGCCCGTTTAAGGCAATTGAATTACAATAGTGCGGAATAATTTACGAGGAAAATAGAAATGACAGATAAGAAAACATTATTTATAGACGGTAAAGAAGTAGAATTCACGGATGAACCGAATTTATTGGAAGTAATCCGAAAAGCGGGAATGAATGTTCCGACATTCTGCTATCGCCCTGATTTAACCTCATTCGGCGCATGCAGAATGTGTGTTGTGGAAGTAGAAGGCAGAGGAATACAATCCTCCTGCACAATGCCGCCGGAAGCGGGTTTAAAAATTCATATTAATACCGAAAAGACCAGAAGAATAAGGAAAACAGTTCTGGAATTATTGCTGGCAAACCACGACAGAAGCTGTTTGACCTGCGAAAAATCAGGTGACTGCGAACTTCAAAAATACGCTGAAGAATACGGAATTACAAAAATCAGATATGCCGAAAAAGAGGATTACCTGCCGATAGACGACAGCTCCCCCTCAATAGTCAGAGATCCGAACAAATGTATTTTGTGCGGTGCGTGCGTAAGAGCCTGCTCTGAATTTCAGGGGCATTCTGTACTGGGTTTTGCCAACAGAGGCTCAAAAACAGTCGTAGAGCCAATGAACGGCAGACCGCTCGGACAGGTTGACTGTGTAAACTGCGGACAATGCGTTGCGGTTTGCCCGACAGGAGCATTAACGATTAAATCATCACTGGATGATGTCTGGGCAAGGATTACAAACCCGGAGGTGAAAGTTATCGCGCATATGGCACCGTCAGTCAGAGTTGCACTGGGCGAAATGTTCGGACTTGAACCCGGTGAAAACACTATCGGAAAAATTGATGCTGCGCTCAGAAGAATAGGTTTTGACATGGTATTTGATACCAATTTCGGGGCGGACTTAACGATTATGGAAGAAGCAACGGAATTTATAGACAGACTTAAATCAGGTCAAAATCTTCCGTTATTTACATCTTGTTGTCCTGCGTGGGTTAAGTATCTTGAGATGATGCACCCTGATATGCTTAATCATCTTTCAAGCTGCAAATCACCTATGTCAATGCAGTCGCCGGTTCTGGTCGATTTAATTCCGAAAATGCTGGGAATTCCGCGCGAAAACTTGACGGTCGTTGCAATAATGCCGTGTACAGCGAAAAAATATGAAGCCTTGCGCCCTGAATTAAGCCAAAACGGACGTCAGGACACGGATTTTGTACTTACGACAAAAGAACTCGGCAAAATGATAAAGAGTGCGGGAATTGATTTTAATTCGCTGGAACCCGAAGCACCTGATTCACCGTTCGGGGAATATACAGGTGCCGGAACAATATTCGGCGCATCCGGCGGGGTTGCGGAAGCAGCTGTCAGAACGGCTTATGAATTTGCAACCGGCGAAGTTCTCCAAAACGTTGATATCAAAGAAATGCGCGGCACAACAAACAGGTGCAAAGATGTTGAAATCGACATCAAAGGCACAAAAGTTGTCGTAAGGGTAGTGTCAACGCTTAAAGAGGCTGAAAAATCAATTAAAGAAATCAAAGAAGGAAAAGCACAATTCCAGATGCTTGAAGTTATGGCATGCCCGGGAGGCTGCATAAACGGCGGCGGACAACCCGCAAGCTTTAATGACAGCAAAATCAAGCAGGAACGCGCAGAAGGATTATACAAAGAGGACGAACAGCTTCCTATACGTAAATCGCATATGAATCCTTCAGTTCAAAAACTTTATCAGGAATTTTTGGAACATCCGAATTCACATAAGGCGCACGAAATCCTGCATACCGTATACACGGACAGATTCGCGGGGTCATATAAAGATATTAAGTAAAATTAAGGGTCGGGTTCCGACCCTTTTTCTAAAGTGAATAAGGTAATAAGGGATTAGGGGAATAAGTTGTGCCCTAGATTAATCTGTGCGGAAGTTCTCCTATTTTCATTTTATATAACGAATGACATAACACCTCACGCCACTCACACCACACACTTTACTCACTCTAAAAACTTCTTACGGTCTTACTGTCTTAGTATCTTAGTATCTTTATCTGAGATTCTTCGCTGGCGCTCAGAATGACAAACATGGACAAATATAGGTCTGATTAGCCGACAGTAAATCCTTAGTGCCTTACTAGTATCTTAGTAACTTTTATCAAAGATTCTAAAAAACTGTTGACAAGAAAATTTGTTCTTGATAGACTAAAAACATTGACAGTCGAAATGAATAGCAAATAAGCGCTTGTAGCTCAGCAGGTAGAGCACTCCCCTTTTAAGGGATAGGTCGCGCGTTCGAATCGCGCCAAGCGCATAAAAGAGAGGATAGGTTAAAACCTATCCTCTCTTTTATTTGTTTTGACAGGATTTGCAGAACGCGCACAAGGCGAAAGCCTTGTCAAAGCGTTCGGCGGATTTGCGGACGGACGGAATGAAATGAGTCCGGATAGCGAACGGAACGAGCCGGCATAGCCCTCAGGGCTTTGAGGCGAGTCTCCGTGAGCGTGGAGCAAATCCAAGACAATCGCGCCAAGCGCACAAAATTTTGTTATTTATCAGGTATGCACAATTATATTTTGTAATGACAAATTTATAATATACATATTGATATTATAAATAAATATGTTAAAATTATAATAAGATACATTTTAGAAAAAAAAAAGAGGCATATATGAATAATTTTCAGGCAGGACACTATGTACAATGTTCCGGATACAAAGCGTTCATACCTTCAAAAATTAATAAAGAATTCATATGTAATGATTCCAAAATACTTGCATTACTTGAAAAAGCAAGCCGTTATATAGGGGAATTAAATGCTTATTCAAAAAATTTACCTAATATATTTTTCTTTCTCAGTATGATGGCAATAGATGAAGCAACATTTTCAAACAAAATAGAGGGTACAAGAATAACATTAAATGAAGTTGTATCTCCTGATGAAGAGATTTTGCCGGAACGCAGAGACGAAAAAACAGAAGTGTTAAATTATCTGTATGCACTGTCGTTATCATACAAAACATTAACCGGATATGAAAACATTTTAATATCTCCTGAGAAAGCAAATGACCCTACATTACCATTTTGTACTCGCTTAATAAAGAAAGCGCACAAATATTTATTAGAGGGTTCTAGGGGTAAAGATAAACATCCCGGAGAATTCAGAAAATCACAAAACTGGATAGGCGGTACAATGCCGTCAACAGCAGCATTTGTTCCGCCACCGCCTGAGCTGTTAAATGAATTGCTGGCGGATTTTGAAAACTTCTGGCATAATGATGAGATTTATGTTCCTATTTTAATAAAAATAGCTATCTGTCATTATCAATTTGAAACAATTCACCCATTTTTAGACGGTAATGGCAGAATAGGAAGATTAATACTGTTATTGCAGCTTGTAGACAGCGGATTATTGGAACTGCCTACACTATATCTTTCAAAATATTTTGAAAGAAACCGTAAACAATACTACGATGCACTTAGCTTAGTACGAGAAAAAAATAATATTAATCAATGGATACAATATTTTTTGGAAGGAGTCTGCGATACGGCACTGCTATCTGTAAATCTTCTTAAAGATATTGATAATCTTAACAATGAATGCGAAGAAAAGCTCCAAGGTATTCCCCGTTCGCACATAAATGCAAACAAGTTACTCAAAAATCTATACTTATACCCGCAAACAAGTACTAACAAAATTTCAAAACAGCTTAATATAGAATACCAAAATGCTAATAATCTGCTTAAGACTTTTGTTAAACTCGGGATACTGGAAGTAAACAGTAAACGAAGGAATAAAATATATACATTCAAAAAATACTTGGATATATTCAATAAAGCACAATTAAAATAACAATTTTGCCATTATTTTATATGCACGAATTTTTTAGCGCAGTCGAACATGGAGTTTACAAGCGCGGCATTTGAATAAATATTCATACCGTTGACCTCCAGAACCTGCTTCATTCGTTTTTCCCACATATTATAAACCTCGTCGACCGTCAAATCCAGAACCTGACCTATCATTGACAATTCCTTAAAATCAATTGGCACAGGCATTACACCGCGCAAAATATCCACAATATCCAGACGTTTTTTCCGCGGAAAAGCTTTCAAAAAATTTACGACAGACATCTTTTTAGACTTTAGAGCATCTTTTATGAATTCCACGGAATCGTCAAGCAAAACCGGCTCCTGCGGGATTTTATATTCCTCAAATTCTTCAGGCTCAACCTCCATAACCGTTGCAATCCGCTCCAGCGTAGTGCCGCGCGTCGAAAACGGAATTGATTCGTCTATCAAGTTATATACATACGAAAGCGTTACCCCTATCATTTCCGCGAAATCTTTCTTGTGCAAAGCGTTTTTTTCAAGAAACCTTGCGACTTTTTCCGAACTTTTTTGTTGAATTATCTGTTTATCTTTCATAATTTAATCCTCACAATTGAACTTACCTTCAAAATACGTTTATCTTATCGATTTGTTAAGCGAAAT
Source organism: Candidatus Gastranaerophilales bacterium (assembly GCA_944326585.1). Taxonomy (GTDB): domain Bacteria; phylum Cyanobacteriota; class Vampirovibrionia; order Gastranaerophilales; family Gastranaerophilaceae; genus SIG32. The sequence goes on from CALVEN010000006.1 coordinate 13,599, forward strand.
GTCGGCAAATCGACACGGTAATATTTATTTACGTTAAAATAATAAATATAAAAGGTTTTTGAAAATGAAATTAGTTACAGGTTTAGGAAATATCGGAGAAAAATACTGTTTCACACGCCACAACGCAGGATTTATGGTTGTCGACAAATGGGCGCTTGAAAATAACCTGCAATTCAGAGAAGAAAAAAAATTCAAATGTCTTATGACAAAATTCAATTTCAACAGCGAGGATATAATTCTCGCAAAGCCCACAACATTTATGAACCTGTCGGGTGAAGCTGTAGGCGCTCTTTGTAATTTCTACAAAATAGATATAAAAGATGTTTTGATAATTTTTGACGATATAGCACTGGATTTGGGGAGGCTGAGATTCCGCAAAACAGGCTCTGACGGCGGTCATAACGGGATTAAATCAATTATAAAACATCTGGGGACAACTGATTTTGCGAGATTAAAAGTGGGTATAGGTCCGCAGCCGCCGATTCCGTCGGAGAATTATGTTCTCGGGACTTTTACAAAAGAGCAGGCGGAAATCTTGAAACCAACGCTTTCGCGCGCCGTAAGCGCGGTTGAGTGTTATCTCACGGACGGAATTGAAAAGGCTCAGAATATTTTCAATTAGCCAATCGGACTTTTCAAACAAAATATTTTGTGTATAATGAACTCAAGGAGTATAAAATGAGCATACAAACAGCAGAACAATTTGAAGCCAACGAACAATACGAACAGGCTTATGAAGAATATAAAAAAGAACACGAAAAACGCCCGAATGATTTGAGTATAACCGAACGCCTCGGACACTTAGCAATGATGCTTAACAAAAAAGACGAAGCAGCGGATTATTATACACAAATTCTCGAAAAAGACATGACAAATACGCTTTGCTATGAACAGCTGATGGATATTTATGTTGATACAGACAGATACAAATACTATATCTATCGCGGGAATTTGCATTCAGTTGAGCATAAGCTTGAACATGCAATAAATGACTACAAAAAAGCCCTTAATCATGCGGAAAACGAACGCGATATTGTCATGACACGCTTTACGCTTGCCAACTTGTACGACCAGACGGGAAATACAACAAAAGCAATCGACGAATTTTTAAAAACGCTTGAATATGAAGAAAACCATGAAGAAGTTTTCCTCAAGCTTGCCGATTTATACATAAAAGAAGATATGCTCACAAGCGCAATCGATGTGCTTGAACGCGCTCAAAAACGCTTTGATACTGATAACGTCAGAGAAAATCTTGCAAAACTGTATCTTCGGAATAATCAGCCCGAACTTGCAAAAGATTTGACCAAAGATGATTTATTAAAAATCAAGTGTATGCTCCAATCCGGCGAAGATACTGACGCGGATAAAAAATTACGGGAGATTGAACCGTTTTATAAAAACAACCCCGAATATTACGCGCTCAGAGCGGAATACTATTACACACAGGGCGAATACGACAAGGCGCTTGAATACGTTGAAAAATACAACGAGCTTAACAGAAATTCAGCGCTTGCCTACCAGATGCGCGCTTTGATTTTTGAAGGTAAAAACGACGAATACAGCGCTCACCTCAACTGGGGTAAATATAACCTTGTCCGGGGCAATAAAGATATTGCGGTAAATGAATTTTTAAATGCATGGCAAATGAAAGAAGATGATGTGGATTTGATGAATACCCTTGCTGTTTTACTGGAAGAAACAGGGGACAAAAACCACGCTGTTGAGTTCTGGGAAAGGATTTCAAACGCTGAACCGACAAACAAAAAAGCGCTTGAAAAGCTTGCCGATTTCAGAGAAAATATAGGCGATTACAGAGCGGAAGCGGATTATCTTGAAAAGTGGTACGAACTTGATAAACGCAACGCAATTTTAGTCAGACGACTTGCAAAAGTTTACGAAAAAATAAAAAATAAGCCTGACGCCGTCGAATTTTACAAAAAATACCTTGAGCTTGCAAAAGGCGCTCAGGATTATGCACAAATCGAGCAAAAGCTCCAAAAGCTTGAACATACGGAATTTGTTCAGGAAGATGAAGGCTTGCTGGATAAAATAATGCGATTTTTCAACAAATAAGGAGTATATATGAAAGTAAACACAATAAATTCGACATATTCACCGTCATTCGGAGTAAAAATTTCGACAAAAGAACTCCTCAATTTTATATCTAAAGCGGCTGTAACCGACAACAAATATACATCTTCGGCTCTTACGGTAACAAAATTGACAAACGGAAGAATAAAAGAGGTTGACAATTCGGTTATGAATATGTGGAACATATGCTGCAATTATGCCCAAAAAATCCGCAGCAAATATCCCGAATTAAAAACCGCAGCCGATTCTCTGGATAAATATTCCGAAAAACTGTTCAAGAAAAAAGGGATTTCAATGGAAGAATATCTTTCAAAACTGAATAAAAAAATAACCCGTTTTGAAAAACAACTCGGCAAAGCATACGACATAACCGATTTTGAATAGATTATTCTTCAATAAAGTCCCTAAAATGGCAGAATTCTTTCTTCTCGCGGATTTTGCGTAACGCACCGTCCTCAAGCTGTCTTATGCGTTCTTTTGAATAGCCCATAATTTCACCGAGCTGCTCAAGAGTTCTGGTTTTTACACCGTTAATTCCGAACCGATATGTAATAATTTTACGTTCTCTTTCGCTCAAACCGGCAAGAAGATTTTCAATGCTGCCTTTAACCATATTGTTGCGGGTTTGAACTTCGGGGGAATTGCAGCTTTTATCCTCAACATAATCCCCGACGTTCAAATCATCGGTTACCGGAGTTTCAAGACTTATCGGCTCTTTTATAATAGCTTTTTTCACGGCAGTCAATTTTTTTAACGGAATGCCCATTTTTTCCGCTATTTCAAAGTCCGAAGGCTCCCTGCCGAGAGTGATTGACAGGCTTGTATAAAGTTTTTTGTACCTGCGGATTTTATCAGCCATATGAACAGGAATTCGTATTGCGCGCGAATTGTTTGCAATAGCCCTGATTATTGTCTGTTTAATCCACCAGGTTGCATATGTCGAAAACTTGAAGTTCTTAGAATAATCAAACTTTTCCGCCGCCTTTATTAACCCCAACGACCCTTCCTGCACAAGATCCATAAACAAAACACCCTGCCCGATGTATTTTTTGGCAATACTGACAACAAGCCGCAAATTCGCCTGTATAAGCTTGCGTTTGGCGATTTCTGATTTATCTTCCTTAATCTGTCTGCCGAGTTCCCTCTCCTGCTTTAAAGATAAAAGTTTAATCTTGCCGATATCTTTTAAATACATTTGCAAAATATCATCATCATGCGAAATAGAATTGAAAGTTTTAGGCTCATCTAAATCGTCATTTTCAACTTGTTCTGCCTGCTCAATCCCGTATTGCAAATCCTTAAACAAAATCTCATTCATAAATCCTCTCCTCATTTTCTTGGACGAAAATATTCGGAAAATGTTTCAAAAAAATATTGACAAACGTTTTTGTTGCTGGTAACATTGAATTTGCGGACTGCAAAGCCGCAAATGAAAATCAACATATTGGCTTTTAGCTTTTTTACAGATGAAAAGCACTAAAATCGCAAAAAAGCAAATGAAAATTCAATATAATAAAGTTTTTTTGCTAAGCTTTTTATACAAAAAAAGCGTGGGCGTTTAGCTCAGTTGGTAGAGCGTCTCCCTTACAAGGAGAGGGTCGGGGGTTCAAGTCCCTCAACGCCCACCATTTATAACATAAGTCCGGTAAGCCTTTTAGGAAACTGGATTATTTTTTTGTTATATCCTGATGACTCCATGCTCACATTTTGCTCACATTGTTTCACTCTTTGAATGCCCCGCTTGGTTTTGGACAAATTTAACGCTTAACCCACTAGCAGTAGGTCGGCATTACTATGCCGACAATAAAATTTCTGTCGGATTAGTAAATCCGACCTACAATCTTATTCACATATTCCCTTAAAGTATTGTCGTGACTTATGCTCCTTCTCTCTGCGGGAGAGGGGCAGCAAGTTGGGCTTTCAACCCGAGAGGAGAACTAAAAAAGAGGTCTTGCGACCTCTTTATTCTGCCGGAATTTCTTCCTTAACTTCTTCTTTGGCTTTGGATTTACGTTTTGCACCGCCTTTTTCAAACGCAATTTTGCCGTCTTTCAGGATAATCCTTACAGTATCACCGTTTGCGTATTTTCCTGAGAGGATTTCTTCGGCGAGCTCATCTTCAATTTTACGCTGAATCAATCTTCTCAACGGTCTTGCGCCGTAAGCTTCGGAGTAACCGTTTTCAGCAAGGTGGTCTTTAACTTCATCCGTAACCTCAACCGACAATTCGCGTTCCTGCAAGCGTTTAAACAAATCTTTCAGCATTAAATCAACAATCTGTCTGATTTCCTCTTTGCTGAGGTGAGAGAAGACTATTGTTTCATCAATACGGTTCAAGAATTCCGGTCTGAAGGCTTTTTTCATTTCTTCGGTAACGGTTTCTTTGAGTTTTTCGTATTTATCTTTAGATTCGTCCTCGCCTGTTGTAAAGCCGAGTTTAGCCGTATTTGTAATCATGCTTGCGCCGACGTTTGACGTCATGATAATAATTGTATTTTTGAAATTGATATGGCGTCCTTTGGAATCCGTCAGGCGGCCGTCATCAAGGATTTGAAGCATAATATTAAACACATCCGGATGAGCTTTTTCAATTTCGTCAAAAAGCACAACGGAATAAGGCTTTTTACGGATTAATTCGGTTAAATGCCCGCCGTCATCATAGCCAACGTAGCCCGGAGGAGAGCCGATAAGTTTTGCGGTTGAATGTTTTTCCATAAATTCTGACATATCAACCCTTATCATGTTATCTTCAGAGCCGAAAACGGCTTCAGCCAGCGCTTTTGCGAGTTCTGTTTTACCGACGCCCGTCGGACCGCAGAAGATAAAGCTTCCGATGGGTCTGTTGGGTGATTTTAAGCCGACACGCGCGCGGCGGATTGCTTTTGAAATAGCAACAACAGCGTCGTTTTGCCCGATAACACGTGCGTGGAGAGTTTCTTCAAGTTTAAGAAGTCTTTCACTTTCGCCCTCTGTCAGCTTGGTTACAGGAACACCTGTCATTGTCGCGATAACTTCCGCAACGTTTTCAGCTGTTACGGTCGGTTTATTTGCTTCGTGTTCTTCTTTCCATTTTGCGGACATTTCGCGGATTCTGTCTTTCATATCAGCTTCTTCGTCGCGCAATTGAGAAGCTTTTTCAAATTCCTGATTACGGATTGCGTCTTCTTTTTCTTTAATCAAAGCGCGCAATTCTTTTTCCATTTCTTTACCTTCCGGAGAAAGTGTTGAAACTTTCAAACGGACTTTAGAGCTTGCCTCATCAAGAACATCAATAGCTTTATCGGGCAAGAATCTGTCCGTAATGTATTTGTTAGACAACTTAACCGCCGCAACAACCGCCTCATCGGAGATTATAAGGTTGTGGTGTTCTTCATATTTGCCTTTAATACCTTTAATAATTTCAATGGATTCATCCTCGGTCGGCTCGTCAATCATAACGGGCTGGAAGCGTCTTTCAAGAGCTGAGTCTTTTTCGACGTATTTTCTGTACTCATCGAGTGTAGTTGCGCCGATAACCTGAATTTCGCCGCGTGAGAGCGCGGGTTTCAGGATATTTGCGGCATCAATTGCGCCTTCAGCGGCACCTGCACCGATAAGTGTGTGCATTTCGTCGATTACGAGAATAATATTACCTGCCTGTCTGATTTCGTCCATAATCTTTTTAAGACGTTCTTCAAATTCGCCGCGGTATTTTGTACCTGCGACCAGAAGTCCCATATCAAGCTGGATAACCTTTTTGCCGTCGAGAATATCAGGGACTTCGGCATTAACAATTCTTATTGCAAGCCCCTCTGCGACAGCAGTTTTACCGACACCGGGTTCGCCAATCAAAACAGGGTTATTTTTTGTTCTGCGTGCCAAAATCTGTATAACACGTTCAATTTCTTTTTCTCTGCCCACAACAGGGTCAAGTCTTAACTCTTGAGCCGCAAGTGTCAGGTCTCGTCCGAATTCATCAAGACTCGGAGTTTTAGTCTTGCCGGACGAAGACGAACTTGATGATGAGCTTGATGAAGCTCCGCTTGAAACCTGCGGTTTTGTTTCGCCGAGCATTTTTATAACATTGCTTCTGATTTTATTCAAATCAACGCCTAAATTTTCCAGAACACGGGCTGCAACGCCTTCGCCTTCTCTTATCAAGCCTAATAAAAGATGTTCTGTGCCTATATAATTATGTCCTAACTGTCTTGCTTCATCCCATGAAAGCTCAAGAACACGTTTTGCGCGGGGTGTGAAAGGGATTTCCACCGCAACAAACCCTGAGCCGCGGCCGATAATTTTTTCGACTTCAGCTCTTGCGTCTTTCAGGGTTACGCCCATAGATTTAAGGGTTTTGGCGGCAACACCCGTTCCCTCTCCTATAAGCCCGAGAAGAACCTGCTCCGTGCCGACAAAATTATGGCCGAGTCTGCGGGCTTCTTCCTGCGCCAGCATTATAACCTTGATAGCTTTTTCCGTAAAACGTTCAAACATTTTTTCTCCTATCTCTTCCTATGTTATAAATTATATATCAAAAACTTTAAACTTTCAAGTCTAATTCGGAGTTTTTACTATCAGGCATGCCGGACAAAAGGGAATAGGGGAATAAGTTATTTCTAAAATTAATCTGAACAAATTTTTTCAATATCAACTTTATATAACGCTTATTTACTTCTTAGCGCCTCAGTATCTTAGAGCCTTAGTATCTTAGCAACTTTTACACATTTGACTTTTTTGAAAAAATCATTAAATCTCATACAAACAGATGTTTATTACCCTGACTTAATCATTCATAATGAATGCAAGAAAGTGTAATATGCCATTCAGATACCGTTTGCAAAAAATTCTGGATTTCCGTATCCGTAAAAAAGAAGAACAATTGCTTGTAGTACAGAAAGCACAGCAGGCAGTGTACATAGCAGAAGAAAACATCAGAAAAAACGAGGCGGAAATACAGGCAACAAAAGACGGTCTGAGAAAAGCTGATCCCATGATGTTTGAGGCTTATGACAAATACCTCAACCACCTCTGGGAAAAAGCCGAAGAACTTGAACAAATCCGCATACAGGCGCAGGAACAGCTTGATATTGAAAAAGAAAAGCTGGTAAAGCTTGAACAGGCGGTCAAAGTTCTTGAAAAACACAAAGAGCGGCACAGAGAAATCTATATAGAAGAAGAAAAAGCCGCTGAATTAAAACAGTATTCCGAACTCGGGGTCACGAGATTTTTCAGACAAAATCAGGAAAAACTCGAGCAGGAAGAAAAAGAAATCCTTGAAGAATTAAGAAAAATTGAGGGCGAAAATGGATATTAGTTCAACATCATCAGCAACAGCAACCGCGGCGAGTTCATCTTCACAAACTCAGAGAACTTCCAAAAGCGATTCGTCTTTTAAAGATGAAATGAGCAAGGTTTCGGAAGCCAAAGAAACAGGTGAGCAGGAAACCGAACAAAAAGTTGACGGAATTGAGAATAAAACAGATGAAAAAGCCGGTGAAAAAAACGACGAAAATGCACAAACAGACATCGGGAATAATCAAAAATTATCAGGTGAAGTTTCAATGATAGCCGGTCAATACGGCAATATACATACTGATATGAACCAAAATTTGCAGATGAACAATATTCAGGCGCTTATGGATGCAAATACACAGCTTGCAAACGTTACGGAGCTGCGCGGCGGCGTTTCCGGAATAAAAGTCGATTATTCCAATATAAACATGACGTTTGACGATGCAAAATTTTTTGCAGATCTTGTTCAAAATACCGACAAAACCTTGCAGGACGTTATGACTGATTTAAAGAGCAACACGGAACAAACTGTTCAAAAAGCATCGCAGCATGTTAAGGTGTCCTCGACTTTGATGAACGCTTTGAACGAAGCCGTGAAATCAAATCAGCCGGTCAGAATCAACCTTGACAAAGATGTTTCCGTCATTATAAAAGTTGATAAAGACGGTGCGCTTTCCGCGACGTTTATCCCCGGAGATAAGGCTGTGGAAGAATATTTGAGGCAAAACATCTCAACGCTTCGCCAGAGATTTGACGAGCAGGAACTTTCTTACAGAGATTTGTCATATTCGCGGCAAAAACAAAATCAAGAACAAAATCGAAGAAATAATAATAAGGAGAATGATAATGAATGATTCATTTATCACGGCACTGAATACGCAGTTTGCGACTAACAACTGGATGGACGTAATTGCGGATAACATGACAAACGTTTACACGCCGGGCTTTCGTGAAAAGCAGGTGAATTTTAAAACATTTTTGGGCGGAGCAGTTACCGACGACTACAACAAAAACCTCGGTCAGGGGAAATCTACTCCCGGTACTTCAGTTGAAAACCTGTTTCTGGAAGGAAAAGGATTTTTCCTTGTAAAAAATTCCGAAGGCAAGAGTATTTACACCCGCCTCGGTGAATTCAAATTTGACGGCGAGGGTGTTTATCGTGACAGGGACGGTAATACCGTTCAGGGTTATATTCTGAATGACAAAGGCGAAATTATGCAGGGTACCAAATCCTTAAGCGCGGATTTATACCAGCAGACAGCTTTAAAAGGCGGCTCTCTGGACATTCCGACCACCAATATTAAAATGTGGATTGACCCCAATAACGGCAAATATTTGGGTAAATACGACGATTATGAAATTAAAGGCGACGGCACAATTTACGGTAAAGCTGACGGCGGCAAACGTATGGTGCCTTTGTACAGAATTACCACAAGGAATTTCCACAATTCCGCAGGGCTGTATGAATTCAAAGACGGCCAGTTTATTGAAACCGAAGAATCCGGCAAACCTGTTCTCGGCTACGGTGAAATAAGATCCGGACTTTTGGAACTTTCAAACGCCGACTTTAAGGCAAATATTTCATACTACCAGATGGCAAAACTTCAGATGGAAATAACAAACAAACTTATTTCCAGCAACAAAGAATTGCTGCAGGAAGCACTAAGGCTTGTCGGCAGCTAATAATTAAACTCCATTTTTTCAAATCGGAACCCTGCAAAGGGTTCTTTTTTATCGGAACACGTTTTGAACAGCAGGGCATACCAAGTGAATAGGGGAATAAGTTGTATCATAGATTAATCTGAGCGGTATTTTCCCAAGATTGCTTTTATATAACACTTATTCCCTTATTCCCCTATTTACTTATTCCCTTATTTACTTCTTAATGCCTTAGTATCTTAGTATCTTAGTAACTTTATTATCCTTGTTGCGCGGCGCGATTTTTTGGGTTATAATCCATAAAAAAGGAGTAATTATGACAACAGAAGTAAGAGCAAGCCATATTCTTGTAAAAACCAGAGAAGAAGCTGAAAAACTATTGGATGAAATCAAAGGCGGCAAATCATTTGCAGAAGCTGCACAGGAAAATTCTTTATGCCCGTCAGGCACTTCAGGCGGCGATTTAGGATATTTCGGACGCGGAATGATGGTCAAACCGTTTGAAGATGCGGCATTTAACATGGAAGTGGGCGAGGTGTCCGACCCTGTTCAAACACAATTCGGCTGGCATTTAATCCAACTTACCGGTAAAAATTAATGACAAACCACGTTTTGACGGTGCTTCGGGAATTTATGACCGAACAAAAGGTCGATTACCTGCTTGTGAATTCCACTAACAAATTTTTGGTGGAATACAATACCCTGAGCGAAAATTCACGCTACCACCTGACGAACTTCACAGGTTCAACAGGCGATGCGCTTGTGACACCGGACAGAGTTCTTTTGTTTGTTGACGGAAGGTATCATATTCAGGCGGATTTGGAGGTTGACCCGAATATTACAACAGTTGTAAAACTGCAAACCGGTCAGACTTTTCTCGAAGAAATGCTCAAAAACATTCCGCCGGATGCGGTTCTGGGGCTTTTTTCAGAAAAAAATCCGCAGTCTGCGGTTGATTTGATACAAAAACAGCGCAAAATTAAGCTTTTAGACAAAGACCCGCTGGATATTTTCACGTCAGCACAAAACTCCGAAATCATACCGCTTGATAAAAATTTAACCGGACTTACGAGCGAAGAAAAAATCTCTCAAATCAAGCTCAATGATGACGAGGCAATCCTTTTGACGAATTTGGAAGAGGTTTCGTATCTTTTTAATTTAAGGGATTTTTCCATGCCGTTTTCCGCCAAAATCAAGGCAAAAGCAGTCATTTTGAAAGACAAAGCCCTGCTTTTTGAAGAAAACAGGCTTGATAAGTTTGAAGAATTTATAAAAAATCTTGATAAAAAAATTTACGTTGACAAAAGCTCGATAAACGCTTATGATTACGGGCTTTTGGGAAACCGCGCGCAGGAAATGAAATCAAGCCCTGTCAAACTTATGAAATCAATTAAAACCGACGCGGAAATCGCGCATTATAAAGACGCTTTTTGCCGTACTGATAAGGCTGTTCGCGCAATCAGCGATTATATAAATTCCGTTGAAAATATTTCGGAATTTGATATTGCCTGCAAACTTGAAGAAGAATTCATTAAAAACGGCGCAAAAGGTTTGAGCTTCAATTCAATCGTCGCGAAGGACAAGAATTCCGCACTTGCGCACTATTCAAAATCCTCGCCCGACGAGGTTTTGAAAGACGGGAGCCTTGTTTTAATCGACTGCGGTGCGTATTTTGAAGGCGGACTTGCAACCGATATTACGAGAGTTTTTGTAAAAGGCGAACCTTGTGAATTGCAAAAGCGGGTTTACACAACGGTTTTAAGAGCATTTTTACATGCTTATAACACCGAAATCAAAGACGGAATGGCGGGTTACGACATTGACAGCGAGGCACGCGTCTTTTTTGACGAAAACAAGATTGACGGATTTGTGTTTAACCACGGACTCGGACACGGTATCGGCATAAACGTCCATGAAGCTCCGCCAAACCTCGGAAAAGGTGAAATCGCAAAGGTGCCTTTGACGGACAACATGTGCTTTACCATTGAACCGGGACTTTATAACGCGGAACATTTCGGCGTAAGGCTTGAAAATTCCTGCTATTTAAAAAACGGAAAAATAAATTCGTTTGTCAAAATGCCTTATGAGAAAAAACTCATTGATTACGCGCTTTTGACCAATATTGAAAAAGAATGGCTTGAAGAATTCGGGGTGATTTAGATGGAAATTACGAGCGTAAACAACAATCTTGTAAAAGAAACCGTAAAGCTTCAGCAGAAAAAATACCGGACGGAAAAATTTCTGCTGGAAGGATTTAAGGCGATTGAAGGGGCTTACAATTCAGGCATAAAGTTTGATTACGTATTTGTTTCGGACAAAAAAGCTGACGAATACAAATTTTTAGGGGACAAAGTAATTTTGACAACCGAACCAGTTTTGAAAAAGATTTCCACGACAGACACGGCGCCGGAGGCGGTCGGGGTAGCGTTTAAGAAAGAATACGACAGAAAAATTTTAAAATCCGCAAAAAAAGTTGTGCTTTTGGAGGGGATAAAAGACGCGGGAAACCTCGGGACAATTTTGCGGACATCCGCCGCATTCGGGGTTGATGCGGTTGTTTTGTACGGGGACAGCGTGGATTTATACAACCCGAAATGTATCCGCTCTGCCGTCGGAAATTTGTGGAAAATTCCGGTTTTTGATATTAAAAATCATAACGAACTTGAAGAAATGTTTACAAAATTTAATCGTATAGCAACACTTCCGGGGGCGAAAAACCACCTGAAGAATTTTCACACCGGATTGCCGTGTCTTATAATGTTCGGCTCGGAAGCAGACGGATTAAGCGAAGAACTCAAACTTTTTGCAACAGACAGTGTGAAAATCGAAATGGAAGAAAGCGTGGAATCTTTGAATTTGAGCGTATCCTGTGCGGTTATTCTATACAAATTGTTTGTGTAAATTCTACAAAACTTCTCCGTGGAGGTCTGTTCCGCCGGTCATAATCAGACCGTATTTTTCGGCTGCTTTTTTAACCGCAGCGACCGTATGGAATTTAATTATGCCTCTGTGGCGTTCGTAGGGGTAAAAAACTTCGGCACCGTCAAGTCCGAGGGATTTCAATTTTTTGAAAAACCTGTCAAGGCTGAACGCCCAGCAGCATGCCGGATGCGCAATTACCGCAATTCCGCCTGAGGCGTGGATTGCTTCAATAAGTTTTTTTATATCGCGTTTTGCAAAAATACGCACAATATCAAGCTCTGTTTCTTTTTTAGATTTGGCGAGAAAAGGCTTTAAAGCATCGGAATTCACGTCAATTCCGTATGCCAGAAGGTGCATAAACACGTATCCGCACCAGACATCAAATTCAACCGCGGGGATGACGTTCGCGGGAACGGGGTTTTCAAGGTAACCTTCAATCGTATTGTGGTCGGAAATCGCAATTGCCTTATAGCCGTCTGCCTGCCGTACAAGTGAGGCAAAGTCGCCTGCGCCGTCAGAGTAGTTTGTGTGGATGTGCAAATTAACCCTGTGCGCTTTGTAATCTTCTTCCGTAAAACTCTTTATTAATTCTTTGTAATCTATCATTGTTTTTTTAAACTTATTTGTAATAAAATTATTATACATCAAAGGAGAAAATATGGCGAAATTCAAGATAAAAGACAGTATTTGGAATGTTTTGGGCGAGGGGTTAAAGATATATTTCACGAATTTTTTGAAATTCACGCAATATATGCTTTTTCCGGTATTCGGACAGATAATCGGTATTGCGCTGATTTTCGGATTAACGGGCTGGTTTATACAATCACTTCCGAATTTGACCGTGGAGCATGAATTTTTGAATAATTTCACGACTGTGACTTTTTGCCTTGTGCTTTTGACATTACCTGGGTTTGCGGTATTTTTAAAGGCGTTTTGGGATTTTCTGGTGGCATATGTTGCCCTGAATTCCATGACGGATGCCGTCATTACAACGGGAAAATTATACGACTTCAAGGCACACAATCAGGTTGTGACAACGCGCACGGGAAGCTTTATTATTTTGCTGCTTATAATAAGCATTCTGTCTTTAATCGCAATTAACCCGTTATTCTGGGTTCTGGGATTAATCTTTTTCATTTATTTTATACTTGTGTTTCAAATCTTTACGTTTGAGCCTGAGGCGGGTGTCACGGGGTGTTTCAAGCGCAGTTTTAACCTTATAAAGGGGAATTTTGCCAGAACATTTTTGATTATGACGATTTTGACATTGATTTCGCATTACCTGATAAATTGGGGCGCGGCAGCTTTAGCGGATATTGTAAAGCTCGGCGATTTTTTGCGCGGAATTTTTGAAAACTGGGCATCAACGCTTCCTTTGAACGAAATCAATAATACGCTTGAATATTTCAGAATGCAGACTATAACACCGTTAACCGTTGCAAAAGAAATTCTTGCATCAAGTATATTGTTTACGGTTGCCGGACTTACGCTTCCGATGAGAAGTATCTGCTGGACTCTGTGGTACAAAAATTTATCAGGCAAAAAATCCGAAAAGAAATAATGTTTATATGTAAAAATTGCAAATCAGTTGATAAATTTGAATTGATGTTTGCGCCTGATTATAAGGGTGACAAACATTTTGAGCAGCGATACAATTCCAAAAACGAAATAGAGATTACGGTTGACGGTTACACATTTGTGCCGGATTTGAGATTTATGAACGAATGCGCTGTGTGCAGATACTGCGGACAAATTTATATGTGGGATTACGAGAGGATGAATATATGAGAGAAAACAGAAAAAACAACGAAACCCGTGAAATCAAATTCACACACGGATACACAAAACACGCCCCCGGATCAATTCTTGCGGAATTCGGGGAAACAAAGGTGATTGTAACGGCATCTGTCGAACACACAAAACCGAAATGGATGGAAAAAGATGACCCCCGAGGCTGGGTTACGGCAGAATATTCCCTTTTGCCTTCATCAACAAACACTCGCTGCCAGAGAGAACGTACAAAAATTTCAGGCAGAACTCAGGAAATCCAGCGGCTTATAGGCAGAAGCCTCAGAGCTGCCGTTGATTTAACCAGAATGCCGGATTTGACCATAACAATTGATGCGGACGTAATTCAGGCTGACGGAGGAACAAGAACCGCAAGCATTTGCGGAGGTTTTCTGGCGCTTAAAGACGCTGTTGAAAAACTTCTTGCCGAAGGCACTTTGCAAGAAAATCCCATAATTGAGCCTGTTGCGGCAATTTCTGCAGGAATTATCAACGGGGATGTCAGACTTGATTTGAATTATGAAGAAGATTCGCACGCTCAGGTCGATTCAAATGTCGTCCTGACAAAAAGCGGCAAAATCATTGAATTCCAGACGACAGCCGAGGGCGAACCTTACGAATATGACCAAATGTTACAAATTTTTCAAATTGCTAAAAAAGGTATTGACGAAATCATTGCAAAATACTAAAAATATTGTTATAATCTTAACAAGAAAGGTTGGTTTATGAAAAAAATTCCGGTAGTTTTATTGGCAGCTATAATGCTTGCAGCGCCTGCGTTTGCAGCCGACAATCCCATAACCTCGTTTTTTGATAAGCTCTGGAAGTTTAACGACGACGTAATGGCGAAAGTTGACGATATTCAAGCTAAAAACGAAGCGCAGCAAAGAAAATATGAGGCGAAAAAAGCCGAACGCGAACAAAAAATTCTTGAAGAACAAAGAAAACGTCAGGAAATTTATCAGGCCAACCAGAAACGTTTAGAGGAAAAGAAAGAGCAGTTAAGAATACTGCTTGAAGAATAAAGGAGAAAATTTATGAAAAAAACATTGATTGCATCACTTATCGTTATGTTTACGGCAACAGGCGCTTTTGCAGGTCCTTTAGGCGATTGGGCGCAGCAAACAACCGACAAAATTAATAAAAAAGAAGCTGAAATGCAGCAAAAACAAGAAGATTACAAAAAACAACAGGAAGCTGCAAGACTCGAAAGAGAAAAACAACAGGCTGAACAGCAGAAAAAACGCGAAGCAGCTCAAAAGAAAATCGAACACAAAAAACAATTGTGGAACGAATTAATCAGTGAATAATAAAAAAAGCCTGCCTCGCGCAGGCTTTTTTGTGCTAAAATTTGATTATGGAAAATTTGTTAAAAACAAAAACACTGACAGGTGCCGAAATTATAGTTAAAACCCTGCAAAATCTCGGAGTTGAAAAGATTTTCGGCTACCCCGGCGGCATAGTTTTAAAAATATACGACGAACTTTATAAACAAAACGAAATACAGCATATTCTTGTGCGACACGAACAGGCAGCCGTACATGCGGCAGAGGGTTACGCAAGAGTGAGCGGCAAAGCCGGCGTTGTCCTTGTGACATCAGGTCCGGGCGCCACAAATACCGTATCGGGAATTGTAAACGCCTACCTCGACGGCGCGCCGCTTGTGGTTTTGACAGGTCAGGTTACGGCGGATTTAATAGGCAAAGATGCGTTTCAGGAGGCTGATATCTGCGATATTACACGCTCTTGCACAAAAAAAGTTTATCAGGTTAAATCGGTCAAAGACCTTGAACAAACTCTTTATAACGCCTTTAATACCGCAATATCCGGCAAAAAAGGCCCTGTTGTCGTTGATCTGGCAAAAAATATTCTGTATGAAAACGCTGAATTTAAGGGCAGCCCTGATACGGCACCGGCATGTGAAGCGGCTGTTGATGTTACAAAGATTCTTAAAGAGCTTTCCCTTGCAAAACGTCCGGTAATCGTGACGGGCGGCGGGGCTAAAGATGCTTATAAAGAGGTGAGAGAACTTAACAAAATCCTGAAATTCCCTGTTGTGACGACTATGATGGGGCTTGGCGTTTACCCTGCAGAGGATGAAAACTATTTCGGCATGATAGGCATTTTCGGTGACAGAGCCGCAAATGCAGTGATTAAAGAGAGTGATTTGATTTTTTCAATCGGCGCAAGGTTTAATGACAGAATTACCTGCTGCTTTGAAAAGCCTGATTTAGAGAAGAAATTCATCCAGCTTGACATAAATGAGCGTGAAATTTCGCGCGTAATTAAAGCGCACGACTCCATAACGGGCGATGCGAAAATTATTCTGGCGGAAATGATTAAGTCGCTTGCGGGTGTTTCTTTTTCCGCCAAGTGGGGTGACACGGAAAGATTCCGCGCCCTGAACGTTAAGCGTGAGGCAAAAACAAACATGCTGCAATCATTTGAGGTTATGCGGGAGCTGGACAAATTTATTTGCGGAAAAGATTTGACCGTGACAACGGAAGTCGGTCAGCATCAGCTCTGGGCAGCGCAGAACCTGCATTTTTCCAAACCCGGGAAATTCCTGACCTCCGGCGGCTCGGGCACTATGGGGTTTGGTTTTCCCGCGGCAATCGGGGCGGCTGTGTATGATAATTCAAAACCGGTTGTGTGCGTTGCGGGCGACGGGTCTTTCCAGATGAATTTACAGGAATTGGCTACCTGCCGCGACTATAATTTGCCCGTAAAAATTCTTATACTGAATAACGGCTATCTCGGCATGGTTCGTCAACTGCAGGAAAAACAATGTGACGGAAGGTATTTTGAAACCAAAATTTCCAATCCGGATTTTATGAAAATCGCTGAAAGCTACGGGCTGAAAGGCTGCCGTGTCCGTAACCGCAGCGAAATTGTGCCGGCTTTAACAGAAGCTTTCAAATATTCCGGAACTTATATTGTTGAATTTACAGTGGAGCCGATGGAGGTTCTTTAATCCGCGGAATTTTTTCATGTTATAATCCTTTTATGAAAGATATTCAAAATCTGGAAGACACAAGAGAAGTCGACATACAAAAAGTCGGGATTAAGCATATTGAACTGCCTTTGATAATCCAGAGGAAAAACAATTCCAACCAGACAGTCTGTGCAAAAGCCCGCGTGAGTGTTTCTTTGCCAAAAAAATACAAAGGAACACACATGTCGCGTTTTGTAGAAGTTTTGAGCGAATGGCAGACCAAGAATCTTCTGGGGGTTGATATAAAAGGCTGTCTTGAAAAAATTATCAAAAAACTTCACGCCCAAAGCGGCGATCTGGAATTCAAGTTTAAATATTTCATTGACAAATCCGCACCTGTTACGGGCTTCAGCGCGCCGATGAGCTACGAATGTACATTTGAAGGACGGATAAAAGACGGGAATTACAAATTTATCTTAGGCGTTGTGGTGCCTGTGACAACACTTTGCCCGTGTTCAAAAGAAATTTCCGAAAACGGGGCGCACAATCAGCGTGCTTATATTTCGGTTAAAGTTTCTTATGATGAGAATGAGCATATCTGGCTTGAGGATTTGATAGAGCTTGTTGAAAGCTGTGCGTCATGTCCTGTATATCCTCTTTTAAAGCGCAAAGACGAAAAATTTGTAACCGAAAAAGCTTGGGATAACCCGAAATTTGTTGAAGATGTGCTGCGTGATGTTGTCGTAAAACTCCGCAGACACCCCGTTGTTAAAGAGTTTGAAGTTGAATGCGAAGCTTTTGAAAGTATTCACAACCACTCTGCCTGGGCTTATCAAAAGGAGTCAAACTAAAATTTATAAGTTATGCCGACATTTGCACTCCAATTTCGGGGTGAATTATCCGTCGGATTTTGGAGGTTATAACGCTGAATTTCCGCAAAAATCACGGTTTTATCATTAACTTTAAAATTAGCGCCGCCGAAAATTCCCAATGAGTGATTGCTTTTATCCGGATTAAGATAGTCTGCTTTATAGGCATAGTAAGGGTTTACGTAAAGCGTAACGTTTTTGCCGACATTTTCCTGCACATAGGGAGAAATTCTCACCTGCGTGGCGAGTTTGCCGTCGCCGGCATAAGTTCTGACACGGGTTTGCACGCCGTAATTAGCATTGAACGCGACATTGCCTTTCAAATCAACCACGCCGCCCGTGTAATCTTTCAAATTTGTATCAAGACCGCCGCCCGCAAACAGCGAAACGCTTTCGCACGGTTTATAATTTACACCGTACATGGCAATAGTCTGATTGTCCCCGTTAAATGACTGGAAACTCTGTACTGATACATTCTGTTGTATTTTCCCCGTGTCTGGCATAAAATCCCCTCGTTATTTATATAAAAACAAGGGGACTTTATAAATTGCCTTTTATGTTAAGTTATTTTTCTTTTGCAAGCTTATCGGCGAGTTTGGTTTCGAGTTTGCCGTTAAGGGTTTTGCTGACTTTTTGGAGCGCTTTTGCAATAATTTCCATATTATCAGTCCAGACAAAATTTTTCTTAACGTATTTATCCGCACGTTCAAAATCTTCGTCTATTTGAAGGCGGATAATCTCTTTGAGCATTTCTTGAGCTGCGGGAACGACTTTGTCTATATTAACGTGGATTTTTCCGTCGACAAGCTCATATGCGCCGCACTCCGCCATATATTTGTTCTGCATAACCGTTCTGACGCGGTGTGCCTGACTTAAATTAGGTTTTGATTTCAAAAAGTTATCAGCCACAACGGTTACGAGAATTTGTTTACGCTGTTCATCTGTATACATTCCGAGTTCCGTCAAGAGGTCAACAAAAGCTAAAGATGCCATATCCGCCTTGTTTTCCTCGATAATATTCCTGTATTTGCCGAGTTTTTCGCAAGCCTTTTTAGGTCCCAGGGAATGCGCGTTTTCATGCCCGATTGTAAACCAATGGTCAGCCTCATCAAGGTAATATTTGTGCTGATCTTTGTCTAAAATCGCATCCAGCCTTTCCTGAAGTTTTTTCTTATCGCTTATAAATCTTATCTGCCTGTGATAAACATTTCTTCTGCCCCCGCCGATTTGCAAAGACGGTTTGTCGTCATTGGGGAGATTTTCCGCAAGCGTAATTCCGCCCCTGTATGCCCCGACGTCACCCGCTGCCTGAACCATATCAACGTCAACCATTGTCTGTTTTGTGTCTTTGCCGGGTGAAATATTCTGCTCGTATTCATCCGCGTAAGGCATGTTTTTTGCAAGTTCCGGAAGGTATTTTTTAATCGCCGTCAAAGCTTCCGTGCCTTTTTTATTAACAATTCCGACCCTGCCGCCGAGAAAATCCTTGGGCGTCGGGGTTATACCGTGTTTTGAAAGCAGATTGACAAGATCCTGATTTTCCATAATTGTGCCGGTCATCTCATCCTCGTAGTTTTCGCGTGTAATAGTGAATTCCAGAGGGGTATCCTGCAAAGTTGCCCATTTTTTATCCGCAAATGCATCAAATGTCGGATCTGCCGTTCTCAGAGCTTTAGATTGCAAAATTAAATATTCGTTGAAATCCTCATTTGTGGAAGTTTCTGCGGCTTTTTCCAATTCGTCGGCAGCTTTTTGAAATTCTTCGCGGAATTTGTCCACATAATCAATTCCCACAAGATGTTTTCCGCTTCTTTCCACAACAGAGCGCTGATTAAGGACTTTCCTAACCTCGTCGATTTTTTTGGCTTCTATCATTTCCGTCAGAATCTTATGAAATTCTTTTACGCTCAAATCCTTCGGGTAAACGCCTTTCCCGGGAAGTTCTTTAATCCCTTTTGCAAGGTTAATTTTATTTGACATAGTATCAACAGCATTCATACCCTTTTGTGCGTCAAAAAGGATTTTGGTTAATTTGGCGCGCTTATTGCCGTTTTTAATTTCGCGTTTCAAATAAGCTTCAAAATCAAGGTTATCGTGGCAATCAAGCTGTAAATTCACCCGTCCGATGATATTTGCCGCCTTTACAAGATGGATGAGCGCCTTTTTATCGCCCTCATCAAGTGCAAGGTATTCCGGCGCATCAGGGGTTAGAAATTTCTTCGTAACCAGATAGTCCTTACTTGTCCGCTTTTCAAGTTCTTTTTCCGATAAATTTAATTCAAATTCTCTCATAAATAAACTCCTTTTGCCGAAAATTATAGCATATTTTGCCGCGGCATGGCTCATCTATTTATGGTAAGTTTCTCCCTTAATTATCTTGAAAGCCCTATATATCTGCTCAACAAGCAAAAGCCTTGCAAACTGGTGCAAAAACGTCATTTTTGACATACTCAAAGCAAAATCCGCCCTTTTTGAAACCTCTTTTGAAATTCCGTGGGAAGAACCGATTACAAATGCAATCTCCGAAATTCCCTCATTTGACAGGGTTTGAATTTTTTCGGCAAATTCTTCGCTCGAAAGCATTTTTCCCTGAATTTCCAGCGTAATTACGTACGTCTGCGGCTTTATGCAGGCAAGAATTTTTTCGCCCTCGGCATCAAGAGCTTTTTCAATTAAATTTTCATCCCTTATCTCCACGGGCGCAAGTTCGACTATTTCCACGTTCGCGTAGGGTGTAAGCCGTTTAAGAAATTCGTCTATACCCTCTTTTAAAAATTTTTCTTTGATTTTGCCTAAAGCAATAATTTTTATCTTCATTTTTTCTCAATATAAACAGACTGTGACGGGAACGCAAAATCTATGCCCTCTGCTCTGAAGCGTTTTACAATCTCCAGAATTACATCTGACCTTATTTTGATAAATTCATTAAAAGCGTTCGTTTTGACATAAGCGTAAAGTCTTATGTCAATTGAGCTTGCAGCAAGGGTTTCGACAACCGTGACGGGATTTTTGTGAACCCTTGTGTCGTTTTCGCAAACCTCTTTTATAATCTCGATTGCGCGGTGAAGTTTTTCGTCACTTGTGTCGTAAGTTACGCTAAAAACTTCGTTAATACGGCGCTTTCTGGCTTTTGAAATATTTGTAATCAGAGTCGCCGAAATATTATTATTGGGAATTGACACGATAAAATCGTCCAGTGTGCGGATTTTGGTTGACAAAAGGTTTATATCTTCAACCGTACCCTCAATCTCGCCGATTTTAACGTAATCGCCGAGTTTATAAATTTTATCCGCTATAATCGCAAGCGTTCCGAAAAAATCAGCAATTGTCTGCTGCGCCGCAAAGCCCACTGCCAAACCGGTTATACCAAAACCTGCTATCAATGAGGTTATTGAATACCCGTTACTCTGCAAAAACGATGCGACAATAAAAAACAGGATTAAAAATTTTATTATCTTATCCAAAATCGGAATTAAATGGGACGAAAGCGCCGTTGAATCAGACTTTTGTGTATGCTCTTTCAATTTCCGTATAAAAATATCCGTAACCTTGAAAAGCGCAATCGCTATTATTACGTTGATTATAATCCCTATGATAAAGCCGAACTTCAGCGTCTTTAGCGCTGCTTCGATTTTATCCGCGTAATTTAAAATTTCTGTTATCATATATACTCCTTTATAAGACGATATTTTGATTAAAGTCGTTAAGTTATTAAGACGTTAAGTTCTTTAATAAAAGCTTTTTTGACAAAAATATGTTAAGACTGATTGATGAAACTCTAAACCTCCAGCCTCAGCTCGTTCGCGCTCGAACCTGAGACAAAGCTTCGCTTTGCGGTTCTCGTCCGCCGATATTCTGTTTTCAACAAAAGCGGAAGACGGGACTCGAACCCGCGACGTCAACCTTGGGAAGGTTGCATTCTACCACTGAATTACTTCCGCAGCTATCTTATTTATACTATAAAAATATAAAAATTCAAAGTCTACTGCAGGTCGGGCATAAATGCCTAAAGTGAATAAGATAATAGGGGAATAAATTATTTCTAAAAGTAATCTGAGCGGAAGTTTTACAAGATTGCTTTTTATATAACACTTATTTATTCCCTTATTCAAGGCAGGATATGCACTCCTGCGCCCATGTCACCGTAACGTCCGCCCCAGCTTTCTCTGTATGAACCGTTAAATCTTTGCGATGAACGCGGATTATAGCCGCCGTAAGGGTTATTATACATCCCGTAAGAACCCACATGCGGGGAAAAACCCGTCGGCATACCTACAAAATTCCTGTTCATAAAATTCGTAAACGCCCCCGCAAGACTTCTTATGCCGCTCGGAGGAAGTGCAAAATACGGATCATCGGGAATCATTGACGAATAAAAATTTGAATTGTTATAATGCTGAATTGCTTTTGAAAGCATTGAATAACGGCTGTTTATATCTCCGCTTTGGATTGTTCCGAATACTTCCTCCTCCAGTCTGGATATCCTGTTTTCGGGAATATCATCTTCAAACGCCCGTTTGAAAACTTTTTTTTCCAGTTTGGAAAGTTTTTTATTTACTGCATTGTCCGACGAAATATTATTATTCCTGTAATTTACAATAATATTATTCATCCTCTGCTCATAAGTCATATCAGGATATGTTCGATTAAAAACCGAACGCTCGAGCCTGTTCAGGCGGACATCTATATGCTGGTTTTCGTAAGTCTGACCGAGAATAGTGCGCTCTGCCTGAGTTACTTTGTTATAGTTAAGTTTATTATAATTATTTTTCGGCAGAGTTTTAACCGGCTGCAAAGGCGGAAAACCCTCTTTTGCATAGTCAACGGGTCTTGCCTCTGCCGACGCCGTTAACAACAGTACCCCTAAAATCAAACACATTTTTTTCATATTTTGTAAACCCTCTTTATTGTTTTTAAAATAAAATTTTCGCCCGCACATTACCCTCAAAGGCTACGGCAGGAAGATAATTTTTATAAAATTGCCCGAAATTTAAAAATATGATAAAATTACTTTTATGAAGAAAAAAGTAATCGCATATCCGCATACACACTGGGATAGGGAATGGTACAGGGAATTCGAGGTGTTCAGACTCAGATTGTTGAGGGTTTTTGATAATGTACTCGAAATGCTTGAAAAAGGCGGTATCCCCTCGTTTTATTTTGACGGACAGGTCGCGGCATTATTGGATTACCTTGAGATAAGACCTGAAAAAGAAACGTTGGTCAGAAAATTTATAAAAGAAAAAAAACTTTTTATCGGACCTTTTTACTGCCTCGTTGATGAATTTTTGACGGACAGAAAGTGTTTTGAAAAGAATTTGGAAATAGGATTAAAAATCTCCCGCGATTTTGGCTGCGAAGATTTTATCGGATATCTTGCGGATACTTTCGGACACAGCAAAAATGTTCCGGCAATTTTAAAAGAATTCGGGGTTGATAAAGCAATGGTCTGGCGCGGAGTCGGCGATTTGCCGGCAAATTTTGTTTTTAACGGAGTAAACACCGTTAACCTTGTCCGCGGATATTTTATGGATATATTTTCAGCCCCGATTTCCATTGAAGAAAAAGCCGGCTGGCTTGAAAAAGATCTGGATAAAATTTCACCCGCGGCACCGGATTACATTCTGATGCCAATCGGTGCCGACCACCTCGGACTTGAAAAAAATCTTCAACAACAAATTGACGCCGTAAATAAATTGCTTTCTAACTACGAAATTACACTCGGCTCGCCTTTTGACTACTTTGAAAAAGTTAAATTTGAAACAAAATTTGATGACGAATTGCGTGATAATTCAAAAACCTTTATTCTTCAAGGTGCATATTCCGCACGCATGAAGCTCAAGCAGTATAACGTAAAATGCTCTTATCTGCTTGAAGAAACCGACAAACTCCAAAAATTTTACGGTGCAAAATACGACGCGATGATTGAATACGCATATAAACTTTTACTTCAAAATCAAGCACACGACAGCATTTGCGGATGTTCTACGGATTTGGTTCACCGTGAAAACATTACCCGCTTTGAAAAAGTTGTCCAAATCGCAAACACAATTATTGAAGAATTAAGGCTAGAGCATAATTTTGAAACGCCGGTTATGCGTACAACCGAACCGCTTCCGGGTTATGAGGTCATAAAAACCGGGCAGGGATTTGACAATAAAATTTTGTATGATACTCAAAAAATTCCCGTAACGGAAGACTACAGGACTATTTACACTCTTAAAAAATCCCCGAAATTCCGCACCGATTTGAATATTCATCTCACGGACGGCAAACTTTTTGTGTCAGACGTGCAAATTGAATTCGTAATCCGCGAGGATAAAGGCGATACGTATAATTTCGGCGCGGTTGAGGGCGATTACGGAAAAACGGCGGAAATTTCGGAAATTAGCGGAAACACAATAAAAACAAGCTTTTTCGACGTCAAATTTGAACGCGGTGAAAATCTTATTAATTTTACGATAAATTGGGAAAACAAATTAAAAGATAAGCTTTGGCAGGTCAGATTTTTGCTGCCGGAACCGATTACGGAAACATATTCAGAGGATATGAACACAATTATCCGCCGCGAATTTGACCCAGATTATGATATGCTCAAGCACCTGCCCAAAACCCGCGGGATTGAAGTCAAAACGAACTTCGCACCTATGCAAAGATTAGTCTGGACGCAGGGTTTCGGAGTTATAACACAGGGCTTGACAGAATATGAGGTTTTCAAAAACGGACTTTCAATAACAATTTTGAGAAGCACGGGCGTAATTTCAAATCCGCACAACCCGTCGCGCTCAACCCCCGCAGGTCCGCCGATTGAGGTTCCCGACGCACAGCAGCAGGGCAAAAATACAGCGGAATTTTCCGTCGGATTTTTTGACATTAAAGATTACGAAAAATATATTAAAGAAGTTTTTCCGCCGTTGATTTAAATTCCCTCACCCGCGGGAGAAGGGTGAGGGGGCAGTAATCAGATCCCGCAATACCTACCACGTTGACGGATGCAGGCTCACACAACTCGTTCCTGTTCGCTTTGCAAAATGCGGGATGTCAAATTGTAGGTCGGATTATCCGACTGTAAATTCTTAGTATCTTAGTGCCTTAGTATCTTAGTAACTTCTGCAAAAAATAAAAAACCCTATCTTTCGATAGAGTTCGGAATTCTTTTTTCGTAATTCCTCGTGTGTAGAAGGTTAGTGTGTAGTAGGTAGTGTAAATAGTGTATTATGTATCTCGTGTTTATTTAATCAATCCTTACATATTAATAAAGTATTTCTTGAGTATATAATTGCTATATACATTCAATATCTTTACAAAACTTAACAAAAACCTTTCAAACCCGCGCAAGATAGCAATTGTCACAATAGTTTAACAAAACAAAAAAATAACTTGACCTTTTAAAAAAAAGTCTATATTCTAGAAATATGGAAAGAGGGGCAGAAATGACAGAATTTAAACACACCAGACTTGATAACCGGCAATTTACTGAAGAAGATGTAAAGGGATACATAAAAGAATACAATATAAAGTTTATAAAACTGCAGTTTGTAGACATAAACGGACAGGTCAAGAATCTAACGATACCGTCAGAGCATATAGATAAAGCTCTGGCGAACGAAATGATGCTGGACGGATCATCCATAAAGGGGTTCAGGAGCATTGAGACCTCGGACATGTTTTTCCACCCCGACATAAATTCTTTTCAGATATTACCGTGGAGGGAAAAAGACGGAATCACATCCGCAAGACTTATCTGCGACATTTATAATGCAGACGGCACCCCGTTTGAAGGCTGCCCGAGATGTAACCTCAAAAGGCTGATGAAAGAAGCGGAAAAAATGGGATTTTCAATGAATGTCGGACCTGAGGCGGAATTTTTCTTATTTGCAAAAGACAAAGACGGAAAAGTAACAACAACCACACAGGACAGAGCCGGCTACTATGATGTCGGGCCTGAGGATTTGGGCGAAGATGTCAGAGAAGACATTGTTTTGACGCTCAAGGAAATGGGTTTTGACATAGAAGCATCTCACCACGAGGTTGCGGACGGTCAGCACGAGATAGATTTCAGATATACTGATATTCTGACCGCTGCGGACAATGTGGTAACTTTCAGAATTGCAGTCAAAGCAATAGCCGCAAAACATAATTTTCATGCGACATTTATGCCCAAACCGATTTACGGAATAAACGGCTCAGGTATGCACTGCAATGTTTCGTTGTTTAAAGACGGGAAAAACGCGTTTTATGATGAAAATACCGAATACCAGCTTTCTGATATCGCCAAATATTCAATCGGCGGTATGCTAAAACACGTAAGAAGCATAACGGCTGTAACAAACCCGACGGTTAACAGCTACAAGCGACTGGTGCCGGGTTATGAAGCGCCTGTATATCTTGCCTGGTCTTTAGCTAACAGAAGCGCGCTTTTAAGAGTTCCCGCCAAAAGAGGAAACGCAACAAGAGTTGAATTAAGATCTCCGGATCCTGCGTGCAACCCGTATTTAGCATTTGCAGCCATACTGGAATCCTGTATTGACGGAATAAGGAACAAAATAGATCCGCCGGCACCGGTTGAAAGCAATATTTACCAGTTAACATCAAAAGAGCGTAAAAAACAAAGAATTGATTCTCTGCCCGGAAGCCTTGCGGAAGCACTTGAACAGCTTGACAAATCACTTGTTGCAAGAGCGGCTCTCGGCGAGCATATATTTAATGAATTTATGTCCTCAAAACGCAAGGAATGGGATTCTTTCAGAACATACGTTTCCAAATGGGAACTTGACAGATATCTGGAAAGATACTAAAAGCGCTTTAGCGCTGCAGGCCGGGCAAACCTGCCCAATTAAAGTGAATAACAGGGAAATAAGTTGTATCATAGATTAATCTGAGCGGGATGACCTGTAGGGATGTCCAGCATCCGGTATCCTGCCTTTGGCAGAGCTGGATTTTTTCCAAGATTGCTTTTTATATAACACTTATTCCCCAAAAAAATCCAGTATGACGCAAGACATGTCATCCTGAGGCTTTAGCCGAAGGATCTCTTTGCACCTTCTCACGCCACTCACTTCACTCACTCTAAACCTTCTTAGTATCTTAGTAACTTTATCGAGATTCTTCGCTGGCGCTCAGAATGACGCTGCAGAGATCCCGCAACAAGTGCGGGATGACGAATTGACATTGTTAGGTTGAGCATATGTGAATAAGGTAATAATAAGTTATTTCTAAAATTAATCTGAGCGGATATTTTCAATATCAACTTTATATAACACTTATTCCCTTATTTACTTATTCACTTCTTACTGCCTTAGTATCTTAGTAACTTTCCCCCCTTTCACAATTGACATGCCGGTATAATTATGCTATAAAATAGATACTTTTAGTGTTTTGTAACATTTTGTATCTTTTAGAAAGAAAAGACGGCAAAATTATTTTTCACGAGCATTCTATGAAAAAAAGGAGAAGGTATGTCGACAGTACAAAGAATTACATTTCGAGGGGAAAACACAAATCTTTTAGACAAAAGATTTAACAAATCCGGCTTTACGGAACCTGCTAAAGTGCCGGCTGCAGCCCAAAGTCAAGCACCTGCGCAACCACAGACTCAATCTGTCGAAAAACCTGCAAATAAGAAATTATCCGGTGAAAAAATTGCCTATGTAAGTTCGGCGATTGCAATTGTTTCACTCGGCATATCGACAGCTTACGGAATAAAAAGCGGGAAAATAGCCAAAAAATATTCCGGTTTAATTAATAATGCAGCAGATAAAATGCACAAAGAATTAAATGAAATAACAGATAATCTGAAAAAAGTAACAGCAAACGTAAAATCTTTACGAAAATCATCAGAAGACAGCGCACAAAAGCTTAATGAGCGAATAAATGAGGTAGGAGAATACCACGACAAATGGATTAAAGCAGTAGAAGAAAAAGCCGCTCAAGCTCTTGAAAAACCGACACACCTGAAAGTTGAAACACACATACAAACAGAACGTAATCTGGTATCCATAGACGGATTAAATCTTCTACAGAACTTGAATAATAAAAATGAACGGAAACCGCTTCCTGAAAGTGTGGTTAAAAAACTGCAGGAATCAGCGCAAAACTATATTAAAGGCAATACCGAACCGATTGCAAAACTGGATAAAAACTCCACAATCTGGTCAGTAACAGCTGAATCCATTCCTGAAAAAGAAGGCGGTCTCGGCGAAGTTCCCGTTCAAATTGCAAAAAATCTCACACAAGAATTAAAAATCGATAATTATCTTGTACGTCCGTTGAACGAAATTAAAGGGGTCTCAAAAATAATTTGCGAGGACGGCAAATATACTTATCAATACGGCGGCACAAAAATGCCGGTGGATAAAGTAATGGAATTCAATGTGCCTGCATTTAGAAACGGCAGATACTATGATGAAAAAGTCGAAGTTTTCTACGGTATCGACCCGTCATTCAAATATAAACGTCTGATGTTTAAAAACGATACATATTTTTCTGCAAAAAGCCTTTACGAAAACTCACAATCAGTTTCGGAAACCGAAAGATACGCGTTTTTCCCGAAAACTGTATACGAATTTTTGAAAATAAAACATGACCCTAATGCCATGACATCATATTCAATAACAAATAAAACCCTGTTTGATGCAATAAACCCGCCTGATGCAATGATAGCAAACGACTGGCACGCCGCTGCACTTCCCGCATTAACCAAATTAAAGGCGCCCGTGGAAGCTGCAATGGGCGATTTGAATAAAAAAGCTGCCGAAAAAATCGAAAAAATGAATATTATTGAACTTATTCACAACGCCGACTATCAAGGAGACAACTGGCAATACGCATCCGAAATTTTAAATACGCTTTTTGACAAATACGCACTTGATATTTACGAAAATGCAAACAGCGGATTTTTAGAAAACGGTATTCAAAAAGTCCTGACCGTAGAAGGCGGAGTAAATCTGGCGAACTTATCCGCAATGCTTGCAAACAAAATAAAACCGGTTTCACCGACATATGCAACGGAATTAGCGCATCAATTTGAAAGAAGCCGCTCTCTGCAGCACGTATTTGATGTAAGACTTCAATCAGGCACAATGAAAGGTCACAGCAACGGCTGGGATAAATCGGTTAACGAAGTCAGCCTCGAGAATTTGAATAAATTTAATGAAAATTTGAATAAAGATAAATGTATGATATTCCAGTCGGTTATTGAAAACATTCCGGGCTTAAGCGATACGGAAGCAAAACTCATAAATGACGTATTCAAAAATATTGATAACGGTACGGTTAAATACAGCAACTTTGCAATGGTTCTGGATACACTGACCAAACTCAATATCCCGAAACTTAATGATGCACTAAAACAGCTTGACAAAGATTCAATAATATATCTCAGAGCATTCAAGCCTGTATCTTTGGATGACGGAATGACAATGGTTATGGAAAACAGACGTCATAATAAAGAAATGGTGCTCGGATATTTAAAAAGAATGGTGGATTACAACCACAAAACCGGCACGGAATTTTTTAACATCAAAGAAAGCGGTCTGACGGATCTTTCCGGAATTGATTGGAACAGACTTGACGAAACACCGGTAATTGATATGGGAACGCGATTCTGCGAGCAAAAAGGTATTGATATAGCCTGCGGGACAATTGAATCATTGCTGAACGAATGGGAACATCTGTTCCCCGGCAAACCGCAGCCAGTATTTGCAATCGGCGGAGCGGACAGCACCGGCGGAACATACAGGAATATGGCGCTGCAAATGAAAAGACGACTCGGCGAAAAAGGCAAACAGGTAGTATATATGGACGGATTTTTGCCTAATAATATACTGCAGGCCGGCTCTGACTTCACCTGGTTCCCGAGCCACTTTGAACCGGACGGCTCTAAGTGGGAATCTTTGTATAAAGGTACTCCGGTCATTGCAACCCGTGTCGGAGGACACGTTGACAGTATTCAGGACGGCATAAACGGATTTTTGACAAAACGTACAGTACCCGAGGTGAAAGCAAGCGGTTATGATTATCTGAGTACAATGATTTACGACTTTAAAGAAGCAAATATACGCGCGCTTCAAACCTTCTTTGACAAACCGCGGTACCAAATTATGGTGGAAAACGACCTGAAAGGCAGTGCAAACTGGCTTATAAAAGACCAAAACGGCAAAATAACCGGCGGAGCATTGCTGGAGCATTTGCAGGATTTAGGATTTAATCTTGAAAAATTCCCGCAGATTGCACCTGATGCCCGTATATAAACTTTTATCACATTTCAAAAACAAGGCGTTTATAATGCGCCTTGTTTTTTGTATAATAAATTTGTGAGAGTAAAAGGATTAAGATGGACAGATTTTTTGGAATTTTCGGGATAATATTAATTTTTGCAATAGCATATTTAATGTCAAACAACAGAAAGGCAATAAATTACAAAACCGTCGGGACGGGATTTGTGTTACAGATACTGCTTGCGGTATTTGTGTTCAAGGTACCGTTAGGGCGGTCGTTATTTCTTGCAATCGGCGAATTTATCCAAAAAATTCTTGAATTTGCAAAAGAAGGCGGACAATTTGTATTTGGCGGTCTGATGGACGGCAAATGGGAGCTTGCAAACGGCGGGCAGATTTTTGCACTGCAGTTGATAAGTTCAATAATCTTTATGATGATTTTGGTCAATATGCTGTATTATTACGGGATAATGCAAAGGATAGTTGCCGTTCTGGGAAAAGGGATGAATAAACTTATGTCAGTATCCGGCGCGGAGGCATTATCGAATGTTGCAAGCGCTTTTGTAGGTCAGATTGTGGCACAGATAATGATAAAACCTTATCTGCCAAAGCTTACCAGATCAGAGCTTCTGGCATCAATGGCAGGAAGCATGGCGTGTATTTCAGGTGCGACAATGCCTTTATATATAGGAATGGGAATTCCGGCGCCATATATTCTTGCATCATCTATAATGGCTGCCCCCGGGGCGCTTGTAATTTCAAAAATAGTTTACCCTGAGGTGAACACACCGGAAACGAGCGAAAATTTTCAGGTTAATTTCAGCAAAAGAAAAAGAACGCATGCGAATGTATTTGATGCGATTTCAGCAGGTGCATCAGAGGGTATGAAAGTTGCAATCAACGTAACCGCAATGATTTTGGCGCTTGTTGCTCTTGTTGCAATGATTGACTGGGTTCTTGGAGGCGTCGGAAGCTTTATAGTAAAATATCTGCATATAAATTCATTTTTGGGAATGGATATGGCGCATCTTTCATTAAAGATGATTCTGGGCGAAATTTTTGCGATATTTGCGTTTTTAATGGGAGTTCCTCTCGGGGAAGCTACGACCGTGGGGAGTTTAATGGGTACTAAGCTTGTATTGAACGAAATGGTTGCCTATGTTGACCTGACGCACCTGCCGGTTGCGTTATCGGATAAAAGCTTTTTGATAGCGAGCTTTGCACTGTGCAGCTTCGGGAACTTCGGCTCAATAGCAATTCAATTAGGCGGTATAGGTGAACTTGCCCCGAACCAGCGTAAAAACCTTGCACGTCTGGGCGTCAGAGCGCTTATTTGCGGAACATTGACCTGTTATATGTCCGCGGCTATCGCAGGAATATTATTCTAGTATTTGAAATCTGTCGGCGAAGTCATCACGTGTTTCAGCAGCTCACGTCATCCTGAGGCGAAGCCGAAGGATCTCAAGAGATTCTTCGCTAACGCTCAGAATGACAATTTTCAGGGCATACTCGCGCTCAAGTTATCACAATGACGATACTTAGCACCAGCACGACAAATAACGCTTATTCAATTAAGCGTATATCAAACACTTTTTACTCTCTACACATTCCTAATTGGCGCCGGAACAACGCCGGTAATTTTACGTCTTTACTTTTAGAAGTTTTATCCTTCTGTTGTTAATTCTTCCCAGATGCTTGGTACTACGATTAACGCAGTATAAACGATAAAACCAAACAGGATTAAATTAATAGCTTCCATGACACGCTCCTTTTGTCACATGTATATTATTCCCGTTTTGTTATAATTTTTAACATAATTTGAAAAATATATAGAAAAAATTTTTTTAGTTGTTATAATGAGGATGTAATATGAAAAAGAATATCAAAAAATTATTTGAAAATTTATGTTGTGCGAGCTGCAAATGCGGATTTGACGAAGATTCAATATTTGTCAGACGGTATGAGCAGGATTTAACCGTGGCTCAGCTTGTATGTAAAAATTGCGGACGCGGTTACGGCATTGCATTTTTAGGATTTTCGGGCGGAATTTCTATAAAAGGTGAAGAAGAACCTCTGGAAGTTCAGGAAGGACCTGATGCAATTAATTATGACGATGTACTTGACGCGCATAAATTTATTCAGAATTTAGACGAACACTGGCAGGATTATTTACCGAAAAAATAATTCAACAGATAGCATGGCATACCTAAAGTGAATAAGTTATTTCTAAAAGTAATCCGTGCGGAAGTTCTCCAATTTTCATTGTATATAACGAATGACATAAAACCTCACACCACTCACTCTAAAAACTTCTTAGTATCTTAGTAACTTTATCTGAGATTCTTCGCTAACGCTCAGAATGACTGAGTGCTGTCGTGGCTTTGGCACCCCTCTCAATGACCTGAATAGGTAAACCAAAATTGTCAAACATGATGTAGTGCCTTTGGCACCCCTCTCCCTGCGGGAGAGGGGTAGGGGAGAGGGGGCTAAGATCCCGCAACACCTACCGGCTACGCCGACGGATGCAGGCTCACACAACTCACTCCAAAACCTTCTTACTGCCTTAGTATCTTAGTAACTTCTTCAGTGCATTCAAGTGCGACATCAACTACAAAATCCATATCAGACTTTTCGATTATCAAAGGCGGATTAAAATAAATGACATTGCCCAGGGGTCTTAGAAGCACCCCGCGGGAGAGCGCTTTTTTATAGATTTGATACCCGACACGCAAATCACTTTCAAACGGTTCTTTTGTATTTTTGTCTTTAACCAGTTCAATTGCGTTGATAAGCCCGATAGATCGAACTTCGCCGACATTTTCCAGCGGGAGGAATTTTTCTTTAATAATTTTGTTAAAATAAGGCGCCTTATCATTAGCTTTTTGAATAATTTGTTCATCATCAAGAATATTCAAGACCTCACACGCAGCGGATGCGGCAAGGGGGTTACCGCTGTAGGTATGGCTGTGCATAAAGGCTTTACCCTCATTATAATCCGCGTAAAATGCGTCGTAAATCTTTTGTGTCGTAATAAACATTGCCATAGGCATATATCCGCCGGTCAAGCCTTTAGAAAGACACATAATATCAGGCGAAGCACCCGCATGATCGAACGCAAACATTTTACCTGTTCTGCCGTAGCCGGTTGCGATTTCGTCAGCAATCAAAAGCACGCCGTATTGGTCACAAATCGTGCGTAATTTTTTCAAATACAAAGGAGGATAAATTTTCATACCCGCAGACCCTTGCAATAAAGGTTCAACAAGAATTGCAGCGGTTTCGCCGCCATAGCGCGCAAAAGTTTTTTCCGCATGCTCAAAGCATTCACAATTACAGTTGTCGCGGCATTTGCCGTAAAGACATCTAAAGCAGTCAGGACCCTCAATTCGCACTATATCAAGCAGCATAGGTTTATAAATTTCCGAATACAAATCCACACCGCCTGCAGAAAGCGCGCCGATAGTTTCACCGTGATAAGCGTCTGATAGTGCCATAAAACGTTTTTTCCGCGGGTTTCCGGACTGATAATGGTATTGAAAACTCACTTTCATTGCCGCCTCAATCGCTGATGAGCCGTTATCAGTAAAATTGAATTTGCAAAGCCCCGCAGGCAGAACTTTTGAAAGCTTCTCGCATAAATTTATAACGGGTTTATGAGTAAAATTTGCGAAAATAACATGTTCAAGCCGGTCAATCTGTGATTTTACGGCAGCGTTAATTCTCGGATGGCAGTGTCCGAGAAGATTACACCACCATGAGCTTACAACATCGGCGTAGCTTTTGCCGTCAACGTCATAAAGATATAACCCCTTGCCGTGGTCAATCACAATAGGCGGCAAATCCTCGTAATCTTTCATCTGGGAACACGGGTGCCAGATATATTTCAAATCCTTTTCCTGCCATTCGTTCATTAAATCTCCTCAAAAACGCTCAACAATGCGTCTTTTTCAATTTCAAAATCTGTTGCACAAGCCTTGACTGCCGCAATTACTTTTATACCCGTCAAATTCTCAATGGAACACCTGTTATCGGCATGCATGATATTATTTTCGTCAAAGTTATTCAAAATTATGCCTTTTATGTTAATGCCGCAGCTTTTGGCATATTCGGCCGTCAAAAAAGTTGAATTAATCGTACCCAAATCTGCGGGTGCAACGATTAAGATATCCATGCCCAGAGCTTTTATAACATCGGGCAGGAGAATTTTTTCGTCATGCTCGAGTTTAAACGGACACGCAATCCCGCCCGCGCCTTCCGTCACAACATAATCAAACTCTTGCTTTATCCTTTCAAAATCGAATTTGATTTTATCCAAACAAACGGGATTCCCCTCAATTCTTGCGGCAAGATGCGGCGACACGGCATGCTCATATGAAAAACTTACAAAATCAAACGGGTCGGCATCTGTTTTTGCGGTTTTCAAAACAAAATCGACATCTCCCGGGCGTCCGTCCGCCAGCCCGCTTAAAACGGGTTTGTAGTAACCGCAATTCAGTCCGAATTCGCGCATCTTTTTTACCAGAAGTCCTGAAATATATGTTTTCCCGACGTCCGTACCTGTCGCCGTAATAAATATCCCTTTTGTCATTTTCCTCTCCTTAGGAACAAGCGATAACTTTTTCAAGTTATCGCTATTATGATAAATATATATGAATTTAAAAGCTTACAAAGCGCCTGCGCCGTCTAAGAAATAATCATAATGTCTTACGTCATCATAATTATTTATATATTCCGCCTCAACTTCTTTTTGAACCTGAGGTACAACTTTCGCTGCAACGGACCTGCTCTTTAATAGTTTATCAATATTTGGTTCTAATGTCAACTCAAAGTGGAAACGCCCGTATTTTCTGTCATATTCATAAGCGTTGTTAATCAACGGATAGCCCCAGTAGAGTCTTGCGCTCAAATCACCCGGCAATTGAACTCTCAACCCCATACCGACTGATGCGAGGAAATAGCTTCCGTCATAATAATCATGCCTTGCGTCAGGGAATACTCCGGCATGGTCTGCGAATACTACACCTTGAACGTATTTACCCAAAAACGGTATTTTTTCGCCTGATCTCGGGCTTGTAATTTGTCTTGGCAAAAGCGGGAAGATTAAGTCAGCACTTGTAAAGTAACCGTTTTTACCGATTAACAGACCTTCTGAATAACCTCTGACCGTCACAAGACCGCCTGCCTGGAACTGGTCAATGTAAGGGATATCTTTGTTATTCGGAATTATCTGATAATTTGCTCTGACCTGTGCATACACACCGTGTGAAAAGTCATGCAGTCTTAACAATCCGCCGGAATATTTGAAGTAGCTTGATCTGCTGTCAAATATCGGGAATGCCATTGATGCGTTCTGGTTCAAATACCATATACCGCGTGCAGTGTCTTTTCTCAGGTTGATACCCAAATCAGCACTCGTAACTTCATCCAAACCTAACTGTGAAGTTCCGGTAAACTGCTGCAAAATATCCATACCGGTATATACACGTTTATAATTCAAAGCACCGTAGCCTTTGAGTTCAAAACCTTGAGTACGTTTAATCGGTTGTGAATAGTACAATGAATAAATATACGATCTGGTTTTCAAGCCTAACGGAGCATATTGACCCCATTTAACGTTGGCAAATGTTGATGCGTAGCTGAAACCTACACGGCCGTCGTATTTGTTGACCGGAATATTATAATCAAAGAACGGGCTTATTGCACCGCCGCTGAAGTATGAACCTAAGCTCATTCTGTCACGGTAGCCGAACAAGCTGTCAGCAATCAACATCGGACCGCCTCTTAATTTACCTGTCTGGTACCTTCCGGCATTATCCATTACACCGATTAAGTGGAACGGGAATTTTTCTTCCGCAGACAGTTCAATATCCGTTGTACCGGGTTTTTCGCCTGCCTTCAGGTTTGCGGAAAGCTTTACGCCCTCGTTATATCTGTTAAAATCAAGAACGTCTTTTTCTAATTTTACAATATCAAAAAGCTGATGCTCCTCATCCGGAATTCTGTCCAGAATATAATCGGATTTTGTCCATCTGTTGCCGTCTATGGTAACTTTACCGATGCGGCTTTCGATTAAATCAATATAAATAGCGCCGTTTTCAACCTGTTGTTCAGGCAGATATGCCTTTGCCGTTACAAAACCTTTTTTGGCATAAAGCGCGTTAATCTCGTCAATCATTGCCTGAATATCGGTTATAAAAAGGTTTTTGCCGGCGTATTTTGAAATTACGGGCTCAATTTCTTCTCGTGTCAAAATTTCAGAAGGTGCGACTTCAATAGAATTCACGTAAACGCCTTTGGTTTCAAGTTCTTCAACCTTTGCGCGGATAACATCCCCCTGACCTTCCGGTGCGCCTTTGATTACCGTACTGCCCTGAGTCCCGCCCTGTTCACGTTCTTCCTGATATCTCTCGTAGTCAGACCTGACGTTGCCGCGTTCACGCTCATCCTGCATCTGCTGAAATTCGTGTCTGATATTACCGCCGGATTGATGTTGAGCTCCGGGGATTTGCTCCAAAATTTGAGCCGGAATTTCACCGGGGGCAAGCGCAAAACCGCTCTGAGGCACGCAGCATAAAACAGCCAGCGATACTGCCGTACTTAGAAAAATCTTTTTTGAAATCACCTTTTTCATATAATATTCTTACCTTTTAAATTTTTAGTCCGGTTAATTGTTATTTTCCTACTATAAAACACGGACATAAAGTTTTTTTGTATTTTTATTACAATTTAGTAACAAAAATTTATTTTTTGACACAAAAAGTGTTCACCTGATAATATTATAGAGTATTATTTTATTCTTGTAAATAATATAACGAAAATTTAACCTATTTATTTGAACAAAAACTAAAAAATCATACATTTGACGGAAGGACAGTGGTTATGAAAATTAAAACATTAACAATTATTACGGCGGTAATTATAGGGCTGTATTCAGCACCTGCTTTTGCAACTGAAGTTGCGTCTATTGACGTTCAAAAGGTAGTCGGTTCTTCCCCTAAAGTTCAATCACTGAAAAAAGAACAACAGGCTAAGAATAAAGAACTTTTTACTTTCCTTGAAAAAGCCAATAAAGAAATTGCAAAAACAACAGACCTCAAGGCAAAAGAAGAACTTCAAAACAAATACAGCAAACAGCTCACCGAAAAAAGAGATAAAATGGACAAAGATTACGCTTCAAAACTCGAAAAACTTGAAGATGAAATCTCCAAAATCATAGCTGATCAGGCAAAATTAAAAGGCTATGATATGGTTGTTGCAAAAGGCGTGGTGCTCTACGGCACAAATGACATAACGGATGACGTCATAAAGGCTATTAAATCAGCCAAATAATTCATTAAAAAAAACACCCCCTCAAGGGGGTGTTTTTTATGCGTGTTCCGCTGTGCGTCTTTCTTGAGCGGGTGTTTTATGCAAGTTTTGAAAACCTTCCTGCAACCACAACATCTGGTTCTCCCGGCTGAGGTTTCAAATTTTTCTTATAAAATTCCACATGCGGCTGCAGCACGCTGTCCAAGACGTCAGGAAGTTTTTCCTGTTTCATTGCTTTGTCAATCAATTCCTGATAGACAGTTGAGAACGCTCTCGATTGAGTGAGCGCGCCTGCCGTATCAGGTCTTAAGCCCAAACCTGCCGTTTCTGCGGTTTCATTAAAAAACGGACCCGACTGCGAATATGATTTGTTTAACGCGTTTATATAACCTGCAGCGTTTTCTCTTGCCGCACCGTGATCAACCGGAGAGGTCAGAGCATATGCGTATTTATTTGCCGGATTAAAATGTGCTTCCGAGCTGTGATGCATTGCATCAGGAACTTTTGCTATCTGCTTAAGCGTATTTTTTACGGATTCATTCTGCATTTGAGAATGCCAGTTTACGGTATCTTCAAACAGTGAACCCATATATTGATGTACGGTTGTTCTTATACCGTTGAGCCTTGAATTTACCCAGAATGCCGCCTGCATTAACGGGTCATTTTTGCTTAAATCTTTGGAAAGCGCTGTTTCTGACATACCCTGAGCAGCTTTTAACATTTTTATCATATCCTGTTTTTTCATACCGGCATCTGCCAGCGCAAAAAGAACATGATCATCCAGTGCCGAAAATCTTCCGCCTACGTCGTCGTGTATAAACAAATCTCCCGCCCAGTTCTCGGAATTCGACAATCTTCTTAATTCGCTTGATGCGGGGTTTTTATCGGTTACGGCTATCATATGTTTTGCTGCCATCTCTTTTGCCTGATTTTTATCGTAACCTTTGTTTATATAGGCATCCTCAAGTAATTGCTTGAATCTCAGCATCCCGTCTTTTGTTTCAAAGGTCGAACCTGATTTTGACACTACAAGAAAATTTGATTTTGTTACATCATTGTCAAGTCTGTTTATAAACCTTGCAAGACTCGTTGAATCAACATCAGAAAAGAACAAAACTTTGTCTTTGTTTATATTCAAACCGTTTATTGAAAGCATATGCTCCACCGGATGCTTTGACCCGCCTATACCCAGAACTGTCAATACTTTTGAATCGGTTTGATTTTTGGATTTTGCAACAAGATCATAAATTTTATCAACCCTTTTGAGCTGCTCTTTCGGCAAATCAATCCAGCTCAAAAATTGTCCGGGCTTATTTGCCCTTCTTGTTAATTCATCTACGGCCGCAGGCAAAACTTTGTTTACGTTTGAAACGTCTGCATTAAAATATTTTGTTGCGATTCCAAAACCTGCATTCACAGAATGTACACTTACCATATTATTACCTCCTTAAGTCTGATTTTTTGCAGAAAATAATTTTGTTTTTCGGGTAAATAATCCCCCCGACGGAGTTATTTTATTAGCGGAAGACGGGATTGTCTTGGTCTTGCTCGCGATTAACGGGTCTTCGGACTTTCTTTTTGTCGGCGTTACCGCCTTAAAAAAGAAAGCTCCTGCGCCCTCAGCTCGCAGACCGCTCGAACTCGATATAGAGTTCTCATCTATGTCATTCCTAATAAAAAAGCCTTTGAGGCTTTTTTATTAGCGGAAGACGAGATTCGAACTCGCAACAACCTGCTTGGAAGGCAGGGACTCTACCATTGAGTTACTTCCGCATATTTCACATCCTATGATAAAAATAAAAAAATTGCAACCCTTATTCAATCATTCTAAAGAATTAATCATTAATCGCTATTTATTTTATATAAAAAGTAATTCCCAAGGAGGGTGAAAACCTTGCAAAAAAGAGTTATCATATATACGTAGGCTCAAGATATCCAGGCACTTTTTCGGGGTTGCGACAAGAGTTTTTCTTTAGCGGGTTTGGTTGAAAATATTTTGGGTCTACGCTTTTTTATGCGATTTT
Source organism: Candidatus Gastranaerophilales bacterium (assembly GCA_944326585.1). Classification (GTDB taxonomy): domain Bacteria; phylum Cyanobacteriota; class Vampirovibrionia; order Gastranaerophilales; family Gastranaerophilaceae; genus SIG32. Next base: position 52,687 of record CALVEN010000006.1, read on the forward strand.
TTCGTGAGCTTTGTAATGCAGGTCAGGCACAATTGCCTAAAGTGAATAAGGTAATAGGGGAATAAGTTATATCATAGATTAATCTGAGCGGAATTTTTCTAAGATTGCTTTTTATATAACACTTATTCCCCAAAAAATTCAGTATGACGCGAGATATGTCATCCTGAGGCTTTAGCCGAAGGATCTCTTTGCCCCTCACCCCAAACCCCGCGGGAGAGGGCAGTAATTAGATCCCGCAACAAGTGCGGGATGACGAATTAAGTAAATCCTTAGTATTTTAATAACTTTATCGAGATTCTTCGCTGGCGCTCAGAATGACGCTGCAGAGATCCCGCAACACCTACCGTCTACGCCGACGGATGCAGGCTCACACAACTCGTTCCTGTTCGCTTTGCAAAGTGCGGGATGACGAATTAAGTGAATTTTTAGTATCTTAGTAACTTTATCGAGATTCTTCGCTGGCGCTCAGAATGACTGAGTGCTGTCCCGGGCAGTTCAGGATGACATAAAACCTCACACCGCTCACTTCACTCACTCTAAAAACTTCTTAGTATCTTAGTAACTTATCTTTCCGGAACCAGCACGGATATAACGGCATTATTAATGTTTAAATATTTTTTTATAGCGTTATTCAAATCTCCTGTGGTAATGTTTTCCAGCTCGTTCAAATAATGCTCGATAATTTTCAAATCACCGCAAACCGTTACATAATAGCCGATATTTTCTCCGATTTCGGAAACCGTTTCCGCAGAATATGCAAATTTTGATTTGGTCTTTTTCTTTGCTTTCAAAAGTTCTTCTTCCGTAATCTCAACCGTCAAAAGCTTTTCAAGCTCTTTTTTAATCAAATCAAGCGCTTCATCCTTTTTTTCGGATTTGAAATTAGCCTGAATAAAGAAGTTATCCCCGTCTTTGAACTGGTAATGCTCGGAATTTATCATATTAAACACCGGCTCGGGTAATTTTTCGATTAAATTCCGGTAAAGTCTTGAGCTTGTTCCGTCGCCGGAAATTATACCGATTAAATCAAGGCAGATTGTATTTTTCAAATCGCTTGCCTTTGGTCCGAGCCAACCGAACATAGCATAGGATGTATTTATGTGCGATGTCTGCTCGACATATTTTGTTTCCGCAACCGGCAAATCCGGCTCATGCATCTGTACGGGACGGTTTTCGCGCCCTTTAAAATCAAATTCTTTTTCCAGTTTTTTAAGAATTTCTTCATGGTCAAAATCCCCGACAACAATGGTCGTCATATTTTCGGGGGTGTAGAAATTCTTATAATAACTCATTATGTCATCGCGCGTAACCTTTGATATAATTTCGGGTGTGCCTATGACATCGCGCTTATAGGGGTGTTTTGTGTACATATTGAAATTGCAGGTATTGTAAACTTTTGTCCAGGATTGGTCTTTTCTCATCCTGATTTCTTCAATAACCACGTGGCGTTCACGTTTATCCGAAACCGCCGTGTCGTTCAAATCAAACGGAGCGCCGATTTCTTCTTCCGGCAGAACAGGATCGAGCATCATATCAGCATGAAGTTCGATCGCGAGGTTCAAATCACGGCAGTTTTCCCCTTTCGGAAGTGTTACGTAATAAAAAGTATAATCTTTCCACGTTGCGGCATTGACAATAGCGCCTTTAGCCTCGAGAGTTCTGTCAAAATAACCCGCCTTGTGTTTGTGGGTGCCTTTAAACATCAAGTGCTCCAGAAAATGTGAAATACCGTTGTTTTCGTCGGTTTCATTTATGGAACCCGTTTTAACCCAGGTACTCAAATTTACGAGCGTACCTTCTTTATGCGCAAGGACAATCGTATGCCCGTTTTCGCGTGTGTAAACCCCTACATCGCGCGTCAGATAAGGATATTTTACAAAACTTTTTTTCATAGAACCTCTCTTTATTATAATTATACCTCAAAAAGTTTTTTTGGTATATAATTAAATGTATGGATATTATTGATCGTTTGAAAAACAAAGTAGTGGTTTCAGTACAGGCAATGCCGAGCGAGCCTTTATATCTTGAAAAATGTATGGCAGCCATGATGAAATCGGTTGTAAAAGGGGGCGCCGGCGGCTTAAGAGTTGCGGGTACAAGAGATGTCAAAAATGCAAAAACACTTTTTGATGTTCCGGTGATAGGGATTACAAAACCCGACATTATCCCCGCGAATTATAAAGAAATCGTCTATATCACGCCCGAATTAAAGGATGTAATAGCACTCATCGAAGCCGGAGCGGACATTATTGCGTTTGACGGAACTCAAAGACCGCGGCCGAATAAAAATTCTCTCGGTGAAATGATTAAGTATATTCATATTAATAAAAGAGTTGCAATGGCAGATATTGCAACGGTTGAGGAAGGGATTGAGGCTGCAAAACTCGGAGCTGATATTTTATCCACAACCCTTGCCGGATACACGCTTGAATCAAAAGATTCACCACAGGGACCTGATTTTCCGCTTCTGGAAAAACTCGTAAAATCCGTTGACGTGCCGGTATTTCTTGAGGGAAGAATATGGGAGCCGGAGGAGGTTGACAGAGCATTTTCACTCGGTGCTCACGCCGTTGTAATAGGTTCTGCAATCACACGTCCCCAGCTCATTACAAAACGATTTGTACAAAGGGGGAACAAATGAAAAAAGCTTTTGCGATTGACATAGGCGGCACGAAAATCTATTCGGCAATTTTGGACGAAAACGGCGAAATCCTTACGCACGTAAATAAAATCGAAACGCCTAAAAAATATGAAGGTATAATTTTAACCTTAAAAAATTTGATTCACAAAGTTGAAAAAGATGTTGATTTGATTGCAATTTCCACATGCGGAGCCGTAAATAACGACAATACGCGAATTTTAGGCTCAACCGGAAATATTGCAAAAGAATACCCGACAACTGATTTTCAAAGTTTGAGTATCAAGCCTGTATTTTTGGAAAATGACGCTAACTGCGCTGCCTGGGCAGAATATAAAACCGGCGCGTCTAAAGGCTGCCCGCATAATATTATGCTGACACTCGGAACAGGTGTAGGCGGCGGGATTATTATCGACGGAAAACTTTTAAAAGGTCAAAACGGTGCCGCCGGTGAAATGCACTTTAAAATGCGCACCGACCGTCAGAGAAAATGCACCTGCGGGTCTTGGGATTGTTTTGAAACTTATGCGTCGGGTACGGGGCTTAAAAAAACGGGCGAAGAAATCTCCCACAATCCGAATATCACAACTTATGATATAATCGGCGGCTACAAACTCAATGATGCCGTTATGACAATGATTTACGAACGCTGGCAAAACGATATTCTGGAGGGGCTTATCGGACTTGCAAATATTTTCGACCCCGAAGTTATTGTACTTTCAGGCTCAATGGCTGAATTTGTCGATACGGACTCCTTGACGAAAGCCGTAAACAAAGAAATTGTAACCACCCCAACACGCGTAGTCAAGGCAATAGCCGGAAATTACGCAGGCATGATAGGGGCTGTTCTTCTGGCTTTTGACAAATATAAAGGATGAAATTGTGGGTAAAGCAAAGAAAAGAAGTTTACATCTCGGCATAAATGACAGATTTTCAAAGCTTTCAAGAGAAGAAGCGGTTGAAACTGTCGTTGACATGCTTCAAAACGGCGACAAAGACGTTTATGCGCTTATAACTCTTTTCGGGCTGACGGCTGAAGAAATCCTTGAAGCCGGTGCAAGTTATGAATCCGTAATAGGAATGGGGAATATTTTATTGTGAATAAATTAAAATTCTGGTGGAATTGTTCAAGAGCTTTTGCGCTGCCTGTGACCGTAATGTCGTGGCTTTCGGTATTTGTATACGCCCTGATTTCGGGCGGAAACGCTGTTTTTGGGGTTCTCGCGCTTACAGGTGTTTGTTTTGCACACCTTGCGGCAAATATTTTTGACGATTATTTTGACTACAATATTTTGTCAAAAGACGAAAAATACCTTAAATCAGCCCAGATTTGCAAATGCAAATTCATAACCGACGGGCTTGTAACGCATAAGGGGATGCTGATTGCTGGCTTGGTGTGTTTGTTTATTGCTGTATGCTTCGGGGCTTTATTGACATTTTTTACCGGTTGGGGCGTGGTTTTGATTGCACTTCTTGCAAGTGTTTTTGTAATTTTTTATTCAAAATTCACATTTATAGGGCTTGGAGAGCTTGCCGTCGGGATTACGTACGGACCTTTGTTGTTTGAGGGGGTTTATTATGTTATGACAGGAAGTTTTTCGCTTGACGTTTTAATCCTGTCGCTCGGAGTCTCGCCTTTTGTAATCGCGTTTTTGTACACACATACGATTTTGGATTACGACGGGGATTTGTGTTCCCACAAAAAAACTCTGGCATGCTCGTTTGCGGATAAAAATGATGCGTTGAAAATTCTTGCTGGATTTTATGCGGAAGGTTATGTTTTTCTGGCGGTTTTTGCTTATTTAACTCAGATTTACACGGTTTTAATCTCATTTTTGGCAGTGCCGTTGATTTTTCTTTTATACAAAAGCCTTGAGGTATATAATCAAGACAAAAGCCTTGTGCCGGAGGTTAAATGGTGGAATTACCCCCTCGGAAACTGGGCGCATATTGAACAAGAGGGAACTCAGAGTTTTTATTTAAGACTCTATCTTGCGCGAAACATTACAACTTATTTTACCGTACTTGTTTGTATTGCATTTGTGCTTGAAAAATTCCTCTAAATTTGTTACTCTAAAATAAAAAGAGGATAAAAATGACGACAAATCAATCAATAAAACCCCTGACCGCGGCTGTAAATTCGCTCGGACACCTTGAAATCGGCGGATGCGATACGGTTGAACTTGCCAAAAAATACGGAACACCCTTGTATGTTCTGGATAAATTTACTATAGAAAGTATTTGCAGGGAGTATAAAACCGCGTTCAAAGCTTACCCGAAAATCCGTATGATGTATGCGTCAAAAGCCCTGTGCACAATCGCAACCACGCAATTGATCGCAAAAGAAGGCTTTGGATTTGACGTTGTATCCGGCGGCGAGCTGTTTACGGTATACAAAGCCGGCGTTGACATGTCAAAAGTTCTCTTTAACGGCAATAACAAATCATTTGACGAACTTTCGCTGGCAATTGATTTGAATACCGGCAGAATTTCCGCAGACAATTTTACCGAGCTTGAAATGCTGAATGAAATTGCCCGTTCAAAAAACAAAACCGTCAAAATCCTCTTGAGGATTACCCCCGGAATTGAATGCCACACCCACGAATACATTCAAACCGGACATCTTGATTCAAAATTCGGTTTTGACCTGACGCAGATTGATAATGCTGTCGAACTTATCCTGAAAAATTACAAAAACCTTGAATTGACGGGGCTTCACGCACATATCGGCTCCCAGATTTTTGAGACAAAAATCTACTTTGACGAAGTTGAAATTCTGGTGAAAGAAATCGCCCGCCTGAGAGAAAAATTTGGGCTAAACCTTGATGAAATCAACCTTGGCGGCGGGCTTGGCGTTAAATATACAAACGCCGACAATCCGCCCTCTGTCAATGAAATTGCGGAGGTAATTATAACGGCGCTCGAAAACGCAATTCAAAAATACCGGATTGACCCGCCGGTTGTTTACATAGAACCCGGCAGAAGCATAATTTCCACCTCCGGTGTAACCCTCTACACAGTCGGAAGTTCTAAACAGGTTCCCCGCGGCACAAAATACATTGCAGTAGACGGCGGAATGGCGGACAACCCGCGCCCCTCAATGTACAGAGCGGAATATTCCGCGCAAATTGCAAATAAAGCAAATTCCTCAGAAAATTTACAAACGGTAACAATTGCCGGAAGATTTTGCGAATCCGGCGATATTTTGATAAAAAATATTCAACTTCCTAATCCCGAAAAAGGCGACATTTTATGCGTGTTTAACACCGGTGCCTATAATTTTTCAATGTCATCAAATTACAATCGCGTACAAAAATCTTGTATGGTACTTGTAAATAATTCACAATCTGATATTATAGTATATAGAGAGACGTTAGAGGATTTGATATCCCGTGATGTTATTTTGGATGGGTTAGCATGATATCGGAAATTTCAGCATTTTTTCAAAGTTTAATAGCGCCTATGGATCTGGCTTTTAACTGGACTAATCTGGCTGAAATCTGCGTTATAATTGCGATTTTATGGCTTTTTTATAAAAAATTCATCAAAAACACCCAGTCCGAAAAGTTTGTAAAAGGCGCATTTTTCCTTGTATTTTTATGGATTTTCAGCGAAATATTAATAAGATTTGACCTCAAGATAATCGGCGTTTTCTTAAAATCTGTCGTAACCCTTGTATCATTGAGTTTAATCGTAATATTCCAGCCGGAATTAAGACGGCTTTTGGGATTTTTGGGACAGGTTGATTTTATCAACAAACTTTTCTCAAGCTCCAAAAAAAATGACAGCAAGCGAATTGACGTTGTAAAAGAGATTATAGAGGCGGTAAAATATTTTTCCAAATCTCACACAGGCGCCTTGATTGTATTTCAGGACGATTTAAGCAACACATATTATGATGTGGGAACAGAATTGAACGCGGATGTTTCAACGGAACTTTTGCTGACGATTTTCCACCCCAATACTCCGCTGCATGACGGTGCGGTTGTGATTAACGGTGACAAAATTATCTCAGCCGGTGTTCTTCTGCCGCTCACCGAGGACCCGAAATTGAGCTGGAAATACGGAACCCGCCACCGTGCCGCAATCGGAATGTCCGAAGTCAGCGACGCTGCCTGCCTTGTTGTGTCGGAAGAAACCGGCGATGTGTCAGTTTGTATTGACGGGACTTTGAAAAGATACGAGGATCTTGTAACCCTTAAAACCGATCTCGAAAATATTCTCGGAGTCAAACCCGCCGATGAAGAAAAAACTGTTTTTAAAATAAATAACTTTATAACAATTAAGAAAAAATAATATGCACACAAAAACCATTCCATTGAAATTCAGAATATTATTGATAATCCGAAAGATGCTTTTTTTAACAATCGGAGCATTTATTGCTGCAGCGGCAATCGAAGGATTTTTGCTGCCGAATAACATTATTGACGGCGGTGTCATCGGTATTTCAATGATTGCGACTTACCTGACAAAAATTAATCTGGGCTTGCTCGTTGTTTTGATTAACTTTCCTTTTATCTGTCTTGCATTTACTAAAATGGGGAAAAAATTTGTACTGCAGACATTTTATGCGATTATAATGTTTTCGCTGGCACTGAACGTATTCCACGGGCATCAGGCAACGGAGGATTTGCTTCTGGCAACGGTATTCGGCGGGATAATCCTCGGCACCGGAGTCGGCATAATCCTTAAAAACGAAGGCTCGCTTGACGGAACTGAAATCCTTTCGCTTGTTTTATCCAAAAAATGGGGGTTTTCGGTCGGTGAATTCATTATGGGGATGAATATATTCATCTATTGCGGGGCGGGACTTGTTTTCGGCTGGGGAAAAGCAATGTATTCAATGCTCACCTATTTTATAGCGTTTAAGGTTATTGATATTGTTATTGAAGGGCTTAACAGCTCCAAATCCGTCAGAATTATCAGCGACAAATCCTATGAAATCGGGCAAACGCTTATTGAAAAGCTTGATATCGGAATTACTTATATATACGGGCAGGGCGGCTATTCAAAAGTCGATAAAACAATGATTTACTGTATTATTTCCCGTCTTGAAATGTCCAAAATGAAAGAAATTGTCCGCGAAATTGACCCCAATGCGTTTATGTCGATTGTCGACGTACACGAAACCTACGGCGCCAGACTCAAAAAAAGAGTTAATAAAATATAGTTATGGGATTACTGTCAGATAATCCGACCTGCGTTTTTAAAGGGGAATAAGTGAATAAGGGAATAAGTGTTATATAAAGTTGATATTGAAAATATCCGCTCAGATTAATTTTAGAAATAACTTATTATTACCTTATTCACATATGCCCAACCTAACAATGTCAATTTGTCATCCCGCACTTGTTGCGGGATCTTAGCCCCCTCACCCGAATTTCTAAACTCGCAAATGCTCGTTAAGAAATTCTACCCTCTCCCAGAGGTAGAGGCGATGAGGTAGGGCAACACTCCGTCATTCTGAGCGCCAGCGAAGAATCTCGATAAAGTTATTAAAATACTAAGGATTTGCTTAATTCGTCATCCCGCACTTGTTGCGGGATCTAATTACTGTCCCCTCCCGCGGGGTTTGGGGTGAGGGGCAAAGAGATCCTTCGGCTAAAGCCTCAGGATGACATATCTCGTGTCATACTGAATTTTTTGGGGAATAAGTGTTATATAAAAAGCAATCTTGGAAAAATCCCGCTCTGCCAAAGGCAGGATACCGGATGCTGGACATCCCCACAGGTCATCCCGTTCAGATTAATTTTAGAAATAACTTATTCCCTTATTCCCTTATTACCTTATTCCCTTTAGGTATACCTGCCTTGAACGTCATTCTGTACTTGTCGTGCGTCAGGCACTGTGGTATAATAGATTTATGATAGAACTAATGATATTATATGTGCTGTCAAAGCGTGAATTAACAATGTATTCGGTGCAAAAATTCATATTTGAGAATTTCGGCGCATTTTCGAAACCCAGCATCGGAGCGATAAAACCGGCGCTGGTGCGTCTGGAAAAACAGGGCTGTCTGACTTCCCGAAAAATGATGTCCGACGGCGGAAAGCTTTCTGTTTTTTATACAATAACCAAAAACGGGCTGGAGGAGCTCAGACGGCTTATTCTGGAAAACTTAAGCGAAAATCCGGTGCAATTTTTGACAAATGCCAGAATAAAACTTTCCTGTGCCTCTTTTTTGTCCAAAGACGAATGTGCTGATTTGTTTTTCCGTATCAAATCACTTGCAATGCAGCACAAATTCAATGCGGAAGCGGCAATTGACGATGAATACAATCACTTAAGCTTTTATCAGAGGATAATTCTGGATAACACTATCTGTGAATACGCAAATTTCATAACAATTCTGGAAGGTTTGGAAAAAGAAAATGCCGGCAGCAGTAAATAGCGTTATAAAAAATTCAATTGCAGATGAGCTGGAAATCACGGCGGGTGACGAAATTTTGTCAATCGACGGAAATAAAATGTCCGATATGATTGATTATAATTTTTACTGTAAATCCGAATTTTTGACCCTTGAGGTTAAAAAAAAATCCGGCGGGATTGAAGAAATTGAAATCGAAAAAGATTATGACGAAGATTTGGGCATAGTCTTTGAAAGTGCTGTTTTTGACAGAGTAAAACCATGCCTGAACAAATGCATTTTCTGCTTTGTAGACCAGCAGCCAAAGGGTTTGAGGGAAACTTTGTACGTAAAAGACGATGATTACAGGCTTTCATATCTGCAAGGCACATATATTACGCTTACAAATTTTACGGAAAAAGACCGCGAACGGATAAAAAGACTGCATCTGGGACCTTTTTATGTATCAATACATACGACAAATCCGGATTTGAGATGTAAAATGCTCCAAAATCCCAATGCCGGCAAGGCTCTGGAGAATTTGAAATGGTTCAGAAAAAACAAAATCCCGTTTCACGCACAAATTGTTTTATGCCCCGGAATAAATGACGGAAAGGAGCTGGAGCGCACGCTTGATGATCTTGCGCAATTAAAAAACACTGTTTTATCCACGGCAATTGTGCCTGTCGGGGTTACGCAATTCAGAAAAGACGGACTGAGGCGGGTTGACAAAAAATGTGCCCTGCAAACAATTGACATTGCGTCACGCTACAAACGCGTATGCTGCTCCGATGAGTTCTTTTTGATTGCGGAAATGGATATTCCGCCTAAAAAATACTACGGAAATTTCGCACAGCTTGATGACGGCGTGGGTGCAATAAGACTTTTAATTGAAGATTTTAAAAAATGCAGGCTGCCCGAAAAGCTTAAAACGCCCGTGAAATTTGCGTTTGCAACATCATATGCCGCAAAATACGCAATAGACAAAATTGCACAAAGGCTTAATAAAATTCCTAACCTCACCTGCTCGGTTCATCCGGTAAAATCGGATTACTGGGGCGAAGACATAACGGTTGCGGGGCTGATTACAAGCAAAGATTTAATCAAAACCGTGCAAAATCTGGAGGCTGATTTTGTCGTTATCCCGTCCGTCATGCTCAGAGCTTACAGTGAGGATTTTCTCGACGGAAAAAACCTTGATTACGTCAAAAAAGTTACGGACAAAAAATTTTTTGTGGTAAAAAATATCTATTCAATGCGGGAGCTTACGGAATATTTGCGGCAAAGCGCAACCAAATTGACAACACACCCGATTTTTTAGTATAATTCTTTGTATGGGGACTTTACAAAAATATCTGAAACAATCCGCCACATACAAGATTTTTACAGGGGTATACGACACCTTTTACGAGTTTGTGGATACTCTTGGCAAAATTACCGAAAACGGAATTCAGCTTATCAAAGCCCTGATAAAAGGCGGAATTGACCGGAAAGAACTTGTTTATCAATGTTCAAGATTTGGTGTAAGTTCACTTCCCATAACGCTTACGATTGTCGGAATGACGTCTGTTATTGTTGCGTCGCAGGTTGCACTCGAAATGGTTAAACAGGGCGGCGGAAATTTTATCGGCATGATGATGTCAATTTTGATAGTGAGAGAAGTCGCCGTTATAATGTCGGGCTTTGCAATAATATCCATGATAGGCTCCTCTATTGCCTCCGAAATCGCCACAATGCGAGTTACGGAACAAATTGACGCAATCAGAGTATTAAAAGTCGACCCCGTAAGCTATTTATTTGTGCCGAGGGTATTGTCAGGAATAATCATGATGCCTTTTGTAACCATAATTGCGGCGGCAGTCGGGGTTTTGGCGGGAGCCGTAACGTCGGATTTGTTTGCCGGATTGAGCTACAGGGCATATTTTGATTCGGCCTGGCTCGGAATTTACATGAAAGATTTATGGGTAAGCTTACTTAAGGCGGTATTTTTCGGCGGAACAATCGCGCTTATAAGCTGCTCGTGCGGATATCACGCCTCGGGCGGAGCCAAAGGCGTCGGACTCGCAACCACAAAAGCCGTTGTATGGTCATTTGTGGCAATTGTTATCTGGGATATGATTTTTGCGGTGGCATTTTTCTTTTAAGGGTATAAAAAATGAGTATTGAAGTTAAAAATTTAGTTAAAAAATTCGGTGATAAAACGGTCATAGACAATGTTTCATTTAAGGTCAACGACAGAGAAACTCTTGCGATTGTCGGGTTTTCAGGCTCCGGCAAAAGTACCATTTTAAAGCTGATTTCAGGGCTTTTGGAAAAAGATTCCGGTGAAATTATTACCTCAAAAGGCGATATCGCAATGGTATTTCAGTATTCCGCCCTGTTTGATTCACTGGACGTAGCTGATAACATTGCGTTTGCGCTGCATGAAAGACGTGATTTAAGAAAAAAATACACGGAAGACGAGATAAAACAAATTGTTGCGCAAAAACTTGAACTTGTGGGGTTAAAGGGAATCGAAAACCTTTACCCGTCAGAGCTTTCCGGCGGTATGCAAAAACGCGTCAGCTTTGCCCGCGCAATTGTTACAGAACCTAATACAATACTTTATGACGAGCCGACAGCAGGCTTAGACCCCATATCTTCCACTTTAATTGAAAATTATATTGTCAGGTTAAAAGAAGAAACCAGCGCCGCGTCAATTGTTGTAACACACCAGATGTCCACCATTACGAGGACAGCGGACAGGGTTGTTATGCTGTATAACGGCAAAATAGTTTTTGAAGGCACGCCCGATGAGATGCTGAGGCAGGATAACGATTATACAAAACAGTTTGTTACGGCGTCTTTGGAAGGGCCTATGAAAATGACGGAGGGAAAATGATGATGAGTAATTTTAAAGAGAATTTGTTTAACAAAGACGTAATGTCACTTGACACATATATTATGTTTAAGCTGAAAGAAGAAACCGCACGACTGAAGCCGGAATTGATTGCCAAAAACAGGGCGCCGATTTCGCTTTCAATGGGAGCGCCGACAGCAAACCCGCCAAAAGCACTTGTCGAAAGACTTAAACAAATCCTTGACGAGGACGGAATTCACACCTATTCCACCCCAAAAGGCGAGGATTACTATAGAAAAGCAGTAGCGCAAAGAATGAAAAACCGCTTCGGCGTTGAACTTGACCCGGATAAAGAAATTTATTCGCTCGTCGGCTCAAAAGAAGGTATTGCAAATTTAATAAGATTTTTGATAACCCAAAAAGACACGGATAAAGACATAATAATGGTTCCGGATCCTTGCTACGCTTCATATTTACAGTTTATTCAGTGTGCCGGAGGCGAGGCTTATCCTATTCCTTTGACTGCCGAAAACCATTATATGCCTGATTTGGACAAGGTATGGGACAATTTCATAAAAACAGGACACAATCCTGAAAATTTGAAAGCGCTTATTATAAATTATCCGAATAATCCGCTCGGTGTCAGCGCTACAAAGGATTACGTAAAATCCGCAGTTGATTTCTGCAAAAAACATAAAATCCTTTTGATATCTGATTTAGCATATTCGGATTTATATTTCAGCGAAGATGAAAAACCGTTCAGCGTGTTTGAAATTGAGGGTGCAAAAGATATAGCTGTTGAATTTCACAGCTTTTCAAAACCTTACGCAGTTACGGGCTGGCGTCTGGGCTGGGTTTGCGGAAACGAATTTGTTGTTCAGCGTCTGGGCAAAGGCAAATCCACTATTGATAACGGAATTTTCAAAGCGCTTCAAAAAGCTTGCGCGGAAATTTTGAATTCCAAAGAGGGGGACGACTACATAAAAGAAGGAAACCTCGGCTACAAACGCAAACAGGAGATTATGGTCAAAGGCTTCACCGAACTCGGCTGGGATATGTCAAATGTTCCGCATACAACCTTTTATCTCTGGATGCCCATTCCGAGAAAATACAAAACCTCATTTGAGTTTTGTGAAGATTTATTGAAAACGTCCGGCATTGTAGTTGTTCCGGGAAATGCTTTCGGAAACTGCGGCGAGGGATTTTTCAGACTGTCTTATGTTTGCTCTGACGAACAACTTCATGAAGTTATTGACCGCATGAAACAAGACGGGTTCAGATACTAGGATAAAGTTACTAAGATACTAAAAATTCACTTAATTCGTCATCCCGCACTTTGCAAAGCGAACAGGAACGAGTTGTGTGAGCCTGCAGCCGTCGGCGTAGCCGGCAGGTATTGCGGGATCTCTGCAGTGTCATTCTGAGCGCCAGCGAAGAATCTCGATAAAGTTATTAAAATACTAAGGATTTGCTTAATTCGTCATCCCGCACTTGTTGCGGGATCTAATTACTGTCCCCTCCCGCGGGGTTTGGGGTGAGGGGCAAAGAGATCCTTCGAAGCCTCAGGATGACATGTCTTGCGTCATACTGAATTTTTTTGGGGAATAAGTGTTATATAAAAAGCAATCTTAGAAAAATCCAGCTCTGCCAAAGGCAGGATACCGGATGCTGGACATCCCTACAGGTCATCCCGCTCAGATTAATTTTAGAAATAACTTATTATTCCCTTATTCACTTTAGGTATCGACAGCATTACAGACCGCGGGAAAGATTCTTGATAACCCTGCCGACAATGGAAATTTCCACGTCACTTTCGGGCTTCAAGGTTTCCATCGGATATTTTTGATTATCGGAAATTATGTCCAATTCACCGGTAACCCTTAATCTCAAACGCTTTACAAACCACTCGTTATTTATTGTCAATACAAATATTCCGCCGTTATTAAAATCCCTGCGCGAAGTGTCCACAAGCAAAATATTTCCGTCCTCTATAACAGGTTCCATACTGTCGCCTGATGCCCTGAAAAGCTTTAAATCAGAAGGATGCGGAATTTTCCATAAATCGCGGATAATTTCTTTCCCTATCCTCACCGGCGTTACATCCGCCTCGTCCAGTACTACCGTTCCCTTGCCGCAAGAAGGATTTATCTTGATATATTCCAATTCAACACAATCAGTCAACAAATCTATACCGTAATGCGCCTCTAGAAGTGCTATTTCATCCTGAGAAAATTCGCTGTCACGCGTTGCTCGGGCTGACATTGCTCCCTTTTTCAACTGCAAAATTTCACACAGGTCAGCCTGCTTCGGTCTGAATCCTATTAAATTTTGTAAAGTATCTAAAAGCTTGCTGTATTTCATTTTTCACCTTCGATTAAAATTCTTGTGGACTTTATCTACATAACTGTTGACTTTTATCTACAAATATGTTATACTGAGTTTGTAATAAAAAATAATACGGCTGTCGCACTTGTCTTGAAACCGCGGCAGACTGTCAAATTCCAACAACATTATAATACAACAAATACAGTCGGCTATCACCCAACCGGATATATTTGTTGAAAAAAAATTTACAAACGATTTACAAATTCCCAACTCCAAAGGGCGTGACAAGCGCCCATTTCTTTTAAAAAGGAGAAGTATATGTTTACAAAAGAAAACAAAAAAGAAATTCTCAAAAAAAACTTAATCGGCTACTACGAAGAAATTAACAAAGACAAAGTTAATATACCGGCATTTATGCTGGCAGAGGCTGATATAAAACTTATTGAACAAAAAGGCACACTCGATTTCTGGTATAAAAAATTCAAAAATGGCATCAGAAGATAATTTTTTACGACTTGACAGCAATAATTTTTCAAATGAGCTTGAAAAACTCGTGTTTGACGGGCTTTTTTCGCGAACGGAGATTGAGGAGCTTTATAGAAAAAAACTAATAACATTTGAAGAATTTGAAGCTTGCATAACGGAAAGGAAACAAAATGGTTAAACGACTTACGGACACTGAAATCTGGAACAAAGACTGGTATCTGGATCTGTCCATTAAAAAAAAGCTGCTTTTAAAATACATTTTTGACAACTGTGACTGTGCGGGTGTTTATGAAATTTCATACAGAAATCTGCGCAACTGTTTTAACGAAGAAGTTACAAAAGAAGATTTTGAAAATATTAAAATGATAAAATTTTTTGACGAAAATAAAATCATCATTGAGGACTTTATTAAGCTTCAGTACGGGGTGGATATTAACGGGCTAAAACCGCGTAACAGCGTGCATAAAGGCGTACTTCGATGCCTTGAAAAACATAAACTCTTATTAAACCCTTTTGAAACTGTTAAAAATAAGGATAAAAATAAAAATAAGAATAAAGATAAAAATAAGGATATAGATAAGGATAAAAATCAACAAAATGATTTTGATATTAAAAATCATAATGATTGTATTAATAATGATATGGAAATTAATAACAAACCTGACATAAAAGTCATAAATGATATTAAAAATAATATCAATGATATGAATAATAGTGTTAAAAACGATAACGACTATGCGCAGGATAATAATTTTGATATTAAAAATCATAACAATTCAGCAGTAAAGAGCAAATTCAACGACCTAAAATCCGAAATGCTGAAAGAATACACAAAACTTTGTCCGCACCTTATAAAGCTTACAGGCGAAGCAAAAAGCAAGCGTACGGATGAAAAAATACGGCTTTACCTGAATGAAACGAATTTTGATATGGATTCATACAAAGAATTATGCCGGAAAGCCGACAGATTACGACGAATCGGTACAATCGGAATAGATTTTGAAACGATGCTGAATTGCCGGATAGGGATTATGAACGGCAAATACAAAGATCCGAAGCAAACCGAACAGGAAAAAATAAACGAGCGTGCCAAACGCGAGCTTGAGGAAACAAAAAAACTTCTTGCGGAATACAAAAATTACAAAGGCGTTCCGATGCCGGAAAGCTTTAAAGAACTTGGCAGAAAATGGGGATTAAGATGACAATAACAACAGAGAGGCTTAACGATTACACGGAGATAGTAAAAGAACTGGATTATCTTTTGAAGCAAAAAGAAAAAATTAAGGAACGCATAAGCGTCCTGAAAAGTCCGAATTTTGAGGAACCGAAAGTTACGACAGGAGGCAAAAAAACCGTAAGCGAAGAAGAAAATTACGTAATAAAGCTTGAAAAAATCAACAAAAAGATAGACGAATATAAAGCCTGGCTTTTGCCTGCACACAACGAAATAAAACACGAAATTGCGCGCATCAAAAAATGGGAATACCGCAGACTTCTTGTCTGGAGATACCTTGAAAAATGGAAATGGTCAGAAATTATCAGGGAATTTTTTGAGTTTGAAGAAGATTTTGATGAAGAAAAAGACTTCAAATACAAAGAAAAAATTATGTACTGGCACCGCAGAGCGCTCAAAGAGCTGACCGGCATCCGATAAAAGGCTTATCCGAAAATGTTAACAAATGTTACACCTGCAAAAGATAAAAAAGCAATTTTCCCGCCGCAAAAATCTTTATATAAATATACAGGTTGGAAAGAGGATAACTCAATGAAAGAACAAGAATTAAATACAATGATGTCAGTGGTGTCAGATCCGATTAAAAACGTTTACAAAATTGAAACGAGAAAAGATCTGGAAGAAATTCAGCGCATCATCCGTATCTTTAATATAGCGGAAGAACAGCATAACAAACACGCTATGCTTTCAATAAAAAATTTAGCGACATTCAGATTGGTGTTGAGCAATAATTAGAAAAGTAAATGTGGTTTATTAAGTCTTGAAGCAAATTCAAGACTTTTTTTATGCGCGGGCACCGGGACAGCACTCAGTCATCCTGAGGTGACTGCGGGGTAAATTCAATCAAAAAAACATCCGCAACAGAAGTTACGGATGCCTTTTGGAGTTGCTATATGAAAAATTTAACTTAACGCCATTAAAGCTTTTACCGAGCGTGCATTTTCTCTGACTTCTTCGTCTGAATGCATTTCAACGGTATCAGTTAAAATTTTGATTGCTTCTTCTTTATTATCAAGAGCCAGAAGCTCGTTTATAGTACTCATTGCAACAACTGTGGACATATCGTTGATGCCTTTGCCTTTGTTTGTAATAGTGACCGCGAGAGAATCGTGGTTATTTTTTCTGACCAGTGCGCGGGCAGTTAACTCTCTGATTTCATCGTCAGAAGAATTTGTACCCATTTCTTCCAATACTCTGATTGAATCAGCATCTGAATGCAAGCATAAAGCTTCAATAATATTTCTGATTTTTCTGTTTTTGTTATCTTTCATTTTGTATCCTCCTCTATGCTGCAATATTCAAACCTGATAACTCTTTCCACATTGCTTCAAGTGACGCAACGTCTTGTTTTCTGAGTTTTTGTACACTGTAATTATCCGCCATTGAAGCAAAACCTGATTTTATGGCACGGCCGGCACCTGCGAAATCAATTGAAATTTCCATAGAGCCTATTTCGTTAATTTTATTGATTGCGGAAGAAAAACCTTCTTTCATTCTGCCGCCGAATGCAACGACTGATTCAATACCTTTACGGAAAGTCGGGAACGCATCACCGATAGAACCTACGAATGCGCTCAATTTTAATTTGTCTTTCATAGACGGTTTTGGGGTTTTAGTTTCAAATACGTCAGCGGTCAAAACATTTCCTTTGAAAGTAGATGCCGCAAACGGGTTTGATGAATGATTTACTGTCTTTCCGATAGTAATTGGGGTGTTTAAAACCTGACCAATCTTTGCAATTATTGCCATAAATGTATACCTCTCTCTTCACTATTCACATACTAAGAATAACATACTAAGCGGATATGAAATCCACCTTTTGATGTAATTTTCAAAAAAGAATATAAACTTTAGTTGGAGTTTGTGATAGAATTTGAATATGGGATATGAGAATTTAGAAGGATTAATAGAGGTAATAAGGCGATTGCGGGCGCCTGACGGGTGCAGCTGGGACAGAGAACAAACCCACGCAACACTGCGACCGAATATGCTTGAGGAAGCTTATGAAGCAGTCGACGCCATTGACGACAATGATATGACTCATTTAAAAGAGGAGCTGGGCGACGTTTTGCTGCAGGTAGTTCTGCATTCTCAAATCGCCTCTGAAGAAGGCGCGTTCACAATAGAAGACGTTGCAAAGGGGATTAAGGATAAATTAATCCACCGCCATCCGCACGTTTTCGGGCATACAAAAGTAAATTCCACCGACGAAATTCTTGATAACTGGGATAAATTAAAGGCGGAAGAAAAACCCCACCGCAAATCCGCAATGGACGGGATTTCAAAAGCACAATCCGCACTGATGAGCGCCCAAAAAATCAGCAAACGCGCAGTGAAGCAGGGATTTGAGTGGCCGGACGAAAAATCGCTTTATGAATGCATATTCTCAGAATTTGACGAATTCAAAGAAGCCTGCCAAAGCAATGACAAAGACCATATGGAGGATGAATTGGGCGATATTTTGTTTGCCGTGGTCAATCTTGCCCGCTGGAACAAAATTGATGCTGAACAGGCGCTTTTAAGAGCAAATAAAAAATTCGAAAAACGTTTCCGCAAAATGGAAGAACTTGCCCAAAAGCCGTTATGTGAATATACATTTGAAGAATTTGACGTTCTGTGGAAACAGGCAAAATCAAAGATGACCTGATTTGCCAAGTGCGGGAGGACGAGTAAATCCTTAGTATATTACTGCCTTAGTATCTTAGTAACTTTTAACAAAAAACCCCGAAAGATTAAAATATCAGATCAAAAATAGCCGGAACAAATAACAAAAGCCCCACGGCTATTGCAACAAACGTCGTAAACATTACGGCGCCTGCTGAAATATCCTTTGCCATTCCGACGAGTTTGGAATATTTGTTATGAAATACCGCGTCGAGCGAAAATTCAATAGCAGAATTCACCATCTCCGCACAGATTACCGCGGAAATAGTCAGCAATAAAACGCAAATCTTTGTGACTGAAAATCCCAAAAACACAGCCAGCAAAAGAATTAAAAGCGCGGCGCAAAAATGAACCCTTATATTAATTTCGCTTTTCAAAACAAGCCGCAAACCCTTTCTTGCGTTTTTGAAAGTATTTGAGAACCCCTGAGCCTTATATTTTGTCATACACACCTTCCAGCGCTTTATTCTGCAATCCCACAACAAAATTATAATCCTCATCCGTCTGATGGTCAAATCCCAGAAGATGCATTATGCCGTGGCTTATTAAAAACGCAAGCTCATAATCAAACGTCGTGCCCTTTTTTTCGGCTTCATCCCGAACCTTGTCGAGCGCAATAATGATTTCCCCGAGGTTAATTTCCCCGTCAAAAATAAATTTGTCCTCACTATCCGCAAAAATCGCAAAAGTAATTATATCCGCGGGATAATCCTTGTTTCTGTATTCACGGTTAATTTCATGGGTTTTGTCGCTTTTACAATAAAGAATGTCAAACGAAATCGTCTTAAAATCAAACCCCGCAAGGCAGGATTTATCAAGAATTTCCGCCAGATAAAATTTCAGCACTTTTTTGATGATATCAATGAATTTTTTTTCATTAATTTCAAAATCATCCGCGATATTTTCGGTAAAAACGTTAATTTTCATCTTTTTTGTCGTCATTAGTGTCATCAGAGCGGTTTTCCAGCTGCTTAATCTTATTTTCCAAATCTTCATCAAGAATTTTATTTGGCATGACAATTTTATTTTTGCCGAATTCTTCCGCGAGATTTTCCTGATATTTAATTCTGTTGTGCTGCATGCCTCTTAAGATTCTGCTGAAAGTAGCGGCAATAACCTTCAAATCGTGAAGCGTCAAAGGGCTGTCCGCAAGCTGAGTATCATTAAGTCTTTCCACGATAATTTTATCAATAATACTTTCGATTTCTTCGGGAGTGGGATTTTTCAAAGACCGTACCGCAGACTCAACCGCGTCGGCAATCATAAGAATAGCGGTTTCTTTGGTGTTGGGTTTTGGACCCGTGTAACGGAACTGTTCTTCCTTAACGTTTTCAATACCTTCCTCCTGCACAGCCTGATTGTAAAAATAGCTTGCAAGCCCCTCACCGTGGTGCTGCAAAATAAAATTATGAATAACCGGCGGAAGCCCGTATTCTTTAGCGAGTTCCACACCGTCTTTGGGGTGCGCTGTGATAACCATTTTGCTTAACCTGGGATTTAGTTTGGTGTGCGGGTTTTCAATCCCGAAATAAGACTGGTTTTCCACGAAAAACAGCGGACGTTTCAATTTACCTATATCATGATAAAACGCGCCGACACGTGCCAGAATCGGGTTTGCGCCGATAGCTTCTGCGGCAGCTTCACAGAGGTTGGACACCATAAGACTGTGGTGATATGTCCCGGGAGCTTCAAACTGCAGACGCTTTAAAAGCGGCTGGTTGTGATCCGCAAGCTCCGCCAGACCGTACGGCGTTATTATCTTAAACCCGCTTTCAAATATCGGGAAAAGCCCGAGAGCGATTATAGAACTTAATATTCCGTTAAAGAACAAAAATACGCAGTTCTGGACAATTAAAATATTACTTACGTCAATAAGACATTTTTCGAGAAGATAAATGCTCAAAAGTATTACAATCCCTGCGATAGAAATATTAAATCCTGTTTTAATTAAATCAAACCTTCTGGAATATCTGATTTGAGAAATTGCGAGCATGGACACAACAGCAAGCAGGATAAAGGTTATAAGCCACTGAATATCATACTGCGCACCGGCGGCAAGAACCGCTGACATAATAACCGTCGCAATACACGCGACCCTCGGATTCAAAAATATCGACATCATAATCATATACGCCGGAATCGGCAGTATATAAGGCGAAAATCCGGTCGGGATAACCGCAACAATTAACGCGATAATTACCGACAAAACGGCTGATATTGCGAGATAACTGCTTTCCAAAAATTTCTTTTCGAAAAACTTCATATACCCTAAAAACAGGATTGTTGCTAAAAATACCAGTACATAAATCGCTGAAAGCCCCTGCCAGTTAAGTTCATAAACGTTATACCCCGCTTGTCTTAAAGCATCACGCTTTAAACGGGTTACAGGTTCACCTTCAAACAGAATTTTATCGCCTTTTTGGAAAATTATTTCGTAAGGTTTAACCGAATTCATGGCATTTTTACGGGCGATTTCGGTTGCGAATTCATCCACCACAAGATTTGGCACAATTACCTGTTCCAAAAGCGCACTGATTATGGAAATCTGGCGTCTTGAAACATTCGCCGCCATATTATTCACGACTAAAAGATGTATGTCATTATTTTCATAATCACTTTCGCTGATTCCCACACGCAAAATCTTATCAAGTGTCATGTTCGCTTTGTCAAAGACCTCATGAAGGCTTGCGTCATCGGATTTTAAAAGGAATGTTGTGATGAATTCCTTTCGCGGGTTGCCGGAAAGATCCAGTAAAGTGTTCAATTCCTCCATTTTAACCGCGTCAGAGATATTTTTTTTCCTTATCTGTACAATGGAATTTTCCATAGTAACAAGGTTTGTCTTGATAAATTCATCCTCGGCTGAGGTCAGGACAGGCTCAACTTTAGATGCAACCTCTTTTCTGTGCTGCTCGGTACGCTTAACATCAACAACCGTCAAAGTCTTTTGCGCAATAATATCGCGCTTGCTTATACCGTTTTCTATAATATTCTGAAAAAAGTAATTCTGAGACGCAATGACAGCCGTCATAAGACATGTAAATCCTATTAAAGATGCGATTTTTATTGTATCGGCATTTGTTAAAAAGCCCTTTATCGCTGATATAAATTTATTTTTAAACATATTTTCCAATTCCTTATTATAATATTTTATACCTTTCAGTTTTTTTTGCAAGTGGTGCTTGACAACGCTGTTGACGATGTATAATTAATGTATCACCACTTTTGGGATAAGATTAGGGAATAAAGTTAATATTACGTGTTCTGCTTGTGCAAATTAAAGTAAAGATAACATATCGTTACAAAACTTAATATTTGAGGCGGAGATAGCAATTTTAATTTTGTTCAACACTCTATATATATAGAAGGTAGTAGGTATGAAAACAGAAAAAGTAAACTATAGCGTACAGCAGACAGCAAGATACGGACAGCCGCTCAAACGCAGCAAGTCCCCGAATTTTACGGGCAATTTAATTTCCGTTGCTGATGAAATAACCAATGCGCTTCCTGCAAAAAATATCCTGAAGAAGATGAAAAATCTTGAATGGATGAAAGGTGAAGCGGGCGGTATTTTGATAACAGCACTGGGAACAGGGTTAGTCGCCCCGATATTTATAGGTTTCAACCCGTTTGTAAAAGCTCCCAAGGGTGCAACAAAAGAACAAAAAGATGACGTAAGAAATACAAAATTATATACGGCAATGAGACAGCCTATATCCGCGGTACTCGCGGTATTATTCCAGCTTGGCGCTCAAAAACCGATTGACAGAGTTCTTGATAAAGTATTCAACAATGCCGAATACGCAAAGAACTTAAGTATAAACGTAGACCAATCAACCTTAAACGGCAAATCTTACTTAAAAACTCAGGCAAAACAAACATTAAAAGAAAAAGGTGTTAAAAAACCGTCAATATTCAAAGGTTTCAGCGAAGGTTTCGGCAAAATTCGAAAAGAACGCAAAGAATATAATGAACTTGTAAAAACAATGGTTGACGAAAAAGCTGAAAAACAACTGCAGCAAGTCGCCGATACATTCCTTGAAACCGGCAAAATAAGAGTCGGCAAACGTACCCTTGACAATCCGACAATTGCCCGTTTAATTAACAAACAAATTGATGATTACATATCAGATGCTAAAAAATTAAAAATTAACGGAAACGGTCTTGCATTCTATTCAAAACGTGCAAAAGTGCTTATCAGCAACGAAAACCGTCTGAGAGAAATGTTCAAAGATGTTCCGATAGACGCAATCGACAAGACAAGTGATGAAAAAACTCTCCAAACCCTCTACAAAAAAACTGATACAATTTTGAAAGCAGCTCTTGCCAAAGAAAAAGACCCCGACGTTCAAGAATTGCTGAAAGAAATTCTCGACAAACCGGAAGACATCCGCGCAAGCCGTATCTCAAGGACTCTCCAGCGTATTGATACTATTAAAGACTCTTGCGACGGACATTTTGACTTTGATAAATATATGAACTCAATGTCCTTGAAAAATTCCGAACTGGACAGAACAATTACAAAACTCAAATTAAATAAAATTGAAAATCCGGCAAAAGCTACGGAAAAAACCGTAACGGATGCTATGAAAAACTTGATTGAAAACTGCAAATTTGATTCTTCAAACGCACTTTCAAGAACAATTCTGCACGATACGGAAACGTTCTCACCCGATACCGCAAAATTAACCAAAAAAATCTACAAAGATATAGCAAAAGTATACAAAAAATTCTTAGAAAGCAATTATAAAGCGCCGAACCAGATTATAAAAATAATAATCGGTGTGTTTATTACGTTACCGATAACCTGCAACGCTTTAAACTGGGTATATCCGAGATTTATGGAGATTGTATTCCCCAGACTTGCGGGCGTAAAGAAAAACGGAGGTGATAAATAATGGCTACAGTAAACAAAATTTTATCAGCAACCTCCAAATTCATAGGCGGCATTGAAAAAAGCAAACCCATGCAATGGGCGGAAAAGAAATTTAATATCAAACCGGACAAAGCACTTGCCGCAGCAACGGTAACCTCAATTGTTGTAAAAGACGGTGTCGGGTGCTGGAAATACGTAACCCAGAGTATGAATAACGATAAAATTCCTGAAGATAAACGTAAATTCGTTGCAGCCTTAGACTTAACCAACGGCGTATTGATGATTGCGGCACAGATTGCAATGTTCCTTGCAATGCAAAAATACAGCGGAAAATTGTTCAACAAATTATTCCAAAAATCATTCAATCCGGAAATGTCTAAGAATATTGCTTCCAGAATTCGTATGAAGCAGGTACAGGCAGGTGAACCGGCAGCAAGAAAACTCACAATCGACAAAGAATTCAACAAAGTAAAATCCGACGCACTTGATGTATTCAAATTTGTACTTGATATTGCGGCAGCAACAATTGTCGGTAAACGTGTAATAGTACCGTTTATTGCAACACCGCTCGCATCTAAAGTTAAAGAAAAGATGGAAGCACACTCCGCGAAAAACCATCCGGAATCAGTTCAAACACCCGAAAAAATCGAGACCCCCGACATTCCTCCGGAAGCGTTCGGTGATAAGCTTGATATCTCAACTCACAACACAAACCTTTTGAAAAGATATTATAATTATCACAGATAGGTTTCATCACTAAACTGTCGTTGCGCAGTTAAAGCAGGTTGGGGCAAAGCGGGATGACCGGTAAATACTTAGTGCTGTGCTTTTATAATCCCGTTTATCAGGCAACAACAAAGCGGGATGACCGGTAAATCCTTAGAGCCTTAGTATCTTAGTAACTTTATTTGAGATCTTTCGGCTTCGCCTCAGGATGACAGAGTGTTGTCGTGCCTTTGGCACCCCTACCAATAGCTTGAATAATTGACGTCATTGCGCCAGCGAAGAATCTCTATTGCCCCTCTCCTGTCACTACGTGACACCCTCTCCCCCGGGGGAGAGGGTAGAATTCAAACAAGTTCAGGATGACAAATACTACCGTCATCCCGGACTTGTTCCGGGATTTTATTTTTAGATCCCGCAATACCTACCGACTACGCCGACGGATGCAGGCTCACACAACTCGTTCCTCGTTGGTTCGCTTTGCAAAATGCGGGATGACGAATTAAGTAAATCCTTAGTATCTTACTGTCTTAGTATCTTAGTAACTTTATCCGAGATTCTTCGCTAGCGCTCAGAATGACAAATAATCTCACTTCATTCACTCTAAAACCTTCTTAGTATCTTAGTGCCTTAGTATCTTAGTAACTTTATCCGAGATTCTTCGCTAGCGCTCAGAATGACAAATAATCTCACTTCATTCACTCTAAAACCTTCTTAGTATCTTAGTGCCTTAGTATCTTAGTAACTTTATCGAGATTCTTCGCCAGCGCTCAGAATGACAAACATGAACAAATGCAGGTCGGGTTATCCGACGGTAAATCCTTAATATCTTACTTAGTATCTTAGTAACTTTTATTCTCATCCAAAAAGTCCGAGACTTTTTGGGCGACATCTTTTGCGACATTAATTTGAGCTTCAATGGTACTGGCTCCAAGATGTGCGACTGCAACGACTTTATCGGGGAATTTTAATAAAGGCGACTTTGAAATATCCGGCTCAACTTCAAACACATCGGTTGCAATACCTGAGATAATTCCGGACTCAAGGGCTTGAACAACATCAAGTTCATTCACCAGCGCACCTCTTGCGCAATTAACAATTTTGACGCCTTTTTTCATAAGCTTGATTGTTTTTGCATTAATCATGCCTGTAGTGTCCGGAGTTTTGGGTAAATGAAGTGAAATCCAATCGCAAAGCGGCAGAATATCTTCCAGCCTGTCGAATGACGGGTAATCCGTAATTTTCCGTCTGGCATACACAAGAACATTCATACCAAATGCCTCACAAAGCTTTGCGACACGGGAGCCTATCCGCCCGAAGCCGATTATCCCGATTGTTTTGCCGTACAAATCATTCCCCATAAACTTTTCGCGCTCCCATTTTCCGGCAAAAGCCGAGGCGCATGCCATGGGGATTTTTCTTGTTAAAGCCAGCATCAGAGCAAGAGTTTGCTCGGCAGTCGCGATTGTGTTTCCGTCCGGAGAATTAACAACACGTATTTTGGCTTTTTCAGCGGCTTCAAGGTCAATATTATCAAGCCCTGAACCGACTCTCCCGATAATTTTAAGTCTTGCGGCGTTATTAATCACTTTTTCCGTAACATAAGTCAAATTTCTGAGCAATATCGCATCAAATTCACCGATGATTTCAAAAAGTTTCTCCTCGGACTGAGGAGGCAAAACAACCGTCTCAATACCTGAATTATTGAGAATCTCAACCGCTATATCATTTATGTTGTCAACCAATAAAGCTTTCATCTAAAACGGCTTTGTCTGATTTAATTTCAATCTCAAATCTCTGAAACGTGCAATATCTTCCTGAGTTTTGCCGGAATCTTTAAACACTGCCTGCGTTGCCGGATGAACCATCAGCACGTAATCCATATGAATTTCCAAAAAATTATACCGTCTCGGGGACTGATTTGCGTTTCTCGGATAAATCTCAGCATTGGTTACCGCGAGAAATCTTCTTTCTCTGTCGTTTAATAAATCAGTCAGCTCACGATTTGTATTGGTGTATTTTGAAACGTGTACAACCCCTTTAATATCATGGTCAGCCGTTAAAATACAAACCTCTATTGGAACAGTATCAATATTTTTAGCCATAAAACTTCCTCTTAATGATATTAGTATAGTATATTTTTTAAAAATTGTCCAGATGTTAATTAAAGTTACTAAGATACTAAGGCACTAAGATACTAAGAAGGTTTTAGAGTGAGTAAAGTGAGATTATTTGTCATTCTGAGCGCTAGCGAAGAATCTCGATAAAGTTACTAAGATACTAAGGCACTAAGATACTAAGAAGGTTTTAGAGTGAGTAAAGTGAGATTATTTGTCATTCTGAGCGCTGGCGAAGAATCTCGATAAAGCTACTAAGATACTAAGGCACTAAGATACTAAGAAGGTTTTAGAGTGAATGAAGTGAGA
>CALVEN010000007.1 GCA_944326585.1 Candidatus Gastranaerophilales bacterium
CTCACAGAAAACGCTTAGTGCCTTACTGCCTTAGTAACTTAGTATCTTCACAAAAAGCCGCGTTTACCTTAGCAGAGATTTTGATAACCCTTGGCATAATCGGCGTTGTGGCAGCGTTAACAATCCCGACGATATCGCGTAATATTCAGCATGCCGTACTAAAAAATCAATTTAAGAAATTCTACAGCACTTTCTGGCAGGCAGTAATCGGAACACAGACAAAATTAGGCCGTCCTTTAAAATGTTATTATTGGTCAGACGGATATCCGGGGAATTGCAGTGCAGTTTGTACAGGATATAATGAATACGGTAATTGTACAGGGTGGAAATGTGACAATGGTGAAAGTCTGCCAAGCGATTATAATGGTCCTATGACGGAATGTTCATTTTTTACCGAAGAAGTATTTTTGAATACACTTAGAACAACAAAAATATGCAAAAATAACGCTTATGAACAAGGGTGTTTGCCAAAGGATTTCAGGGGCGCTGATATGGCAAAAAAAGAAGAAAATCCCGATCAGGATTATGATCCGAATAGTACATTTTCGGATTCTCCAGTAAAAAATAGATATCCGGTATTTGTTCTTGCAGATGGTACTTATGTAATAGGTTATGTTAGATATCCTATTACAATGCCGATTTTTGTCGCGGATATAAATGGGACTAAAGGTCCCAACAAATGGGGATATGATTTATTTGGATTCCAAATTCGAGGTGATTCAAAAAACGGCATAACCAAATTAGTAGATTATAATATCGCTATTGAAAAAGGCGGGAAAACTTTTCAGCAGATGTATAATGAAGCTTTCAATATTAATGCACAATAAAGTATGATGTTGACCTTAACATCTTGCATAAATCGCTTTTTTCTTTTATAATCGGAGAAAAAGGAGAGAAAAATGGCACAACAATTTAATCCGCAAAATGTTAAAACAAGAATTTCGGTTCTGGTTTTTATTAAAGGTTCAACAGCACCTTTGATTTTGTACGTTGAAAACCCGCAGGATTTGTATAATGAATTGACTCAGGCAATGAAATCTTCAACGGCAGTATTTATTGAAAAAGAAACAACAGGTCCTTTGAAAAAAGTCTGCTTTGTATCTAATCAGATTGCGGCACTTGCTATGCAAGAGGAGCAGTACGTTTAATGCATAAATCTTTATCAATAGAAGATCTTGAGGGTGCTAAAAATAAGACCCTTCACTGTAAAATCGAGGAAAATATTGACGGTATTAATGCTGTAACACCCATTTCCGCTGACTTAACATTTTCATCACTTGGAGATTTCATAGAAGTCAAAGGAAATGTTAAGGGAATTGTTAAGCTTGAATGTGATTTGTGTCTTAAAGAATTTGAGTATAATCTTGATTTTGATATAGATGAACTTTATGCAAAACACGCGCTAATTGAGGGTTCTGACGAATCGGGTCAGGAAATTGAAATTAAAGACGGACAATTTGTTACGGATTTGAACGGAGAAGATGAAATTGATATTTATGACTTATTGTATCAATCTGTAATATTAAATTTACCAAATAAGAAAGTTTGTGGTATAAATTGTAATGGAGAGGATAAATTTTTGAAAGAAGAACAAATGTCCGATCCGAGAATGGATGTTTTTAAAAACATCAAAATAGAAGAAATATAAGTAGTAAAAATAAAAAGGAAAAAGAAAAATGGCAGTACCAAAGAAAAGAACAGGACATTCCGCACAGGGACACAGAAGAAGTAACTGGAAGGCTACAAAGCCCGAAACTACAAAATGCCCGAATTGCGGTGAAACAAAATTAGCACATACAGTATGCACAGCATGCGGTTACTACAAAGGTAAAGCAGTAAGCATCAAATCACCTGACTATGTAGAAACCGTTGTTGAAAAGAAAAAACCTGCAAAAAAAGCAGCACCGAAAGCTAAAAAGGCAGAAAAAGCTGAAAAAGTTGAAGAAGTTGCAGAAGAAGTAAAAGCTGAAGAAACTTTGGAAGCTGAGGAAGCTAAAGCTGAAGTCGTCGATGAAGAAAAAGTAATCGAAGAAAAAGAAGCTGAATAAGTTTATAGCCTTTAAACGTCATCCCCGATGAGGGGATTGACGTAAAAGGGGAAGATAGTTGGCTTAGGAGAGGGAAAATGACAAGAATAGCAATAGATGCAATGGGCGGCGATCATGCCCCGCACGAAATAGTAGCGGGAGCTGTTTGGGCTGCTCAGGATTATGGCGTAGCACTCGAATTGGTCGGGAAACAAGATAGAATTGAGCAGGAACTCGACAGAATTTCTCACGAAGGTTTTTATTCGGATTGCGGAAAGGCCGGAAAGCAGCATCGTATAAAAATTGACACTTCTAAGCTGGATATAAAAATTACCCATGCTTCCGAGATTATTGAAATGGGCGAGGCTCCGGGACAAGCTATCAGAAAGAAGAAAAAATCTTCAATAGTTTTGGCAGTTGATGCTGTTGCAACAGGCAGTTCCGACGCGGTTGTCGCAGCCGGTTCAACAGGTGCCGCTATGGCATCAAGTTTGTTCGGTCTGGGCAGAATCCCCGGAATTGACAGACCCGCAATTGCCGTAACTTTACCGACTATTAAAAGACCGATTGTTGTTATTGACGCCGGTGCAAACAGTAATTGCAGCCCTGAAATGCTTTATCAGTTTGCCGTTATGGGAACAACTTTTTCTAAAAACGTTTTAGGAATTGAGCATCCGCGTGTAGGCGTTTTGAATATCGGTGAAGAAGCCGGAAAAGGAAATGAGCTTGCACAACTTACTTATAAATTATTGGAAGAACATCAGGAAAGAATTAACTTTGTCGGAAATATTGAAGGTAAAGAAATTTTCCTGAGCGTTTGTGATGTTGTTGTGTGCGACGGTTTTGTCGGAAACGTTGCGCTGAAAGTAACTGAAGGCACTTCTCAAATGTTATTCAGAATGCTTAAGCAGGAATTTAAAGCGGATTTATTGGGTAAAGTTATCGGACTTCTTGCAAAACCGTTTATGAAGAGAATTTACACCAAAATTAACTATGAAGAATTTGGCGGCGCATTACTTTTAGGCGTCAAAGGAATTACGGTAATCTCACACGGCAGAAGTAAAGCCTATGCGATTAAAAATGCCGTAAGAGTTGCAAAAGAGGCTGTCGAAACCGGTGTTAACGAGAAAATAGCAAAGTTTTATGAGGAATAATAATATGGCAGATAAGTATATCCCTGTTAAAATTGCAGGTGTTGGTTACAGTTTACCTGAAGCGGTTGTTACAAACGATGATTTGACAAAATTATACGAAACATCCGACGAATGGATTTATACACGTACGGGGATTAAGGAAAGACGTTTGGTTTCAGGCGACGAAGATGCAATTGATCTCGGGTTTGACGCTGCCAAAAAAGCGCTTGAAAAATCCGGAATTAAACCCGAAGAATTGGATTTGATTATTGCCGCATCATCTGCTCCTCCGCAGTTGTATCCTGCAATTGCATGCCATATTCAATCAAGATTGGGAATTGAAACCGATATTCCGGCATTTGATATTACTGCGGCATGCTCAGGTTTAATCTACGGTATGCAGGTTGCAAAAGGTTTTATTAATTCCGGAATTTATAAAAATATTTTGATAGTTGCAACTGACAACAACTCAAGATATTTGGACTGGTCAGACAGAGGAACATCAATTCTGTTCGGCGACGGTGCGGGTGCCATGGTAATGACAGCATCCGATGACGGTTTAGATGATATTTTGTCAATTGATATTAAGGCAAAAGGTTCAATTGGTGAATTGATTTATAAAGATAATGTAGGCAAAAACTGTCCGCTTGTTGCGCCTTGTACAGAAAAAGACGGCTTTATCCATATGAACGGAAAAGAAGTTTACAAATTTGTTGTAAGAATTTTGCCGCCATATATTGATGAAGTTATTGAAAAATCAGGTTTGAAAGCCGAAGATATTGATTATTTAATTCCGCATCAGGCAAACTTGAGAATTATTCAGGCGGTACAGGAAAGACTTCAATATTCGGACGAAAAAGTTATAACAAATATTAAATACTACGGAAACACATCTGCGGCATCAGTTCCTATTGCTCTGGCAGAAGGTGTAGAAAAAGGTACCGTTAAATTAGGCAGAGATAAAACAGCAATTCTTTGCGGTTTTGGTGCCGGTATGACATGGGGTGCTGCAATCGTAAGACTCCGTGAAGGTATTTGTTAGTTCAAAAAATTTAAAAAATATTTATAAAAAGCCTTTTTTTATTATTAATGTTACAAAATGTAAAGGTAAATTCAGAATAGGCTGGAATGGGCTTATAATGGCTTTATAATATTATTTAATATATATGGTCGAATTATGTGTATGGCAAATATTCTGCGGCTAATGTTTTTATAAAAGAGAAAGCAATGTGTGCTTGAGAGTATAATAAAGGAGGATATTTTGACTGAAGTGAACAGAGTGGATTTGAACATGAATGCAAATGTTGTTGCATCTGACGGTAAATCCGTTGAAAATCGAAAGATGAATACTGTTTTCAATGAAGATGGTCAATTGAACAGGGTTGAAAAACAAGAATTACGAAGAAATGCTTCTGTAGATTTGACTAACAAAGAAATCAAACATTATTCACAAATGGAGGGCGGTGAGGCATTTTTAGATAAATATGCAAATGCCGTTAATATTAAAGATCAAAGTGAAAGAGAAATCGCTCGTAAAAAACTCGCACTTGACTTTTTTGTTGGCAATGATCCATACAACGATGTTGCTAATGAGATAAAAGCTGATTTGCGAAGATTCGGAGTTAATTCTGAAGAGCTGGAAAACAGATTAGAACAAAACAGGCTTAATTATCATCGTCCGAAAGTTACGATAAATTCGGAGTTTATTCCGGGTAGTATAAATACAGCTCTTCCTGCAAGAATGCATGTTAACAAGGACCAGGACGGAAATATTACAAGTCTTACTTTGTATGAAGGTGATGAAGGTCTCAATAATGAGGATGCTGCACCAACCAGAGTATTAGACAAAGAGGGTGAATATTTTGTCGACAAAGATGGTAAATATTACAGATTTAATGAAGAATCAAGTGTTTTATCGGATGTAACAATAGCTGTTAATGCACAAAAAGCGGCTGCAGAACAAAAAGAAGAAAAGAAAATTGATGAGAAAAAAGAAGAACCGCCTAAATTCAGTGATATTATGGCTAAAAATAATTCTGTTGTAATCGATGAAACCGGTTCTAAACAACGTTTAACAAGTGCAGAACAGTGGACAACAAATTTAAAAATTCCGAAAAATACAGAATATAATGAGAACGGAGTTCCGGAAAAACTTGCAATAGAATTACCGTCAGATTACGGTGCAAAAGGTCCGGATGGTGTCGCTCAAAAAAGATATCAAACTTTACAATTAGTTGATGCTGAAAATAATATTTATTCAGACAGAGCCGGCATTCGTCAATTCAAGTTGGAATTTGGTGAAGATGGAATTTCACTTGTTCAACAAAATATTGATGATAAAAAGGTCAAGGATTTTTTGAATCAGAATACTGAGCAAGTTTCTGAAACTGCTAAAGAGGCAGGCTTAAATGAAGTACAGAAAAAAATGGAAATTACAGCTGAGGAAGAATCAGGAGATATTATGTCGCAACTTTCTGACAGAAATAACTCTTGGGAAACATATACTCAGATTGGTACTGATATAGGTCATGTAACAGGTTCACACGGCTTGTTGGAAAAACTTGTTGATGAGCAGGATGTTACCGGAATTAAAACCTTTAATGACTTGAAACCGGCAATTGAAGGTTTGATGGCAAGAGTTCCTGAATCATTATATGATACTCCTGAATATAAAGCCGTACAGGAAGCAATTGACAAATTAGCTGAAGAGCCTGATGCAAACATTAAGCACAGCTGGTTCAGACAGATTGGCGGTGATACTGATATAAGAAAACTGGACAAAGCTTTGATGAATTTGGCTAAAACTCATCTTGCCGGTACAATTCAGGGCGCAAATCATGCAAATAATGCTTATTTGGTAGGCGGAAACGGTTCCGTTGTAATTGCTCCTGATAGAGAAAAAGGTGTTTTTGATACTGACGCTAAATTTACAATTAACGGCAATGTTTACTACCTGTATGAGGAACGTTCACTTATTGATAGAACGATTGACTTCCAGGATGTTGTTGAACACAAAGATGATGATCATCGTGATTCTTTATCCTTAATTAGAAATGAGATTACCGGTAATGACAGGCATGGCGAGATTAAATTTAACGCTGAGCGTGCTGCTGAAAATGGACAGTTATACTTCAAAAATCATGATACCGGTGAAAAGTTCGAAATTATTCTTGAAAACAATAATGCATATCTTATGGGTAAAGATAATGTTAAAGTCCTTTTGGAGGATATACTTAACGGCAGAGCACAGATGCCTGACCAAGTGGTATAATAAAAAGCCCCCGCAAGGGGGCTTTTTATTATTTATCGGGTTTTAAATTGGTTTACAAAAGGTTTACTTTTAGTGTGTTTACTGTATAATAAGTTTAACGGAAGTGAGAGGGATATGAATATGGCGAAAAAGATAGCGTTTTTATTTCCTGGACAGGGTTCTCAATCTGTCGGCATGGGAAAAGATTTATATGAAAATTATGAAAGTGCAAAGACTGTTTTTGACACTGCGGACAGTGTTTTAAACAAAAGCATTTCAACAATTTGTTTTGAAGGACCGGAAGAAGATTTGAAACAAACAGTTAACACTCAGCCCGCAATTGTTACAATGTCAATTGCCGCAATGAAAGCTTTGACATCTCAAATTGATATCAAGCCGGATTACGTTGCAGGTCACAGCTTGGGTGAATATTGCGCTATGTATACGGCAGGTGTTATGTCTTTGGAAAATACTTTAAAATCTATCCAAAAAAGAGCTGACCTTATGGGTGCGACCAAAGGCGGAAGTATGGCTGCTGTTTTGAATGCATCTGAAGAACAGTTGAAAGCGGGCTTGGCTGAAGGTTCAAAAGTCGGCTATGTTGATGTCGCAAACTATAATTCACCCGCGCAGGTGGTTATTACGGGTGACGAAAATGCTGTTAAAGCCGCAGGCGATTATATGCTTGCAAACGGCGTAAGAAGGGTTGTGCCTCTTGCGGTTTCCGGCGCTTTTCATTCTAAATTTATGGAAAATGCAGGGCATGAATTTGCATCATTTATTTCAAATGTTGAATTAAATGACGCTTCAATTCCTGTAATTACAAACGTTGATGCTGAACCTACCGTAAACAGCTCTGATTTTAGAGAAAAAATGCCTAAACAGATCTATTCATCAGTACACTGGACACAAACTATTGAAAAAATGGTGTCTGATGGTGTTGAAATTTTTATAGAAATCGGGCCGGGCAAGGTTCTTGCAGGTTTGAACAAAAAAATCGCACCTGATGCGGTTGTATATAATGTTTATGACAAAGCATCTCTGGATGCAACGGTTTCTGCCCTTAGTGAAATGATGGCAGGTGTATAGGATTGGGGTTTCCCCCGTAAATAAGGAGAAAAACAATGACAGAAAGAAAAATTGCTTTAGTAACAGGCGGATCCCGCGGTATTGGTTTGGCTTGTGCTATTGAACTTGCAAAAGCAGGCTGCGACATTATTATCAACGATATCTGTGATGCCGAAAAAGCTCAGCCGGCTTTGGATGAGATTAAAGCTTGCGGTGTTAACGCATATTTCTACAGCTTTGATGTTTCAAATGATCAGGCAGTTCAGGAAAATGTAGACAAAATGATTGCTGAACACGGTAAAATTGATATCTTGTTGAACAACGCAGGTATTACAAAAGACGGTTTGTTCATAAGAATGGATATGGAACAGTGGGAAAGAGTTATCAAGATTAACCTTACAAGTGCATATTGTGTAACTCATGCCGTAATCAAACACATGATGAAAGCTCGTCAGGGTTCTATTATTAATATGTCAAGTATTGTAGGCCGCCACGGTAACGCAGGTCAGGCAAACTATTCAGCTTCTAAAGCAGGCTTAATCGGTTTGACTCAAACTCTTGCAAAAGAATTCGGCTCAAGAAACATCAGAGTTAACGCTGTATGCCCAGGATTTATCCAAACAGCAATGACTCACGATTTGGCAAATATTGATGAGTATCTGAAAGCTATTCCGATGAAAAGACTCGGTACTCCGGAAGATATTGCGAAAGTTGTTAAATTCCTTGCACTCGATACTGATTACGTTACAGGTCAGGCAATCGAAGTTGCAGGCGGTTTGATGTTATAATAGATTTTTATAAATATTATTAAGGCGGGCAAAGCCCGCCTTTTTCGTTAAAAATTTTTTAAGATGACTTGAATTATTGTAGCGTATATGCTACAATAATTGTATGAAAGAAATCATATACTATCAATGTTCTAATAAAAGAATTCCATTTATCGAGTGGTATGAATCTCTTGATAAAAGTATGAGATTAATTATTGATAAAAGAATATCAAAAATTGAAAGAGGCTTGTATGGTGATCATAAAAGATTGTCGCAAGAATTATATGAATTTAGATTTTCCAACGGTTTAAGAATATATTATATGGAAAAAGGTGAAACAATAGTTCTATTATTAACAGGTGGTAATAAATCAAGACAAGATAAAGATATTGAATTGGCAAAAAGATATGTCAATGAATATAATGAAAGGATAAAATGATGCTGAATAAGAAAGAAAAAATATTATTAAATAGTTTTCCAAAACATCAAGATTGTCTTAAGCAAAGATTAAAGGAAGATCCGGAATATGCTCAAATGTGGTTAAATAGTATATTGGAGGATTATTCTGAAACAAAAGATGTTAATGAATTGGTATATAATTTAAAGCCGTTAATTGAATCAACATATACTATATGTGAATTTGCAAAAATAATAGGTATACATCGTATAACTTTATATAAAATTTTTGCACGGAAAATGATACCAAGCATTGAAGTTTTGCATAAAATTTTTAGCGGTTTGGGATATGAATTAAAATTGTCTATAGATAAAACTTAGAAAGAGTAAACAGAGAAAACGCGCTGTCTATTCTTTGGATTGAGTAAAATCTTGAATGGTGTGCTTTTGTTCAGGAGCTTTGGTGTAGAAAGTATTTTTATTAACAAATATAGAATAATACTTAGAATGTAACAATTTTTTAAATCAGTTGCAAATTTATCTTTAAATAGTATAATGATTATGACATATAGTGATACACTAATTTATGAGGAAGAAGAAATGAGTACATTTGAAAAAGTTAAAAAAGTTGTAGTAGATCAGTTAAGCGTAGATGAAGCATTGGTTACTCCGCAAGCAAGCTTCACAGCTGATTTGGGTGCTGATTCATTAGATACAGTTGAATTGGTTATGGCATTTGAAGAAGAATTCGGCTGCGAAATCCCTGATGAAGAAGCTGAAAAAATCCAAACAGTTCAAGACGCTGTAAACTATATTGACTCACATTCATAATCTGAATAATATATTTATTCGTTGAAAAAGTTTGCGAGAGTGAGAAATATTCTCTCATTCTCGCATATTTATTGTAAAGGAATAGGAGATGACAAAAAGAAGAGTAGTAATCACAGGGCTGGGAGCAGTTTCGCCGTTTGGTGTCGGCGTTGATAAGTTATGGAACAGTCTTGTTGAAGGAAAAAGCGGAATAAGTACTTCCGAATCCATTGATATATCAAAACACGTTGTAAAAATTTCCGGTGAAGTCAAAGACTTTGACCCTGAACAGTATTTGGATCCCAAAGAATCCAAAAGAATGGACAGATTTATTCAATTTGCAATGGTAGCGGCTGATGAGGCTATTGCTGATGCAAAATTGGAAGAAGTACATGACGTAGATCCTTATAGAATAGGTGTTATGGTAAGTTCTGCCGCCGGCGGTTTCAGAACTTTTGAAGAAAACCACAAACGTATTTTGGAAAAAGGACCGAACAAATGTTCACCGTTTACTATTCCGATGATGATTGTAAACATGCCCTCAGGCAGAATTTCCATAAAATACGGTTACAAAGGCGTAAACAAAGTTGTGGTTTCCGCATGTGCAACAGGTACCCACACAATCGGCGATGCGTTCAGAACAATCCAATACGGCGACGCTGATATAGTAATTGCAGGCGGTACGGAAGCAACGATTTGTGATGTCGGTATCGGTGCATTTGCAAGTGCAAGAACACTTTCACACAGAAACGACGAGCCTGAAAAAGCTTCACGTCCGTTTGACAAAGACAGAGACGGATTTGTAATGTCAGAAGGTGCAGGCGTTTTAGTTCTGGAAGAATATGAGCATGCCAAAAAACGCGGTGCAAAAATTTACGCTGAAATCGTTGGTTACGGTCAGACAGCTGACGCTTATGACGTTGTTGCCCCGTGCCCTGACGGTAAAGGTGCAACTAAATCAATGGAATTTGCATTGCAGGATGCAGGTTTAAAAACCGGCGATATCCAGTATATCAACGCACACGGTACAAGCACCGGGCTTGGCGATGTTGCTGAATCTAATGCAATAGAAAGATTATTCGGCGACAAGCAGCAAAATCCCAACCTCCGCGTAAGTTCAACCAAATCAATGCACGGGCATGTTTTGGGTGCAACGGGTGCTATTGAGGCTATTGCCTGCATAAAAACAATTAATGAAAACATTGTTCCTCCGACAATTAACCTTGATAATCAGGACGAAAACGTCGGTAATTTGAATTATGTTCCTCATAAAGCCCAAAAAGCTGAGGTGCATGCCGCCCTTTCAAATTCTTTCGGATTTGGCGGGCAAAACGCTTCTTTGATATTTAAAGAAGTTTAGAATTTTAAAAAGCCCTCATTATGAGGGCTTTTTAAGGAGTTTAGTTATGAAAAAGATTTTAATTTGTCTGTTTTTTTTGTTAATGTCATCTGCGTCTGTTTTTGCAATAGAAAGTTCTTCCGTTACCCCTGCTGATAAACTTTTACAAGATTCAGAAAATTTGCAATCCGATTCTAATAAAGAAAAGGAAACAAATTTTGATGAAGTAAATTTTGATTTGTATATGGATACTTTACAAAAAAAAATAAAAAAAAATTGGAAACCTTTTCATATAAATAAATCTGCAACGGCAGTAATTTCTTTTAGAATTGCAAAAGATGGTTCAATGAGTTATTGTAATGTCTTTAAGTCTTCAGGAATAGATTCTTTTGATGATATTGCGCTCAGAGCTGTTCATTTTTCTGCACCTTTTAATCCATTACCTGAAAAATATAATGGTGATTTCGTTAATATAGAATTTAAATTTGAGTATAATGTGTATGGTTCAAAGGCAAAGATAAATAGGTATTCAATTTCAGAACACAAACACAATTTTGTAAATTATTCTATAGCAGAAAGTTCACCATCTAAATTAATAGAAAGAAATTTACAATCGCGGGAATGTAAAAGAGTTTTTAAAAATTATATGAAAGACGTTAGCACAATTATTAGTTCTATGACATTTTCTTTGTATAAGCCATCAATAGTAAGAATTAAATTTTTTATTCAAAAGGATGGGACAGTAACCGGTCCTAAAATAAGTGCTTCCAATGGTAATAAGTTATTTAATAATGAGGTTTTGGGGCAAATCAAAAATTTGCAATTTAATCCTATACCATCAGAGCTTAATTTAGAAAGTATTCCGGTTGAATATCAGTTTAATAATTATATTATACCAAAACCTAAAACTATGGCAGACTATATATTACCAATACTGTAGTCTATAAGCTATTGATCAATCAAAACTCTGTCGAGGCAGACTTTTGGCGAGTATTTCCATTCGCGGTAGGTTATACGTTTGACCTTAAACCCGCAGCGTTCAAGGATTGCCTGTTTTTTCATATTGGAAACGGTTTGTTTTACGTTGTCTTCAACCCCGTCGATTTCCACAATGAATTTTTTATCCACCAATAAGTCAGCTTTCAAGCCTGCAATTTCGCTTCCCGCAAGAACTTCATGTCCGAGTTCGCGCATTTCAGATGCTATTTCGCGTTCAAGATTGTTTTTGTATTCGTTTTCGTCGATTTGCAAGTTTTCAAGCGCTGCTTGTTTATTCTGGTATTCTTTTATGTATGAAATATAGTTTCTGAAATGACCTTCCGGAAGGTTTGTTATGTCGCGCGAAACAAAGTTTACAACCTTGTATCTAGCACGGGTAATCGCAACGTTAAAGAGGTTCGGTTTTTGTAAAAATGTTGCGCTTTGTGCGTGGCTGTTGTTTGCAAAAGCCCATGACATAAGGATTATATCGCGTTCATCTCCCTGGAATGTATGAGCTGTACCGATTTCTACCTGATGTTTTCTGAGCATATGATCTGACAGAACTTTTGAAACAGAGGTTTTCAACTGTTCCACCTGCGCTCTGAACGGTGAAATTATGCCGATAGATACAGGGTTATCGGGGTTTTTGCGTTCATCTTCTATAATTATTTCGTGTAACTTTTTGATTACGGCTTCGACTTCGGGAAGGTTGCGTGTTGCGTCATAATCAACTTTGCCTTCCGGCACTTCGACAAGTTCAAGAACCTTTTGACCGCCAAAGTCTTTTCTCATAACCCTTATTCTGTCGCCGTAAAATTCATGGTTTGAAAATTCTATAATCGGCGGCAGGCTTCTGAAATGTTCGTCAAGCATTACGGAATTCATTGAATAGTAATCCGCAAGGTCGAACATGGAATTTGTTCTGAAACGCCACATTAACTGATATTTGTCAGGAATTCCGTATTGATTTAAGAAAGACTGTTCTTTTGCTTTTTCTAAGAATGACAAATGCGGTAATTGTTTGTCGTCGCCCACGATTACTGCGCGTTTTGCGCGGAACATTATCGGGAAGCAGCTTGCAATATCGCATTGTGACGCTTCATCAATAATTGCAACGTCAAACATTCCGGGTTTCATAGGCAATGACCCTGAAACCGCATAAGTTGTTACGCACCAGCAGGGGAATGCCTCCAGAAGCGGTCTGAAATCTTCTTCTTCCAAAATGCGGTTTTGGAGATTTTTTTTGCGTTCAACAAGTGATTTTGCGTGAACTTTTAATCTCTGGCATTTTATCTGGTCGCGCAAAAGCCCTTTCAAAGCTTCGCGGCGTTTGTTTTTCAAGATATTTACCGCAAGATTTTTTTGTTTTTTCTTCATCTGGCGGATTTGTTCCATAAGCACATGGAGGTTGCCTGTTTTTTGAATATCAGCTTCAATTTTTCTTAAATTACAGTTCATAAGCGCAACTTCAAGCTCTGCGCTCAGTCTTGAAAGATTTTCATAATTTACGTCGAATTCGTTCAGTTTGAGAATTTTTTTAAGGTGTCTAAGGCTTGTAAAATTCGCGATATTGGCGAAAAATCCAGCTTTCTCCATATTGTTATGCAAAATTTTTATGATTCCTGACACCATATCAATTTCGCTTTTTTTGAGCTGGGTTGTTATGAATTGCATTTGACCGATTGATTTTTCGTGTTCTGTTGTTTCTAAAGACAGGTCATGCCATTCACGTTCAAGCTTTATAATTTGTTCGCATTTTTTTTCTGTCTGGTTAAGCAAATTCAAATGCTCTTTCATATCTTTTGTGTCGACAAGGAGGCTGTCTTCATAGTCGCTGTCAATGTCAACCTTGCCTGACAACAAGTCCTGCAGTTGGTAGCTCAATTGTTTTTGATAATTCAAACGCCCTGCACGCAGAGCCAAAAACGGCGCGCCGAGTTCATTCAAGCGTTCCGCAACAACGTCGACGGCTTTGTCCATGCGGGAAGCCACAAGAACTGTTTTTCCGTTTGCAATTAAGTGTGCGACAAGGTTTACGATTGTCTGAGATTTCCCTGTTCCCGGAGGACCTTGTACGGCTATGAATTTGCTGTTAT
Source organism: Candidatus Gastranaerophilales bacterium (assembly GCA_944326585.1). Lineage (GTDB taxonomy): Bacteria > Cyanobacteriota > Vampirovibrionia > Gastranaerophilales > Gastranaerophilaceae > SIG32. The sequence goes on from CALVEN010000007.1 coordinate 13,868, forward strand.
CAATATTTTTGATAACTTTTTCCTGTGAATCGCTTAATGATAAAGGAGTTATCGGGTAGAAATCAGTAATTTCATTCAAATCTTTTATCGGAACGGATTTTTCTTTTGCATGAACATATTCATCATTAATTATGCTCAAAGCTGTTTCACGGTAAATTCCGCTCGGTTTTTCCGCAATCTGGGTTAATTCGTGCAGCACACCTGCGGTGACTGACGGACGTTTTGTCAAAATTATTGCGCTTTGATAGGTTACAACAACTTTATCAACTTTTATTGAGGATTTTTGCGCTGTTTCGCGTTCTTCTTCTTCAATTAATTCGTCAATATTTTCCGAATCTATTTTTTCTTTGTAAAAATCTTTTGCTTCATCTTTGGAAATATTATCTTCTGTTTCGTTGTCATTTGAGGTTTGGCTGATTTCAATTTCAGGAACAACTGACTGTAAGGTTGTCAGAAATATGTCTAACTTTTCCTGTGTAATAGGCAAATCCGGCACTACATCCAGAATGCCTTCCAAAAGCAGGTCGACTTCATCTTCGTCATCGTTTTTTTTCATTAAAGCTGCAAGTGCGCCTGTATTCAGAGAAAGCATTTCATCCTGCGGTATACAGTTTATGTTTACCCCGTTTCTTTCAAGCCGGCATGGGACATACAAAAGCGGAGTCAAAAATTCGTTTTGTTTTTTGGATTTGTTGTTTTTGCCAACAAGAAAAAGATAACCGTAAATCAGGTATTTGTCTTTTGTGCTTAATTCACTTTGAATCATGAGTTCCGTCAGCTTGCTGTCGGAACCGTCAAGTTTAAGATATTCTTCGCCGGTTGTGAATAATTGCTCTTCTCCGGGAAGAAAAATCCATTTGTTATCTTTATCTGCCTTAAGGTTGCGGAAAGTGGAACTTTTAACCTCTTCTCTTACGCAATCGTGAAGATACTGGCTTAATTTTTTGATAAAACTGTTATTGAATGCCGAATTGATGGCTTTTGTTGCTTCTTGTAACATACTTTCTCCTGCTTGTTTATTATATCATTTTACGCTAAAATATGGAAGATGGACATCATCAGAATAAATGATAATTCAGATAAATTGTATTATATCGGGGGCATTGTCCGCGATAAACTTCTCGGCGTCCAAAGTTTGGATGTTGATATTACGTATGTCGGCAATGCTATTGAATACTGCTCAAAATTCGGCGAAGTTATTCAGGAAAATCCTGATTTCGGTACGGTACGTGTAAATGTCGGCGGGCGTGCAGTTGATTTTGCGTCCACCCGTGCGGAAGTTTATGAAAAAAAAGGACATTTGCCGGTCGTAACTAAAATAGGTTGTTCTTTAAAAGAAGATGTTTTGCGGCGCGATTTTACCGTGAATGCGCTTGCAATGAGTGTTTCTACGGGTGAAATCGTGGATTATGCGGGCGGGCGTGAGGATTTGAAAAATAAACTTCTCAGGGTTTTGCATGATGAAAGTTTTATTGATGATCCGACAAGAATTATCCGTGCTTTGAAATTTCGCGTGCGGTTCGGGTTTGAATTGGAAGAACATACAAGACGCCTTCAAGAGGACTATCTGGCGCATATAAATTATGATATGTCTTATAAGCGCGTTAAAAAAGAACTTATTGAAACTTTTAATCTTAATTCACAGCGTGCGTTTGAGATTTTTGTGAATGAAGGAATTTATAAGCTTGTTTCGCCTGAAAATTTTGAACTGCCAAAGATTAATATTGAAGAGCTTATAAAAAAATATCCGGTACAAAATATTTGGCTTGTTTACATAGGGCTTTTGCCGGATTTGTCACGGCTTGAGTTTACAAAAGAAGAAAGAAAAATTATTGAAGATGCTCGTACAATCGGTGACTTGAAAAATGATTTTGAAATTTATAAGGCTTTTGACGGACTTGCTTCGGAAAGTATTTTGCTTTACGGAATTTTAAAGGATATGAGGGCTGTTGTAAGGTATCTTGATACGCTCGCTAATATAAAAATTTCTATAACCGGTGAAGATTTAAAACGTCTGGGAATTGCACCGTCACCCGAATATCAGAAAATTTTTGATTTTGTTTTGAAAGCAAAACTTGAAAATCCTAAAATTACTTTTGAAGATGAAATTCAGCTTGCCAAAAATTTTAAAAATTGATATAATAAATTCAAAAGGAGAATGATAGATATGACTAGTTTGAATAACGGGGGGGGGCGACTCTCCTAAGTAGACAGGACAAGGGTTTCGGCGGTATTGGTTTAGTAAAGTTACTAAGATACTATGGCACTAAGGCACTAAGAAGTAACATTCGTCATGGTAAGGCGGATCAATATAGTTGTATTCGCAGGGAACCTGTCATCTTGAACTGCCTGAGGCACGACAACATACTGGGCATTGGTCAACCTATAAACGTCATCCCGCATTTATTGCGGGATCTCAATAAAAATATCAAGAGATTCTTCGCTGGCGCTCAGAATGACAAAACCGTGAGAAATGTAGGTCGCCTTTACTATGCCGACAGAAAAATTAACAGTCGGGTTAGTAAACCCGACCTACAAGTGACTATGGCTCAGAATGACATAAATACCTTCCCTCGCCCTACGGGAGAGGAATTAAGGGAGAGGGGGCTATCAGCTTATGATGAGATTTTGAAACGAGTTCAGGATGACAGAGTAGTGAGCGGAGCTCACAGTAAAGAACTTAACGTCCTAACGTCTTATCGTCTTAACGGCTTTAAAAAGAAAGCCGGTGCTACGCACGTAGACATGTCAGGCAACATTCGTTGTGCTGCGTTTACCCTCGCCGAGGTGCTTATCACCCTTGCCATAATCGGTATTGTAGCAGCTTTGACTATTCCGACTCTTATAACGAATTATCAGAAAAAACAGACTGCATCAAAATTAAAACAAACATATTCAATAATCTCTCAGGCGCTTACAATGGCTCAAGCAGAGCATGGCGACACCACAACGTGGGAAGTTGCAGGAATTTACGATACTCCTACGAATGATACTAATTTTAATCATGAAGATGCAATAACGAAATTTACTACAAAATATTTTATGCCATATGTAAAGGTGGCAAAAGATTACGGGTACACGCAATATTCAAAGATAGGTTATGATGGTGACTATCTTCCCGCCACAGGTCTTATTTCAAACAGTCGCAGTGCTTATGGGTATATACTGCTTTTATCCGGTAATGTTTTAATTAGAATTGGAATCGGAACCGGGTGTCTGAATAACGAGATAAATCCGGACGGTACTTGTGTTACTCGAACATACAAGAATATAGTATTCAAAGTGGATATAAACGGTTTTGACAAACCTAATGTGATTGGCAAAGATGTTTTTAATATGACGTTTGATTTACGCAAAAAAGTTTTCGGATTTCATAATTACGGTATAAGTACAAGACAGCGGTATTTGGATAACTGTAAAAGTGATGAAGATGCACAAGTCTGCGGGTATCTGATATTTTTAGACGGATGGGAAATCAAAGATGATTATCCGTGGTTTTAGTTAAATATTTTGCTTTTAATTTCATTATTCTTTCAAAGGACTTTTCAATATTTTCGGAAAGTTCTTTGTCTTTAGAGGCTTTTTCGGCGACAAGTTCAATTGCGTTAATTGTTTCGGGTGCGGAATTTCTGTAGATAAACATATTTAATCCTGCCCGTATGCCCGTTTCTATTGCCTCAACTGTTCCGAATTTTGCAACTCCTTTCATCACCATATCGTCAGAAATTGTAACCCCTTCAAATTCGAGTTTTTGTCTCAGGTAATCCAGAGCGTTTTTGCTCAGGCTTGCAGGAATTTTATTTTTTTCAAAGCACGTGCAATGAAGGTGCGCTATCATTATCATTTCAATATTTTTTGCGCAGGCTTTGAAAGGTTTAATATGTGTTTTTTCCATTTCTTCAAGCGATAAGTTGATTTCAGGTAATGTCAGGTGGCTGTCGGCGTTTGCATCTCCGTGTCCGGGGAAGTGTTTTGCGCAAGGTATTATTCCCATTTTCCGGTAAGCTTCGGATACAATTTTTTCGGCCTTTATTACATCATCAGGATTTGAAGAAAACGCGCGTTCCCCTATTATAGGGTTATCAGGGTTTGTGTTTACGTCAATGCAGGGTGCAAAATTCAAATTTATTCCGTAATTTTTTAATTCTTTTGCGATTTTATAAGTTTGGTTCTCCAGAAAATTCAGCCCTTTTTCATAGGCGTATCCTGCAGACAGATATTTTTTTCCGTTATGAATATTTTCAGTTCTTTCTACTCTTCCGCCTTCTTGATCAATCGACAGAAATGGCGGAGTTGTTGCTAATGACCGGCACTTTTGAATCATGGTTTTGAATTGTTCTTCGTTTTGAATATCCGGCGTAAAAAATATTATGCCGCCTAAATTGTTTTCAAGAGCCTTTTCATATCCGCCGCCTGAAGTTCCGAGTATAAACATCTGGTAAAGTTTTGAACGTATATCCATACAAATTATTTTATCATATATTTTATATTAGAACTCAAATTTTTGTTGTATATTATTGTTATGTTTTATTTTGACAAAATTTCCGGCAAAAGTATTTTGAAATCCGATCTTATATCCGATATTGAGAATTTTTTTACCACACGTGAAAGTGTTTTAAAATCATCAGAACCCGATACGGAAAAAGCGGTTAAAAAGAATAAGGAGTTAATTTGTGAATATTTAGGAGTTGATGAGCTTATTTCTCCTGTTCAAACCCATAGCAGTAATATTCAATATGCTGAAATCGGAAAAGCAGAATACCCTGATACGGATGCCTTGATTTTGACAAATAATCAACAGGCAGTATTTTTGAATTTTGCGGATTGCACACCTGTTGTTTTGTATGATAAAAAACAGCATATTGCCTCTGTTGCACACGCAGGTTGGCGCGGAACAGTTCAAAAAATTGCGGTCAAAACAATTGAATTTATGAGGTCAAATCCTGAAAATATTCAGGCTGTAATCGGTCCTGCAATTTCAATGTGCTGCTATAATGTAGGAACGGAAGTCTTTGAAGGCTTAAAGTCTACCGTAAAAAATTTTGACGGGTTGTATAAATTAGAAAATAATGAAATTTTTGTTGATTTGAAAGGAATTAATGCAAGGCAGCTCAGGGAATTTGGAGTTTTGGAAATAGATATCTGTCCTTATTGCACGTTTTGTGATAATGATATGTTTTATTCTTATAGAAAAGAAAATGCTACCACCAGCCGTCATAGTGCTGTTATAAAATTATAAATCTTAACAAAACGTAAAGTTTTTTTGGTATTTTAACAAAAAAAAATATTTTTGATTTTATATTCTGATGAATACTTAATATGAAAGGTTAAATTTTATGTACATTCTCCCTGTATCTGTAAGTCAGAATTCTTTAAATGGTATCTCTCAGAAAAAACAAGTTAATACTTTTTCAAAACAGCATAAAGCTGATGAGGTTTCATTTACCGGCGGTTTGCGTCCCGAAATTATAAAAAATCAGCTGAAAATATATTTAAGTCAAGATATCTGGGCAGAACATTTAAATGTAAAAATGCCTGAAGCTCCTATAGAAAAAGAAGCTATACTTGAAGTTTTACAAAACAGGTTAAAGCTCGACAGATTTGCAAGACTTTGTAATGAAAAAGCAAGATTAAAAACGAAAGTAATTGAGTTGAATAATCTTATGGAAAAGGATCCTTTAAACCCGAATTTGCCTAAATTGCGACAGGAACTTGAAAATAAAGGTAATTTGTCATCGGTGTTTAAAACTTTGGACAAGCAGATTGAAATTGAATCAAAGAAAAATAAACCTGCTCTGGATTATTTTAAAAATTTGGATAAACTTGAAGATGAATATTTGAGTAAACGTTTGGTCAGATATACAAAGATGGATAAATTCTGGCACAAAATCCTCAATAATAATATTAATAAAGACGGAAAATATTCTACAAAAGAATTGATTGATATTATATCAAATGATAAAGTGTCTGTTAATACTGTGAAAAATGTTTCCAAACCATTATCTAAAAAAGAACTCCTTTTAAAGGCTGAAAAAGAATATGAACAATATTTAAGAGAAAATATTGATATTTACGAAGGGCGTATTGACCATACAGATGATGTTCTTAAAGGACGTCAATTTGTTAAGGATGTAAACAAGGAGATTATACAAAAATATCCCGGTATTGAAAAAAATATTGTTAACTTATTTAGGGCAGTAGAAAAAAAATACAAGTTTAAGACAAGACAACTTCCAAATGTGCAGGTCTATCCTATAGAGGAAATATGGAAAGATATGCGTGTTGTAGAAGCTGATATGAAGGATGCATTAAAAGATATTGCAACTTTAAAAGAGCATATAGCACTTTGCCCTGAAAATAAGGTGTTTAAAGAAACTCTTGATTCCCGTGAAAAAGTAGTCGAAAAATTAAAACAAGACTGGATAGAAGGGATGAAAATCAGTTTGAATTATGAAAATACCAACCGCGAAATATTCAAAGAAGTAAACGGATTGCCTGTATATGAGTATTTAGCAGGCGAAAACAAAATTATAAAAAAACACAGAGCCGCACTTGCTGTTTATGAAGCAAATAAAGGCGTTATCCCTGATAATTATTGGAAAGAAATCTTAGGATAAAGTTTTATTATATTTTAGATATATAAAAAGATAATCCGATTATGTGGACTCCCGCACCCTCTGTCGCCAGTTGGCTCGGAAGGGAGATTTACCGTATCAGATTATCCATTACCAGTATAACTCGTTTTTGAAAGTATTTCAAGAATGATATCAAGAAATATGATTAGAATTTGGGATATATAGAAATTGTACTGCGCGCCGTAGACGGCGTATCTACAATAGTAGAAATTTAGTATAGGTATTAAACCGGCAATTATACAATGCACTGCGGTGGCGATCTACAATAGTAGAAATTTAATATAGGTATTAAACTCGTGGAGTAAATCAACGTGCTTGCCCATCTACAATAGTAGAAATTTAATATAGGTATTAAACAAATAGAATCATCAAAAGGCACCTTTTAATCTACAATAGTAGAAATTTAATATAGGTATTAAACATGGTTCGTCTGCCTTATATTCGCTTCGGATCTACAATAGTAGAAATTTAATATAGGTATTAAACTTCAAGACCGCCAAACATGCCCAAAATATCTACAATAGTAGAAATTTAATATAGGTATTAAACATTGCGTCAAACCTTGGCAACGGCAAATCTACAATAGTAGAAATTTAATATAGGTATTAAACAGGAAGATTATGAACAACAAGAAGAATAATCTACAATAGTAGAAATTTAATATAGGTATTAAACAAAAAATCATGACAATAATACACGCTTTATCTACAATAGTAGAAATTTAATATAGGTATTAAACATCAATTTTGCAACAGCAAGTATCAGTGATCTACAATAGTAGAAATTTAATATAGGTATTAAACATGACAAGATATGAAGATAGTTTCGTCTATCTACAATAGTAGAAATTTAATATAGGTATTAAACAGCCGAAGCGAGCCTTCACACACTGGAGGATCTACAATAGTAGAAATTTAATATAGGTATTAAACGAGGCTATGGTAGTTTCTGGCGATGTATCTACAATAGTAGAAATTTAATATAGGTATTAAACAAATGAATGCATATCTTGATACGGCGGAATCTACAATAGTAGAAATTTAATATAGGTATTAAACAACTCTCGGGCATCAATGCTACTTCATATCTACAATAGTAGAAATTTAATATAGGTATTAAACCCTTAGAAGGTAATTTTTACCTATTTTTGGATATTTTATTGTCAAAGTACGACATATTTGGTTATATTTCATCTCATTTAATACCTATATTTATAATTTTTTTATATTAAGACTCAGGTTTGTACAAATCTAGTAAACTAATCTACTATTATTATATCACTTTCTTCATTTTTTAAAAAGCCATATTTAGAAATTTTACAATTTTCACTTGTTTCTATTATTAAAACACTATCAGTTTGTTTAAATAAATTTTTAAAAACACTATCTATTTCATTTTTTATAATATCTAATAATCGTTTGCTATTTTGTATTTTATATACAGAAAATTGCATTCGGTTCCCGTATTTTCGTAAAAATTTTGAAAATTGTGTTCTTAATTTATCATCCGCTATATCATAACTTACTAATATCATAAGACCGCCTTTGGGAATTTATTTATATCATCATCTTTCATAAACCATCTGTAATATTGTTGTATAAAATCAAAAATATTTTCTTTATAATTCAATATTTCTTCTAAAATTTGACAAACAAAATTGTTGCTGTCTTTCCAATCTAATTGATATTGTTCTTTATGTTGTGTAAATTTATAATTTTCTATTTGTTTTAAATTTATCATTTTCCTTATTTTATAATCCACAATAGGTCTAAATGGTTCTATAATATCGCATACTAAAGATTTTCTTTTATAAAATTCTTTATGTAAATTACCTTTATAAATGTCAAAACCGTATATGTTTAATATTGCTTCTATATAATTAAATAATACAGTATACCCTATATCTAAAAGTAAATTTATTTTATCTCTTTTTACTCTCGGCTGGCGTCCCTGCCAATCAAAAGGTTTAAACATCCTATTAAAATAAATTTTTGCACATGTTCCCTCAATGCCCATAATTTCGTAATTATTATAATCAGACTTTGATAATTTATTTATTGAATCATTTAATTTTTTTATTCCGTCTTTAAATTCTTTATCTCTTAATTTCTTTAAAAAATTTCTTTGATTAGATATTTTATTTATAATCAATTGCTTCGCAATTTCTTCACTGCGAGTTGTTATATATTGTTTTTCATGAAGTAAAAAATTACCTTCCAATACAAAATTTATTGTTGAGTAAACTTTAAAACCGGGTGTAAATAATACTATTGAAAATCCAAATTTTTTGCTCCTTGAAATTATTCCGCTTGTTAAGGTAATACCACCAACTATAAAAAGTGCAAATAAATTATAGCAACTTAATTGAAATTTAATTTTATCTTCTTTGTCAAAGATTACAACATTATCATTTTTGAAGGAAATTTTGTCCCTTCATGCGTAAAGACAATTATAACTTTTTTCTCTAAAAAATCTGGTTTGGTCAGCATAATAAACTCCTGTCACAGCTTGGTTCATATATACAATTTTTACATTTGTCTATATTTTGTGCTTTAAATGTATGAATATCAAAATCGTGAATATCCTTGATTAACTTTCGGAATTTGTTATCAGTTTCTTGGTCTTCTTTAGGGAGTTTGATGTCATAATTTTTATTATCTTTAATACTGTGAAATCTTATTTTTTTAACTTCATAACCCATCTCAATTAATGCATAATATTGTGCATATAATTGAAATACATAACCGTCGTATATTTTTATTATTTTATTCTTTCGTTCGGTTAAAATACCTGTTTCTATATCAAATGTATCAATCTTTCCGGCAATATTAAATTCTGAACAAAATATGTTTATTCCCTGTAAAATAGTTTTTTTATCCGAATATAATTGTTTGTCAATTGTCTTATGAGCATTAGTTCCTGAAGTTTGTTTTGTTGATTGATACACAGATTTTTCTAATGTCCCGTATAACTTATGAAAATAAATTGATACGGGACAAAAGATAAAATCATTTAGATATGAGATTAATATTGTTTCTTCCATTATTCACTATCAAGTTCTTGTATATAAGTTAACCAGTCAGAATTTTTTATTGCATAAGCTATTTTTTCACCTCCATTTGTATGCTTTATACGATTAAGGATAATTAGTCCTTTTCTGGCTATATTATAAGCTCCGTTCGCGTCAGCATTTTGAGGCAAAGAATTATCACAACATCTTGAATCAAAGAAAAATCCTTTTTTATTTTTTATCGGTGATAATATATAATCTTTTTCGTTACCTGTAATACTATTTCTTAATTGTACTAAAAGCTTAAATAAAATTCCAAAACCATTAAATCCGTCTTTTTCGGCAACTGCATTAAAGAATTTTGTATCCGCCTTGTCAAGTATTTCATTTTTTATGTTTTGATAATCTATATTATATTTATCAAATAAAATTTGAAATTCCTTGGTTAAATTTACGGTAATATTATCCCATTCATTATTCTTCTTAGGATTTCGGAATGTTCGTATTCTGTCACCGTATGTACAAAGAGTCCATTCAGTTCTGTTTCCGGAAGATTTATCACTGAAATTTTTATAATCAAAATTAAATTCAAAATAATTTTCTTGATTATTAAATTTTATAAAATTAAATTTTTTAATAAATTCTTTATCAACTTTTTTTAAATCAAATAAATTTACAAAACCCGTAGTCGGATCAATTTTACTCGTCCACACTGCAGGAATATAAAATATTATTCCATTTTGTTTTGTACTATTTATTTCTTTTGTTGCAAGCTGGTATGCATTCATCAATCCGCCCTGTTCAAATTTGTTTTGAATTGATTTATCAACAAGATAACTTAGTTTATCAATTAATTTTGTTTCAAATTTATCATATACGGATTTTTCGACTTTTTTTCTTGAATTTTTAAAGCCGCTATTTAAATCTTCCAGTACTATAATGGCATTGTATTTGAACATTAAACGGGTAAGTTCATGCACAACCTGACTCATATATCCTTCTTTTAATTCTTTTATGTTTTGAATAGTACCCCACGATTTTCTATTGGCATCTCTTTCGGCCTCTTTTCTTTCGAGTAAATCATGGTAATTTGTATTTTCGATTATATTTAAAGAACGTTGTTCAATAATTTCACCGTTCATGTTGATAACGCTTATGTATAGAAGATGTCTTTCGCCTCTATCAATACCTATAATGTGAATATCATCAGAGTTTTTAATTTCATTGTTTGTAAAATCATTTAATTTGTTTATGTTTTGTGCTTTAAAATTCAATGTAATCGGAACATGGAACTGAAATTTATCCAATGTAAATCTTTTATCTTTGATTAAATCATATTCAAAAGTACTGTATTTTTTAGGATTATCAGGGTTTTTATTTTCAATGGGTTCATTTTTAGGATGAGTTACTTTTGTTTCAATACTCTTTTTTCTGTAGAAAATTTCCGCTCCGCCGTTTAATTGATATATGACATCTTTTAAGTTGTCTGCATCAAATAAGGCTCTCCAATACATTGTATGCAGATTCGGACGACCTTTTGAATATTTTGAAAAATCTTTGTTATAAATTTGGAAAAGATAAAGTTTACCTTCTTCTACAAGTTGATTTATGTAACTTTCAGAAATATTTGTAAAAGAAATTTTATATCCTTGCAGCTCAACTTCCCGATAAAATTGACTTATATCTTGATATGTATTAGTATCCGAAAATTTAAAGTTGAATTTTGACCAGTCTTCATGCTTATTTATAGATTGTTTATAAAAATCTATTAGTTCATGACAAAATCCTAAATCAAAATTTGCTCCTTTTTTATATAATCCTTTTTCATATTTGGCTATCAATTCATCGGAAGGATTAAATTCTTCTTTTCTGGAGTCTGAAAATAATACTTTTGGAAGCATTTTATTGGGACCGGGAAGCAATTTATATTCTATTTTTTCATAATATGATAAAGCTGACTCTTTATCATTATTAATAAAAATTTTTCTGTTATTTTTATTGATAATTCCAATGTAATAATTTCCGTCTTTAATTAACAATGTCCCTAAATTTGCTTCTTCTTTATTCAAGTCCCAGCCGCTTAAAAAAGTAGGGCAATCAAAATTAAGTTTAAATTTTTCGACAGAATAAGGTTTTTTGGTTAAATAATTTCTTGTTTTGTTATAAACCGGAATTATTTCAGATAACAGTTCATAATTAAGCGAATTATAAAATTCTAAATCTGTTTCAATTGATTTGTTTTTCGGAATAAGGTGTTTTATAAGCATCTGTACATTTTTTAGTGAATCAAGGAAATCTTTTATTTTTTCAACTGCTTTTTTGTCTTGTATCAATTGTGTAGATGTTTCATCATATTCTTTTTCAAGTATAGGTTTTACTTCAGAATAAGTTTTATCTATGAGTTTAAAATGTTCATTTATTTTATCTTTAAAATAGTTATAAAGTTTACCTTCATTGTTGCTATCTTTGTCATATTTTGATATAAGTTCTTCAATTCTATAAAGTGAAATTTCTTTAATTTTTTTTAATTCGTTATCTTTTTTGTCTGTATATTTTTCTGTTCCGTAAGCCAGTTTACCTTTATAATTATTGTCATATTCCATACTCAAAAGATAATTAATATAGCCCCAATCTTTGTAGATATTTTGGCTTATTCCTGTATTATCATCCAGAATTAAATAAATTTCTTCTGTATTATAGTTAGATATATTTTCAATAACATTTTCAAATGATTTATTTTCTATGAAAGCATCAGAAAATATTTTAAAATAGTTATTAATGAGCTCAGTTACCTGTTTATCAGATTCAATCGTATTAAATTTAAAAGAAACAGAATTTGCATCACTTAAAATTTGCTTATAAAGCTGTTTTAATTTTGGGATTTTAATTTTTGTATCTTGAATATATTTATTTACTATTTCATTTATACCCTGTATTTTTTTATCATTTGTTGCTTTTCCGGAAATAATAAGATTATATTCTTCAATTTGCCTTTGATTTAAAACATGTGTATAATTTTCAACGGTAGAAAAATATTCATCACAATCAAGTCCTAAATTTTGTTTTATTGTGTTTTTTATTTCAGGAATATTTTCTGAAATTTTATTAAATGCTTTAATATTCTTTAAATAAATAGGCAGATTTTCATTAATTAACCTGTAAGCTATAGACGTATGTTTTTCTTCATTTGAATACATATTTTTTCGGTTTGTATCAAAACCTGAAAAATACGTTGTGAATTTTTCAAACACTTTTATTTCTTCAAGGATTTCATTGTTGTTTTTATAATATTCTTGTAAATTTTTATTAATCATGTCTTTTCCAAAAAGAGTATTATATTTGGAATTCTTAGTAAATCTATCGGAAATTTTTTGACGTAATAATTTTTCTATACTTGAAAATTCTTTTTCTTCTTTTTCAGATAAATTTTGGCGGTTAAAAAATTCTGTATATTGTATTAATAAACATTTAAAATTTTCATCATTAAAATTATCCAAACATTCATTAATGAAATATTTATGATATTCATCACAATATTTTTTAATTTTTTGATATAATATCGCCTTTTTTTCATCTTCTTTTAAAATATATTCCGCAAAATACTCCTTTGTTTTTCCAATCGGAATAAGCTCAAATCTTAAAGTTTTTGAAACTTTAAATAAATTGTGAAAACAGTCATAAAAATTTTTCATACTACACTCCTAATTATTATTTTTTATATTATGATATAATATTTTATCATAAAAAATGTATTTTACATTTAAAATTCACGCATAAAATAAAGATATTTTTTATAGGTTATTATTTGTCAATAATATAGATTTGCAATTTTGGGCAATATTAAATGTAAATTTATGGAAAAGAGTAACTGATAAAAATTACAATGAAATTTGAAGTATCTTCTTGATTAAGGAATATATAAATTGACAAAACAGATAAAAATGGATATAATTGGATAAAAATGGGTATAAACGGATAATGGTTAAAGAATCTGATATTAAAATTCCTAATCAAATGCTAACAATTATATCTGAACTTGACGAGTTCAAAGGCAGCTGGAAACTTTTAGGACAAATGATGCCCGAAAGGTTAAAGACACTCAAAAAAGTGGCTACCATTGAAAGCGTTGGTTCTTCTAACCGTATTGAAGGGAATAAGCTTACAGATAAGCAGGTTGAAAAGCTTTTATCCAATATAACAAAACAATCTTTTGCTACGAGAGATGAGCAGGAAGTTGCAGGATATGCAAGGTTAATGGATACAATTTTTGATGACTATGAAGTTATTCCATTGACAGAAAATTATATTAAGCAGCTGCATAAAATACTTTTGCAATATTCAACAAAAGACGAAAAACAAAGGGGTGAATATAAAAAGATTTCAAACGCCGTTGCCGCTTATGATGAAAAAGGTCAGGAGCTTGGTATAGTTTTTGAAACGGCTGCTCCTTTTGAAACACCTTTGAGAATGGAAGAGCTTGTTAATTGGACAAGAAAAAACCTTGAAGATAAATTTTTCCATCCTTTAATTGTAATCGGGATTTTTATTGTCGAGTTTTTAGCAATTCATCCGTTTGAAGACGGAAATGGCCGATTATCAAGAGCGTTGACTTGTTTATTACTCATGAAAGCCGGTTATACTTATATTTCTTACTGTTCACTGGAAGCAGTTATTGAAGATAACAAAGAGGGCTATTACAGAGCATTAAGACAAACACAAACAACATTGAGCAATAAAAACCCTGATTTTGAACCGTGGCTGTTATTCTTTTTGAAATCATTACAAAAACAGAAAATAAGGCTGGAATACAAATTAAATCAAAATAATATCAGTACAAATTCCAATACATCTGATTTATCCGAATTAGAATATAAAATTTTAAAATATTTTGACGAAAATGAAAGCGGAACTATTTTAAAACTTGTCGAATATACCCAATCAAATAGAAATACAATTAAAAAAGCCGTTTCAAGTTTAGTTGATAAGAAATATTTGATTTTACATTCAAAAGGGCGCGGAGCCTGGTATTCTAAAGTAGATAACCATGCATAAAATCTTTGAAGAAGCTATTGAAACTTAAAGGACTCTTTTTATTTACGGAAAAATTTTTTAAAAATTGCATTAATAAATTTTTTTAAATAGGCAAAAATCAGCTGCCGCCTTGGGAATGCTATTAAAAAGAGGCTATAAAAAGCCTCTGAATTTTAATGGTGGAGACGGTGGGACTCGAACCCACGTCCAAAATGGACCAACATAAACCTCTACGTGTGTAGATACTCATTTTCTCGGCTGATTCAGGAAAGTATCACTACCCTTAAATCAGCCAAAGTATTTTTTTCGGAAATACTTAACCTTTAATGGTTATCTTGATACGCCTACCATCATCAACGTACTGCGTCTTGCATAAGTGGACCCCAACAGCCGGCAAGCTGGGCTATTGAAGTGGCTGACTGCGTCTTACGCAGCAAGAGCGTATGCTCTTGAAAAATCAGCTTTAATTACGTTGTCTTTAGCATTTAATTTGCTATGCTCGTTGATAACCGAGAACAGCGCTCGGACACGCAGCTTATATCAATCATCATCCTGTCAAATCCGGACGTCCCCATGAAATGTTATTTGGGACGTCAGCTCCTGTGGAGTTTTTATCAAAACTCTTACGTCGCTATTGTTGAGTAAAGTCTTGTCTTGCAGTTCTGCAAGCCAGACTTTTACTCCGGCTTACGCCTTTTCGGACGTCCCCATATTTCAAAGTTCAGTATTTACATTATAAACGTAATTTTTTAAATTTCAAGCCCTTTAATTCATGTTACGAAATGTAAATACAAATTTATTTTTGTCTGAAATTCTTGTGCGGCGGTGGATTTGACTCCATAAAAAATAGTATTTTTAAATTTTTATATTAAAGAAAATAATAAATCATGACGTAAACAGGGTATATAGAAGGTTATGATGTGTAATACGAAAGGAGAAAACTCATGCCGGGTCCTGATAATTTTAACAGTGGATTTTTATGGGGAAAGAAAGATGTACAGACGGATTATGTTTCAATAACGCCTGAACAACAGGCTGAAATTGACAAAGCTAATGCAAATGCTGAGGCGGCGAGAAATTCTGAGGCGCTACAGCAAGGTTTGAGTAATAAACAACCTGATTTGGATAAAGGTGTCGTGTTTGAGAGAAGTAATTTGCCATTGCTGACTGAAGAACAGGTTTTAGCAAATCAGGGTGAGATTCGACCGGCAGACCCGTGGATTACCAGAACTTATAATAATACTGTTTATCATGTGAGAAATTTTTTCAAAGAACTCGGAAAATCTGTTCTGGGCGGTGGTTTACTTGTTGGTGGAGGCGCTTTGATGCTTCTTGGTTCAATGCAGTCTTGTTCAAAAGAAGAGCCTATGTCTCCTCCGGATGCTGGTGCCAGTGTTACATTCCTGCGTAAGGATGCGGCAGATTATGTTGTTAATTATTTGAATACTCACGATACAATAGTTAATGTTCAAACAGGTGAAGAAATTCCGATATGTAAAGAAACTGATGACGGTGTTAAATTTACATACGGGTATGACTATGATGCAAAAACTGATGCGGTAAGTCCGTATATAGATTTCGGCAACGGTTTGAAACTTCCTATTTTTATGGATCCTTTGCCGGATTTAACTGACGGGAATATAATTGATTATATTAATATTATCGGTGATGAACTGGCTACATCTGACGGAGTAAATTATGACTTTAAGCTTGAAGATGACAAAGCTCAGGTAGAATTTGACAACGGATTAACACATAATATTGGTGATGATATAACTTTGAATCCGGACGGTACTACAGCAAAATTATCTGCAATGTTGGCAAGTGTAAACTTGGCTCAACCGGAACAAAATTCCACTAAAATTGCATTGGAACTTGAAACAGGTGAAGGTTCATACGGTAACGGTACCCCCGGGTTTGCAATGAATATAGTAACACCTGCACGTCTTAAGGATATTACATCAGGTAATCCGACGGTTAAAGGTAATGTCGGCGGATATGATTTTGAAGGTCAGACTAAACAGGCTCAGTCAGGTACTTTACAGCTTGAAGTAAACGGTAAAATTATATCTAATGCACAAGACGGTATTATTATTAAAAATGCCAACGGTGATGAAGTTTATATGCAGGCAGAAAAAGGTTTTGACCTACAGTCACAGTGGGATGAACCCGGTCAGGATTACAATTTATTTGACGGTGTTGTTGTTTATGTCAAAGAAGCCGGTTCTGATGTGTTTAAAGAAAAATTCATTATGTCTAAATTCGATGATGCACATACCGATATTGGCATAATTGACAGAGAAAACGGTGCTATTGTACAAAATTATCCAAGTACTATGACTGCATTTGATACATATGGTGCAATTGAGGCTGAAGATTATTATAATGATAAAGAGGATAATTTGAATGATGCCTATACTACGGCTGATTCCAACTTCAGGTATTTGAATCAATTTGAAGCCCAAGCGAATGCCGATGTTGATATTTACTAAAAAAAAGAGTCCTGCGGGACTCTTTTTTTATGCTATAATTTCGTTATGAAAAAAACTCTGGCACAATTTGTTCAGGAAAAAAGGGATAATTTAGGACTTTCACCAAAGGGGCTGGCATCACGGTCAAACCTTGATTTAGCTTTGATTGAAGATATTGAAGCAGGAAAAGAATTGTTTTTATCAGTGACCGTAAGACAAAATCTCGCTAAAGGACTTAAATGTCATCCGGAAGAGATAAGGAGACTGGAAAAGGATTTTAGAAATGATTTTGTGTCGCCGCAGATTATTGAAAGCCTTAAAGATTTGATATTAAACGGTGCGGGCGGGCTTAAATGTCCCAAATGCGGTGCGCCTCTTGTGACAAAAATTGAGCGGATGTACGATTTGGAAGATAATCTTGTCTTGCATCCAAAAGCCCATTGTACAAAGTGTGTTTTTCAAATTCATTAAAAAGCACCTTTTAAAAGGTGCTTTTTAAGTTATTCATCATCTTCTGTTTTAACCATTTCATCATTCAACAGGGCATCAATTTCGTCTTTGGTAATTGCATCTGCTTTGACTTCAATATAATGGTCTTCTGTCGGCGGGTATTCAGGTGTTCCCGGTGATAAGAAACCTACTAAAAGTACGTTTTCGCCGTATTGATCTTTATTGAGGTAACCTCTGCCGACAACACCTTTTTGTACGTATTTGCCGTTGTATTCACCTGAGGTTGCTTTAGGATATACATAAATTGAATCTTTGCCGTTTGAATGAGCGAAAGTTTTGAATCCGTCCTCATTGAACATCAAACCGCTTATGTTATCAATCTCGGTTCCGTCAGGTTTTACAATTGTAATTTCACCCGGTTTAACTTTTGTTATGCGGATGTCATTTTTGATTGTATCAGCAATAACATGGTCATAGCGGGTTTCGTATTCGTTTGATAACGGGAGGTTTAATTCAATATATTCCGGACGGTTAAAATCCCATTGTCTTTTGCCTTCGGCATATCTTAAGGCTTTATCTGATTTGTCGCCGTTGAGGTCATCTATAGGAAGGTCTAAATAATCATTTCCCCATGTGAGGAGAGAATCCTGAACTGACCAATCCAAAACAGGTTCTTCGTCTTCCGGCGGGCATGGCGGGTAAAATGGCATTTCAACTGATGCACTTGCGCTCACTTCAATTTTATCGCATGATGTCGGAAGTGTTGCGACAGGGACTAAAAATAATGCTGCTGCAACCGGTCCTGATAATTTGCTCATAAAACGATTTGAGGGTTGTGCCTGTTGGATTTCAGAATTTTTCTTTTCGGCTTTCTTTTCTTTTCTGCCTTCAAAATTTACATTGCTGAAAGAATTTATAGCGTTAACTTGCATGTCAGATGCCTCCTATAATTATGATTATACTAAAAACAAACACAAAAATACTTGCTAATTCTAAGATTGTGGCTTTACATTTATTTACAAATATTTTATTGCTGTGAAAGTTTTTCTCTGACAAGTTTTTCGATTTCAGCAAGGATATCGGGATTTGCCGCAAGATATTCTTTTGCTTTATCTCTGCCCTGTCCTAATTTTTCATCATTATAGCTGAACCATGCGCCTGCTTTTTTAACAATATCAAGGTTAACCGCAACATCAAGAATATTGCCGATTTTGCAAATACCTTTGCCGAAAATAATATCAAATTCAGCAGTTCTGAAAGGAGGAGCAACTTTATTTTTTACAACCCTTACTCTGACGTGGTTTCCGACGTCGCCGTCTTCACCTTTCAAACCTTCAACGCGTTTAATTTCCATACGAACGCTTGCGTAATATTTCAAAGCGTTGCCGCCGGTTGTTGTTTCCGGATTTCCGTACATAACCCCGATTTTCATACGCAGCTGGTTAATGAAGATAACGGTTGTATTTGTTTTTCCGATAATACCGGTGAGTTTTCTCAAAGCTTTTGACATCAAACGCGCCTGCAAGCCCATTTGCTGATCTTCCATAGAGCCTTCAATTTCGGCTTTAGGCACAAGTGCAGCTACGGAATCCACAACCACAACGTCAACAGCACCTGATCTTACCAGTTCTTCCGTAATATCAAGAGCTTGTTCACCTGTATCAGGCTGCGAAATTAATAAATCATCAATTTGGACGCCGAGATTTTTCGCATATTCAGGATCAAGAGCGTGTTCTGCGTCAACAAATGCCGCAATGCCGCCGCGTTTTTGGCATTCGGCAACTATATGCTGCGCAAGTGTTGTTTTACCTGAGCTTTCAGGTCCATATATTTCTATAATACGTCCGCGGGGAATTCCGCCGATACCGAGTGCAATATCAAGTGCCAAAGCCCCTGTCGGAATTGCGTCAACATTTACTGTCGCTTTATCTCCGAGCTTCATTATGGAGCCTTTACCAAAATCTTTTTCAATTTTTTCGATGGCTAGTTTAAGTGCTTTGTTTCTTTCTTCTGTATTCGTTGTGAGTTCTTCTTTTACGGCCATTTTCTATTCCTCTATTCCCATACGTGGCGTTCTTTTTTCTTATATAAACCCAAACCGACGTGTTTGTAACTGTTCAGGTCATTTTTTAACTGATAAACTTCTTTATTCAAATCAATAATTTTTTGCTTCAAAGTTTCGTTATCGGTTTTGCAGCGGATAAGTTCAACCACAACCTCATCCATTCCTTCAAGTTTTTCATCAATAACTTTTGCAATTTTATCGCTGAGGGTTGTTTCCATATTTCGTATTGATGTCAAAATATTAGCTACTGCGGAGGTGTTTCTTTCAACCGGATAGGACATTGTTTTTTGAGCTTGAATTTCTCTTAAATGTTTTACTTCATCATAAGAAAAATAAGTTTGACCTTTAGCATTTTTTTTAGGCAAAATAGATGCCCGTTTGCAAAGGTCTACAATTTCTTTGTTATCAGCGTTAAGAATATTTCTCACTTGCTGCGGTGATAAAGTTTTAGCTCCTGTGTCTTCCATTTTTTTTCATATCCCTCAAATTTTCCCCACTTATATTTTATTAAATTTGTTGAAAAAAGACAAATAATTTAAGTATATTCTTGTTACATCGCTTAATATAATAAACTTTATTTAAAAAAAAGCCCCTGTTTGGGGCTTTTTTTAACTGTTTTAACATACTCAAGAATTATATTGCTTTTTGGACTTTTCCTGCTCTTAAGCAAGACGTGCAAACTTTAATTCTTTTAGTTTGACCGTTAACAACGGCTTTTACTGTTTGCAGGTTAGGTTCTTGAGTGTGTACGATTTGTTTATGCGAAAAGGTTAATTTCGCTGCTTTAATCGGTTTTTTACCGCAAATTTCACATTGTTTTGACATAATTTTATTCCTTTTCTAGCTAGTTGTGTAATTTAATAATATATTAAAAATCAAAATAATCAAGAGTCATGTTAAATTCGCTTAACGTATTTTCCTGCCGAGGGATAATCCTGCCGGAAGATTAAGTACGACGTTTTCGTAATCGGGGTGATTATTTATTCCGTCAATAAAGCTTTGGGTTTTTTCTTTATGCGAAAGTATATTGTCACAGCATATAAATCCGCCCGGTACCAGATGCGGGTGGATTAGATTAAAATATTCTATATACTCTTTTTTATTTGCATCAATAAATGCAAAATCTATTTTGAAATCCTCCGGTAAATCCTTTAAAACATCACAGGCTGAGCCTTGTATAATTGAGATTACGTCATTAATTCCGCAGGTTTTAAAATTTTCTCTCGCAATGGAAAATCTTTTTTCCCAGAATTCAATTGTTGTTAAATGTCCGCCGGTTTCTTTGAGCGCTTTGCCAAGCCATATTCCGGAATACCCGTTTGAAGTGCCGATTTCCAGTGCATTTTTACAGTTTGCGGCTTTTATAAGCGTATAAATAAATTCACCCGTGACTCTTGAAATATTCCAAAAATTTTTCTGTGTTTTTTCAAGTTCTGATAAAATATTTTCCGTGGTTATGTCAAAATATTCCGTCATTTGTTAATTTTCGGCACCTTATCCGTTACTACTATTGTTCTTATGGGAACTTCTATGGGGCTTATTTTAATTACTTCTTTTTTTATCATATCCAAAACGCAATAAATTGACGCTCTTGTGTCTGAAATTATTGCGAGATTGGTTCCTTCAATCGGATATATATTCGTCGCAAAACCGTTTGTATTTAAATAAATAGTATCGGTCATTTCGTCCGTTTTTGTGTCAATAACCTGAATTACATTGCCTTCGGCTCCGAGAATGAAAATATTATTTTCAAACGCCAGCATATCAACAGGTTTTGCCGTTATTTCAATTTCCGCAATCAGACCGTTTGTGTCGTAATCTATTATTGCTAGGTGATTTTTGGTGCGGCTTGTTATGTATAATTTGTTATTACTGAACGCTATTTTAGACACATTCGGGAATTTTCCGATATCCTTTAAGAGGTAATTGTTATCAAGTTCAATTGCCCAGATTTCGTTTGTTTTTTTGTCAACATAAAATATTTTTGTACCGTCAGCGCTGAGCGTTAATCTTTCGCACATGCCGTTTATTTTTATTTGTTTTGAAAGGGTCATTGTTTCAAGATTTACTATATAGATGCTTGAATCCTCCGGACTTGAAACATATGCTATTTTTTTAGCATTATCAACAAGGATTTCTTCGGGATGAGTTGTAAAAAGAATTTCCTTTATTACATCTTCATCGGCAAGAGATATAACGTTCAAGGCGTTGCTTCCGAACCCTGTTACAAGCAGAAATTTATTGTTGTATCCTTTCATGGAATTCGGCACATGTTTTTGGGAAAGCGCATAAGCAGGTGATTTGCTTTCGGAATTTATTACCTGAATGTTTTTTGAATATCCGGTTGCTATATAAAACGTTTTGTTTTTAAGCGCCGGAACAGGAGTTACGGAGGTTTGCACATTTGTATGTTTTACCTGCGGAACTTCAACTTTTAATCCGGGATTTTCGTCAAGTGTAATATTGAGGTTCCCGATAATTCCCTTTAGATTTTCCGGAATAATTAATCCGCGTGGGACAAGCATATCCTGAGGTAAAAGACCGTTTCTTATTTCATCCGGAGCATTAACAGGTGAAATTACGGTTTTTTTACCGCTTGCGTCGTTAATTACCTTCAACAGTGCAAAATTGTTATTGAAAATTATTGCCTCGGGTTTATCTTTTAACCTTTTATTCGCCGGAATTGTGGATTTGATGATGATATTATCGACCTCCTGAGGTTTTGCCGGAAATAACGGCAGATAAAGAGTTGCGTCAGGTAAAATTATTACCCCGTCAAATCGGAATTCCGTTTTAGGAAATGTGGAATTGATATAATTTTGCATATTTGCAGGAATTTTTGCGGCAAAACTTATGTTTGTGCTTATAAAGATAAAAAAGAGTAATAATATAAGTTTACGCATTGTTAAAAACTCCTTTAACTTTTGACATCAAAGATTCTTGAGGTTTTTTATTAGTGTCAAGTTCATATAATCTGCGATAAAGATTTTTTTCTTCATCCGTAAGCTGCGTCGGGGTTTTAACCGTTACAACCACTATATGATCGCCCCTTTGGGAAGGTCTTGAAATAACCGGTACTCCGGCCCCCTTTATTTTTATTGTATTACCGCTTTGAATTCCTGCTTGAATTTGAATTTTTTGTTCTCCGTCAAGAGTTTTAATTATAATTTCGTCGCCCAAAACCGCCTGCGCCGGTGAAATTTCAAGCATTGTATACACATTTAAACCGTCGCGCTGGAAGTATTCGGAAGGTTTTACATGCAAAACAACAAATAAATCGCCTGCGTGTCCGCCGTTTATACCTGCATCTCCTTCTCTTGAAACACGGATTTTTGACATGTTATCTACGCCTGCAGGAATTTTTATTTCAATTTTCTTTTCTTTTTCAATTCTGCCGTGACCTTTACATGCAGGGCAAGGGGTTTCAATTTTTTGACCGGAACCGTGGCAATCCGGGCATGTACTTATTTGGGTAAATGCACCCAGAGGAGTCCTTGCAACTGTTTGAACCTGTCCTGTTCCTCCGCATGTTTTACAGGTTACCGGTTTTGAACCTTTTGCCGCGCCTGTTCCTCCGCATTCCGTACAGGTTTCCAGATGATCAAATTTAATTTCCTTATTTGTGCCGAAAATTGCCTGTTCAAATTCAATCTCAATATCAAGTCTTAAGTCATCACCGGGCTGCGGTGCATTCGGATCCGGTCTGCCTGTGCCAAAGCCGAAACCCATTCCGCCGAAAAATGAATTAAATATATCATTCAAATCACCAAATCCGCCTGCAAACGGTCCGCCGGTGTCAAATCCTGCATTTTTCAAGCCGTCTTCACCAAAACGGTCATATGTGGCGCGTTTGTTGTCATCCATTAATGTTTCGTATGCTTTACCCAGTTCTTTGAATTTTTCTTCGGCATCGGGAGCTTTGTTAACATCAGGGTGATATTTTCGTGCCATTTTTCTGAAAGCTGATTTTATTTCATCTTTTGTTGCGTCTTTTGATACTCCGAGTATTTCGTAATAATCTGCCATTCTTCCTCAATACCATTCTAATTTTCGGCTGTTGCTACATTTACTAACGACGGGCGGAGAACTTTATCTCCCATTTTATACCCCTTTTGCAAAACATTTATAATGGTATGTTCGGGGTGTTCGCTTGTCGGGGTCTGCATTACGGCTTCATGAAAATTCGGATCAAATTGTTTGCCTTCGGCTTCAATCTCTTCCAAACCCAATTTTTGCAATGTTTCCAGAACCTGTTTATGAACAAGGTTAAAGCTGTCTTTAACCTGTTTGCAATCTTCCACATTTTCTAATGCTTTTTCACCGCGTTCAAAATTATCAAGGATTTCCGTCATTTTTTTAAGGGCATTTTCTGCCCCGTATTTTAAAAGGCTTTCGCGTTCTTGTTCCTGTCTTTTACGGTAATTATCAAAATCTGCGGCAAGTCTTATATACTGTTGATTTAATTTGTCATATTCTTCTTGAAGTTTGTTATCTTCAGTATCGGAAGTTGTTTCTTCTTCAATATTTTGTTCTTCTGAAATTTCAGGTTGTTCTGTGTGTTCAAGTTCCGCGTCTTTTTTAAACGGATTGTTATTGTTTTTGTGACTCATAATTTTCCCCTCGTTTAATTATATTATAAGTTATCAAAAGTAATAAACAAGTTAAATTTATTATTTTTTAATATTTGAAAAATTGTTTTGTTGCTTTAAATTGAAAAATTTGATATAATAAACCCAAAACAAGGAGAGTGTTGATATGACTAGTTTGAACAACGGGGGGGGGCGACTCCTCCAGGTACAGATAGCAAGGTTTTAGGCGGTATTGGTTGTGTAAAGTTACTAAGATACTATGGCACTAAGGCACTAAGAAGTAACAGAAAAGTAGGTCGGCATTACCATGCCGACAGAAAAGTTTACTGTCGGGTTAGTAACCCTGACCAACGCGTTACAGAAAGAATTGACACAACCCCTGAAACAAATTATAATTCTAATATGATAAACTATAAATCAGAAAACAAAAACGTGAGAGAAGTTCAGTGTAACCACACCCCTCACTCTACTCACTCGACTCAAGCAAAACGTGTCGCGTTTACTCTGGCGGAGGGTGCTACGCACGTAGACATGTCAGACAACATTCGTCGTGTGGCATTCACTCTGGCGGAAGTTTTGATAACCCTTGCCATAATAGGTATTGTGGCAGCTGTGACAATTCCGACGTTAATAACAAAGTATCAAGAGAAGCAGACAGTAACAAGGTTTAAGTGGATATATTCAACATTAGCGAATGCTTTCACTATGGCTGTTGCGGAAAACGGGGCGCCTGAAACTTGGGATTTGAATAGTGCTGAAGATATGGCAAATATTTTGTCAAAATATATGAGAATTAGTGAAAAATGTTATAATACCGCTGGTTGTTTGCCTCCGGATTTAAATATTGTTGCATTGACTGGCGAAATGCGTTATACATTACCCGGCAATGCAAATTATGTAAAATCACGTTTTAATAACGGCATAAGCCTTATGTGGTTTGAGCCTCATAAAGGGTGCAGTTATTCTTATATTGATACTGATGGCAACCAAATAGATGTAGAAAACAGTTGCGGCTCTTTGTACGCTTTTATCTCAACGAATCGTACAAACAGATATGGTCTTGACCATTTTGTTTTTACAGTTACACCGAAGGGAATATTGCCGGGCGGTTATGATTATAATGACAGCAATATAAAGCGGAATTGCACAAAAAATTGGACATCCGATGGTAATACAAATGGTGCTACCTGCGGGGAATGGATAAGACGCTGGGGTAATGCGGATTATTGGTATGATAATTAAAAAAAACCGGTTTTAAACCGGTTTTTTATCTGTAGTTTGTGAATTGCAGCGGATAATCGTATTTGTCTTCGTTTTGTCTGAGCATTTGGATTACCTTTTGTAAATCGTCTTTGTCTTTGCCGGAAACTCTTACGCTGTCGCCTTGAATTGACGGCTGAACTTTCATTTTCATATCTTTAATATCAGCTGAAATCTTTTTGGCAAGCTCCGGTGTCAGACCTTTTTTGAGTTTGTAAACCTGTCTTACATTCCCGCCCAAAGCGTTTTCAACAGGCTGCGGATCCAATATTCTTATACTCAGATTTCTTTTCACGAGTTTTGACTGCAAGATATCGTAAATGTTGCGTAATTTTGTTTCATCTTTAGTCGTTATTGTGATGGATTTGTCAGCATCCAAATTTATGTCCGAATTCGAATCTTTCAGGTCAAATCTTGATGAAACTTCGCGTTTTACCTGATCAACAGCATTTACGAGCTCTTGTCTGTCAAATTCTGATACTACATCAAAACTGCAATCTTTTGCCATAATAACCCCCTTTTTTGTAAATTATAACATAAAAAAGGTAAGAATTGAATTCTTACCTTTAAAGGGGAATGTATATTAAGGGCTTTTCTTTTTAAACAGACCGGCAAGATGATTCCATCCTTTAATAATGCCTTGTTTTGCATTATTAAATAAATTCACGCCTTTTGTTTTTGCCGTATTAAGACCTGCTTTAATTTTTGGTCCCAATTTAGGTAAATTTATTTTCGGAGCTTTAAACTTTTTGCCCAGAAGAATCGCCGCAAGAGTTAAGATACCTCCGATTATTGCCGTATTTCTTATGGTATGTTTTGTTTCTTTATTTTTTTCTTCTAATTTTTCAAATTTGTCATTATTTAATACAGGTCGCATCGGAGCAACGCCGTAATAAGGATAAGCGCCGTACATTGGCATTATCGGCATAGGACTCATCATAAAACTGCTTGGAATATCCTGATATATTACAGGTGTTGTCATCATATTTTCAAAATCCATAACCTAATTCTCCAATTACACATTACCTTATTTATATAAAGTTTTTTTGTTTTAACTAATTTACTTATTTTTATATTTTGTAAATTTATGTAACAACAAAACATTTGTTTTTCGGTTATAATTAATTTTATGAAACGTATTATTGATGCAAATTTAAACAGAGCCTGTGAGGCGTTGAGGGTTCTGGAAGAGATAGCAAGATTTTTGGTTGAAGATAAAAATATATCGGCTGATTTAAAAAATATCCGGCATACATTGAATTCGCTGCAGGATGCCGATTATGCAGAATTGCTTCTGGCTCGTGATACTGAGGGTGATATTGGTGTTAGTATAAAAAATCCTGATAAACGTTCGGGTATTGAAACTATTTTTAAAGCTAATATTAAGCGCTTGCAGCAGGCCTTGAGAGTTCTTGCGGAATATTGCTCCGAGAATTTTGATATGCTGGAAAATTTGCGTTATAAATCATATACTCTGGAGAAAAATATGTGGGATAAATTAAAAGAAAAATATAATAAATTTATGCTTGAGGACAAAAAACTTTATCTTGTCACAAATTCCGATAAATTTGAATCCGAGGATTTATTTTTGGATGCTGTTGCATCAGCTTTAAAAGGCGGGGTCGATATTTTGCAGCTCAGAGAAAAAAATATGCCCGCAAATAAAATTATTGAACTCGGCAAAAAAGTCAAATTACTTTGTGCGGAATACGGTGCAACATTTATTGTGAATGACAGAGTAGATATAGCATATGTTTTGGATGCCGACGGCGTGCATTTGGGGCAGGATGATATGGATATTGAATCCGCCAGAAAAATTCTCGGAAATAATGCAATAATCGGGATTTCAACCCATGCTCCGGCTCAAGCTCAAAAAGCTGCTGCAGATGGGGCTGATTATATAGGTATGGGACCCGTATTTACAACACCTACAAAACCCGGCAGGCAGTCAGTGGGATTAGAATATGTAAAATGGGTAAGTGAAAATATTAAAATTCCGGCGTTTGCAATCGGCGGAATTGATTTAGATAATGTTCAAGATGTAGTAAATGCAGGCGCTAAAAAGATTGCTGTTGTCAGGGCAATTATAAATTCTGATAACCCTGAAAAAGCAGCGCAGGAATTTTTGAAAGTTTTATAGTATAATCTTTTTAAAAGGAGATGGTATGTACGGAATAATTTTAGCAGGCGGTTCAGGAAGCAGATTGTGGCCTTTATCCAGAGAGTTGTATCCAAAACAGCTTTTGAACCTTAATTCGGATAAAAGTCTTTTGCAGACAACGTTTGAAA
Source organism: Candidatus Gastranaerophilales bacterium (assembly GCA_944326585.1). Taxonomy (GTDB): domain Bacteria; phylum Cyanobacteriota; class Vampirovibrionia; order Gastranaerophilales; family Gastranaerophilaceae; genus SIG32. Next base: position 41,668 of record CALVEN010000007.1, read on the forward strand.
GGCTTAATTTGTTTTTGCCTGCTGATAAAATTTTGAGTATTACAAATACTAAACATGCGGCTAATGTTAAAATGCAGGTCGATAAAAAAAGTCTTGTATTATCAGAGCCCGTTTCAAAAAATACTGCTCCCGCAATTGCGCTTTCCGTAAAATATCTTACGGAAAAAACAAATTCCGATCCGATTGTGCTTGTTATGCCTTCAGATTTGGAAATAAAAGATGTTGAAAAATTTCAAGAAGCTGTTAATAAGGCAGTAAGGCTTGCACAGGAAGATTTTATTGTAACTTTCGGCGTAAAGCCTTTATATCCGGAAACAGGTTTCGGGTATATTAAGGCTGACAGTACAGGCAGAGTCGAAAAATTTGTGGAAAAACCTTCTCAAATCACAGCTCAAGATTATCTAAAAGACGGCAGTTATTTTTGGAACAGCGGTATTTTTATGTTTAAAGCCTCGGTTATTTTAAATGAAATATCCGATTTCGCTCCGGAAATTGCCTCTGTTCTCGGGAAGTTTGACTTTACTGAAAATGATAATGTTCCCTATACCGAATTTGAAAAAATGCCGAATATTTCAATAGATTATGCTGTTATGGAAAAATCCAAAAATATCTCTATGGTGGAGCTTGAATGTGACTGGAAAGATTTGGGTTCGTGGCAGTCTATTTATGATGTGAGTAAAAAAGATTCAAACGGAAATGTTTTTGTCGGGCATGTGCTGGATAAAGATTCAAAAGGTTCTCTTGTTTACGCATCATCAAAACTCGTTGCAACTATCGGGCTTGAAGATACCGTAATTGTTGAAACGGAAGATGCGATTCTTGCGTGTAAAAAAGACAGAACGCAGGAAGTAAAAGAAATCTACGAAACTTTAAAACAGCAGCACGATGATACACAAATGGTTCATAAAACAGTTTACAGACCATGGGGATTTTATACCGTTATTGCAGCGGGAAAAGGTTTTCAGACCAAAATTATTCACGTAAATCCGGGGCAGAAATTATCCGTGCAGTCGCATAATTTCAGAAGTGAACACTGGGTTGTTTTGAGCGGTACGGCAAAAGTTGTTCTGGAAAGCAGAGATTATATTTTGTCTCCGGGACACAGTATTGATATTCCCGTTAAAGCAATTCATTCTCTGCAGAATCCCTTTAATGAAGATGTCGAGGTTATTGAAGTTCAAAAAGGCGATGTGCTCTCAGAAGACGATATTATCAGATATGAAGATATGTACGGCAGAGTGTAGCCAAATCTTTGTAATAACCTTCGTCTAAAAGTTCATTGAATATTTGGGCTGATGTCGGGGCAAGCTTTTTTGCATATTCTTTATCAAGATATAATCCTTCAACAAAACGTGCAAAAAGTTCGGTCGGTCTTGCATAATATTTTTTACTTTTGTTGATTTTGGCGGAAATCCGTGCCTGTTTTTTCTGATAAGATTTTAGTCTTATATATGCTGCAAAAGCTTCCGGCATATCGGGGAAATCATTTTCTATTGTGTCTATTGTATAAATTCTTGAATCTTTCCTCCAGAATCCGCGGATTAATTTGATCCTGTCGTATTTTAAAAGGTATTTTGCATCGGATTTTTTAATATATTTTTCAAATTCTTTGAAGCGTTTTGACCGCATAAATTTCGGGTAATCCCTTTTGATAATATTTTCCTGCTCTTTTATTTTTTCTTTTACAAGATTTTTATGATATTCAAGTTTTCTGCATAATGAATTTTCATCGACAAAGTTGGTAACCTTTAATAATTCGGTTTTAATCAACGGATCGGATGTTTTAAAAAGAACCTCAAGACTGCCGCCTGTTTTTGGCATATCGGGTTCAATTTTTGAATGAACGTAGTGTGCAAATTCGTGTATCAGAGTCGGAATTTTTTTATATTCGGGCAGATTTTTCGAAATATCAATACGGTTTTTTAAGAAAAATCCGTGATGCCCCCGTGCTTTGGTTGTTGTGTGAATTTCTATCCCCAGACTTTTGAAATATTTAATAAGTTCCTTTGCTTCCATAAATTTATTATACTATAATTGCCTAAATTGATAAAGTGTGGTATATTATAGAAAACAAGGAGAGTGCAAATGGAAGATATGACTAATTTGAATAACGGGGGGGGAGCGACTCTTCTAAGTAGGCAGGACAAGGGTTTTGACGGTATATTTTGGGAAAAGTTACTAAGATACTATGATACTAAGGCAGTAAGAAGTAACAGAAAAGTAGGTCGGCATTACTATGCCGACAGAAAAGTTTACCGTCGGGTTAGTAAACCCGACCTACAAGAGAATATGGCTCAGAATGACAAGAATATCATCCCTCGCCCCTTGGGGAGAGGGTGTCACGAAGTGACAGGAGAGGGGCTAAGTGACAAAAATGTGAGCAAAGCTCACAGAAAACGCTTAGTGCCTTACTGCCTTAGTAACTTAGTATCTTCACAAAAAGCCGCGTTTACCTTAGCAGAGGTTTTGATAACCCTCGGCATAATCGGTATTGTGGCAGCGATGACAATTCCGACACTTATTACGAATTATCAGGAAAAACAAACAATTTCCAAATTACAAAAAGTCTACGCGTCTTTAAAGAATGCATTTGAACTTGCAAAAGTTGAGCATGGTGATTATGAAACCTGGTCGTGGAATCAGATTCCTGTAACCAATGGCGCGCGAACACAATATTTTTGGGAAACATATATTTTCCCGCATTTAAAGATTGCTAAAAAATGTTTCCCGATAACAACGGAATGTGTCGCAGAGGGTATTACAAAATTGAATGGTACGGCTGAATCTGTTGTTACATCTACACATGGTGCTTTTGTTTTATATGACGGTACATATGTTTATACGTGGGCTGGAGGTTCCGGTTTTCATCCGCATATTTGGGTGTATGCTGATATCAACGGTGAGGCAAAGCCAAACGTGGTAGGCAAAGATATATTTACTATGTTTTTCTCGCCAAAAAATCCAGGGAATAAAATCGGCTCGTTTGATGACGATAATAATTTTGTTGACTCAGGAAAATTATCAACCCCTGCTTACGGATTAAGTTTGTATGGAGATGTAAACGGGGTTACCGTTGAAGATCTTATGGATCCGAATTTTGTTCTGGAAACTGACACAGGTGCCAAGCAAAAACATTGTTGTACCACAGAAGGCACAGGGTATATGTGCGGTGCGGCAATAAAATTAAACGGCTGGAAATTTCCCGACGGTTATCCCAGATAAAGAAAGCTCCCTTCGGGGAGTTTTTTGTTTACATATTTTAAAATATTTACATCATACGGTTGTAGTTGTATTATTATTTTAGTAGACAATTACAGACTTTGAGGAATTAAAAATTGGTTGAAAAATTTTATATAAAAGGCGGAACTCCGCTCAGAGGTGAGGTTTTGATAGGCGGCGCAAAAAATTCAGTCCTGAAATTAATGGCTGCGGCACTTCTGGCAAAAGGTGAATCAAAAATTTATAATGTGCCTGAATTGACTGATGTTGAAATTATGCTTCAAGTTATCAACAGTTTAGGTGTTAAAACTTCATATAATAAAGAAGAAAAATCTTTAACAATTGATGCGACAGAGATTACGAATATTACCGCGAAATATGAACTGGTAAGTAAAATGAGGGCATCATTTAATGTTTTAGGCGCTCTTGTTTCCCGCTGCAAAGAAGCTATTGTTGCACTTCCCGGCGGATGTGCAATAGGAGAACGCAGAGTTGATTTTCACATAAAAGGGCTTGAGGCGCTCGGTGCAAAATTAAAAATAGAAAACGGTTATGTTCATGCAAAAGCAAGCAAACTTATCGGAGCTGAAATTTGTCTGGACTTGCCGTCAGTCGGTGCGACGGAAAACTTGATGCTTGCGGGTGTTTTTGCGGAAGGCTCCACAAGAATTCAAAACGCGGCTCAGGAGCCGGAAATCGTTGATTTGGCAAACTTTTTGAATGCAATGGGTGCGGATATTATAGGTGCCGGAACATCAGAAATTGTTATTAACGGCGTAAAACCTGAGGATATGCACCCGATAGAATATACAACAATCCCTGACAGAATTGAGGCAGGAACTTATATGGCGGCTATTGTTGGCACTAAAGGCAAGGCCGTTATAAGAAATATTTATCCTGCGCATTTGTCTTTTTTTACGGATAAATTATTGAAAATGGGTGCAAATATTAAGCTTGTTGACCCGACATCAATAGAAGTTTCAAATAAAAACAGATTAAATTCAATAAATTTCGTAACCCAGCCTTATCCGGGTTTTCCGACTGATTTGCAGTCAATGGCAATGACGCTTTTGACAACTGCAAACGGTGTGGGAATTATTACGGAAAGTTTGTATGAAAACAGATTTATGCAGGTGCCTGAATTAAGACGTATGGGAGCTGATATTCATCAGGACAGAAACCATGCCATTATAAAAGGTGTAAAAAAACTCACAGGGGCAACTCTTACGGCAAGTGACCTGAGAGCCGGTGCTGCACTTGTTGTTGCGGCATTAATGGCAGATGGCAATTCCGTTATTGAAAAATTACATCATATAGATAGAGGATACGAAAATTTTGAAAATAAGATAAGATTGTTAGGAGGCAAAATAGAGAGAAAAGATGAGGTAATATCTCCTGTTGAGCTTACGGAGGAAATACGAAATGAGTCCTACATATAAACGCTGGTATGATCATGACCCGTTACTTTTGGAAGTAATTGAGCTTTTGCGTAATTATCAGAATGAATTGCATGCTCAGGCTGAAATTTTTCTGCAAAAAATTGAAGAAAAAGTTTCTAAAGAAACGGTTGACAAATTTTATGCCATGGTCAAACCCGTTAATGCCAATAACCGCTGGTATGATAAGGATCCTGTAATTTCCAAAACAGTCGAGATTTTGAGAATTGTTCCGCCGGAAGCTCAAAAGATTTGCGCTCAGAATTTTATCAAAACACTTAAAGAAATGGGTATTGATTATAAAAGCCCCAATGCTCAGCAATAATAATGTTAAATATTGATTGTTTATCCGGTGAAAAATTTTTAGAATACAGAGATTATGTTAAAAAATCATGGTCTTTTGCGGTTACGGGGTTAACTTCGCTTTTAAGGCTTTTGTTAGTCAAAAATGCCCGTGACTATTCTAAAAAGAAGATTTTACTTGTTACATCAACCGAGCAGAATGCATTAAAGTTTCAAAACGATTTTAAAAGAGGTTTTGATATTGATGCCGCGTTAATTCCTTTTCAAAATATTTCAATGTATGAAGGAGTTTCGCCGAATTTGTATGAATATTTTGAGCAGATAAAAATTTTGCGGCAAAAACCTGATTTAGTTATTTGTCCCGTTAAAACCTTGCTTGAAAAGTTTCCGGATGAAGAATTTTTTGAGAAAAATTCTTTAAAAATAAAAGTAGGCGATGAGGTTAATTTAAAAGAATTAAGTCAAAAGCTTGTTAATCTCGGATACAAACGCGCCACTATGGTCAGTGATATAGCTGAATTCAGCATAAGGGGCGATATTGCGGATATTTTTTCACTGGACGATAACCCTGTAAGAATTGAATTATGGGGAGATGAAGTTGTAGACATCAGGTATTTTAACAATGAAACTCAAAAATCAGTCGAAAAGGCAAAAGAGATTGAGATTTTACCTGTATATAAATTTGTGCTTGATGAAAACAGTCCGAAACTCAATGAAGAAGACGAAGGGTATTTTGAAGGGATTGAAGTTTATCAGAATTATTTTAATGACAACCTTGTCGGGGTTTTGGATTATTTAAAAGATTATATAATTGTTTTTGACGAAACGTCCGAAATTTACTCAAAATATGAATTTGTTGCGCAGAATTTGGAAAAACAGCTTGAAGAAAATTCGAAACTTGAGCTTTTAAAACCGTTAAAGGGCAAAAATCATTTTACTTTTGAAGAATTTTTGAGAAAAACGTCTTATTTTGTAAAAATCGGTCTTAATAATTTTATAGACGGCGAAATGGATGATATTATTGAATTTAATGCCATGCCGCTTCAAAATTTTGAGGCGAATTTAGATGCAATAGCCGATTTTATAAAAGAACATAGCCCTCTGGGAGAGGGAAGAATTTCAACGCAAGGAACTAGCGTTAGAAATTCGGGTGAGGGTGGATACAAAATAATTGTTGCAACGGATTACCCTGAACGTGTCAAGCAAATTTTGAGTGAGCGGGAAATATTTGACGTTGAATATACTGAAAGCCTTGCAAGCGCAGGATGTATTCTTGAGGATTGCAAAACAATTGTAATGACCGATAGAGAGCTGTTTAATAAACGTTCCAAAGAAATCACCGCGGCAAAACGTTCATATTACAAGGAAAAACCGGAATTTATCGAAAATATAAATGATATTCAAGAAGGAGAATACGTTGTTCATACAATTCACGGGGTCGGGATTTACAGAGGGCTTACCCAGCAGGAGATTGACGGGCAGCTGAAAGATTACCTGACAATCGAATATGCTGCAAAAGACAGGCTTCACATCCCTGCAGAACAAATTAACATGCTTGTCAGATACCGCGGCTCCGGAAATATCAAGCCGAAACTTTCCAGAATGGGCGGTAAAGATTGGGAAAACACTAAAGCCAGGGTTAAAAAAGAAGTTGAAGCTGTTGCGTATGACCTTTTAAGGCTTTATGCAAGACGAAAAATGCAAAAAGGATTTCAGTTTTTGCCTGATACCACATGGCAGGTGGAAATGGAAGAAGCCTTTGAATTTGTTGAAACTCCCGATCAAATGCGTGCAATAAACGAAGTCAAGGCTGATATGGAAAGTGATGAGCCTATGGACAGACTAATTTGCGGGGATGTGGGTTTTGGTAAAACTGAAGTTGCAATGAGGGCAATTTTTAAAGCCGTAACTTCCGGCAAGCAGGTGGCGGTTGTTGTTCCTACGACTATTCTTGCGCTTCAGCATTTTCAAACAATGTCTGAAAGGTTTAAGCCTTTTGGAGTTCATGTTGAATTGCTTTCAAGGTTCAGGAGTAAAAAGGAGCAGAAAGACACCGTAAAAAATCTTGCAACCGGCTCTTGTGACGTGGTAATCGGAACCCACAGGCTTTTGCAGGACGGAATTGTATTCAAAGATTTGGGGCTTCTGGTAATTGATGAAGAACACAGATTTGGAGTAAGACATAAGGAAAAACTTAAACAACTGCGTGAAAATATTGATATTATAACGATGTCGGCAACGCCTATTCCCAGAACCCTTTATATGTCGTTATCTGGAATTAAAGATATGTCGGTTATTAATACTCCTCCAAAAAACAGGCTTCCTATAAAAACCTATGTCGGCGAGTGGAATGAAAATATGGTTAAAAATGCCATTATCCATGAGCTTGACCGCGAAGGACAGGTTTTTTATCTTTATAATCGTGTTGAAACTATTGAAGAATTCAAATTTCATCTGCAAAAACTTGTCCCCAATGCCCGAATTGCCGTAGGACACGGACAGATGGACGAAAAACAGCTTGAAGAAGTGATAGTCGATTTTGCAAACCATGAATATGATATTCTTCTTGCAACAACAATTATTGAAAACGGAATTGATATTCCTAATGCAAATACAATGATTATCCATGATGCCGACAGATTCGGACTTGCGCAGTTGTATCAATTAAGAGGCCGTGTCGGTCGTTCCCAAAGACAGGCTTATTGCTATTGTTTTTACAGAAAAAGTAAAGAGATTACAAAAGACGCAGTACACAGATTAAAAGCCATAAAAGAGTTTACAACACTCGGAAGCGGTTATCAAATCGCATTAAGGGATGTCGAGATAAGAGGGGTCGGGAATATTCTCGGCACCAAGCAGCACGGCCATATGATAAATGTCGGTTTTGATACATATTGTCAGCTTCTTGAAGAAACTGTTCAGGAGCTGCAAGGTCATTATGTGGAAAAATCCGAACCCACTATTGTTGATATAAATGTAACGGCATTTATTCCGGATGAATGGGTTGGGTCTGCCGATCAAAAAATGATAGAATACAAACGTCTGGCGGATGTAAAATCTCAGCTTGAATTGGATTATATAACCGAGGAGTGGAAAGACAGATTTGCAAAACCTCCCGAAAGCGTTGAAAATTTAATAAAATTAATCAAAATCAGGCTTGCCGCAACCGATGTAAAGATTTCGCTTATACGTGAGACTTCTGAAAATATAAGGATTTATACTCCATTCACCCAGCCCGAGTGGAATATAATTCAAAAAGCGCTTCCCGGGAATATATTAAAACGTATTAAGTTCACGCTTGCGCCGAAATCTTGTGAGGAAGGCAATTCAATTGTTTTATTAAACAATTCATATATGAATTTTGATGAAGTATTTAACATTTTAACGGATTTGTTTTATTATATTTATAAAGTCAGTCATGAATATTAAATAAGGAGACATTTATATGAAGGGAAAAAAATTACTTGCAACACTTGCGGTATCGGCAGTATTGTTTGCAGGCTGCGGTCTTAAATCTCATGAGGCCGTTATTAAGGTAAATGATAAAGTCATTACTCAGGCACAATTTGACAAAGCTTTTGACAAACAGGCAGATAATTCCGTATTTGCAAGAATGGGTATAAAAATTAAAGAAAATCCAAACGGATTTATGTATTTGATGATTAAAGAAAGAGTCACCAATGAATTAATTATTAAGGCTTTATTGGACGAAGAAATCGCAAAACGTAAAATTAAAGTTACAAATGATGACGTAAATCAAGCAGTTAAAGAAATTATTGATAAAGTAGGTTCTAAAGAACAGCTTAATTTGATATTAAAGCAAAACGGAATTACATCTTCTCAGTTTAGAAATGATTTAAAAGAAGAAGTCAGGATGAAAAAACTTGCTTTGCAGCTGGGCGACAGCAGTGTTTCTGATGCGGAAGCAAAAAAATTCTATGACGAGAATGTCGCAAGATTCAAATATCCGGAAAAAGTCAGAGCATCGCATATTTTGGTTTCCGCAAATCCTGTTGAAATCGAAGAAATTATAACTTCTGACCCGAAAAATAAAGATTTAAAAGCCGACGAAATTAAAATTAAAGTAAACGAAGAACTTAATGCAAGAAAAGCTAAGGCTGACAAATTATATAACGAGGCAAAGGCTGACATTGGTAATTTCGCCAAACTCGCAAAAGAAAATTCCGATGACACAACAACTGCCGTAAAAGGCGGTGATTTAGGATTTTTTGCTAAAGAAGAAATGGTTCCGGAATTTTCAAAAGCCGCTTTTGCACAACGTCCTAATACAGTGTCACCTGTTGTTAAATCACAATACGGTTATCACATTATTCTTGTGACTGACAGAATGGAAGCCGGTCAGGAACCTTTTGAAAAAGCAAAAGTTGAAATCCAAAATTATTTGACTAATCAAAAACAACTTAAACTTCTTGATGATTTGACTGAATCTTTGAAGAAAAATGCAAAAATTGAATTTGTAAATTCAGAATATGATCCGAAAAATATTCAGGATAAGCTTCAAAAAGAAGTCAAACAGCAAGTAGAAAATGCAAAACCGAAAGCTGAAAAATAGTTGATAAAAAAGCACCCCGCAAGGGGTGCTTTTTTCTTGCCAAAAATTCTAATTTTTGATATAATAAACCTAAAAAGAAGGAGAGCTAAAATGGAAGATATGACTAGTTTTAATAACGGGGGGGGGCGACTCTCCTAAGTAGGCAGGACAAGGGTTTTGACGGTATATTTTGGGAAAAGTTACTAAGATACTATGATACTAAGGCAGTAAGAAGTAACAGAAAAGTAGGTCGGCATTACTATGCCGACAGAAAAGTTTACCGTCGGGTTAGTAAACCCGACCTACAAGAGAATATGGCTCAGAATGACAAGAATATCATCCCTCGCCCCTTGGGGAGAGGGTGTCACGAAGTGACAGGAGAGGGGCTAAGTGACAAAAATGTGAGCAAAGCTCACAGAAAACGCTTAGTGCCTTACTGCCTTAGTAACTTAGTATCTTCACAAAAAGCCGCGTTTACCTTAGCAGAGGTTTTGATAACCCTCGGCATAATTGGGATAGTAGCAGCAATGACAATCCCGACGATATCGCGTAATATTCAGCATGCCGTACTAAAAAATCAATTCAAGAAATTCTACAGCACTTTCTGGCAGGCGGTAATCGGTATACAGACAAAAGGAGGCAGACCTGTACAGTGTTATTACTGGGATGGCGCAAATCCATATACGGGCAAATGCACCCCGACATGTGATGAAGATGAAAAAAATCAATACGGTAACTGTACTGTATATAGGTGTGCGGAAACAGGAGAACCCATTCCGACGGATATAAACGGAAAGTCTTCGGAGTGCAGTGATTTTTATGAGGAATTGTTTTTAAAAACATTAAAGACAACAAAAATATGTAAAGATAAGGCATATGAACAGGGGTGCCTGCCGGAAGACTTCAGAGGTGTGGATGTTGTAAAATCAGAACAAAATCCGGATAAAGAATATGACCCTGCAGGAATTTTTGCTGATTCCCCTGTGAAAAATAATTATCCTGTCTTTGTGTTAGCTGACGGAACATATATTGTAGGTTATGCTCGTTATTTAGCGGGTTTGCCTATTTTTGTCGTGGACATAAACGGGACTAAAGGTCCAAACAAATGGGGTTATGATATATTTTCTTTTAGCTTGAGGGGTAATGCGCAAACCGGAATAAATAAATTGAATAGTGCAACTTATGCAACGGAAAAAGGCGGGAAAACTTTTCAGCAGATGCTGGACGAATGTTTTAAATAGTTGATAAAAACGTTACAAATTTATCGCTGTATTTTTTTTGTTTGATGAGTTTATAACCGCAAAAATCAACATCGTCAACGTGTTCCAGAATTATTATATTAGAGGCAATATTTTTTATTGCCTCTAAACTTTTTTCGTAAATCCCTGAAAAGTACGGCGGGTCAATATAGATTACGTCAAATTCGCGGTCAAATTTAGAGCAGATTTTTAAGCTGTCACCAACAAATAATTCAGGTGCATTATCAAATTTTTTAAAATTATTTTTAATGACGGCAGCGGCTTTCGGGTTCTTTTCGATTGCAACGACGGATTCAAATCCTCTGGAGATTGCTTCCAGCCCCATAATACCGGATCCCGCATACATATCAAGAAAACTTTTGTCTTCAAAATCTATCATTGACTGCAGAGTATTAAAAACACTCATTCTCACCTTGGACAGCGTCGGACGGGTAATATTTTCATCCGGTGCGGTAATTTTTCGCCCCTTATATTTTCCTGCAGTTATAATCATATTAACTATTTTACAACGAATAAAATTTAGTGTATAATTAATATCACGGAGAGGAAATGACGGAAAATAAAAAAACAGATGTAATAGTCGTTGGTGCAGGTCCGGCCGGTATTTCGTGCGCAATTACAATTGCAAGAGCAGGCAAAAAAGTTGTTTTGATTGAGCGCGGAAGTTTTGCGGGCAGTAAAAATGTCTTTGGCGGCGCGATTTATACACAGCCGACAAAAGAAATTTTTCCGGATTTTGAAACGTCTGCACCGCTTGAAAGGCGTAATGTTGAACATAAATTCGCTATTTTAGGTGAAGATGACAGCACTGTTGTTTCTTATAAAAATAAAACAGAAACTGCCGGAAGTTATACGGTAATTCGCGCAAAATTTGACCGTTGGATGGCGGAAGAAGCCAAAAAGGCGGGGGTTTATCTTGTTGAAAAGACCGTTGTAAAAGAGCTTTTGACTGAAAACGGCAAGGTCACCGGTGTCAGTACAGAGCTTGAAGATTATTACGCGGATATTGTTGTTCTTGCGGACGGTGTCAATTCACTTCTTGCAAAACAGATCGGTTTGCGTGAAGATATTCAGCCAAAAGATGTTGCGCTAAGTGTGAAAGAGGTTATTAAGCTTGATAAAAACATAATTAACGACAGGTTTAATATATCGGATGACGAGGGGTGTATTTATGAAATTTTCGGCGGTCCGATGCTCGGGATGTTAGGGCTGGGCTTTATGTATACAAACCGGAATTCAATAACTATCGGTCTGGGGATTACGTTAAGCGAGCTTGTTGAGCGCGGAATACGTCCGTATGACATGTTGGAAGAATTAAAAAAACATCCGACTATTGCACCTTTGATAAAAGGGGGAGAACTTGAGGAATACTCAGCGCATTTGATTCCGGAAGGCGGGTATAATAAGGTTCCGAAACTTTTTGCGGATGGTGTTATGATTGCGGGTGACGCGGCGATGCTTGTTAATAATCTTCACTGGGAAGGTACAAACCTTGCTATGATTAGCGGTAAGCTTGCTGCTGAAACTGCTCTTGAAGCTTTAAATAAAAATGATTTTTCCGCCAAAACCTTGCGGCTTTATGAAGAAAAACTTAAAAATTCCTTTGTTATGAAGGATTTGAAGACATATAAAGATTTGATGGATATTGCACATAAAAAAAGCGATGCGTTTTTGGATTACTATCTGAGAACGGTTAACGGGTTTTTCAAAATGTTTACATCCGTTGACAGTGTTCCGAAACGTCAAAAATATTATAATTTTGTAGGAACTTTCTTTAAAGAACGGAAGTTTATGAATATAATAAGTGATATCCTGCATGGAATTAGGCTTTTGTGGAGCATCTTAAAATGGTACTAGAAGATAAATTGTTTACAGTTAAATATACGCCTGATACGGTTTCTCATTTGACACCGGATAATGAAATGTGTAAAATTTGTACGAACAGGATTTGTACAAAGATTTGTCCTGCTAATGTTTATGAGTGGGATGAAACACACCAAAAACTTATCGTAAATTTTGAAAACTGTCTGGAATGCGGCGCATGCAGAATTGCCTGTGCAAAACAGAGTTTAAAGTGGGAATACCCCAAGGGCACAAAAGGAGTTACTTTTAAATTAGGATAAAAAGGAGACGGAAAGATGAAAGAAGAGTATAGCAATCACCAAAGACGCTGGTATGACAAAGATCCCGTATTATCGCAGGCAGTAAGTACGCTTGAGCATAGCGATGATCAAACTCAAATCAGAATCGCTTTGAATTTGATTAAAATTATCATTGAACACAACATTGAAGATGAAAAGTTTGAAGCTGTTGAGGATATTATTAATGCTGTCGGGTCAGGTTTGGACGACAACAGAAAAGGTCGCTGGTACGATATAGATACCACACTCAGAACAGCCATGAATATGCTTCAGAATTGTCCTGAAGCAACTCAACATGTTATTGCAAAAGAAATGGCAAAAATGGTTGTTGATAAGATTAAAACTGACGATTCTGACGAGGGTGAAGAATAGTATTTATAAGCCGACTGTTCTGAATATCATATAGTATCTGTGAGCACCCCAGTATACAACAAGTGACAGGAAGTTGTTATCCAGATCGGTTGCTTCAAGGTAAGTTTGAGGTGCGGGTTTTCTTTTGGAATTTTGAAAATGTTTTCCGACAAAATCCAGAAAGTTTATATGCACTTTTTGTGACCATGTTAATTGCGGTTTTGGAAGGTTTTCGTCATAGAAAAATTCCGGCGTTATATCTCTTTCATACACGGGGATTATGTATTTGATTTTGCCTTGAACTTTAAACAGCATATACCATTTGCCTTCGTGTTCTCTCGGAGTCAGAAGGTAGTAGCCCGGTTCTATGGTGATTGTTTTGAAAAATAAAGGTCCTGTGAGGCGGAATAAAGGATAAGGCGACCATGAAGTGTCTTTCATGTCGTAATATTCTCCGGGGTCAATATTGTGAACGTATTTGTGTTCCGGAACGGGTAAATCTCTGTAGATTTGTTCGTAATCCACCTCTTTTGCCGCTGCACACAAAGCAAACATCATTAAAAATAAGGTTACAAGAATTTTTCTCATAACCTTATTTTAATAAATTTTTCTCTAAAATCAATCAGCTAAAAAACGTAAAAGTTTAGCCGTATATAACAATATAATCTTTTTCAATTTCTTTTTGAAAAGATTCGGGTAATTGTTTTAATTCATGAATATCAACAATGAACGGTATATTACTTTCATTGATAAGGGCTTTTAAATCATAAATATTTTTATCGTCTCCGTGAAAATCTTTTACTGCCAAATCCAAATCACTGCCGGAATGAGCTTCATTTTTTATTCTGCTTCCGTAAGCCCAGATTTCTGCGTGAGGGCAATAACTGTCAAAAACGTCAGTCAGCATTTTCAGATATTCAGGTTTGATAAATAATTCAGCCATTACTTATAATATCCTCAAGGTGATAGACATCTTTCAAAAAGTCGTCCATTAGAGTCAAAGTTTCTTCCGCAAATGCTTTGCCGTAATCGTGTGCGGTGTTGTTGCGGTTGTCGCGGTAATTCATCCAGCGGATAACTTCATCTTCCGTCAAAAGAGAATGTTTATTTGCTTCTCTGAATAAATCTTTAAAAGTCAGTGTATCAACGGCTTTTTTGCTCGCAAAAAAAGGTGTAAGACGTTTTTTCAAAAGTTTTCCGCTTTGTTCAAGCGTAATCTCAAAACTTTTTACCAGAGAATTGCGGTACATTTCATAATCAATTGTTCCTTCCGGTACGGTTTTAATCAATTGATATGATTTTTCAAGCGTTTCAATACATCTTTCAAGATATTCAGTATTAATAGTCATTAAATACCCCGTTATATATTAGCTAATTTTGTATAGTAATCGTTTACGCGTTCAAATTTGTGCGCTGCATTGAACAATTTAGCTTCCTGCAATTGCGGTGCAAGGATTTGCAAGCCTATCGGCATACCGTCTCTGTCAAATCCTGCAGGAACGCTCAATCCCGGAATACCTGCAAGGTTTGCGCTGATTGTTGCAATATCTGTCAAATACATTGCTAACGGATCATTTGATTTTGCACCGAGTTCAAATGCAGTGTTCGGGCATGTCGGTGAAATTAATACATCAGCTTTTTTGAACGCTTCAACAAAATCCTGCGTTACTAATGCTCTCATCTGTTGTGCTTTTTTATAATAAGCATCATAGTAGCCGGAGCTTAGAGCATAAGTTCCGAGCATTATACGGCGTTTGACTTCCGGGCCAAAACCTTCTGCACGGGTTTTTGTGTACATTTCAAGAAGATTTTTAGCATCAGGTGTTCTGTAACCGTATCTTACACCGTCAAAACGTGCAAGGTTTGATGAGCATTCAGCTGTTGCAAGAATATAGTAAATTCCGATTGAATGTTTCAAATTCGGCAGAGAAATTTCAACAATTTCGGCGCCGAGTTTTTTGTAGCATTCAATGGCATTTTCAACGGCTTTCTGGACATCTTCCGACAATCCTTCCGACATTAATTCTTTTATAACACCGACTCTTAAGCCTTTTATATCATTATTCAGGCTTGAGGCGTAGTGTTCTACCGGAAGATTCAATGATGTAGAATCTTTAGGGTCGTGACCTGAGATAACTTCTAAAAGATTTGCCGCATCTTCAACCGTTCTTGCAAAAGGTCCGATCTGATCAAGTGATGATGCAAATGCTATTAGTCCGTATCTTGAAACACGTCCGTAGGTCGGCTTCATACCTACAATTCCGCAGAATGATGCCGGTAATCTTATTGATCCGCCCGTATCGGAACCCAGTGACAGAGTAACTTCGCATGATGCAACACTTGCTGCTGAACCGCCCGAGGAGCCTCCGGGAACTTTGTTTAAATCCCACGGGTTATGAACTTTTTTGAATGCGGAGTTTTCGTTTGAAGAACCCATTGCAAATTCGTCTAAGTTAGCTTTTCCTAAAATAGGAACGAGATTATCAAGTAATTTTTGTGAAATAGTTGCGTTGAAAGGTGATACAAAATTTTCCAAAATTTTGCTTGAAGCGGTTGTTTTTGAACCGACTAAATTCATGTTATCTTTCAAAGCGAGCGGAATACCGGCCAGAAGCGGTAATTCTTCCCCGCGTGCAATTTTTTCGTCAACTTTTTTTGCTGTTTCCAGTGCTGTTTCTTCAGTTAAAGAATTAAACGCACCTAATTTTTCATCAATTTCTTTTATTCTTTTCAAAGCTGCCTGCGTGAGTTCTACAGCTGAAATTTCTTTATTTTTCAAGGCTTTGGCTTGTTCTGTCGCCGGTTTTCTTAAAAGCTCGTTCATATTTTCTCCTTAAAAGCTATCTTATGAAAAAATTGTATGACAAAAATAAGTTGTTGTAAATGGGGATTTATATAGCAAATTACACAGATACTATAAAAAATGCGTCATTCTGAGAGCTTTAGCCCGAAGAATCTCATTTATTAAGATACTTCGCTAACGCTCAGTATGACGCTGTTTTGAAAATTGCGGCAGAATTTGCTATATAAATCCATGTAAATGATTATGATATTTTAAGTGATTTTGTGTTAAGATTACATCGGGGAATTTATATGAAAGCATTGAAATCAATGAGATTACATATAGGAATTTTCGGCAAAACAAATGTCGGAAAATCGTCGCTTTTGAATAAAATTTCAAATCAGAGTGTTTCTATTGTATCAGATGTCGCGGGAACGACTACTGATGTTGTTGAAAAATCAATGGAGCTTTTGCCGGTGGGGCCAGTAACTTTTTTGGATACGGCAGGACTTGATGATAAAACAGATTTGGCTGAAAAGCGTATTGAAAAAACAATGAAATTTGTCAACCGCTGTGATGTGGCGGTTGTTGTCTGTGATTATAACGGTATTGATGATTATGAAAAAAATCTCATTGAAAAATTTGAAGAACTTAAAATACCTTATCTTATTGTAGTCAATAAAAGCGACGTAAAAGAAATTAAACTTTCGGGGTATGAAAATATCCTGTACACATCAACCGTAAGTGATAAAGATATTGTGTTTAAGTTTAAAGAAGCACTTGTAAGGCTTTTGCCGGAGGACTTTGTAAACACTCCGAAAATCGCAGGCGATCTTGTTCCTGAAAAAAGCACGGTAATTCTTGTTGTACCGATTGATAAAGAAGCTCCGAAAGGCAGAATTATCTTGCCGCAGGTGCAGACAATAAGGGATTTGCTTGATAGTAATTGTCTTCCTTATGTTGTGAAAGAAACCGAATTAAAAGATGCGCTGGATAATTTAAAAACTCCGCCTGCTCTTGTTATCACTGACTCGCAGGCATTTAAAAAAGTTGCGGAAATTGTTCCGGAAAATATTCCTCTCACGTCTTTTTCAATACTTTTTGCAAGATTAAAAGGTGATTTGAAAGAATTTGTGAACGGTGCCGAGGCAATTGCAAATTTAAACGACGGCGACAGAGTTCTTATACTTGAAAGCTGCTCTCATCACGCAATTGACGATGATATCGGAAGGGTTAAAATCCCGAACTGGCTTAAGCAAAAGACCGGTAAAGATTTGATTATTGAAAATTATTCGGGACATGATTTTCCCGATATAACCCCGTACAAGCTTATAATACATTGCGGGGCGTGTATGACAAACCGTCGTGAGGTTTTATCAAGAATTTTAATTGCAAATGAAAAAAATATTCCGATAACAAATTACGGCATTGTAATTTCATACTGCCTCGGAATTTTGCCAAGGGCCGTTAAAGTGTTTAGTATTTAGAAATATCTAACTGCAAGAATGTTTGCCGTCCCAGGATAAATCATCACAATCCCAGTAATCCATATTGCCGTTATAAATTACCCATGCAGTACATGTTACATTATTTCCCGTATAAGTTTTGTTCAGACAGGCATTCTCAAAAGATGAACCGATATATGTTCTGTTCGGCATTCCTTGCGGTAAAATCCCATCGCGATATATATCAAATTTAAATACGTCTTTTCCGATTTGATTTGGTGATGCGCTTCCGTTTAAATCTACGGTAATGGTTCCGCAATTTCTAAAATACAATTCACGTTCTTCAGTGGAATTTTTATATGCTTGACACCATACTTCTGCAGCGTTGTCGCCGTTCGCCCCTAAAAATTTTATTGAAGTGCCGTTATTGAGTATAAAGGTTTTTTTCATTCTTCCCGGATTGTCCAGATGAGATTTATTCAGCTTGTAGTAATCTTTACCCCAGCAGGCTGTATATATTTTTTCATAATTGCTTGCTTCACATGTTTTTAAAATTTTAAGAAATTGCGGCATAATTTTATTGTATATCGGTTCTATATCATATCTATTATTTGCTCCCCAAAAATTAATTGGTCCATATTCCTTAATTGCCATATCAAATGCACTGTTCAGGATACTGTAGGTGTGTTTTAATTTTGTTACGAATACTTTTTCTTGATAATTCGCAACTAGTATCGGAATAGTCATAGCAGCCACAACACCGATAATTGCCAGAGTAATTAGAACCTCCGCCAAAGTAAAGGCGGGTTTTTTAGAAGATACTAAGTTACTAAGGCAGTAAGGCACTAAGAATTTACTGTGAGCTTCGCTCACTAATTCTTCCCTCCCGCCCTTGAGGGGGAGGGTTAGGGTGGGGGGAATTTTTTGAGATCCTTCGGCTATCGCCTCAGGATGACCTGTAAAATTACACAGAGACCCCGAATGTTGTCGTGCCTCAGGCACCTCAGGATGACATGATACTTCCGTCATCCCGGACTTGTTCCGGGATCTTATTTTATCTATTAGATCCCGCAATAAATGCGGGATGACGTATAAGGATTGTCCAAGCTCAAGTGTAATGTCCTGCCTTTGGCAGTGCGGGATGACGTTTATAGTTTGTAGATTTATTTTTTCACAAAGATTTTTATTTTTTTGAGATGCTGAAACCAGTTCAGCATGACCGGAGGTTAAGCTAACTGCCCCCCCCCCCTGAATGAAAAGTAGTTGTTATGCGTATTTGCGCCCATTTTTTAACCTCCAAGTATTCTGTTACTTATTATATCATTTTTTTTGAATTTTACAAGAATTTATAACAATTCTTTCAAATAATTAGGCAGTGCAAAGCGTGCCATGTGGTAATCTTTGTTATAAATTTTGCAGGTTTTTGTAATTTCACTGCAGCGTCTTTCATCAATGTATGAAAGCGGTTCAACATTTTCTGAACAAAATGCCCATGCCCAGTATCCGCCGGGATATGTCGGGATGTTTGAGGTGTAAGTTGAACATACCGGGAATACTTTTTTCAACAAGTCATACATTTTTTTGATTTCTTGTTTGTTTACAAAAGGTGATTCAGATTGTGCAGCCATAATGCCGCCTTCTTTGAGGGAATTTTTTACGTTAGTGTAAAATTCTTCCGTAAACAAACCTTCACCCGGTCCCATGGGATCTGTTGAATCAATCAGAACAATATCAAATTCGTTTTTCTTATCTTTAATATATTCAATTGCATCTTGAACGAGGATTTCCACTTTCGGGTTATCAAGCCCGCATGATATTGTCGGAAGATATTTTTTGCACGCATCAATAACCATTCCGTCAATTTCGCAAAGCACAACGCGTTCGACTGTATCGTGTTTTAAAACTTCTCTAACCGTGCCGCCGTCGCCGCCGCCGATTACAAGAACGGATTTCGGGCATTTGTGGTTCATCATCGGAATATGTGCAATCATTTCGTGGTAATGGTATTCGTCGCCTTCGGTAGTCATCATTAAATCGTCAAGTGTCAAAACGCGTCCGAGTGCGCTTTCTGTTTCAAAAACCTCTACTTTTTGAAATTCGGATTGCTCTGAAAATAATACTTTTCCTGCTTTTATTGCAATTCCGAATCCGGATGGTGTAATTTCATGATAATATCCGTTTTCTATTCCGTTTTTCATTAATTTTTATCTCCCATAATATGTATATGCAGGTGGAAAACTTCCTGTCCTGCTTCTTTTCCTGTA
This sequence comes from Candidatus Gastranaerophilales bacterium, assembly GCA_944326585.1. Taxonomy (GTDB): domain Bacteria; phylum Cyanobacteriota; class Vampirovibrionia; order Gastranaerophilales; family Gastranaerophilaceae; genus SIG32. The sequence goes on from CALVEN010000007.1 coordinate 61,420, forward strand.
TTTATAAGTGTTTTATATGATTTCAAACCTGCTTTTTTTGCGGCAGCTTTGACTGTCATCATAAGTTCGCCCAACAATTCTTTATCATCAAGTTCATTTAATGATGCGACGTGAATTCTCGGTACAACAAGCATGTGAACCGGTGCTTTCGGATTTATGTCATTAAACACAACCGCATGCTCATTTTCCAATACAAATTCAGTGCCGAAATCTCCGTTTATAATCTTACAAAAAATGCAATTTTCGTCCATAATTTTACCTCTTTTGCTCAATTTTATAACAGATATTTTAAAATTTCAAAATTTTTTAAAAAAATGTTAACCGACTTGCCAATAAATTTTTCCTAATGTAAAATATTAATACTTGGGAGGAATAAATGCCGAAGTTAGCGGAACAATATGACAGAAGGCAATTTTATGCGGACGTAAAGCCTACTTACCCCAGAATAAGTGAGGTGCGTCCTTTAAGAACGTACGGGAAACCCGCTTATACTCCAAGACCTGTTCATTTGCAGGTTAATAAAAAGAAGGTCAGACGAAATAATATTTTGCACAAAATTATTTCTACGGTTTTCTTTACGCTGATTGCCGTTTTTGTTTTGCCTCTTGGATTTCATAGAGTAACAATGTCATTTTTGCACGGTTCTCCTTATCCTGAGATTAAAACGGATTATCATGCTCTGAGGTTTCCGACAACAGATTATCTGGCAAATGATTTGTTATTTAACCGGCGTTATTTGACGGGTGTTGAGATTAAAAAACCCCAAATGCAAAAGATTTCCGAAACTTACAGGATGGGCGATTTGGAAATAAGTCTTAAAAATTTAATGGCTCAATATCCTTCCATTTATCCGTCAATTTATGTCTGGCAGTATGAAACCGAAAAGTTTGCAGATATTAATGCGTCCGAAATTTTTTCCGCCGCAAGTATTATTAAACTTCCTGTTTTGATTGAACTTTTCAAATCTGTTGAGGCCGGGCAAGTGTCGCTTGATGATAAAATGATCCTGACGGATTATTATAGAGCCGAAGGTTCAGGCAGTTTGCAGTTCAAGGCGGAAAATTCCAACTGGACTCTTGATGATCTCGCAAGAATTATGGTGACGGAATCTGATAATTCCGCAACCAATATGATTATGTCAAAAATCGGTTCAATGGTTGATGTTAACAGAGCCATAAGAAGCTGGGGTTTAAACAGCACATATGTACAAACATGGCTTCCCGATTTGACTGGAAATAACCATACAACCGCGCGCGATTTGGGAACAATGCTTTATAATATTGATAATAACCCGAATTTTTTGGATATATCTTCACGGGAAAAAATATTTGATTATATGGGGCATGTTCATAATAACCGTTTAATTCAGGCAGGGCTTGGACCGGGCGCATTATTTATGCACAAAACAGGCGACATAGGCAAGATGCTTGGTGATGCCGGAATTGTTTTTGCGCCGAACGGGAAAAAATATATTGTCGTAATCCTTGCTAACCGCCCGCATAATTCTGTTCTGGGTAAAGATTTTATCGTAAAAGCGTCCGAAATTATCTACAATTATATGGTGAGATAATGCTGAAAGATCTTCTGGAAGCGAAAAATTGTTTCAAACTTGTTTGCGGTGCCGGAAATGAGGACGCCAAGGAAGTTGAAAAACTCGTGGCGGTTTATGCAAAAGCAGGATGCAAATTTTTTGATTTGTCGGCATCTGAGGAGATTATTGATGCGGCAAGATGCGGGCTTGAATTTGCCGGAGTTAATGATGCTTATTTGTGTGTTAGTGTCGGGATAAAAAATGATCCGCATGTCAATAAAGCCGTTGTGGATTATGAAAAATGTATTTCCTGTTACTCTTGCGATAGTGTATGTCCTCAAGGCGCCATAAAGTTTGCAAAAGTTAAAAAATATAAATGTATCGGCTGCGGCAGATGTGCAAAAATTTGCCCAAAAGGTGCAATATCTTATGTTTCTGAAGAAAAAGATTTACGTGAAGTTTTGCCGCCTCTTATCTCAAAAGGAATTGATTGTATTGAATTTCATGCAATGGGACTAAATGATGATGAAATTTGGCAAAAATGGACTTATATAAACGAAATTTACACAGGAATTTTAAGCCTCTGCACAAGCCGCGGCAAATTAAGCGACGAAAAACTTGTTGAAAGAGTTAAAAAACTTACCTTTATCAGAGAGCCTTATACGACGATTGTTCAGGCTGACGGATTCCCTATGAGCGGCGGGAAAGATGATTTTAAGACAACGCTGCAGGCTGTTGCAACCGCTGAAATTATTCAGAATGAAAATTTGCCCGTATATCTTTTACTCTCAGGCGGTACAAATTCCAAAACCGCGGAACTTGCTAAAATGTGCGGAATTAATGCAAACGGAGTTTCTGTAGGCTCTTTTGCAAGAAAAATTGTTAAAAAATACATTGATCGCGAGGATTTTTTGCGTAATGAATTGGTGTTCAATGATGCGGTTAATGTCGCTAAAGAATTAATTAGCAAAAGCAATATGCAGAATTAATGTCAGGCAAAACCCTCACCCGAATTTCTAAACTCGCTGGTGCTCGTCAAGAAATTCTACCCTCTCCCTCTGGGAGAGGGGTGGCTGAGCCACGACATCATGTTTGATAATTTTGGTATGCCTATTCATGTCTTTGTTAGGGGTGCCAAAGGCACGACAATACAATGTCATTCTGAGCGCCAGCGAAGAATTCCGGTTGCAGGTCGTTATGGTAATACCTGTAAAGTATCTTGTTGAAAGCACGATATACAAGCTAATCAGCAATACAAAGAGCATATATAGAGTCAGCCTCGCGTGAACTTGATTTGCCAGCGCAAGTCCTAATAACTTCGAATTGGCGAAAAGGAGCATATTCGCTTGTTCTTGAATCATTACCAACAAAAATGGTGAAAAAAGTGTACTCATCACCGTAAGGTGTAGGTGTAAAACCCATTTCTTCAACTTTGTCGATGTCCCAGTTAAGATTACTTGTACAATCATTTGATTTTACAGATGTACGGTATATTTCATTTGCAAGCAAAGTTAATTGTTCTGCATTTGCCATTTTATCAATACCTCCGCAAGTTTTAACTGCTCCGGCAAAAAAGTCCGTATCGTGGATACAATTTTCTTTATTATTACCATAACCGTTATCTGCCATTTGTTTGCATTCTTCGGCGCTCACAGATATCCCTCTAAACGGAGCAGTAAAGCACACACTGCCCAAATCAATAACACATTTGTTACCGCCCAGAGATAAAACATTAATCGAGCGCAAATCTTTTTGCTGAGTATTAGGGGTTTTGAACCCTGTAGTATCATAAAGAATAGCTAAGCAACTTGTGCCGGTGAACTGGTTAGAAAAAGGCTGTTCTTTGCAATCAGGATTATAAGCAATTAATCCTGTAGTTCCGTTAGCAAATTGAACGCCGATAGTTTCGGTATCCCAATCATCTTGTCCAAAATTTTTAGCGTTTTTAATCACTGTCATATCAACTTCTTCTTCATTAGCACCCCAGTATACTTTGTCTTCAAAACAAGACATTAAATCGTTATTTGGACAAACTTTATTAATCTTAAAGTATTTACCTAAAGCTCCGACAAAATCCGCAGTAGATTTGTAACCTGCAAGGATTTGTTGAGTATTCATTTGTCTGAGAGCTTCTTCAAGTTTACGTTCAAAGACCTGCGCAGAAGTACTCCAGGCTCTGGTTTGATAATTCGCGACAAGCGTCGGAATAGTCATCGCTGCCACAATGCCGATGATTGCGAGGGTAATCAAAACTTCAGCCAAAGTAAACGCGGGTTTTTTAGAAGATACTAAGTTACTAAGGCAGTAAGGCACTAAGAATTTACTGTGAGCTTC
>CALVEN010000008.1 GCA_944326585.1 Candidatus Gastranaerophilales bacterium
ATAGGTTGTGGTAAATTTTAATTTACCGCAACAAAAATGTTTCTGTAATCAAAGATTACCAAAACCTACTAATATTAATAACATTCCTCTTTGTATTTTAATCCCCATTCTTCCATTGACATTAATACAGATTTTAAACTTAAGCCGGTTTCTGTTAACGAATATTCAACTTTTGGAGGTACTTGTGCATATACTTTTCTTTTAATTAATCCGTCATTTTCCATAGACCTTAAATTTGCAGTCAATACTTTTTGGGAAACATTCCCGACAGATTTTCTTAACTCTCCGAATCTTTTTGTACCATTTAATAAATCTCTTATTATTAACACTTTCCAGCGGTCTGAAATTAAAGAAAGTGTCACCTCTACTGGGCATTTAGGTAATTCGTTTTTGTTTTTCATATAAAATCCTTTATTTAAGCAATAGTTTCAAAAAGGTAACTATAGAACATTAAAGTGCTTACTTTACATAAGTTACTTACATGTTTATTATATCCATGTAAGTAAAAGTGTCAATACAAATTAAAAGGAGAACATTTATGACAAATTTTAGAATTTTAAAAATTGGAAAGTTAGATGAAGTTAGTAAAAACTATGAAAACGGTAAAGTATTTTTACACGATTTATTAGATTTAACAAGTTGCGAAATCTCAGTAAACTCTATGAGTGCCGGTGTAAAACTTCCATTTAATCATAAACACAAGCAAAATGAAGAAATTTATATTTTCTTAAAAGGCTATGGTTCAATGACTCTTGATAACGAAATAATAGACGTAAAAGAAGGAGATTGTATAAAAGTCTTGCCGCAGGCTGTCAGAACAATGGAAGCCAAAAATGATTTGCAATATATTTGTATTCAGGCAAAAACTAATTCACTTGAACAATTTGGATTAGGCGATGCCGAACTCTGTTAAAATTTTATGTTATTATAAGACTATTTCTTTGAGGTACTATGTTTGCAAGTACCTCTTTTACTATTTCAGACATTGTTTATTTAAAAACTATCTTTTAAGATAAATAACGGTGAGTATTGATAAAGTTTGGGCTTCAATTTGCCGAAAATAATCAAACCATGTGGAACAAATAATCAAACCATGCGTTCTTTTACAGCGGCAAAAGTACTTTGGCTAGCGAACTCTTACCTTCTGAAAATTTAGAATTCTTAAATGCAGATGAAGTTGCAAAAGAAATTTGTCCTCAAAGAATAGAAAGTGTAAAAATTAAAGCAGGTAAAATGGTTTTAGTTCGGCTTGAAAATTTACTAAATGCAGGAAAATCTTTTGCGATTGAAACGACCTTGTCAGGCAAAAATCATATAAAAACTATTGAAAAAGCCCGAAAATTAGGTTATCAAATTGTTGTAATATATTCTTATCTTGATAATCCTGTGTTATGTGAAAACAGGATTAAAATAAGAGTATTGAACGGAGGACATAACATCCCGAAAGAAGATATTATCAGGCGTTTTTATCGTAGCAAAGAAAACTTTTGGAATATATATAAAGATTTAGCAGATGAATGGAATTTATTCTACAATGGAGCTTCTGAATATATTTTAGTCGCTCAATGTAATAATAATGAGATTGAAATATTTAACGAAAATTTGTATAATGAATTTATAAAGGATTTTAATAATGACAAAATTATCTGAAAAACTGTTAAAACTTGGCAATAGAGCAATAAAAAAAGCTCAGGAAAATAATCGTAAAAACGGCATTCCAAATGTTTACTGCATAAATGGCAAGATAATTTTTGAATTACCTAATGGCGAGTTGACTACTCAATATAATTTTCCCTAAAGTATATTTATAAATCCATTTCATTTATCCCATTAAAAAATTCTATAAATTTTTCTTTTGGCACTGTAATTTCTTTTGAAAAACTTTCTTGAGGATCCAATATATATACGTTTTTACTATCAGATCTTTTAACTGCATATTCGTGCATAGGTATTAAAGTAGTTTCATCGTCAAGTTTTAGAATTTCGTCACGATTATTTGACACGGTTACTACATGATTTTCTTTATTAAAATCTCTTATTTGTTTTTCTGTTATTGTATTACCAAAATAACGTTCCTTAATTGATGAAATCAGATTAGCCGTATATGTTCTGCCATTTTTACCGGTTAAAATTTGAAATGCAAGGTGAGAATCATTCCCGTCAATGTCTAATTTTGTATTTATTCCTCTTTCTTTATAAAAATAGTTATCAATAGCCATTTCAATGGCTCTCACATCCGGATCGCCGTGACTCAGGTTATTATTACCGTTAATTTCTGCTGAACTAAAAGTATATGATTTATTCACTCCTTTTAATGTTACTGTAACACTGCCATCTTCATGAGTTTGTATTGAATCTTCTAAGATTTTTTTCCCTTTAGGTTGCAACGACAAAGCCATAATAGAAGAAATTAGCCAGCAATCGCCAATATTTCCTTGTTTAAAATCCTCATCAATTTTACCGTTTGCCGTGTCTGAATTTTTTGAATCAAAAGGTTTTCTTTTATTCAATTTGGATAAAAATAATTCAATATAATCTGTATTTACAAATCCGATTTTATTAAGTTGATATTCAGCTTCCCGGTTAATTTTTTGAGCAATGTCTTTACAATAGACATCGTCTACATCCGATAAAGCCTTGGTAATGATTTTGACATATTCCAGCCGCTGTTCTTTGGAAAGACCTATTTCACATAGGATTGATGATATCAAAGATTCATTCATCTTCTTCTCATAATCTTTTAAAACGTCAAGTACAATGTCCTTATCAATCATATTAAGATGCTTGGCAAATTCTTTGCCGGTACCTAAGCCTTTTATATCATCGTATAACATATTTGCAAATAAATTTTCATGTGAATATTTACGATTTTTGTTATCTCTTTGAGATATTTCATACAAAACGCCGTTATGAAATATCTTATGAGTACCTGATTCAGAATCCTTTTCTTCTAAAATAATTCCATTTTTATCTTTTACAACCTCGTGAATAACTTCACCTAATGAATTGTATTTCAATTCGGCAGTTGTTTCATCAGTATAGTTGTATCTTAAACCTACACCGGTATTATCCTCATTCAATTGTTTGTTTTCCACATATTCAATATCGCCGGAAGAATTGATATGGGTTATTTTTCTCGTTCTTGTTTTATTATCAGATTCAGTTATTGTGATTGAATTATCACGTTTCCAAAATTGATATATTATACTCTGCTGTTTTTGTGCAGAAGTCGCAACAAAAGTATGCCGCCCTTGTTCATCGTGTTCGATGTATTTGTATATACCTTCGGGATATTTTTTCTTTATATTTTCCAAACTATATTGTTCTTTCGGGTTTGTATCTTTATGTTCAATGCATAAGCCCTCATTATTATTTTGAATACCAAAATCAAAGATTTTTTCTGTCTGGCAAGCATCTGTGCCTTTACTATTAATTGGCATTTTATTATGTATACCGTTTACTTTATCTACATGCATACCATCAATCCTTCTAACAAAACGTTAATATCTGTTACTTTATATATCGGTATATTAAAAAAAAACTTTTGCCTTTATTAAAAAATCTTTACTAATTGTTATGAATTAGTAAGTTTAATTTGCATTAAAACATACACGGCATATCTGTCAATTATAAATCTTCAACAAAAAAGTTTGAATTTTGTCCAACACGGGGAGTTTTAGTATAAGGAGGGGGTATTAAGTCTTTTATGTTTAATTTTCTTTTTTCATGTTTGATAGTATAGTTTTCTTTAATTTATCAATTTTTTTAGCTGCGTTTTGTTCTGCTTTTTGTGCATCAGTCTTGAAGTTCGGGTTATATTTGCTGAAAAGTTTTTCAAAAACTTTTTTTGCGGCGTCTTTATATTCCGTATAAACTTCGTTATCATGTTCGTCGAAGTAGGCTTCCGCTTTAACCTCGCTAATTATAGGTTCGCCGTTTTCATACATAACTGCCCGAACTCTTTCAACGCGATCCGTATCATAGGTTACGTTAATCTTATAAAGATATTCTTTCCCGTCATTAACACTTTCCATAAGCGTTTGATTTTTTTTTGAATAATTTTAAATCGGTTTTGCCCAAATTATTAACATAATCATTTATGGCTTTAGATGTCTGAAATTTGCCTCGAAATGAAATATTCGGATTGTTGTTGAAGATTGGTTTCATTTGCTAAACTCCTTATATTATACAGGATGTGTGTTCCGGAAGAATCTGCCGTGCAATATTAAAAGTATTTTTATTAATAATCCGGCATTTCATATTTTGTCCTCCGGTTATGATATATTAAATCTTAAAAAAAATAAATTTGTTAATTTAATGAGATAATATTAAGGTATATTAATTTTTGGTGTATAATAAGAGTATGGAGAGGTGTCCGAGTGGTTTAAGGTGCGGATCTCGAAAGTCTGTGAAGGGTAACACCTTCCGTGGGTTCAAATCCCACCCTCTCCGAATAAAACGGAATGACAAAAGTCATTCCGTTTTATTTTGAACTTCAACAAAAAATGATTTTGGGTTAATTAATCTATGTTCCCGTTTTCGTCAAATGTGATCTTTTTGACCTGATTACCATCGTATATGTATTGCACTCCTGCGAAGAATGCGAAGCCATCCGTTGCAGGCTTAAAGCGTTCTTCCCTCAACAGCCTGCCGTTTTCGTCATGTTCACATTCCACAAAGTATTCTATATTCCCTTGAGGGGTATATATTATTTGCCGTCCGAAATTATAATTGATTACGTCAGTGTCAATATCTTCATTTTTTGCAAAATGATTCAAATAACCGTTAGAATTGTAGACATCTTGCTGTAATAAATTTCCTTTGGCATCGTAATGATTATATTGGCAGGATTCCAAACTTCCGTCGTCCTTGTATGAATAAATTACGGAAGGAAGAGAATAATAATCTGACTGATTGTCATATATCTTTATTATTCTGCCGTTGCTGTCATAACTGTATGTTTGACCGTTGTCCTGAACATAACTCTTATTCGCTCTTTCGGGATTTGCCGTAATATGTTCATTGGCAGGAAGCGATATTTGTTTCGGCGGTAAGTCGCTTTCAGCTACCGGTTGCGGTAAGTTTTCTGGTACTTCCGGAACGTCAATTTTAGTATCTGCAGCAGGTGTTTCGTTAACAGTTGCGTCAATATTTTTAAGTGAAATTGTGCTGCCGTTTTTCAGGGTTATAGAAGGCGGAAGCTCAATTTCCGACGGCATCAGTGATGAACGATAGTCTACTCCCGCATTATCTTTCAGCTGATGAACAATTTCCATTATTGTTTTATGGTCGGATACGCCGTATTTATTTTGGACAATTACATACCAGTATTCGCCCTTTTGTACTGTATGTTTATAGCTGACGGGATTTCCGTTTTCATCTATATTAACCTTGCTTGTTATATTACCGTCTTTATCTTTTTCGGTTTTTACTCTTTGTCCGTTCAGGGTTGTAATTTCAGTCGTAGAACCGTCTTGATTTTGAGTTATTGTTTTTAGTGTTTGTCCTGTGGAATCTTTGTGGACTTCGGTTTTGATTCCGTTTTCGGTTTTGGTTTCAATTACGGAACCGTCATCGTTATAGGTAAAGTCTACGGTTTCGGTTATTCCGTCGCCTTTAGTTGTTATTTTTTTCGTAACTCTGTTGTTTTCATCCAAAAACTCTTTTACGGTACCCTTTTCTCTGTATTTTTCGGTTATTTCACCATTTTCGCCATATTCCGTTGTAACAACCGTATTATTATTTGTTTCAATTGTTTTAGTCAGGTTGCCATCGGCGTCATATTGAGATACGGTCGTTTTGCCGTCGTTTGTTTCGGTAACGGTTTTGCCGTTTTCGTCATAAGAAGTTGTCTTTTTATAATTTTCGCCTTCTTCGTTTTCTTCAATAAGCGTTTTATTACCGTCACTGTCCATTGTGTAGCGTTCTGTTTTTGTAATATTGTTTGCATCGGGCTTGTATACAACCGTGGTTTCCCCGTTTTCGCCGGTAACCGCGCTTGATACGGAATCCGTATCCGCCTGTATGGTTTGTAAAAAGTCATATAAATCTTTTTGTTTTAATTCATGACCTTTTTCAAGCCCGAGACTTTTGAAGAATTTTTTTGTCTCCAGCTTATCTAAATTGTCATTTTGGGCAAATTTTTCTATGTCTTGTTGCATTGCTTTGAGTTCGGCTTCGTCAAGAATATTGTCGTTATTTTTATCGTATTTTGAAAATACGGAATCCGTCAGCTTTTGAGATACTTTAGTGCCAAAGTCGTTTTTTTGGATGCCGTTAAAGTTCTCAAAATCCATTTTTTGTTTTCTGCCGATGGAAAAACCGTTATTTTCTATGCCGCTCATTAAAATTTGCTCCTTTTTATGAATATATACGGTCAGTTTCACCAAAAACTTTAAGAATAAAAATTTTATTTAACATTTAGTTACACGATTTTTATTATATAAAAATTCCGCATTAAAAAAGACCGGTTTTTGCCGGTCTTTTTTGAGCTTTTGGTGTCAGGTTATTTGATTTGAGCACCGTATTCGCTTACCAGTGTAGCAAGGCTTCTTGTATAACCGAATTCGTTATCGTACCAAACTTTCATACCGATGTGGTTGCCGTTTACTACTTTAATTGCTTCCGGTATATATAAGCCGCTTTCTACCTGTCCTTGAGCATCTCTTGAAGTTGATCCTTTAGGAGCTTTTTTGATTAAGTTTGCATATCTCGGATCATTTTCAGCTTCTTTAAGAGCTTCTTTTAATTCAGCTTCGGTTACAGGTTTTTTAGTAACGATTGAAAGTACTGCCATTGAAACTGCAGAGGTCGGAACTCTTGTAGCAAATCCGTCCATCATACCGTTCAAGTGCGGAATTACTTTACCTGTAGCTTTTGCTGCGCCTGTTGTGGTCGGAATCATTACATCCAATACACCTCTGTTTTTAGCGTCAGCTTTTGATTTAGCTTTGTCTGTTACTGATTGAGAACCTGTTGCTGCGTGAGTTGTATCAACAATTACGCTTTCAATACCGAATTTTTCATCAATCAATTTGATGTACGGTGAAATACAGGTTGTTGTGCAGCTTGCTGCTGAAACAACGTTGCCGTTTGCAGCAATTTCAGGAATCTTTTCAGAGTTTACACCCGGAATGATTGTCAGCATGCCGTCTTTTGCAGGTGCTGAAAGTACTGCACCTTTAACTGTTCCGCCAAGGTGTTTTTGCATTTTGTCAATAGTAGTATTAGCACCGGTTGTGTCAACAACGATTTCTGTGTTGTTTTCTGACCAGTCTACCGGATTTCTTGTTGCGACAACTTCAATTGTTTCTTTGCCGCCGCGTTTTGATTTAACTTCTAAGAATGTTTTATCATTTTCTCTTTTTACATCCAATTTAATATTGTCAGGCATTGCACCCAATACGTTTGAATGAGTGATTTGTGCGATAAGATCTTCTTCCGGAACATCATTGATTGTTTTGCCGTCTTTAAGACCCATTGAACCCATGTTAAGCATTACAAGGTTTTGTTTAGCGTAAACATTGCTTAATTTATCCCATGATGTATAAACACCCGGTGTGCCGTGTTTTGCTAAAATGTATTGACGGCCGTAATTTTTACCGATACCGCTGCCTGCCCCGTTAACACCTACTTGAACTAACTTTTTGTCGTTCTTCTTTTCAATCCCTGTGAAACTAATTTTTTGTACTTGCATTTTTACTCCTTTACTTTATAAAAAAAATAGTATGTGTATATGGATTTAACTCCCGTAAAAATAAATTTTGCTAGTTGGCAAATTACACTGTTACAAAACTAAACATTGATGCAGCTGTGTTATTTATTATACTTCAAACAAAAGACAGTAAACACTTTGTTAAATTATGTAAATTCACAAAGTTTTTACCCTTAACAATTTTGGAGCCGTTTTGTAAGATGTATAAAAAGGAGGATTCATGAAGAAAAAATTTTTAGCATTGTTACTGTCGGGTGTCATGTTAATAGGCTCTTGCTTTAGTCTTGATTGTTTTGCAGCACCGCATCACAAAAACAAGCCTGCCGTCCACAAAGTCTCCCGCCATGATACGTCAGTAAAACCTAAAAAAGTAAAAAAACACCATGTAAAGAAGAAACCTTCCAAAAAAAATGGTTCTGCAGCCACAAAAACAAATCCGGTGTTAAAAAACATGAAACAAAGAAATTCAAATGGTTTAAAAAAGACAAAAAACAAACAGTAAAAAAGCATGAAACAAAGAAATTCAAATGGTTCAAAAAAAAGAAAAAACAAACAGTTAAGAGCCAACAAAAAAGACAAAGAAAATTCTTCAAATTCTGGCGAAAACGTCATTAAAAAAAGCGGTTTTAAAACCGCTTTTTTTAATCTGTGGAATTTGCTATATAAATTAATAGTTTAAATCGTATTTGTTTTTGCGTAAAATTGTTTGCTTCAGCAATATTTTTAAAATGTGATTTGATTTTATCCACCAAAGCGTCCTTAGAATTTTTTTATGATTTTTTTTAATTAACTTGAGAAGTTCCAACTCGGGCACAATATTTTCGTCAAGCAAAGATTGTTCATTATTAAATCCTGTAAATTCAGAACATTTTTCAATAAGCTTATGCCGCAAATCCAGATATAGAGAGGGATTGCGGGGGGGGGTGGCTATATCATAGCTATTCTTATCCGACATAAAATCATTTTCTTTTACGGTATTGCAAAGATCCATTAAACCCGTATATCTGCCGTCATTATGTAAAATTTCGTCATTTGAATCCAGAAGTAATACGGGTGTCTCAAGCGCAAGACAGGGCATTGCGGCATGCAGTCTTGAAGTTATTACGCAGTGAGCGCTTTGATATAAGTATAATACGATTTTGGCGATTTGAAATCTTTCTTCCTGTGTAAAATAAGGCGAAATCACTCTTGAAATATTATAGACAGGTCTTGTCGTCCGTTTTTTTATTTCTTGTTCAACCTCGTGCGGGATATCAACGGCTATTATGTAATCTTTGCGTTTGATAAGCGGGTTTCTTTGAAGTGTAAGCGTAAGACAGCCTGAAAAATAGGCAGGAATATTATTGGACTTTAACCATTCTTCTGTATCACGGTCGCGGCATCCTACAGGACCGTGATCTATAAGATACTGTTTTGTATCCGGTTTAAGAAAATTTTTTCGGATGTGTCTGGAGATATGCATTGAAATAAGTAATGGTTCAATATCCTTTGACGGCGGGAAATTTTTAGGTTTCCACATCCACCATGCATTCATTATTAATTTGGTTTTAATGCCGGAAGTGAATTTTTTAATTTTATCTCTTGGCACCAGACAATCTATGCGCGGCAAAAATCTTGATGCCGCTATACTTTGAATTTCATCGCCTATGTTTACGGATGAATATCTTAATAAGCCGAACTGAAAATTATGTGTCATTTTGATTTCTCTTAATCCCTTTAATAAATGATAAATTTTTTTTATTATAACGTAATAATTTTCAATTTGTCAAAAGAGTACGGACAATGCCGGCGGATTTATTGAAATTTAAAAATTCTATCAAAAATCTTTATTTTCGGGAACAATGATGACTTTTCCTTTTACGTAGCCGTTACCCAGAAGTTTTTTGAAATCGTCTTTTACATCGACATTAAACAGAACGTTATCAAGGGTATGATCTTTTACTGCCTGTTTAAGCGGCTTGGGAATGTTTACGAAACAGTCGTCCCTGCCGACGTTTTTAATGGTTTTGTAATAAGAATCGTATTCGCCGACATCCGACCAATCAGCGTCCAGAGCTTCGTAGGTAAGAATTTTCAGGTCATTGCCGTTTTTGTCTTTTAATTCGCCGTTTTTGCTTTTCTCAACAAGCTGCGGAATGATTTCTCTGTCCCAGAAGCTTTCGATTATATCGAGATAATCTTCTTTTGTCATGGATGGGTATTTGTGGGTGTCGATAAATTCCTTATAAGAATTTCTGATTTTATTACGATAAATTTCTGTTATGTCGTCAAGAATATCAGGATTAATGATATAAATAAATGCGTTGCCTAAAGATGTCGGCATGCCGTTGCCGTCTTTAAGGACTTTTTCGCGTCCTTTTTTATCAATATATTTAATCCGTCCCAGTCCTGTATCAAGCAATTCTGCCGAGGGTTTGGTAATAAATTGTTCTATTTCGTTATTTTTGTTATGGAGAATAAGTCCGCCGTAACATCTGTAATCCGGCACTCCGACAACCATCATGCCGGCATTTTCATGTTTCAGATAATCATCAAGAACTTCCGAAAGATTAACATCGGTTATGTTATCCGACGGCATGATTATAATATTTTTGTCAGGCGGGACAATTGATTTTCCGTCTTCTACAAGATCAAGCCCGCGGGGTGTCATGTCAATTTTGTAGCCGAGTGTCGTCACAAAACAGCCGACCGCGCTGTTGGCTTCGTGCTGAACGCAAAAATCAACGTCTGTATCTTGCTTTAGAAGATTTGCCTGATAAAGGTTCATAAGATTAAAATCTATCAAATTCCATCTGGGGATAGGAGTTGAGGTTGAGGGTTTGTTGTCATCTCTGAAATGACTTACCGCCTCAAGTCTTGATCCGAAACCGCCGGCCAAGATATACGGATGAAAATATTCGGAATAATCTTTGTCGTTTTTTTGTATTGCTTTTGAAAATTCCGGATATTCGGTCATTTTAAGAAAATCGTTAATGCTCTCAATAGTTTTTTCCGGTTTGTAAAAAGCGTTGACCGTGCAGGTGGAGCCTGTGAAGCTTACACTTTTTTTAACGTTTACGGATAATCCGTCCTCTGTTTTCATTTTTGAACCGGCTGGCATGATTACAAGATAATTTTCTTTGCCGCCTTTTACGTTTAATGTGGCGTAAGTTCCGGTTTTGCCCAGTATAAAACCGGGGGTTATGTTGTCATGGTTGTTATTTTTTTCTATGTGTATAACTTCTTCGCCGTTTTTTAAAACAGAATAAATCTTGCTGTTATTTTTGCCTTGTTTTATGTCAACATCGACATTTTGAACGGTATTAGCAAGTTTTTTGCTGAAATTTACGGTTTTGTAATTATTAATATCAAAATTCTCTATATCCGGAACAATCAAATTTTCAATGACTTTTACCCCGCTGAAATGCACGGTATCGGTTGCATTGTTTTTGTTTACATAATACTTTGGGGCTTGTTGAAGGTTATGAGGTCTCAGCCCGTAATAATCCCCTACTCTTAAAACTCGCATACACTACTCCTTTTGTCTATATAATAATATAAAAACAAAGATAAATTTTTTTGCTGTTTTTTTTTGTAATGTTAATAAAACATTACAAATCTGTTAAAAATTTCATATCAGCCCCGCGAAAATTACTGTTGCTTTTGTGCTTTTACAATACTTAATATAAGACGGCCAAATTGACATGTACCGGAAAGATAATATAAAATAATATTAGTTTAAATAGTTGGAGCGGGATATGAAATTAAAAGTAACGCGTAAGAGAGTTGCGATAGTTATCTTGCTGGTGATTATCGTGCCGATAATATACAACAAAATAAGCGGAAAAATAGCCGCAGTAATTCAGGCAAAGTTAAACAGCATACCGAAAGAGGTTGTTGTTGATAATCCTCATGTTCAGGATGTGTTTATAAATGCGGAAGCAACGGGAAGGGTTGAGGCAAAATATTCCGTTGACGTTATAGCGCGGGTTCCGGGATTTTTGATTAAAAAATTCTTCAAAGAAGGCGATTTTGTAAAAAAAGGTCAGATGCTTTTTCAGATTGACCCGAGGGAGTATCAAATCGAGGTTAACAACGCGCGTGCAACGGTTAATCAATACAGTGCGCTTTTAACCAATGCCCAGCAGGAATTGGACAGAGCAAACGCGCTTATCAAAGAAGATTTGATAAGCCGGTCGGACGTTGACCAGAGTCTTGCAACAAGAAACCAGAACAGAGCGCTTCTTGAGGCGGCAAGACAGCAGTATGAACTTGCAAAAGTGAATTTGAGCTATACAAATATAAAATCTCCGATTGACGGCAGAATAGGCAAAGTTAATATTACCGAAGGCAATTACGTCACGGCGACTTCGGGGTCTTTAGTTAATATTTCCAGCACAAACCCTGTGTATATTGCATTCAGCCTGAAAGGCGATGATTTTGTCAAGCTTTTGCAAGCCAGCAACCGCTATAAAGATGTTCAGGTTCAGGCACAGTTTGACGGCGGCGAATGGTATGACAAAACAGGCACGGTTGACTTTGTGGATAACCAGATTGATAAAGATTCCGGCTCTATCAGCATGAGAGCGGTTTTTGAAAACGAAAAAGGCTGGCTTGTCCCCGGAAATTACATGAAAGTTAAATTAATTGCTCCGAAAATGGTTAAATATATGACAATTCCTCAAGCCTGTACAAAAGGCGACCCGATGAGCGGATATTACGTGTGGGTTGTTCAGGATAATAAAGCCGTAAGACGCGATATAAAAGTCGCTGACAGTATAAACAATAACTGGATTGTAACGGACGGCTTGAATTTTGATGACGTTGTCGTTGTGTCAGGTATCCAGAATATTGCAGCGGAAGGGCAAAAATTGAAAATTATTGATAACGAAGAATACCAGAAAACCTTAAAGGCTGAGAATGAAAAAAATATTTGATAAAGCAAAATTATACTTTTTCATACAAAAACCGCGTTTTGCACTGGTAATTTCAGTGTGTATCGTGATAATGGGCTTGATTTCCATGTCAACATTAAAACAGGAAAACTACCCTGATGTAACCCCGCCGCAAGTAAGGGTTTCGGCATCATACGCGGGTGCTAACGCAGAGGTTATTGAATCTTCTATCGCAACGGTTCTTGAAAATAAATTGAACGGTGTCGAGGATTTGTCATATATGACGTCAACATCCTCTGACGGTTCTTATTCACTCACTATGTATTTTAAAGTCGGCTCTGACCGGAACATAAACCTTATGAACGTCCAAAACAGAATTCAGCAGGTTCTGTCGCAATTGCCGGAAGAAGTTCAAAGAACCGGTGTCACGGCGCTCAGCAGAACATCGGGTTCCGGCGCCATAATTTTGAATATAAAACCTGTTGAGGGCAACTGGTCACAGCTTGATATGACAAATTACGGCTCAATTTACATAAAAGACGAATTGAAACGTGTTGAAGGGGTTGCGGACATTGACGTTTACGGCTCGGGCGATTATTCAATGAGAATATGGCTTGATCCTCAGAAAATGGCGGGATTGAACATTTCGACAACCGAGGTAAAAAATGCAATTACGGCTCAGAATAATCAGGTAACGGCAGGTTCTTTAGGCGCTTTGCCGACGGACGACAAGCAGGCGCTTCAATTGACATTGAAGTCAAAAGGGCGTTTGTCAGAGGTTAAAGAGTTTGAAAATATTATAATCCGTTCAAATATGGACGGAAGTAAAGTCCGTCTCAAAGATATTGCGCGGGTTGAACTCGGTGCGGATTCTTATTCAAGGCTCGGTAAGGTTAACGGAAAACCCGCCGCGCTTATTATGGTTTCTCAATTGTCCGACGCAAATATTTTGAATTTGTCAAAAGCGGTCAAGCAAAAAATTGCTGATTTGAATTCAAGGCTTGACAACGGGCTTCAAATTCAGGTTATAAAAGACGATTCGGATTATATTCACGAATCAATGAAAGAAGTGGAATTTACGATTCTTTTGACGGGTTTAATCGTAATCGTAATCATATTTTTATTCCTAGGGGATGCAATGGCGACGCTTGTGCCGTGTGTTACAATCCCTGTGTCGCTTATCGGTACGTTTATAGCGCTTAAAGCTTTGAATATGAGTATAAACCTTTTGTCATTGTTTGCGCTGGTACTTGCGGTAGGTGTTGTTGTTGACGATGCTATTGTTGTTATAGAAAACGTAAAACGGCATCTTGAAGAAGGCAAATCTGCCGTTATAGCAACACAATTAACCATGCAGGAGGTAGGTTCCGCACTTGTTGCGATGGCGTTGGTTTTGATGGCTGTATTTGTCCCGATTATATTTATGGGCGGCATGACGGGAGTTATGTATAAGCAGTTTGCGGTATGTATTGCCGTATCTATCGCAATTTCGGCGATTTGCGCACTAACTCTTTCTCCTGCCATGTGTTCGCATTTCCTCGGTCAGGAAAAATCCGATAAGCCCAAAATTTCAAAATCCGAATTGGTAAATCACATCAGACATATTATCGGCAGAATTAATGAAAAAACAGCGGTTGTTGTGGAAGATTTCAACAAATTTTTTGCAAAAGCCGAAGATTTTTATATTGAATACGTAAACAAATTTGTTCACGACAAAAAAGGTACGATAATTTTGTATCTGTCGCTGGTTGTATTGACTCTTGTATCTTTCAAACTGGTGCCGACGGGATTTATACCTGACGAAGATCAGGGGATATTGCTTGCAAGTATAACGCTGCCTGACGGTGCTTCACTTTCAAGAACTGAAGAAGTAGGGCAGAGATTTATAGAACAGATAAGAGATTTTGACGGAATTGACGAAGAAAGACTTATGGTGTTCGGAGGCGGCGGAACAACAAACAGTGCGACGGCAATTATTTCGCTGGATGACTATGCGGACAGAAAAGTTACGGCAATTGACTGGATTAAGCGTAAAATTCAGGGGCGTCCGACGGATTTGTCGCACACGGCAATATTAAGTCAAGTCAGAGGAGTTGCCGCAAATATTAAGGAAGCCTCAATTGTTGTATTTTCTCCGCCGGCGATTATGGGTATGAGTATGATGGGCGGTTTTGAATTCCAGATGCTCTCCCGCGGCGAATATTCTCCGCAAGAGTTGGAAGCCTGGGCAAATAAACTTATTGCCGCCGCAAATCAGGATCCTGATTTGTCAAGTGTTTATACGACTTTTCAGGCAAACGTTCCGCAATATACCCTTGAAATTGATTACGAAAAAGCAATGGCGCAGAGTGTTGATTTGCAGGAATTATACTCGACACTTTCTTCAATGCTCGGAAGTTATTACGTAAACGATTTTAATAAATACGACAGGGTATTTAAAGTCCAAATGCAGGCAGAAAGCGATTTTAGAAACAGAGCGTCGGATTTGTCCGGAATTTATGTAAAAAATACAAACGGAGTTATGGTTCCGATACTTTCGCTTGTAAAATTGAAACAAACAATCGGTACGGCATCAATTACAAGGTATAACCTTTATCAATCCGTGCAAATCCAAGGTCAGGAAGCCCCAGGTAAAAGTTCCGGCGAAGCCATGAATGCGATGGAAAATGTTGCACGGCGCGTTTTGCCGTCGGATATTACTTTTGACTGGTCGGGAACATCCGCTCAGGAAAGAGAAGCCTCAGGTCAGACAGCGGTTATCGTTGCTATGGCGCTTATATTTGTGTATTTGTTCCTTGTCGCGCTGTATGAAAGTTATTCAATCCCTGTTGCGGTATTGTTGATTTCACCGATTGCGGCACTGGGCGCCCTGATATTCCAGATGATGATTAACCAGTCATTTGATATTTATTCACAGGTCGGGATGATTACACTTATTGGTCTTGCGGCAAAACAGTCTATTTTGATTGTTGAATTTGCCAAAGAAGAACACGAAAAATACGGTTTGCCGGTAAAAGAAGCTGCGGTTAAGGCTGCAAAATTAAGGTTCCGTGCGATTATGATGACGGAAATCGCGTTTATCCTCGGCGTTTTGCCGATGCTTTTTGCCTCCGGTGCGGGTGCAAATTCAAGAATTTCGGTCGGATCAACAGTATTCGGCGGTATGGTTGCGGCAGCAACTATCGGTGCGGTGTTAACACCTGCGTTTTACGTTATTATTCAGGAATTCGTCGACAAGTTCCCGCATAAAGAAATTACCGAAAAAGATTTGGAGTATGTGGAAAAATGAAAAAGATTTTCAGCATAATTTTAATAATAATGTTTGTCACGGCAAATTCGGCAAGTGCATGGTCGTTTAAGAAAAAAGCCAAAGCTCCGGCGCCTGTACAAACTCAAGCCGTTCAGACAAATACAACGACCGAGCCTGACAATTCAAAGGTTGCTTTTTTCAAAAAGAAAAAACAGAAAAAAATTCAAATCGTTGAACCGGAAACCAAAAAGGTTAACTGGCGTCATGAACGCAAAAAAAATGCCGACAATGCCAAAACCAAAAAGGAAACTTCAAAAGAAGCCGAGGGCATGTACGAATCTAAATTTCCGGTAATTGACAGCAGAATTGAATACACGGATATGAACGGCGAAGTTACCCTTGCTGACTGCATCAAGCTTGCAATTACCCATAACCCGACTATTATGTCCGCAATTAGCAATGCTGAAATCTATAAAACCCGCATCGGTCAAGCGTGGTCAAATTATTTCCCGACACTCGGCGCCGGCGTCAGCTATTCAAGAAATGACATGCTGATGACCATGAACAGAGGCGGTGCATTCTCCGGCATGATGAACAGACGCTATGATTTGTATTATACTCCAACGCTTTCAGCTAATATGCTGTTGTTTGATTTCGGAAAAACAAAGGCAAGCGCTGATATGGCAACCAGAAGCTACGAAGCCTCCAGATATGATGCGGAAACAAGCATTGAGCAGGTAATTTATAATGTGAAAGTGGCTTATTATAACGTTGTATTTGCCGAAATTCAAAAAACGGTTTACGAGGACACGGTTCAGGACTATGAATTGCAGTTGAAACAGGCTCGTGCATACTATGAAATCGGTAAAAAAGCCAAAATCGACGTCACAACTGCCGAATACAACCTCGGAAACGCGAAAGTCAACCTGATTAAAGCAAAAAACACTCTTGAACTTGCAGGTGTTCAGCTCGCAAACGCCGTTGGGATTCCTGAATTGGAACAGGTTGTTTTGAAAGATAAATTGAATACCAAGGTTTATGACGTTAATTTTGAAGATTTGTTGAAAACCGCCGAAGAATCGCGTCCTGCACTTCTTGCAGCTAAAAAATTAATGGATGCGGCTGAGATGAGTATTCGTGCGGTTAAAAGGTCTTTCACGCCTGATTTGACGGCTTTCGGCTCTTATCAGAACGGCGGTGCTAAAATGGATATGGATTACGGGTATCAACTGGGCGTCCAGCTTAATTATACCAACCTCAACCTTATGCTGTTGAAAAAACAGGTGGACGAGGCTAAAGCAACTTACAAAAAATACGTTGCGGATTACGAACAGCAAAAGCAAAATGTTTATCTTGAAGTCAAAAGCGCTTTCATAAGCCTTTTGAACTCCCGCGACAGCCTTGATGTTGCAAAACTCGCTCTCCAGCAGGCAAAAGAACAACAGTATCAAGCTTTCAGACGTTATCAGGTCGGTTTGGGCAACGCTATTGAATTTAAAGATGCCGAAAATACTTATCTGAACGCTCAATTGAGCTACTATTCAAACCTTCTGGAATATAACGTAAATGCTGCCGAGCTTGAACGTGTTGTCGGCGCGCCCGTTAAAGAATCCGAAGTCGAATTGTAGGTTTGACATTTAATTTTTTGTGATAAAATATATATGTAATATTCCCGGATCGTCTAGCGGCAGGACTGAAGATTCTGGCTCTTCCAACGGTGGTTCGAATCCATCTCCGGGAAATTTTTTATTGGTTGTTTTTTATGTTTAAGCGCCCGATTTCCCGGAGAGTCTTCTCACCGGACAAGTTTTCGCGCTGCTCAAACTTGCGGGGTTCTACTTTTCAAGTACCCTCATCTGCAAGGCTCGTGCTGCTCGCCTGCATCTGAGCTGGCTCCATCTCCGGGAAATTTTTTATTGGTTGTTTTTTATGTTTAAGCGCCCGATTTCCCGGAGAGTCTTCTCACCGGACAAGTTTTCGCGCTGCTCAAACTTGCGGGGTTCTACTTTTCAAGTACCCTCATCTGCAAGGCTCGTGCTGCTCGCCTGCATCTGAGCTGGCTCCATCTCCGGGAAATTTTTAGTGTTTATATTTGTGTCCTCTTTTCTATCTTTTACAGTCCGGCGTTTTTTTTGCGGGTAATTACAATCATGACGCCGAAAAGCACAAAGCATACTCCTGCTGCAATTCTGAAAGTCATTTCTTCATGGAAGAATATTATTCCGAAAAATATTGCGGTTAAAGGTTCCAGCGCGCCCAATATTGCGGTTTTGGTCGAGCCGATTAATTTTATGGCGATATTTATGGTTTCTATGGAAATTACGGTCGGAAATATTGCAAGTCCTGCCGCGCACAGCCACATATAAGGCTCCGTCAAAATCTGCAGTTCGGTGCAGAATTTCAGGTTGCAAATATACACAAAAAGCCCGAAAAGCATTACGTAAAAATTCAATTTGTCAGGCTTTACGTGCCGGATGGATTTGAGGTTTTTGACGCCTACTATATAAAGCGCATACAATAACGCCGACAAAAGCACCACGCCTACGCCTTTGAGGTTCAGGGGGATGCCTGATTTGCCGCTGTAGAGAAGAAATATTCCCAGAAATGTCAATAATATTGCATAAATAATCCTAAGGGTTATTTTTTCTTTGTAAAAAATCGCCATAATTACAGCCACAATTGTCGGATAGATAAAAAGTATTGTGCAGGCAATTCCCGCATCAATGTACTTAAATGCTTCAAAAAGCGTCAGGCTTGAAAACGAAAACATTAACCCGAGCGCCAGAAGTGTTATAAATTCCGCAAAATTCACCCTTAAATCGATTTTTTTGACAAGTTTTATCCACAATCCGTAAATCAAAACCGCCGCGGCATATCTGTAAAAAAGTATTGAGTTAACCCCGATTCCGTTATGGAGAAGCGGCAGCCCGAATAAAGGGTTAGTCCCGTAGCTTGTTGATGCAATTATTCCGTTTAAAATTCCGGCAGTGTGCCTTTTCATACTCTCTCCGTTATCACAGATTTGTTCTTATAAGCCTTACGCAAAATTTGTCATGTAGTAATTTGCAGGATATGAGTGCGCGAGTTCTTTATTAACCTCTACGACTTCTTCATTCATGTGTTTATTTGCGTAATTTTCGTCTATAACCGGAAGTTTGTCCGCCTGCTCCTGAGTTTTTATTACTTCTCCAGCCGGAACATAGCGGTTCGGGGCTATTTTTACGCCGATAACTTTTGCGGTCGGTTCAATTACAACGTTGTCGCCGATTTCGGATTTGTAAACAAAAGACTGCATGCCCGCAAACACGTTGTTGCCGATTTTAGCGGGACCGTGAACCTGTGCCTGATGCGCAAGGCTTGTGTTTTCGCCGATATAAACCGAAAATTCCCTGTTGTCGTGGGTTACTCTGCCATGTTTCAGCCCGTGGATTACAACGCCGTCTTGAACATTTGTTCCTCTGCCTATGTAAATAGGGGTGCCTTCGTCCCCTCTGATTGACGCAAAAGGCGCAACGTTAACGTCGGGTGAGATTATAACCTGTCCGATTACGCTTGCCTGCGGATGGATTGCCGTGTTTGGCATGATATTGGGCATACGCTTTTGCGGGGTGAAGCTTGTCGCCGGGTTCGGCATTATATTTTTCGGGTACATTAATACTGGCTGCATGGTTCTCCTTTCGTTGTACATTTATATTAATTCCATAAATTTTATTTTTTGTTAATTCGTTTACAAAAATTAACTGTTTTTGATAGTGTGTCTTTCGAGCATAACCATAAGAACGGATATGTCTGCCGGTTTAACCCCGCCGATACGTGAGGCTTGCGCAAGATCTTTCGGGCGGATTTTTGAGAGTTTGTCTTTGGTTTCCGATGATATGTGGTCGATTTTTGAATAATCTATATCGTCGGGAATTTTGTATTTTTCAAGTTTTGTTGCCTGTTCTATCTGAAATTCCTGACGTTTCAGGTATCCGTCATATTTTATAAGAATTTCCGCCTGCTCGTAAACATCTCTCGGAAGATTGAGTTCCGCCGTATTCGGGTCGATTTCTTTTAAAATTTTGTAATCAATATTCGGGCGTTTTAAAAGCTCTGCAAGCTTCATACCGCGTTCCATGTTTTCGCCGTATCGGGAAAGAATTTCGTTCACCTCCGGCGATGCGGAAACTTTTGTTTCGGAAAGCCTTACGAGTTCACAGGCTATGGCATCTTGCTTGTCTTTGAATATTTTATACTGCGCATTGTCAATTAATCCGATTTTATGTCCTGTTTCCGTAAGTCTTGCATCAGCGTTATCCTGACGCAGAAGAAGTCTGTATTCGGAGCGGGATGTAAGCATTCTGTAAGGGTCTTCAATATCTTTTGTTACAAGATCGTCAATCAAAGTCCCGATATAAGAGGAACTTCTTGAAAGTTCAAGCATGTCGCTGTTATTCAGATAATTAACCGCGTTAATTCCTGCGACAAGCCCCTGTGCGGCAGCTTCTTCGTAGCCGCTTGTCCCGTTAATTTGTCCGCCGAGGAAAAGACCTTTAATCTTTTTGGACATTAAAGAATGTGTTGTCTGGACAGCCGGAACATAGTCGTATTCAACCGCATAAGCGGGTTTTATTACATGCGCATTCTCAAGTCCGGGGAGCGTCCTGAGCATTTGTATCTGAACATCCGCCGGCAGACTGCTTGAAAACCCTTGTATATATACCTCATACGTCCCTAATCCTTCGGGTTCTATAAAAATATGGTGTGACGGATTTTCGGAAAATCTTACGATTTTATCTTCAATAGAAGGGCAATAGCGCGGTCCTACACCGTGGATTAATCCCTGAAACATCGGCGATTTATCAAGGTTCGCACGGATAATTTCGTGGGTTTTTTCGTTCGTACGGGTTAAATAGCACGGGTATTGCGGGCGTATCGGGCGGTTTGGCTTGAAAGAATAAAAATTTAATTCGCTGTCGCCGGGCTGGATTGTCATTTTTGAGTAATCTATTGTTCGTTTGTCCACGCGTGACGGGGTTCCGGTTTTTAATTTTTTCGTTTCAATCCCTAATTTATGCAAAGAATCCGAAAGCCCTATTGCAGCCTTTTCACCAAGTCTTCCGGCACTGTATGACCTTAACCCTACCCAGATTTTGCCTTCAAGCGATGTTCCTGTTGTTAAAACTATTGCCCGCGCCGTATATTCTATCCCGAACTCATCGACCGCGCCGCATACTTCTCCGTCCTTGGTCAAAATTTCGGTTATGCAGCACTGTTTGAGGTAAATATTATCGGTGGTTTCAATAATATTTCTCATATATGCCATGTATTCTTTTTTGTCGGATTGTGCGCGTAATGCTCTGACTGCAGGACCTTTTGATGAATTAAGCATTTTCATCTGGAGATATGTGGCGTCCGCAGCTTCTCCCATAACCCCGCCCAGTGCATCAATTTCCCGTACAAGTGTTGATTTTGCCGGACCTCCTATTGCGGGGTTGCAAGGCATAAGCGCTATGTTATCTACATTCAGCGTGCAAAGCAAAACCTTACACCCGAGCCTTGCAGCAGCTATTGCAGCTTCGCATCCCGCGTGTCCCGCACCTACTACTATTATGTCAAATTTGTTCTTCAGGTAGTCCATAGGGGTATTATAGCATGAAAGTGAGTAAAGTGAGTAACGTGAGTAAAGTGAGTGAAGTGAGTATTGTCTCTCCCCTCGCCCCCTAGGGGAGAGGGTGTCACGCAGTGACGGGAGAGGGGCTTTATAATCACAGTAACATTTCTGTCGGCATAGTAATGCAGACCTACAAATTTTCCTCACTCCACTCACTGTACTCACGTAAAAAAGCCGACTTTACCTTCCTGTCTAATACATCCGTAGGATATTTTGATTAATTAATAAAGTTAAATAATTTATGTCCGACGAAATCCGTATACACATTTATTGGAGCTCGAAATGTCAGAACAAATTTTAATGCCGATATCAGCCGCAAACAGCGACAATGCGAAAAAAGCACAGTATTCATTGGAAAAAGCCAGACAAGCACACGAAAGATACTTAATCAGACAGCAAAACAGTGATCTTCAGGAAGCCATTGAGCACTATGTCGATGCCGTAAAGCTTGACCCGACAATTCCGGAAAGCTACTACAGGCTTGCAAGCCTTATGTGGGAACAGGGGCAAATAAGCCTTAATACCGCAATTGAACAGTGCAAAACCGCCTGCTCTCTTGCGCCCTCTAATATGAATGCCCACATGTATACCGGATTTTTCATGAAGCTTGCGCAGGACTATAAATCTGCTGAGGAAGAGTTCAAGTCCGCAATCAAAATGAGTAAGCTGAAATCAGCCCGTCCGCGCCTTATTCTTGCTCAATCCATTTTGCAGAAGATTAATGCAAAAGACGGTAATGCAGGTGATTTTGCGGGATTTTTGTATTATTTTCTCACAGGCAGCATGATGCTTGCGTGGGACAAGCCGGCTCTCAAAATGTTCTATAAAAATCTTGCGGATGACATCTCTGTTTTTAAATTCAATACAATCGGAAAATTTTTTGAAAAATTCCGTATGCTCCCCGCTGCCGAAAACCTTTATAAAAAAGCGGTATCTGAAACCGAGCACGATGAAATTTTTTATAACCGCATGGGCGATATTGCTCTTAAAAATAAAGAATACGAAATTGCGGTAGACAGTTATAAAAAAGTCCTTGACGCAAACCCCTTGAACCGTGATGTCCTGGCTAAGCTGGCTACCGTTTTACAGACGTTTTTTCCTGATATGAAGGACGAAACCATCGACTGCTACGAAAAACTTCTTGAATTAGACGACAATAAAGCTCCGATTTATTACGAGCTCGGACACCTTTATATGGCAAAAGACGACAGGATTAATTCAATTTCAGCATTCAAACTCGCCTGCGACCTTGAGCCGGAGAATCCTTTCTACAACAATTCTCTTGCTTTTGCCTATTCTAAAGCGGAATTATATGAAGATGCAATTCAGCACTATCAAAAAGCAATTGATTTAAACCCCGACAAAGAATGGACATCAATTGTCTGTCAGGCACTCGGTGCTTTGTATGCGGAGGTTAACGGTAATGTTGAAGCCGCAGTCGCGACTTATCAGGCAGGTTTGATTTTGGATCCGAATAATTACGATTTATACCTTGCGCTCGGCGATATTCACATGGCAGAATACGATCTGGATAAGGCAATCAGAGCTTATTGCGACGCCATTACTCTCAATCCCGCCGACTACAGAGGTTATTCAAAAGCCGGAATTGCCCTCTGGGAAAAGGATTACCTTGAAGAAGCTCTTGTGGCTTATCATAAAGCAGTTGAACTTAACCCCGAAAACGAATTCGCGCGTAATAATCTCGGAATTCTTTACCTCGACGGGCTTATGGATGCCGAAGAAGCGCTTGAATATTTTGAACAGGCAATTGAGCTTAACCCCAGCTACACGCTCGCTTATTTCAATGCTGCACGTGCCTCCGAAAAAATGGGATTTACAAACGATGCCGCAAACTATTACCAGATGGCAATTGATTTGAATAAAATTACCAATGACCTTGATGAGGACGACATCAGAACAAGACTTCATAAGTTGTTTGAGTTGTAGATAATATAAGTTTAAAGTGAGTGAAGTGTTTGGAGTGTGTAAAGTGAGTATTGTCGCTCCCCTCGCCCCCTGGAAAACAAAGCGAACCAACGAGGCACGAGTTGTGTGAGCCTGTTTCCGAAGCGTAGGTGAGGGTGTCACGCAGTGACGGGAGATGGGCATTATAATCACAGTAACATTTCTGTCGGCATAGTAATGCCGACCTACAAATTTTACTCACCAGCGCTCAAAATGACACTATAGAGATCCTGAAACAAGTTCAGGATGACAAAGATATTCCCCTCGCCCTGCGGGAGAGGGTTAGGGAGAGGGGGCAGCAATAAGATCCCGGAACAAGTCCGGGATGACGTTTAAAGTTATTGTAGGTCGGATTTACTAATCCGACAGTAAATTCTTAGTATCTTACTGCCTTAGTATCTTAGTATCTTTTATCTGAGCTCCTTCGGCTTCGCCTCAGGATGACAAAAAACATCACTCCACTCACTTTATTTAACTTTTCTTAATCCCCCCTTGAAATTAAATTTTCTTTAATATAACATTGGAAATACGAACGTGCGTCGGTGGATTTTTGTGTGGAAAAAATCATTTCAACACCGATTTAAGGAATTTATTTAATAGTACTGGTACAAATTATAAAGGAAAACGAAAAATGAACCCTATTATTCAAGAATTGGAAAAACCATATTTGGAAAAAGAATTACCGGAAATGAACCCCGGAGATACCGTTAAAGTTTTCGTAAGAATTATTGAAGGAAACAAAGAAAGAACCCAGGCTTTTGAAGGCACAATTATCAAAGAACACGGTTCAGGTATCAACAAAACAATTACGGTAAGAAAAGTATTTCAAGGCGTAGGCGTTGAAAGAGTATTTCTTGTACACTCACCGAGAATCGAAAAAATTAATGTTTTAAGACGCGGTGATGTCAGACGTTCAAAATTGTATTATTTGAGAGAACGTTCAGGCAAAGCAACACGTATTAAGGAAAAAATTGAAAAAAGATAAACTTCATATACACTGGTATCCGGGGCATATTGCAAAAGCCGAACGTAAGTTGAAAGAACAGCTTACGCTTGTGGATGCGGTGATAGAAGTTATCGACGCAAGACTGCCGTTTTCAAGCGGCTATGACAATATTGCGGGGCTGTTACAAGATAAGCCCCGCTTAATTTTGCTGAATAAATCAGACCTGACCGAAAAATCCGAGCTTGCACCGTGGATTAAACGGCTTGAGGCGGAAACCGGCTTCCCCGTTATTCCGACTGATGCGAAAAATTCCAAAGATTTGTCAGTAATTGTTAAAAAAGCGGTTGAGCTTTCAGAACCCAGAATTCAGGCTTTGATGAAAAAAGGTCTGCTGCGCCGCCCTGCACGGGTTATGGTGGTCGGAATGCCGAATGTCGGGAAATCAAGCATAATTAATAAATTAACCCGTTCCTCGAAAACCAAAACCGGTGCCAAAGCAGGCGTAACCCGTCAGCAGCAGTGGGTAAGGATTAATCCTCAGCTTGATTTGCTTGATACTCCGGGGATTATCCCCATGAAACAGGAAAACCAAACAGTTGCAAGAAAACTCGCGTTTGTAAATTCGGTTTCCGAAAACGCTTATTCCAACGAGCTTGCGGCGGATGCACTTCTTGAACTTTTGGAGGAAAAATACCCTGACGCGGTTAAAAATTACTACAAAGTTGATGAAATTTCGCTTGAAAATATTGCGCTGTCGCGGAATTGGATTATCACGGGCGGCAAACCCGATATTGAGCGCACGAGCGTTTATGTTTTGAGAGATTTCAGGGAAGGCAAAATAGGAAAGTTTATTCTGGACGATGTTAGTGAAAAGTGAAAAAATTAAAAAATACACTGATAAAGAACGGATGGAAAACCGTACGGCAGAAGAAAAAGAGCGGATTAACCGTCAGGTAAGCCGCCGGCTTAATACGGAACTTACTGCGGATTCTCCGATAATTAAGCTTTTTGCCTTTGATATGCAGGATGACAGGACTGTAATCGGCACGGACGAAGCGGGCAGAGGTCCTGCAGCGGGCGGAGTTTTTGCAAGCGCCGTGTGTTTCAGGGAAAAAAGCCGCAAGTTAATCGAAGAATTAATGGTTTTGAACGACAGCAAGCAGCTTACTAAGAAAAAGCGCGAAAGCATCTATGACGTTATTTTGAATAACACAATTAACGCAACCGCGTGCGTTGAGGTGGACGAAATTGAAGAAATTAACATCCTGAATGCTTCTTTAAAAGCCATGAAAACCGCCTGCGATGAAGTTTACGCAAGACTTCACGGAGAATTCGAAATTCCGCGTCACAAGCTAATTGTTTTTGTCGACGGAAACAGATACATAAAATATTTGAATTATTCCCAAAAATTTATAATAAAAGGCGATGCACAATCCGCCTCAATTGCTGCCGCAAGCGTGCTTGCAAAGGTTACCCGCGACAGATATATGGAAAAGCTTGATGCGGAATTCCCCGAGTATGGCTGGGCGCACAATGCTGGCTACCTTACAAAAGACCACCTCGATGCAATCGACAAATACGGGCTTTGCAAATACCACAGAAAATCCTTCCTCAATAAGCATTTTGCAAAAGAAGAACAATTAAAATTGTTTTAAGTGCGATTTTTTTGTTACGTATAGCTAACAAAAAGAAATGTAAAAATGTGTGGGAAAATTTGGATTTATATGGCGAACCAAGAATTTTCAGCGTCATACTGAGCGTTAGCGAAGTATCTTAATAAATGAGATTCTTCGGGCTAAAGCCCTCAGAATGACAGTTTTTATCGTGTCTGTGAAATTTGCTGTATTAATTCGGGATAATTACGTCAAAATTATTGCCTTGACGACTTTGTAGATGTTTTCGATTTTGTCGCGGTCATCTTTGACCGAGTTTATTATTGCGTCAATTTCCGTTATCAAATCTTCAGTGGGCTTTAGATGTTCTGCCGTAAACAGTTCGTCAACCGTAATTCCGAGGCATTCCAGAATTTTTTCCATTGTCTGTGCGGTCATAAAATTTTCGCCCGTCTCTATCCCCGCAAGCGACCGCGTCGAAATCTCCGCCATCTCCGCAAGCTGCTCCTGCGTCATTCCGCGTTTTTGCCGCAATCTCTTTATCTTGTATCCCAGCTGTCTTTTTATGTCCATAATCATAGGATACCAGCTTTTTTGAAAAAGAAAAATGAGAATATTCTGCATTATTTTTTGTATTAATGAAGTTTTATTTCAAAAATTGTTAAGAAATATGAACCTGAAAAGCATTGTTATTTCGCGTTTTTTAAAAATTATGCAGTTTAATTTCATTTTTAATGGCAATTTTAAAAAAGTCAAATTTTTTATGTAGGAGTAAGGGAAATCGATTTCACACAAGGGTACACACAAAAATTTTAAGGGAAAAAAGAAAGGAATTAGTTATGTCAATTGCATCAGTAGCAAAATTAATGGGTCCGAAAATTTTCGGATTAAAAACGGAAACAGTTTTGAAAACAGTTATGACAAAAGGGTTTGCAAGCAAAAATAATGCATTGCCGAAGTCAGTGGTAAATGCTTTAAGAAAAGAAATTAAACCTTTGGATGAGTTTGTGAACGTTGCAGAACAAATGGGTTACAAAAATATCCACTTTAAATACGGTCTGAAAGGTGACAAAAATACCGTAACAGGATTGGTTAATGCATATTCCGGCAAAACTCATATAGGCTATCTTGCAGGCGGGCTCGACGCTAATGCCGCAAAACCGCTGGTACAGCTCAGAGGTAAAATAAGCCCTCAACGCGGTATGGATAAAGTAAATTTTAATTTCTTCGGAGATTATAATAAACCCATCAATACAATTGATTCGGTAACAAATATAGCATATAATAAAGGAAAAACTGCAATTGATTTTGATGCCGGTGCCATAAAGGGGCATTTGTCAGGTGATTTGAAACAAGTGATGGCTATAACTGAAGATTCAGTTCAAGCGGCTGTCAAAAAATTACAAACGAAAATCGGAAAGTTGGAATACGGTTGGAATAATAAATTTGAGCCTGGATTTAAAATATTGGATACTAACACGCGCATTGTGAAACCGACAAACTTAGATGATATATTACCTAAAGCAAAAAGGATAAAAGAAGCGCACAAATAATAAAATGACCAAGAATTATAAACATCAATAACTTTTTATTAATACGGAATCTAACATAAAACCAAAGCCCGCATATTGCGGGCTTTGTGCTGTGTCTAAAGCCACTTACCCTCACCCGAATTTTTAAACTCGCAAATGCTCGTTAAGAAATTCTACCCTCTCCCCCGGGGGAGAGGGTGTCACGTAGTGACAGGAGAGGGGCAATAGAGATTCTTCGCTGTCGCAATGACGTCAATTATTCAGGCTATTGCGAGGGGTGCCAAAGGCACGACATCATGTGTGACAAGTTTGGTGTACCTATTCATGTCTTTGTGAAAGCTGCCAAAGGCACGATACCCCTCAGTCATCCTGAGGGCGAAGCCCGAAGGATCTCAAGAAAAAAGATACTAAGATACTAAGACAGTAAGATACTAAGAATTTACTTAATTCGTCATCCCGCATTTTGCAAAGCGAACCAACGAGGAACGAGTTGTGTGAGCCTGCATCCGTCTGCGTAGCCGGTAGGTATTGCGGGATCTAAAAATAAGATCCCGGAACAAGTCCGGGATGACGGTACTATTGTCATCCTGAACTTGTTTGAATTCTACCCTCTCCCCCGGGGGAGAGGGTGGCACGTAGTGCCAGGAGAGGGACAATAGAGATCCTTCGGCTAAAGCCTAAGGATGTGACAAGTTGCGGTTTTCGGCGGAAAAATAATATTTATCGCATTTTGTCGGGGTGGGCGGAGTTCGACAAAACTATTTCGTAGAATTCGTTTTTATCAATATTGACGCCCATGGTTTTCGGGTCGCAGTATTTTTTCTTCTTTTTCTTCAAAAGTTTTTTGTAATCCCCTGCCACTATCGGATTTCCTCAATAATTTTGTTAACCTGAGCCTCAAGCGCCGCGTAGTCGGAATTATTATCTATCACGTAATCCCAGTCTTTAACGTTATCCAGCCCTGTTTCCGTAACATCGTTTTCGCCGACCAGATTGCCGCGGGACATACGGATTTCTCGTCTGGCTTCAACACGGATTGCAATTGCGCCTGCGGATTTGAAAACTTCATATTCGTGCGGCACGCGCACATCCGTTACAATAATATTTCCGGGCTGTTCAAGAATCTTTTTCAGCCAGTAATCAGGATCCTGCGCGCGTCCCCAATTGCCTAAATTTATCAAATCCTGACGGTATTCGGCTTTGTTTTTTTCGATTTCATCGTATGTCAAACCTTTTTCCCTGCCGTAGGTTAATTTTATAATGTCGCCCATTGCGCAGCGTTTGTAATCCGGCATTTTATCAAGCATAATCTTTGCTGCTGTGTCTTTTCCCGAATACTGTTTGCCTGAAAATATTATTATTTTTTCTGCCATAATTTTGCCTCCGGTTTTATTATAGCATGAAAGTGAGTGGAGTGAGGTTTTTTGTCATCCTGAGAGCGAAGCCCGAAGGAGCTCAGATAAAAGATACTAAGATACTAAGGCAGTAAGATACTAAGAATTTACTTAATTCGTCATCCCGCATTTATTGCGGGATCAAAATAGAAAATAAGATCCCGGAACAAGTTCGGGATGACGGTAGTATCTGTCACCCTGAACTTTGCAATGCGAACAGAAACGACTTGTGTGAGGCTGCATCCGTTGGCGAAACCATTAGCTTTTTCAGAATCTCTTTAGATTGTCGGTTGTGCTTTTACCCAAATTTCAGGGCTAACCTCTTATCGTCTTTAATTAATAGTTTTTAACATAACATTTGCAATTTTACTATGTCCGTCGTATTATAAACGAGTGTATTTTTTACAATAAAGGTGCGGTTATATGGCATTAAACTTTCAGGAACTGGTATTCAACTTACAAAAATTCTGGTCGGATTACGGATGTATAATCCAGCAGCCTTATGATATAGAAAAAGGCGCGTCAACAATGAATCCGGCAACATTTTTGCGTGCATTGGGACCGGAACCTTGGAATACAGCCATGATAGAACCCTGCAGACGCCCGACTGACGCAAGATACGGCGAAAATCCGAATCGCCTCGGACATTATTTTCAGTTTCAGGTTATTCTGAAACCCTCGCCGGATAACGCTCAGGAGCTTTATTTGAAAAGTCTTGAGGCTATGGGAATTGACTTAAAAGAGCATGACGTGCGCTTTGTTGAGGATAACTGGGAATCTCCGACCCTCGGTGCCGCAGGTGTGGGCTGGGAAGTCTGGCTTGACGGAATGGAAATTACACAGTTTACGTATTTTCAGCAGGTCGGCGGATTGGAAGTTAAGCCGGTTGCGCTTGAATTGACCTACGGGCTTGAACGTATTGCAATGTATTTGCAAAACAAAGAATCGGTTTACGATATTATGTGGAACGATACGCTCAAATACGGCGACATTTACCTCCAGAACGAAATCGAGCAGTCTAAGTATAATTTTGAAGTTTCCGATGCAAAATCTTTGTTTACAATGTTTGATTTGTATCAAAAAGAAGTGGATAATTGTGTTGGGGCAAAACTTGTTTTGCCGGCTTATGATTATGTTTTGAAATGCTCTCATACCTTTAATCTGCTTGATGCAAGAGGGGTTATAAGCAAAGACGAACGAATTAATTTTATAAACAGAGTCAGAACAATGGCGTCAGCTGTTGCAAAATTGTATGTAGAACAAAGAGAAGAAATGGGATTTCCTCTTTGCAAGTAAAAGGAATATAGATGGCAGAAAAGTATAGTCGCGCGACTTTAACCCGCAATTTTTTGAAAACGATTACGAGAATTAAAAACCCCGATGAAATGCTTGCCGACGCAGGCAAAGGCGGGCTTGAAAAAACGCTCGGCGTCTGGGATTTGATAATTTTAGGCGTAGGTGCGATAATAGGCTCGGGAATTTTCGCGATAGTAGGGATTGCCGCGGCGGGCGGTGATTCGTCGCTCGGGGCAGGTCCTGCGCTGATGGTTTCAATGGTAATTGCGGCGATTGCGTGTATATTTTCCGCGCTTTGCTATTCTGAATTTGCCACAATGATACCTGTTGCGGGCGGTGCTTATACGTATACGTTTGCAACGCTGGGTGAGTTTGCGGCGTGGATGGTCGGCTGGGTTTTGATGCTTGAATACGCAATCGGGTTTATTGCCGTTGCATGTGCGTGGAGCAACCATCTGGTGCAGTTTTTGAGCGGTTTTGAAAGGTTTTTGCCTGCATGGCTTGCTAATCCGCCGGTCTGGCTTGTTAATGACCCGTTTTCAGCCGCAAAAATAGTTTCGGCAAATCCTGATATTTTTGTGCCGAAATTGTTCGGCGTGCCGATTTGTATTAATCTTCCGGCTATATTAATTGTTTTATTGATTACTGCAATTCTTGTAAAAGGTACAAAAGATTCCGCAAAAATGGCAGGGATTATGGTTTTTGTGAAACTGGCTGTTATAGCGTTGTTTGTAATTGCCGGAGCGTTTTACGTAAGACCGGAAAACTGGACGCCTTTTGCCCCGAACGGTGTTGAGGGAATTTTTGCGGGTGCGTTTATAATTTTCTTTGCGTATATTGGATTTGACGCGCTTGCAACCGCGGCTGAAGAATGCAAAAATCCGCAGAAAGATTTGCCGGTCGGGATTATCGGTTCGTTAATCGTGACGACAATTGTTTATGTCCTTGTAGCGCTGATTTTAACCGGTATGCAGGATACCTCAAGTGCTGTTCCTGCGGGATTTTTGAAAGCTCCGATGGCTTATTGCATGATGACAATTGCTCATCAAAATTGGGCTGCAGGATTGATTTCTATCGGTTCTCTTGCCGGTTTGACATCAGTTTTACTGGTTCTTGAGATGGCTGCAACAAGAATTTTGTACGCAATGAGCAGGGATCATTTTATTTCAAAAAGATTTCAAAAAATCCACCCGAAATTTAAAACTCCGGCGCTTTTGACGTGGACGGTCGGACTTTTGGCGGTTGTCGGAATTTTGACGCTTAACCTTGATGTGGCTGCTGAATTGTGCAATTACGGAACATTTACATCATTTATAATCGTTTGTGTTGCGGTATTGATTTTGAGAAAAACAGATCCAGACCGCCCAAGACCCTTCAAAGTGCCGTTTTCACCGGTTGTGCCGTCACTCGGCATAATTACATGCGGCGGACTTATGGTGTACAAATCAATGCAGCCTTCAAGCTCTGCGCTTTTATTTCCCGTATGGCTCGGTGTGGGCGCTATGATTTACCTTTTGTACGGGTTTGTTAAAAACAGATTGAACGAAAACAAAATCCATAATGAAAAAGTTCACAATAAAAGACAGGAATTACTGAAATAGATGGCAATTAAAAATATTTTATCCAACATGTTAATTAAAAAAAGCCCCGATGAATTGATTGCGGTAAGCAAAAAATCGGAGCTGAAAAAAACTTTGAACGTTTTTGACCTTATTGTAATCGGTATCGGCGCGGTTGTCGGTACGGGAATTTTTACGATAATCGGAAGCGCTATTCAAGGCGGTCCCGAAGGTGTCGGTGCAGGTCCCGCGATTATAATTTCTATGGTATTGGCAGCTATTGCGTGCGTGTTTTCGGCGTTATGTTATTCCGAAATTGCCGCAATGATTCCTGTTGCGGGCAGTGCTTATACCTACACTTATGCTACAATGGGCGAATTTATGGCGTGGATGGTCGGCTGGATTTTGATGCTGGAGTACGCTATCGGTAATATTACTGTTGCAAGCGCGTGGACAGGGTATTTTGCCCAGTTTTTGAAGGGTTTTAAACATATTCTGCCGCATTTTGTAACGAATTTTCCGCTGTGGCTCAGAAACGATTACCGTTATATGTTTGCATTCTGCGACAAATACGGGCTTGATCCGCATACGCAGATGCCGTTTATTTTTGATAAAATCCCCGTGGCTATTAATCTTCCGGCGATATTCATAGTGCTTGTTTTGACTATGCTTTTAATCAGAGGGGTTAAAGAATCAACCCGCGTGGCAAGTATTATGGTCGGAATTAATATGTTTATGATTACGTCATTTATTGTGGTCGGAGCTTTTTATGTGAAGCCGGAAAACTGGACGCCTTTTGCCCCGAACGGGTTTGAGGGAATTTTTATGGGCGCGTTTTTAATTTTCTTTGCTTATATCGGATTTGACGCGATTTCGACTACTGCAGAAGAAACAGAAAATCCGCAGAGAGATTTGCCGATTGCGATTTTGGGTACATTGATTTTTTGTACTGTTCTGTATGTGCTTGTTGCACTCGTTTTGACCGGAACCGTGCCTTTGCATCTGATTGATACTCAGGCGCCTATTGCGCACGCTATGAGAATGATAGGCAAAGACTGGTTCGCGGGGCTTTTATCCGTCGGTGCGTTGTGTGCTTTGACATCTGTTCTTTTGATTTACCAGTTGGGTACTACAAGAATTTTGTACGCTATGAGCAGGGACAGATTTTTGCCCAAATCTTTAAGATTAATCCATAGAAAATACAGAACTCCGCACGTTTTAACGTGGATTTCCGGAATTGTGGTTATAATTTGCGCGTTGTTTATGGATTTGAGCATATCCGCGGAATTGTGTAATTTTGGTACGTTTACGTCATTTATTATAATCTGTATTGCGGTATTGATTTTGAGAAAAACAGATCCCGACCGCCCAAGACCGTTTAAAGTGCCTTTGTCACCGTTATTTCCGATTCTCGGGATTGTTACCTGCGGCGGTTTGATGTTTTATTCCATGAAATTTTTGACCACATCGTCTTTGTATTTCCCGCTGTGGCTGATTATTGGTCTTTTGATTTACGTTGCATACGGTTACAAACAAAAACGTCTTGAAGAAAAAACAAGGCTTATGCGTTCCGCTAAAGTCGCCAGACTCGATAAGGCGGAAAAGTAGTATAGAAGTGAGGAAAGTGAGTTTTTTTGTCATCCTGAATTTATTTCAGGATCTCATGTTTAACGTGGGTGGAGTGAGGAAAATTTGTAGGTCGGCATTACTATGCCGACAGAATTGTTATTAATTGTTTCTGAAGCCCCTCTCCCGTCACTACGTGACACCCTCCCCCAGGGGGAGGGGTTGGTAGCGCTCAGGATGACAAAATATTGTCGTGCCTTTGGCACTTGCATTTTGACCTTGAGCGGGTATAATCAAATTAAGGGAGCGCGTATGATTGAGCTGAATTATAAATATGCCGATTCCTCGCTTATAGGTGAAGAAAACGGGCTGAATATTCAACAAAAATTCGACGAGTATAAAAATACTATTGCAAATATTATTCTTGATTTGAATAAAAGAAAAGATAAACCCGGTCAGTGGCTCAGGTGGATGAATCTTGGCTATAGCGAAGAAACCGTCTGGTATGTTAAAGAATATGCCGCTCTTGTTGAAAACAGGTTTGAAAATATTCTTGTCCTCGGAATCGGCGGCTCCGCACTCGGCGGTATGGCGGTGACTGAGGCGCTTTTGAAACCTTACTGGAATTTGCTCTCACCCGAACAGCGCAATGGATTCCCGAGAATATTTTTCCTCGATAATATTGATCCCGATACTATTGAAGGTATGCTCGATGTTCTAAATTTGTCTAAAACTCTTGTCAATGTGATTACAAAATCCGGCTCAACGGCTGAGACCATGTCACAGTTTATGATTATAAAAGACAGACTGGAAGCGGAACTCGGCGATGATTACAGAAAAAATATCGTTGCAACAACAGACCAAAATATCGGCGTGCTTAAGCAAATTGCAGATCAGGAAGGGTACAAAACTTTTATTATCCCCGATGATGTCGGCGGAAGATTTTCCGTGTTTTCGGCAGTCGGGTTATTGCCTTTTGCCCTTGTCGGGCTTGATATTGACGAAATTATTAACGGCGTCAAAGATATGGATTTAATCCTTAAAAATACCGATATCCGCGAAAATATTGCAGCGCAAAACGCTTTGATACATTTTCTTATGGATACCCAAAAAGGCAAAAATATATCTGTTATGATGCCGTATTCAAGCCGTTTAAGATATGTTGCGGACTGGTATGCGCAATTGTGGGCGGAATCTCTCGGAAAAGAAAAAAATCTTCAAGGCGACACGGTGCACATCGGACCCACTCCCGTCAAAGCTCTCGGTGCAACTGACCAGCACTCCCAAATTCAATTGTATAACGAAGGTCCTAATGACAAAATTATTAATTTCATCAGAGTTAAAAAGTTTGACAATAACCTTGAAATCCCGAAAATTTTCGAATACACGGGGATAGGTTATCTCGGCGGAAAAACAATAAACGATTTATTGAATGCGGAGGCTGATGCGACAAGGGTTACTCTAACGGATTACAACAAGCCGACGGTCACGATTACACTCCCCAAAATCAACGGCTATTATATCGGTCAGCTTTTGTATATGTTTGAAATTCAAACTGCAATTGCAGGCGCTTTGTATAACATTAATGCGTTTGATCAGCCGGGAGTTGAACAGGCTAAAAATTATACGTATGCTCTTATGGGACGTGTGGGGTATGAAGAATCCGCCAATATTCTTCACGAAAAAATGGCGTTGGGGTAATATCTGGGGTAATAATGTTTCGTAAAATCTTAAAACTTTTTATATTGCCGCTTTTTGTAATTATTTTATCCGTTAATTTCGGAAACTGTGACGGGTATAATGGAGAGGTGTTAAAGGCGGGAATTTCATTACAGGAACAGCTTCCGAAAAGTTTTTACGGAACGTGGCGGGTAAAGTCGGTTTTGACGGAAACCAACAGTCCCGCGAATTTTAGAAAAGAAAATACGGATATATGGAACTTATCAAAGTCCGGCAGCGTCATTAATCTCAGCAACCCTTTTACGGGCGCATCAGCTTCCATAACCCTGAGTTATGTGGGCGATGATGCAATCAGATTTACCAAAAAAGGCAATTATGACGGAAAAATTTTGACGGATACAGTTGAGATTAAATTGACCGGCGATAAGTTTTCGGGTACAAATACTCTTGTGCTCGAAACTCTTTCCGATGTCGATAATTCCGTTATAAAAACGGCAAAAGCGGTTTATTCGCTTAAAGGTGAAAAAATAGCAGGTACAAGTATAGAGTGAGGATTGTATGCAGGTAAAAGAATTTGATACGGTAATATTAGGGGGCGGTCCGGCAGGCTTTTCTGCAGGAATTTATGCGGCACGCGGCGCTGTTTCAACCGCAATTGTCGATATTAACATGATGGGCGGTCAGCCGTCAAATTACCTTGAGCTTGAAAATTATCCCGGTTTCGGCACTGTGGGCGGCTTTGATTTGATGGAAAAATTTGAAGAACACGCCGACAAATTCGGTGTTGAAAAGTTTCCGATGCAGGAAATCGAGCGCGTTGATTTGATTTCCAATCCTAAAATAATTTTAACAAATGAATACGAGTTCAGGGCAAAATCCGTAATTATCGCAACAGGCGCCCAGCCTATGAAATTGGGTATTCCGGGCGAAAAAGAATTCGTAGGACGTGGAGTCAGCTATTGTGCGGTTTGTGACGGTGCGTTTTATAAAAATAAAATTGTTGCTGTCGTAGGCGGCGGTAACGCAGCGGTGGAAGAAGCAATGTATTTGACTAAATTCGCCGATAAGGTTTACGTAATCCACAGACGCGATGCCTTAAGAGCGGACAAAATCGTTCAGGAGCGCGCATTCAAAAATGAAAAAATCGAATTTGTCTGGGATAGCGTTGTGAAAGAAATTAAGGGCGAAGATCTGGTTAATACTGTCGTTATTGAAAACGTTAAGTCGGGTTCAAGGTCTGAACTTGCCGTCAACGGTGTTTTCCCGTATATCGGCATGGTTCCGAATATTGAACTTTTTAACGGTCAAATAGAGCAGGATAAAGGCGGTTTTATCCTGACTGACGAAACCATGAAAACCTCTGTTGACGGTGTTTTTGCGGTGGGTGATGTCAGACACACTCCGTTGCGTCAGGTTATTACGGCAGCCTCTGACGGCGCTGTCGGCGCGGTTTATGCGGTAAAATACCTCGAAACCCTTGCTCCTGTCGGCGTTGAATGATAGCTTTAATGTGTCATCCTGAGGCGAAGCCGAAGGATCTAGATAAAAGATACTAAGATACTAAGGCAGTAAGATACTAAGAATTTACTGTCGATAATCCAACCTACAATATGTCATCCTGAGGCGAAGCCGAAGGATCTCAGATAAAAGATACTAAGATACTAAGGCAGTAAGATACTAAGGATTTACTGTCGGATAATCCGACCTACAAGATGTCATCCTGAGGCGAAGCCGAAGGATCTCAGATAAAAGATACTAAGATACTAAGGCAGTAAGATACTAAGGATTTACTGTCGGATAATCCGACCTACAAGATGTCATCCTGAGGCGAAGCCGAAGGATCTTAAATAAGCAAGAGATTCTTCGCTGGCGCAATGACGTCAATTATTCATGTCATTGCGTACCGTCCTCGCAATAAACGGTAACGCTCACAGCACCAACGAAAACTCAACGTTTCCGTTGAGTGCTGTTCGCCTCTCGCTTCGCTCGTGCCTCTGCTCGGACGTAAAAAAAAGTTGCCAAAGATTATTCGGCAACATTAAATAAACACGAGGATATTAAGAGAGAGAGTATAAAAAAACTTTTTTCTTTTTTCTGTTCTTATAATTTCAAGAACTGAAATTTTGCATCATTTAATATCCAATTATTAACTTTTTTGATTTCCCTTACATTTATATAAAAAATTTTTTCATTTAATAATTGCCTTTTTTAAGTTTATTGTAACGATATTTTAACAAAATCCTAAAAGGCACATTATACGGGCATTTCGCAAATTCATAATAAAGGGTTGGCAAAGGGTTAGGTAACTGTTAAAAATAAGAATAAAAATAAGAATAAAAATAAAGATAAAAATAAGGATAAAAATAAATAACGAAAAAATTTTTCAACCAACTCACACCAATTCACACCAACTCACACCAATTTACACTTGTCATAACCTTGACAAAATGGTATAATTAAAATCGGGAGGCAATATGGCAGAT
This sequence comes from Candidatus Gastranaerophilales bacterium, assembly GCA_944326585.1. Taxonomy (GTDB): domain Bacteria; phylum Cyanobacteriota; class Vampirovibrionia; order Gastranaerophilales; family Gastranaerophilaceae; genus SIG32. The sequence continues at coordinate 37,526 of CALVEN010000008.1, forward strand.
TTTGATGTAGTAGAATTTTTGAAACAGGCAGTATCAATAGGGGCATCCGATATTCATTTGCATGCAGGTGAACATCCGTCAGTGAGGCGTGACGGCAAAATTATTAAAATTGACATGCCGCTTTTGACTGATTCGGACGTAATAAAAGCGAGTGTGGAATTGGCGCCTTTGCATTTGAAAGACAGTATTTCCAACATGCTGGATGTTGATTTTGCGTATGAAATCAAGGGTATTGCGCGTTTTCGTGTAAATGTTTCAAGACAGCTTGCAAAATACGCGGTAGTAATAAGGACAATCCCTTATGCGATAAAAAAGATGCAGGACTTGTATCTGCCCGAGACCATAAATCAGTTTACAGAGCTTGATAACGGGCTTGTTCTTGTGACAGGGCCGACCGGTTCCGGAAAATCTACTACAATGGCATCTTTGCTTGAACATATCAATACCCATTATCAAAAGCACATCATAACAATTGAAGATCCTGTGGAATTTATTTTTAACAATAAAAAATCAATAATTTCCCAGCGTCAATTGCTTGTTGACACTCCCTCATATTCGGACGGTATAAAATATGCCCTGAGGCAGGATCCGGATGTAATCTTCATAGGCGAGATAAGGGATAAAGATACCGTAAGCAATGCTTTGAAAGCAGCGGAAACCGGCCACCTTGTGTTTGCTACAATCCATACGAATAACGCAATTCAGACAGTTAACAGGATTATCAACATGTTTACGCCTGCGGACAGACCTTTTGTGAGAAATCAGCTTGCGGAAATTCTCAGAGGGACGATTTCGCAAAAGCTTGTGCCTCTTGCAAGCGGTGTAGGACGTCATCCGGCATGCGAAATTCTTGTCGTAACCTCTACCATCAAGGATTTCATTGAGAAAAATGAACTTGAACAGATTTATGACCTTGTTAAAAAAGGCTCTTTCAATAACATGATTACTTTGAATATGTCGCTTTACGGCATGCTTCAAAGAGGTGAAATCACCGAAGATGCAGCTCTTATTGCCTCAAGTAATAAAAACGAGCTTAAGCAGATGATGAGAGGCGTATTCCACGGAACAGGCATGGACAAATAATGAATAATTTCGTAACCGATGCTATTAATTTGAAATCTTACAATTTGTCCGAATCAGACAAAATAATTGTCATGTATTCAAAAGATAAAGGCTTGATAAAAGGGGTTGCAAAAGGGGTTAAAAAGCCTAAAAGCAAGCTCGGCGCAAGAATGGATTTGCTTGTTGCAAATAAGCTTATGCTCTATAAAGGTAAATCTCTTGACAGGATTTGTCAGGCGGATGTTTTGAATACTTTCAACAAAACCCGCCGCGATATGGATAAGATTTTTTACTCGTTTTATATAACAGAGGTAGTGAGTAATTTCGGGGTGGAAGATGACCCCTGCTCATGCGAGGTTTATGAGCTTTTGTATAAGGCGCTGGAAAAGATTTCAGATGCCGAAAACAAGGTAGGAATTTTAATTGCGGTTATTAAGTTCCAGTTGAAAATGATGCAGATATCGGGTTTCGGGATAGAATTTGAAACATGCCTGGGATGCGGATGTCATTTGGATGAGGGAAATATGTATTTTTCAGCGCAAACGGGCGGTGTTGTTTGCGCAAAATGTAATCAAACCCTGCATTTAAAGACTGTTATGCACTATAAAATCCGCGATTTTTTGAATGCTTTAGTGCAGTTTGATTTTGATTATAAATCGGAATATGAAGATAAGGCGACGGAAAAGGTCTGTACGGTTTGTTTTGACCTTTTGAAGGAATACATAAATTTGCATTCCTCCAAAAAATTCAAATCAACAGGGGTTTTAGAAGAAGTGTGAAAAATTTATTTTTTCAGCTCTGACAAAAATTCCTTTTTGAGATTGAACAGTTTAATTTGTTCGGCGCTTTCCTCAGCAAAACGATTCGGGTTGTATTTGTCAAAAATTTTATTGAACATATGTTTCATATCGGACAGGTTTCCGGAGCTTTGCATGATTTTCCTGCCGTTTGCATATAAAACGTGAAAAGCTCGGCTTATGTGTTTTTCTGTTTTGTGTGCCGTTTTAACTGTGTATACCTTGCCGTCATTGACCTGCTGCATTAATTCCGTATTTCTTTTAAAAAGTTTAAATTCAACAGGGTTAAGAGTATGAATATATTGTTCAAGTTCTCCGGTATATTTGAATTTACCTGAGAAAGATGTTTTTTGTGCGTGGTTAACGGGTGATATTTGCATAGTAATTCTCCTTTGTAGAGTTTTATAAAACCTGTAAATATTTTTTTTTTTGCTGCGCTGCCGGCGGGGCTTTATAATTGTTTACAAAGTATGAATTTCTCTGAGAGAGAATTTCCTAAAAATATTAATTAAAAATTAAAAAAATCTGATTTTTTTAAAATAAACGTTAAAATAAAATTATAAAGTAAAAAAGGAGTGGATTTTAATGGTTGATATAAACAGATTTACGAATTATTCGCAGGAGCTTTTGTCAAGTGCAAACGCGCTTGTAAATTCCAATAAAAACACTGAAATGCAGCCGGAACACATTATGCTTGCGATGATAAAGGACAACGGGATAATCAAGGATTATCTGACGGAATTGAAACTTTTGACGCAATCCTTTATTGACCGTGTGGTTGCGGCAGTCAAATCGTTCCCGACCATATCGGGTCTGCAGAATTCACAGCAGCTCTTTTTGTCGCAGGAAACCAACAGACTTCTGGATTTATCCGGCGAAATTGCCGATGAATTAAAAGACGAATTTATCAGTGTTGAAGATATTTTGCTTGCTATGACAAGATTGGATAATTCAAATATTCAAAAACTATTGAATGATTTCAGGGTAAATCCCAACACTGTTTTGAACGCAATGAAAAAGATCAGAGGTAATAAAAAAGTGGACAATAAAAACGCAGAAGAAAATATGAAAGCGCTGGAAAAATACTCAACGGATTTGACGGCGCTTGCAAGAAAAGGTAAATTAGACCCCGTAATCGGTCGTGACGAAGAAGTCAGACGGATTATACAGGTTTTGAACAGACGTACCAAAAATAACCCTGTGCTTATCGGTGAACCCGGTGTCGGGAAAACCGCAATTGTGGAAGGGCTTGCACAGCGTATTGTAAGAGGCGATGTGCCGGAAAGCTTGAAAGAGGTTAAATTAATCTCCCTTGATATGGGCGCACTTGTAGCAGGTGCAAAATACAGAGGCGAATTTGAAGAACGTCTGAAAGCCGTTTTGAAAGAAGTTGAAGAGTCAAACGGCGAGATTGTAATGTTTATTGATGAACTTCATACGGTTGTCGGCGCAGGCGCAACCGAAGGCTCAATGGATGCAGGAAACCTCTTAAAGCCGATGCTTGCGCGCGGTGTTTTGAGAACAATCGGCGCAACAACGATTAACGAATACAGAAAATACATTGAAAAAGATCCCGCACTGGAACGCCGTTTTCAGCCGGTTATGGTGAATGAGCCGAGCGTTGAAGATACAATAAGTATCTTAAGAGGTTTGAAAGAAAAATATGAAGTTCACCACGGGGTCAGAATTCTCGACAGCGCATTGATTGCTGCCGCAAAGCTTTCCGACCGATATATTACGGACAGATTTTTGCCTGATAAAGCTATTGACCTTATTGATGAGGCGGCATCTTCTCTGCGTATTGAAATTGATTCAATGCCCGAGGAAATTGATTCCATGATGCGTCAGAAAATTCAGTTTGAAATAGAACGCGAAGCCTTGAAAAAAGAGGACAGCGATGAGGCTAAAGCTAAAGTCGATGATTTGACAAAACAGATTAATGAACTTGAAGAAAAAATTAATAAAATGAAAGTTCAGTGGGAGCAGGAAAAATCCTCAATAATCGGTGAAGCCGCAATTAAGGATGAAATCGACAAGGTTAAAAAACAAATTGAAGAAGCTGAACGCAATACTGATTTGCAGCTTGCTGCAGAACTTAAATACGGCAGACTGCTTGAGCTGGAAAAACAGCTTAAGGCCTGCGAAAACCGCGACAAAAAAGATAATCAGCTTTTAAAAGAACAGATTGACGAAGGTGATATCGCGGAAGTTGTCAGCAAATGGACGGGAATTCCGGTTACCAAACTTGTTGAAAGCGAAATGCAGAAACTGATTAATATGGAAGAAATTCTTCATAAACGTTTAATCGGTCAGGATGAAGCCGTAACAACGGTTTCCGACGCAATCCGCCGTGCCCGTTCCGGCTTAAAAGACCCGAAAAGACCTATCGGAACCTTCTTGTTCTTAGGTCCGACAGGTGTTGGTAAAACAGAATTGGCAAAAGCGCTTGCGGAATTTATGTTCAACGATGAAGATGCGCTTATACGTATTGATATGTCCGAATATATGGAAAAACATAATGTTGCAAGACTTGTCGGCGCACCTCCGGGGTATGTCGGCTATGAAGAAGGCGGACAGTTAACCGAAGCCGTCAGAAGAAAACCGTATTCCGTTGTGCTTTTTGATGAAATTGAAAAAGCACATCCGGATGTGTTCAATATTATGCTCCAAATCTTTGATGACGGGCGTTTGACGGATTCCAAAGGCCGTGTTGTTGATTTCAAAAATACTTTGATAATTATGACAAGCAACCTCGGAAGCGACATTATCCTTGAAAAAACGCTTGACTCAATGCTTAATCAGAGCGATTTTGACAAAACAAAAGAGGAAGTTCTCGCACTTTTGAGAACAAAATTCAAACCTGAATTTTTAAACAGAATTGATGAGATAATTTTCTTCAAAGCCCTGACATTACAGCAATTGAGTTCAATCGTGGATATTCAGACGGATTACTTGAGAAAACTTCTTGCAGATCAGGAAATCGAACTTGACATCACGGAAGAAGCCAAAGAGTTCCTCGCAACCCGCGGTTTCAACCCCGTTTACGGCGCAAGACCGCTGAAAAGGGTTATAAGACAAATGGTCGAAAATCCGTTATCAAAACAAATTCTTGAACAGAAGTTCAAACGCGGCGATAAAATTATTATCGACGTTGATAACGACGAAATCCGGTTTATAAAAGAGGAATAAGCCCCTCTCTTGAATTTGTAAACTCATTCCATTCGTTAACAAATTCTTTTCTCTCCCCTATGGGGAGAGACTGTGCTATTATAATATTATGACAGGTACACATAATAAAAAATATTTTGATTGTGCACTTAACAACGCAAAAAAATTACGTTCTGATATGACAATATTTGAACGCAAATTGTGGACACGATTAAGGGCTAAAAGGTTTATGAATGCCAAGTTCAAACGACAGGTTCCTATTGGGTTATACATTGCTGATTTTGTGTGTAAAGATAAAAAATTAATAATAGAACTTGATGGCTCCGGTCATCTTGAAGCCTCACAGCATGAACATGATGTGAATAGAGATAGTTATCTTAAAAGTCAAGGATATGAAATCTTAAGATTTTATAATAATGATATTGAAAATAATTTGGAAGAAGTGCTGGAGATTATCAGACAAAAAATTCTCGCCCCCTAGGGGAGAGAAAAGAATTTGTCAGCGAATGAAATGAGCTTACAAATTCAAGAGAGGGGCTTTCCATGTAAAACTTTTATAAAAATATTTTAAAAAGATTTTTTTAATGCTAAAATATTTTTTATAGAGGAGAAAATTTTATGTGCGGAATAGTAGGATATGTGGGCTTTAGATCTGTCGCAGATATATTACTCGACGGATTGGAGCAGCTTGAATACAGAGGATATGATTCATCAGGCATCGCAGTCAAATGCGACAATGATATAAAAGTTTATAAGGCAGTGGGCAAGCTTAAGAATTTGCGTGAAGAATTAAAGTCACACGTCAAAGAGTTTGAAAAGTCCACAATGGGCATCGGACATATTCGCTGGGCAACCCACGGTGCGCCGACGGTTTTGAATGCCCACCCGCACACCTGCACACACGGGAACCTTGTGCTCGTGCATAACGGGATTATAGAGAATTATAAGGAACTCAGGGCAGAGCTTGAAAAAGAAGGCTGTGTGTTCAAATCTCAAACAGATACCGAGGTCGCGGCTCATTTTATTGCCAAAAAATACGACGAAACCCATGACCTGACGGAAGCCGTAAGACTTGCTTCAAAAGAAATTGAAGGCGCTTACGCACTTTGCGTTATGCATAACGATTACAAAGACACAATTGTTGCAACAAAGCGCAATGCTCCGCTTCTGGTCGGTATTGGCGAAGGTGAATACTTAATCGCCTCCGATGTTCCCGCGATTATTAAATACACCAAAAAAGCAATGTATTTGTCTGAAAACCAGATAGTGACAGTCACACCGGATTCCATGAAATTGATTGACAAAGAAGGTAATGAAGTTCAGCCCAAAATTGAACTTTTGCCGTGGGAACCCGTTGCATTGAGCAAAATGGGCTACAAACACTTTATGCTCAAGGAAATTCACGAGCAGCCCGATGTAATCCGTAATATTCTTGTCGGAAAACTCCATACGGCAGCAGAGCCGGTAATCCTTGACGAGGTTAAGCTTACCAGGGACACGTTGAAAAAATTAACGCGAATTCAGATTATAGCGTGCGGAACATCCTTGCACGCCGCAATGGTCGGAAAGTATTTACTGGAAACGTTTTGCGGAATTGCGGTAGATGTTGAGGCATCCAGCGAATACATCTACAGACGCACCGTAACCGATGAACATACGCTTGTTATCGGGGTTTCCCAGTCAGGTGAAACTGCTGACACCTTGACTGCAATTAAGCAGGCAAAAGCACGCGGGTCGCATATTTTGATTATCACGAACCGTCCGGATTCTTCCATGGCGCGCGAGGCGGACAGTTTGCTTTCTGTAAACGCTGGTATTGAGGTTTCCGTGGCCGCTACAAAATCTTATATTGCGCAATTGATGGCGTTTTATCTTTTGTCTTTGTATATGGCGGAAATCAAAGACAGTACTGATAAATCAATTATTCAATCTATTAAAAACGAATTAATGATTTTGCCGCAAAAGATTGAACAGGTGCTTGCAAATACCGACGAAATTCAAAAATGTGCGCGAAAATATTCAAACACAAAAGATTTTATTTATATAGCCCGCGGAATTAATCTTCCGACATCATTAGAGGGCGCTTTGAAGCTTAAGGAAATAAGCTACATCAATGCAACGGGTTATGCGGCAGGTGAATTGAAGCACGGTCCGATTGCCATGCTTGATGACACAATGCCTGTTTTATCTATCTTGATGAAAGGTATTGTTTATGATAAACTTTTGTCAAACAGTGAAGAAGCAAAAGCCCGCAACGCGAGAATGATTGCTCTCACAAATTCAAATGATCCGAAGTTAGAGGATTTGTTTGAATGTATAATAAGGGTTCCCGAGGTTCAGGAATTCCTGTCACCGATAATTGCCGTGATTCCGCTGCAATTAATCGCATATTATATAGCGGAATTTTTAGGAAAAGACGTTGACCAGCCGCGAAATCTCGCCAAATCCGTCACCGTTGAATAGTACATTGATAATTGAAGACGATAAGTCGTTAAGACGTTATGACGATAAGTCCTTTACCTTTACTATGAGCTATTTTGGTAATATCTCGCTAAGACTGATTAATGAAACGCACTTAACGTCCTATCGTCTTAATAACTTAACGACTTAAAAAAATGCCGATATAGCTCAGTTGGTAGAGCAACGCATTCGTAATGCGTAGGTCAAGGGTTCAAGTCCCTTTATCGGCTTTTCCAATGCCGTGAGAGATGTCGTGCCTTGGCACTTCGAGTCTCGCTATCGGCTGACTTAATATCGGGAGAGGTGAGGCGGCTCAGCCGCTTCGAATCCCTTTATCGGCTTTTCCAATGCCGTGAGAGATGTCGTGCCTTTGGCAGCGCGGGATGACGTGCAAGGTGTGTGTCTTTAGGTGGTTCCGATGACGTATTTATGGAACATTTCCGTCATCCCGGACTTGTTCCGGGATCTTATGAGGGTTTATGAAAGAAAAACTTAGCTACGTATATATACTGTCTAATTTCAGCAAAACGGTGTTTTATACAGGTGTTACTTCTGATTTGACAAAAAGGATGTATGAACATGTAAACAAACTGGCAGATGGATTTACATCAAAGTATAATATAAATCAATTATTATATTATGAAGTACATACCGAAATCTTAAGTGCAATTCAGCGTGAAAAAACAATAAAGCGTTGGCGTCGGGATTGGAAATGGAATTTAATTGACAGTGTAAATCCTGAGAGAAAAAATCTTTATAAAAACGGCGTTATTTCAAGTTTGCCAAAAGATCCCGCAACAAGTGCGGGATGACGTTCAGGGTGTAACCAAAGCAAAGAGTAGTGTCGTGCCTCAGGCAGTGCGGGATGACGTTTGGGGATTGACCAATGTTAAGAGTAGTGTCCTGCCTTTGGCAGTACGGGATAACGTGCAGGGTGTGTGTTGCCTTATTTCCGTATTGGTGTAACATTTCCGTCATCCCGGACTTGTTCCGGGATCTATAGGAGAATTTTATGATAACAACAGATTTTGTAAAAATTAGATATACGGACGATGACATTTTGATTGAGCGTGAGCTTCAAAATCTCGGTATTGAACCTTTAAGGTGGTCAGTTGCTGAGGTTTTGGCGGACGGACTTTTGATAAGTGTTTCATATATTAAGTAAAATCACGGAATTATTTGATTTTAAAAATTTACGGGATTATAATGTAATTCAAACGGATAGGCCGGGTTGGAATTAAAAGACTTACCGGCGGTAAAAGAATTAAGGAGAAATAGAAATGACACCAAGAAATTTTTTATTTACTTCCGAATCTGTAACGGAAGGACACCCCGACAAAGTTTGCGATCAGATATCAGACGCAATTTTGGATGAATTTTTGACAAAGTACCCGCAGGCACGTGTTGCGGCGGAAACTACTGTTACGACAGGCATGGCGCTAGTGTGCGGTGAAATTACCGCGGATTGCTATGTTGATATTCCGTCTGTTGTCAGAAATACGATTAAAAATATCGGTTATCAGGGCCGTGAAGGCGGCGGTTTTGACTATAAAACCTGCGCTGTTTTGACAAGCATTGATGAGCAATCTTGTGATATTGCAGGCGGTGTTAATAAGGCGCTCGAAACCCGTTCTGACAACGCTGACACCTCAAGTTCCGAAACCGAAAACATCGGTGCCGGCGATCAGGGCATTATGTTCGGTTATGCGTGCAACGAAACACCTGAATTGATGCCTTTGCCTATCAGTTTAGCTCACAAGCTTTCTCACAGGCTTGCAAAAGTCAGAAAAGAAGGCGTTCTGGATTATTTAAGACCGGACGGCAAATCACAGGTTACTGTTGAATACGTTGACGGAAAACCTGCAAGAATTCACACAGTTCTTATCTCAACCCAGCACGATCCTGAAATTCTCGGCGAAACTGATAACTATAAAGTTCAGGAAATTATAAGACGCGATATTACAAAATACGTTATTGACGAGGTTTTCTCACATGAATCAATAAAATTGGATGACAAAACAATAATTCTTGTGAATCCGTCAGGACGTTTTGTAGTAGGCGGACCCCAGGGTGACGCGGGTTTGACAGGCAGAAAAATTATCGTTGACACCTATGGCGGTTATTCACGCCACGGCGGCGGTGCTTTTTCGGGCAAAGATCCTACAAAAGTTGACAGATCTGCTGCTTATGCCGCAAGATATGTTGCCAAAAACATTGTTGCCGCAGGTCTGGCTGAAAAATGCGAAATCGAATTGGCTTATGCAATCGGTGTTGCGGAACCTGTTTCGATTATGGTTGACACTTTCGGTACAGGCAGAATTTCGGATGATGAAATTTCAGATTTGGTCTACAAAAACTTTGATTTAAGACCTGCCGCAATTATTAAGCAGTTTGATTTGCGCGGTTTGCCTGCTAAAAACGGCGGTAAATTCTATCAATTGCTTGCAGCATACGGTCATATGGGCAGAACTGATATTGATGTTCCGTGGGAAAGAGTTGATAAGGCTGATACCTTGAAATCTCAGGCGCTTTCCTGTGCAAGCTGCTAAGATAAAAATGTTAGATATTGACCCAAAAAGACACCCTGAGGGTGTCTTTTTTTGTGAATTTACAGGTGTATTTCCACCATACCCTCACCCTCAAGAGGGGTGCATGAGTCAAGACAATCCTCTGTCATCCTGAGGCGAAGCCGAAGGAGCTTAGATAAAAGATACTAAGATACTAAGACAGTAAGATACTAAGAATTTACTACAATATGTCATCCTGAGGCGAAGCCGAAAGAGCTCAGATAAAAGATACTAAGATACTAAGACAGTAAGATACTAAGAATTTACTACACTCTGTCATCCTGAGGCGAAGCCGAAAGAGCTCAGATAAAAGATACTAAGATACTAAGGCAGTAAGATACTAAGAATTTACTGTTGGGCAAGTTTGGTATGCCTATAACCGTCATCCCGCATTTATTGCGGGATCTTTTTGAAAAAGTAAATAAGGGAATAAGTAAATAAGGGAATAAGTGTTATATAAAAATGGATATTAGAAAAACTCCGCTCAGATTGATTTTTGATACAACTTATTTACATATTACCTTATTTACTTATTCCCTTATTCCCTACATTTCAAATTCTTCTTTGTGTTTTGTTTTAATCAAGTAGGCGCTGATTATTGCGGTGACCGGCACGCAGGCAAGGATTGCAATGCTTCCGATAAGCGCGGATGTGATTTCTGTTGCAACCTGATTAAGGTTGAAAAATTTATTCAGGTCAATATTATTTGATAAAAGTACAAGCGGCAAAGAGCTTCCCAGATACACCAGAATAAGCGTGTTTGACATTGTGCCGATTATATCGCGTCCGACGTTCATGCCGGATTTGAAAAGGTCTTTTATTGTCAGGTTTTTGTCTGTCAGGTAGATTTCGTTAATGGTGCTTGCAATTGAAACAGCAGTGTCCATAACCGCTCCGAGTGCCGCAAGCATCATTGAGGCGGACAAAATCCCCGTAAAATCCAGATCGGGTCTTGCGGTATACAAAAACATCGGCTCTTCTCCCGCAAATCCCGTGAGTGTCGCAAGTTTTATGCTTAATATTGAAAGCGCCGCCGCAAATCCGACACTTACGATTGAGCCTAAAATCGCCGAGGTGCTTTTGAAGTTTAACCCGCCGACTAAGTATATTGTAATTACGGTCGATAATATACAGACGATAAGCGATGCCAGAATCGGCGACACTTCATGCAAAATCATCGGCGTCAGCGCAAAAAAGATTAATGCAACCGTCGCGACGATTGATATAAAGCTTAAAATCCCTTTCTTACGCCCAATTAAAAGCAGCATCAGGAAAAATATCCCTGTAAAAATGTATATCGCGTTTACTCTTTCAATATCTGATATGAAAAATTCAACATCCTCGATGTCTTCAATAAATTCAACTCTCGGTTCTACGTGCAGAACAACCCTGTCGCCTTTTGAAAGCATTATGTCATACGCGGGGTTCCCTGTCAGCATGTTATCAAGTTCGACCGTTTCGCCTTTAAACTTGCCTGTCAGAATTTTGACGGTCACATCCTGCTTTATTTGATTTTGGTCACCGCCTTGAATGTTATCAATGTATTCAATATTTTCCACAAGCCCTTTTTCCGCAGGCAGAACTTTATCTCCCTCAGCAAGTGCCGGTATTGAAAGACCTATAAACATTAAAATAATTATTAATAATTTTCTCATAATATCCCTCGTATTTAGTTTAGCATAAAAAACTAACTTTGTTTATGGTATTATTGTCTTACAGGAGAGAATTATGATAAAAGATTATTTTTTGAATAAAGTTGAAGATGCAATAGAAAAAGCGGTAAAATCAGGTAAATTAGGTCAGATGACGGAATATGAAAAAGGAACGCTGGCTGTTGAACGTCCTAAAAATGTTGATTTTGGCGATTATGCTGTGAATGTCTCATGTCTTGCCCGCACGGCAAGGATTGCTCCGCCTTTGATTGCGCAGAATATTCTTGAGTTTATTGAAAAAGAAGATAACGAATATACCGTAATTGCCGGGTTTATCAACTTTAAGGCGGGAAATAATCTTTTGTGCAACCTTATTGACGAAATTATCAAGAAAAAATCGCTTTTCGGCAAGCCCGAAAAAATTGATAAGGAAAAAATTATTCTTGAATATGTTTCCGCAAACCCCACAGGACCTTTCCACATCGGTCACGGACGCTGGGCGGCTATGGGTTCGGTGCTTGCAAATCTGCTGAAATTCTACGGACACGAGGTCTATCAGGAATTTTACATTAATGATGCAGGCTCCCAAATCCAAAAACTCGGCAATTCTCTAGCTATAAGAATTCGTCAGGAACTCGGCGAAAAGGTCGATTTTCCGACGGATGAAACCGAACGCAAAAATTACTATCCGGGCGATTATTTAATCCCTGTTGCAAAAGAATTTATTGAACGCAACGCAGAAATTCTGAAACACCTAACGGCTTCGCCGACGGATGCAGGCTCACACAACTCGTTCCTCGTTGGTTCGCTTTGCAAAGTTCAGAATGACATTAGTCTTATTCCTTTACAGACATTGTGCGACTTTGCAAAGGATTATGAAGAAAAAGTTCAGCGCGATTTGCTGGAAAAATTCAGGGTGCATTTTGATAATTTTTATTCCGAACTAACCCTCCATAAATCAGGCAAAGTTGATGAGTGTGTGAATAAATTAAAAGCAAGCGGAAAAATTTATAAAAAAGACGGCGCGGATTGGTTCAAATCCTCCGACTTTGGCGATGATCAAGACAGAGTCATCAAAAAAGCCGACGGCGCAAATACTTATCTGACGGCAGATATTGCTTACCATATTGATAAATTGAACCGCGGATTTGACAGAATGATTGATATCTGGGGCGCTGACCACCACGGCTATGTTGCGCGCGTAAAAGCTTCTCTTGCGGCGCTCGGACGCGACCCCGATAAACTCGAAATTCTCCTCGGGCAGCTGGTTAACCTTGTTGTTAACGGTGAGGAAGTCCGTATGGGCAAACGTAAAAATATGGTTACCCTTGAAGATTTGATTGATGAAGTCGGGGTTGATGCAACCCGTTTCTGGATGACAATGAGAAATATCGACACTACCCTTGATTTCGATATTGACCTTGCAAAGAAAAATTCCGACGAAAATCCCGTATTCTACGTCCAATATGCCCATGCAAGAGCCTGCTCAATTATCCGTAATGTTATAAATGATAAAATTGATACCGAATCAGGCAAAACAGTTCCTGCGGTTTTGTCGGAGGCCGAATACAAAGATTTGACGGAAAATTTCGACAAATCAATACTTTTAGGAAATATTCAAGACGCAAGACAGCTTGTTTTAAAGCTTGAAGAATATAAATCCATGATTGAAAATTCGGCAAAAACACGTCAGGTCTATACGATTTGCCGTTATGTTCAGGAGCTTGCAAGCGAATTTCATTCATTTTATAATGCGGTGCGCGTTATTAATGACGACAAACAGCTTACAAAAGCACGGCTCGCGCTTGTGTATTCAGTTAAAACCGTTTTGAATAACGCGTTAGAGCTTCTTGCTGTTACGGCACCTGAGAGAATGTAAAATTATACACCTTTGAAAAAATCTTTGTCGATATGTTCAATTGCGCTTTTTATGCTGTCAATTGCTTTGTCAATAACTTGATTTTTTTTGTGGTCGCGCAGGTCTTTGAACATTACTTTTTTTATGTTGTTGTTTTTGTCCTTGTATACCTGCACTCCGGCATATGGAGTCTGGTAAAGCTCAAATGTGTCGCCGTTTTGCATGTGTTTTATGTCGTATGAAGCTAACTGCTTATGTGCTTCCGTTATCCTGCGGGTTTCAATATAAGGTTTGTAATTCTTTTTGTCGAACCAAACTACATCTTCTATAGTTGTGTCAGAATATCGTACTCTTGAATTAATGATAAAATCCCTTATAAGTGTGTTAACTTTCATTTTTTCTCCTTTTTTTATTAAATAAATCCGAAAATAAAAAAATTTGCTACCTTATATTGTTAAGAATTGTAATTATTTTATCATAATTTTCTTCAAGGACAAGCTCGGTGCGGAGCTGTTTTGCGTGCTGAAATCCCGATAAATAATAAGGATAAAATTTTCGCATGAATTTTATACCTGTATTTTCTCCGCGGAGTTTGATTTCTTCTTCGACGTGAAATCTGAGCATTTCGATTCGTTCATTAATCGGCGGCTGCGGAAGTTTTTCGCCTGTTTTCAGGTAATGTTCAATTCTTTTTATAAGTGTCGGGTCGCCGAGTGCGCCTCTGCCTATTGCAACTCCGTCGGCTCCGGATTCATTAAGCGCCTCAATTGCTGTTTCAATTGACACTATATCTCCGTTTGCAAAAACAGGAATATCAACGTTTTCTTTTAATTTTCGTATAAGTTTCCAGTCAGCTTTCCCCGAATACATCTGAGAGCGCGTCCTGCCGTGCAGGGTTATGAATTCAGCACCCGCTTTTTGCATTTTTTGACCGAATTCTACAAAATTAAGCTCATCCATTGTATAGCCCAGCCGGAATTTTACGCTTACTGGCTTATCTGTACCTGATTTGACTGCCTTTACAAGATCTGATGCCAAATCTGGGTTCCGCATCAAAGAACACCCGTCCTGTCCGCCTACAACTTTTTTTACCGGACAACCCATATTTATGTCTATCATATCCGCTACAGGCGACAGGGTTTTTGCTGCAAGCTCCATTAAGTGCGGCTTGTGTCCGCTTATCTGGTAAGATATGGGGCTGTGATTGTCATCGCGTTTTAAAATTTCCGTACCTGATCTGCCGTTAAGTGTTTGCGCCAAAAATTCCGAGCTTATCATTTCCGTTGTTAAAAGACATTCTTTTGAATATTTTCTGATTAAGCTTCTCAATACGTAATCGGTTATTCCCGCCATCGGCGCTAATGACACCCTGCTTTTTATGAGTTCCTTAATTTCCATTTTGTTTTAATTCTTCAATCCGTGATTTTGCGTATTGTTTGTATTCATCATCTTCGGCATTTGAATTTGCGTATTCGGTGTAATATTTCAGCGCCTCTTTCGTGTTGCCGAGAGCGTCATAATCCGCCGCTATCATGTAATTCAGTATTGCAAATTCTTTATTTAGTGCGTATGCTTTTTTAAAATCGTCTATTGCCTGCTGTCTTTGTTCTTTTACATCATAAATCATGCCTCTGTAGTAATAGGCATAGGCGTTTGAGATGTCTGTCAAAAGAATTTTATTCAACAGTTTTAAGCTTTCGTCGTATTTTTCGGATTCGTAAAGCGATATTGCTTGATTCAAGCTCTTCAAGCTCAGCTGCTCATTTACGCTTTGCAAAAAGTCAATTGATTTTTCGTTGTTTTTATTTATTGCAAGTGATTTATCAAGGTAAACTTTGGCATTATGCCAATCTTCTCCGCCGGCATATAAAACAGCGATATAATACGGTATATCAGAATCCTGCGGATTTAATTGCATTGCCTTTTGATAATATGCAATAGCGTTCGGGTAATCCTCCATTGCCTGATAGCTTGAGGCTATCCCGAGCATTGAATCCACTGTCGGCGGATTGATTTTTGAGAATTCGTTTATTGCGTTTTGGTAATCCTTTACGTCATAGTATGATGCCGCTTTTGCAAGCCTGTTGTTTATTGCGTCTTTTGTAATTGAATTTATGGCATCTTTTATCTGTGTGTTTGACGGAAATGCCTGAGAGACGGTTTTTAATGTTGTAAGAGCTTCCTCCGGTGTTCCTGCCTGATTTTGCGCAATTGCAAGGTTCAGGTAGACTTCCGGGTTTTTGGTGTTGATTTTCAAAGCCTCATTGTACATTATAATTGCGTCTGCCAGTTTGTTTTGTTTGTGCAAATCAAGTGCGTATGCGTAGAAAAGTTCCGCAGGATTTGAGGCTGCCATGTTCTTTTTGACGTAATCTATAAATTGCGTTGTTGTCATGGAACCTTTTATAAGATTAAGCATTTGCGCCTGAGCATCAGTATTTGCAGGGTCAAGCGAAAGAACTTTTTGATACCCCGCAATCGCTGCTTTTGTGTCGCCTAAGGCAGCATTTGCCTGTGCCTTATAAAGGTTTGCGTTTACGTTATCCGGATACAGTATCAAAACCGAATCGTATGCCTTTATTGCCGTTTTCGGGTCGCCTTTTTGCTGGTAAAGCGTCCCTACATTTAATCTTGTATTTATATTCGACGGGTTAAGGTATTCGGATTTCTGGTAATACATTAACGCATCGTCAAATTTGCCCTGTTTTTGCATTATGGCGCCTAAGTTTGCCGTTATATCCGCATCGCTCGGTGAATTGTCAAGCTTTTTCTTGTAAATCCTCTCCAGTGCGTACAAAACTTCTTTGTTATCGGTTGTTTTCGACAATATATAATTGTATTCCACAACCGCGGCATCTTCGTTTCCCAGATTGTCAAGCATTTTGGCATAATCAAGCCTTAATTCAATATCGGTCGGTGCAACGGCAATTGCTTTTCTGTAAAATTCCGCTGCTTTCTGGTTGTTGCCGAGAAGCTTCATGACATCTCCGACCTGCTCAAAGCTCTCTTTTTGCAAACTCCTGTCCGCAAGTGTCTGGTTAAATTCGTACGCTGCTGCCGAAAAATTCCCCTCCGCTCTTAATTGTTTTGCAGTGTTAAATCTGTTCTGAGGCGACATGTCATATCCCGTGGCATTCAAACATCTGTTTAAAATCCCCGTTACCTGTGAAACAGTCTGTGGTGATGAGTTGTTTTTTGTCGGGTAATATACCATGTAAAATAATGCGCTTCTGTAATCGTCCGCAGCTTTTTCGTAATTCTTCTCCTCTTTGCCGTAATACATTCCGCGCGCAAGATATGAATTTATCAGCCCTATTCTTGCGGAATTGTCCATAAAGTTTATCCTTAGGGCATTTTTAAATTCCGTAATCGCACTTGAATACTGGTAGTTCGCTAAGTATTGCTGACCTAAGTCAAAATGTTCTTTAAAGTCTGCAAATGCACAATTCGTCAGCAGCATGGCTATCAGTGAAAGCTTCAGAAGATTATTAAGACGCATATAATATCCCCCTTTTTTCTCTATTCTAATACAAATCCTTTTTTATGTATATAGCCGTACGCAATAAAAAAGGATAAACTTTCGTTTATCCTTTTTGAATTTGGGGGTTTTAACTTTATTCAAAGCTTGCTGTTGAAATAAAGTTAAGACATTCGTCAAACAATTTTTGTATCGGTAACGACATGTCAATCTCTTCTGTGTTGCTCATCCCTAACAATTCAGCTTGTGCTTCAATCATAATACTTATACTCCTATATTGTTCGTTTGACATATTATGTATCGGTTTGAAAATTTAAAATCTTTAATCATTGTTTTGATGCCTTTTCCCGAAAAACACCGTGAAATCCGGTTTTTAGCCATAAAAAAATGTTTTTACATTTTGTTACAAAAAAGTTTTTTTAAGATATATGGCATTTTTTGCCATGTTGTGCTATTATTATCAAGGTAATATTAATATAAGGAGACAGGACAATAGCTAACTACAATAAGGATCAGGCAATTATGAACGAGCGAATTCGCTCCAAAGAGGTCAGATTAATTGACGATAAAGGTACTAATCACGGAGTCGTTCCGACTTCAAAAGCTTTACAAATGGCATACGATGCAGATCTCGATCTGGTTCTTATCAGCCCCAATCAGGAGCCTCCTGTAGCCAAAATTCTGAATTACGGAAAATATAAGTACGAGCTTGAAAAACGCGCTAAAGAAGCTAAGAAAAAACAGCATGTCGTCGAGGTTAAAGAAATTAAGGTCAGATATAAAATCGATACCCATGACTACAATGTGCGTATTAATAATATCAAAAAATTTATTTCTCAAGGTAATAAGGTTAAAATCGTTATCATGCTCAGAGGCCGTGAAATGCAGCATAGCGAACTTGCATTCGACCTCGCTAACCGCTTTATTGAGGATTTGAAAGAAGAACCCCTGCAAATTGAGAAAAAACCTATGCTCGAAGGCCGTAACGTTACTTTGTACATCGGACCTCAATAAAAGTTCTTGACGTTTTAAATTCAGCAGATAAAATAAAATGTGTGACCAAAATCGGTCATCCCGAACTTGTTTCGGGATCTCATGAAAATTAAATAAAATGTGCCGCGTTAGCTCAGTTGGTAGAGCAAGGGACTGAAAATCCCTGTGTCCTTGGTTCGATTCCGAGACGCGGCACCATTTTTTTTAAGGTGATAATTATTTAAAAAAATAAGGTTTTCGACAAAAAAAATGAGCCTTGTCCCGGAGCAAGGTCAAGCCTTGCCCTCTCGCAAAACGATAATCAATCGTTT
>CALVEN010000009.1 GCA_944326585.1 Candidatus Gastranaerophilales bacterium
TTTTCGACAAAAAAAATGAGCCTTGTCCCGGAGCAAGGTCAAGCCTTGCCCTCTCGCAAAACGATAATCAATCGTTTTGCTCGGCAGAGTGAGACGCGGCACCATTTTTTTTTAAGGTGATAATTATTTAAAAAAATAAGGTTTTCGACAAAAAAAATGAGCCTTGTCCCGGAGCAAGGTCAAGCCTTGCCCTCTCGCAAAACGATAATCAATCGTTTCGCTCGGCAGAGTGAGACGCGGCAATTTTTTTGCTCAAAATCCTTGCGGATTTTGAAGTCCTTGGTTTGTCGGTTGGGCATACTTGCCCAACAAAACAAATTTTGTGTTAAAATCAAATTATGAATTACCGCAGAGTATTTGTACCAAACGGATATGTCCACATTATAATAACATCCTATGAAAGAAAGCCTGTATTCATTGATAATATTGAAATATTAAGAACTGCATTCAGAAATGTCCAAAAACTGTATAAATTTGAAATTATTGCAATTTGTATTATGCCTGAACACATTCATTTAATTTTGCATCCTGAAAATATAAATAATTATCCCAAAATAATATCTTCTGTAAAACATTACTTTTCAAGAAATGTTGGGCAAGTATGCCCAACCGACGATTTAAAAATTGGATATAAAAATAAACGTGAAAAAGGAATTTTTCAGAGACGTTACTGGGAACATACAATTAAAGACGAAGAAGAATTAAATAATCAGATTAATTACATTCATTACAATCCTGTAAAACACGAACTTGTTAACAATGTAAAAGACTGGCAGTACTCCTCTTTTCATAAATTTGTAAAGCAAGGTTTATATAAAAATGATTGGGGCAGTAAAGATGATATTAAAAATATTAAAGATTTAAATTTTGAATAGTCTTATTCCAGTTACTGTTCGGCAGAGTGAGACGCGGCACCATTTTTTGTAATCAATTTTATGCCTGCTGGTTTGCTATGCGTTTAACGATTTTTAAATATTCCTTTTGTGATTCGTAGACCATTTCAGAAATGAAATTTATAAACGGCTTAAAGTCATTATGATTTGAGCTTTGTAATGCTCTTATATAATCGGCTCTCACAACAGGCGGAATAATTGTTATATTGTAGCCTGCTTGTAATAATGCTAAATTCATTAACAACCTCGCTACTCTGCCGTTTCCGTCAATAAACGGGTGAACGTTTACAAATAATGCGTGTACCATTGCAGCATATTCAACAGGGTGTAAGCGTTGTTTTAGATCGTAAAGTTCTTTTATAAAGTCTTTCATTTTGTCGTCTAATTCGGCAGGTGAAGGAAAATCAATGTCAGCTCCGGTAACTATTACCTGTTTTGTCCTATAGCAGCCGGCATGTTTGTTATCAATCTTTGAATAAAAAAGACTGTGTAATGTCTTTATATCATCTTCCGTAAAGTTTTTTTTCTTTGCCAGTTCCAGCAGTAAATCAAATGCTGCAGCATGTCCGATGGTTTCTAAGTGATCTTTCATTGGTTTTCCGTTTATTGTTAAACCGTCTTCCAACACTACCTTGGTTTCAACTAAATCAAGGGTATTTCCCTCTAACGCATTTGAGGAATATGTAAGTCCGATTTTGTAATATTCATGTATCTGTTTTAAGGCATCTTTGCTTAGTGGTCTGTATTTGTCTATTTCTGTCTTTAATTTATCAATTTCTACACATTTGTTTTCGTAATTCATTTATAACCTCACATATATTCCGGTTATGATTTTAGCATTTATCCTTTTTTATTTCAATTGATTTATATATTCTCGGGAAATTCAAAATCTTCGTCGTTGGTTTCGCGCAGAAAATCCGTCCAGCTGTTGTAGTATTCGCTCAGAGCGTAAGTGTAGCCCACAATTATGGATTTGTAAGCCTGTTTCATGACAATTAACGCCGTAATGTCGGATTTGCCGTGTTCGTAGCTGTCCATTGACATATCAATCATTTTTTCCGAACTCTTCAGAATTTTTTCTTCATAGTAATTGAGGTTTTCCCCTGCCGTCAAAAATCTTTCGTAAGCCGCACTTACGTCTTTGACTGCTTTATTCTGCACCGATTGATATTTTAATTCCGCCTGCTGAACTTTTAAAGCCGCGTTTTGAATTTCCGGCGAATAGTTGTAAAAAAGCGGAATGTTCACAAGGCTTGCGCCTGCGTAGGCTCCGTTATTAAAATTCCCTGTGTCGGAATATGCTCCGGGTTTGTACGCATAGCCGCCCGACAGTGAAATGTCCGGAATCCTTTGCCGCGCCACAACGGTCATATTCTTTTCCGCAATATCAATTTCCTGTTTCGCGATTTTTACGTCATAGCGGTTTTCCAGCGCTTTTTCAACAATAATTTTGAAGTCCGGAAATCTGTATGTCGGCGCCGGAGTAAGCATTTCCGTATAATTGTTTTCTTCCGTAAAAAGTCTGTCTTTGCTGTCATAAATAACTTTATTCGGGTCGTTTATGATTTTATTGAAGTCCGCAAGTGCCGTATTTACATTCACTTTTGCCGTATTTACCTGCGTAATCAGCTGGTTAAGGGCAATTTCCGCCTGTAATACGTCAATTTCAGGCACTTCATTTGATTTTGTGCGTTGTTCTGCTATGTCAAGAAGTTCTTCCTGCAGCTCTTTTTGCTGCTCCAGCGTGTCTAGAATTGATTTTTGCGCGACAAGGTTTATGTAAGCTTCCCTGACATCCATCATCAGGTCAAATTTTGTGTAGCCTACGTTTTTTTCAACCAGCGCAAGATTTGAGGCTGCAAGGTTTTTTCTGGCGCTGCGTTTTAAAACTTCAACTGTTTCACTGACTCCGACCTGTCGGGGTTCTGATCTTCCCGACGCCCCGAGAAAATAAAACGCGTCAACGGATGGGTTTTGAAGTCTGTTCGCTGTTTTTATGTTGTTTTTTGCAATTTCAACTTCTATTTGTGCGGCTTTCAGGTCGATATTGTTCGCAACGGCAGCCTCAACAGCTTCGTTGAGGTAAACTTTTTTGACTTTTTTTACGTCTTCTATACCCGGCGTAATTACGGGGCATGTTACAATTAAAAGCAATATGACAAGAATCTTTTTCATACTTTTAATATTATAGCACGAAATTATTTGCTAAACATTTTTTCCCATATCGTAGGCTTCTGCCATATATTTTGTGCCTTTAACTTCGCCCTTATGCCAGATACCCAGACCGTAGAGAATTCCTCTTTCTTTTGTGCCTTCAAGACAGTCAAGCGTAAAGCCTCTGAAAAAGTCAATTGCTTTTTGCATGTTTTTTTGTCCTGTGTCGGCAGCGGTTATAATGTAATAGAATTCTTTGTTTTTTATCTCCGTAAATCTCGGAACGCATCTGTCGATAAGGGTTTTTATCTGTGCGTCGGGTGTGTAGAAATATATCGGTGATGAAAGAACTATTACGTCAGCATTCACCATTTTTTCAAGAATTTCCGTCATATCGTCTTGTTGAATGCATTCGTGGGTTGAGTCACAAACTTCACAGCCTTTGCAATAGCTGATTCGTTTGTCGCCGAAAAAGATTTTTTCAACTTGATTACCGGCTTCCTGTGCGCCTTTTACAAATTCATCGCATAAAAGATCCGAATTCCCGCCTCTTCTCGGACTGCATGATAAAACTAAAACTTTTTTGCTCATAAAATTCCCCTTCTATATTTATACTTTACTACCTGTAGTATACATGCGGTCAAGTAAAATCTTTTTTTGTTATTCATATATCTTAACATTAGGATATTTGACACTATAGTGTATATATGTTAAAGTGTGAAAAAAAGGGGATTAATTCTATGAAAAAATTGGCATTCACTCTGGCGGAAGTTTTGATTACACTTGCTATTGTCGGTGTAGTGGCTGTGTTGACAATTCCGACGGTTACAAATAATATGTCGCAGAGATCAAATATTGTGAAGCTTGAGGCGACAATCAAATCTTTGAATGATGCTATAAATAATTTGATGATAGATGAAAGAGTTACGGATATAGCAGATTCTTCACTTTTTGATGATACGTCTATATTCTTTACTCAATATCTTAAAAGTTCTTCAAATTGTGACGACGATAATTTTACTTCATGTTTTGCAGAAAGTTATCATGACATTGACGGAGGAATACGCGATCCTTTTAAAAGAGATTTTGAAAATAATGATGCAATGTTACCAAATGGTGCTGCTGTCCAAATTTTGGGGGTTTATGACTCAAATTCACCTTTGTTAAATAACGGCTTCTTAATTGACGTTAACGGACCAAAAGGACCAAATATAGCCGGCAGAGATTTGTTTATGGTACGTTTATTTACGGACGGCACAGTTGGTTCGGATTCCGCAGATTTAGATGAGGAGCTTATTCTTAAAAGGTGTAAAAACGGTTATACTTACGGTTTGGACTGCGTGTATTTATTGGAAACTAACGGCTGGGTAATGGATTATTAATTATGATGAAAAAAGGTTTTACTCTTTCGGAACTTTTAATGGCACTGACTGTAGTCGGCGTTATCATTGCGATTATGGCGCCTATGGTAGTTACTCATTTTCGTTCAAAATCACAGGTGGCGGCTCTGCAGAGTGTCTATACGGCTATCACAAGCGGAATTAAGCTTATTCAGGTTGAAGAAAAAGCCGGTTCGCTAAAAAAGACGTCTTTGTATTATACTGACGGCTCAAATATTACAAATACATCAGGTGCGTTTTTGAAAAAATATTTTAACGTAAGCAAGGATTGTGAAACCGTGCCGGGTGATTGTTTTGCTCAATTTTATAAAAACATGGCAAGAGAAGATATTAATATGCCGGAAAATGTCTACTGCGTTCAACTTTCAACCGGTGCATCAATTTGTCTTACGCCTCCGGGGTATAAAGATTTGTCAGCGAGAGTTTATGTAGATATAAACGGTCCTGCAAGACCGAATGTTGCGGGCAGAGATTACTTTTTGTTTTATATCTATTCTGACGGATTCGTAGGCGACAGAGCGAATTATTCCGACGGTGTGAATTCCTGCCGTGAAAATGAATACGGCTCAGGCTGTTTTAACAGAATTGTGGATGCTGACTGGGTAATGGATTATTAATGTTAAATTTGCCGCTAAACAGGAATTTTAATACAATTTTGACATCATTTTTAAGTTATTTGCCTTCAAGGCTGCTTGTTGTATTAAATTCTCTTATAATAGTTCCGATATTAGCGCATATGATGTCCGAGCACGAACTCGGGATATTTCAGCTCGCAATCGGGGTATTGAATTTGGTCTGCACCTGTTCTACCGATTGGATTGGGAAATCGGCATTGAGGTTCTACGAAAAATACCGTGCCGCGGATAAACTGGATGAGTTTTTTTCAAATATAATATGGCTTAATTTGTTTGTTTATGCGGTGATATTCGTTTGTTTTTTCGTGTTCGGAGATTTTGTCGAGGAAAAATTTTTTATTTCAAAAGCTGTATTGCTCGTGACATTATTCCTTGTTATTCCGACAGGGATAAGGCAGTTTTTATATCAGATGCTCAGGGTTTTGGAAAGACCTTTTCTGTATTCTTTTTGCATAATAATTTATCAAATGTCTTTGCTGGCATTATTTCTTGTGCTTACGGACTTTTTGCCGAATGTGTTTGCGGCGTTATTTGCAATGGGTGCGGCAATGCTGATTATCGACGTATTTATGGTGAGGCAGATTGGTTTAAAAATAAATGCATTAGAGAAAGTTAATTTTGTAATGCTGGTTGAAAGTCTTAAATATGCCTTGCCGCAGATAATTACAAATACCTGTATCTGGGCTGTTTTGAATATTAATAAGTATGTGTTTCAGTATAACCATTATTTTTCGGACACGGCGGCGGCAGGGGTTGCTTATCTTTTTGCGACAAGTATTTTAACCCCTTTGCTTTCAACGTTTTCGTTTGCGGTTTTTCCGTTTATTGTAAAAAAATACGAAACTAAAAACAGGGTCAAACCTTATATGACAAACGCAATTCAGCTTTATTGCATTGTATTTACGCCGATTATTGCCGCGTTTTGTTATTATCCGAAAGTAATTGCGGATTTTGCGTTTGCGGGCAAGTATCAGGAAGCCTTTTCTCTTATGGCTTTTGCGGCTGTTACGTTATTTATTCACGAATTGATGAAACTTTTCAATATAAAATATCATTTGAAAAACAAGACTTATATTGAAATGGCGGTCAGTATTCTGGCAGGGTTAATCTGTTTGAATTTGAATTTTATATTGATTGCAAAATTTCATCTGACCGGTGCAGGGCTTGCGATGCTTATTTCCATGTTGATTTTGTTTACCCTCAATCTTACGGTGCAGTTTAAAAATTTTATTTTTTTGAATTATATTACGGCGGCTAAAACGTTGATTACGGCTTTTGTTATCAGTTTTGCGGCATATTTAATCACACAGCTTATCTGCTGGAAACAGGATTATATAGGCATTGTAAAACTGTTGTTATTTGGTTTTTTGAGCTATTTAATCAGTGTGTTTGTATTCCGGAAAGTATTTGCAAAATAAAGCGTCTTTTAATATTAAAATTTGTTTTATCTTTCAGAAGTTCGGATTTCATATTTTCGTAAATTTGATTTTCTTTATCGGTCGGGTTATAGCGAACCCAGAGTGCGTATCGGACTTTCGTGCCTGAAAGAGAGGATTTGTTTATAAATTTGTATTCAACATCCGCAAGGCCGTTTTCTTTTGCCATAAGCTTGAGGTCTTTTTCCTCGATAGTTGATGTAAAGTCGTCTTTTACAATACCGATAAGGTTTTTGTCAAGCCAGCACATATCAATTTTGCGGAATCCCGCGGCTTCAAGAATTTTGCCGAAGGTATCAATATAGCCGATAATTTTTTCTTTATCGCGTGTGGCTTCTGTCGTAATTCTGATTGCCGCGTCAATTACGGGGTCGGAATTCTTGAGTATATATTTGTGGTATTCGTCAAGTTTTGATTCGGAGTTAATCAATTTTTGGCGCTCTGCAATATCGTCCGTGAAATTTTCTATTAAGGCAATATCGTCTTTATTAAAAAGGCCCGAGTTTTTCATCTCGAGGGTGATCTGTTTCATTGAATCCAGATGCCGTGTAATTTTATTTTTATATTGTGCTTTCAGATAAAGGCGCGGCATGGCGGTTATTTTTGCGAGATTTTCAAAGGCTGTCTGCCAGTCGTTGACAAGCTGAATTTTAGGGTTGTTTAAATTTGCTTCTATTGTGTTATTGATTTCTTCAACTGTTTCGGGGGCAAGAAGCGGCAGAATTAAATCTTCGCATTGCAGAACCCTTTTGAAAAGTTTGACCGGTCGCATTTCAAGTTCATTCAGGTTTGAAAATTCCTGTAAATGCCGTTTGAAATTAAACAGTCTGTATTCAATATAGTCATCGTTATTTGTCAAAAGGTTAAGGTGTTTGAGATATTTGGCGGAACAGTTTCCTGCAAATATTACCGGTACAAAAAATCTTCTGGTCAATTGCAGCCTCTGACCCGTAAAGGATTCAGCGACAATTTCGGCTTTGACAAGATTATCTCCTTTTTTTATATCAGCGTAAAAATCAGTTACAATGGTGATTTCCCGCATCATGCCGCGGGTATTTTTATTGTATTTTACAAGCTCCGTATAAACAGTCACGGGGCTGAAATCTTCAATAAGGATTTCATTTTCCTTTAAAATAAAAGGAAACGTCATGTGAACGGCTTTTTTATTTTTATCTAAGAGAATTTTATCTGTGTAGATAATGTAGTTTTTGTGATTAAACAGGTTCGGAATTGAACTTGTTATTGCTTTGATATTAGCGTCGCTTTTATAGGAGGATTCCGCCAGTGAGGACATAACGCTGTAATCGGAATAGAATTTTTCGGGGTCGATTGTATTAATATAATTGTAAAATTCCGCCTGAAAAAGTGACATTTTCCGATCAATCTCACGTGCGATTTCAAGGCTGTTTTGCCCGTCAAAATCGTATTCGCCGAGATATATGCCGATTGAATAATCAAGGTCATTCGGAATGGGGTTATGTTTTAGAAATCCCGAACCGTAGGCGTTTTTATAAAGTATTTTTACGTCGAGCTTGTTTGATTTCATTATGGAAACCGTATAATTAAGCGCTTTATCAATGTCTTTCAGCGTTTTTGAAATATACGGAAAAACTTTGGTGTTAACGTTCGGATTAACCCAGACAATCTGCACGATAAAACGGTCAAAAACAAGCACCGCCAGTAATATTAATAATATCAGCGACAGATATTTTTTCATAATCCCTCTTTCGGGATAATTATATCACAATATTACACTTCTATAAAAAGTCTTTGCCCGACAATATTTTGTTTGCCGTTGTAGTAGCCGGCAAAATATCCTCCTCTTACGGGATTATTTTTTGCGTAAGAATTGGAACTGTAATTTACAAACGGATTTTTGCCCTGTAAAGATGCTGATGTGCTTCTTACAGCCGCCGGTGACGCTATATTTTGTCCTGATAATACCTGTGTTAATAAGTTTACTATACCTGCCATAAAACCCTCTCAATAGGTTATTAATGAAGTTTTTTCTTTTGTCATTATTATATCATGATTTTGTGAAAAATCTTAAAATATCTTAACAAAATCCTCCTTTTTATGTAGTATAATTTTTGTTATGAAAAAGATACTTTTAGTCGGGAATTTGTATGCACTGGCAAAGAAGCTTTCATCATACGGGGCAAAGGTTTTTGCGGCACCCGGAAGTGAAGAGATGAGGGAATTTGCAGAGTGTGTTGATTTGCGTGAGGATGACACGACAGGGCTTTTGAAGTTTGCCGCGGAAAATGAAATCGACCTGACTGTTGCGGTTTCGGAAAAAGCGATAAAAAGTGATATTGTGTCTGTTTTTCAGGCAAATGAAATGCCTGTTTTTGGTCCGTCCGAAAAAAGTGCAAATTTTGCGATAAGCAAGGCGCAGGGGAAGAGGTTTTTGTATAAATTGCACGCACCGACGCCGAAATTCGGGATTTTTGAAAAGCCTCAGTTAGCGTTTGATTATTTGAAAGAGGCAAATTATCCGCTGGTTGTAAGATGTGATAACAATGATATTTCGCTTGACCGGCTGTGTTGTTTAAATTTTGAAACAGCTAAAAATTTTGCGGAAGAATTATTTATGAGGGGCGAGGAAAGAGTTGTAACCGAAGAATACGCATTCGGGCATGAATTTACGCTTTATGCAGTGTCAGACGGCTATCATGCGCTTCCTCTTGCGGTTGTGCATAATTTTAAATTTACGGAAAACGGCGACGGCGGACTTTTAACTTCCGGTGTAGGTGCGTATGTTCCGGATTACAGGGTTCCCGAAAGTATTATTGAAAAATTATTTAAAAATGTTATCTTGAATGCGCTCAATTCTCTTGAAAAACGCGGCATGCCGTATTCTGGAATCCTCGGGGTTGAAGCTGTTATGACGGATGAAGATTCCTATACGTGTCTTGAATTCAAGCCGTTTTTGCAGGAATTTGACGCTCAGGCGGTTTTGAATTCCGTGGATGAAAATTTGATTGAGCTTTTTGAATCCTGTGCTAACGGCTCTTTTGCGGATGAATACGAAGATATCTTGACAAACGACAACTGCTCGGTTTCCTGTGTTGTAAAATCACGGACTGACGGACAGGTTATTCCGAATTTAGAGCTTGCGGAGTCTGCTGTAAGTTTTCAGGGTGCGGCGAAAAACAAATATTTTGAATATATTTCCGCAAAAGGCAATAATTTTGTGCTGACGTCATGTGCAAAGACATTTTCCCGCGCTAAAAAAATGCTCGCGGAAGATTTGGAGCTTGTTAAGTTCGACGGGATGAAATACCGCAAAGACATTGCAGAAAGCCGTTAAGACGTTAGAATATGGTTACTAAAGTAAAGTGAGTGAAGTGAGATTGTTTGTCATTCTGAGCGTCAGCGAAGAATCTCAAATAAAAAGTTACTAAGATACTAAGGGACTAAGAAGTTTTTAGAGTGAGAGAAGTGAGTGAAGTGAGATTGTTTGTCATTCTGAGCGTCAGCGAAGAATCTCAAATAAAAAGTTACTAAGATATTAAGGCACTAAGGCACTAAGAAGTGAATAAGGTAATAAGTAAATAAGTAAATAAGGGAATAAGTAAATAAGTGTTATATAAAAAGCAGTTTTGGAGAAATCCCGCGCAGATTAATCTATGATACAACTTATTCCCCTATTCCCATATTACCTTATTCCACCCCCCACCCCTTGAAAAATTTCAATTTATCGTTAATATAGAATTATGAATTATTACGAGATTTTAGGAGTAACACCGGACAGCACGCAGACCGAGATAAAAACTGCGTACCGGCGCCTTGCGCGTAAATATCATCCTGATGTGAACCCTGACGGTGCAAGAAAATTCAAAGATATTTCAAAAGCTTACGAAACGCTTTCAGACCCCAAAAAGCGCTCCCAATATGATACTCTGAACGGATTTTTCAAAACCGAAAAAACAAAAACATCTTCCCGTCAGGCAGAAAGCGAATACAGGCAAAAAAACTCAACCGGCACAGAAAAAAAACAGGAAAATCGCAAAAAAAACGAATTTAAAAGTTCGGATAAAAAATTCTCCGATATTTTCGGCACCATATTTGACACCCCGAAGCAGGATAAAAAGAAACCCGAACCTGTGAACGGCAAAGATATAAATACAGATATTACAATTTCGCTTGCTGAGTCCGTAAAAGGCACAACAAGAACGGTTAACGTTGTTCATACGGAGCTTTGCCCGAGATGTCACGGCAGAAAGTTTATAAACGGGTCAAAATGCCCTGTTTGCAGCGGCTCGGGTGAATATTCAATCCATAAAAGAATAAGCGTAAAAATTCCCGCCAATGTCAAAAACGGTTCAAAACTCCGGCTGAAAGGCGAGGGCGGTGAAGGTCAATTCGGCGGCAAAAACGGCGATTTGTTCCTTTATATTACGGTAAAAGGAACCTCAAATATTACTTATGACGGGCTTAACATCCTGTACAAAGTTCCGATAACTCCTTATGAGGCTGTTTTGGGCGGAGAAATTACAATTCCGGCTTTTGACGGCACCGTTAAATTAAAATTGCCCGAGAGAACCTCATCAGGTCAAAAGTTTCGTCTCTCCGGTCAGGGACTTAAACGAAACGGCAAATCAGGCGATATGATTATCACGGTGTCTGTTGAAATTCCAAAACGTTTGTCGGATGATGAGGTTAAGCTGTACGAAAAATTAAAAAAACTTTCAGCGGACAATATCAGAGAGAATATTTTGAACGATGAATAATAAAACAGTCAGGATAAAGGAAATTTTTGAATCAATTCAAGGAGAAGGACCGTATATAGGCTGCAAACAAATATTTGTGCGGTTTTGTAATTGTAACCTCAAATGTAACTACTGTGATACGGAATTCGCGCCGGATGAGTATTTTGAGGAATTTACGCCGGAGGAGCTTGCGGATTATTTGAAAAAATTTGATTTAAAAACAATTCATTCACTTTCTTTGACGGGCGGCGAGCCGCTTCTGGCAGTTGACTTTTTGAAAGAATTTTTGCCGCTTGCGGGCGGAATTAAGATCTATCTTGAAACTAACGCAACTCTTGCGGATAAACTTGCCGAAATTATTGATTTTGTCGATATTATAGCCGCTGATATCAAGCTGGAAAGCGCCTCGGGGATTAAGGATTCCTACAAATTCCATGACATGTTTTTTCAAGCTGCAAAACAAAAAGAATGCTTTGCCAAAATAGTATTTAATTCGGCGATAACCGGTGATGAAATTAAAAAATGTTGTGAGCTGGGGCAAAAACACGATATTGAGCTTGTTTTGCAGCCTGAGATGAAGGAAAATAAACTTTCGGTTACGTCGGATTTTGCAGCCGGAATTCTGGATAAATTTCTTGAATTACACCCGAAAACCCGTCTTATTCCGCAGGTTCATAAATTTTTGGATGTGCGCTGATTTGCAAAACCCGCGGATTTAGTATATAATTTTAAAAGAGGTAGTTATGGCGATTAAGAAAGTTTTAAAATACGGCGAAAAGTCTTTGCGTGAGCCGTCAAAGGAAGTTCATAAAGTTTCAAGAAAAATTACGGATTTAGTAAACGATTTGCTGGATACAATGTATTCCCAAAACGGCGTCGGGCTTGCGGCACCGCAGATAGGAGTGAATTACAGAGTATTTGTCATTGACGTTTCAACAGGAAACGAGCCTTTGAATCCGATGGTTTTCATAAATCCGAAAATTATCAAAAAATCAGGCGCGGTTATAAGTAATGAGGGCTGTTTAAGCTTTCCGGAAGCTTATACGGACGTCAGACGCTATAAAAATGTTATGGTAAAAGCGCTTGACGCACACGGACGTGCTTTTACGCTTGAAGCAAAAGACGGATGCCTTCTTGCACGAGCAATTCAGCATGAATTTGACCATTTGAACGGTGTTTTGTTTATAGACCACTGTATAAACAGGTTTGAAACGGAAGGTATTCTTGAAAAATTCCACCTGCCGCCGATTGAACCCGACAAATTGCTTGAAGAACCGGAATTGGAGAAGGAGCTTAATGATTAAAATCGTTTTTTTCGGAACCCCGAAAATTGCAGTTAAATCGCTTGAATATCTTTATAATTCCGACAAAATAGAAGTTCTGGCGGTCGTAACCCAGCCTGACAAACCCGCAGGACGCGGACATAAATTAACTGTGTCGCCGGTTAAAGAATTTGCGCTCAAGCATAATCTGCCTGTTTTTCAGCCGAAATCTATCAGAAAAGAACCTGAAATTCAGGATGAATTGAAAAAATTGGAGCCTGATTTTTTCGTGACATTTGCTTTCGGACAGATTTTGTCGCAGGAAGTTCTTGATATTCCGAAATTTGAAACAATTAACCTTCACGCGTCGCTTTTGCCTAAATACAGAGGCGCAAACCCGATTCAACGCGCGATTATAAACGGCGACAAAGAAACAGGTATCTGCACCATGATTACGGAATTGGGGCTTGATTGCGGTGATGTTTGTCTTAGAGAAACAATTAAAATCCCTGACAATATGAATTGTATGGATTTGTTTGAAAAAATCAGCGACATGTCGCCTGAATTGCTTGAAAAAACCCTTGTTGACCTTTATAACGGCAATTTAAAACCTGTTCCGCAATGTGAGGACGGGGTTTGTATGGCAAATAAACTTACAAAAGAAGAAACTCAAATTGACTGGTCAAAGCCTGCATGCGACATTCATAACCTTGTGCGCGGGATTTACAAAAGTCCGTCTGCGTATTTTGTTTATGACGGCAAAATTATAAAAGTTCTGGAAAGCCGCGTGGTTGAAGATTGCGGCGCTTCCGGTGAACTCTTAAGAGCTACAAAAGAAGGTGTTTTGATGGGGTGCGGCAAGGATTGCCTGTTGCTTATCAGGGTTAAGCCCGAAGGCAAAGGCGAAATGTCCGCACGCGATTGGTATAACGGGTTAAGAAGATGATTACAAAAGGTATCAGAGGCGCAATTACTGTTGACGAGAATACGGAATCCGCAATAAAAGCGGCTGTTGTGGAACTTTTGGGTGAAATGTTCCGCAAAAATGACCTGACCGAAGAAAAAATTTCGCACATTATATTTACGGTGACGTGTGATTTGAATGCCGCATTTCCGGCAAAATTCGCGCGGCTTGATATGGGGTTGTCAAAAACCGCTATGATGTGCTTTAACGAACTTGATGTGCCCGGGGCGCTTCCAAAATGCCTGAGGGTTCTTATTGTTACGAATTGCTCGGAGGATTTTGTACCTGAATTTGTATATTTGAAAGGCGCTGATAAGTTGAGATGACGGTGCCAAAGGCGCGACAGCATGTTTGTCGGAGTACATATACTTGTTATTGCGAGCGGACAAGAGAGGTACGTCAAGCAGTAGGTCGGCATTGCAATGCCGACAGAAAATTTTATTGTCGGGTTAACCCGACCTACAACTCAGTCATCCTGAGGCGAAGCCGAAGGATCTCAAATAAGCAAGAGATTCTTCTTTTCCTCTCGCAAAACAATACTCAATTGTTTTGCTCGGCAGAGAGCTCAGAATGACAAGAGTACTTTTCCTCGCCCCTTGCGGGAGAGGGGAAAAACATAACCATACTCACTCTACTCACTTTATTACAAATGCGTCGCAGGAAATATTTTCGACAACGCGTTTGCTTATTGAATCAAGCAAAAATCTGCTCATTTTTGTTCTGGTTTTGGCGCCGAGTATAACAAGATCGATTTCTTTTTCTTTGGCAAAATTGATTATGCCCTTTGCGGGAACTCCGTCTAATATTTGCGTTTGCGTAACCGGTATATTGTATTTTTCAAAAAGTGCCAGCATTGTTTTAATCGCACTTTCCGAATATATTTGCTGCTGCGTTCTTATTGCCGTCATCCAGTTAGCGTCAAGAGTGCCTTCAAGAAATAATAAATCCGGATTTTCTTCAACCGTGCAGATATAAACGTTTTTGTCCTCAAGGTTAAGCATTTTTAAAGCTTTTTCAGCAGCTTTAAATGCTACATCAGTGCCGTCGGTTGCAAATAAGATATTTTTGCCCGTGTTTTCGTGTTTTGAGATAAAAGCCGGAATTTCAACGGCTTCCATAACCTCTCTTGATACGGAGCCAAGCCAGATTTGGATACCTTTTTTACCATGCGAGCCAAGGATTACGGCATCGTATTTATGTGTATCCAATTCTTCAAGTATGCTTTCTACGGCGGCTCCGCAGTGTTTTATTTTTTCTCCGGCATTCAGCCCGAGCGAATTTATTTCCGCTTCGGCATTTTTAAGTATGCAGTCTGCATTGTTGCGACAGCTTGTTACAAACCCGCTTTCCTCTATTATTGTATTATCAGGTAAAAAGCTCCAGTCGATTACGCAGATTATGTCAACGGTCGCGTTTTTTACCCAGTACGCAAAGTTTCTTATTGCGTTATAGCTTATTTTTGAACCGTCTGTGCAGAATAATACTCTCATTTGTTTCTCCTTTTTTCCTAAAATAAGTTATGTTAAGGAAAATTACATCCTCTTGTCTGCTATATTTTTTTCTGATATTATGTAATTGTAAACAGGTTAGGGTTTTATATCATGCCGGCAACGCCAAAAGTTAATCTCAGAGATTACAAAGATTTAGTAGAAATGATTGCAAAGGTGGAGTATCAAAAGTTTTCGACATCCCATTTGATTGAGCTGCCGGAATTGATTAATATAGGCAACCATACTTTGTACATACTTTTTAAAAACCATAATCCGGAGAATTTCAACAGCACTTATCTTTCAACCGCAATAAAATGGGCGATACGAAATGAAGTCAGAAGACGTTACAAGTGGTATTCTCTGAAAAATAAAAAACAAACCGAGGAAGAATACGATAACAATTTGAGGGAAGAAGTCTACAAAACCATTTTATCAATTGATGAAATGCAGGACGCGGAAGTTCCGACCCAGATTAAATCGGAGGACAGAAATCCCGAAGAATCCATTGAATTTGTAGAATTGAAAAATGAGATTATGGAATCAATGAAAAAGCTTTCTGAAAGGGAAAGAGAGCTTATCGAAAGCAAGTTTTTTCAAGAGAAAAAGCTCAGAGAAATTTCGGAGGAATTTAATATTTCGCAATCGAGAATTTCCAGAATTATTCAATCAGGGTTGGACAAAATTAAAAAAGATCTGGCAAGGCAGGGGATTATCTAGATGAAAACAATTTTTGAAAAATCAAACGGGGTTGACGGGATAAATTTAACGGACGAAAAAATTGATACATCCTTTCTCGACAGCTCTTTTATAAGAGATGAAAAAATAGGTTTGCCGCAACTGGGTGAGCTGGATGTTATGCGGCATTATAAGGAGCTTTCCGACAGAAATTTTTGTATTGAAAAAGGCTTTTATCCTTTGGGTTCCTGTACTATGAAATATAATCCGAAAGTGAATGAATTTCTTGCTGCGCTGGAAAATTTCGGCAGCCTTCATCCTCTCTCTGTCGACGAGGATTGTCAGGGCGCTTTGGAATTGATGTTTAAGCTGCAGGAAGCTTTGAAAACTTTGACAGGCATGGATGCCGTTACTCTTCAGCCATCTGCGGGCGCGCACGGTGAATTGACCGGCATGATGATTATTAAAAAGTATTTTGAAACAAAAGGTGACCTGCGTAAAAAAGTTATTATACCTGATTCCGCGCACGGTACTAACCCCGCAAGCGCCAAGATGTGCGGGTTTGATATTGTTGAAATCAAATCAAACGATAGAGGTCAGGTTGATATTGAAGCCTTGAAATTAGTTCTGGATAAAGATGTTGCCGCGATTATGATGACAAATCCGAATACGCTCGGGCTTTTTGAAGAAAATGTGCTTGAGATTTCCCGTCTTATGCATGAAAACGGCTCTTTACTATATTATGACGGGGCAAATTTCAATGCGATTATGGGTTATACAAATCCGCGGCTTATGGGATTTGACGTGGTGCATTTGAATTTGCATAAAACCATGGCAACCCCGCACGGCGGAGGCGGACCGGGTGCAGGTCCCGTTTGTGTTACGGAAGCTTTGAAAGAATTTTTGCCTGCGCCGTTGATTGATTTTGACGGGAAAAAATATTTCAGAAATTATAACCTTAAACACTCAATCGGCTCCGTTAAGGCTTTTTACGGTAACTTCGGGGTGCTGGTTAAGGCTTATGCGTATATTCTTATGATGGGCAAAAATCTTAAAAATGCCTCTGAAAACGCTGTTTTGAACGCAAATTATTTGAAAGAACAGCTGAAAAAATATTATGATTTGCCGTACGACGAAGTTTGTATGCACGAGTTTGTGCTGTCCGGCGAAAAACAAAAACATCAAAGCGGTGTTTCCACTTTGAATATTGCAAAAGCGCTTATGGATGAAAATACCCATCCGCCGACGGTTTATTTTCCGCTTATCGTTCACGAAGCCATTATGATTGAGCCGACGGAATCCGAAACCAAAGAAAAAATGGATGAATTCGTTCAGATTATGATAAAAATTGCCAAAGAGGCGGAAATTTATCCTGAAAAATTGATTTCGGCACCTCATACAACTCCTGTCAAGCGTGTTGATGAAACGCTTGCCGCACGTCACCCCGATTTAAAATTCCAAGGATAAACAATATGAAAAAAAATACCAAAAAACTTAAAAAAGTAGCATTTCCGCATATGGGGCTTATATATGTTGCGTGGTCATGCGCCTTAAGAAAAGTCGGTCTGGAACCTTTTATTGAGCCGTATACAAGCAAAAAAACACTTTCCCTCGGTACTAAACATTCTCCGGAAGCTATTTGTCTGCCGTATAAATTGATTCTCGGCAATTTTATTGAAGCGCTCGAGGGCGGTGCGGATTACGTTGCAATGATTACGTCGCCGGGGATTTGCAGACTCGGTGAATACGGCAAATGTATTCAAAATGCCCTGCATGATATGGGATATGACGCAAAGTATATTGAACTTCAGCTCTATGACGGAATTGAGGGTATGTACAGGTTTTTGAAAGAAATTACCGGCAAAAACAGACCTTTTATGTTCATTAATGCGATTGTGACCGCTATAAGAAAAGTTTTTCTCGTTGATGATCTGGAAACAAAGCTCGCTTATCTCAGAGCTCGTGAAATTCATCAGGGCGACGCTGAAAAGGCATTTAACAGAGCTTTGAAAATCGTGGATGCCGAAGATTCTTTTTGGAAGCTGAGAAAAGCTAAGAAAAAAGCTTTTGCGGAAATGGATAAGGTTAAAATCGACAAGAACAAAGAAGTTTTGAATGTTGATATTACGGGAGAAATTTTCCTTGTGTGCGATCCTTTTTCAAATCAGAATATTGAAAAAGAGCTCGGGGCAATGGGAGTTCAGGTGCGGAAAAGTCTTACGGTCAGTAGCTTTTTAAAGGATGCAATTATCCCGAAAATGTTCAGAAAAGGCGAAACTCACCTTCAACGTGCAAACAGGCTTGCTAAACCGTATTTGATGAGAGATATAGGCGGCGATGCGCTTGAGTGTGTTTCAGACGTTGCTTACGCAAATGAACGCGGTATCGACGGAATTATCCATATAAGTCCGTTTACCTGTATGCCGGAGATTATGTCGCAGAATATCTTCCCTGCAATGAGAGAAAACTGCGAAATTCCTATCCTGCCTTTGATTATGGATGAGCAGACCGGAAAGGCCGGATACCTGACGCGTCTTGAGGCTTTTGTGGATTTGATGAGGCGCAGAAAACGCAAGAAAAATCTTGAGCAAAAACAATTAAGCGGTACGGCAATATAAAATTTGTGTGATTTGAGGTAAAAAATGAAAATGGGAAAATTGTTCAGAGAAACTGTCGGGATTACAAACGATAATATTATTATCGCTTTTCCTTTGATTTTATTTATGTGGGTATTGTCTTTGTACATTAATTTTTCCCGTCAAACTGTTAATTCACTTCCTCTTTTGATTTTATCTTCGGTAACCATCCTTGTTATGACAGGTGCATTTCTGGCGGGATGGTTTTATATGGTTAAAAAAGCCGTAAAGCTTTCCAAACAGGTTTTTGTGCTGGATACTGACCGCGCAAAGGCTACTTTTAATCTTTTGAAAACTATTCCCGCCGGCATTGGCAAATACTTTTTGTCATATTCCGGAATGATAATTATCGGCGGTTTTATTGCTGCAATTTTGGGAGCATGTGTTTTTCAGATTGGAATTCATCTTATCGGAAGCCTTGATTTGAATCCGGAACAGTTGAAAAGCGTGTTGTCCTCGGCTTCTGATATGAAAGCTTTTTTGGATTCTTTGTCTTTTGATCAGTTGATAAAGCTTAATAATTGGAATTTATTATTTTTGGCGTCCGCTACAGTTATGTCATTTTTGTTTATGCTCTGGGCGCCGGAGATTGTCTTTAATACAAGAAATCCGTTTATGGCGTTTGTTAATTCCGTCAAAAAGATTTTTCACAGGTTCGGCAGATGTTTAAAATTGTTTGTTTTTCTGACTTTTTTGAATTTTATTCTTTCGTTTATTAATACTTTTTCGCTTTTTAATCCGATTTTGTATTTTATAATGACGGTCGTGTATTTTTATTTTCTTGTATATCTGGTTATGTTGATATTTTTGTATTATGAGCGGGAATTCACGGAAGAATAAAGTAATAGCGGTCGTCGGACCTACGGCAAGCGGCAAAACGGCATTTGCCGTTGATTTGGCTGAAAAAATCGGCGGTGAAATTATCTCCGCGGATTCAAGGCTTGTGTATAAAGGTTTTGACATAGGGACGGCAAAACCGACACTTGATGAGCGCAGGGGGATTCCTCATTATATGATTGATATTGCGGAACCCGAAGTTGACTATTCTGCGGGGCTTTACGTTCACGAGGCAAAAAGGATTATTGAGGATATTCAATCCCGCGGAAAAGTTCCGATAATAGCAGGCGGTACGGGATTGTATATAAATATTTTGCTTATGAATTATGATCTCCCGAAAGTTGAGCCGGATTATGAATTAAGAAAAGCGCTTAAGCTTGAGGAGGATTTGCCGGCAATTCTTGCGGAGTTAGACCCTGAAACCGCTCAATTGATTGACAAAAATGACAGGAAAAAACTTATCCGTGCTATAGAAATCGTAAAAACAACGGGCAAGCCTATTCAGCGCAGAAAAAATAATCCGGAATACGAAATTGAATGGATAGGGCTGAATTTTCCGCGTGATGTGCTTTACGACAGAATAAACCGGCGCGTTGATTTGATGTTTGAGGCGGGTTTGATTGATGAAACAAAAAACTTGCTTCAAAAGCACGGTCGTATCCCGAATCTTTTGTATACAATCGGTTATCAGGAGGTTATTCAGTATCTGGACGGGTTATTGACACTTGATGAAGCTGTCGATAAGCTTAAGCAAAATACAAGACGCTATGCAAAGCGTCAGCTCACTTGGTTCAGAAAAAATCCGGCGATAAATTGGAATGTTTATCCCGAAAAGTTGAAAAAATAGTTAAAATTTGATATTATATTTAAAAAGGGGTTTGTGTTATGGATATGTATAAAATAAAAAGAGCAGGGCTTATAACTGG
Organism: Candidatus Gastranaerophilales bacterium; assembly: GCA_944326585.1. Lineage (GTDB taxonomy): Bacteria > Cyanobacteriota > Vampirovibrionia > Gastranaerophilales > Gastranaerophilaceae > SIG32. The sequence goes on from CALVEN010000009.1 coordinate 20,024, forward strand.
TGCGGTTTTGTTGTCGCTTTATGTAATATTTTTGCTGCTGCCTGTTGTTTTGTCGCCGGTATTGAATTCTTATACTCCGCAAATCGAGAGTATGATTGAGGATGCATCAGGGTTTAAGGTTAAACTTGAGCGCCCCGGTATTGTTACAACGCCTAAATTGACGGCAGGTATTAAAATAAATCATGCCGAATTCAGCCTTCCTGACGGTGAAGAATTTCTGTCCGCGGATAATTTTAGGGCAAAATTGTCGCTTTTACCGCTTTTAATCGGCAGAATTGAGGCGGACGCAGTTTCAGTTGAAAGCGTTGAGGCAACTTTGAAAGTGCGTCAGGACGGAAAATTTTTGATGGAAGAATATATGCCGCAGCCCGATCCCGATGCCGCGCCGCAAACCGTGCAGCCGCTGCCTTTGGGGTTTAAATTGTCCAACAAATTGCCGGATATTGTTATTGAGGATTATACTTTGACTTTTGTTGATATGGCGACAAAAAGCGAGTATACGCTTTCCGGTCAGGATATGAAACTTTGGGATTTTATTCTGGATAAAAAGGTCAGGTTTTCGACAAAAGGTAATTTGACACTAAATAATGCTGAGCAATTCAAGTATGATGTGAAATTGTTCAATAAACTTATGCCGGATATTTCTTTGAATGACCTTGTTTTTAACCCTCAGCCGCAGGAGGAAAAAAAGGCTGAAGAAAATTTTGTCTTTAATTTTATGGATATTTTTAAGGCGCTTTCCAAAACAGGTCTTACCGCAAATTTGAATACTGATTTGAAAACATCAGGAACCTTTGATGCCCCTGAAATTTCGGGCAGCGCCGCAATTTCAAATCTTTCAATGCTTGTCGACGGGAAAAAACTTCCCGAAAGCAGCGTTATTTTCCTGGCAAAAGGTAAAAATGCAAAGCTGGATATGAATTTGTTTTCAGCAAATGATGAAAAGACGGTTCTCAACGGTAAATTCAGGCTCGGAAAAAATCCCGCGGCTGATATGAAATTCACCTCAAATGCCCAATTTAACAATCTGTTTAAAATTTTGAACAGTATTGCGCAGTCGTTTAATTACAATGATTTAAGAACACTTTCCGCAACGGGCGGAATTGATGCGGATTTTACGGTAAAAGCAGATAAAAAACACGTAAAATCTTCCGGCTTTTTCAAAATTCCAAACGCAAGCGTAAATTACAGGCTCTATAATGTCGCTTTGAAGAATATAAAAGCCGATATTGATTTTAATAATATGGTTAATATTAAGGATGCCGGGCTTGAGGTTATGGGGCATCCTCTAAAAATTTACGGCACAATCCAAAATAACGCCGTGACTGATTTGCATATAAAGGCTGATAATATTTTACTAAAAGGTCTTGCGGCAGCCGCAGGTCAGGTTCAGCTTTTGAAAGAAAATAAGTTTAATTCAGGTGCTTTGTCGCTGGATGCCTCTTTGACCGGCAAATTGTCCAAAATTGTTCCGGCGGTTAATCTTTCCGTAAATAATCTTGATATAAAAAATGTTCCTTCAAATACGCGGGTTACCATGCCTGAGGCTAAGTTTGTTATTGATACTGACGGCAAAAATTTTACGGGTGATTTGACCGCGAATGAATTGAAAGTTTCAAATCCTCTGGCTGTTGTGTCTTTGCCTGAGGCAGAGGTCGTTATCGGACAAAAAGATATTGATATCAAAAAAGCGTATCTTTTGTTTAATAATTCAAGAATTGATGTGACAGGCAAAATTGCCAATTACATAAATGATAAGATGAAAATCGATATCAATGCATCGGGTTCGCTTCTTGCAAATGATATCAAATCGCTTTTTCCTAAAGAATTCATGATTAATGCCTCCGGAAAAATTCCTGTAAAAGCTTCAATTACCGGCGGTGTGAAAGATCAGAATATTAAGTTCAGCGCCTTTGCGGATCCTCAAAATTACGCGGCTATCCTTGATATAAATGAACTCAAAGGAAAAACAACTGTTATTAATTCTAATATTAAAATTGCTGAAGATACCGCAAAATTATCGGAAACGGGAATTTTTGCGGGTAATAATCCGATTTTGTCAGTAGACGGCACAGTGAATAATCTTTCTAAATCCCAAAAACTTAATTTGAGGGTATCTGTTCCGAAAAAAGTAAAAATGGCAATTCCGGGATTTAAAAATTCTTCGCTTTCCGCAAGGGGTGATATTGATGTCACGGGTACTGCCGCAGCACCTTATCTGAAAGGGCTTGTCAGCGTCGCGGATATTTCAATTCCCGATATGGCGCTTACTATGACTAATCTTGTGGCAAATCTTAACGGACCTGTTTTGAAAGGTAATGCGACTCTCCAGAATTTCAAATCCGGCGGGATTGTTGCGGATAACATTGCAACATCGTTTTTGTTGAAAAATTACAGTGTGTTTTATCTGAATAATCTTGTGGCGGATGCTTTTGACGGAAAAATTTCAGGGAATATTTCCTACGGTATAAATGACGGCAAAATTACGGTTAAAATGTCGGGTTCGGATATGAATGCCGTAAAAACTATAGAGGGTGCTGCCGGAATCAAAAATGCTTTGTCGGGGACTCTCGCATTTGACGCTGATATTGTGACTAAAGGTACATCGGATGTTGATATGCTGAAAAATCTGACGGGTTCTGCGTCATTCAGCATTAATAACGGTAAATTCCTGAATGTGGGGCGTTTTGATACATTATTGTATGCGCAAAATATTCTCGGAAACGCTATTTTGAAAGCTGCTGTGACCTCGGTTACCTCACTTCCGATTATTCAAAATACGGCAGAATTCAAAAACATTAACGGAAATCTTAAATTCAAAAACGGCTGGGCTGATATTGAGCCGATTACGACAACAGGGCCTTTGATGGCTTATTATATAACAGGCCGCTATAATTTGTTGAACGGCACTACAAATGTTGTTGTACTCGGGCGTTTGGATGAAAAAGTTGTGACGGTTCTCGGACCTTTGGGAGATTTATCGGTTGATAAATTAACGTCTTACATACCGAAATTCGGTGCATTAACAGCTGTTTTGATTGATTCCATGACAACGGATCCGGAAAAAGAAAATACTGCCAATATCCCTGTCCTTTCAACAGGCAGCACAAGCTATAAAGATTTTAAGGTCGAATTTAACGGCGGTTTGGACAGCACATCTTCGGTTAAATCCTTTAAGTGGCTTTCTCACTGCGATACATCGGCAATTGATGTGAACAGTGATTTCGAAAACGCTAAAGAAGCTATTAAAAATACTGTAGAAGATACAAAGCAGCAGCTTCTGGATGCAAAAGAAGGTTTGAAAAATCTCTTTAAGTTTTAGAGGATGCAGGCCAGCACCATAAGGATAAGGGTTCCTATCTGCATTGCGGTTGCCATGTTCTGGGTAAATTTGTTGTTGTCATATTTGGCGGAACTTTTTTGCGCGCGGTAAGCGCTTGCAATCCTTTCCGCGCGTGTTTTTTCGTCATCCTGTGCAAAATTTGTTCCGAACATAGCGTATTCGAGCCGCGAAAGCCTTTTGTCCATTGATTCGTCTTTGAATGACTGATTTAATATTGCATTTTCAACGGTTGATATGTTCGCCTTTTTTGTCGGGAAAAAGCTGCTTTTTTTAGGGTGCATTGCGTTATATGCGTCGTAATCAAATTGATTTGGCGATTCATAGCGGTCAAGGTGGTAGTTTCGGTCAAGTGTTATCGCGTCCCCGTCGTCGTAAAAGTCATTTGAGGATTGCGCTATTGCATTATCCATAAAGCTTGACGGTTTTAATTCGGCTTTTAGTCTGTCCGTTCTCGACGCCAGATCGTCATTGAACGTTTGTCCGAAAGTTTTTTCTTCAAGCGCAGAAAGCCTTGATTTTATCTCCTTTTCGGGAAATTTTTTATTAAAAACTCTCATTTCTAATTCGTCAACTGCCGGGTATTGTATATTTGCATCCGCTATAGGAACCTCCTCAACCCAATCATCGCTTTCATCATGGAAAGTATCTTCTTTCGGTGTAATTTCTTGTCCCATAAGGTCTGCTGACAAATCTTTTTTTAGTTTTGCAATTCGGCTTGAAACATCTCCGGCTGACGGCGTTCCGTAAACACTTTCTTCAATTCTGGAAAGTCTTGCGGCGTCGTCTTCCGTATCGTATTGGAAGCCGTAAAGAACGTTTTCAATTTTTCCGAGAGTCGGTGTATAGGTGCTCGCCTGTGCATAATTATTCAGTAAACATATTACTGCCCCGAAAATTATAATTTTTTTCATATTCGCTCCTTAAAATCAGGATAGAATTATTTAAGATTGAATTCTATCCTACATTTCAGGAGTTTGAAAAATGCATAAAACAATAGGTTTTGCTTAAACCGAAAGCATTAAATTCCGAAATTATATAGGACTTTTTGCTTAGTCCCTGCCAAATCCTATTCGTTTTCTCAAACGGTCTTCTACGTATTTATCTTCTTTAATTTTGAGGTTTTGATTTTTTTGGATTGCGTTGAAAAAATCTTCTTTTATAATATTGCGTCTGCCGTCTTTTCTTGCCGCATTAGCAGCTTTTTCCGCCATTATTACAATTGCGCTTGCAGGGAAATCATCCAATTTTGTCGCAATTTCGTGCAAATCGTCGGTTTTTTGTGATAGTTGAACGCCTTTGAGCCATCTTGCAAGTGTTTTTTGCAGAATTTGTTCACGTGTTTCAATATCGGGCATGCCTATATAAACCTGTTCGTCAAATCTGCGCTTGACAGCATCATCCACAATATCGTATTTATTAGTTGCACCGAGTACTATAACATCTCTGTCGCGTGAGGTTTCAATGAGGTTTAAAAGTGTGCTCATTTGTTTCAAATCCTCGCTTGTAGCATCATTATCCCTTCCCTTTGCAAGTCCGTCAATTTCATCTATAAATAAAAAACACGGTTTGCCGACTAACTGTGCGCATTCCGCAACATAGTTAAATACGGCTTCGTAATTTTTAGAGGTCTGATTTATGTAGGAAGAACCTGCTTTGCTTATTTTTAATTTAAAAAGCGGAAGCCCTGATTCCATTGCCATTGCCTCAGCAATGGAGGTTTTGCCGCAGCCCGGAGGTCCGTAAAGCATTATGCCGCGCGGAGGTCTTTTCCCGTATTCTGCAAAGTCTTCTTGGGCTTCTTCAGGATGTGTAATCGGGAAAAGAATTTTGTCTTTGAGTTCTTCTTTGAGTTCGTGCATGCCGCCAAGACTGTCAAATCCTCTCGGGCTTGAAAGAGTCGGTTTAAATTTTTCTACTATATCAGGTATTTCGCCTGCTTTCTCAAGCATTTTGTCGATTTTATCGATTTTATCGTTCTTATCTGTTGTTATTTTTATGTCTTCTGTTCCGTTTTCAAGCTCGTCTTCTTCAAAGTTATCAAGCGTAAATGCGTACAATTCTTCAGCTATATATTGCTGCCACGGTGCTTCTTCTTCGCTGACAATTTTCGGAATTTCTTTTAAATATGATATGTATTCAACCGTCGGGTAATTCAGTTCAGGATATTTTATATCCACAAGGTCGGCAAGCGTAACTTTAGGACGGATAAAGGCATTTAAAAATTCATCTTCTTCGCCTTCGTCCACGCTTGTGCGGATTAATTCTTCCGTGTTGTTGCAATAATTGTTCAGGCTTCGAATAGTATTTGCCATTTCGTCATCCGGTTTTGCCTGATCAAGTTTATAATTAAGCATTTTGTTTAGTTTTTTGTTATAACCGAATGTCGGTGAATACCCTATTTTTTGTATACGCATGTAAAATATCCCTTTCATTCATATTAAATCAGGGCATAAAATTTTTTGCCAGCGCTTTTGCGTAATCTTTACAATTAGTAATTATTTGTGAGCCTTAAGAGCGGCAAGTTCTTCCTGATAAGGTGAAATCGCCGTGATTTTTTCGATAATTTCCGGCATTTTTTCACAGACGTAATCAATTTCTTTTTCTGTCGTAAATCTGCTCAATGAAAATCTTATGCTGCCGTGGATTGCTGTGAACGGAACATTCATTGCTCTTAAAACATGGCTCGGCTCTAAAGAGCCTGATGTGCAGGCGCTGCCTGAACTTGCACAGATTCCCAAATCACTCATGTGTAATAAAATCAGTTCGCCTTCAACGTATTCAAACCCAATGTTGGTGGTATTCGGAACTCTGTTGGAAACGCCTGTATTGAGTCTGGAATTGTATATATTTTTCAAAATATTTTTCTCAAGTTTATCTCTCAGTCGTTTAACTTCCGTCAATTCGTATTTCAATCCGTCCATTGCGAGTTCAGCGGCTTTTGCCATACCGGCTATATATGGTACGTTTTCCGTACCGGCGCGTTTGCCGCGTTCCTGATGACCTCCGACGATTAGTGGTGTGATAAGTGTTTTTGAATTTACGTATAATGCGCCGACGCCTTTTGGTGCGTGGAATTTGTGACCTGAAATTCCGAGTAAATCAATTCCGTTTTCCTGTACGTCAAGAGGAATTTTTCCCGCAGCCTGAACAGCGTCTACGAAAAATTTTGTATCAGGGCTTTTTGATTTTATAATTTCGGAAATCTTTTTAATCGGGAAAATAACCCCTGTTTCGTTGTTAGCCCACATAACGGATACCAGCGCCGTATCAGGGGTGATTGCGGCTTCCAATTGTTCCAAATCTAAGTCGCCGTTTGAATTTACACCTATATAGTCAACTTTGTATCCCTGTTTTTCAAGTGTTTGATAAAGGTTCAAAACGCAAGGGTGTTCAACTTTTGTCGTTATAATGTGTTTTTTTGATTTATTGTAGTTCAAAACGCCTTTTATTGCGGTATTAGCGCTTTCTGAACCACAGGAGGTGAAGATTATTTCTTTTTCGTCTTTTGCGTTTAAAAAGTCTTTCAAAACTCCTCTTGCTTCTTTGAGCGCATTTGAGGCTTTTTTGCTGAAATTATACATGCTTGACGGGTTTGCGTATTCTTCTTTGAAATACGGCATCATAGCGTCAAGAACACGTTCATCTATTTTTGTTGTTGCGTTGTTGTCTAAATATATCATACTTCTATAACCTCAATATCTTCATCCAGTGCGGTTTTAAGCGTCTGTTCCACAAACCTTTTTATTGTCAGGGTTGCATTTTTGCAGGAGGAACATTTGCCGTGAAGTTTTACGTAAATTTTGTTGTCCTGTATGTCAACAAGGTTAATGTCTCCGCCGTCTTTTTGGAGTTCGGGGGAAATTTGGGTTTCAATTATGTTGTTTATTTTCAAAATTCTCTGCGTTGGCGAAAGTTTTGGCTCTGATTTTTCTTTTGCATAATATGTGTCGATTATGTCTTGAATAAGCCCTTTGCATTTGCCGCAGGCACCGCCGGCTTTTGTGTAGTTTGTAACTTCTTCAACTGTTTTGAGTCCGTTTTGTTTAATTGCGTCCCAAATGAGATTTTCTGTTACATTGAAGCAGGTGCAGACGATTTTTTCCGGCTTTTCAGGTTCTCTTAAATCATCCAGATCCTGATAGTCGCCCCAATTTTTCAGAGCATCTTCAAGCGCTTCATAGCCCATAACCGAGCAGTGCATCTTCTCCGGCGGCAGTCCGCCCAATTCATCGGCAATGTCTTTGTTGGTAATCTTTCTGACTTCGTCTACTGATTTTCCGATAATCATTTCGGTTAAAATACTTGAACTTGCAACGGCAGAGCCGCATCCGAAAGTCTGAAATTTCGCATCGGTTACGATATTGTCTTTTATCTTTAAATATATTTTTAACTGGTCACCGCAGGACAATGAACCGGCGCTTCCGATTGCGTCCGCGTCATCAATTTTCCCGACATTTCTCGGGTTTCTGTAGTGATCCATTACTTTTTCCGAATAATCCCACATAGTTTTTTCTCCATACTAAAATTGTAGCTCAAAAAATTTTAGTTTTAAAGTTAATTAATATAATTTTAATGTTTAAGATAAGTGAATAAGTAAATAAGTGTTATATTAAGTTGATATTGAAAAAATCCCGCTCAGATAGCTTTTAGAAACAACTTATTCCCCTATCACCTTATTTCCTTAATTATTATCCCCTTCCCATCGAGAAATACTTTTGCACCGTATGGCAGGGTAATTTTTTGAGCTCCGTGCGTAATCTTAAACCCGCCGATTACGGGGATGTTAAGTTTTTCACCGATTTCTTTAAATAATTCATCAAGCCGTTCGGGGGTGTCGACTTCCAAAAAATCACCGGGGATAAACCCTTTGATATTTCGGGTGAATTTATCAATATTAATCAATTGTGTTAACATTTTATCGATTTTGTATGCGGGTTCATTCAAATCTTCCGCAAAAAATATAAAATCTTCATCCGGTATAAAATCCTGTCCGCAAAGCGATACAAGGGTCGCAAGATTTCCTCCCCACAAAATTCCCTCTGCACTGCCGGATTTGTAAATCTTCGGCGGGTCGGGCTCAAACATTAATTCATCTGCGGTGACGGCATTAAAAAACGATTGTACGGTGAATTTGTCGGGATTTTCCGCCCCGAAATCACCTGATGCCATTGGTCCGTGAAATGTCATAAGATTTGATTTTTTCAAAAACATTGCGCAGAGCGCCGTAATATCAGAATACCCGCAGAAAATTTTCGGATTTTCGCGGATTAAATCGTAATCAATCTTTTTGATAAGCCTTATTGCGCCATAGCCGCCGCGCATACAGATTATGGCATTGATTTCGGGAGTTTTGAAGAATCGGTGAAGTTCTCCAAGCCTTTTTTCGTCCTCTCCCGCCATACCGTGAAATTTTTCAAATGCATTATCGCTTAAAATAACATTATAGCCGAGTGTTTCAAAAAATTTTTTTGCGCGTAATATGCTTTCTTTATCCTCTATAGCGCCTGAGGTTGCAAGAATTCCGATTGTGCCGCCTTTTTTTAATTTTTCAGGTTTAATTATGTTCATAAACTGTTGTCCAATTTGATTATGTTTTGCTATAATTATATCATGAACGATAAATACATACCGCTATACCGCAAATACCGTCCGCAAAAGCTTGATGAGCTTGTGGGACAGGATCATATTAAAAATGCTCTTACAAACGCGATTGAGCTTAACAAAATTTCGCACGCGTATTTGTTTACGGGTCCCCGCGGTACGGGAAAAACTTCCACCGCACGTATTTTTGCTAAATCTTTAAATTGCAAGCAAGGACCTACGATTAACCCCTGCGGTGTGTGTGAAAGCTGTGTGGATATTACAAATGCAGTTCCCATGGATGTTATTGAAATCGATGCCGCAAGCAACAGAAAAGTTGAGGATACTCAAAATATTCTGGAAAAAATTCTCTATGCACCGGTTTACGGCAAATACAAAATCTATATTATCGACGAAGTTCATATGCTTTCTAATACGGCATTCAATTCTCTGTTGAAAACACTTGAAGAACCGCCGGAAAACGTTATTTTCATCCTTGCGACAACGGAAGTTCACAAAGTCCTTGATACAATTAAGAGCCGCTGCCAGAGATTTGATTTCAGAAGAATTACAACCGATGATATTGTTAAACATCTGAGATATATCTCTGATAACGAAAAAATTAATATTACCGATGACGCTTTGTTTACGATTGCTAAAAATTCGGCGGGCGGAATGCGCGACAGTATTGCGCTTCTGGATCAGTTGAGCATTCTCGGCGGCAAAGACGCAATTACAACTGACGACATAAATCAGCTCCTCGGAAGAATTTCGTTTGATGTTTTGTACAAGCTTGCCGGTGCCCTTGTAACCTCCAATCCGCAATCTGCGCTTGAAATGCTTGAAAATATTTATAATTCGGGCAATGAACCCGTTCAGATTTTGTCTAACCTTCTGGACTATTTGAAAAATCTTTTAATTGTAAAAAATTGCCGCGAAGAAATTGTTTTTGAACTTACACAGTTGAATGAAGCGCAGCTGGGCGCATTGAAAGAACAATCCTCCGGGGTTGAAACTCATCAAATCATGTCGCTTGTCGATAAGTGCGCTGAATATATAAAGGAAATTAAATTAACCAATAACCCCCGCCTCTGGCTTGAGGTCGGGATTATTGACCTCGCGAATTTGACTGAAAATACAAAGCTTGAGGATTTGCAAAAAAGGCTTACCGAACTTGAAGCGGGTCACACTCCGCAGCAAGCCTCTTATAAAACTCCGCCGGCACCGGTTACAAAGCCTGAAATTTTATCAAAACAGGAAATTAAAAAAGAAATTCCGAAAGAGCCTGTAAAAGCCGTTCAACCGGAAGTTTCCGATGTAAAAGAACCGGAGCCGGTCAAACCTGTTGCACCGGAACCTCTTGAAGCGGCGGAAGATTTTTCACCGATGCCGAAATCTCAGCCTGTTGACTCATCAAATGATATTGCGGCTTTGTGGGGCAGATTGCTTGAAAATATATCAAGCCTCCCGACAAAATCCCTTCTCCGCCAGTGGGCTAATCCCGTTGAGCTTTCGTCCGAAAAGGTTGTTATAAGTATCAACAGTGAAAATCTTTTAAAACAATTTTTAGAGGGCAACAAAAGACAAATTCTGTCTGATGCGGTAAATGCTTTGTTTAATCATACAAATATAGTTGTAAGACTTCCGCAGCCCGATGACAAACCCGTAAAGGAGAAAACTCCCGCCCCAAAGCCTAGTGCGGCGCCTCCGCCACCTGTTAGCCTTGAACCTCCGGTTGAAGATTTGCCGGCACCCGAGGAAATTGAGGAAGCAAAAGCAGAGGCTGAAGAAAAAATTCCTGCACATCAGACAATGCGCTCCGATATGGTGAATATGGTTGTGGATTTGTTTGACGGCAAATTTTTAGACTAAATACCAGCCCCCGTAACCCGTTACATTTGAGGTGTCGTGGTTTGTTTGTGAAGAGTTTGCGTGTCCTGTTCCGACAAATTCAAGGTCATTTTGCCTTGCAAATTCTATTGCCGCGCAAATTCCTATTGCGCCGTCCGCAAGCTCCATATCCAAATCCTGAATTTGTTTCCGCTCTATCATTCTTGCAGTCTGTTCATCCAGTTTTATATTCTCTCTTTCAGGTACATATCGGCTTAAATTGCTTACAATTACGGTTGTTCCGCGGTTAATTATGCCGGCAATTTTTTTATAATCTTCACACCCGTAAATAACCGGTGTCACCGTGACATGCGGAAACAGGTATTTTATAACGGGAAGCTGGCATGTGAGAGCGCTTTCGGCTTCAAAAATTTTATTATTTACTTCCAAATCCGCAGCCTCAATTCTTAAATCGCCAAAAGGGGTTTCAAATCTTTCAGCGTCCGTGGTTACGGAACCGTAGATTTTGTTGTATATAGCAGGCGCAATTATAGTAAGATTTTCAACGGTTTGTTGTATTGTCGCATATACGCCGAACGTGATTTCCGCGATGTATTCGTATGCGGCATGCGGTGTTATTATCAGTTTTGCGCCGGTATCCGAGCAGGTTTTGCGGGCTTTGAAAATATTCTCAAGTGATTCTTTTGTGTCAAAAAGACCCCTGTAGGACGGTGAAATTTTCATAAAAGCATTATAGCGTTTTACGTATTTTTATCTATCGGATAATAGGTTAGTAAAATATCCGGATCAAAAAATTCAAAGCTGTCGATTTTGTAATTCGTGCATTCTGAAATTTCAGTAATTTTTTTGTAGTCAAAGCAGGATTTTGCACTGTTGTCGCCCGTGATTTTCGGGGCTAAAAAATGATAAATCTTATCGGCGTATTTGAGCGCTTTGCCGTTAAGCTTGCCTCCGCATTCAATCAAAACACTCATAATTCCGAGTTCGTAAAGTTTTTCAAATACGAATTCAAGACTTATTTTGCCGTCTTTGACAGGCGTTTTGATAAAATTTATGTTGCCTTCAAGGTCATCTTCTTTTTCGTTAAAAACGTAAATTTCGCCCTGCTTATATATTTGGGATTTCAAATCTGTTTTAAGTTCGCGGTCAAGGATAATCTTTTTTTTGTGTTCCATTTTGGGATTATCCGCGATAACCGTTGTTGAGCTTGTCATAATAGCATCATATCGTCTGCGGATTCTGTGGACTTCTTCTCTTGCTTTTTCTCCTGTAATCCATTTGGAAGATCCGCTTGATGTCGCTATTTTCCCGTCAAGAGTGGTGGCTGTTTTTATTGCCACAAAAGTTTTTTTCTCTTTTATGTTTTTTATAAAAACTTCATTAAGCTTTTTGCATTCATCCTCCAAAACTCCGACGGTTACGTCAATTCCCGCAGCTTTGAGCTTGTCGATTCCGCTTACGATCGGGTTGGGGTCAAGCATTCCCACAACAACGTGTTTTATGTCTTTTTCAATAATAATATCCGTGCAGGGCGGGGTTTTGCCAAAATGCGAACACGGTTCAAGATTTACATAGAGTGTGTCGCCGTCGCCTTTATTGATTTTTAAAAGCGCGTCGCGTTCCGCGTGATTTTCTCCGTATTTTTTGTGGTATCCCGTTGCGATTACGTTATCAAATTCGTCCGTAATTACGCACCCCACAAGCGGGTTCGGAGAGGCGCCGCCTTCACCGAGTTTTGCAAGCTCTATACACTTTTGCATATACTTTTGTTGCATAATTGTATTTTATCGTAAAATGTGCTAAATTTAAAGAAAATGTAAAGGAGTATTATTATGGTTGATATCAAATACATCGGTCACAGCGCGTTCCAGATTACAAACGGTGAAAACGCTGTTCTTATTGATCCAATGGTTAAGCAAAATCCCAAATATGATTGGAAAAAAGAACCTGTCAGAGATATTTTGTTAACCCATGCACACGGTGATCATCTCGGACAGGCAATTGAGATAGCAAAAGATTTGGACATAGAAATTACGGCAGTACCGGAGCTTGCGGCATATTGTAAAGAACAGGGCGCTAAAGCTAAATCAATTTCTCTCGGCTGCTGGCTTCAATACAGCTGGGGTCGTGCAATATTTTTGCCGGCATTTCATTCAAGTTCGCTTCCTGACGGACGCTACGGCGGCTGCCCCGCAAGCATATTTCTGGATGTCGCAGGCGCAAGAATTTACCATGCCGGTGACACCTGCCTGTCAGGCGAGATGAAAACAATTAAAGAACTCTATGCCCCGCAAATCGCCATGCTTCCTATCGGAGGGAATTACACGATGGACGTTGAGCACGCTGCAATTGCGGCTAAATGGTTAGGCGTCAAAACGGTTATTCCTATGCATTACGGTACTTTTCCCGAAATTGAGGCTGATGTCGAAAGGTTTATTAAACTCGTTAATTTGAACAATACCTCGGTGGGTGTTTTGGATCCCGAAAAAATATAGTATTAAGTGAGGCGTTATGAATATTTTATTTGTTATAGACAGAATTGAACTTAAATATTTTGAGTTCAATGATCTGGTGACTAATTTTTGGATGATAAAAGAGTTTTTATCTCGCGGCAATGAGGTTTTTATCACGACTATTGATAAATTATCCTTGAAATCCGGTGTAGCGTATGCATCAGGTTTTGATTCTTACGAAAAAGACGGAAATATATTTTTCGACAAAACAAAGGAATATACAAGAAAAATTGAGGATTTTCGGCTTGTAATGTTCAGACCCGATCCGCCGGTTGATCTGGATTATATAAATGCCACATATATTTTTGATTTTGTCGACAGAGAAAAAACATTTATTCTGAACGATACAAAGGCAATTCGTGATTTTAACGAAAAACTTCATGCTGTTTTATTTAATGATTTGATGCCGAAAAATATTGTGACGGCTTCGCGTTCGGATATACTTGAATTTTTAGCGGAGAATAACGAAATTATTCTGAAGCCTTTGAACAAATGCTTTGGCTCCGGCGTAATGTATTTGAAAGACGGCGACAAAAATACATCTGTTATCATAAATTCCGCAACAAATAACGGCACAAATATGGTTATGGTGCAAAAATATCTCCCGTCCGCGGTTTACGGCGATAAAAGGGTTTTAATAATCGGGGATACGGTTTATGACTATTGCGTGAGAAAACTTCCGAGCAATAATGATTTCAAATTCAATGAGCATAAAGACGATTGTATTAAAAAAGATGTTCTGACGGATTCGGAAAAAGAAAAATTTACCCGCCTTGCTCTTGAACTCAATAAACGCGGAATCTATACGGCAGGATTGGATGTTGTGGACGGCAAAATCCTTGAGGTCAATGTTACAAGCCCCTGCTATTTTATAAGAGAAATTAATAACGCGTTTAATATAAGTTTTGAAAAAATTATTATTGATAAAATTTTGTCGATTGTTAATTCAAAATCAATTTATAAAGTTTTGTAAAGTTTTTGTTTAAAAGCAGCAAGAATTTATTTCACGGCCTTTGTTATATTTGTAAAAGGAGAAAAATATGGCATTGAGTAAAATAATCGGCGGTTTAGCCAAAAGCGGCAACATCAGATTTTCAAAAAAGTTTCCCGAAGCTCAGAAGAAAGAATTGTGCAATTCTGCAGCGTTTAAAGCTTTGAATCAATCAGCAAAAGAAAAGAAAATTTTTATTTCGGTTTCTCCTATTCATCGCAATGGTCAAAAAGACGGGATCAGGCTGAAGTTTTCGCAAAAAATGTTTGACGGGTTAAGATTTGTAAAACGTCATGTCGGTACTCTTAATGCGGTTGACAAATCAGCGGAAGAAGTTTTGCAAAGTACGGCAAGAGTCGTTGATTTGATGGGTTAAGCTCTTGAAAAAACTTCAACGTCAATGTCGTCAAACGTGTTTGTGTTGAAGTACGCGCATGAGGCAACCATTGCTGCGTTATCCGTGCAGTATTTCATTAAAGGAGCGTTAACTCTGTAGCCTTCTTCTTCAAGTGAGAAAATTTTTCTTCTTATTTCAGAATTTGCAGCGACTCCGCCCGCGATTACAACTTGATTGTAACCGCTTTCTTCAAGCGCTTTTTTAACTTTTTTGAATAATGTTAATGAAACGCATTCCTGAAAACTTGCGCAAATGTCGTTTACGGGAAGTTCCTGCCCGTCAAAAGATTTCACAAGCCTGAGAACAGCGGTTTTCAACCCGCTGAAGCTGAAATTATATCCGTCAACTTTTGCTTCGGGAAGTTTAAACGCATGTGGATTGCCTTCTTTTGCAAGTTTGTCCAAAATAGGCCCACCCGGATACGGAAGTCCGATAAGCCTTGCGACTTTGTCATACGCTTCCCCTACGGCGTCGTCTATTGTTTCACCGATAATTTTTTGTTCCGAATATGATTTTACGTCGATAATCTGAGTATGTCCGCCGCTGATTAAAAGCGCAATATAAGGCGGTTTGAGGTCTGTATCAATATAATTTCCGCAAAGATGCGCATTCAGGTGATTAACTCCTATAAAAGGTTTGTCATATACAAGTGCAAGCGTTTTTGCGGCATTTAATCCGACCAAAAGACATCCGACAAGCCCCGGCCCGACAGTTCCGGCAAATGCCGTTATGTCTTGAGGTTTTATATTAGCCTGTCTGAAAGCTTCTTCTATTACTACATTTATGGATTCAAGATGTTCGCGGGCGGCAATTTCCGGGATTACTCCGCCGTATTTTTCGTGGGTCTTAATCTGGGATGCCACAACGTTTGATATAACTTCGCGGCCGTTCTTTACAATTGCGCAGGCTGTCTCGTCACAGCTTGATTCAATTGCCATGATGTAATTATCGTAACCGCTTTCTGGCCCTATTGTAACGGGTGTTTCCGTAAATAATGTCTTTTTTGTCATTTTCATAGTATTATTGTAATACAAAGAGGGAAATAAATGCAATTTTTAGACAAAACCCGAATAAAAATTATTTCCGGCCGCGGCGGAAACGGTATGGTTGCCTGGCGTCGTGAAAAATACGTTGATAAAGGCGGCCCTGCAGGCGGTGACGGCGGCTCGGGCGGTGATGTCTATTTGATTGCGGATGAAAATATGTCAACTTTGATGGATTTTAAATATAAATCCGTATTCAAAGCCGAAAGCGGTGAAAACGGCAGTATTAAAAACATGCACGGAAAATGCGCTAAAGATTTAGTGATAAAAGTTCCTGTCGGAACCGTTGTCAGAGATTTAAAAACAGGTAATGCTATTGCGGATTTGACCGAACACGAACAAAAAGTTCTTGTTGCAAAAGGCGGCAGAGGCGGCAGGGGTAATGCAAGATTTGCAACCGCTCAAAAGCGCGCCCCGCAGTTTTGTGAGCCGGGTGAACCCGGAATTGAACGCGAACTTGAGCTTGAATTGAAATTAATTGCGGATGTCGGGCTTTTAGGTATGCCGAATGCTGGAAAATCAACACTTATTAGCAGAATTTCTTCCGCTAAACCAAAAATTGCGGATTATCCTTTTACTACGTTAATTCCTAATCTGGGCGTGGTTAAAAAACGCTCCGGCGACGGTTATGTGGTTGCGGATATTCCGGGGCTTATTGAAGGAGCGTCGGAAGGTGTCGGGTTGGGGCATGAGTTTTTGCGCCACATAGAGCGCTGTCGTTTCCTTGTTCACCTTGTCGATATTACAGCTGATGATCCTTTGAAAAATTACGAAATAATTAATTCCGAGCTTGAAAAACATTCCGAAAAGCTCGCCAATCTCTATCAAATCGTTGTTTTGAATAAAATTGACGCGGTTGATAAAAAAATACAGGATGAATTGTCGGTTGAGTTTAAAAATGCCGCTAAGGATGTTTTCCTCATTTCTGCCGTAACAGGCGAAAATCTTGATAAATTGCTTGATTTTATGGCGGTTAAAGTGGATGAGATTGAACATCACGTGTCAGATATAGTGGTTGAAGAAGATTTGGACGCTTACAACAATGACGACAGCGCTTTTGAGGTTTATAAAGCAGCAAAAGACACATACATTGTGGACGGCGGTAAAATTAAACGGCTCGCTGCAGTTACGGACGCCAGAAACACCGAGCAGATTATAAGACTTCAAAACATTTTGACCGGCATGGGTGTGTTTGACGAACTTAAAAAACAGGGTGTAAAAGACGGTGACACAATCGTCATAGGTCATCTTGAAATGGAATACTGGGAAGACCAAATGTATTCGTAATTAAAACTTGCTTTTTTTAATAAAATTTGTTATTCTTAAAGCAAGGGGTGTAACATGAAGTGCTACAAATCAAGATGGATATTAACTTCAACCGGCGATGTTCTTGAAAATATGGCTCTGGTCGTTGATGAAGGCAAGTTTGTTGAAATTATTCCGAATGATGAAACTTCAAAATTTGAAGAAAAGTTCGTCAAAGATCTCGGAAATTCCGTCGTGACGCCGGGATTTATCGACATGTTTACCCAGTACCAGTATACGGATATCGGAAAAATAAAGCCCTGCGGTGTTAAAAATAATTTGAAAAAATTTTTTCAAACTGTTGCTAAAAAATACACTTTTGCAGGCGTAAAACCTGATAATTACAGCTTGAAATGGGCAAACATTCTCAGCGATTATTTTGTTTTTGACAGGCACGAAAAAATTCAATCTTTTAAAGACGGGCTTGAGGCTTCAATCAAGGCAGGCACCACCTGTATTGCTCAGGTTTCAAAAGAGGATAAGTATTTTGAAATTATAAATAAAGTACCTATTAAAAACTATATGTTTTTTGAGGTTTTTGCGGACAGCTCAGACAAAAGTAAGAAAAAATTCAAGGCTTTACGCGATAAGGTTGAAAATTACGTATTCCATAAAGGCGAAAATACCCATATCGGGATTATGCTTCATTCAATTCCCGGTGTGCATAAAAAATTATGGGAATTGTTTTCCAAATACTGCCGCAAGCATAACATGCTTTTAATGACACGTTTTGCGGAAGCTCAGGACGAGATGGAATGGCTCGAACACGGATTTTCGGATATTGATTTATTGCATAAATTTATGGGATTCAGAAAAATTACACCGTACAAGCGTATGGAAGATCCGGTTAAATATCTGGATGATTTGAAAGTTTTGACTAAAAAGGTTATAGCTGCAAACGCAAATTATCTGGATGAAACTCAGCTTGAAGAACTCGCTGAAACCGGTGTTAAATTCGTTTACCAGCCAAGATACAGCGATGAAATCTGCAATAAAAAACTTGATTTTTCTACTGTTTTGAAATATTTCGGTAAAAATTTCGGGTTCTCAACCCAGAGTTTTGCACTTGAGAAAGATTACAGCCTTTTGAAGCTCGCAGTTGAATGTAACAGTGAAAATCAGCTTGATGTTATTGAGCTTTTAAAATATTTGACAATTTATCCGGCTAAAATTTTAAGACTGGATCATGTTACAGGTTCAATTGAGGTCGGCAAAGACGCTGATTTTAACGTGTTTAAACTGGATGACGGCGAGGATTACAGAGCACTTGTGAACAAGCACTTCCCGTATTCAACGTATTCCAAAGGCAGAAAAATTGTAAAACGCGGAGAGATAAGATTTAGTCTATGACAATAATTTGCGAAAAATTTACTGTACATACAAAAGGCAACACCGATATTGTCGATGTTACTAATGAGGTTAAAAATCTTGTCTACAGACATTCTTTGAAAGATGCTGTGGTGTTTGTTTATGTTGCCGGAAGCACTGTTTCAATTACAAATATTGAGTATGAACCCGGATTGCTAAAGGATTTGCCTGAGGCTCTCGATAAAATTGCGCCGGTTAATAAGGATTATCATCACGATGAAATGTGGCATGACGGGAACGGATATTCTCATATAAGAGCGTCTATCGTCGGAAATTCAACGATGGTTCCATTGCTGGAAGGCGCTTTGCAGTTAGGACAGTGGCAGCAGATTGTGCTGGTGGATTTTGATAATAAGGCGAGGACAAGGACGGTTCATGTTCAAATTACGTACTAAAAAAGCTTTTACTCTGGCAGAGGTTTTGATTACTCTCGGGATTATCGGTGTTGTTGCGGCAATGACCATACCTACTGTTGTAAAAAATTACAGGCGTGCCGTTTCAATCGCAAAATTGAAAAAAACATATTCAACTCTCCAGCAGGCAATTCAAAGGACTATGGCAACTAATCTCGGGTATTCTTATGTGAATTTCTCAGACGGAAATACCCAGAGCATGGTCGATTGGTACAATTATTACCTGAAGCCGAATTTAAGGGTTCAGAAAGATTGTATTGATACTCCCGGCTGCTGGCATACCGAAGGCGTCACAAAACAGTTGAACGGTCAAACTGCAATTTGGGACGAGGGAACAAAAGGTATTGGCGGTAATATTATTGTTTTTCAGACGTTTGATAATGTTTTTGTTAATATGGATGGTGTTGCGGCTGAGGATATTCAAGATGAATTCGGTGTAAATATGGATTCGGCAGGTCTTGTTATGCATGTAGATGTCAACGGAAATGACGGACCTAATGTGGTGGGCAGAGATGTTTTCGTTTTTGTTTTTAATAACAAAAACCTCGTGCCTGCGGGTAATGACATGACAAATGAGGAAGTCGATGCCGATTGTTCCGAAGGCGGCAGAGGATATTTCTGCTTTTCTTACATTCTCAGACACGACTGGAAAATTAAAGACGACATGATTTTGTAATTTATTTTACGTAATATTTTATCAAAAGTTTTGTAAGCGGAGCAAGACGGTATGCTTTTAATCCGCTCATTTTTATTGCTTTGCCGTCTTTTGCGCAGATTGTAAGAGAGCGGGTTCTGGAGCATTTCGTGATAATTTGTCCGGAATCTCCAGATTTATCCAAAATCCTTGCTTTATAAGGATTTACAATAAAAAATACGTTTTTGTAAGTGATATATGTCGGAAGATAAGGGTGCAGCGCGCGGATTGTGTTTAAAATTTCCGCGGAAGTCTGATTTTTAAAATCCAGCATTTTTTCATCGCCGGAAATGTTCGGAAAATAGCTTGCCTTAGCTTCATTTTGTTCAACAGGCTGAATTATTCCCGCATTCAAGCGTTTTAAAACTTCACAAGCCAAAAGCCGTGCCTGAAAAACTGTTTTTTCTTTCAATTCTTTTGCAGTGTCGCAGGGAAGAATTTCGACTTTTTGCTGTGCAAGCACGGGACCCTTATCCAATTCTTCGGTCATAAGGTGAAATGTAACGCCGGATTGGGTTTCGCCGTGAAGAATTGTTTGGATATACGGGTTCGGACCTCTGTATTCGGGCAAAAGCGACGGGTGTACGTTTATCGTCGCAATGGTCGGTAGGTCTATTATTTCTTTTTTTAACTTTTCTTTCCATGTTCCGACAAGAATTATATCGGCATTAAGTTTTACAATCTCGCGTTTGAATTCTTCGGAATTGGCTGATTTACATTTAATTTCTTTGATTTTGCGCTCTTTTATCATTGTAACCTCGGGCGAGCTTTTGAAAAAATCCAGCAAAAACAGCTTAAATTTATTCATTGCCGTCCGTTCATGCCTGAAAACCGCAGCAAGCTCAAATCCGGAATCTTTGACTCCTTCCATAAGGTTTGCAAGCATTTCGCCTTTTCCTAAAATTACTACTTTCATAACCCCTCATTAATATTTTATTTTGGATGCACGTTCAATTTCGCGTTTCTGGTCTTTTTTAGCAAGTGCGTCGCGTTTGTCGTGAAGTTTT
This sequence comes from Candidatus Gastranaerophilales bacterium, assembly GCA_944326585.1. Lineage (GTDB taxonomy): Bacteria > Cyanobacteriota > Vampirovibrionia > Gastranaerophilales > Gastranaerophilaceae > SIG32. The sequence continues at coordinate 40,529 of CALVEN010000009.1, forward strand.
TTACCTTTTGCCAGCCCTATTTCGACTTTTGCAAGACTTCCCTGAAAAAATACCTCAAGCGGTACAATTGTATAATTCTCCTTTTTAACTTTGCTTTGAAGTTTCAGGATTTCTTTTTTTGTTAATAAAAGTTTGCGGGTACGCTCCGGGTCTTTGTTATAGCGGTTTCCCTGCTCGTACGGCGATATGTGGCATTTGTATAAAAAGATTTCATTATCTTCGATTTTGCAAAAGCTGTCTTTTAAATTAATCGCGTTATTGCGGATTGATTTAATTTCGGTTCCGGAAAGCACAATTCCGGCTACGAATTTTTCAAAAATAAGGTAGTCGTGAAAGGCTTTTCGATTTGTTGTGACAACTTTTCTTTCCATAAAATGATTATATCATGGATTTTGCCAAAAAGCATTTTACGTAGTGTGTATCCGTAATTCGGGTTTCGTCGGGCATTTTTTCGCGGCAGACAGGCATGCAATAAGGACAGCGTGTATGGAATTTGCAGCCTTTAGGAAGCGCTGATGGTGAGGGCAGGTCGCCTTCAAGAATAATTTTATCGCCTTTTGTAATTTTAGGCACTGAGCTTAAAAGCGCCTTTGTATAGGGATGTTCGGGCGTGAAGAAAATCTCGTCGGTTTTGCCCAGTTCCACAATCTCGCCCAGATACATTATCGCAACCCTGTCAGATAAATATTTTATTACGCTTAAATCATGTGAAATAAATAAAAAAGTCAGATTGTAATCGTCTTTTAAATCTTTCAATAGATTAATAATCTGCGCTTGAATACTGACGTCCAGCGCACTGACAGGTTCATCCGCAAGGATAAATTCGGGGTTAAGAATTAGCGCGCGTGCTATTGCAATTCTTTGCCTCTGTCCGCCGGAAAATTCGTGCGGGTAAAGGTTCAGACAATCTTTGTCAAGTCCGACTTTGCATATAATTTCCTCAACTTTTTCCCGAATTTCTTCGTCCGTAAGGTTCGTGTTTATTTTTAGCGGCTCTTTGAGGGTGTCAAAAATTTTCATCTTCGGGTTCAAACTCGCATAAGGGTTCTGGAAAACCATCTGCGCTCTTTTACGGAATTCTTTTAATTCTGCCTTTTGCATCTGCAAAATATTTTTGCCGTCAAAAATAATTTCACCGTTACTTGCCGCTTCAAGGAGAATAATTGCCTTTGCAAGAGTCGATTTGCCGCATCCGGATTCGCCTGCTACCGCAAGTATCTCCCCTTTTTTGATATCAAGCGAAAGATTATTCACGGCATGAATTGTTTCTTTCTCTCCTAAAATTCCCCGTTGCGATTTGTATTCAACCGATAAATTTTTGATTTCCAAAAGTGTCATATTGTTAATTTTATATTATTTGTAAATATATTGCAATCAGTTGGATGATGAATTTCAATGTGAAGCCCCTCTCCCTTAATCCCTCTCCCATAGGGAGAGGGGTGGCTGAGCCACGACATCATGTTTGATAATTTTGGTATGCCTATTCATGTCTTTGTTAGAGGAGCCAAAGGCACGACAATCCTCTGTCATCCTGAGGCGATAGCCGAAGGATCTCAAGAGAGGTGCCCCGCCCCCGAATTTCAAACACTCGCAAGCTCGTGTTGAAATTCAACCCCGCCGTGGTGGGGGTTGCTTCGTGAACGAAGCTCACAGATAAAACACATCTCACTTCACTCACATTAAATAAGATGAAACGAGTCCAAGCTGACACGCACCCTTACTCTACTCACCCCACTCACTCTACTCACGTTAAAATTATAATTCGCGTCTGCCTTCAATTGCTTTTGCAAGTGTAATTTCGTCGGCATATTCCAAATCCGCTCCGACCGGAAGCCCGAAAGCAATTCTGGAAATTTTTATCCCGAAAGGTTTAATTAATTTTGTTAAATAAAGGCTTGTGGCTTCACCCTCAACTGACGGCGGAAGTGCGAGAATAATTTCCCGCACTTTATCGTCTGTCAACCGGTTTAAAAGTTCTTTTATTCTAATATCGTCAGCACCGATTCCGTCCATAGGCGATATAAGCCCCTGCAAAACGTGATAAAGCCCTTTGTATTCGTTTGTTTTTTCGATTGCTATTAAATCTTTGGTTTCTGCAACAACACAAATGATTGTTCTGTCGCGGGAGGGTGACGTGCAGATTTCGCACGGGCTTTCAGATGAAATATTAAAGCAAATTTCGCAGGTTTTTGTATTCTGTTTTGCGTCAATCATTGCGCGTGCAAATTTTTCCACCTCTGAGACAGGCATTCTGAGCAGGTAAAATGCCATTCGCTGTGCGGATTTTGGTCCGACAGAGGGAAATTTTTGAAAATGTTCTATTAACGCAGCAATGGATTTCGGATAAATCATCAGAATAATCCCGGAATATTAATCCCGCCGGTGACGGATTTCATTTTGCTTTCCATCAAGTCAGTTGCTTTCATGCTTGCCTGTAAAATTGCTGTTGTAACGATATCTTCAACCATTTCAACAACTTCTGGATCAACTGATTCCGGATTGTCGGGATTTAGTGCTTCCGGTTTTAATTTGATTGATTTAAATCTGCCTTGTCCGTCACAGGTTACAACAACCGCTCCGCCTGCTGCTTCGCCGGTTACTTCTGTTTTGGAAAGCTCATCCTGAGTTTCTTTTAATTTTTTTTGTAAACTTTGTGCCTGTTTCATCATTTGCATGATATTCATGTAATTATCCTCCCTATAGCCCTGTATCAATTTTTATTATACAATAAAAATATGAAGAAGGAAACTTATTTACAAGAGTCTTTACGAAACGGCAGAATTATGCGCTGGACGTGTAAGATGCCTTTGAAAGTGTATATTGCTCCCATGAAGTTCTATTCAAAGCAGGGGCAGGATTCGCGTTACCGTGCCATGGTTAAGCGCGCTCTTGATGCGTGGCAGGCTGCAACAAAAGGTAAAGTCTCATTTACTGTTGTGAACACGCTTCTTGAGTCCCAGATTAATATTGATTGGAAACGGGTTGAAAGAAAAGCGCTCGGACACTGTTATTTTGATTATGACGGCGCAAATCGTTTGTACAGTGCGGAGGTAAATATCGGGTTGACTGACGGGCTTATTCACAGAGATTATATGGATGACGGAGAGGTTTACCATACTATTTTGCATGAAATAGGACATGCCGTCGGTCTCGGGCACAGCCCTTTTTCGAAAGATATTATGTATACCCCGCACCAGAAAGGTATTCTGTCAATTTCGCCGTGCGACGCTTTGACTTTAAATTGGCTTTACAGTCTGCCTATGGGGGCAACGGCTGATGATGTTGCTTCCAAATATCAGGTAAGCGGTTCCGATATTGATGAAATGATTGCTAAAGTTATTCAAAAACACGGCGGTAAAGAAAGTTCTCCGACACCTAAAGTCAAGCGCAGAGATTTGTTGGATGAACAGGAATCTATTGCTAATTTAAGAAAATATCATCTTACTCTCCAAAATGTAAAAATTCCCGAAGATATGCGTAAATTCTTTTCCAAGCCAAAGGATGTTTAGTCTATCCGGTAATCAATATTGTATTTTTTGAATAATGAGTTATAGTAATCCTTATTTTTCAAAACGGTTTCTTTTGTCAATTTCATGTGTATTGAATTGCGCAGCAAATTCATCTGTTCTTCTTTTGATAAAATTTTGTTTGCCCTGCGCAGGTATTTGTATAAGAGTTTATTCCCCTCATCCGAAAGCGTGTCGCTGTTGTTTGAATTCAAAAGAATTTTTGCTTTTGATGCCAGATCATCAAATTCATCTCCTGCGTACAGCCATAATTCTTTAATATTTTCCGAAAGACCTTCGTTCCATTTCCCGTCCGGATAAAATCCGAATTTTGCGTGAAATGATGCCGCTGTCGGCAGGGCGTTTAAATGTATTGTATTGATGTTGTTTTCAAGCATTTCAATAATATTGATAAGATGCATGCAGGTGCCGAGTCCGCATCTTTCATAAAATGAATCCATATTGTTGATGAATAAATAATCTGTCCACGGATATAACCCTATGTTTTCTTGTGCGGTCAAGCCTCTTTTTTTATTTTTAAATTCTATTCTGTAATTGTTGTAGTTATACCTTGCAAACGGATTTATGCTTACGTTTTGTTCGTCAAAATTTCTGCTGTCAGAGCTGCACTTCAGATTGTCAAAGATTTTTATGCCTTTGTTATCTTTCATTTGGATTCTTTGAAATGATATGTTGCAATTTACAGGTGTGATTTTCATATAAAGTTATAAAAAACCTGAATGTAAAAATTTGCCAGATTATTGATAAGTTTTATTTTTTGTGTATAATGTATTTGAAAAGGGATATAAATATATGACAGTTCAAGATTGGTTTGAAAAGCGTAAAGAGGCACAGATTCAGCGTCGCGCATTGGAAGCTAAAGCGGCTCAGGTGGTTGAAAACCCTGATTTGTGGACAAAATGTGTTCATTGTGATGCGCAGCTGTTGAAGTCAGATATTGAAGAAAATATGTTTGTTTGTCCTGTTTGTGACTATCATTTCAGGATAAATGCAAGAACACGTATTAATCAATTGTTCGATGAAAATTCTTTTGAAGAATTATTTTCGGAGATTAAACCGACAGATCCTCTGGATTTTGTCGATACCGAGCCTTATAAAGACAGACTTCAAAGAGCGCACGAAAAAACGGGGCTTGATGAAGCAGTTGTGACGGGTATCGGCTCAATTGAGGGTAACCGGGTTGCCTGTGCTATTATGGATTTTGATTTTATGGGCGGCTCAATGGGAAGTGTCGTCGGCGAAAAAGTTACAAGAATTATTGAAAAGGCAATTGAACTTCGTCTGCCTGTTTTGACGATTACGTCATCCGGCGGTGCAAGAATGCAGGAAAGCGCATTGAGTCTTATGCAGATGGCCAAGACTTCCTGCGCATGCGCAAAACTTGATGACGAAAAACTCTTGTATATAAACTTGCTGACTGAACCTACATTCGGCGGTGTTACGGCAAGTTTCGGTACCCTCGGCGATATTATTGTCGCTGAACAAGGCGCACGAATAGGTTTCGCGGGCAGAAGGGTTATTGAGCAGACTATCAGGCAAAAACTCCCGTCTGATTTTCAAACTGCGGAATATTTGTTGAAATACGGTCAGGTTGATGTCGTATCTTCACGTAAAGATTTGAAAAGTACGTTGGCAAATATTTTGTCAATGCACAGTATAGGTTAGTTGAGGTAATAAATGTCTACAATTTTGGATTTTGAAAAGCCTATTATGGAAATTCAGGAAAAGATTGAGGAACTAAAAAAAATAAGTTTGGAGTCCGGCATGGATTTAGATAAAGAAATTGAAACCTTTGAGCAGCAGGCGGATGATTACAGAAAAGAATTGTATTCTAATCTAAAGCCGTCCCAGAAAATGCAGATTGCACGTCATCCGGAAAGACCGAATTTTTTGGATTATGTAAACTTAATGTGTACTGATTTTGTTGAGCTGCACGGCGACAGAGAAGGTATGGACGACAGAGCCATCATTGGCGGGCTTGCAAGACTTGACGGACATCCTGTCATGATTGTCGGTACTATGAAAGGGAAATCTACCAAAGAAAATTTGGAATATAATTTTGGTATGCCGCAGCCTGAGGGGTACAGAAAGGCTCTCAGATTATTTAAGCATGCCGATAAATTCAATATTCCTATTGTAACGATTATTGATACCCCGGGGGCTTATCCCGGTATCAGTGCCGAAGAAAAAGGTCAAGGCTCTGCTATCGCGGTTAATTTGCGTGAAATGGCTAAATTGGAGGTTCCGGTTATCGCTATTATCACAGGTGAAGGCTGTTCCGGCGGCGCATTAGGTCTTGCTGTTGCAAATAAAGTTTATTTGCTCGAGCATGCTTATTATACGGTTATTTCTCCGGAAGGTTGTGCGTCAATTCTCTGGCGTGATGCTTCCAAAAATAACGAAGCGGCTGAAGCGCTTAAAATTACAGCTCCTGACTTGATGAAGTTTGATATTATTGACGGTGAGATTAAAGAACCCGTCGGCGGCGCGCATACTAATCATGAATTTATTGCCGATGAGATGAAACGCACTATTTTAGATGCTTTGGATGAATTAAATAAATATTCGGGCACTGAATTAAAATCTATGCGTTATCAAAAATTCAGAAAAATGGGCGCTTTTATTGAACAATAAGGTTTTGTTATGTATTATGAATTGTCAATAAAAGTTAATCCTGAGATTTCGGATGTCGTGTCAGAGCTTTGTTTTGAAAATCTGCCCTGTGAAGGTGTGATTTTGGCGGAAGAAGCTTATAAAGACCTTGAATTGATATCTTCAACCGAGGGTACTTTAAAAGTTTTTCTGACCCAAAATGCTGATGTGGAAAGTTTTTTGAAAGAGCAGCGTGAAATTCTTAAATCCCGCGGGTTTTCGGAGGAGGCTCTCGGCAGCTGGGAATTTTCACTTGTTGAAAAAGAAGATCAGGATTGGTCTAAAAAATGGAAAGAAAAGTGGGATGTTACGCATGTTTCCGATAAGATTACGGTTGTGCCGGATTGGATTCAATATTCGCCAAAATCGTCTGATGAGGTCATTATAACCCTTGAACCGGGCTGTGCTTTCGGAACCGGTACTCATTCAACAACCCAATTGTGCATGAAAATGATAGAAAAATATATGCCCTGCGGTGCAAGAGTTGCGGATATCGGTGCAGGCTCGGGTATTCTTGCAATTTGTGCGGCAAAATTTGGTGCGTCTTATGTTTACGGCTGCGATAATGATGATACAGTTATTGATGTTGCACGTGAAAATGCTGCGAAAAACGCTGTAAAATGCGATTTTGAGCTTAATACCGCCGATAAAATTCCGCAAAAATTTGATTTTGTTCTGGCTAATATTCTGCATAATGTTCTTGCGGAGATTATGCCTGACTTGAAAAATATTATGAATTCAGACGCGCTGCTTGTTTTGAGCGGTATTTTGGATGAGAAAAAACAGGTTGTTCTGGATTCAATTAAAAAATGTGATTTAATATTAGTGGAAGAAGTTCACTTGAATCAGTGGACTGCATTTGTAGTGAGGAAAAAATGACAGGAAATACGGCAATCATAATTCCGGCACGCTACGGCTCAAGCCGGTTAAAAGGAAAACCTTTGATAGAAGTTAACGGAAAACCTATTATCCAGTGGGTTTTTGAAAAAGCGGTAAAATCAACCCTTGCCGACAGAGTTATTGTTGCTACCGATAATGAGGAAATTTTGACGACATGTCTTTTGTTCGGCGCTGAGGCTGAAATGACCTCGGAAACTCATAATTGCGGAAGCGACAGAATTCAGGAGGTTATGGAAAGACACCCCGAAATTGAGTATGTCGTTAATCTTCAAGGGGATGAACCTTTGATTAAGCCCGAAAGCATTGATGAGGTTATAAGATGCGTCCGCGATGACGAAAATGCTGATATTTCAACCTTAATCAGAGTTCTTCGTGATAAAAAAGATATTGAAAATCCTAATCTTGTAAAATGCGTCATTGACAATAACGGCTATGCACTTTATTTTTCCCGCTCTAAAATTCCTTATGAACGTAATGAAGGGCATGCTACGTTTTACGGGCATCTTGGAATCTACGGTTACAAGCGTGAAGCTTTGAAAAAAATGACAAATCTGCCTCAAACTTCGCTTGAGCTTGCTGAAAGCCTTGAACAATTACGTGCTTTGCAAAACGGTATGAAAATTAAAACCGGTGTGGTTGATTTTACTCCCGTTGGTATTGATACCGTCGAAGACCTTGAAAAGTTTAGAAAAATTGTTGCTGCTCAATTATAAAAGTTTTTGTTTTTTATAAAAAAGTACTTGCAATTTTTCTTTACTTAGGTTAATATATCGTTATAAAAATACAAAAAAATAAATAATTTGTAATATTTTTTTAAAGTTAGTGGTGTAAGATATAGGTAAGGAAAAGACTATGACAGAAAATGCTGAAATGCCTAATGAAACAGAAGATCGTCAGCGTATTTTGCTGGCTGATGATGAAGCAAGTATAAGACGTATTCTTGAAACACGTTTAAAAATGGCAGGATATGATGTTTATACCGCTCAAGACGGTGAAGAAACCGTTAATGCGTTTAACAAATATAATCCTGATCTTGTTGTGTTGGATGTTATGATGCCAAAAATGGACGGCTATGGTGTTACCCGTGAAATCAGAAGAACTTCTGATGTTCCTATTATAATCCTGACAGCGTTAGGTGATGTTTCTGAAAGGATTACAGGGCTTGAACTCGGCGCTGATGACTATGTTATCAAACCTTTCAGCCCGAAAGAATTGGAAGCACGTGTTAAAGCGGTTTTAAGACGTACAAACAACCGTGAAACAGCGGCTCCGACAGGCAAAGTTACAAAAAATGTTATCACAACAGGTAATATAAAAATTGATACTGCCCGTCGTCAGGTATTCAGAAAAAATGAAAGAATCAGATTGACCGGTATGGAATTCAGTTTGCTTGAACTTCTGGTAAATAATTCCGGTCAGGCTTTCTCAAGAAATGAAATATTGCAGCACGTTTGGGCTTACCCGCCTGATCACAGAATTGATACACGTGTAGTTGACGTTCATATTTCAAGATTACGTTCAAAATTGGAATCTGATCCGGCAAATCCGGAATTGATTCTGACCGCGCGCGGAATCGGTTATATGTTCCAGAGAATCAGTTAAAAAAATCCCGCTCAGGCGGGATTTTTTATTGTTTAAGTCTTGATTTAGATATTGTTTATGCTAATATAAAATATGTAAATGGCGCCTGTCGTCAAGCGGTTAAGACCTCGGATTGTGGTTCCGATATGCATGGGTTCGAATCCCATCAGGCGCCCCATTTTTGAGAATAGAGCCTCTTTGGAGGCTTTTTTAATGCGCCTGAGGTCTTCTCACCCGCGTTTTGCAAGCAAAACGGGTTCTTCCCTCTCGCAAAACGATACTTAATCGTTTTGCTCGGCAGAGTCATCAGGCGCCCCATTTTTAAGAATTAAGCCTCTTTGGAGGCTTTTTTAATGCGCCTGAGGTCTTCTCACCCGCGTTTTGCAAGCAAAACGGGTTCTTCCCTCT
>CALVEN010000010.1 GCA_944326585.1 Candidatus Gastranaerophilales bacterium
TAGTATCTTAGTAACTTTTCCCAAAATATACCGTCAAAACCCTTGTCCTGCCTACTTAGGAGAGTCGCCCCCCCCCGATATACTCTTTTTTCATATTTTTCATTGGCTTTCTCTTTCTTTTTGGGTTTATTATATCAAAAATTCTAATTTTTGGCAAGAAAAAAGCACCCCTTGCGGGGTGCTTTTTTAAAAATCAAAAACTATACGGCAACTTTCATTGTATTTGCGATAATTTCATTAAAGCTGTCAGCTTTCAATGAAGCGCCGCCTACCAAAGCACCGTCGATATCGGATTGTGACATTTGTTCTTCGATAGTTGAAGGTTTAACTGAACCGCCATAGAGAATTCTGATTGAATCGGCTGCAGATGAACCTGCTACATCTTTTACAACATTTCTAATCATTTTAATAACTCTGTTAGCTTCTGTTGAATCGCAGGTTTTGCCTGTACCGATAGCCCAGATAGGTTCATATGCGATAACTGATTTTGCAACATCTTCTGATGAAATTCCTGATAAAGCAGCTCTGATTTGAGTTGCGATATGTTCATCGGTAATACCTGCTTCGCGTTGTTCAAGAGTTTCGCCGCAGCAGATAATAGGAATCAAACCGCCTGCAAGAATTGCTTTTGCTTTTTTATTAATCATTTCATCAGTTTCAGAAAAATATTGTCTTCTTTCTGAGTGACCGATAATAATATAATCACAGCCTGCATCTTTAGCCATTGCAACAGAAATTTCACCGGTATAAGCGCCTGAATTTTCCCAGTGGCAGTTTTGAGCAGCAACGGAAATTTTATTTCCGCCGCAACCGCAGTCACAGCCTACTGAACTTACAGCGCACAAAGATGTAAATGTCGGCGCAATTACAATTGTCGGCAATTGAGGTGCTGTATAATCTTTTACAAAAGATTTAATGCCTTCAAAAAGTTCTTTGGCTTCGGATTGAAGCAGATTCATTTTCCAGTTTCCTGCAATAATTGGTTTTCTTGACATAATATTCTCTCCTTTTTTTGTAACATTTACATCAAAATTCTACTTTAAACATAAAAAATATTCAATTTTATCGGATTAGCGGAAATTTATGTTACAATAAAAATATGTTCACAGGTATAGTAGAAGAAACAGGGATATTAAAAAGTATAACGGGATCTGTAATTACCGTAGAATGCAGAAAGGTTCTTGAAGGTACAAAAATCGGCGACAGCATTGCAATTAACGGCTGCTGCCAGACAGTTGCTGGACTGACTTCAAATACTTTTTCGGCTGATGTAAGTGATGAAACTTTTAAAATAACTAATTTCAAAACTCTCAAATCAGGCGACTCGGTTAATCTTGAACGCGCCCTGACACCTTCAACGCGTATGGGCGGACATATTGTTCAGGGGCATGTTGACATGACCGCGAAATATCTGGGCAATATGACGTTTGAAGTTCCGGACAGCAAATACATTGTCTATAAAGGTTCTATCACCGTAAACGGCGTCAGCCTGACGGTTTCAAAACTCGACGGGAATATTTTTTCGGTCGCAATAATCCCGCATACACTTGAAAATACAAATTTAAAAAATTTACACTCCGGCGATCTTGTAAATATTGAAACAGACATTTTAGGACGGTATGTTGAAAAATTTTTATCAACGGAGCATAATAAAATTGATGAAAATTTCTTAATGGAAAACGGATTTATGTAATATGGACGAATTCAGATTTGACAGCATAGAAGATGCAATAAAAGATTTCAAAGCGGGCAAAATGCTAATTGTTGCGGATGATGAAGATCGCGAAAATGAAGGTGATCTGATTTGTTCGGGACAAATGGTAACGCCCGAGATTATAAATTTTATGGCAAACGAGGCAAAGGGGCTTATTTGTCTTGCAATTTCACCTGAAATCGCTGAAAAACTTGATTTGCCGCAAATGGTTGAGCAAAATACAGAAGGTATGAAAACAGCTTTTACGGTAAGCATTGATGCTTCTGAAAAATACGGAGTTACAACGGGGATTTCAGCATTTGACAGGGCAAAGACAATAGAAGTTGCCATAGCACCGGATGCAGTGCCGTCTGATTTAAGACGCCCCGGGCATCTTTTCCCGTGTGTTGCAAAACCTTGCGGAGTTTTACAAAGAACCGGACACACCGAGGCGGTTGTGGATCTTGCAAAATTATGCGGACATATTCCGGCAGGTCCTATGTGCGAAATTATGAATTCTGACGGTCATATGATGCGCCGCGATGATTTAAGAAAATTCGCCGATAAACACGGTATAAAATTTATTTCTGTTGCGGAACTTATTGCATATAGACTTAAAACCGAAAGAATAGTAACCCGCGAGGCGGAAGCATTTTTGCCGACACAATACGGTGAATTTATGATTTACGGATACAAGAATAATCTCACCGGTATGGAATATGCAGCACTTGTTAAAGATGACGGCAGCGACAAAATCCCTGCAATAAGAGTTCACAGCGAATGCTTAACCGGTGACATTTTCCACAGCCTTAAATGTGACTGTAATTCGCAGCTGCATGGTGCAATGAGCTATATTAATGACTACGGTAAAGGCGCCGTTATATATATGAGAGGTCATGAAGGAAGAGGCATAGGTTTAGTAAATAAAATTAAAGCCTATAAACTTCAGGAATGCGGTCAGGATACCGTTGAAGCAAATCATTCGTTAGGTTTTAAATCAGATTTAAGAAACTACGGCGACGGAGCTCAGATTATTCTGGATTTAGGGTTTACGACATTCAACCTGATTACCAACAATCCCAAGAAAATTATAGCTCTCAAGGGCTATGGACTTAATGTTAATGACATAATAAAATTGACACCGGAAATTAACAAGTATAATAAAAGGTATATGGAAACCAAAAAAGATAAAATGCATCATATGCTGTAAGGATGGTTATGACGGAATATAGAGCAAAACTGTTATCAGAAGAAGATTACAAAGGGTTGGAACCGGTTTACGAAGATTTCAGAACACGAGCAACTACAGATTATAACTTTGAATTGGAACCCTTGTCTTTTGATGATTTTATAGATTCCGTAAAAAAAGACCTTATAAAATGCATTATATTATTGGAAGACAGTATTCCTACGGCATTTTTGGTTTACACTACAATGATTTCGGAAGCTGTCGAGCTTAATATAATTCACGCACTTAATATGGAAAATTTTTTAGTCAGAAGCAAATATTTGATTGAAGAATTTTTAAACCAAACCAAAAAAGAACGTAAAGACAAAGTTGTATGTTATCCGATGCTCGGGGCGCAAAAAACTTTAATCGGAGAAATTGCCCGTTTCGGATTTAAATTTGTAGGTATAGCTGTTTTACGATTTTTAATGAGCGGAACAAATTCCCGCGAAATTTTAAAAATGACACAACTAAGAAATTTACCGAGCTGCTACAGCGTAATTCCGTGGGATGAAAAATATTTTGATGAGGCAATACATATAGTTCAAGAGGCTTTTGAAACCAGTGCCGATGCGCTTTTTGACCCGAGATTTCAGACACTTGACGGCACTTATGATATTTTGAATAAAATTACAAAAAATGTTTACGCCGAATTTTTGCCTGAAGCCTCCAGCATTTTGATGTGTGACAACAATCCTGTAGGATTTTGCTTTATGAACCTGACAGGCGGACAAATTGTAAATATCCCGATTGTGGGTATTAAAAAAGAACATCAGGGCAGAGGTTTGTCAAAAATGATGCTTAAATATTCAATGGATAAAATAATAAGCTGGGTAGAAAATGCCGAAAGACCTATAACAGAAATTAACACCTGCACTGAAACAAATAATTTCCAGGCACTCAAAATGTACAGACACCTCGGATTTAAAGAAGATTACAGCTATCCGCAGTCTTATCTGCCGGTCAAAAGATAGACTTTTTGTAAAAAATCATTTAAAATAGGTGTATGAATAACTTTGATTTAGGACGGATGCTGATGAAATTTACAAACACACAAATGTTTGTAAACCGTCAAACGCCTGTAAATTCACAGGCTGCTGCAGAAAGTTTTGCGCAAAATGTCAGTCAAAATGTCACGGCACAGACAACCTCATCAACTGCCGCAAATCTTCAAATGAACACATTGCAAAGTATGGATATGGCAGTTTACGCAAAAGAGGTCATGCAGCTTCCAAAAAATTTGAATGAATTTATCTATATGCTGCAAAAAGGAATGACTCAATTGCAGTTTAATCAAATGTTTTCACAGCAAATTGCTGCGCAAAAAAATGCTCTTTCCCAAATGCAGGCTCAAATTCTTGCCCAGCTTCAAGGGCTTACGACACCGGGACAAATTCAAACTATTATTCAAACTCAATTGGCTACCCAGCTGCAATCCTCCATAAAAAATCTGGCACTTTCACCAAACGGAATGATAGACTTGTCCCAAATAGCCCAGATGATTCAGGCAAACGGAAAAGAAGCCGTCACAAAATTGATTACCGCGATGACTGCAGCATCAAAACAAGGGATTACTGATTTAAGCCAGATTAAAGAAATGGCACGGCTTATAAACAACAGTATGGCAGCCGCCGCACAAAATGATCCGGCACAAACCTTAAAAGTCTTGCTGCTTTTATACCTGCCGTGGCTTCCGCTTGAAGAAGGCGTCGGATTTGATCTTGATATTGAAACATCAGAAGACACCGAAGAAAGCGACAGCATACTAACAATCACTATTTCCACCGTAAATTACGGCACTGTTGTCGCAACCCTTGTTCTGGAAACATCAAATTCGGTTCACGTATCAATTGAATGCTCAAAAGAATTCCCGAAAGATGAACTTTTAATCAGAATTCAAGGCGATGAAAAGCATTACTCAATGAATTCCGTCATAACTTTTTCCGAAAAAGAGGCAAAAGCCGAAGAAGAAATTGCAAAAGCCAAAATTAATATGTCGCAGACAACCGAAATCAATCCGTTTATGCTCTTGATGGCACACACCGTAATCCGCCATACAATAGAAATCGATAACAATAAATCAATCGGTGTTACAAGCCATATTGACGGATAATACTAAGTAGACTGTAAGTTAGGATTTTCAACATTAGATATACTTTTATTGCAACACAAAAAAGACCGCGGAAGCGGTCTTTTTATTATTTATGTTAGATTATACATTATACTTTTTAAGTATGTCAGACAATCCATTGTTTTTTATAGATTTAAAATCATCTATATCTGCAATCTTATTATAATATTTTGATTGAAATTTTACATCTGTTAAATTTTTAATTTTCTCAAAAGTCTTGTCCGTTTTTTTATCTACAACCTTTAAAGGTTCAATCGGCTTTCTGGGTTCAAATAACTGCTGCCATTTTGAATCGAGTTTAGTTATAAGATCCTGATATCCCTTAAAAAGACGACAATAATGTTTTGGTGCCAATGACATTACTTGTTTAGCGTCTCCGGAAACATAACCTTTTAAAGCACCGGCATCAGCATTCAAGACAGCTTTTCCCTGATGCAATGTTGCATTTAACGATGCGTCCAGCGGCTGTGTTATTGTTTTATTTCCGTCTGCAAATACATTAAACCTTATCGGTGACATTCCGCGCTGCGGTAATATTTGACCTCTAATTTGTACAATCGGTTTTGCTGCATTTGCATCTAACCCGCCGGCTAAATATCCGATATGGGTCTTGCCTGAATATGCATGTACCAGTCCGGTTACGGTATTTTTACCGCCCTTTACACCGCCTTTAAGACTGACATTTTTGTAACCTAAATTTGATAATTCTTTTAAAAATTTATCACCGCCGGGCAATTGTTTTACAAGTGAATTCGGAACATCACCCTTTACCTTAAAACCTTTTCTCATACATGTTTTTAAAGTATTACCCACTTTGGGCGTAAATAATTTTGATACTGATGCTATTGACATAACTAATTCCTTTCTTTTTTCCTTAAAATTTTTGTGTGTATCCTTGTGTGAAATCGATTTCCCCTTACTCTTTCTTAAAAACAAAATCAGTTAAATGATTGCTAAAGACACACTTCGACCATACCATACCATACCATACAGGCATTATAACTGGATTTCAGCTCTTTTTAAATTTATATTTACATTTCGTTACATTTGATGTATAGGTCAGTATTTTCCATAAAAACTATTATCGGAAGTTATTTTTATTTATTTTTTCAGAGCCTCCGGCGGGTGCTGCGCGCACGGCGGCAACTTGTCTTGGATTTGGACGACTCGCAAAAGCGTGGTTTTGCTCGTCAGGACGAGTATCGCTGCGCTCACTCTAGTCCAAATCCGCTTGGTGGCAAAAGCGACGCAAAACCACCGCACGCTGCGTTCACTAATAACTTGTACGCCTCAACATAAAGGCGTGTAAACTCGCTCATGTCACCCTGAACTTGTTTCAGGGTCTCTTATACTTTACCGCTCAGACAATACACGCCTATGAAGATTGTTTCGGCTACAGTTATTGTTCACTCCGCTATTGCGGTATTAATGCTGCGTAGCAGCTCCGCGCCGTGATTATAGGCGCGGTATGAGATTGCAGTATTTTAGCCCCTCTCCTGTCCTTCGGACATCCTCTCCCCAAAGGGGCGAGGGATAAAATACTGCAACGGCACGTAGTGCGCCCGTTAGGGCTTGAGCAATCCAAAGGATTGCAAATAAAAATGCGTGTTTTTCTTTTTCGGTTCACTTTTTCTTTTTGCATCGCTACAAAAAGAAAAAGTGAACATAAAGACATACCGATAATAGTTTTTATGTATAGACAATGCAGCATCAGCAATAGTTTATGTAACTCACACTTCGTTAAAAGTCTTGAAATGAGTTTTGCAGACTTCTTTTAACCTGTCTTTTCCGTATTTGGAAATAAATTCCCTTGCAGCATCCTTAACCTGAGATGCACAACCTTTAGGAAAAGTTATGCCGTATGCCTTTTCCATCTCAGCCATTTTGCGGACATAAGTTGCGCGGGCAAGAACAGATGCCGCCGCAACCGCTATATCGCTTTCCGCTCTGACCATCTGCCTCAATTCAATGTTTCTGCCGTATTTCATCAAAGCTGATTTTATAAGGCTTTCGTCCCCGAATTTGTCCGACAATGCGTAATCACACTCGTTATTTTCGCAAATATTTTCAATAACCCTTGCATGCCCCCAGGCAAGAAGTCTGTTCAAATTCTTTATATTTGCGTAAAGCTCATTATACCGCCCGTTTGAAATCGCTACAACCGAATGCACAGCGTTTGCACGGATTGATTTTTCAAGCTCAAGAATTTTTTTGTCGGAAATCTTTTTGCTGTCTTTTATGCCCAAATCCGCAAAAAGCTTTTCGGTCTTTTCATCAACAAGCACTCCCGCAATGCAAAGCGGTCCGAAAAAATCTCCTTTTCCTGATTCGTCAACTCCTATATGCATTAACGTAAACTCTCCGGAACTGCCATAGGTAAAGGTGACGGTGCAGGAATTTGAACGGGCTGCTGAACAGGTTTTACCGATTGCGGTGTAGGTGCAGGAAGATTCTGGGACGGCTGCACTCCGATACTTGATTTTACGCTGTTTATAACATCTTTCGGGTTAATTAATTTTTTCTCGCCTGTCGGATTTGTTTCTTCTGCAGCGCCTTCATCTGGTTTCTGTTCCTCGGCCTCTTCTCCCTGTTTTATAATCTGAATATTTGCAGCATTAAGCTTAAACGGCTGAAGAACAACTTCGGGATAATTAAAATCAAGTTTGCCGTAAGGTTCTGTTGCAACTTTCATAACATCTTTCCAGATAATCGCCGGAACCGTACCGCCCTGAATAGCTCTGCTCATAACGGTATTGTCATCACTTCCGACCCAGACACCTGTTACAATATTAGGAGTATAGCCTACAAAATAAGCGTCCTTATTATCGTCTGTTGTTCCTGTTTTTCCAGCAGCGGGTTTCCCGATGTTTGCAGCAGCGCCCGTACCGTTTGTAATTACTGTTCTAAGCATTGCGGTCATCTCTGCAGCAGTCCTCAAGCTCAATTGATGCGTAATTTTTGTTTTGGAAGCTTCATAAACAACCTTGCCGCGTGAAGTTTCAACTCTTTCTATACCGTAAGGCTGAACAACATATCCGCCGTTTGCAAACGCGCCGTATGCTCTGGTAAATTCAAATAATTTAACACCGTTTGACCCGAGTGCAATTGTATAATCGTATTCCAAAGGTGTTTCAATCCCCAGAACCCTTGCAATCTGAATAACTGATCTGATCCCGACTTCCTGAATTACTCGCGCGGCGCAAACGTTTGATGAAACCATTAACGCACTATAGACAGGTATTTTGCCGCGATATTTATTACCGTAATTTCTCGGTGACCAGCCGCCGATTGTAATCGGCATATCTTCAATAAAATCATTCGGGCTTATACCTTTTTCCAGTGCCGCTGCGTATACAAAAGGCTTAAATGCTGACCCCGGAGGTCTTACAGCCTGAGTAACCCTATCATACTGGCTCTTTGTATAATCTTTTCCGCCGACATAAACTAATATTTTTCCGTTTGTCGGGTCAAATGAAAATACAGCCGCTTGTTTTGCGTCGCCTGATAAGCCCCAGTTTTTCAAATCTCTTACAACAGCTTCATTCGCCGCATTCTGAGCTTTTGAATCAATTGTTGTAATAATTTTATAACCGCCGTGGATAATTTCTGTTTCATCAAATCCGAGTTTTTGCAATTCATTCATCACGTAATCACAAAAATACGGCGCCTTATTTGTTGTATAAAATTGCGGCATGTCGTTTAAGACAACTTTTGCCTCTTTTGCCTTTTCGTACTCGTCTTTTGTAATATAACGCATTTTATACATTCTGGTCAAAACCTGATTGCGTCTTTTGATTGCCAAATCAAGATTGTTATACGGCGAATAAACAGACGGAGCCTGCGGCAAACCTGCAATTAATGCCAATTCCGGCAGGGTGCAATCTTTTATGTGTTTGTTAAAATAAATCTTTGCGGCACCTTCAACGCCGTATGCACCCGAGCCTAAGTAAACATTATTCAAATACATTTCCAAAATCTGGTCTTTGGAAATCGTTTTTTCAATACGTGCTGCAATTACAAGCTCTTTTATCTTTCTTGTAAAAGTTTTTTCATTAGACAAAAACAAAATTCTTGCAAGCTGCTGGGTAATTGTACTTGCGCCCTGAACAACACGTCCAGCAAGAATATTCTGAACCGTCGATCTTGCAAGCCCGAAAATATCATACCCGCCATGCCTGTAGAAATTTTTATCCTCTGTGGCAATTATGGCTTCTTTCAATTCTTCCGGAACATCTTTTAATTCGATTTTTGAAAATGTATATGCCGTGAATGTTTTTATAACTTCGCCGTCTTCAGAATAAAATTTGGTAACAATATTCGGCTTAAACTGTTCCAAATTTTTAATCGGAGGCTGGGATGACAAATATAACTGCAAAGCTGCAAAACCCGCAAGGACAAATGCCGCACCGACTATACACAACATTTTTAAATTTGAGACAAAATCACTGTCCATCTTCTTCTTTTTGATATTTCGCCTTGCAATTTCCTTATCAGATACACGTTTTTTAGATTTTTTTGCCATTTTTCCCTCTTTTGCTATTATATTATAACATGCTAATATATAGTGACAATATATGAAAAAAATAATAGATTTTATACAGGTTATAATAAACGAATTTTTATCAAACTTTGTGCCGGAGCGCGTAAGCTATGAAATTACGGGCGAATGCAAAAAGTGCGGTAAATGCTGCAACTATATGTACAGCGTTGATACATATACCGAAAAAGAATTCAAGATAATGCAATTTTTATTCCCGCAATATAAAAGATTTTATATAAAAGGAAAAGATGAAGAAGGCAACCTTATATTTGCCTGTAAACTTGTAACGCCGGACGGCTTATGCTCCGATTACAAACACCGCCCCCGCATGTGCCGGAATTACCCCGCAAAAAGAATTTTCTACCCCGGCAAACTCCATGACGGCTGCGGATATAAGGTTAATATCAAAACTTTTGACGATTATATGAATAAATAAAAAAAAGCCGTCTTTAATAAGAACGGCTACCAGACTTGGGGAGGAGGTATGAAAAACCGAAGTTTTTCATATCATATTCCTTTTATCGGCAGCCGTTCTTGTAAACTTTTAAACTTTACAAAAATCTCGTACGTTCGGTGTAGATTTTAAGAAACCTGAATATCTTTTTCAAAACCGAACAATGAGCTTACGGATTCATCATCATGAATTCTGGAAATTGCCTGCCCGAGGAGTGATGCAACAGATAACTGTTTAATATTCGGAGGCATTTTTTCCATATCCAGAGGAATTGTATTTGTCACAACGCATTCTTTAATCGGTGCGTTTGCAAGTCTTTCGATTGCAGGACCTGAAAATACCGGATGTGCCGCACAAACGTAAACTTCTTTTGCCCCTTCTCTCACTAGAAGTTTTGACGCCTCACAAATCGTTCCCGCAGTATCTATAATATCATCAAACATCACGCAAACTTTGCCTTTAACATCACCGATTACGTGTGATGCAATGGCTTCATTGTGTTTGTCGCGGCGTTTATCAATAATCGCAAGCGAACAGCCGATTTGTTTTGCAAAATGTCTTGTCCTTTGAACACCGCCTGTGTCAGGGCTTACCGCAACCATATCATCAGGATTGATATTCAAACTCTTGATATAATTTACCAGAATCGGTGTTGCAAAAATGTGATCCACAAGAATATTAAAGAACCCTTGAATTTGACCTGTATGCAAATCCATTGCCAGAACTCTGTTTGCACCTGCAGTCGTCAACAAATCCGCTACAAGTTTTGCTGTAATAGCTTCACGACCGGATGTTTTTCTGTCCTGTCTTGCATAACCGTAATACGGAATTACGGCAGTAATTGTTTTTGCGCTCGCACGTTTGAAAGCATCAATTATAATCAATAATTCCATCAAATTTTCATTAACAGGATTACACAACGGTTGAATAATAAAAACATCATCTCCGCGGACACTTTCTTTGACCTGTACATAAATCTCACCGTCAGCGAAATTTTTTACAACCATAGGTCCGATTGTTGTACCTAAGTAATCCGCAATTTCCTGAGCCAGTTTGGAATTGGCGCGTCCCGCAAATAATTTTATGTCATGGGTCGGATTAATTGCGCGTTCCAGCTGCGGAAATGTCATTTCTAAAACCATTATTCTTAATCCTTTCTGTTTTTGCCGAGCATGATTATTATAAATCTTTGGGGTGTTATCTACAAGTTTATTTTAAGTAATATTACCAAAACACAAAAAAATAATTTTTGCTATTTATCTTTCCAGAAGGCACATATATGACACAAATCTTCACCTGTTTCGGCATTTTTCAAAACATGTGTTGTTGTATTTTCCAAAATTTGCACCTGCGAAAGAACTTTGCATCCGTATGTAACCTCTTTTTTAAAAACCATATCCAGCGTTTTAAGTTTTTTGGAGCTTCTGAAATTAAAATCCAACGGCTCAAATGCCCAGACTATATAATTCGCATTATTAACATGCTTATTAACATCTATATCGTCATACCTTATCTCAAAAATCTTTTCCGCATCAACTTTTTCAATCGGTTTTATTTTTTCAAAAACCAGATCATCCTCACGTTTTACATAAGGCGGCATGCCGGGATTATTTTCAAGAGCATCTCCAATAGGTACAATACTTTTGGTATTAATATCAACTAACGACCACGTGCTTGATGCTCTGCCTAAAAGTTTTTCTCCGTCATATATTGAAAAATTACGAAAAGCAAAAATTTTATTATACCCTCTGGGTTCGGTTGTAAGCCTCAAGTCATAAATTTTTTCCGGATAATCCTCAAACTCCATTCTGTACTTGAGTAAAAACCATGCCAGATTCTTCTTTATTATAAAAGAATACCCGAAACCCAAATTTTCAGCATTGTCGCTTGCCATATCCTGTAAAAAATGCAGCAATACCGCAGGTTTTAACACTAAATTCAAATCCATTTCCGAATATCTTATTTTTAAATTCTCTGCAAAAACTTTTTTATCCATAAAATTATTCTATCATAAAATACTACAATTATTTTACTTGTTGACAAATCCCAAACTATATACTACAGTAATAGCCATACGGTACAATACTTGTACAGCGGTATTAAATGAAAAAGATTAAAGCTTTTGTAATTATATTTTTTAGTGTCTATAGTTTATTTTTTGTAGCAGGAAGTTTATTAGCGCCTATAATGGCACATTTCGGACAATACGAACTGTCATCACAGCTTACGGCAACTTTTATGTACTCTTGTCATCAAAAACCAGACAGATCATTTTGGATACTGGGTTATCCGGTGGCTTTATGCTGCAGATGCTTGGGTTTTTATACGGGCGTAGCAGTTTCAGGATTTATGACCGCTTTTAACAAATTAAAAATACCCTTAAAACTTTACATTATTTTATTTTTATTAGCGGTAATAGATATAGCTTTAAATTACCTGTTCAAAATAAGTACAGCCAATATAGTACGTTTTTCGGCAGGAATAATTATGGGCTTTTTGTTTATTAGCACTTTATTTTATATATTTGAAAAAGGAGAAAAATTATGGGATTTAAAAAATTAACAAGCAGTTTATTGTTACTGATCTTTATGTGTTCATCAGCATCACCGTTAACCGCAGCAACAACAAAAGACGAAACTTTATATGATTTTATGCAAAATACAAAAGACATAAAAGCATCATATACATATCCTTCAATGAAAACATCTTCAAATATTGAAGGAACAGTAAAATTGCCTGCAAACACACCTGTAATTTTGAAAAACCGCAATACAATATCTACTAAATTTATCGTAAACGGTACAAGTGTACCATTTACCGTTGCGGATGACGTAAAAGATGAAACAGGCACAGTACTAATCAAAGCAGGAACACCTGCATCCGCAAAAATAACATTTGTGGAATACAAAAAAGCAATCGGAAGATCAGGCGAAATCCAAATCAGTGATTTTCACACTACTGCCGTAGACGGAAGCTATGTTCCTTTATCCGGCACTCTGTCTTCAAACCCTGACAACCGAATGGTGCTTTCAATTGTATTAAGTGCTGTAATTTGCCCTCTGTTTTTATTAATGGAAGGGCGTGAGGCAGAAGTTTCAGCAGGTACTACAAAAACTGTTTATACCGCGATTGATACACATATTAATACTGAATATAAATAAACTATCATAATAATATTTAAAACACAATAAGATAAAATTAATCAAATAACTTTAAGCATTTATCTTGAATATCTAAGGCAATATCTTTAGCAGATTTTTCCTTAAACCCTATATTTTTTGCAACCGCTAAAATATCATCCAAATCAGGATTTTTGCCTTCGCCGTTAATCGTTGTTGCATGTTCTCCGTTAAAAGAAGAACTGTAAGTCAGGTCATACGCGGGAGATAGGTGCCATTCTTTTTTATTGCCATCGTAAAGATAAGAAAAATTCTTTGAATGGTCATCTTTATTATGTGCAAACACATTGAAACACATCAGCCTGAATAAGTGCTCAATATCTTCATAATTTCTTGTAAGCTCAAGCGTAAGCTTCATCAAAATATTGTAATCCAGATTAGGAAGCCTGTGACTTGTTTCTAACAGTCCGCTTGCTGATACCATATGAATTTTTCTGCCGTTTTTACGGTCAAACCTTTTTACCCCAAAATACCCCGAACAAATTTTTGATGAAAAAAGCCTTGTTTCCGGCATATCTATTCCGCAATCTTTTGCGCATAATGAATATTGATACTCTTTTTCGCCAATATTTTTAGGGTCAAAAGATGACGGGAATTTAATTATCCAGTCTTCGTTATCTATAGAAGTTAAAATTTTAGGCCTTGCACCGCCGGATGAACCGCCAAGTTGAAAAAGTTCATCTAAGTTAGCCGAATCTTGTGATTCCAGTATTTTGGAACACTCTTGAGCAAGAATGTCATAATCGCAAATTTTGTTTTCCGTTTCAAATATGTGTTCAGGCTTATAAGTCAAGGCACCCATCCCACTTTTCTGAACAACAGCAAGACGATTAAGATTATCAATTTCAGCAGGATTTATTTTGTTTTTCAAAAACAATCTGTCAACAAGCAACCGTCCCCAACCGTCAGGCAGACTGTCATTAAAAACGCCAAACAATCCGCCAAAAGGTTCGTATTTAGGGAAAAAAACTTTCTTGACAAGGGGTAGACTAAAGGGCGAAATGCTAAAACCATTATTTAGCCAGTCAGAATCATATTCAAAAGCAACAACCCTTTCGGGAGTTTTTGCAAGAGTTCCGACTAAAATATCATTATAAAATACTTTTAAATATTTATAGTTGTCCATTTATGACCTCATCAATGGAAGTGTAGCTTTTTTGCGTAAATAAATTTTCCAAATCCCCTTCTAAATTGAGAGCAATCAGAATTTTTATAAAAGAATTCAAAGAAATTTCATACTTTGATTCAAACCTTTTGATAGAACCAAGGCTGACACCCGATTTTGAAGCAAGCTGAATTTGTGAAATCTTAAGTTTTTTACGTTGCTGCTTAATTTTTTCAACTAATTCTTTTGCTATTTCATTAGGAGTTTTAGGGTTAAACAAAAAACTGTTCATAGATAATATATTATACTATTTTTATTAAAAAGTCAATATTTAGATAATATATTATCTAAAAAGATATACAATCTTCCCCAAAACAAAATACAACAAAATGAAGTTGTGTTGTATTTTGGGGTAAAAGTTTGTGGGTAGGGGTGAATGAATTTTTGCAGGCGGAAGTATATTCTGAACATTGCTGAAATTTTTGAACATTTTTTGAACGCTGTTTAAATGTCGTTTAAACGGTGTTTAAATTTTGTGTCATTAGACTTTACTTTTTATATGGAAGAAGCAATCATTGTCTGTGATTAGACGAGTTTGAAAATGAATGTAGTACAACCTATAAAAAAGCTAGAAGATATTCAAAAGATTAAAAAATATTTGGCAAAAAAGCCAAGAGATGCATTGCTTTTTAGTTTTGGAATAAATACGGGACTTAGAATATCAGATATATTATCGCTTGATGTAAGAGATGTAAAAGACAGAGATTATATTGAAATAAGAGAGAAAAAGACGAATAAGTATAAGAAATTTCCGCTTAATAGGTTTTTGAAAGAGGAGATTGATGTATTTGTAGAAGGATTGCCCGTAGAACAACCGCTTTTTTATACTCAAAAACATTGCAGGCTCGATAGAGCACAGGCATATAGAATTTTGAATATGGCAGCACAAGCAGTTGGGGTGAAGGAAAGAATTGGAACACATACACTAAGGAAGACATTCGGGTATCATCATTATAAAAAATATAATGATATAGTACTCCTGCAAAAAATATTTAACCACTCCTCTCCATTAGTAACACTTCGCTACATCGGCATCGAACAAGACACAATCGATGAAAGCTATATGAATTTTTATTTATGATAAACTTATAAAAAAGGGGTTTATGGCGTTAATAGAAACAGAGCTTGAAGTTATTAATATTAAGGATTTAAAAAATATTAAAATTCCTGATTATCAAAGACCATATTTTTGGAGTGTAGAGTCTGTAAATACTATGTAAAACTCAAGATATTTTTTACATTTATGATTTAATCATTTTATTTAATGTTTTTAAAATTATATGCTCAGATATATTGTGCTTTTTACAAATCGCAAGGGCATATTTTTTTATTTTTTCTCCGTAATCATCTTCAATAGAAATAACAAAAGCTATTTGACCTATTAATTTATCATTATTAGTTTTATTTTTAACTATACAGAAATAAAGTTCTTTTCGGATGTTTCTTTTTAATTCTTTAGAAACTTTTATTTGATTATTATTAATAGTTATACCTGTAACTTTTTTATGCCAAGGTTCTATGATAAATTTTGTTTTTCTTGTATTAATTTGTAAATTAAAAGATTTTGAACGGTAAGGTGATATTAAATTTTCTATATTTTCTTTGATTGTCATTAGTTCTTGTTTATTATTTGAAGAAAAAAACAAATCATCCGCATATCTAGTATATTTAATATCTCTTTCTTTACAATAATAACTAATGCTATCATCTAGCTGAGAGCAAACTAAATTCGATAAATATGGAGAACAAATTCCACCTTGAGGAAGCTCTTTACAATAAGTGCATAATTCTGCTAAAATTTCAGATATTTTCTCAGAATAACCTATATCAATGAATAAATATCTTATTTTATCATATTTAATACTTTGAAAAAAATTACAAAAATCGAACTTCAAAAGATATGAGCTGTTTTGATGAATCTTTGCATTTTCCAACAAACCATTTTTGCCTTTTACAAAAGCCATTGCTGCGTCGGAGCAAGGAATTTTTTCTAAAATTTCTTTTAGTATAATTTTTTGAGCCATTCTTAAATATTTTTTTGGAGCATTAATTATTCTTTTATCTTTAGAATGTTTTTTAGGAATTTTAAATGAGACATATTGTAAAGATTTTAACATGAAAAACTTATTCAACTGCTTATTAGTAAAAAGAAGCAAATGATTTAAGTCATTCATATTATCTAATTTTGGAAGTTTTAATAATTCAAGTTTATCCATGATTATAAAAAAAATCGTTATTTTTCTTACTTAGTACGGTTTTAAAAATTGAGCAAAGACTTTTGCGAGATTTTTAAAACCGGACTGTGTCTTCCAACAGTCTTTAATTATCTTTACGAAGACGCCATCATCCTCAGACAAAATTTATTTTATACAATTTTGTTATATCTAAGAAAAATAACGATTAATATCTACAACCTATTATAGCTGAAATTATTTCATTGTAAATATCTTTATCATTTTTATTTAAAATTTCACAGATAATATTTTCTGCTTTTTTAGTTATACGAATTTTATCATCAACTTTTTTGATAAAATTTTCATTAAACAATAATTTTTTTGTTGATGTGAATATTGTATCAAAAAAATTTACATCTTTATTTAAATAATCAACAAGTAAATATCTAGTGTAATTAGATAATTTAACCAGAGAAATTTCTTTGAAAAAGTATATTAATAATGCAATAAAATAAAATAATCCCATTAAATTATCAATACTTCTTGTATTTCTATTGCTTATAGCAACTTCTTTAAATTTAGATTTTAATTTCTTGATTAACGAACTCTTATTTGAATTATTATAATAATATACTGAATTTATAAATTTTTTCTCCATATATTTTATTGGACCAAGACTTATAAATGATTTCGAATTTCTGAAATTTTCATGGTTCAAAATTATCAACTTATTTTTTAATTCCTCAGCATTAGTAAAAGCACCTAATTCACAAACGGACCCCCAACTTTCACAAGCAATGCATATAAAATCAACTTGAGACGCTAACCAATTTTCTAAAGTTAAATAATCAGCATTTTTATTCATTTTAAAATAATCTTCAAAAATAGCTTCTGGATAGAAAATTCTAACAAAAGGAACTCGTTCAAAATTTTCTTTTAAAAAATTTCTTAAATTTAGTTCCTCGGTACTACCACCACAAAGGAATATATCTACTTGATTTTTCTGAAAATCTGTATAAATAAATTCGTAAATTTTTACTAATAAATCAATTTCTTTAATAGAAGGTTTATCACCATAATTTATTGCAACTGTCATTTTTTTATAATACACAAAAAATTCTTTTTTAGAAACCTAATTAATCATAAAAATGGAGGATTTACCATATTTACATTTCTTAATATATTTAATATAAAATGAGGTATAGTATGGGTTTTGATTTGAAAGATTTTCAGAATAAGCTATGGAAAACAGCTGATGATTTACGTGCTAATTCCAGTTTGAAATATAATGAGTTTTCTACTCCTGTATTAGGATTGATATTCTTGCGTTTTGCAGATTATCGTTTTCAAAAAGCAAAACCTGAGATAGAAAAATTAAAATCTACCGCCTCTCGTAGAGCGTTTGATGAGAAAAATGCTTATCAAGCAAGAGGAGTTTTATTTGTCCCTAAAAAAGCCTCTTATAAATATCTTTTAAATCTTCCTGAAGGTGAAAGTGCAGGTAGTGCATTAAACGAAGCTATGTCATTAATGGAAAACGAAAACTCTATTCTTAAAGGAGTTTTGCCTAAAAATTATTTAAGAATCCCTGATGACTTATTAGTTTCAACAATGAAAATCTTTAATGATGTTGAGTTTGACCGCAACAATGGTGATATATTTGGTAAAGTTTATGAATTCTTCTTAGGTAAATTTGCAAGCTCAGAAGGACAAAAAGGTGGAGAATTCTATACACCTACATGTTTGGTAAAACTACTTGTTGAAATTATGAAGCCATTTCATGGTAATGTTTATGACCCAGCATGTGGTTCGGGCGGTATGTTTGTTCAAACTGCAGAGTTTGCCAAAAGAGAAAATAAAGACTCTGATAAATCTGTTAACGATTTGATAACTGTTGAAGGTCAAGAAAAAACAGAAGAAACTGTTAGATGGTGTAAAATGAACCTTGCAGTCCACGGTCTTGAAGGTGATGTTAAACAAGCAAACAGTTTTTATGAAGATGTATTTAACTCAGTAGGTAAATATAATTTTGTTCTAGCAAATCCTCCATTTAACGTTGATGGGGTAGATAAAGAGAGATTGAAAGGTGATAAAAGATTCCCATTCGGATTACCAAAAGCCGATAACGCTAACTATCTGTGGATTCAAATGTTTTACTCTGCACTAAAGACTCCAGAGAATGGGGAAAACTCTCGTGCAGGATTTGTAATGCCAAATTCTGCAAGTGATGCTAGACAAACAGAACAGACTATTCGAGAAAAGATTATCCAAGACAATGCCGTTGATGTAATGGTATCAGTTGGCTCAAATATGTTTCATAACG
This sequence comes from Candidatus Gastranaerophilales bacterium, assembly GCA_944326585.1. Lineage (GTDB taxonomy): Bacteria > Cyanobacteriota > Vampirovibrionia > Gastranaerophilales > Gastranaerophilaceae > SIG32. The sequence goes on from CALVEN010000010.1 coordinate 18,888, forward strand.
TAACTTTACCTTGTACCCTTTGGTTTTTGGATAAAGGAAAGAAAAATACCGATAGAAAAGATAAAGTACTTTTCTTAGATGTAAGAGAAATTTATACTCAAATAGATAGAGCTCATAGAGAATTCACTGATGAACAAATAGAATTTATTACAAATATTGTCAAGTTATATAGAGGGGAAGCTCCTGAATACAAATGGGGTAGTAAAAAACTAACCCTTGAACATTTTCCTGATGAAAAATATAAAGATATAAAAGGTCTTTGTAAAGTTGCAACTATTACAGACATAGAAAAACAAGGATGGAGCTTAAATGCAGGACGTTATGTAGGAGTAAAAGAAGTCGAAGAAGAAGACTATATCTTCGAAGAAAAACTCCAAGAGTTGAACTCTGAACTAGAAAAGTTAAATTCTGAATCCAAAGACCTTGAAGAAAAGATTGCACATAATATAAAACAATTGTTAGGTGTGTAAGATGGTAAATAAATGCTATAAAAAACTATCCGATATTTGCTCATTAATAGCAGATTGTGTCAATAAAACCGCTCCAAAAGTTGATTTTGTTACACCGTATAAAATGCTACGAACGACTAACATAAAAAATGGATACATTGATTTTGAAAATGTTAGTTATGTTACAAAAGAAATATTTGAAAAATGGACTAGGAGGTGTCTTCCTCAATATGGAGATATTATTTTAACAAGAGAAGCTCCAGTTGGAGAAATAGGACGTTTTAATATAGACTCAGATAATTATTTTTTAGGTCAACGATTATTTTTATATAGAGCGAATCCTGAGTTGTTGGATTGGAATTATTTGGCATATGCATTACTGAGTCCTGAAATGAAAGGCATATTGTCTGGGATTTCTAATGGTTCTACAGTTGCACATATAAAAGTTCCAGATGCTGAACATTTAAAAATCCCTTATTTCCCAATAAAATTTCAAAGGAAAATTGGTAAAATTTTATCAAACTATGATGATTTGATAGAGAATAACAACAGGCGTATAAAGATATTAGAGGAGATGGCACAGAAGATATATAAAGAGTGGTTTGTAGATTTCAAATTCCCCGGACACGAAACCACAATATTCAAAGATTCCCCTCTAGGTAAAATACCAAATGATTGGGAGGTAAAAAAAGTTGTTGAATTATCTACATTATCAAAAGGAAAATCTTATAAAAGTTCTGAATTGGTTGATAAAAAAGATGGTTTACCTTTTTTAAATTTAAAATGTGTTGAAAGAGATGGCGGATTTAAAAGAGAAGGTTTAAAGTGGTTCTGTGGAAAGTATAATGATAACCAAGTTGTTTTACCTGAAGATATAATTATGGCAGTTACAGATATGACTCAAGAAAGGAAATTAGTTGCTAGACCTGCAAGAATTCCTCATAACTGGTATAAAAAATATATTATGTCTATGGATTTAGTTAAATTAGTTGCTAATAATGATATAAATAAAACGTACCTTTATTCGTTGTTAAAATATTCTAACTTTTCAGATGAAGTAAAGAATCATGCAAATGGTGTCAATGTATTGCATCTTAATCCTCAAAATATTGAACAATTTGAACTTGTTGTTGCAAGTGAACCACTAAGAAATAATTTTGGGGAATTTGCTAAAAGAATATTTAATCAAATAGATGTTTTATATTTAAAAAACGAAAACTTAAAACAAACACGTGATGTATTGCTTCCTCGCCTAATCTCCGGCGAAATTAACGTTGAAAATATGGAGGTGTTGTAAAAGAGCTGTTGTTTTCAATAATTAATTTTTTCTTAAGTTTTCAGCATTTGGTCGTTTTTGCAGGTACAATTGCAGTGTTATTATTTATTGTAAAAAGAAATATTATAATGAAATTTTTTGAAAAATATATACATACCATTTGGTTTATATTTGTGTTTTCAACAACAATGTATTATTGCTGTAAAAATTGGGCTGTGATTGTTGCAGCAAAGCCTTATGAATGTAATTTTATATTGTTTTGCTTTTTGCTTATTCTTGCCCTTTTGCCGTATATTTCAAATTTTAAAATTTTTAATTTCGAAGGAAAAATTAATAACCCACTTTGCCCTACAAAGAAATTGGCAGAAGAAAATCTAACTAAAATTGAAGATAAGACTCCTATTCAAAACAATGTGAATTTGAATATTCAAGTTAACCAAGAAGAATACAAAAAACAAATAGCAAAAATATTGCAAGAAAAGGGGGTTAAAAATGAATAACCCAATATATCAAATATTTAATACTCAAAAAACAAATATTCAAAATGTAAAATTAATAACAGATGCAGCCAATAAAGGTATTGAACTAATGAATCGTGAAATTGATTATGCTTTATTGAATGCTTATCAAAATTATATTATTTCTATTTTAAATATTGTTTCTAATAATACAAAAACTAATTATATTGATTTATATAATAGATTTTGTATTTCAAATTGTTATTTGTCATGCTATGATCAATTAAAAAGAAATATAGAGTTTTTAATTGATTTGGCAAAACGGTTATAATTGAATAATTTTATCTAGATAAATATTGTTTTATACTAATTATTCTTTTTAAGTTATAAATACAAATTATGCATTTTCTGAAATATCTGTTTAAATATTTACTAATATATTTATAGTATTATTGAATTATGAATAATCATGGGTATTTATTTTGTAATTACGACTTAAACCAAATTTTAGAAAAATCTAAACAAAGTATTCAAGAAAAAATACAATCTGAATCTAATGAATATATCGCAAATGTTAATCAAGATGATTACTTATCTTGTATTCAAGCTTCATTTAATATCGAATGTCCAATATTAAATGAAGAGAAAATTAGTATTGAAAAGAAAGAAGCTAGAATAGAAAAATATAATCGTTATTTTTCTGAAACAGGATATGTTGACGGAATTATTATAAAAGTTACAATCCCTTTTACTGGTGATCCGGATTTATTTTTAGCTAGAGCAAATACTTTTTCATCTAGGCATCCTATAGGTGACGTTTCTAATCATCAAGTAACTCTCTCTTTTCCACTTGCGATATATGAGCTTGAAGAAACTGATATAAACCAAAGAATTCAAGACGAAATTAATATTATAAAAAAATATTTAAGTTTCGTAGAAAAAGATTTAAATGCTTTTAATAGTTCTATTAAAACAATCGCGAAAGCTGCAATAGATTATAAAATTGACAAATATAACAAAATAAACAGTTTTGTAAAAGGAATTAAATATGAATTAAAAACAAATGAACACATTCCAGAAACATATAAAATCCCAAATGTTGTTAGAAAAATAGAAATAATAAGACCAGAATTAAAAAAGTTAATTCCAGAACCGGTTTTAGAAGATGAAGAATATAATCATATATTAAAAATCTGTTCAGATATGTCATTAGTAATGGAACGAAGTCCAAAATCTTTTGCTCAAATGGATGAAGAAGCTTTAAGAACTCATTTCCTTGTTCAGTTAAATGGTCATTATCAGGGACAAGCTACTGGTGAAACATTTAATTCTAATGGAAAAACAGATATTTTGATAAGAAATGATAACCAAAATGTTTTTATTGCTGAGTGCAAATTTTGGAAAGGTAAAAAGGGCTATTTATCTACAATTGACCAATTATTAGGATATGTAACTTATCGAGATACAAAAACTGCGATATTCATGTTTGTGAAAAATAAAAATTTTACAGAAGTTTTCCAGCAAATGAAAGAAACTGTAACTGAACATCCAAATTTTATAAAATTTATTGATTCTTATACACCTCCAAAAGATTCTTCTGCATTTAGATGTGAATTTAAAAACCAAAATGATGAAGAAAAACATTTTTATATTACGTTTATGGCTTTTTGCATTCCTGATGGAGATTAGTAATATTGTTTATTAACAAAATTTATGTTAGTCTGAATTTGGAGAATATGAATGCATAAATTATCAGAAGAAGCATTTGAAAAAGACTTAATGCAGGAATGTAAAGATTCACTAGGGTTTGAACTTTTTGACGCAACCTATGAAATCGTTGGTTCTGATGATTCTACTTTTGGGAGACAAACAACAGAAGAAGTTATTTTATCTAAAAACCTAAGAAATGCATTGGAAAAATTAAATCCTGATTTACCTCAAGAGGCTATTGATAATGCATTTTATGAATTAACTCAAAATTTATCAAATAAAACAGAAATTGGTGCTAACCAGTTTATTTATAAAATTATTAAAGATGGGGTTAAAGTTCAATTTAAAGATAACAACGGAATTGATTCCAGTGATATTGTGAAAGTTATTGACTTTAATAGACCTAAAGAAAATGATTTTTTACTCGTTAGGCAGTTTAAGATCTCAGGAGAAAGATACAATTGTAGAGCTGATTTGATTTTATTTGTAAACGGTTTACCTCTTGTATTCATTGAATTAAAAGCAACTCATAAACACATAGAAAATGCTTTTTATAATAACATCACTCATTATAAAAAAGAAATTCCGCAAGTATTCTGGTATAACGCTTTTATTGTGGTATCTAATGGAACAGATGCTAAATTCGGAACTATTACTTCTAAATGGGAACATTTTTCAGATTGGAAGAAAATAAGTAATGAAAATGAAAAGGGTATAATTTCTGCTGATATTTTATTGAAAGGAATGTGTTCTCCAGATAATCTACTCGATATTATTGAAAATTATACACTATATCAAGAAACAAAGGGCGGAACAATAAAAATTTGCGCAAAAAATCACCAATTTTTGGGTGTTAATACTGCTATTGAGAATTTTGAAAGCAATAAAGATGGGAAATTAGGAGTTTTTTGGCATACCCAAGGTAGTGGTAAAAGTTTTTCAATGATATTTTTTGTTCAAAAAATACTGAGAAAAGTCAAAGGAAATTGGACATTTCTAATCGTTACAGATAGAACAGACTTAGATGATCAAATATATAAAAACTTTGTTTCAACAGGAGCTGTGACAGAACAAAATGTTCAAGCTACAACAAGAGAACATTTAAAACAACTTTTAAGAGAAGATCATAGAACAGTGTTTACTATGATTCAAAAATTTGGTACTGAAGAAAAAGGACAAAGTTTTGAAAAAATTTCTGATAGAGATGATATTATTGTAATTACTGATGAAGCCCACCGAACTCAGTATGGAACGCTCGCTATGAACATGCGAGAAGCCTTGCCAAATGCAAAATTTATAGCATTTACAGGCACTCCATTAATGAAGGATGATGAAAAAACTAAACTTGTATTTGGTGATTATGTTAGTAAATACACTTTCAAACAATCTATTGAAGATCATGCAACTGTTCCATTGTATTATGAAGCTCGAATTCCCCGAATGCAGCTTACAAATGATGAATTAGAAGAGGATTTACAAAATATCATTGATTCTGCAGATTTTACTCCCGAACAAGAGGAACAGTTTGAAAAAGAATATGTAAATATGTATCAGGTAATTACAAGGGAAGATAGGCTTGATGCAATTGCAAAAGATGTTGTTGAACATTTTATGAACCGCGGTTTTATGGGAAAAGCTATGTATGTTGCAATCGATAAAGCAACTGCGGTCAAAATGTATAATAAAGTCAAAAATGAATGGGGAAAATATATACAAAAACTAAAAAATAAACTTAAAACAGCAAATGATGATCTTAAAGAAATTATCAAAAAAGATATCGATTATATGGAAGAAACCGATATGGCTGTCGTTGTGTCCCCTTCACAAAATGAAATTGAACAATTAAAACAAAAAGGCGTTGATATTACTCCTCACAGAACAAGAATGAAAAATGAGGATTTAGCAACAAACTTTAAAAATGAAAAACATCCGCTACGCCTAGTTTTTGTTTGTGCAATGTGGGTTACGGGTTTTGATTGTCCTACTATTTCGACATTGTATCTTGATAAAATTTTAAAAGAACATACTTTAATGCAAACAATTGCCAGAGCTAATAGAGTATCAGAAGGAAAGTTTAATGGTCTAATTGTTGATTACATTGGGATATTCAAAGCATTGCAAAAAGCTTTGGCGATTTATGGTGAGCCAACAGAACCTGCAGATAATGATGAAGATCCGGCAGAAACTAAGACAAAATTAATTGAGCTTCTTGAAAATGAATCGAAAAAGATGAAGAATTTACTTGATTCTAAGGGAATTAATGTGGATAAAATATTTGATACAAGAGCATTAGAATGTATTAAAAATACAGAAGAAGCTGTAAGTAAATTATTGGAGAATGAAAAAACAAAAGAAGATTTCTTAAAATATACACAAAATTTAAAAATGTTATTCAAGGCTATATTACCAGATTCAGAAGCAAGAAGATATGCCAAATTAGTTTTTGTGTCTTCAGTGATTTATTCAAAAATAAAAGAAGCTTTAGTAGAATATGTAGACAAAACAGAAGTAAAAAGACTTGCACTGCAAGTAGAAGAGTTGTTAAATGAATCAATAAAACTAGCATCTTATAAAATTAATTCTGGAGAAAAATTAGATTTAAGTAAAATTAATTTTGAAGAACTTCAAAGACGAATTCTAAAAGAGAAAAAACTTGCATTATTAGAAAAATTAAAAGCATCTATAAGTTCTAAATTATCTTCGATGTTGAAACTAAATGATATGAGAAAGCATTTTCAAGAGAAATTTGAACAAATTATTGAAGATTATAATAATGGTAAGTTAACTATGGAACAAATGTATGTACAGCTCGTTGCTTTAACTAACCAGCTAACAGAAGAAGAAAAACGCCATTTGGATGAAAATTTATCAGAAGAAGAACTCGCAATTTTAGATATTTTAACAAAACCTGAGCCAAAGCTTTCCAAAAAAGAATTTGAGACTGTTAAATTAGCAGCACAAAAATTGGTAAAAGTAATAAAAAAAGAAAAATTAGTTTTGGATTGGCGCAAAAAACAATCAACAAGAGCTAAAGTAAAAGAAGCAATCGAAACAATTTGTGATGAGATATTACCTGAAATATATGATAAAGATTTATTCCAGAAAAAATGTAATTATTTATACAACCACTTTTATGATCACTATAACAATTACAAAGACAATATTTATGATGTTGCATAAAGTTTGACTTTAGCAAACTTTTAAGTGATGAATACGACACCTGAAAAGGAGGTCGTATGAGTAAAAATAAGAAATACAAGATTAAACAAAAAGATTTTAGGAAGTTAGAAAAATTAGCTGAGCGGATTTATAACACAGTTGTTGTAATTGATTATTTTTGCAGGACTCAACAAGAGATTGAAGAGTTGTATAATCTTACTCCAGTCGTTGAAAATTTAAGACGAGATTCTGATACAGTAAACGCTTATTTTATAAATTATCCTGACAACAAAAATTTTTAGATGGTATTTAAAACTTGTTTTAATACCGTTCAAACAGTGTTCAAAAAATAAATTGTGTCTGAATGATACGTTTTGAGAGAGTTTGCTTGATATTTTACTCATTAAGAGTGATGAATGTCATTGCTGATAAGAGGTAGCAATGATTGAATTAGGCAAAAAATACAAACTAAAAAAGATTAGAGGTTTTGAAAACTCTGATAATGAGTATTACAAAGTAATTGGATTCTATAACTTCGACACTGTAATTTGTGAAAACGCCTACGGAGAAAGATTTGTATTTATGAAAGAGTTTTTAATAGACCCACAAAAGCCTGATAAAATCTATTCAGATTTAATACTTGAAAGGAAAGAATAATGACAGAAAAAGACTATGCACTTTATGGAACAAAGGTTTTGAATTTAAAGACACAAGAAATTGGCTTGCTAATTTGTATTTGGAAAAATAAGTTTGCCGATGCAGAGGTAGATTACGCAACTTGTGTTGATAAGCAAGGCAAAAGATATAATATAGAGCTTGATAACATACGAGGGTTTGAAGATGATTTTGAAAAATAAACTGACGCGAGAATCTGTAGAAATAAATTATTCTGAATTTAGAAAAAAGTTTGCAAAAGAAATCCGAACTGCTTTTGAAAGTTATCGCAGAACACAATTAAATAAGTATTCTTATAACTTTAAAGATGACAACTCAATGGAATACAATTTCTATTTCCAATTACAATGGAACTTCAATCACTTTGGAAATTCTAATTGGTATATTGAAAGAATGTAAATTTTTAGCATTTATTAAACAATTGTTAAACGGTATTTAATTACCATAATAGTTCTTTATTTATACATATAAATCTGTCATCAATAAAATTATTTTATAAAAACCTTTGTTTTATACATTTTTTAATGTTTTCTATCTTAAACATACTTATCTTTTGGCAATCCTTTATCATAAATGTGCATTGCATATTATTAATATGCCTAAATTTTAATTGGTACTTAATGTATTATTTAAGATGTGCCAAATTTTATAATATACAGAACCGTCTATAGATAATTCTTCTTTTCTTGCTATATTATTCCAATCTGAGACTGTTAAATTTTTAATCCAGTCAAAAGTTTCTATTGGGGTTTTATTAAATATATTTTCTTCACTTTCTTTATAGAATTTACCTAATGCTACCGATATGGTTCTAGGAACTCCATTTTTTCTCATTAATACAGCTTCATTTGTGTTAACACCGTAATATATCATAGCAGATGTATTGTTTATTTCTAACTTTTCTTCTTCAGTTAAATTATCAAAATCAATTCCTGATAATTTTTGAATTGAAGCCATTCCCCAAGTAGCAGAATATGAGATATCTTTTGTAAGTTTTTGATAACACTCTGTTATAATTCCTGTATCGTTTTGGTTAGAATTTTCTCTTTTAAAGTATTTTAGTGCTATTTCTCTTATCGTATTGCCATTTACCCAATCAGAAACAAGAGAAGCAAGTGTATTACTATCTTTTTTGTAAATACCTATTTGCTTTAATGGTTCATTAATCTCAGGTATTTTTAACATAACTCCCATTATATTTTTTAACTTACTATTTTCATTAAATAAATTACTTGAATGTAAAGACTCTTTAGTTAAACCCAAATCAGATATATTTGAAATATTTGCTCTAATTGTTTCAAAAGAAAACCCTGTATTGTCAGATTGTTTTGATAAACCTCTGTTGTTGTTTAATTTTGTTACATAATCTTTAACACGTTTTGTTAAAAACTCTCTTTGAGAATCTGTAATTTGATTAAAACCAAGTGTTTTACGAAGTATTATTTCTATACGATTGTTAAAAATACTTACATCTTCAATTTGGTTATATATATGAGTCAAATATTGCAAAAATTCAGACCATTTTACAAATAATGCTTGCTTTTGAAAATAAAAATTATTATCAAATTTGAAATTTTCTAAATCTTCTATATTTTCTAATAATTTTTTTAAAACGGAATACAAATCTTTGGTGTTTTCACGTATATAATTTTTTAATTTTTTTGTATCTTCTTCATTGTCATTATTCAAAGCTATTCCGACAACACCTAATGAGCTATGATTCATTCTACCGGCTCGTCCAACTAAATTCCAAAAATCTTTTGTAGGCATTTTTCCATATGGATATGAATATGATGCCATGAGTATTTTTGAAACAGGGAAATTTATACCTTGGGCTATAGTTGTTGTAGCAACTAAAACTTTTAATTTATTGTTTTCCATTAACCATTCCATAAGATATCTAATTTCATCAGATAAACCTCCATGATGAATTCCAATACCTTTTTCTAAATATTTGGCTAAAACAAAATCTTCACCCAATTCAGCTCGAATAAATTTTTGCACAGTTATTATATCATTATCATTTTGTATGTTTACATCTGTTGGAATAAAATCATATAATAATTCTGCAACTTCCCAACAATCTTTTGGTTTCATACAAATACAAAGAATATTACCATCCCCGACTAACTGAGAAGTAACAATTGTTGTTAATAATTTTTTATTATTTTTAATTCTACTACAGGTATAATTATATATATTACAATCATTTTTAATAGCAATGTCTTTTTCTATTTGTATTCTCGCATTACTTGTTATCAAAGTCTTAAAGCGACTTTGCCAATTTCTTTTTTCTCCTTCTACATAGTAGGCTCCAATTATTCTATCATTAGGACACCAATCAATATCTAGTTCAACTTCTTGTGGATTATCAGAATCTAGCCATTTTGAAAGTTCAGCCGCGTTTGGAATAAAAGGAGTTAATAACAAGAAATTAGCTTTTGGACAATCATTACTAATGTTGGCCAATAATATTTCATAAGCTAAGCCTCTAGAATCAGCTTCAATATTGTGTGCTTCATCCACAACAGCCAAAACAAGTTTTTTTGATAATTCACTAAAAGCCTTTTTTCTTAATAAAAAATTTAACTTTTCAGGGGTGATGACTAGAACATCAAACATTTTTTTTGTCTTTGTTTTCTTTAGCAAATTATCTTCATATAAATCAATATCCATCGAGCCACTTAATTTTTGCACTTTTATATTCAATGGTTCAAAATCTCTTTTTAATTTCGCGGCAATTTGATTTACTAATGCTCTTGTAGGGGCAATATAGGCTACCCATCCTTCATCGTCTTTGAATTGATTTAGAGCTTGCAATATTCTAAATTCGGCTATAATTGTTTTTCCACTTGATGTAGGAAGATTTACAACAATTGCTTTATGCGCTGGATTTAACAATCCTTTATTGATTATAGCCTCTCTTTGAGGATACAATAACTCATAAGCGGCATTATGCTCGAGTTTTGTTATTGATTTTACAAAATTAGATATTTGCGAACAAACACCTCTGCTAATCCACCAAATTGAATTCTTAATCATTTGTTCTGCCATATCTTTTAGTAATGATAACAGTAAAGATAGTTCAAAGTTGGCAGTTATTTCAGAAGACTTGATAGCATTATCAAAATGATAATCAATTTGTTCTTTAATATCAGTTGTATTACCATTTATTAGGTAACAAGCTAATAGTTCTATTATTTTCGCAAAATGATAGAGCGATAAAAGTTCCATAGGTTTATTTAATGAGGCATTATTATTTAGATAAACGGTTTCAAAGTCTTTTTGTAGTTCTCTTAGATTGTTAATTTTCTCAATTGCTTTTTCTAAATCCTTCCAATTATCTTTTTTTACAAGATACAAAAAAGCATTGTATAATGTTTTAAATATTTTTACATCCCAAGTATCATTATCATTATCATTATCATTATCTTCAACAAGAATTGCATCAAAATAATTTAAGATAAATCTTCGTCCAGATTCCCAAGATTGTCCCAAATAAGAATATGAGATTATTTTAAAAATATATTTAATCTTTTGCATATCATTACTTGGAATACCAAGGGCTTGATATAACAAAAATAGGTCTTTGCAATAATGGTAGAAATCAGCCATTAAATGTTCATCAGATTTTAAATCATTTTTTAATTGAATCAAAAACAATTCAAAGACTTCAATAAATGCTTCAAGATATTCAGATTCTTCAAGAAAAACTTCATCATCATTTAATTCAAATTTATTTTCCAAGGTTTTATTGATAAGTCTCTTATTGGCAATATTTATAGCTTTTTGATATGAATCTTTTCCTAAGGTATCTAAAAAATCATTTTGAGGAGTATTATTTATCACAATCCGCCTCCTTTACAATATTTATCCAAGCATCATTTTCCATTTTTAATCCAGAATATATTGCAATAAATTCTGCTTCTGTATCCATGTGAATATAGTTGTTTATTTCATGAGCTTTTGCTTTAATATCAAGTTCATTTGGAACGGTATCTCTTACTAGAACCCCAAATAACTTGAATTTCTTTTTCTTGCTTTTATAATATGTAACTAAAGCTTTTTCGTAATCTTGACGAAAGACATTGTCTTTAGGTAAAGGCACTATCTTGTTTGCCAGCCATTGCAACAGGCATTGTTTTGTTTTGCTATTACTTAATAAGTCTTTTAATTGTGACTGCATACCTGTACGACCATAAATAACACTTGGTGGGGATGACGTATCTTGTGATGTTTTAACTTCACCGAAAACAAAATAAGTTTCATTATTTATTTGACAAAAACCTACAATGTCTGTACCTGTTTGGTTGGCATTAGGGTTTTTAGCATCACGAAAATGATTATAGTGAAATTTTACATCATAATTATCTTCAAGGATGCACTCTGTTAAAAATTCTCCAATCAACCAATTCTTAACTTCTATAGTAGACGAAAAATCTTTTTGAATTTTAGATCGAAGTTCTTCATTAGAAAATCCTGTTGATTCTAACGCATTTATAATTTCAACCTGAATTTTTTCACGATGAATTGTATCATGAAGTTTATCTTTCACTCTCGCACGCAAATAATTTCCAAATTCCTGAGGCGAAACAAACTGAAGCCCAGTATATGGGACTTTCTGATTATTCTCGTTTGCATATATTTTCTTAATAGCATCCATTGAGATTAACCCATACAAATATTATCATAAAATTGAAATTTAGTACAATTTTGAACCTGAAATTAACGTAATTATCAAAAATAGACTTTTATAATATGCATTTACTTAATTTTATTCAAATCTGGGTTTTCAGATAAAATTTTTCTATAATGCTTAATCGCACGAAGGTACATATTATGCCCTTTTGAATTTTTGGCCATGAATTTATCATTATTTTCTAAATTAAATATTATTTTTTCAACAATTTCAGGAGATGTAATAGAAAAAAGATTTTAATTTAAGAATTTTCTAGAAGTACTATTTATTCCACTAACATAATTAGAACCAGACTTTGCAGATTTTGGTCTTGATTGAATATATTGTAAAAACTTATCTTCCATATTTTACCTTTTTCTACAAGGATAGCACAAAAATTTGCAGGAGTTATTCTATACCTAAAATTTCACGCTCGATTTGGCGGATGAAGTCCGGTGAAAGTTCGGTTTTTATTTGGGGTGTTTCGTTTTGAGTATTGTTTTCTTTCAATTCAGGGAGAAAGTTCAAAATATTCACAAGGGAATAGTATTCTGCTTGGCTTATCTGGCTGTTAGTTTTATTACTGTTTGCGATTTTATCCATAAGTTTTTGAGCAAACTTTTGCAAATCCTCTTTGAACTGGGATTTATCATACATGGATTCTTTTCGCTTTTTATCCCAATCATATTGCTTTTTCCAGTAAAACAAAGTTCTTTTTGCAATTCCAAGATCTAAAGAGATTTCACTAATGGTTAAACCTTTTAAATACATTTGCTCTGCTTGTTTAAATAATTTTATTTTACTCATTAAAATCCCTCAAAAATTAAGTTTTCTATTCTAAAATGGTTTTTGTCTTGTACTTTTTTAACCTGATAAACGCAACTTCTATCAATCACTCCAAGGTGTTGGAAATACTTTATTAATTGATTTAGAAGTGCCATTGTATTTTTAATTCTGCGAGGTTTCAGGCGTCTTAATTCGCAGACTTTAAAAAGTTCTTTTATCGACTCAATATCAATTTCGTGCAGGTAATAGCAGTTTATAAAAGGTATAATATTGAAGTTAAAAATTGCGTTATAGTTCCTGTAGGTCTCGAATTTGCAGTATTTTTCGACATAATTTTTCATAAAATATTCTTTTGCATCTTCTATACTAATTTTTATGTGTTTATTCTTTAGCGGGCTGAATATTTCATAATTTTCATCTGTTTTCGTTTCCTCATTGTATTTATAAATCCCGTTTTCATAAAGTATTTTATTGCTATTCAAAAGCTGTTCAAGCTTTGTTTTGCAATCGCATTCTGCTATCAATTCAATATCATCAAGGGTAAATTCTTTTAATCTCTTTGCTAATTTTTCAATGTTCATATAATTTGCTCCATAACTTCTTTTGTAATTTCTTCTAAATTATTTTCTTTTGCAAAACTTTCAAGTTTGCTTATAAGCTGTACTATTTGTCTGAATCTATTGTATTTTTTGTGGATATATTCTATCGAATCAGGGGTAAACGGGATTTCAGAAAGTTGGCTAAAAATCTGGCTCAAATCTTCTATTTCAAAGGTCTCAAACTTTACAATCTCGCTAAATCTGTCATACAGGTGCTTGTATCTTTCAAGTTTTCTAAGAGCCAAGCCCATTCCGACAAAGACTATCGGACAATCGGTTTTATCGTGGATATCTCTTAGGGTCTCGACACTTTTGTAATTGTTCATTAGGTAGTCGATTTCGTCTACAAAAATAATTTTGGGCTTTTGAATAAGTTTGCTAATCACGACATTGAAGTTGTCCGAGGTTAAATACCGAGGAAGTTCATCCATTTCTCTAACAATTTCTTCAACAAGCCACCTGCTTGTCATAAGGTTTGAGGCACGAATGTAAATTCCGTCATACTTGCAGGCTAGCCAAAGTGCCGTTTGAGATTTTCCGAGCCCTGGCTCGCCATATATAAGGCCCATTTTAGGAATGTTTTTGGGTTTGCTTTTCAGGGCTTCAACTAAGCCTATAAAATTCCTTACATTTCGAGTTTTTATAAAGATTTTTTTCATTTTATCCTTTCTTGGTTGCTCGCAATAAACGGGTATTCACCCTCTGCTCGCAATCCGCTATTCATATAACAGTTTGTACTCCTTTGTTTGTTTAAATTCTGTAATCCAAGCGTCGCTTGGGTTATGTTTTATCAAGTATTCATACTTTTCTGAGTTGTTTTTGAAAATTGGGAGTGACTTTTCTCCTTTGTTTATTTTTTGAACACCATTTGAACGAGGTTTGAACTCTTTTTGAAAATTGTTAGAATTTTCCAGTTCTTCTTGGTTCGACCTTGCTTCAATCAGTTTTATTTCATCATTCGTCAATAATTTTTTAACCGAGTTTATAGTTTTTCGTTTAAGTTTTTGTTGTTTTTGGATTTTTTGTTTGTAATCCTCTAAATCCTCGACCGATCCTAAAATCTTTGCCATCGGGTGGGTTTCGGTTACTCGCTCTGCTGTGCATAAATATTCACCTTTCGGGGTAAAAATTTTTACATTAGCTAGATCAAATAGGTTGTATTTTACTAAAACTTTTCCTTTCAGCCCGTATAGTCTTTCGTCAAAATAATCGCAGTTCAAGAACCTTACACCATTTCGCTGAATTGTTTTGACTTCAGTCGCCATCATCAAGTCATCAAGCAAGCTTTTATCAATATTCTGTTTTTTACGATTTCCTAAAACCTCTGCGATTGTCATATTTGGTGCATTTGTGCAGGGCTGAGAGTTCTTGAACTTAAGCCACATATCAATCATTTTGATTGTTTCTTCTATTGTGGGGATATAATCATTATGCAGGTTTGAGTGGAATTTTTCGTTTCGTTTCAAGTATGCGGGTTTGTTGATAATTGATGAACCAACATAGCTTGGCATAAGTTTTTCAAAGCCTTCTTGAAATTCTTTGAAGAATCTCTCAATAACTTTTGACCTTGCGTTATATGGTCTTGCAAACACCGTTTCAATCCCGAGTTTTGCATAAAGCCCATAAAAGCCTAATTCTCCGAACCCTTTATCATCTGTGAAGTACTTTGCTCTAAATGCTCTGCCGTTATCTTGATAGACAATTTTAGGTATCATATCGAGGTTTATTATTGCGTTTCTTAGGGCACTTGCAATACATTGGGTGTTTTCTTCAAGCATAATTTCATACCCGACCAGTGCTGTTGATTTCCAGTCCAAAAATCCGACTAAAGTTGCTCGACAAGGCTTGCCCGTAAACGGATTAATCACTTGAAACGCCAGTTTGTGCCCGTCTGCGACTAAAATATCCCCAACATCAAGCAGGCTTGCATCTCTTTTAATATAAGGCTCGACCTTGTCGGAAAGTGCCTTTTCACCATCTCGAGCAAGCACCCATTTGTCATAATTGTTATCCTTAAACCATTTTGCATAGCGTCTAAATGTAATATCTGCAGGGATGAAACTTTGACCTTGTTCTTTGAGCTTGTATTTAGTAAGTGCGATTGCTTTGCCGATACAAATTCTATTTGGGTGCAGGAGCAAGCCCATAAATATTTTGATTTCTTCATCTGTTAGACATGTTCTGTATTCATTTATAGAAACGTATTTGTAATTAGGGATTAACCTTGTGTAATCCTCTGTCCCGTCTAAACTGGCTTTCCAACGATGCAGGCTCCCTCGTGAGATTTTACCTAAAACATTGAAAAGGTAGGAATTTGAACTGTTATGCAGTTTGACAAAATCATAGTCTGCTTGGAGTTTGTTTACTGCTTTACGGCGAAATTCTTGCCATTTGCGGATTAAATCAAGTTTTGCAAGAGCGTTTTGTTTTGCCTTCTCCGGGGTGTATTTGATTGTCTCAACTTGGTTTTCCATTGTCTCAAAATCCTTGTAATGCGTTGTGCAACACATTCATCACTCGTTTTGAGACAGAAGTCAAGTCCTGAAATACCGTCTTAGAGATATTTCAACACGTTATTTATACTTTGATGTATTCTGGCATTTCTCGCATTTAAGAATTCCATTTGTTTATTATAAAGAGTAAACCATTCCTCAACAGTTTGAGGTCTTGGATTTCTTTCAAAATTATCAAAATCTAAGTAAAAATTAATAGAATTATAATCCTCCGAAACCAAATCATTGAGATAAAAGAAATCAACATAACCTTTAAAATCAACAAATAATTCAAAGAAATTTGAATCCTCTTTAAGGACATTATATAGTGGATTCTGTTCGTTATTATAAAAACGTCTTATACATTCCAAAGTTAAATCAAACCGATCTTTAATCTTAGCATTAGTACCTCTTAATCTATTTATAGACCATGTCCTCTTGGGGAAAATAATTTCACCGCCAATAGTATAACTTTTTCTTAAATATGTTTCATTAATGTTTTCGAAATTGTTTATTTGTTTCTTTACATCATTAATTAACCATTGTAATCCTTTATGATGAATATACATGTTGATAATAGAATCACTTCCAAATCGAAAATTTTTCCAGTATAAATAATTAAATTCAGGGTTATTGCCTTGTTGCAAATTTAAAAAATCACCATTAGGCAAAGGTTTGCTATATAATAACTGTTGATATTCTCTCATTTTTGGACTCCAAATATCAGGGTCTTTACAACTTTTGCCAGATTTGAAATCTTCCCAATAATGGGGAGTATCAGTTGTAAAATCAAAATTAATATCAATAGCTTCAAGCATAAATACCTCCATTACACCGATTGTAAATCAAAAATATTATTTCAAAAACTTACTTTATCTTTATCTCTTAGATAATTTGTGGTATCTCAATTCGCAAGCAAAAATTAAAATTGCACTTTTTTGCACTTTCTTGCACTGGGCTTATCTTTAAACACCAAGGCGATTTGAGCCTAATGTGGTCTTAAAATTTTGCAAATGGAGTGCAAAAGAGTGCAAGAAAAGAGTACTTAAGTGCAAGAAAAGACCGGTACATCTCAATACTAAAAAACAGCCTCAATCGTGCTGTCTGTTTGATTTTTTATTAAATTTTCCCTGTCTCAATGTCTCAGAAACCTATTATTAACCTGCAAAAATTTCGCATCCAATAAAGGTTCATAATATATAGATTTATATATTTATACATGCACTCAGTGGACTGGGACCATCAGCCCATATCTATTCAGTTAAAATTTAATTTAGCTTAATTTGTTCTTTTTTAATACCTCCTTATTAACTTTTACATACACATTAATCGCTCTTGTAGCAATAAAAGTCAAGTCATTTGCTCAAAACTTTTTATTAAGAACTTATTAAGAATAATTACTCCAAAATTGACAAAGTGTCTGCTATAGTTTACACTATTAATATGAACATGCGAATTGTAAAAATTGCCCAATTAGCAAACGACAAAGCACCATTTATTGAATGGATGAATTCGCTTGATAAAAATACAAAAATTAGGATACAAAGCAGGTTAACAAGGTTATTGGAAAATAATTTTGGAGACCATAAGAAAATAGACAATGAAATATCTGAACTAAGATTTAAGTTTGGATCCGGATATCGGATTTATTATACTGAAATAGATAATATAATAGTTTTACTTATTAATGGTGGCGATAAATCAACACAAAGTAAAGATATCCTAAAAGCAAAAAGTATACTTCAAGAATGGAGAAACTTACAATGAAAGAATTAAAACATACAATAGATTTAGAAAATTATATAGTTAACGACTTAAAAACTGATGAAGATATTAAATTATATCTAAATACAAGTTTAAAAGATTATATTGAAGATGGCGATTTTAATTCTTTTTATCGAGCATTAGAAATTGCCATCAAATCAAGAAATTCAATTTCAGGTTTTGCAAAGAAAATTGGGATGTCCAGAACTCATTTATACAGTTTATTCAAAAATGAAAAAGAACCTAAATTTTCAACCATTGTAAAAATATTCCATGAATTAGGGTATGAATTAGAAATTGCGTAAATATCCAAATCTTATTGATAATTTGGGGTATCTCAATTTGTAAGCAAAAATAAAATTGCACTTTTTGCACTTTATTGCACTAGGATTAACTCCAAACACCAAGCTGATTTTAGCCTAATGTGGTTTTAAAATTTTGCAAATGGAGTGCAAAAGAGTGCAAGAAAAGAGTACTTAAGTGCAAGAAAAGACCCATACATCTCAATACTAAAAAACAGCCTCAATCGTGCTGTCTGTTTGATTTTTTATTAAATTTTCTCTGTTTCAATGTCCCAGAAACCTATTACTGAAAAACTCTAAAAATTTAATGCATTCTTCACACTACAGAGATTAAAAAAGACAGGTATAAAACCTGTCTTTTTTAATCTGGGCCGCAGTGGACTCGAACCACCGACCTCACCCTTATCAGGGGTGCGCTCTAACCACCTGAGCTAGCAGCCCGTATATTTCTATTCTATTGTAAAAACTTTTTTTATCAACCCTTGGGCTGTGACCCTTATCAGGCCTCTCACTCGACAACACTTAGTTGTCTCGTTCGGCACAGTGCTCTAACACCTGAAGCCCGTATTTCGGCAATTCCTAATTTATCATGGACATTTTTTAAAATCAAGTAGATGATTAAAATTTTAATGTTAAGAAAGGTTACAAATATACGCATGCATTGAATTCGCCGGCTTAAAAAACCGTTATTATATATATCGAGGATTAACTATGTCTATTGCTATTGATACCAATATCGCATATCTTCAAAGCAAATTGAATTTATCCGCTGAAAAACTTGAACTTTATCAGGGTAAATCAATTGAAGAAGTAATTGAGGCGGAAACCGCTGCAGGCAACCCGCTTGCGGTTCAATTGGCCAGTGAATTATTGACTGATGTTAATCTGCTTATTGAAATTTTTAAACTCGCTGACCCGAATAATAAATTCATAATCCTTATGAATATGGATGAACAACAATTGAGAGAATTCCTTCCGCTTATGGAACATAATGACCTTGTTCAGGGACTTATGTATTTCACTCAGGACAAACTGCTGGAAATGCTTGAAGAAATCCCGCCCGAACAACTTGTTGAAACCGTTCTTCAATTGTTTTCACAAGAAGAAGTTATAAGTCTTGTTCCTGAAGAACAACTGGATAAAATCCTAACTTACCATGATTTGGACAAAAACAAAGTTTTGCAGCATTTGAAATCTGTTCCGCCGGAATATATCGCTCAAATGCTTGAAAGCGTGACCGGTGAAGAAGTCGAAAATCAAAACCAACTTGCAATGATTAAACAAGTAGGCAACCTTAATCCTCTGGAATACAAAGAAGCACTCACAAGTCTGCAACCTACACAAAAACAACAGTTGACACTTTCTCTGGCAAAAGAAAATCCTGAACTCTACCAGCTGATTGATGCAAGAGCTTATACAAATATGATTGACACACACAAACAAAAACCCGAAATCGTAAAAGCCATGACCGTCATTGAAGATGAAGAATTGATTAAAATGATAGGTCAGCTTCCTAATGATTTAATGTCAATTGTAATCACACAACTTGATACGGAAATTTTTGCAGATCATTTAATGAAGAAAAACCCTGAAATCATTGCTGATATTATTGCCGGATAATACATCATACGCCAGATTTACGGCATGATCTGCGAACTGTCGTTTCATTACGCATCTTTCTATATCCGGATTTAATAGAACTTTTTTTACATAAGTTTTATCTTGATATTTGCAAGATATATAACAAAGTCCTACGGGTTTTTCAACCGTTCCGCCGGTCGGACCCGCAATTCCCGTTGTGCAAAGTGCTATATCACAGCCGGTTCTTTTCATCAAACCTTCTGCCATTTCTCTTGCACATTCTTCGCTGACTGCTCCATACTTTTCAAGAGTTTCCATGCTTACACCCAGAACCTCGTGTTTTGCCTCATTTGCATAAGTTACAAAATTAAGCTTTGTATATGCGGAACTGCCGGATACATCCGTCAAAACAGAGCTTAAAAGCCCGCCGGTACAAGATTCTGCAGTTGATATAACTAATTTTTTTTCTATTAACAGTTTTGTTAATTTTTCTATCATAATCAAAACATATTTTAACATACGCATGACAAATTTCCATCTTGTTGTTATATCATGTTAAATACGAAAGGGGTTGGCATGCCAGCAGTCAAAGAAAAAATAAACGAAGGCAATCTTCTGCCGCAGAATATAGAAGCGGAAGAAGCGGTTTTGGGTGCTATTCTTGTAAACCCCGATGTTTTGACAAAAGTTGTTGAAACCTTAAAACCCGAAAGTTTTTACAAACCCGCACACAAATATGTATATGAGGCCATGCTCCAGCTTTTTAATACCAATGAACGCATTGACCTTGTATCCGTATCCGATGTATTAAGCTACAACTCAAAACTTGAAGCTGTCGGCGGACGTGCATTTATTAATGATTTAAGCTACAAAACAATTACAACCTCAAACATTGAATATTATGCGAGAATAGTACAGGAAAAAGCCGTAAAAAGAGCCTTGATTAATGCGGGCGGCGAAATAGTATCTTTCGGATACGATATGAATCCTATTGACGAATCACTGGAAAATGCCGAAAAATTAATATTTGACATTGCATCTAAAAAAGCTACTACGGATTTGAGCCACATTAAAGATCTGGTAATGAACTCCTACCAGAAAATGGAATACCGTTATGAGCACAGGGATGAATTAATCGGCTTAAGAACCGATTTTTATGAACTTGATAACATGACAAGCGGACTTCAAAAATCAGATCTTATAATTCTTGCGGCACGTCCTTCAATGGGAAAAACTGCGTTTGCGCTTAATATTGCGCAAAACGTTGCAATAAAAGAAAAAGTTCCCGTTGCAATATTTTCACTTGAAATGTCAAAGGAACAGCTGGTTCAGCGTATGTTGTGTTCACAGGCAGAAGTTGACACCCAGCGCATTAAAACAGGTAATATGAACCAAAAAGACTGGGATAAAATCGTAAATGCAATGAACGATTTTGCAAATGCACCTATCTTTATTGACGATACAAGCGGCTGTACCTTAACCGATATAAGGGCGAAATGCCGCAGATTAAAAATGGAGCAAAAAGATTTAGGCTTGGTTGTAATAGACTATTTGCAATTAATGGAAAGTTCAGGCCGCGAAGATCGTATGCAGCAGATTTCGGCAATATCAAGAGGCTTGAAAACTCTTGCGCGTGAACTTGATGTACCGGTAATCGCACTTTCGCAATTGTCACGTGCGGTTGAATCAAGAACCGATAAGCGTCCGATGTTGTCAGACTTGAGAGAATCAGGTGCAATTGAACAAGACGCGGATATTGTAATGTTTATCTACCGTGACGAATATTACAAGAAAAATGACGAAGAAGCAGAAGTTGCAAAAGCCGCATCCAAAGGCGAATCCGAAATCATCATTGCAAAACACAGAAACGGCCCCGTCGGTAAAGTTGATCTTTTATTCCAGGCAAATATTACAAAATTCAAAAACCCTATTAAAACTGACGTGTTTTAAAAATTATTTTTTAACAAATTCAAGGTTATAACCTAAAATATCGGCAATAATTGCTGCTTCTTTAAATGATACTGAATCACGATTTATACGTGATGTTATGCCACCCTGAGTATATTTTTTACCGGTTGCGGCAGTCAGCATTTCAGCCAACTTTTTCATGCTTATATTATGCAATTTTAATATTGATTTTAAATAATTTTTTGTTTCCATTATTTAATTATATAAATATTGACAAATAAAGTTAAATATTTTATAATTAACTCATATATGTAATAATTATTACATATATGAGTTAATATAGTAAACTTTTATGAAGGCAATGCATAAAAAACTGACAACGATTTTTAACGAACTGTGCCATGTAAGATATCTGTACCAGATAATGCTGGAAGCACTTAACTATTGCATTGAAAATGAATTAGAATGCGAACACATCAACGAACTGAATAACATTATTAAAACAAAATTCAGAGAATTAATAAACGAACTTGACTATTTAATTATGGATTTATAAATATATTGTTAATTTTGAGCAAAACGCAGCAAAATTTGTTATAATCAAAATATGGACAACTATGAAGATTTTATATCAACCGTAAGTCATGAATTAAGGACACCTCTGACATCTATCAGGGGGTTTGCCCAGACAATGCTGACATCATGGGACAAACTGGATGACGAAAGCAAGAAAAAATTCCTGAAGATTATTGAAGATCAATCCAACAGACTTATCGGGTTAGTGGAAAATATGCTTTCCGTCACAAAACTGCATTCCGAAAAAGAAATTCTTATCTTTAAAGAAGCAAATTTAAAAACGCTGATTGAGCCGGTTATAGATATCATAAAAACAGCATATCCGACGCATAAATTTGAATTTAATTTCAATGAAAACACGCCGAATATAATTGTAGATAAAGATAAATTCCAGCAAATAATGACGAATTTAATAGAAAATGCCGCGAAATATTCAAATGAAAACACGACAATAACAATTACAACCGAACCTGCCGGAGATTACGTTTCAATAAAAGTAACCGACCGCGGGGTAGGAATTTTGCCGGAGAATTACAACAAAATTTTCACAAAATTTTCCAGAATAGACAACCCCCTGACCAGAAAAGTTCAAGGGAGCGGACTGGGGCTATACATAACCAAAAATCTTGTTGAAAAAATGGACGGCAAGATATCAGTCATTTCAGGTGACGGCGAAACCACATTTGAAATTTTGTTTCCTGTCAAAAGCGTTGAAGAACAGGCGAGGGTAAAATGCAATCGGTAACATTGTTGATAGATAAAAGGCGTGAGCTTTCAACCAAATATAAAAAGTTACTGGAGAATGATACAAATATTGTACTTGTATCAAAAAACCTTATATCGGCAATGAAAACCATTCAAGACACCGAACCTGATGTAATAATTATTTCCGACAGCATAGACAGTGACCTTTCGGATTACTGCAAAAAAATTCGGGCATTGACTTATAACATGCGGCCGGTCATTATTGCGATTTCAAAATCTGCAGAAGTTGACGACCGTTTAAAGGTTTTAGAAAACGGTGCGGATGATTTTATAAGCGAGCCGGTAAATTCCGAAGAGTTTGTAATGAGGATAAAGGCGCATCTAAGACGCGAATTTGAATCAAACCTTGATTCCAAAAAGCTTTTACCGAACAAAAATTATTCCTTAAGAGCGCTCAAACGAATTATAAAATCAAAAAATAAATGGGCGGCATTACTTGTCACCATTGACAATTTTGAAAGCTATAAAGAAACTTACACAGAGCTTGCCTCCGATAAATTAATCCAAACTTTCTGCGCAATTATTCAATCGGCACTGAATAAAGATGACTATCTGGGGCTTGTATCTGACAACGAATTTTTAATTCTCACCGATATGTACAAAGCAGATAAAATAGCAAATTATCTGACTTTTGCAATTGATTCGGTATCACCGAAATTTTATTCATATGAAGATGTAAACCGCGGATATATGATAATGCAAGGGGATGAATTTGCAGGCAGAAGAGGTGAATTCATTCACACAACAATAGGTGTTGTAACAAATGAATTTAACAATTTTACCAATGTTTCACAATTGGTTAACGCACTTGTTCAAACACGAAATATGGCGCATATACCAACACAGTCAAACTATTTGATAGAATGTCCTAAAATTACTGCTCAAGATGCGGTTATGGAAAAAATTTATAATAACAAAGTCAGAATAATTGAGCCGGATGAGGCAATGAATACACTTTTAAAAACTATTCTGGAGCTTCAGGGGTATGAAATTATAGAAAATCACAACGAAACAACTCCGGCGGTTATTATTCTTGATGCAGGGGATGTTGAATCACAAAAAGGATTGGATCTTTGTAAAAAATTGAAAACCGACGAAAGACTTTTAAATTCCAAATTAATAGTGACATCAATATTTCACGATAAAGAAACAGTTTTGAACTGCGGTGCGGATTTATATATGCCGAAACCGTACGAATTAACCCATCTTGTAAAATGGGTAGACGCTTTTGTAAGAGAATTTAACCGATAAGCTCTTCCAGCTTTTCAGCGTTAGTTGATGCCGCCTTTGCCTGAGACGCGGAAATTCTTCTCATATAAGTTCTCAAAGCTTCTCTAATCAATTCGCTGCGCGATCTTTGTTCTGTTAATGCAAGTCCGTCAACTTTATTCAAAAAGTCATCCGGCATAGTTACCAAAATTTTTGCCATAAACCATTTTCCTCTTTACATATATTTTACCACATTATATAATATTCCGCAACAGGATTAAGTCACGTCGGTTATGGACAAAATACAGGAGTTTGAATAATATAATTCAATAAGAAAGGAGAGTCTTATGGAAGAAAACAACAATTATGAACACAGAAAATGTGAATTTGAACGCCATCCGATTTTAAAACATTTGTTATATGGTCTTATGGCTTTAATAGGTGCATTTTTGGCATTTTATGTAGTTACGGACTGGTATTTCAAAGCCATGCTCAATCCTGTAAATCAAATGAAAAGAATGGACAGAGCTATTGAAAGACGCGACAGAGAAATGGAAAAAGCGTTCAAAAAAGCTTTTCACGGGACAGAAAGACTTCAGGAGCGTGCAAATCACATCATAAAACTTGAACAGGATGACGATGAATACAAAGTTCTGGTAGATTTGGTTCCGCTAAACGACAGCGAAAAAAATGTTGAAGTAAAAACAAACGGCAATCTGTTAACAGTAAAAGCAGCCGGTATCCACGGTTTCGGGGACAGAAAATCACTGGTTGAATTCACACAAAGCTATATGTTCGGCGACAACGTTGATTTAAGCAAATTGACAAAAGAACGCAAAGGCGATACCTACGTTATAACAATTCCTATTGAAGACTAATTTTAAGGGCGGGAAATCCGCCCTTTTATGTTATAATAATTTTATGAAAAAGATATTAGTTGTTGATGATTCCCCGAGCTGGGTACGGCACCATATTTTTAACATCAAATACATTTTAGGCGAAGATAATATAGAAATTTTGTCTGCGAATTCCGCAAAAGAAAGCGACAAAATATTATCGGCAAATATAGACAAGCCGTTTGATATAATTTTCACGGATATGCAGATGGAGCCGGATTTTTTACCCTTAAACGCGGGTGAATGGCTGATAAAACAAATCCAATTTTATCCTGAATACAAAAACACAAAAATTGTAATAATTTCCGCATCACCGAGAATTGACAAAATAGCGGAAAAATACGGAGTTGAATTTATACCAAAAAGGCTCTGCCAGACAACCGTTCCGTATGAAAAAATATTATTGCCCTAAATCTAAAAACATGATATAATAAACCCGTAACAGAATATTTTGGAGGTTAAAAAATGGGCGCAAATACGCATAACAACTACTTTTCATTCAGGGGGGGGGGGCAGTTAGCTTAACCTCCGGTCATGCTGAACTGGTTTCAGCATCTCAAAAAAATAAAAATCTTTGTGAAAAAATAAATCTACAAACTATAAACGTCATCCCGCACTGCCAAAGGCAGGACATTACACTTGAGCTTGGACAATCCTTATACGTCATCCCGCACTGCCAAAGGCAGGACATTACACTTGAGCTTGGACAATCCTTATACGTCATCCCGCACTGCCAAAGGCAGGACATTACACTTGAGCTTGGACAATCCTTATACGTCATCCCGCATTTATTG
>CALVEN010000011.1 GCA_944326585.1 Candidatus Gastranaerophilales bacterium
TGGCCTGAGATGCCGCCATACCCATGACTTGTTCCCTTTCATTTTTTCCTTGTGCTCATGTTTACGGCAGTTTTATTTTTTTCTTTAATTTTTTAATTCTTTTTCTTAATATTTCGTTACAATAAACGCCATAATACACTGATAACAAGAAAAAAGAGATTACACAACGTAATCTCTTTTTAATGAAATATTCATAAAAGTCAATATTTTATTTAATATTTGAGAAAGTCCAGGCATCAAATGTCGGAGTTTCAGAGATTTTCATCTCTTTTTTTGTTGTACCTGCACAGGAATCATCGTGAGCAATAGGCTTGTACAGTCTGTTATAGTATTCTATTACCATACGATCTGAATTGAAGTAGGCTTCTGATGTTCTGATTGCCTGCCTCATTAATCTTGCCCATTCGGTTTTATTTTCATAGTATGTAGGTATAATTTGATTTTCAATGATATTCATTAAGCAATCGTGATCTTTCCAGTGGCGTTCTTCCCACGGCATTTCATCATCAAGCTCCGGATATTCAACCGTGTAGCCGTTTATTCCGTTGAAAGTACCTTCTACAGTCCAACCGTCATAAATGGATAGGTGCAAAGCGCCGTTTGCATTTGCGGACATACCTGATGTGCCGGATGCTTCAAACGGTCTTAACGGTGTATTTAACCAGATATCAGAGCCGCGTTTAAGCATTCCTGACAACTGTAATTCATAACCCGGAAGCACAACAACATTTTTTAATGTATGTGATTGGTTAAGAAGTTTATTGAACATTTCTTTGCCCATAACGTCATCCGGATGGAATTTGCCGGCAAAGATAATCTGAATTTTGTTTTCGTCCAAAAGCTTATTAATTCTTTCTCTGTCCATTAAAATAAGCCATGCACGTTTGTAATCCGCAAATCTTCTTGCCCATGTAATTGTTAATACATCAGGATCAAATCTTTTACCTGCAACGTTTGCAATGTATTTAAACAATTCGCATTTCATTTCGCGTTTTACGGCCAGTAATTGTTCCGGTGTATGAGCTTCTTTTATGCGTTCATCCTGCCAGTAATGAAGATTTACGGCATTAGTGATTGCACGGATAGGACATCTGCCTTCAACCCATTCCCACATTTTGTTCGCAACAAGACCGTGTAATTGTGACACTGCGTTTGCAATTCTGCTCATTCTGAGTGCCGCAACTGTCAATGAGAAGTTTTCACCGCCAAGATTAACTGCGGTTTCTCTTGAACAGCCTGCGAAAAATCCGCCTTCCATAAGAGTATCAACCCAGTGTACTTCGTTGCCTGCCGCAACAGGGGTATGTGTCGTGAATACGGTTTTCTTTTTAACTTCTTCAAGATTGCCGTTATACTGTCTTAAAAGTTCAAATGCCGCCGGAAGTGCGTGTCCTTCGTTCATATGGATTACGTCAAAATTGTATCCGACAGACTGAAGTATTCTGATACCTGCAACGCCAAGAACAGTTTCCTGAGCTATTCTTATTTTTTCATTGCCGTCATAAAGTTTATAAGAAATGCTTTTTGCCCAGTCGCTGTTGCCGTCAATGTCAGTTGTTAAAAGATATACGGGGCATGTGCCGAATAATTCCGGCTCTACTTTATAAGCTTTTACCTTGACTTTTTCGCCAAATATATCAACTTCCGTTGTTACGTTTATATCCGTCAAAAAATCATAATATTTTCTTATATATGCAACTTCAACCTGTCCCTTATGATCAATTCTCTGATCATAATAGCCGTATGACCAGAGCATTGTAACACCTACCATCGGCAATTGAAGATATCCTGCGGATAACATGTGTGAACCTGCAAGAAATCCTAAGCCGCCTGAATAAGTGCTTAATGACTGATCCATAGCGATTTCCATTGAAAAATATGCTACGTTTGGTAATGACATAACCTGAACCTTTCCTAAAATATCTATAAACTTAAACACTCTATAATGAGATTTACTAACAGCATACCACAAAATTTCTATTGTCAAAGTTTTTAATATTTTGAAATCATGTAATCCTTGAGAATTAGTTATTAATAGTTATTTACAACTTAAAAAAACTTAACATTTACAGCTAAGCATAATATTTCTCAAGTATTTTTTTAAGTGCAATTTTAACGTGAGCGTAATTAAGCCCGCCCTGCATATATGCAACGTACGGAGGGCGCATAGGCCCGTCTGCCGATAATTCTATGGTAGAGCCTTCAATAAAAGTTCCGCCCGCCATAATTATCCGGTCTTCGTATCCCGGGACGTACTCGGGAATAGGGGTAACATATCCGTTAACAGGGGACAGCGACTGAATAGTGCGGCAAAAATGTTCCAGCGGCTCCGGTGCATTGAAAATAATATTTTGAATTATATCAGAGCGTTCGTCGTTGTATTTCGGGTAAGATTCAAATCCGATATCGTCAAAAATTTTAGCGGCAAGAACAGCACCTTTAACGGCATCTGCTACAACAGACGGTGCCATAAACAAACCTTGAAAAATTAATCTGTGCTGATTAAACATTGCACCGCCTTCAAATCCTATTCCCGGGGCTGTAAGTCGGTTAGCCGCATGTGTAACAAGTTTTTCTTTACCCGCAATGTATCCGCCGGCTTCCACAATTCCCCCTCCCGGGTTTTTTATTAAGGAGCCTGCTATTAAATCTGCCCCAACTTCAAGCGGCTCAATTTTTTGTACAAATTCGCCGTAACAATTGTCAACAAAACATATGCAATCAGGATTTTTTCTTTTAACAATTTCGCAAATTTTTCCGATTTCTTCAACAGTAAGAGATTTTCTTGTCGAATAACCTTTTGAACGTTGAATTAAGACCATTGTAACAGCAGTATCAATATTTTGCTCAATAGCCTCTAAATCAATTTCATTTTCGTTTTTGAGAGGAATTTCATCATATTGAATACCGTGAGCAATTAATGAATCTGCCTTTGTATCGTTATCGCCTGCGGTTCCTATAACTTCAAGCATGGTATCATAGGGCGTCCCGGCAACAGATACAAGCTTGTCGCCCGGCCTTAAGTTACCAAAAAGACAGCAGGCAAGAGTATGGGTTCCTGAGGCAAAGTGTATGCGTGCTATGGCTTTTTCGGCTTTAAAAACATCCGCAAATACTTTGTCGAGAACTTCCCGCCCCAAATCATCATGCCCGTATCCGGATACCGTATAAAAATGCTCGGGCGCTACTTTATTTTTCACAAAAGCATTTAATACTTTTTCCTGATTGAAATCTCTTATATCGTCTATTTTTTCAAATTGTTCCCTTAAGGTCTGCTCTGCCTTTTTAATTAAATCTTTATTCATAGTATTTTTATGATATTGCAAGAAAAAATAAAGGTCAATCAGGTTAAGGCAAACGCGAAATGAAAATATTTAATTTATGGTCGATAATTTTTGTATGTTGAGGTTAATTTTGATTGTTATATTGTGTATATTTGGATGTGCTCGCGCTGACGAATACAGAGTGTACAGTCCTGAAAATTATCGTCTTAAGTCCGAAAATGAAGAAAGAATATTGTTTATACTGGATTTTTCAAACAGTATGACTGAGTATTTGGAAGGAAAAGAAAAGGTCGAATTAATGATAGACACAATGGCGAAAATTTTACCGAATATAAATCCGAAAACTCAGATAGGGTTAAGAGTTTACGGGCATAAATCCGGATTTACAGCAATGGATGCGTGCCGCGCGTCAACACTTCTTGTGCCTGTGTCTGCTGCAAGTGCAGGACAAATCGCTCAATCTTTATATAAAACTTCCCCTAAAGGCATGACACCTATTACTTATTCTTTAAAGCAGGCAGTGAAAAACGATTTTTTAGGTTTTTCAGGCAAAAAGAGAATTATACTTTTAACGGACGGAGGTGAAAATTGTGATGAAAGCCCGTGCGAATACGCAATTGAGCTTGTAAAAACAAGAAAAGACATCCATATTGACGTCATAGCCTTTAACATAAATGACGATGAAGATTTGGAACAGCTTAAATGTGCGGCACTTGTCACAAGCGGAAAATTTTATACGGCAAATACCGCTGCCGAGCTTGCAAAAAGTTTATCTAACAGCATTAACGCACAAAAAAACGTTGACGCAAAAATTATTACAAATTACTGAGATATTGATAAAATTTTAGATAATCATTTGCACGCGGAATCTTCAAAGTCCGTTAATCCGTCAAAATCGTTGTCAATTCCGTCAGTACAGGAGCCGATTGTATCCTTGCCTTCGGCTCTGGCGTTTCGGGTAAGATATATATCAGGTATTTTTGCCCAGAGGTATGTAAAAAATTTTCGGTAACTCTTTGCAAGCTCTGAATTCTCTATGACGAGTGTGTTTTCATCGTTTTTATTTTCACCGCTGTTTGAAAAATTCATTGAGCCCAGAATTATGTATTTGTCATCAATTATCATTGATTTTGAGTGCAGTTTGCCTGCGTAATTTTCTGTTTTTACGGGAATTTTGTTTTCGCGCAGCACCAAATATTTTGTATTACGGGTTGTTGTGCTGTTTGCATCAATTATGATTTTTACATCCACATTTCGATTTTTTGCGTGAATCAGTGCCGATGTAATCTTCTCATGAGTAATTAAGTAAGCAGGAACATAAATATAGGATTTTGCCCCGTCGATTATCTGAATAATTTTTTCGGATGTTTTGTCATATGGTGAGAAATAAACGCTTATTTTGGACCCATTTAAATTGAAATTATACGGCAGATCAGGCTTTGTCTTAAGTTCGTGAAATTTTCCGGATAGCATTTGTTCAAACTCTGCAGTGTAGAGTTTTGCAATGTCTTTTGAGTTAATTATCACGACAGCGTCGGAGTTATAGCCTGAAAGTCCTGAATAACTAAGGTTCATAGAACCTGTAAATACTGTTTCGTTATCGAAAATAACAAATTTATTATGCATTAATTTGTTTGTGTAGCCGGGTTTGTCCGCAATAAAATCGGATTTGTACTGATGTATGAGTTTTAAAAATTGTTCTGTTTCGGTGTAATAATCCTTATCTGAAGATGATTTGTCATAAACCATTCGGATAACTACGCCTCTGTTTCGTGCATTATACAAAGCCTCATACACAGCGGGTACGATATTCATGCCGTAAACCGCCAAATCTATTGAATTTTGTGCTTTGTTTATTTCATCACACAATGCAGTACAGCCTTGTGTGTCGCAGTTTTTGTCAGGTTTTAATTTTTGGGTAAAATCTGAAAGGATTAATCTGATACTTCCTGATGCTGCGGTACTGTCCGGTGGTTTTATGTTATTTTTAATTGTGCTTTTTTCAGGGTGAATTCTGCAATATTTGCAGGGCTTTGCGTTTTTGGGCAGCTGGCTTTCGGGAATAATTGAATAATCTGAACTCATTAATCCGTATTTGCAATCCGTATTGTGATATTTGCCGCTTTTTATATTGTAAATAACAAGTTTATTCTTAGCTGTAAATTTTAATTTTTCAAGGAATTTTTCTTTTATAAATTCACCTTTTAATGACGCAAATCCTGATTCCTGCAAAAGCTTTGAATAATTTTTATTATTAATGTAAACATCGCCGTATTTGCACTCGGGCGTAATTTTACCTGTAAATTTAACCTTGACCGGCTTTGACAAAAGTATGCTGTTTGCATAATTGTCAGCCATATAACCCAGAGTGATTATTTCTCTTGTTGTAAGCTTGAATTCTTTTGCAAACGCAGGCGCTTTTTCTTTATCATAAAGAGAAAATACTTCGGTTTCAGGGATACAAACTGTTTCACCGTCGTCAATTTTTCCGTTATTATTAAGGTCAACTTGAACTGTTGCAGGATTTATAAGATTTAATACAGGGGTGTATTTTTGTCTGTAAACAGTAAAAATTGCGAACAGAACAAAAAGTAAAACAATTATGCCGATTGCAAAGTATTTTTTCATAGGTTTAAATTTTTGTAATTTGTAACTTCAAAACCCAGTCTGCGAATTTTATCTTCAAGTTTTTTATCAAGCGTTACGGCAAATTCTTCCGTGTGGGAATTTTTGCCGGAAAAACACCACGGGTGGATTAAAGCTTCAGCAATACAATCTTCGTCCAGATTTTTTAATCCGTATTCAACTGTTAAAGAATCCATCATGCCGGTGTAGCCGACACCTAATATGTAGTCGTTTGTCGATAAATTGAATGCGGTCAGAGTCTTTTTGTTTATACGTGTGAATGTATTCAAAAGCAGGATTTTAATTATATTAATAAAATATGCTGGAGTCAGATGTTTTTTAAAGACCGGAACTGTGTAGATTTTTTCGTGCTGGGTCCTTATAAAAGGAATTTCATATTCCTGCGCGAGCTTGCAGACGAGTTCAAATATTTTGGGAATTGCATGAATATGAACGTGAGAATCAATATGATCGGGTTTTGAATATTTTTTAACCAGTTCAATTTGTGCTCTGAATTCATTCTCAAGCTCCGTCAAAAATTCTTTTTTGCCGGAATTTAGCATAAAATAAAGGTATCCTTTGTCAAAAAGCCCGTTTTTACCGGTTAAAAGTCTGCAGTCTGTAAGCGGTTTTCCTTCAATAACATTCAAATGCACTCCGATACCCAGCCCCTGACAATCTGGCAGAATATCATTTACGGCTGCAGAAAAGGCATTACCGTTTGCGCAAAGGCTTGCTGAGGATAAAAATCCGTTGTTGAAGCCGTCAAGCACAGCTTTATTTAATTCTTTTGTCATGCCGAAATCATCGGCATTCAGTATAAATTTTTTCCCCATAAAAAATTCCTTGCATTTATTATACAAATATTATAGTATAAAAATAATGAGTGAGTTTAAACCGATACTTGCAATAGTTATTCCGTGTTTTAATGAAGAATTGTGCGTTAATTCTACTGCCGAAAAACTTTTGGAAATTTTGCGTATTCTGTCGGATAAAAATAAAATTAGTGAAAAAAGCTATCTTTATTTTGTGGATGACGGTTCAACCGATAAAACCTGGCAAATTATAGAGGAACTTCATAATGCAAATCCTCTTGTAAAGGGTCTGAAATTTATTCGTAATTTCGGAAATCAGAAAGCGCTTATTGCAGGATATGAAGGGGTTCGGGATATAGGCTGCGATTGTGCGGTATCTATTGATGCGGATTTGCAGCAGGATGAGTTTGCAATAGAAACTTTTGTCGATAAATTTACTTCCGGTGCTGATATCGTGTCAGGTATCAGAAACAGCCGTGATACTGATACTTTTTTCAAAAAAACATCAGCCGTAATGTTTTATAAACTGATGAATATGCTGGGTGCTAAAATTCCTTTAAATCATTCGGATTACCGCCTTGTAAGCAAACGCGCCCTTGATATTATGGAAATGTACCCTGAAAAATATCTGTTTTTAAGAGGTTTTTTTAATGATGTCGGCCTGAAAACGGAATATGTAAATTTTGACGTTAAACCGAGAATGGCGGGTGAGTCAAAATTCAATTTTGTAAAGCTTATGGGGCTTGCGCTGAACGGTATAACTTCATTCAGTGTTGTGCCGCTGCGTATCGTGTCGATTCTCGGATTTATTATGGCTTTTGTCAGTTTTTTGATAGGACTTGAAACAATTTTTGAAAAAATATTTCTGCATAACACTCCGAACGGCTGGGCAACGACAATATTGTTGCTATGCTTTTTCGGCGGAATACAAATATGCTGTCTCGGTGTAATAGGTGAATATGTCGGACAGGTATACAGAGAGGTCAAAGCGCGTCCCAGATATATAAAAGAAACCGAATTAAAATAAAAAGCCGCGCCACTGTCTATCGAATTTGAAAAAATAAAGTCTTTATAAATCTAATCTCTTTTTAAAAATATCACACCCGCAAAGGTTGCCTTAGTGCTGCTATGTTTCCATCCTGACACGGTTCGACAGTTTACGCCGCAATACGTTTAAACGTCAACGATTATATCTATATCAACAATATTTCTTAAACCCTCACAACAGGCTCTGCACCCCGCGTAAGCTTCGGGTCAAGAGATCGCAACTCCCCGTGGAGCGCGGCTTGTTTTTAGTATAGCACAAAATTATTTAATCAACAATTTTTAAGCTTAATGTCGGCAGGTTGTTGTAAAAATAAGGCAGACTGTCGCATGAAGTTGTTCTTGCTATCCACAAGACTCCTTTCGGAGTTTCTGCAAGACGTTTTTCAATGTTTGAGCAGCTTTCCATTTTTCCGACTTTCAGGTTGCTTATGCGGCTCAGGTCACCTATATTCACAATTGCGCATTCGCCTGTTGATTTGTAGTGTGCTATTGCGTTATTAAGCGCCTTGTGAACCTCTTTAAGTCTGTGCTTTTTGTCAGGATACTTTATTTCTTCCACGTGGATATCAATAGCCCGTGCATGCGATAAAATTGCTTTTATATAGGTTTTTAGTTTTGTTTCATCTGTATCTGCAAGAATCAGACCGGTTTTCATATCAGCGTCGAGAAGTCTTTTATCACCCATTAATACAGCTTTCATCGGGTACAGAATTTTTTCTTTTATCATAGCCGTTGTTCTCCCGCCGAAAATAAGCCTGTTGAGTGCGGACTGTCTGTTTTTGGGCTCTACAACCGATTGCGGAATCATGTTTCTGCCAAAAAATTTTTTTAATGATAATATTGCAAGTCCGGCTGCAACTAATCCTCCGATATATTCAATTTTATGCTCTTTAAAAGTATTTTTAGGCTTGTAATTTTGATTAGCAGTATACAAAAACGGATTTGAAATGTCCGTGCGTTTCCCTTCAGAGGTGAATTTCGGATTATAAATTGAGACTGCAGAAATTTTCATAACATTATTTTAAAACGAGTGATTATTTTTTTTGCTACAATATTAAGATTTTTAAAGATTATATTAATGGCTTCCTGCAACAGGGCAATGGAAAAGACAGTTGAGTGTATTATTCTCCGAATAAGGGAGGTAAAAATGACAGAACGATTACAAATATACCGCTGTGAAGTCTGCGGAAATATTGTGCAGGTCTTAATAGAAGGTCATGGCGAACTTGTATGCTGCGGGGAACCTATGACATTATTAAGTCCTAAAATTAATGAAAACGAAGGCTTGGAAAAACATATTCCGGTTTTTGAACAAAATGAAAACGGCGAATTGATTATCCGTGTAGGTTCAACGCCGCATCCTATGATTGACGAACATTATATTCAATTTATTGAAACAATTTCCGACGACAGACAAAAAGTTTGTCTTAAATATTTAAAACCCGGTATGGCGCCGGAAATTATAATTGACACAACAAAAGATAACATTACGGCTTATGAATATTGTAATATTCACGGGCTGTGGGAGGGCAAAAATGATTAGTGATAAAGTAAAAAATATTTTGAATGAACAAATTAACAAAGAATTTTATTCCGCGTATCTTTATCTTGCAATGTCTGCGTATTTTGACGATATGGGTTTGTACGGTTTTGCAAACTGGACAAAGGTTCAGGCAAAAGAAGAAGTCGATCACGGTATGATAATTTTTGACTATATGATTGACCGTGATACAAAAGTTCAATTAAAACAAATTGACGTGCCCGATATGAATTTCACCTCACCCTTGCAGGTTTTTGAAAAAATTCTTGATCACGAACTTTATGTAACTTCATCAATAGAATCTATTGCAAATCTTTCGATGGATGAATGCGACCTTGCAACGCGTAATTTTATAAACTGGTACCTGAAAGAACAGGTTGAAGAAGAAAAAAATGCACGCGACATTATAACAAGCCTTAAACTTTTCGGCGATGAAAAGGCGTCTTTGTATCTTTTGAATGATGAACTTGCAAAGCGTGAATATCACAAGCACGAATACAATTAAATATTTCGAATTTGTAAACAATTTGTCTTTAACACAATAATAGATTATTATTATAGTGTTATGGGTAAGATTGTAGTAGTCGATGATGAAAAAATGGTTACATCAGCTTTCAAAACTTTGCTTAAAGTTGAAGGTTTTAATGACGCTGCATTTTTTAACAACCCGAAAGAAGCCGTTGAATATTTAAAAACAGAAACTCCGGATATAATAATTTCAGACTTTATGATGCCTGAGATGAATGGTCTGGAGTTTTTAACAAAAGCTAAAAAACTTCATCCCGAAGTCAGTATGATTCTTCTGACAGGTTATGCTGACAAAGAAAATGCAATAAAGGCAATTAACGAAATCGGCTTGTATAAGTACATTGAAAAGCCGTGGGATAATGACGACTTGATAATTAATATTAGAAACGGCATAGAAAGAAGTCATCTTTTGTCAAATTTACGCGAAAAAATTTCAGAATTGGAAGATGCCAAGTCAAAATTAGAAGATTATTCGGAAAATTTGGAAAAAATGGTAAAAGAAAGAACCGCGGAATTGTCTGATGCGAACGCAAAACTCAGCGGAATAATAAATTACTGCGCGGACGGAATAATTATCATTGATAATCTCGGTATTATAGAACAGGTAAATCCTGCGTGTGAAAATATGACAGGACTTTCATCACAGGCACTCTGTCATATGAAATTGCAGGAAATCGCATTTTCAGATAATGTTGACTTTAACAAAGCCGGCAAAAATAAAAGCGGTATTTTCGGACTCGGTCCGGATAAATCCGAAATTCTCATAAGAGATTGCTTTATCAGAAATTCTTTGAGTGATAAAAATATTCCGGTAGAAATCAATTTTGCACTTATATCGTCTGAAGGAAAGGCGCGTTATGTCGGTGTAATTCGCGATGTGAGTATGCAAAAAGATACCGAAAGGTTAAGAGATGATTTTATTGCGACTTTGACGCATGATTTGAGAACGCCGCTTCTTGCAGCTATCCAAACTTTGAAATTTTTCCTTGACGGATCTTTGGGCGAGCTTGATGATAAACAAAAGGTGCTTTTGTCTACTATGCTTCAAAGCAATGAGGATTTGCTCGGGCTTGTCAACGCACTGCTGGAGGTTTATAAATTTGAAAGCGGGAAACTGTCACTTTGCAAGACAGTATTCTGTGCAAAAGATTTGATTAAACTGTGTTATGATGAATTAAAACCGCTTGCTGAGCATAAAAACATTGAATTTGTTTTGGATTGTGATGTTGATGATGAAGTTAACATTTATGCGGACAAAACTGAAATCAAAAGGGTTATGATAAACCTTTGCGGTAATGCTGTTAACTATACTAATAAGAATGGTAAAATAGTCATTTTTGCAAAAGCGCAGGAGGGTGACTTTATATTTTCCGTATCAGATAACGGAAACGGGATTCCGAAAGAGGATATACCGCATTTATTTATGAGATTTTCTCAGGGAACAAGCAAGAAAAGGTCAACCGGAACAGGTTTGGGATTATATTTATCAAGACAAATTGTAGAGGCTCACGGCGGCAAAATTTGGTTAGAGAGTAAAATGACAAAAGGAAGTGAATTCAGTTTTCTTTTGCCGAACGTCGTTGTGAAAAATTCAGTTAAGGAAAGACAGGTTATTAATGGCTAAGATAAGAGTTTTGATTGTAGAAGATCACGATATGGCAAGAATGGGGCTGTCGGTAATTTTATCCAAAAATTCCGATATAGAAATTGCGGACATGTCAGCTGACGGCGAAGAAGGTGTTGAAAAAGCATTAAAACTCAAACCCGATGTCGTTATTATGGATATAGGGCTTCCGACAATTGACGGAATTGAAGCCACACGTAAAATTAAAAATTCCAATCCCGATATAAAAGTTTTGATGTATACCTCACGTGAAGAAGAAGATGATATTTTTGATTCGTTTAAAGCGGGTGCTGACGGATATATTACAAAAGGTGCAACCTCCGAACAGACTGTTGCTGCGGTTATTGCAGTGTCAGAAGGCGCAGGCTGGCTTGACCCCGCAATTGCAAAAATCGTGCTTACAAATATCAGAAAATCGTCAGATGTGGAGAGAAAACGCGGCGTTATTAATTACAAACTCGGCAAAAACTTGTATGGCTTGACTGAACGCGAAATGGAAGTTCTTGCGTTGATTGTTGACGGTATGAGTAATCCTCAAATTTCCGAAAAACTCGTTATTACTTTGTCTACAACTAAAACCCATGTTCACAGTATTTTGCAAAAATTGTATGTAGAAAGCCGCTCAAAAGCCGTTGCAACCGCGATGAAAGAGGGTCTGGTATAAAGTTGCGCAAAGGGATT
This sequence comes from Candidatus Gastranaerophilales bacterium, assembly GCA_944326585.1. Lineage (GTDB taxonomy): Bacteria > Cyanobacteriota > Vampirovibrionia > Gastranaerophilales > Gastranaerophilaceae > SIG32. Next base: position 12,145 of record CALVEN010000011.1, read on the forward strand.
TTTTTATTAGCTCTAATACTGTTTTTGAATTCGCTGAGTGTTTCGGCATTTTCTTTCCGAAAAAAAGAGGCCAGAGACAGGGAAGCGGAATATATACATAATGTTTTAAAACAGGAAGAGAAAGAAAAATACGAGCGTAAAAAACTTGATTATAAACCGTCAGGATTTATGACGGTTGAAGAATACGAGTCACTTTCAACATATCGCGACAAAACCCGTGACGATATAGAAATTCCGAAAATTCAAAAAGGTTCGGATATGAAATACGTTCCGCAGCCGACATATAAAATCGTGCGCTATAATGATCCGCCCGGAAGTCCTGAACTTAATATTACAAAACAATTTTATAAAATGCGCCAGTACAACGGGCAGGGAATCGCATCTCCTGATTTTTCCATAATGGTATATCCGGTTGTGTATTATTATCCGAATAGCGCGTCGACTGCAGCGGATTTGTTTATAATAAAGCTGGAGGAAAACGAATCGCCTTTAAACAGGCTTTTGCTAGCAAATGTTAAAAAACGCCTGCCTGAGCCTATTGTTTCAACCGAAAAATCCATTGATAATAATACTGCTTTCAGAACTCTCACGCCCGTTGATTTTTCATCCGACGGAACAAAGCTTTTGATTAAAGAAAAAATCGGCAGCTCACAAGACGGTATCTGGAAAACAAATGCCATAGTCTACGACTTTGATACACAAACTTCCTATAATCTCGTTGAACTTCGCGATGCTATTATTTATTACTGGAAAGAAAACAAAGGCTTAAATCTTGATAACGCAAGGTGGGATATTTATCCTCTGGGATTTTTAAAGGATGAACCGCACAGAATTGCGGCATACGGCTATGCTTATACCGGCAGAAAACCGGTTTTTCTTGGAATTTGGAGCGTAGATTCGCACGGTGAACAATCCAGACTCTTGACCTTTGACCCCGAAAGCATAGAACTCAGTGTGAACGGTTTTAAACTTATTCAAGACGGGGTTGTTCGTCCCGTAATTTTGGAGCAGGAAGAAGAAGCTTTGAAACGAACGGAAAAAATGCAGGAAAAAGCAGCCAAAGAAAAAGAAAAGGCTGATTTTAAGCAAATGGAGCTTGAATATAAAGAAAAAATAAAACAAATGGATGCCGAGTTTAAAGAACAGCGTAAGGATTTCCTTAAACAGCAAAATCTGGGCGGCACAACAACGTTTAATGAGGCTCCGGCGGAGTTTAGGGAAATCAAAATTAAAGAACTGCAAAAAGAGATTAAAAAAGGTGAAAAAGAACTTGAAAAACAGCTTAAATACATACAAAAGCTTGATAAAAAATTGGAGAAATTGTAAAATAAAGCATTAGCGGGTTATAAATTTTTCTTTTTCTGCGCGTGGAAGACGCTTTATCCGGTATTCTTCTTTTTGTGCTTCCGATTTGGAATTAAATTCTTTTTGCCATACGATTTTAACGGGTTTATTGGCGCGGGTATATTTGGCGCCGTGACCTTCAAGGTGCGCTTTAAAGCGTTTTTCTACGTCATCCGTGTAGCCGCAGTATAGAGTATTGCGTTCTGTCAGGAGCATGTATACGTAATATTTTTTCTCCATAATATTATTTAAACAAAAAAGAACGGTTTTTATAACCGCTCTTTGATGTATTTAATAAACTTTTTTTGTTAGCAGACTGATGAAAATCCTCCGCCGCAGGAACCGCCTCCGCAGCTTCCGGCTGAAAATCCGCCTGAAAAACCGCCTGCGGAAACTCCGCCAAGAGTTGATACCGCATTTGAAAAACTGCTTAAAAATCCGCCCATTGCAACTGAATCACCACTATCTGAATACATGCTGTAATCTACGGCAAACGGATTGCTTGAGATAAATTCATCATATTGACCCATTGTCATTAATCCGTTTTCAAAAAGCATTGCAAGAGAGCCTGCAGTTTCAACTGCTTCTGCCGGTTTTTGCGCTTCAGCAACGTATCCTTTATCCATTTTTGATGGCTTTGATAGTGTGATCATCTTAATACCTCGTTCGTCTTACATATATATAAAGGTTATAAAAAATCTTCAATTTCAGCATGGATATTTTTTGTAACAATCGTTAACAAAAAATCTAAAACCATTGATTTAGCTTAAGATAAACCTTTGGATTGATGTTATATTGAGGACATGGCTTTAGTATAGTAATAGAGAAAGACTAGGGGATAATTGTGAAAAGAATAATTTTAGTATTAACAATTCTATTTATGGGACTTGTCGCGAATGCGTCTGAGAATTATCTTAGAACAGTTGTGGTTGAAGGTACTGATGACGGTTACAATATTATTTTGAAAACCGATGCTTTACCTGAAGTTAAAAAAACGGTAAAAGGCAGCGATAATATTACTCTGGATGTAAAAGGTATTACGACTTCGTCTTCCGTGAATGCAATTTACAAAAGTACTGCAAGCGTAAACGGATTGATTGTTGAAAATGTTGCGGATGACGAATTGAAAGTTTATATTCAGGCAAAAGACATCGCAAAAGCCACGATAATGGCGCAAACTTCATCAGGTGAACCAGTTATATTAAGCGAACGTTTTCCCGTTGAAAAAGTTTTGTGGTCAATTGCCGTACTCGCAATACTGGCGGCAGTTGTAAGATCGGCAAAAGCTATAACGGATTATGAAAATTCAATTGTAATCAAAAAAGACATAAAAGACCGCGAAATTGAATTGTACAGAAACTTTCAAAAAGAGCTTGCAAGCATGCCTAAAATCAATTGCAAAATCAACAATGCATACTCCGTGATGCGTTCAAGACGCAACTACAAAGAGCTTGCGAGAAGATAATATGTTGGACTAGAGCTGTAAACATATTTTTTCGACGACGCTCCCGCCTCCGGCTTCGCTATAGTCTCAAAAATATTTTACAGCTCTGCTATAATAATTCAATTTGCAAAATAATTTCTGATAATCTTCTCAATTTTTTGGGAAGATTTTCCGTTACCGTAAGGGTTTTGAGCCTGAAGTCTTGAGCCTGATTTTGATTTGGAAAGCACTTCTTCGCTGTAGTCAATAATTTTATCATAATCCGCGCCTACAAGCACCGAAACTCCCGCGTCAATTCCTTCCTGACGCTCGGTTTCATAGCGCATTACAAGTGTCGGGCAGCCGAAAGAGGGGGCTTCTTCTTGAATTCCGCCGGAATCTGTCAAAATTAATTTGGCATTTTTCATTAAATACACAAGATAAGGATAATCAAGCGGCTTTAATAATTTAATCTGAGGGTATTTGCTGAGCCGTGAATGAATTTTATCGTGCACATTGGGGTTCGGGTGCACGGGAATGACAAAAGTATGATCCGAATATTCTTTTGCAAGATATTCAATCGCATCAATAATCCTGTCAATTCTTGCCCCGTGGTTTTCGCGCCTGTGTGCCGTTATTAAAACGAGTTTATCATCAACAGGAATTTGATTTTTACGAAAGAATTCCGCAGCCTTATTTAAAACCTCGTCAGACAAACAAAAAAGCGCATCAATAACTGTATTGCCCGTAACAAAAATTTTATCCTCAGAAATATTTTCTTTTAAAAGCGCCTCTCTATTTTTTTTAGTAGGGGCAAAATTCAATTCTGCAACGCGGGTTGTCATCTGGCGCATAATTTCTTCCGGAAACGGCTCATAAATATCATAAGATCTTAAACCCGCCTCTACGTGGAATACGGGAATTTTGCGGTAATAGCTTGCAAGCGCCCCACACAAAACCGTCATTGTGTCACCTTGCACTATTGTTGCGTCAAACGAATTTTCTTCAAAAACTTTATCCAGTGCTGTCAAAATTCTGCTTTGAACAGAAATCAGCGACTGATTTTCTCTCATACAGTCAAGGTTGATATCAGCTTTTAGTCCGAAATATTCAAGGGTCTGGTTTGACAATTCTTTTTGCTGCTCGGTGTTACAAATAACTACATTGTACTCATGCGGATATTTCCTGAGTTCAAGTATAACCGGAGCAAGCTTTATAACCTCCGGACGGGTTCCGAATACTACCAATATGTTTTTCATATTTCAAAGTTTATTATAAACAATTAAAGCATGCAAGATTAGCCGGATTGCTGTACAATGCGGTGATTTATTAAGCGGTGTATTTTTTATAATTAAATTGCGGAGGCATTTATGATTGATTTATATGTTTTGGAAACCTGCCCGTATTGCAGGAAAGTAATGGATTTTTTAGAAGAAAATAATATTTCGTACAATAAATTTGATATAACTGACCCCGAAAATCATGTAAAACTTCTGGATTTGGGCGGGTCTGATCAGGTACCTTTTTTATATGACAGTAAAAATAATATTAAAATGTACGAGTCAGATGATATCATTGCATACATGACAAAAAGGTGTTGAGATATGTATAACAGGGAAAATTTATTTGAATATAATGAATGCACCGGACGCGGTATGTGTTCGATATTTCCGGCAGTGTCATCTTTTCAGGAAGTTATGCTGGTTATATACAGGACAATGAGTTATTATATTTTAAAGTCCGAAAATTTAGGCGAAGATTTGAGTGAAATAAAAACAAAGGTTATAGACGGGATTTCAAATCTGATATCTACTACCGGTTATTCGGATGAACAACTTTTAAGCATTATCATAAGCAGCTACAGTGACCTTATAAAAATCAGGAAAAAATACGTCAATATATGTAAAGCACAAAATCTTACGTGTAAAGATATAAAACTTACGTTAAAACTTACGCCTGATATGAGTTTTTCTGACGTAATCGCACTCGGGCACAAGACAATTACTGATAAAAACAAAAAAATGGATTCCGAACAAAAATGCTATTCGGAATTGTTGTTTGTTGTAATAAAGAGTGTTTCTTTGAGTTTAGTCAAGCTTTTTGATTACGGTTTATCTGATAAAGAGGCTGTGGATGAGGTTTTGGCAGGTTTGTCCGTACTAAATTTCAGCAGATTTTCCGTAAACAAGGCTAAAAAAATTATTAAAAAGTTGGCAGAATGTGACTTAAGGTTGTGGAAAAAACGTGAAGCCGCACAGCAAAAAAGTTTCGGCAATATCACGCAAACAAGCGTTTCTTTTTCAACAAAACCCGGTAAAGCAATACTTGTTTCGGGGTCTTGCCTGAATGATTTAAAAAATGTACTCGAGTCGGTAAATGATATTGATGTGTACACTCACGGCGATTTGTTAATCGCGCACGCCTTTGAAAAATTTAACTATTACAAAAATTTAAAAGGACATTTTGGAACGTCAAGCGACAATTGCGTTCTGGATTTTGCGACGTTTCCCGGAGCAATTCTTCTTACAAAGCACGCAACTCAGAATATAGAATTTTTAATCCGCGGCAGACTGTTTACGACTGACGATATAGCGCCGAAAGGTGTTTTAAGCGTATCGGATGAAGATTTTTCACAGGTTATTAAAGCTGCTAATGACTCAAAAGGCTTTTCAAAAGGGCGGAACAAGGAGCCGCAGTCCGTCGGATTTAATTATGAAGACGTTAAAGAAAAAATAACTGAATTAACCCAAATGTTCAATTCAGGACAATTGCGGCACCTGTTTATACTTGGAATGTCAAACTTCAGCTATGAACAAAACGATTATTTCAAAAATTTTTTAAAAAACATGCCGGATGATTGCTTTGTAATAAGTTTTTCATATGATTTTGATTATAAAAATTTGTTTCACATAAACGTTGTGAACAATTTTCCCCTGCAGCTTTCGGTTTTGGAACTTTTATTTGACAAAATACCCGTAAACTCCGAAAAATTAACTTTTTTCCTTACAAAATGCGATTCTAACACAATATCTATGATGGTTAATTTGAAGCAAAAGGGTGTCAAAAATATTTACCTTGCAAACTGTCCTCCGACAGTGATAAATCCGGCAGTTATGGCATCTTTTATGAATTTATACTCTATTTTGCCGATAACAGATGCAAAGAGTGATCTGGAAAATATTTTAAAATAACAAAAAAGCCCCTTTCGGGACTTTTTTGTATTTATAACCAAAATTAGTATCTATAGTGAGCAAATGCTTTGTTAGCTTCTGCCATTTTGTGGGTGTCTTCGCGTTTTTTGCAAGCAGCACCCTGACCGTTTGAAGCATCAATAAGCTCGTTGGTTAATTTATCAATAAATGATTTGCCGTGGCGCTTTTTAGCTGCTTCAATAAGCCATGAAGATGCAAGAGCAAAGCCTCTGTCAGCTTTAACTTCAATAGGCACCTGATATGTAGAACCGCCGATACGTCTTGCTTTAACTTCCAATAACGGAGTTGCATTAGCTAACGCTTTCTGGAATAAATCCATCGGTTTTTCGTTGGTTCTTTCTTCAATTTTAGTCATTGTAGAATAAAAAATCTTTTCAGCGAGAGATTTTTTACCGCGTCTCATAATTCTGTTGATAAATTTTGAAATATCAACACTGTTGTATACCGGATCCGCCAACGGTACTCTTTTTGCCGGTTTAGAACGTCTTGACATTACTTACCTCCCTTTGCTCTTTTAGCACCGTATTTAGATCTGCTTTGTGCGCGGTTAGCAACACCTGCAGTATCCAATGTACCTCTTACAATGTGATATCTTACACCCGGAAGGTCTTTAACCCTTCCGCCTCTTATCAGAACAACACTGTGTTCCTGAAGATTGTGGCCGATACCCGGGATATATGAAGTAACTTCAAATCCGTTGGTCAAACGTACTCTGGCAACTTTTCTAAGTGCTGAGTTTGGTTTTTTAGGGGTTGTAGTGTAAACCCTTGTGCACACTCCGCGTCTTTGAGGGCAATCCATCAAAGCAGGAGATTTTGTTTTGTCTGTTAGCTTTTTGCGTTCTCTGCGAACAAGCTGGTTAATTGTAGGCATTTGTTTCTCCTTTTTTATTTTTACTTACATCCGGCAGAAAATTTATTTTTAACCTGAAACCCTTACTCATTCCGGTTATTTGGGGTCTGAAATTGTTATATCCGATAGCGCATAACTTTTAACATTTTGAACGCCGCCGTTCAATTCCCGGGACCCTTTTCTGCCCCACTCTGCCGTCAAATCCAGCACGAAAATTTCGACTGAGTGTAACTCTATCTAACAACAAGCATGGTTAAATGTCAATATTCCGGCGCTAAACCAATTTAAAATCGCCATTTTTCTTAATATGTTCAACGAGCCCGCCGTCATTAAGAAGTTTAATCATAACCGGCGGAATCGGTTCAATTTGAGTAATCGTGCCGTTTGTAAGATTTTTTATAATACCTTTTTCAATATCAAGTTCAAGTTCATCACCGGCATCGATTGAATCCGTATCGCATTCAATTGCAAGAAGTCCGATATTAATTGCATTTCTGTAAAAAATTCTTGCAAATGATTTTGCTATAACCGCGCCGACGCCTGCCATTTTCATAATCAAAGGCGCGTGTTCGCGGGAAGATCCGAGTCCGAAGTTATGCCCGGCAACAACAAAGTCACCGGGTTTCATTTTAGAGGCAAAAGTTTCATCGGCATCTTCCAGAACATGTTTTGCAAATTCCGGCAGGTTTGAACGCAGGTGGTACAATCTTCCCGGTGCTATGTGGTCTGTAGAAATATTATCGTCGAATTTGAATGCTTTTCCTCTCATAAATCTCTCCTATTTACATCAATTGTACTACAAATTTATACAAAACTATGCTATAATTAAGAAAAATAAAGAGGTTATGATATGTATTTCAGCAGAAAATGTAAAATTACTTTTATATGCCACGGAGCAACAATATATTCGGAAGAAAACAGACTTTCAGACGTTGAAAATTACCCGCAGTTGAGTGAACTCGGGCAGGACGAAGTTGAAAGGATTACCGAATATTTGCGCAGGCGTGCCGTGAAAAATGACGTTATATACACATCTCCTTCAGTCAGGACAATGCAGACCGCAAAGGTTATATCCAAGCTTTATAAAGAAGAAGCAATTGTTCTTGAAGACTTGCATCCGAGAAAATGCGGCAAGTTAAACGGTTTGACGCTCGAGCAGATTGAAACCAAATATCCTGATCTTCTTGAAAGCTGGTTTAATAATCAGGAATACGACGAAGATTTGGAGGCGGAAAGTATTAATGATTTCATAGCAAGAGTTAAAAAAATTATTGATGAAGTTGTAGCGCAAAACGAAGGCAACAGGGTAATTATCGTAACTCATCCAGATGTAATTCAGGCGGCAATATGTGCTGCGCTTGAAATGCCGGCAAACAAGATTGCCAAAATATTTATTCGTACAGGCAGTGCAACGCAAATCAGCTATTATGAAAAATGGTCAAGTCTTGTTTATTCAGACTACACACCGCTTTTCTGATAAAAGCCGTTTGCTTTCTTCTGTTAAAAACGTTTTTCCTGGTTTAGTGTCTATAAAATCCCACGGCAGCGGCATTTCATAGGGGTAATTTTCGAGCGCATAGTAATCTGTATTAATCTTATTTTTTGCCGAGCTTTTGAAAGAGCCGAGTTTAAAGCCGTTTTTGTAGGCATTAAGTATAAAATCCGTCAGCTTTTCGTCACCGCGGGATAAAACCGCCTGATAATAATCCCATTTTATGCTTGAAAATTGCGCTTTTACGCCGATTTTGTGGAGTTCTTTTTTCAGATATTGAACCTTTTTCTCCAGAGATTTTGTATCTTCTCTGCCGCACCACTGAAAAGGCGTATTTGCTTTCGGAACAAAGCTTGAAAATCCGAATGATATATCAAAGCCTTTGTATCTTTGCTTAATTTTTTCTGCAAGAGAAAGCATTTCGTCGAGGTCGTCACAGGTTTCTGTCGGAAGTCCGAGCATACCGTAGAACTTGAAACCTTTTAAGCCGTTTTCACGCGCAATATCGACCGCTTTAAAAATTTGATCTTCCGTAAGATTTTTATTAATAACTCTCCTGAGCCTTTCGCTTCCTGCTTCAATTGCAAGGGTTGTATTTTTTTGACCTGCGGCAACAAGAGTTCTGACAACCTCGGGACAGAATGAATCAACCCGCATGGAAGATATACTCATGCTGATTTTTTTGCCCGAGGTAATTTTATCGTATATATACGCGCAAATTTCTTTAAACTGCGGGTGAGCTGTAATCTGTGCGCCCAAAAGTGCGATTTTATCCGTGTATTTCAGTCCTAATTCGATTGTATCAATTATTTTTTCGTAACTTACGAATCTTACGGGTAAATTCAAATATGACGCAAGACAAAAACCGCAGCGGTTAGCGCATCCCCGCTCAACTTCAATAATAAAAGTGTTTTTAAAAAACGCATTTTCGCTTATTACGGGTGTGTAAATACATTCATCAAGGCGTTTGGTAACTTTTTTTACACTATTTTGTCTTACGGTCGGAACATAAATTCCCTCAATTTCTGACAAAATTCGCAAAATTTCCTGCCGATTTTTTTCTCTGTTTTCCCTGCAAATTCGTGCAACCAAAAGATTTAAATCTTCCCCGTCACCGATTATAAAAAAGTCAAAAAAGTCTTTGTACGGCACAGGATTTGCGGTAATAACAGGACCTCCTGCAAAAATAAGCGGATGTTCGGCGGTTCTTTCGGAACTTTTCAGCGGAATTTTATGCTGGTCAAGCATTCCGAGGATTGTAAAAATATCCATATCAAATGAAAACGAAAACCCCATAAGGCTTACGTTTTCAACCGGAACACGGGTTGATGCCGTGTCCTGATATATTGCCTCAATGTTGATATCATCAGTTTCGTCAATTGATTTAAACATCCACAAAAAACCGAGTGACGAAAGTGCAAAAGATTCAGGTCCGGGAAACGCCATCCACATGTTAAAGTCGGCTTTTTTATACGGATTTCTTTTGTATAGATAAATTTTATTCTGCTGTTTCTTCAATATCTTTGCTCCTGTTTATCGGAATAAGATATAATTCATCAATTAAAACACAGACCGTTGCGGCAATTGCAGGAGCTAAGATTACTCCCCATACTCCCAAAAACTGCTGTGCGACAAACAATGAGAAAAATACCATCAGCGGATGTAATGCCATAAATTTTCCGAATAAAAACGGTCTTATCATATAGTTTGAAATCTGCTGCACAATCAAAAATGCGACAATTGCAAGCAAAACCTTAACCCAACCGGCTTGAGCCGCAACAAGGATTATCAAAGCAACCGCAATTGTGGGTCCCAAAAGCGGAATTATGTCCAAAATACCTGATATCAAGCCCAGAAGCAGCGCATAATCAATTCTTAAAATCATAAGCGAAATCATAACCATGACGCCCACGGTTATCATTGACAAAATCTGTGCTCTGACGTAACTTCCGACCTTTAACGTAATTGATGAAAGTATGCAGCTTGCCATATCTTTAAGATTTGGCGGAAAAAATTCCAAAAATTTCGTTCGCAAATAGCTTTTATCAACCAGAAGATAAAATACAATCATAAATATTGCAAAAGCTACAACAATGACCTGTGTAAAGCCCATTGTAATATTCCAGGACTGGCTGAAAATATTCTGTGCAATGTTTGATGAGGAGCCGAGAATTGAGTTTAAATCAACCATATCCGAAATGCTCTGACCGTTAAATTTTTGAGCCAGAATAAAATTTGTTAGCGCGGTGAGCTTTTCAGGAAGCATTGCAACAAAAACCCGAATTTCTCTGTATGCTATGATAAATATCGGTAAAAACAAGGCTATAACTGCAATCAAACCGCCTGATATAACAATTGTTGACGCTAAACCTCTGCTCATTTTGCTTTGTAATTTGTTTACATAAGGATTCAGCGCCGCTGCAATTACGTAAGACGCAAAAAATAACAGCAAAATCCCTGAAATTTTCGGCAGAAAAATTAATAAAATTATCGTTAAAATTAAAAATACAACATTTTTCGTTGTCCAAAAGTTCTTTTTAAACATAATACCTCGTTTTTCTTAATTTTATACGAAAAATGGGTTTATGGCAATAAGCAGGGGAATAAGTGAATAAGGTAATAATAAGTATTATATAAAAATTGATATTGATTAATTCTGCTCAGATTAATAAAAGATACAACTGATTCACCTATTCTCTTATTTACTTATTCACTTATGTTAACTTTTGTAACAAAACACCTCAAATACAGCAATATTACATGATATATATACTTTATATATTTAACGAGGATAAACACGAGGACGAAACATGGGTTTCTTATTAGGCGCATACGGAAAATTAATGGCCGGCAAGAGAGTTCGACAACTCCAGGCCCGTATGATGAGCGTTCAATCACAATTGAGACGCGCTACTCGTGATATCGAAAATATGGAAAAAATGATCAATTCTCAGCAAAGACAAATGACTAATTCAATGAGAATGTTCAGTACAATGCAAATGGCAGGTATGCAAACCGGATTGAATGTTTCATTATCCACTTTGCAACAAAGCATATTTGGCAAATTCTATGAAAAGTATGGTAATGATAATACTAAATGGGATGCAGAAGCTCAAAAAATGTACGCTTCATTAACTACAGATTATCAAATGCAAGCTCAATTGGCTAATAATAGTATGACTTCTATGCAGCAAATGATGCAAACATCAATGATGCAGCAACAGCAGCAGGTTGAAAATTACGTTGAGATGATGAAAGAAATGCAGCTTGAGCCGTTGAAAGATGTTGAAGAAGATCTGCAAATGGAAAAAGAATCACTTGAATCACAAATTCAGTTAGCACAACAGGATTACGAAGCTTGCAAAGAAATGGAAAAAGCAGGCGCTAAATCTTTAGTCCCGAACTACACAGGGCAAGGGTAATATAAATAAAATGGTTATTTAAACAAACTCGAAGCCACTGCTTTGAGTTTGTTTTATTTGTCATTCTGAGCGGAAGCGAAGAATCTATTTTATTATTGATGCTTATTCACTTATATCAATAGCCTTAACAGGGCATTCTATTGCCGCATCAATGCAGCTTTCTTCGTTTCCTGACACGTAATACGGGTTTACAACCGCAAAATTGCTTGCAATTTCAAAAACTTCAGGGTTAATTGCGGAACACGCACCGCAGCCGACACATTTGGACGAAATACTTACATGCATAAACAAATTATGCACTATTTTGCGGAATAATTTATGCCCTGAAAGTTTAATCTTCGTTATTGACGACCTGTGCGCCGTTTTGTTCGATTTGAAGAGTCTTTATGACCGCTTTTACGTTCAAGTCAGCCCAGGTATCTTTTACTATTGAATGAATTTTATCAAGGTTGTTTTTCTGCGAAATGATAAGAATTGACGGACCTGCACCGCTTAAAACACACCCGAGAACGTTTTCTTCGTGTCTTAAGTTTTCCATAATCTTTTCAAGCCCCGGCACAAGCTTCATTCTGTACGGCTGGTGAAGTCTGTCCTGCAGCGCCAATTTCATTAATTCCGCGTCTTTTGTATTAATTGCATCAACAAACATTGCCATGCGTTTTGCATTGAATACTGCATCCTTCATCGGAACTTCTTTTGGCAGAACAGAACGCGAAATGTCTGTTGACAACTCATAATCAGGTATACAAACCGTTATAGACCACTCTTCAGGCCAGTTGAGCTTGCGGTAAACGATTGTGCAGTCATCTTCCTGAGATGAAATAACCAGACCGCCGACAATAGCGGGAGTAATGTTATCAGGATGCCCTTCGACCTCGGTTGCAATTGACAAAAGCGCTGCTTCGTCCGCAGGCTTGCCTAAAAGTTCGTTTGCAGCAAGCAGACCGCCGACAATTACTGATGCGCTGCTGCCTAAACCGCGTGCAATCGGGATGTTTGAATGTATTGTTATCTTTAATTCGCTCGGCGACTGCCCTATAGAGTTATACAAAAGCTCTACGGCTTTATAAACAAGACTGTTTTCGTCCAGAGCAAGATGCTCGATAGACAGTTCATCGACCGCCGCATCTTCGGATATAACGTTAATTTGAACCCCTGTACCGGGTAAAACAGTTTCCTCTATTGTAATTGTGTTATATATCGGCAGTGCCAATCCAAGACAATCAAAGCCGGGACCTATATTTGCCGCTGTAGCCGGCACTTTTACGCTTATTTTCATATTTTCCTCTTATAATTATTATACCAAAAACATAAAAAAATGCTAATAATAAGATTTTTAACATATTTGAACTATTTGAAAATAAAGCTATAATTGCATTATGTACGAATTATACCCATATTTTACAAACGACGGCTCTGTGGGACTTTTTAGTCCGAAAGACGATGATATCTATCATTCTACATACGGCGCTTTATCCGAGGCTTACGAAAAATTTATTCTGCCTGCCAATTTAGATGCGTTTTTAAAAAATCATAACGAAATAAAAATTTTGGATATTTGTTTTGGAATCGGTTATAATTCAAAATCTTTTTTGAATTATTTTTTCGAAAATTTTGACAAAAAATTGTCCGCCTTAAATACTACTATCGACACGATAGGTACCGATAACAAATTTTGCAAAATTTCCGTAACAGGGATTGATACGGATAAAAATTTAATATATTTATCACCGTTCATAAGGAGTGAAAATAAAAATTTATTTCACAACAGGATAAATTTTAAGCACGAAAAAATTTCCAAACTTTTATCAAAACACACAAAATCAAAGTATAAATTAAATAAATTTATAAATATAATTTTTTTGAAAAAAATAATAAAAAATCATCCGGAAATTTTTGAAGATGACGAATTCAATTCAATAATCGCCTCAAAAAAATATCGCAAATATTTAGACCCGTATATTTGCCGTTTATACGCGTTTTATAAAAACAGGGGATATGTTTATACCCCCTGGAGACGTTTAAACGCCTTCTTACATAATATATATTATAGGTATCTATCAACCAGCTATAAAAAGGCTGCTAAATACCTGAAAATAAACGATTTTAATTTGGACGTTAAAATAGGGGATGCAAGAGATTTTATCCTGAGCGATAAAAATTTGTATAATTACATATTTTTGGATGCTTTTACCCCTGCAAAGTGTCCGTGCCTTTGGACGGTTGACTTTTTTAAAGAGCTTCACAAGCATCTTGATGATGACGGATTAATTTTAACGTATTCAAATTCGGCCGCTGTCAGAAACGCATTTATTCAAGCAGGATTTTGGACAGGGAAAATTTATAATAAAGAGCAGGACAAGTTTATGGGTACAATTGCCGCGAAAAAATTGGAGCTTATAAAAAACGGACTCTCAGAATACGATTTAGGGCTTATAAAAACAAAAGCGGGTATTGTTTATAGGGACGAAAAATTATCGCTTGATAACGGGGCTATAATCGCGGCTCATGAAAAAGAGGTTGCACAAAGCCGCCTGATGTCGAGTTCCAAGTTTATAAAAACATTCAGAGGTGCAAAATGAAATACGACGTAATCGTTATTGGCGGCGGAACAGCCGGTTGTGCAGCGGCTTATACGGCAGGCAGACTCGGGCTAAAGACTTTATTGATTGAAAAAAACATACATCTCGGCGGCACAATTACCTCTGCGCTTGTTGTTCCGGCAATGAAATCCGGTGAACATCAAATCAATACGGATTTTTACAATGATTTAATCGCTGAATTGCACTCAATTGGCGGGCAGGCAACATATCTAAATAATCCTGGCTGGTTTAATCCGGAACTTACAAAAATTGCTCTTGATTCACTTATGGCAAAAGCCGGTGTGGAAGTGTATTTTGATACCCATATACGTGATGTAAAGCTTGACGGACATAAGATTAAGTCTATAGTTATCTCAAAAGAAATGTTATCAGTATATAACGAAACGATAGAACAGAACAATAAAACATTATCGGTATCTATCGACGCGAGGTATATAATTGATGCAACGGGAAATTGTGAAATCGGAAAACTTTGCGGCTGCGAATTTTTAGACGGAGAAAATGAAAATCAGCCTGTAAGTTTGCGGTTTATGATGGGAGGAGTGGACGTTCCGCTTTTTGCAGAGTGGTTAAAGGAATATGATACAGACAGAAACGTTACGAATGTAGAGGATATAAACGGCTTTATACACCTATCAACCGCTTATACGTGGGATAAAGACAAAACATGGGCGCTAAGTCCGCTGTTTGAGGACGCCGTAGCAAAAGGTATTCTGAAAGACCACGACAGGAACTATTTTCAGATATTTACGGTAGCCGGAATGCGCTCTACAATTGCGTTTAATTGCCCGAGAGTTATAGATTACACAAAGACTCTGGACGTTGCAAATATGTCAAAAGCCTTGCAGTTAGCGAGAAAGAACATATTCAGGCTGGCGGAATTTTGCAGAATATATTTTCCGGGGTTTGAAAACGCATATATATCAAACATTGCGGATATGCTCGGGATAAGGGTTTCAAGGCGGATTAAGGGAAAATACGTTTATACAATTGATGATTTAAAATCCGGCAGAAAATTTGAACATCCAGTTGTTGTGTCGAATTATCCCGTTGACGTTCATTCGGATAAAAAAGACAGCTCAACGCTTGATATGGTGCAGGATTATGAGCTTCCTATAGAGAGCTTAATGTCAGCAGACATTGATAATTTATTTGTGGCGGGCAGATGTTTGTCTGCGGATTATATGGCACAGGGAGCGTTAAGGGTGCAGGCAAGCTGTTTTTCAATGGGTGAAGCCGTCAGCAAATATATCAAATCTAATCTTTTCTGATTTTTTCAAGAAGAAGCTGTGCAGCGTTTAAAAGCGGATCTATAGTCGGTGAAAACGGCGGTGCATATGTCAGGTCGTTTTTTGTGAATTCTTCAACCGTGAGTCTGCCGATTAAAGCGCCGGTCAAGGCGTTAATTCTTTTATCCGCATCGCCGGCGCCTATTGCCTGTCCGCCCAATAAAAGCCCGGTCGTTTTATCTGCAATTAATTTTAAGGTAATATTATTCACATCAGGCATATAGCCGACCCTGTCATATTTGGTAACGCTGACCGATACGGGCTGAAAACCTGCCTGTGAAGCTTTTTTCTCTGTATAGCCCGTCATTGACATGGTAAGCGAAAGGCATCTTACAACGGCAGATCCGAGAACGCCTTCAAAATCTTCGTCGCCGCCTGCAAGGTTAACGGCAGCTGCCCTGCCCTCCTTGTTTGCGGTGGAGCCGAGCGGAATCCAGACTTTTGAACCGTCTATTAAAAATGTTTTTTCTGCGCAATCACCGCAGGCGTAAATATTCCAAATATTGGTTAACATGTGTTTATTAACCTTGATGGCGCCGGTTTCGCCGATTGCAATGCCTGCTTCCGTTGCAAATTCTATGTTAGGCTTTACACCGGTGCAAATTACAACCATATCAGTTTTAAATTCTTTTCCTGAGCCTGTTTTAAAGCCTGTAACCTCACCCGTATCATTTGAAAAAAGTTCAGTTACGAGTTCTGACGTCAAAATTTCGAATCTGCCGTCAGCAATACCTGTCAATTGCTGTTGAATAAGCTTTGAAATATCGTTATCAAAAACAGGCAGAATATACGGCGCAAATTCAACAACAGTAACCTTAAGCCCCAATTCAACAAAGGCTTCGAGAAGCTCCATTCCGATGTAACCGCTTCCGATAATTGTTGCATGCTTTGACTTCAGTGCCTTTTCACGGATTTTGATACCGTCCTCAATACGGCGGACAGTAAATACATTTTTCAAATTAATATTATCAATTGGCGGCATAACAGGTCTTGCGCCTGTTGCTATAACCAGTCTGTCGTATTCCGTCAAATATGCCCTGTTTTCCGACAAATCCTGTATCAGAACCTGATTGGCTTCGGGCAGAATTTTAATAGCACGCGACCTTAAATGTATATGAATGTTTTGCTGCTCAAATTCTTCGGGCGAGCGTACAAGAAGCGTTTTATAGTCGGTAAAATTACCTTGAATATAGTAAGGCAGACCGCACGCCGAATATGAAACGTGGGTATCATCCGTGTATAAATCTATTTCCGCATCAGGCAAAAGTCTGCGCGCTTTGGCTGCTGCTTTTGAGCCGGCAGCAACCCCGCCGAGTATTACAATTTTCATAAATACAATTTATGAAAAAAATATCCCGCAAACATTCCACATCGGACTAATTTATACCAGATGTATTTAAAAACATGCCCTTCATAAATTCGCAATACGCGTCAATTTCAGACTTGTATTCTTCTGCCGCATCAATCAATGTTTTTAATTCAACAATTACATCTTCTTTTTTAAAATCTTCGTTCATAAAAATACACACCCCGTATTATCTTCTTACATGAGTACTTACGGAATGTGTATTTAAAAACTTTAATAAAATATTCAATTTTTTACATAATTTAAAAAATTATGCAAGAATGTTTAATTTTTTAGCGTTAAAACCTCCGTTACTCTCAAAATTAATACTGCCCTGCGGATCAAATTGTTCCACATCAAATCCTTTATTTTCAGCCTTTTTATTAACCTTGTTAATGCCTGATACAGCGACAAAATTATTATATTCGGAATAACTGATAACACCGTCGCCGTCTTTGTCATATTCATCAAACGTCAACTGATCCATTGAGTTCAATGAAGCTCTTGTTAAACCCTGTGTGATAGCTAACATATCAAATGCTCCTCTCTTATCTATATAAAGTTTTTGTGAAAAATACGATTTCAAGTGTTGCAATTTTTGTTACAAATCTTAATTTTATTGATGTTATAATTAAAAACAACAGGAGAGGGAAATTATGACTACACAAATTATTGAAGCGAAAAAAGGCAATATTACGGAAGAAATGAAATATATCGCATTAAAAGAAGGGGTAACCCCTGAATTTGTGCGTGAAAAAGTTGCTCAGGGACGTGTTGTAATATTGAAAAACAACCGCCGCGAGAACGTAATTCCGACAGCAGTGGGCGAGGGGATGACAGTTAAAATTAACGCAAATATCGGGACTTCAATGGAGCGTTCAAATGTTGAGCAAGAGCTTGAAAAAGTCAGAATAATTGAGGCAACCGGCGCGGATGTTTTAATGGATTTGTCAACGGGTTCCGACATTGACGGCACAAGAAAACAAATTATTGCCGCAACAAAACTTCCTATCGGAACTGTTCCCATGTATCAGGCAGGCAAAGAAGCCATTGACGAATATAAGGACATCTCAAAGCTTTCCAAAGAAAAATTATTTTCGGATATAAGAAAGCAATGCGAGGACGGAATAGATTTTATAACAGTACACTGCGGAGTTACAAAATTTGTAGTTGAACAAATGGAAAAACAGGGCAGAATAATGGATATAGTATCCCGCGGCGGTGCAATGCTTGCGGCATGGATTAAGGCTACAGGCAAAGAAAATCCGCTTTACGAATACTATGACGAACTGCTTGAAATCGCACGCGAATATGACTGTACACTTTCGCTCGGAGACGGCTTAAGACCGGGATGTATTGCGGATGCGGGGGACCGCGGTCAGGTCGCAGAAACAATTGTACTCGGTGAACTTGTAAAACGCGCAAGAGATTTCGGCGTTCAGGCAATGGTCGAAGGTCCGGGGCATGTTCCTTTGAATAAAATTCCGGCAATGATAGAAACTGCAAAAGTTTTAACGGATTATGCGCCGCTGTACGTATTAGGACCGCTGGTTACCGATATTGCACCGGGGTATGATCATATTACATCAGCCATCGGCGGAACCCTTGCCGCATATCACGGCGCGGATTTCTTATGCTACGTAACCCCTGCAGAACACATCGGGCTTCCTGATGCAAAACAGGTCAGAGAAGGTATCATAGCAAGCAAAATCGCGGCACACGCAGCAGATTTGGCAAGAGGAAACAAACAGGCTTACAAGATGGATTTGGACATGGCAATTGCACGTAAAAACCTTGACTGGAACGCTCAACGCGCAGCAGCTATCGACAAATGCACCCTTGAGGATATTGATAACGGCGAACCCTGCACAATGTGCGGCAAATACTGCAGTGTCAAAGTATTTAAAGAATACTTTAACGAGTGCAAATAGCTTTATTCCTCAATATAAACTAGTTTTTTACGCAAATTCCACTGAATAAGCGTCAAAACAAGGATTACAACAAACAAAACGTAGGCAATGGCAGATGCTTTGCCTACGTTAAAATATTCAAACGCGTTTTTGTAAATCGCATAAACAAGTACGTTTGTGCTGTCCAAAGGTCCGCCCTGCGTCATAAGATAAATTAAATCAAATATCTGGAATGAACTTATTGCCGTAATTATTACAACAAAAAATATCGTCGGCGACATCAAAGGCACCGTGACACTTTTGAATGTCTGAACAGGCGATGCGCCGTCTATTTTTGCCGCTTCAAACAAGCTTTGATTAATCGTACTTAACGACGACAAAAATATAATCATATTGTATCCGATAAGCTTCCACACAGAAACAATAATCAAAGCCGGCATGGCAAATCTCGTGTCATAAAGCCAATTGATATGGATTTGTAATAAATTATTCAAAATTCCTATATTCGGGTCAAAAATCCACTGCCACACAACGCCTATTACAATCATCGGCGTTATAAACGGCAAAAAATAAGCAGTTTTATAAAATTCCGACCCTCTGATTTTATCGTTTAAGATTACCGCAAGAATTAACGGAATAATTACCCCGAAAACAGATGTCGATACCGCAAAAACCATCGTATTCAAAAATATTTTGTAGAATAAGGGTTCCGTGAAAATTTCTCTGTAATTATCAAATCCGGCAAATTCAATCGGGTTAATCAAATCCCAATTGCAAAAACTCAATCCGAAAGAACAGATTACAGGAATTATAATAAACACGAAAGTTCCTGCAAGTGCCGGCAAAATAAAAAGCCACGCAGCATAATTTTCTTTATTAAATATTGCATGACACAACTTCATGATATAATTATACAATGAGGGAGAGGACTTATGCAAAAATATGAACAGGCTTTCGGCAAAAATGATATAAGAGGGATTTACGAAAAAGATATTACGGAAGAATTATACTACAATATCGGAATAGGATTTATTGAATGGTTAAAAGAAAAATCCGGCAAAAAAGCGTCTGATATGACGTTAACCGTTTGCCGCGATGCAAGACTGCATTCGCAGTCGCTTAGAAATGCATTAATTGCAGGGCTTACATCAACGGGAGCTAAAGTTATTGATCTCGGGCTTGCGCCGACACCTATCGGATACTATTCGGAAGTCACAATGCCTGAAGTTATATCTGCCATGATTATTACGGCAAGTCACAACCCGTCTGAGTATAACGGACTTAAAATGACTTATCAACATCAGACTCTTAACGAAAAACAGATTAAAGAAGTCCGCGACCTGACGTTTTCTCACTGGGCTGATAAGCTGATGCCGGCAAATTCCGCACTTGTAAAGGAATATAATATAATTCCGGATTATATAGAAGATATGAAAAAACGCTTCGGGACAACAGGCAAAGGTATTAAGGTTGTTGTCGACAGTGCAAATGCAACGGGCGGGATTGTCGGGCCGAAATTGTACCGTGAACTCGGCTGTGAGGTCGTTGAATTGTTCTCGGAACCCGACGGACGTTTTCCAAACCACCACCCTAACCCGAGCGATTTAAAAACACTTAAAGATATTGAAAATGCGGTTGTTCAAAATAAAGCGGATGTCGGGATTGCATACGACGGCGACTCTGACAGAATCGGCGTTATTGATACCGAAGGGCACCCCCTCACCGGTGACAAACTGCTTTTAATCTATGCAATGGATTTGATTTCTTCCTGCGGGGAAAAACCGACTGTTGTGTCAGAGGTTAAGTGTTCTCAGGTGCTTTATGACACAATTAACCAAACAGGCGCAAAAGCGGTTATGTGCAAAACCGGACACGGTTATATTAAAGAAAAAATGAAAGAAACCGGCGCAATTCTTGCGGGCGAAATGAGCGGTCACACGTTTTTTAAAGACAGATACTACGGTTTTGACGACGCAATTTACGCAGGCTGCAGAATTATTGAAATTATTGCCAAAAACAAAAAAAACAACCCGAATTTCAAAATTCAGGAACTTTTGAAACCTTTTGACGCGGTTTATACCTCAAACGAAGTTCGTTTCCCCTGTGCAAATGAGCTTAAAAAGCCTGTTCTGGAAAAATTAAAAGAATATGTTAATGAGCATAAAGATATGTTCGGCGCAGAAATCAAGGATATTGTAACTTTAGACGGTATGCGGATAGTTTTTGACGGCGGTTTTGCGCTCATCCGCCAGAGCAACACGGAACCCGTTTTTACACTACGTTTTGAAGCCAAAACAAAATCCGAATGCGAACATATCCAAAAATGCATGCTCGATAAATTGGAAGAATTTGTAAATGGTTAGCAAAAAAAATTCTTTATAGGGTTTCTAAATTTTAAAAGGAGACTCTATGCAGATTAATAAAGTCCATGGCACAAATTTTACAGGCATGTACAGAATTCCGCTTAACCAGAAAAATGTTGATTACGTGACAAAAGTCATTGTTCCGGCGTTTGGACGTGCACGAAACCGCGGCATTGACTACTTTTTCGGAGACAATCCCTACAGAATAATTTCTGACTCCATAATAAAAGATATAGCTGATAAATCGGGTGCCTCGCTTTCCTGGCTCAGAAGCAATGCCGAGACTTTTAATCTTGATGTATCAAATTTCGGAAATAAATATATGTATATAATAACCGGAGATAAAGATATTCTCGCCCTAAATTCGTATATTAATTCAAATACATCTAAAAATAAAAATTTTGTCAAAAACTATGCTAAAAACTGGAAGCCAACATTTAAAGATAAATTAAAACAACTTTTTTTACCTCAAATTGCGGAAAATGAAATTGATACGGCATTGCCTGAACATCTTCAAACATTAAAAAGAGTTATGGATTTTGCCAAAAAAAATACCGAAGATTTTGAACAATTTGCAAAAAAGAGAATTGTTGAACTGGATTCGCCGGAAGAACTTGTTCTAAGACTCCTACTTGACTACGAATAAAAATTTGTGCAATTAGCAAAAAAATTTTTAAAAATTACAATGACAAGGAAACAATATGCAGATTAACCAAACAAATAATATAAATTTTAAAGGAATATACAGGTTGCCTCTTAACAGGCAGGACAGTGACGGAGTCATTAAATATATAATTCCTGCATTTAAAACTGTTATGAAAATTGACGTTGATTATTTTGTGGGTGAAAATCCTTACGGGTACGTATCGGATAAACTGATTTCAAATCTCGCAAAATACCTCGGAGGCACTGAAAACTGGCTAAAATACAATGCGGATTTGCATAATATAGATACAAGTAATTTTACGAACGAGGCTTTGTATGTTGTTACAACCCAAAAAGACGTAAAAGATTTACATAAGTACATGATGCGTAAAGGATATTATGTTATGAAATTTCTGAGTAAAGAAGGCCGCCTTGATGATGGAAAACTTACCGACATGATAAAACAAGTATTTTTTAAAGTGCCTGCTTTGGAAGATACTAACCTGCCCGCGCATTTAAAAATACTGAAAAAAATCCTGGATTTCACTAAAAAGAATAACGATGACTTTAAAAAATTTGCAAAAGACAGAATTATTGATGTTGAATCCGCGGACGAATTGATGGTAAAACTTTCGCGCGAAAGGGACTCTATACATATTTAACCTTACCTCTTGCAATTTATTTTTATTTATGATAAATTGGTTCTTGTCAGAAAAGTTACTCACGAATATTTTATCAATAGCTAATTTTTAGCTTGTTTTTGATGTATTCGTTACCCGATAAAGAATTTACACTAAACTATGAAAGGTAAAAAATCAATGGATTTAGAAAACAAAGACGAATTAAACGTTGAAACAACTGCGGAAACTGCAGCTGAAGAAGAAAAAGTTGAAGAAACAAAAGCCGAAGAAACTGTTGAAACAGAAGAAGAAGTAAAAGCAGAAGAACCTGCAGAAGAACTTCAACCGGAAGAAGGCAAACCTTCAAAAAGACGCTCACGCGGCACTAAAAAACCGAGAATTGAAACAATTGAAGAAAAACCGCAGAGCGAATGGACCGAACAGGTTGTTCAGATTAACCGCGTAACAAAAGTTGTTAAAGGCGGTAAAAAATTAAGCTTCCGCGCAATTGTTATTGTCGGAAACAAAAAAGGTCAAGTAGGTATCGGCTGTGCTAAAGCATCAGAAGTTATTATTGCTATCCAAAAAGCAATTGCAGACGGCAGAAAAAATCTTATCACAGTTCCTATCTTCAAAACAACCATCCCTCACCCGATTTCAGGTAAATCAGGTGCAGGTGCCGTAATGCTCAGACCTGCATCTCAAGGTACCGGTATTATCGCGGGCGGCGCTGTTCGTCCCGTTCTGGAACTTGCAGGTATCGAAAATATTCTTGCAAAATCATTGGGTTCAAAATCACCTTTGAATGCGGCATACGCTACAATTAACGCATTAAAGGCTTTGACACCTTTCAATGAAGTTGCTAAAAAACGCGGTTTAACAATGGCAGAATTGTTAAATTAATCTGTTAAGTAATTGACTATTTAAGATAATATTATTAAATAAAAGGATATAAATTATGGCTAAAACAAAATCAAATACAGTAAAAATTAAACTCGTAAGAAGTTTAATCGGAGCATCAGAAGCTCAACGCAAAGTTGTTGCCTCTCTCGGCTTAACAAAAAAAGATCAGGTTGTTGAGCATTCCGAAACACCTACCATTATGGGTATGGTTAACAAAGTATCACACCTTTTGGAAGTGGTAAAATAGTACAAACCGCGTACAGTTACTAGTGTAACGACAGTGAATAGCGAGCGGTAAATTAAAATGAGGAAAATAAAATGACAAATATTACATTAGAAGATTTAAGACCTGCAGAAGGTTCAACCCACAAAACAAAACGCGTAGGACGCGGAAGATCATCAGGCAGAGGTAAAACATCCTGCCGCGGTCATAACGGTGAAGGACAACGTTCAGGAAGCAGCTCTAAAAGAGGTTTTGAAGGCGGTCAGATGCCGGCTTACAGAAGACTTCCGAAATTAAAAGGCTTCCAGATTATCAACAAACTTAATTACGCTGAAATTAATGTTGGCAGAATTGCTCAGCTGGGACTTAAAGAAGTTTCTCTTGAAGTTTTGAAAGAAGCTAAAAGAGTTCACCCGTCCTCAGACGGCTTGAGAGTTCTCGGCAACGGCGAAATCAAAAAAGCAGTAACCGTTAAAGCAAGTTATGTAACACCATCAGCAAAAGAAAAAATTGAAGCCGCAGGCGGAAAGGTTGAGTTAGTATAATGGCACAAGGGATTAAAATGCCGACAACTGAAGATTTGATGTCTATGTGGCAGGCATCAGGATTGAAGCAGAAGATTATCTTCACCTTCATCATGATAGCCGCATTCAGACTCGGTGTACAGATGCCTTTATTCGGGATTAACAATCAGATTTTCTCAAATATTGCTCAGGGCAATAACATAATCGGATTTCTTGATTTGTTCTCAGGAGGCGCGCTGGGTACGGTATCAATATTCGCACTGGGTATCGGACCTTTTATTACATCATCAATCATAATTCAGCTTGTTTCTGTTGTAATTCCGTCACTGGAAAAATTGCAGAAAGAAGAAGGCGAAGCAGGCAGAAGAAAATTATCACAGTACACAAGAATTTTTACGGTAGTGCTGGCAGTGTTCCAGTCATTAATATTCATGCTTTATTTGCACCATTTACCGGGTGCGGTATTGCCGAATGTTAACCCCGTAATGTTCTTTATAAGTTCTATTGTGGTATTAACCGCAGGATCAGTTCTTGTTATGTGGATATCGGAGCTTATTACAGAAAAAGGAATCGGCAACGGAGGTTCTTTGATAATCTTTGTCGGTATTTTATCCGGTATTCCGGTTTACGCTTCAAGAACAGCTCAAATGGTTGCAAACAGCACGGCTTTGCAGCTCGGGCTTGCGGTGCTTCTGGCAATATTCTTTGCAGCTATGGTATTTATTGTAGTTATGCAGGAAGCTGTCAGAAAAGTTATTATCGTAAATCCGAAAAGACAGGTCGGAAACAAAGTTTACGGCGGTATGAATTCGTTTATTCCGTTCAAACTTAATCCGGGCGGCGTAATGCCGATTATCTTTGCGATTGCGATTTTGCTTTTCCCGTCAACTGTTTTAAGTCTTGTCGGACAGGCAAACTTTAAATCCGAAGCCGTAAAAAATGTTGTTATGTCTTTGAACCACTGGCTGAGTCCTGACGGAATCACCTATTATGTGTTGTATTTCTTGTTAATTGTTGCGTTAACTTTCTTCTACGCATCAATTATGCCGAATATGCAGCCGAAAGACATTGCGGACAACCTTAAAAAATACGGCTCATCAATCCCCGGCATCAAACCCGGCAAACCGACTGCGGAAGCACTGGATAAAATATTAACCAAAACGACATTTATCGGTGCTATGGGATTGGGTATAATTGCACTTGTACCGTCACTTGCAAGTTATTTAACCAATATCAAGACAATTCAAGGTATCGGTGCAACGTCCTTAATTATCATGGTCGGTGTTGCTCTTGACTTGATTAATCAGGTAAGAACACACCTTCTGGCAAGAAATTATGAATCTTTCTTAAAAGAGTAGTAATTTAATATAAAAAAACAGCCCCTGCTAAGGGGCTATTTTTTTTGTAATTTTAGCTGTTTCAGGTAATGTTTTGAGGAAAAAATCTTGTAAGATGAATATGTAAATCCTCAACTCTTCTGATTGCTCAGCTTTGCCTCTCATATTTTGGGAGGCATTTTTTTGTGTTTTGTTAAGTTGCTGACAAAATTTGACAAATCGGATATAATAATATATGTCATTCTGAGTAAGAGATACTTCGCTGCGCTCAGTATGACTACAGTGTGCGAAGAATCTCAAAGAAAGGAAAACCCATGAGAGAATTAATTTCAAAAGATCAAAGAATAATAATGGTTCCGCATGACTTTAAGTTCGCGAATAAAGGTATAATAACAGAGGTTGCGCCGGATTATTTCATGCTTGAATTGGATTACGCACCGGACGGAATTTTAAAAAGCAATTACTGCGAATTTTATACACAAACAAAATACGGAACGCTTTATTTTGACTCTTACGCAAAAGAAATTAACGGAAATACATTAAAAATAGCAAGTCCGGCAAAGCATAAATTCTTGCAAAGACGTCAATATACACGTATCAAATACATTCTTGATTTAGACATGTTTGACGGCGGAAATGCATTAAAGATTACGACTCTTGACATATCCGCAGGCGGTATGAAGTTAAAAACAAATGACAATATAAGTATTGAAAAAGATTACACCATCACACTGCCGCTATCCGAAGAACAAAATATTGAATGTAAATTTTCACCGATTCGTATAGAAAAAAATAACGAAGGCGGATATACCGTATCAGGCAGATTTGAATTCAACTCAAGCCACGACAAAATGACAATGATTCAATACTGTGCAAAACGCGACATCGAAATTAAGAATAAATAACCATGAGTCTGGTAAAACTTTTAAAAAAGCGGAATAAAAAAGTACTTTTTACAACTCCGTCGCATTCACAAAAATTTACCATCTACAAACCGTTAAAATCAATGTACAGAATTGATATTTCGGAAACGGACGCGCACAACCCGACAGAAGCCCTTTCAAAGGCGGAAAAACGTGCGAAAAAGATTTACGGGACAAATTCCACATCATTTTTAACAAACGGCTCCACAAGCGGCATAATAGCCTCAGTTTTAACATGTACAAATCCGGGTGACAAAGTTTTGGTATGGAACAATGCACACCCGTGCCACTTAAATGCAATAAGACTTGCGGGAGCTATTCCGATTTTTTATGATGTTGAAGTGAACGAAGATTGGGGAATCCCTGCTGAAACCTCACCCGATATGATTGAAAATTATCTGAACGCCTATGATATAAAGGCTTTAATTGTTACATCGCCAACCTATGAAGGTATTGTATCCGATATCAGAAAGATTAAATCGATTTGCGAAAAACACAACGTTTATTTAATTGTGGATGAGGCACACGGGGCATTATATCCGTTTTCGGAAAGGCTTCCGGAAAGCGCGGTAAATATTGCGGATTTTACAGTACAATCGCTGCATAAAACTGCAGGCGGGCTTAATCCGACAGCACTTTTACACTGCATGTGTAATCTGCGGGTTGAAAAGGCTCTTGGCATGATTAATACAACGTCGCCGTCATATCCCTTATTAGCATCAATTGAAGAAACCGTAAATTACCTCAACAGCTGGTGGGGACGGCGAAAGCTTGATCAGCTTCTTGATGAATTGGAAATTTTAAGGGATGAGTGTGATACCTGCGAATTTTTCGGGGATGATTTGACAAAAATTTTAATCAAAGTTCCTGAGCTTTCAGGCGAAGAATTATCGGAAATCTTGTTTGATGAATATAATATAGAAGATGAAAAAACAAACGAAAAATCGACCATGCTTTTGTGCGGTATAGGAACTGATAATAAAAAAATTCAAAAACTTAAAAAAGCATTGTTAAGTTTGTAACGATTTGTTAATAAAATAACTAAAAATATTAAAGTTTTGCGCAGAAACAGCCGATAACCGTAGTAAGGATACAATCAGGAAAGGACGGACGCCAACTATGGGAATGGCAGCCTCACAAGCAAGATTATTATCAATAACATCTCGTATGGCTGATAACGAGCTGAGGTCTCAGATTATCAACAATTCGAAGATGCGTCTTGCGACTGAAAGTTCAAAAGTCAGTGAGGACTATATTAATGCCTTGAACTCCGCAACAATGATGATGTCCAATTATGATACAACAGGCGAAAGCCAGTATCAAAAATTGACATTCAATTCATTGACAAGCTACAGTTCATACAATAACCAGTACGGTTTGGTAAATGCAAACGGGAATATAATGGTCTCCGAACACGATGCAGCTATATACAGAGACATTAAAAAAGCAGGCGGCGGTCTGGATGAATATCTTGCCGCATACGGCTTGGAATACACTTCAACCTACTTCACAAAAGACACGTTTGACAGTGATCCTGTAGAGATTACTTTTGAGGATTATGAAGGTGAAACGCAGACTCTGGGCAGTTTTACGGTTGAAGATCTTGAAGCAATGTACTACGGTGACGACAAAAACATTGGATATAATGAAGCACTTCAGTCACCTGAATATGTCAACTTTGCCGATTACTATGAAGAATTAGTGCTGGCAGATGACAACTACTACTTTGCAACAAAAGAAGCAATTGAAAAAGACATTTTTGAAACAAATTGGTCAGACACTTCACCGAAAGGATGGCAGGAAGCATATGACAAGTATGTTGCCGGCGGAGTTTTAGATTCTGTAAACGATTATGAAGCCGCAAAAGATTTTCTTACTGATTTTCTTAATCATTTGGCAGCTGAAGGTAAAATCAGCAATGATAATCAGTGGGTTAAAGATATGCGTGCCATGATAAACTCCCTTACGTTTTCAAATGGCGAAGTACATATTGAAAGTGATATTGAAGTTGAGGACTCAGGCAACGGAGAATATCAAATAGGTGATTTATTAACAATAACAAATCTTGGCGAAGACGAAAACGGCAATATAAAATACCATATAGAGCATATCCAGGACAAAGATACCGGTACAACTTTTGAATATTCATATTTCGGCATTAATGTTGATGATGATGGCAATTTCACATTGCCTAAAGATCAAGCAGCAGTACAATTTGAGGTTACAACAAAAGAAACTTCAGAAGATGATGGTGAAACCTCTGAATATACATACTGCGTTCATTGGCTGAATGACCAGTCAAAAATGGACACAGTTCGTGTAATAAATTATTATGATACTCCGGATCCGGTAAAAAGTATGATTACAAAATTATATGATGAATTCCAATCCGGTATAACAAGTGCTATTAACAGAGATGAATATGCAGATTACAATGATGCAACAAAAGCCGCAAAAGAAAGATTTGACGAAGCAATTGAAAAATATGCAACACTTATTTTCGGCAATAATCTGTCACAAGACGTATATGATTTAATAAAAAACAATCTGGTAAGATTAAGCAATCCCGGAGACATAATGGATTTTGCTCAGGAAAAGGGATTAAATTTAACAGAAGAATTTGATGTTATAAAACAGATATTTATACTTGACCAATTGTTCAACGTATACGGTGAACCCTCCGCGGGCTGGATTGATACGAATAATCCTGATGAGAATGCGGATGCAAAAGTTCAATGGTACACAAACCTTTATAACCGTATGGAAAAAGGTTATGTTGTACTTGAAGACGGTCTTGCCTCAAGCA
Organism: Candidatus Gastranaerophilales bacterium; assembly: GCA_944326585.1. Taxonomy (GTDB): domain Bacteria; phylum Cyanobacteriota; class Vampirovibrionia; order Gastranaerophilales; family Gastranaerophilaceae; genus SIG32. Next base: position 41,381 of record CALVEN010000011.1, read on the forward strand.
ACGAATGGATTGAATTTGCATTTGAAAGCGGGCTTGTAACAATGGAACAGGTTGATTCAAATAACAACTGGGTATCAACTATTTATACAAATTGCAGCGATATTACGGAAGTTACGGATGATGCAGCTGTTGCCAGAGCCGAGGCTGAATACAACAAAGCAATGAATAATATCGAAAATAAAGACAAACGTTTTGATATGGAATTGAAAAATATCGATACCGAACATAATTCTCTCCAGACGGAATACGATTCGGTCAAATCGGTTATTGATAAAAATATTGAAAGATCCTTTAAAATATATTCATAAAAATTTCCCGATTTTTTCCCATAACGACCCCGAAAGGTCGTTTTTTTTTATATCTTTATAAAGATATAAAGATTATGTAAGGAAATCCGAAATAGTACAAATTTTGAATTATAATAATAACAAAGGTACGAAACGGAGACAAAAATGGAAACTATAAACGATATTCTCAGTAAATTAGACACAGCAGATAACACAACCAAAAACGAACTTGAAAATGAACTTGTAAATATAGGTTCATCAGTTGTACCGCAGCTTGTAGATCAATTACAGGTAGTAAGAGGTATCAAACGCGGTGTTGTTGCCATGACTCTTATAAGAATCGGCGATGCTTCAGTTAAATATTTGAAAAAAGCAGCCGAAATTAATAAAGATTTTGAATGGGTTGCCGAATACTTAATCAGAGAAATTCAAGGCGTTCAGGCAGCTTAACACAACCTCGAAAAAATAAAAAGCCGGATATCCTCCGTTTTTTTTTATGCTAGTATAAAGTCATGGTAAATAATTCTTTAAAATACACATGTTTATTCGGAGGAGGAGCAATCCGCGGTGCGGCATATGCAGGCGCCGTAAAAGCGCTGGAAGAATTAAACATAACACCGGAAAACATCGGCGGTTCATCAGTCGGCTCAATTGTAGCAGCATTAATGGCTGTAGGATACAATGCCGATGAATTAAAGGAAATTTTTCTGGATGTAAATTTTGACCTGTTCAGGGACTTTCAATTCGGATTAGGCCCGAAATTTGCCCTGAGTAAAGGCGAAGTTTTTCTCGACTGGATAAGAGATTTAATAGAACAAAAATTTTACGGTGAAAACTATGAAAAAGGCAGAAACAAAGCCGTAACATTTAAGGAACTGAAAAAAAATCTTTATATTATAACAACTGATTTATCAAACTTTGAATGCAAAGAGTTTTCAAAATTTGAGACCCCTGACTTTGAAATAGCGACTGCCGTGAGAATTTCGTGCAGCATGCCCGGGTTAATGAAACCCATGGAATACAATAATACCCTGCTTGTCGACGGAGATTTACAAAAAAGCGTACCTATGTGGAAGCTTTCAAAAAATCTTACAAATGACGACGAACGAATTCTGGAATTCAGACTTGAAGGGGATTTTGAAGGTTCAAACAGAAATGCACTGGATTACGTGAATACAATTTACAGCTGCATAACCTCAATTGCGACGTCGTTTATTGTTGAATTGTACGGCAAGAAGGACAGATATGACTGCATAGTCCTCAATACGGGCGACGTAATTGTCGTTGATTTTAATTATCCGAAAGAAAAGCGTGAAGATTTGATAAAATCCGGCTATGAACAGACCATGGCTTATTTTACAAAAACTTTACCGCAGAAAAAAGAGAATTTACTTGATAATTACTATATTCTGAACAAAAATCTTAAAAAGATTGAAAAATTTATCGAGAGCAAAAAAATCGTAAAAGCAAAGCATGCTCTGTCAGAACTTTTTGTATTATTGTGTGATATAAAAGACTACATAGATGCCAATGTAACAAATGCGGTACAAGAATTCAACCGGGAATTTTGTAAAAACGTCCGTTACCCCGCACTATTCGGCAAAGCAAGGCTAGTAAACGAAACAGATGTAAAATCAAACCTGCAGGCTATAATTAATCTTGTTACCGACAAAATTTACGAACTTGAATCCTATCTTGTTAAATTTCCCATTTGACAAGTGAATACTTTTTAAGTAATATAAAAAGCGTGACATACGTGAGTTAGTCTAAGTCAACGGAGATTTGACGCTCCAGTGGCAAGGACTCCGAAAATGTAATTGAATATTAAATTTTTGGAGATAGACGCTTTAAGATCGTGACTCTTGCCAATACATTGAAAACTTCTATAACTTCGCTCCAGTGGCAAGGACTCC
>CALVEN010000012.1 GCA_944326585.1 Candidatus Gastranaerophilales bacterium
GAAATTGGCTATTTCCGACCTTTCGCCTCCAAAATAATTCAATATGATGCCAATTACAATGAAATTGGCTATTTCCGACCTTTCGCCTCCAAAATAATTCAATATGATGCCAATTACAATGAAATTGGCTATTTCCGGTTGCGTTAACGGTTCGGCTACAGCTCCTGACCGTCTATTGTAATCTTATCGCGCCCCAGTGTCTTTTTAGCACTTTCTATCAAGGTCGTTTCCCACGGGTACACCTTTTCCACACGTCCCTGCCCTAAATATTCGGAAGACCCGAACAGATTCTCAAATACTCGGCTCCTTATACCCGAATTCACCGTCCATAATCCGTCACGATTCAATCTGCTTTCTCTGCCCAGATTATATCCGTATTTTAACTTAAGCGTAAAAGTAATATCATATATATTTGTTATTTCAGGTTCGTATTCGAATACAATCACATCCTCATAAATAGTTTTGCCGATTCTCAATATTACAAATTCTTTTTTCAGCATTGCATCAACTATTTTGTTGGAAAAGTCGTTCATTGCCCAAACTTCCGCATATTCATTTTTTACATGGGCATCAATCTCCATCTCTACAGGCGATATGTCTTTTATATAATCTATTGCACTTTTACCTAATGGAACTTTATGCTCCACCGCAGGCATATTATAACCGAACTTACACTTTTCAACAATATCAATAGGGATTTCTTCACCGTATTTCGGGTTTTTGAGGAGCAAATCCTTTTCCTCCTCTATCGCGTTCAAACCGTTTGCAAAACCCGTTATAAAATTCGCTGCGTTTATATTCCCCGCCATTGCAGCATCTTTCATTGCAGTTATGCTGTTATAGCCCGTCTGCTCTAACGTCGCATTCAAAGCCGGCGCATAAGTATTGAACAAACTGTCCAGCATTGTCCTGTTTGTCACCGGTTCCCCGTTAATTATATTGGTCAAAGCCCCCAAAATATATCGCTGCGCTAATTCCGTTTTAGAATAGTAACTCAAATTCTTGCAAAAATCACGGGTGTTTATATACAGCTTTTGAATATGCGCATTGAATAATGTTGTGCTGATTTCGGAATTCGCTTTTTCCGCAAATTCGTAATCCGGCGTCTGTTCCTTTACATCTTCTATCGGCAAATATATTGCAGCTTCTGCTTTCATAATTTTTCCTTTCTTCTAATAAATAATATCTTCAATGTTCACACCGTCACCCAGAACCTGCCGGATATAAGAAATAGTGTTTTTGGTAAGTATTAACGCGCTCCCTGCAAGCTGAATTTTTAAACTGCACGGAGCTGTACGGGTTATATAAACGTGATCCGCATTTGTTATGGTTTTTATAATTTCTATATTCTCATTACGGGTTCCGCAGGAGGAATTTGCACCGATATATGCAAAAATCTTCTGAATAAATTCCGCATCGTCAAGCGTCAAAGGGCTTTCAGGGTTTTCACCAGAAGATAAAAAGTAAAATCGCATTTCTTCGTTTATGTGTTTGCGGTTAACACAAAAAAAGCTGCCGAAATCCTTTTCATCTCTTTGCGCGCCGACTTCTCTCCCTATCATATCAAGCCAAACCCCGCGCGCATCCCGAATATGTAAATTTAAACATAATGCGTATAAAGCATCCTGCAAATCCTCATATTGAGCGCTTATTACATCTATTATTGCCTTGACATACTCATTCTGCCGCAAATACGGCAGTACGGATTTTAAACTCTCTACTTTAAAATTAATCAAATCCATACCAAATCCTCCTATCTTCCGTTACGTTTTGCCGCAATCCATGTTACCGTCCGCTCGTCGCTGTCTTTCTTCTTGCCCGTTGCATATATCATACAGCACGTAAATATATCCGTCGTGCCTGTATTCAAATCCCTTACAATAAGCGTATCCTCAAAGTTGTACAAATTATCCTGCTCCAATATCGGATACGACAAACTCAACGGATGAAATGCCGCCGTTATAAACCAGCCCCGCCTGTTATTCGGTATACTGAAACATTCCCCGAAAATCCCGTATAACAAATTTGAGCTTGCCATATCTTCGCCGGATTGAGTTATCTCAACTTTTTGCGAGCCAAAACCCGTCAAAGTTAATCCGCGCCAAACTAATTCAACATTTTTTACGTTATATGTCATAATTAACCTCTGTTTATTGTGTTTTGTATGTCTAATCTGCCGTATACAGTCTTTAGACTCGCCGTTATGTTCAGTGTCAGGTTTGTTTTATCAAATTCCATACTGAAATCATCCACTGACAAAATGCCGTTTACACCCGAAAGCTGTTTTTTTATATCAAATTCCAAAAATTCCTCATAACGCAATCCGTGAGCATAATCTATGCCGCGTGACGGGTTAATAAGACTGTCATTGTAAAAAGTATTCAGCGCAACAATCACATGCTGCTTTATCTCGTCCGTGCCGCTTACAAGCTCCAAATCACCGTTTACCGTTTTTAATGCGCTGCCCTCAATCATCAAATCCATTTTTATCTCCTTTCAGCTATACCACACCGCCCGTGGGGTTCCCGTTATTGCCGTTTGAATGCGTGTGTTCAAGAAATTTTTTCCCGTCAATTACGGTTTCACTGCCCAAATTCACTGTGCCGGCTTCAATATTAATTGTTCCGCCCGAAATTGTTATGCTTTCGCCGGTGATATTTATCACGGCTCCTAAGCATGTCCCGATTACAATATCTCCTGACGGAAATACATACTGCGATTTTAAAGGATAAAACCCCGCCGAAAATAAATTGTCATTGATATCATGTGTTCTGATTTCCTGAATTTTTTGAGACGACGAATTCATATAATCATCCGTGTCATTATCAAAAAACCGCACCGTCCCGCAATCACCCGATTTTAACCCCAAAAATACATACGCGCTTTGCGTCTGCAAATGCTTGACCGGCACATTGTATAAATAATCCGCAATCCCGTTGTCATAATATTCAATATCAACCGAATACTGCGAATTTACACGCGTTACCCTGCATGGCTTTTCAACAAAAATTGAAGCGGAAAATCCGTTTAAAATATCATCCAATCCGTCATTAAATGTCCTCATATCGTAACCTCCGCTATTATTGCCCTGCCGTAATTGCTGCCTGATATTTTAACGCTCTTTACTTTGTAAAGCCCCGAAACCACGTCAAATTCACATTTAACCGAACCGTTAGGCACAATTTGAGCGGTAAAACACGTTGTAATCGTCATTTCATTTTTACCTGACCGCTTCGGACAATTTGAATTCTCCGAATTCAACAAATATGCTGTTTCTTCGACAGGCTCATCGTTTTCGGACACTATATGCACAAGTCCGTTTTGTATGCTGAACTTTAAACCTGCAACCGCGCAGATTTTCTGCAAAATACAATGTGCAAATCCTTTTGCCTTGTAGCTGTTATAAGTCCGCCCCTGATAATTTGTGCTTATCATCCCGAGGCCTAACCCCATTGCATCCGTGCAATCTTTTATTATCGCGGATGTGGTCACCTTATCACGGTAATTCTTATTAATAAACGCTTTTGTATAAACGTCTTTGCCGTCTGAAATTTCAAGAAATACGGCAAAATCTGAAGATTTGACGCCCGTTTTTTTCATAATTTTACTTATAAATCCCCTGAATACAAGCGCCGGCTCCTCTTTCCCGTAACCCGCATAAATACATACAGGATTATCTTTCTCGGTTAAAGCCTGATACAAGGAATCATCAAGGTTCCAGATAATTAAAGATGCCTTGTTGGTTTCGGATGTGTTTGTCTTTATAATCTCAAAATCCGTGTCAAAACCGGAAATTTCAACAGCTTCACCGGTTTCCGCCTCTGTTTTTATATTCAAATTAAAATCAAATGACTTTTCATTCATAATCTATTCTTCCAAATACAAAAAATAATAATCCGTATGAAAATTATCCTGCGCCGGTTCAACGGATTTTCCGTATTTGCTGCAAAAAATCAAAAACCCGCTTAATAAATCTCCGCACCGCGCAATAAGATTTGTGCCTAATGTCAGCGGAAAACCTTGCACAAGATAATTATTTACATTGTTTTCTATAAAATAAATATCGACCGTACAAAATGATTCGCACCATTTAAAATGAAACATGAATTCTCTGCCGTTAATATTGTATGACACGCGCACGTCGGATTTGGCAGAAATATCGGGTAAAGTTAATTTATTCATAAGCAGCACCTCCATAGCCGCGTTTTAATATAAAATCCTCAAGCGCACCTGTAAGTGCCTCTCGAACGGCTTCGCCGACAGCTTCCGGATTTTCGGACGCAGTGTTAATCTGTATTGCGCCGTCTGTTATATTCAAAGTTACGGCACCCGTATTTTCAGTAATATTTTGCGTACTGTTATTGCTTTCAAAATAACCTGCACCTTTGTTATATGCTCCCGATATAAACGGATCTGAGGCTTCCGTATTTAACGCGAAAAACTCATTGTATGATGAGCTGATATTATGAACAATTTCTTTCAAAAGTTTTGACACACCGGATGTGCTGAATTTATAGGAGCTGCCGCTATTTTGAAAATTCAATTCGGAAAAACTTTTGCCGGATTCCAAAAAATAAAAAGGTTTTGTAATTTCGGAGAAATTATCAAATTTTACAGAGCCGAAAATTTCTCTGTCCGGTATCTGGGCTGCAAATTTATTTGTTTTTTCTCTGCGCGGATTTTCCTTTAATAAGGAAAGACCTCCCGGGAAAAAATTAACCGCCGGAGAAAATAATTTTTGAATCCCTGAGGTGACCCCGTCGAGCAAAGAATAAAAAGAAGAAGTCAGCCCCGCCTGTTCCTGTTTGGCTTGCGCCAATTTTGTCTGTACAGGTTTTGTTTGTACAGATTCCGGAGATGTCCTTTGTGAAGTTCCGGATATTTTTTCGGAAAAATTTTCGGCAGACGGGAAGAAAACAGTATCTTCAAACCCATCCTGCAAAAAGCTTAAATCACCCGAAAAAATTCCCGTCACACCTGAAGACAGTATATTTTTCAAAGAAAGCGATAATTTTTTTGTTGATTTTTCCGCATCGGATTGAGATTTTTCCAGCTTTTCAAAGCCCGTATCGTCAAAATCCGACACAATTTTTATAATAAGTTCTTCAATTGCCACGGTTTTTCCTCATTTCTTTTAATTTTTGAGCTGTATCAGAAACATTTTTTACAAAAAAATAACCCTCTTCCGGCGTCATATTCTTAATCTCCGATAACGACGCCCCGAATCCGGTCTGTTTATTAAGCATAAAAAGATTCAAAAATCTTTTGACAGTATCGGTTTTTATTTTTGCAGCTGAGCGCTTAGACCTGTAAACAGCACTGATAATTTGTTTTCGAGGCGGGAGATAAAACTCTGCGTCCACTCTGCCGGAAACAGTGCGGACAAACTCGTAAAATTTCCAAGATTCATCCTCATAAAATTAAAACAAACAACCCTGTAATCCATAAATCCTACACTTTGCCAGTGCTTTTCCCACTCCAGACTATCTGGAATTCTGCCGTCAATTCTAAGATGTTCACGGTTAAGCGCAAGGTTTGATATCAATTTCAAATCTTCACGGTTAAAAACATCTTTGCACGAATTATACAACGCCTTTAAAAGCTCGCTGTCCGACAAATCGTTTGCCATACACGCAATAAGACAGGTTAAAAACGGATAAATCTTTTCCTCCGCCGTAAACCCGAGGGTTGTAAATTCTTCAAAGTAAAGCGGCTCTGTTTCGTATTTATGACCGCCTACAGTACATTCAAACGTCATATTTTCTTCCTTTCTTTTTTATCTTTAAACTCCTAAGTTCAGGATGACAGTTACCGGGGCAAACCGGGGGATTTTCCCCCGATTATTTACCGTTTCTCATCAAAGCATTCCAGGTTACAATTCTAGTCGAGCTGTCCTGTTCGCCTGAAATATTCATAATTACGCAATTTGAAAACGTATCAACAAGTCCTGTATTCAAATCGCGGACTACAAGTGTATCTTCCGTGCCGTTCAAATTATCTTCGATCAATACCGGCAAAGACGGGCTGTCAACCTTAAAAGAACGTGTAATCTGCCACTGTCTGGCATTATTTACAATATTCAAACCCTCGCCCTGAACCCCTTTATAAGGTGTAAAGCTGTCGTTTTGCTGAATAATATTATAAGCGTGGTCGTCGCCTGTGCCGGTAAGCGTCATTCCGCGCCACACAAATTGAATATTTTTTGCATCGTACATTTTTTAATTCCTTTCCTGTTATTCACCTAAAATCTGTTCAACCTGTTCATCCGACGGATCAACATAGAATAAGAAATCAACCTTTTCGCCGACAATTGCGTCATAATAGCAGCCGGTAAGTTTAAATTTTTTAGCGTTGTAAGCTTCCGCATCGGTATTCATAATGCTGTTTGAGCCTGTTCTTATCGGCGTAACTTTCAATTCATAACCTGTCTGCTCCGCAGTATTTGCGATAACAAGATTATATGTCTGAAAACTTCTGAAACGTTTTTCCGCCATTGTTAAAAGCAAATTGTTGCCCGTTTCGTCATAAACCGGTTTTTGATTAAAGAATTCCAGCGCCATCAAGCCCATTGACTTTTTGATATAATGCATAATCATTTGGCGCTGCCTGAGTTCACCGCCGAGCATTCTGGAACCGATTATCCAGTTGTAACCGAAGCTGTCGGTTTCGCCCCCTTCAATCGGTGAAACGTTTGTGTAATAGGCAACGTTATTAGAATTCATTTCGGAAATTTCCGCGCCGGAATAAGTTTCTGGCAAAATTCCCGTAAGCTGGGTAAACTGTGCCGCACCGTCTTTTCCGCCAAAATACCCGCAGGTAGAGGTAGAAGCAACGGCGGAGGCTATCGGATCCGTTGAATTTTTTCTAAAAATTCCGTAAGCATAATTATTTTCAGCCGCTGCAATTTCAGCCGCATCATCAACATCCGTTACCACAAAATCACAAAATCTGTCGTTTGCCATACACCAATCAGCACAAGCTTTGATATCAGCGGCTTCACGGGACAAGGGAACCACTTTTGCAAATTTACCGTCAACAGCTTTTGCCTTATCAAGAGCATCACCTGCTGATTCTGACGCACCCTGCTCCGCAATCATTAAATATTGAATCTGAGATGTTGTCTGGGTGTTATTTTTTTGATTAAATACCGCATTAGCCTCCAGTGCAAATTGTGATGACGGCACAAAATCCGCCAAAACTTCATCGTATGACGAATACTTTTTCAGACCGGAGGACGGAAATTCAACCTCGGACTGCAAATCGCCGGTATTGATTTTGCCGACGAGTAAAACGTTTTTAAAATACTCTTCCAAACTTCTGCCGTCCGGAAGTTTGAAAAGTATACTGATTAAATTGTCATAAACACTCATTTTTTACTCCTTTCTTTGTGTTTACACGTTAAGACTGATTCTTTCAAACGCAAATGCGGGGAATTGATCGCGGGTCAGGCACAGGCTGTCTGAAAATGCACTGTCTGACGTTCTTTTTACCTGAACCTCCGTCACTGCTTCCACGCCGTCTGTTTCAAGCATCGGAACAATAAATTCCGTCGCATATATTTTGGATTCCAGTCCGTATATACGTTTTTCTATATACTCTAATATTTTGTCTTTTACATTTGCGATAACAGTATTTTGATAATATCCTGTTCTGACTTTTATGGTTGCGGATATATCCACAGGAACTTCCTGAGCTTTTTTCCAGGTTATCGGAACATCCTGCCCCTCTGAATCCTGTACTATAACCGTCGTATCACCCGAATATGCAACCCCGTCAACCGCAGTGTTGAATATCGCTTTTGCAAATTCTTCATCAGTTGTGTTGTGTTTTGCAATTATCAACAAAGTTCCGGGAGAAATTGTTTCATCGGTTTTGCAGTCAATTATTTTCAAATACGACATATCGTCGACAAAAGGAAGCAGATTCGCTATGTTTGCGTTGCGCGTTGCTCTTGCGTTCTGGGATTTGGAGTTTCTGAACCTTATTCTGAAATCCATATCGGATTCCCGTTCACTGCCCGCAGCTATCTGCTCGGCATCCTCATCTGATATTCCCGTTATTTCGTTCGGCGCCGATACTATTGTAAAAGTTTCACCCGCATTCACTTTTATTATTCCGCTTATTACAGCTTCAAACTCTATTTTAGCGGTTCCGTCTTCTTCAATTATATAGTCTGACCTGTTTACAAATTCTTCGTTTGTACTTGAAGAACGGACAGTTATACTTTTTGCAGCTCCTGAATATCCGGCAATGCCTTTAACTTTTTTGGTGAATACAGTTCGCGCAGATTCTAACCTTTTAATGCCGATACGTTCATAAAGAGCATCCTGCCAGAAGCCATCCGCCGTTTCCGGATCAAATTGTTTTGCCAGATATGCTACTTGTTCCTGCAGCAACAGCTCGCTAACAGCCGCAGAAAACGCAATATTATCTATTACGCCCTCGGGTTTGATAAAAAAATCGGAACCGAATTTCTTCTGCAGTTGTTTTTCCCATTCCGCAATGATTTCATTCGCCGTTGATAATGTATACCCTTTTTCGTTAATTTCCATATTTTTTCCTTTCTTTTCAGGTATTATTTTCTTCTATATTTTTTGGCGTTATATAAAAAAGTTCTCAATACATTTGAACTGTATTAAGAGCCTTTAAATTTTGCCGGCTCATATAAAGTTTCAGTTATTTACTTTCTATATGCATATCGAGCATTTTACCGAATTCAGGGGTATCTTCTTTTATGTCCTCAAATTCAAACACTATTTTAATTTCTTTCCTGAACAATTGATTTGTTTCCGCAAAAGAGCTTAAATCTCTGACAGGTCCCGCCAAAAGTTCATTAACTGTAATCCCATCGCCCGCCAAAATAGAATGCGTCAAATCCGTATCTATAAACAACTGTTCCGTGTAGTCTATTATCGCGTCGGATTCTTGTTCCGCCTCTAAAGCGTTTTCGTAAAGCGAATAAACCGAAAATAAAACCTCTATCCTGTATTGCGCCCTGATAAAAATTTTTCCGTCCGAGGCAAAACTTTCAAATCTTTTGTTAATCCGTTCCCTGTCGCCCGTTTTCAAAACCATATACGGATATGAAGGCACATCCGGCCGCAATCGCTCTCTGAAAATTTTGCCCTCAAGCAGGGGGAATTTTTCTGTCATTTTTTCATTAAAAAAGCCGAAAAGCTTTGTCTTAAATTCATACGTTTTCATCTGTTTTCACCAAATACCCTTTATAATAACTCAATCCGCGCATCTGCCAGAATTCCGTCTCGCGAATTTCAAGCATAGCCGCATTTATCTCAATTCTGTCAGCCGGAGTAAGCTTTTCCGCACTGTAGAAAACACCCGTTACCCCGTATTTGTTACCGGACTCCGTTCCTACAAGCTTCTCCGCCGGCTCGTAATACCCTTCAATTTCTTTTTCCAAATTCCACTCTGCAATACCTGCACCGCTTGATGCGTCGATTTTGACCGTTCGTTTGTATAATTTATATTTTTTATCTGAAAAATAATTAATTATAGTCATTTGTAGTATTCCTTTTTTTATAATTTTGTGCTATAGTTTAGAAATGCGGGAAATATTATTAATATCAATTTTAACAATAGGCTGGATATTCGCGGTTGAACCGAATATGCTTTGTACAAAAACCTACGGGATTGAGTTCAAAGAACTTGCAGGAAAAAAAGCCGTACTGGCAGGGGATTTTCATTTCATGAGCAAACACCGCGTAGAACGGGTTATTAAAAAAATCAACGAACAACATGCTGATTTTGTGTTCTACACAGGGGATTATACGGAAAAAGTTCCGGCGGATTATGTAATTGAAAAACTTTTAAGCGTGAATGCTCCTGCCTGTTTTGTACTCGGAAACCACGACATGCCGGAAGATTACAAAAGCCTCCCGAACCTTTTAAATAACCGCCATATTGAAAAAGACGGAATAACAATTGCGGGCGTGGATTATTATAATCCGGATATTGAAAAAGCATTATCAAACGCAAAAAATCCGGTAATACTTTTAAGCCATAATCCTGATATTTTGCCGAAAGTTCCCAAAAGGGTAAGACTGATACTTTCGGGACACACCCACGGCGGACAGGTAACACTTTTCGGCAGACCTTTTGTAACGCCGTCAAAATACGGTTTTGGCAAAGGGATTATTAATAACCGGCTGGTAATAACGGGGGGAACCGGAACAAGCGTTGTTCCGGCAAGACTTTTTAACCCGCCCGAAATTACCGTTATTGAGTTTAAATAATAATAAACTACCTGCCGATATCCTTAAGCCTTTGAGAACGGTTACGGGCGAAATCCGCATAAAGCATCTTTAAAAGAGCAGGCCTGTCGAGTCCGGGGTATTCCAATCCGTATCGGATACCTATATTGTTATTATAAAGGTCAATTTCTCTGTCATCCCGGCCCGACAAACCGAAAACCTCATTTAATCCGCCCAAAAACCGCGTAATTTTTTCACCGCGCATCTGCGTAAATACTGCAGCTGCATACTGGTGCCGTATATCGTTTGAATAAAGCTTTGGTGAATTTGAAACACTTCTCAGATAATCTCCGACTTCATACTCAAGAAGCTTTGCGAATTCATTATCCGATATGAGTTCTTTTAAGCCGTACAATTAATATTTCTCCTCATAGTATGAATTTTCAATATCAAAACCTGTTTTCAAAAGTCCTGAAAGAAGCAGTTTGGATTCCGGACAAAGCTCAAAATCCGCCGAATCAGAGAAGGTAATACTTGCGGAACCGAGTGAAACTGATTTGACATTTGAATTTGCCGTAAAATTATTTGAAAACATTTCAAACACCTGCTCGCACACTGCGGCTTTAATTCTATACAAAATCTCATATTTTTTGCCGCGGATTATTCTCGGGAAAGACATAGCCTGTTCAGGATGTGCCTTTCGTCCGAGAAAGGGCTGCATATCTATACGTCTTGACGCTGTTATAAGCGCTTTTTCTTTTTTTGAGTCATCTAACCCTTTCCAAAAATCAGCATCGAGTTTTTCCGAAAAATACTCGCCGGCTTCTTCAAGAGTCACATAAGAATTTTTATAAATTTCTAGCATATTTCACCTCTAAAAAAAGGGCAGGGATAATCCCTGCCGAATCCCAAAAGGGGGTTATGGAGTTGTATATATTAAGTTTCATCAGCCGGAGCCAGAATAGCAAACGGATAGCCGGAAGAACCTTTTCTGGTAACCGGATTTGCGATTTGAACGCCGAGGCGCATTACAACACGCAAAGCAACCATATCCTGCTGTGCAAGGTTATAGGCAATTGTACCGTCCGTATTCTGAATAACAGCTTCCGTTAAAAGTTTATACGTTACGTCCTGTCTGATTGAATAAACAGCTTTTGAAAAATCGCCGCAAACCATCAAGGCTTTATCAGTATCAAAAACACCGTTATTATCATAGACAATTGGTCTGCCGACAAGGCTTGAGGCAGTATTTGTGATTAGAGAAGAATTATACAAAAGATTATTATTTTTATCTCTCAAATCTCTCAAATAAGCTTCAAAAGTAGCGTCCGCATAAAACCCGTTAACGACAAAACCTGATTTTTCAACGAGTGACATCATACCGTCAACGCCGATAATATCAGCCGCAACATCCGTATTTGTCCCGAGGGTTATAATCTGTGACTTTGCGCTGGCGCCGTCATAAATGGACGTAGGCCAGCTTGAGGGTTTATTTGTACCGAAAAGAATTGCTTTATCAATAGCGATTCCCATAGATTCAACAATCTGGGGTTTAATTTCTTCCCAGATATCAAAAGATGAATCATCAAGGACAGCCTCCGGAATAGGAACGATTACGGCAAGTTCTTCCGCTGTCAGTGTTAACTTATCCCATTCGGCTTTTGTTGTTTTTTTCTGCGCCGTATCGCCGGAGAGAAAATAAGCGTCGGGCAGGGCATTTTGAACGGGCAAAGTTTTCTGTTTTGACGGCATATTGGGCAGCCTTCTCATCAAGGGTAAGAGTTTTGAAGCCTGCGGAGTTTCTTTAATAATATCTTTGGAAATCTCCAAAGGAATTAGGGCGTCCGCCCCTGTTCTGTCAATAATGTTTACATCTGTTGTCATATTTTTTTCCTTTCTTTTTTATCTTTTAGATCCTGCGGAAAACCAAACATTTTTCACAAAATCAAAGATTTTGGAAAAAGTAGTCAACCAAGTTCAGGATGACAGATACCACCGTCATCCCGGACTTGTTCCGGGATCTTATTTTCTCTTTTAGATCCCGCACTAAATGCGGGATGACGTTTAAAAACTGACCAAAGCCAAAGGTGTTGTCCTGCCTCAGGCAGTGCGGGATGACGAGTAAATCCTTAGTATCTTAGTGCCTTAGTATCTTAGTAACTTTAACCACTCATATTTACTTATACGCTATCTGCCCGCCGCCTGACGAATAAATGTATTCATCAATTCTGAGGGACTGAGGTTATTAATCAAAGACGGCTTAAACCCGCAGCCATGGTTTTCCTGTTTAAAAAGAATTCCGTTTTCGCGCTTGTATTCATCAATCCATAGCTGAATATCTTCACAATCCTCCGGAATAATATTCGCCACGAGATCGGATTTAATACATCCGGCTTTATCCAGAAGCAATTGGCGTTTAACGAGCAGATTTTCTTTTCTGGTGAGTGCAAGTTCATCCTGCAAAACTTTAAGCTGTTCCTGAGCCGTTTGATTTTCCGCGGAAAAATTTTTCGCATTAATCCTATATTTTGCCGCTTCTTTTCTCAAATCGGCAATTTGTTCTTTCAAAGATTGAATTTCCTGATCAGCGCCCGGCTGATTAATTTGTTGTTCCATTTTTTATTCTCCCCATACAATTTCAACATCAACGTTTTTGTGTCCGGAAAATGCAAGTGCGCATCTAACGGTTTTAAGAATGGCATTATTCAAAGACACCGTTCTTATGTCATCGACTTTTGCAAGCGCGGACACAAAAATTTGTTTCAAACTTTCGCCCGACATATTGGAATCTATATCCAGCCCGTAAGCCTGAGGCGGGGTTTTGGAAAGCATATAGAAAAATTGCATCAAGATATCAATATGCGATTTTATTGCATCCGCCTGCAAATCCGCCGTAATATATTCGGGCTTTGCACCGTCGCGGCCGATTGTTATAAAATCTGAATTCGGGAAATGCCTTTCGCCCGTCGCAGGATCCATTTCGGTATTTTCAATACTGCCGGCGAGTTTGGGGTTTGCATGCCTGTTAATTATCTTGGAATTCTGCGAAACCGTCAGCATAATTTCTTCAATAATACTTTCACAGGCTTTGTAATCGCTTTCTCCGTAGTAAGTGTCGCTTTCTGCCGTGTTTTTTACCGGAAAAAGTACAAAATCATCCCACATGTCGGAAAAATCGTCAACCGGCTTCACTCCGAACGCTTCAACGTCTGGCACAGGACACAAAAGCCTGTTATTTGACACTTCCCAAATCTCGTTTTCGACAAAACCTTTATGAATTTTTTCGATATGTTTATAATATTTTCCGTCTTTTACAATGTCGTAAAAAAGAATATGTCCTGCAAGATCGTTCAAATTCCCGTTATTGAACACCGGAAACCAGCAGTCGGGGCAGACGGAAAATATTTTCACTTCATTATTAACATACGCCACCTTGAAAAGCGCATCGCCGAATCTGGAATTATCTATACAAACCTCTTTTATAACAGTCAAAAAATTATTATCCGCATTAATTTTCGCCCAATCTTTTGCGGCACCGGCGGATACATTGATTTCAAAATCGTTATTTGTAATCAAAAATTTGTAAAAATCCGTAAGCGCCTTAAAAAGATTAACCTCAATCAAGCTTTGCGCTGTCGTGTTGCTCATCGGATAGCGCTGCCTGATTTTTCTCAAAACATTTGCAAAAGGTTTTGAGAAATTACTTCTGTACAAATCCCTGTAACGGGCGTAATTTCGGAAGCGTTCAATATCATCCGCGCTCCATCTGAGATTCCTGAAATTTTCGTTTATTTCAAAAGTCGTAAGCATAAATTTCCTTTCTGTTTTCAAACTACGGGTTTTCCGTAAGATATTTGTAAAGCCCGTACCTTAATGCATCCATGCAATCATCGTTAATTTTAAGCGGAGAGTCTTTAGCGGATAAGGCATCCTGTTCGTACCTGTAAAGGCTGAATTCTTCCAGAGTATGCAGGCATTTGTCGGAGACAATAAGCCTGTCGTAATTGATTAATGACCTGACAAGCGAAATACTGTCCTCAACTTTTGGTTTTTCCTCATAAATTACGAGATTTGTATAGCGGCGCAATTTTTCGTTCTGCTCGGGGCGGGCGTTATCGCAGTTTGCATAACTAAAAAACTTTTTGTATTCGGTTTGTTTCCGGTTAATCCATTTAATAACTCCGTCCGCATCGAGTTTTTGCGAATAAAGTTCATCAATGACGTAACACATGCCGTCAGGGGTATTTCCCAAAAGCAGGCACGCTGTCGGATGATTCCACCCCCAGTCAATCCCGAGAAAATATTCCGCAATTTCGCCTTTTTGTATTCTTTCAAAGAGTTTAGAATGACTTACGGTATGTTTTTCCGGACAAAAAGTGTCATAAACAAGACCTTCCGCAATAACCCACAGCCCGTCAATTTTTCGTTTTTTAAAGGCGCCTTTATATAATTTTTCCTGATTTTTAATAAAAACCTCCGACAAATTTGCATTATCATGCATGGTAAAATGCAAATATTTAAAGACCTGCCGGATATTTTTATCACCGTCAAGCCACGGTTTTATTTTTTCAGTATAAAGCCAGTGGTTGGAGCTTTCGGGATTGCTGTCCGCAAAAGCTCTGGCATTAGCCGGTGTCAAACGGCTCAACGCCATATTATAAAACCCGTAATTATGCCGGGGAAGCTCATTTGCATACCAAAAATCCCACGTTCCGCCCTGAATTGCATTCAGACTGTCGGATTTGCCGCCGCCCGTAACGTAACAATCATACCTTTTGCCGAAAAGTTTTATCTCCATCTCGCCGTTTGAATGGTTATAGCGGACTTTCCCGCCCAGATAATCCTCTATAAAAGGTTTTAATTCGATTAATACGTTATTTTTAACGGAATTTCTTGAATAGCCGGAAAATACTTTTAAGTATTCAGTGCCGACAAATTCAAAAATCTGCGGAATTTTTTGGATAATACTTAAGGTTTTTCCGCTTCTTACGGCTCCGTCCAGCAGGGTAAACAATGGAAAATCTTCGGGCGGCATGCTCAAAAATTTTCTGACCTTTTCGCTGTATTTACTCTTTTCCCATTTTATCATTTGTTAATTCCGACATTGCCTTTAAATATGCATCCCTAATATCTTGATTCGGAGAGGATTCTTTGCACATATCAGTAAGATTTTTTGCCGCAAAAGCGGTGTAGGTCGCGTTATAAAACCCTCTGAGCGCAAGATCGTTCAGCATATCTTTCTGGAGTGCCTGACACTGTTTATAAACCCGCAAAAACTCTTTGTGCTCTTTGCACCACAGGGATAAAATATCCGTACTCACTCCGATATCTACCGAAAAACGTTCAAATGTGGGCAGGATGTTCGGCAGCTCAATCAATTTTTCACTCCCGTTTCTGTCAGGTACGTATTTTTCGTATGTATGGGGTATATTAAAAAATTCAAACATACGTTTGCAATAAGATTTTTTATATTTCATGGATATATCAAAAATTCTTCACATTCTAACTATAAACGCAAACTCAGGTTTAAACAAGTGTGAGTTGGTGTGAACAGGTGTAAAAAGGTGTAAAAAGGTGTGAGTTGGTTTAATTTTTCAATCCGCACGAATTTCACCCGGGTGGGTTATAGACAGATGTATATTAGCATATTATCCTAGATTCATCAGGGGATATGCGCGCACTTGACCTTATGAAAAATTATAAGGATAGCACATGGAAGAAAAAATAATTATTAAATTAAAAGATAAAGAGCTGACAGATAAACTCCGGCTGATACGCAAATCTAAAATAAACCTGACAGAGCTGTTTTGCCGCTGGCTGACGGAATATACTCTTAAGTAAAATACTTGCCCATAATGATTTTTACGGGTATTATAAGAGTATGATAAAACAATTACGGTTAAAAAATTACATTTTGATTGATGAATTAACGGCGAATTTTGACGGCGGTTTGAATATCATAACAGGTGAAACAGGCGCGGGCAAAAGCATTTTGATTAACGCAATTGATCTTGCGTTTGCACCGAGGGTATCAAAAGAGGTTATAAAAACAGGCTGTGATAAAGCTGTGATTGAACTGGTTCTTGAAAATAAAAAGCACGATTTAACCGGATTTTACGCGGAAAACGGCATTGATAACCTCGGAGATGAAATCATTATAACAAAAGAAATCACACAAAACGGGGTGCGTTCGCGTATTAACGGGACACTTGTGAATACGGAATTATTAAGGAGCCTGAGGGCTTTGTTTGTGGATATTCACTCCCAGCACCAAACATATTCATTTATGCAGCCCAAATACCATATAACACTTCTGGATTCGTACGGCAAAACCTCTTACGGCAGCAAACTTGAGGAATACAAAACACTTTTTGCGCATTATCAAGAATTGAAATCGCAACTTGTAACCGCAAAAAATTCCGCTGATATGACAGAATCGCAAATTGAATTTTTAAAATTCCAAATAAACGAAATTGAAACAGCCGAAATCAAATCCGAAACCGAAGATGAAGATTTGACCCGCGAACTTGAAGTTCTTGAAAACGCGGAAAAGCTCAAAGAATTAACCGGAACGTCCTATTGGGCGCTCAACGGCGATGAAGGTTCAATTCTTGAAGGGTTAAATAAAATCAAAGCCAATATTTCAAAAGCCGCAGCATTTGACCCGAAACTTTCGGATATCGAGCAATGTATAATTGAGGCGTCCGAAACGCTCAAAGCGGCAGGCAGTGACCTTAACCGATACAGCCAAAATCTCGAAAACGATACGGAAAGATTAAACCAAATTCAGGAACGACTGTTTTTGCTTGATAAATTGAAACGTAAATACGGCGGAACTCTCCTCGATGTCTTAAAAACTTATGACAATTTGAGCCAAGAATTGTCGTCTGTTGAATTTTCCACCCGAAATATCGAAGAATTGGAACAGAAAATTACGGAAACAGAGCATGAACTTATGCAAAAAGCTCAGGTAATCAGCAATTACCGCAAAGATTTTGCAAAAGTTCTGTCAGTACAAATTCAGGATAAACTTGAACTTTTGGAGCTGCCGAAATCACGGTTTGAAATATCTGTACGGCAAAAAGAGCTTTCACCTGACGGAATTGACGATGTGGAATTTTTAATTTCCACAAACGTTTCGGAGGATTTGAAACCGCTTGCAAAAGTCGCGTCAGGCGGCGAGGTTTCGCGTGTAATGCTTGCGATAAAGACGATTTTTGCGGAAAATGACAACATTGATACCGTTATTTTTGACGAAATCGACACAGGAATTTCAGGAAGGGCATCCCAGAGCGTTGCGGACGAAATCGTTGCGCTGTCAAAATTCCGCCAGATAATCCTGATTACACATCAGGCAATAATCGCCTCAAAATCAGATAAACATTTTTATGTAAGAAAATCCCAGACAGATGAAACAAAAGTCGAAGTCTATGTTCTGACCGGCGAAAACAAGATTAAGGCGCTGGCGGAACTTGCCGGCGGCGAGATTAACCGGACCTCCATTGATTTTGCCCGCTCACTCGTAAATTCATAATTGGCACGACAACATATTGAACATTGGTGGGACTTGCCATGCTGAGGGTGAAACCCGAAGGATCTCATTAAACAAGAGATTCTTCGCTCACGCTCAGAATGACAAAAAGTAACTTGTAGGTCGGGTTTTCTAATCCGACTGTAAATTTTTCTGTCGGCTTGGTAAAGCCTACCTACTACTGTTAAAAAAATATATACAGTAACCATTACCCCCTCCTGCCCTCTCCCCTAGGGGAGAGGGTGGCACGCAGTGACGGGAAAGGGGCTTTCACATCGTACCGACAACAAGATACCGGAACAAGTCCGGTATGACGGATTCACATAGGTAGAGGGCATAAAAAAAGGGCGCTTGCGCGCCCTCTTTTTATCTTTTATTCAATAAATTACTTACCGAATAATACTGCTCTTGCTGAATCGTTTGCAGGTTCTACTGTTTGTCCGTGGAAGAATACAGGGAAGATATCTGTGATTTTTGATGCATCACATTCCGTGATTTCTTCTTCTTCACCATCAGCTGCTGCACCGGAGCTGCAATCAATTGCTGTGTTCGGACCTGCTGAACCGTTTACGTCAATGAAACCTACACAGTTTTCATTGATTTCAGAGCAGTTGGCAGCTGCTTTTAAGTATGCGAATGATGTACCGTCTGCAAATGAATATACTCTCCATGTATTGTCAGCAGGTGCAGCTACGTTTACAGTTACTTCAATTTCATTACCAATATCTGCAGCTTCGCAATCCTCTGCAGGTTCACCTTCTGCAGTACAAGTAACAGTTGTTTTGTATTCCATAGCAGTCAAAGTTGTCGGATCGCCGGCACCTGCACCTGCAGTACCTGCTGCTTCAAAGTAGCTGTCAGTAATATCTGTTGCTGATTGCAAACGATTTACAAGGAGATCACCCATTGAACCTGTAGTTATAGGCTGACCTGCAGATGCTGTATCAGCTTTCAATGTTGAAAAATCAGTGTCATCCATTGCAATATTCATCAATACTGCCTGGTTCAAAGTTGATAAAGCTTTTTTGTAAGCTGTTTTGAATTGTGCGCCATTAGTGTTTGAAATCAATGTCGGAATAGTCATGGCAGCAACTACACCGATGATACCCAAAGTGATTAACACTTCGGCCAAAGTAAAACCGAATCTTTTTGTCATAATCTTTTCACCTTTCTTTTTTTGTACTAATAAAGCTATGAACAATTTTTATCTTTACTAATGCGATTATAATATCAATTTTTTCAAAAGGTGTCAAGCATATGTATGATTTTTAACAAAATATTTTTATGCTCTCAAAAGTTCAAACACCCGAAACTCACTATTTTTAAGCTCTTTCAGCTCTAAATCAGCTCCGGAATTTTCACAAATATTTTTGTTAAATTTGTTATTTTGAAGAACATGTTCTCCAACTATAGTATAATCCACGGGAAGATGAACAACTTTATCAAACACACTTTCGCCCTCAACCCATTCCTGATAATTTTCGCCGTTTTCATCGGTTTTGGAAACCTTTTCGACGGGATATTTATAATTTGCAACAACTAAAAACGCTGTTTTTAAAGGTTCTTTTGTAATAAGCCACGCCGCAAATCCGTCATCATCCTGAACTATTATCTGGGCTTCGCCGTCGGTTATAACAGGCTGTGACTTAACAAAACAGTCGATTGCGTTAAATTTATCATAAAATTCCTGATTATTTTCTCTCGGCATGGAAACTTCTTCGCCGATGGCATGCTCAATACCTCTTTGGGTAAAGCTTTCATCACCGTCAACATAGAGCATGGGACGCTGGGCAAATTTTCCGCCCGGCAAAAATTTATACTTAAACCACTTAAACAAAGCGCCATCCTCGCCCAATTGCCCCGGATACTGGTCAATACATCTGAATTCACCGTCTTGATTGTTGTATGTCTTTAAAATTGACAAATGATTTCCGGGTTTGAATTTGACGTTATAATTTGTCAGATACCGGTTATCTTCCGTAATCTGTTCGGGCGTTTTAGAGGATTGGGACACAATATCATTTCCCCACAAAATATCAAACGCCATATCCTCGTGGTATTCTTTATAGAAATTATCCCAGAGCATGTATTCCGCAAGAGTCGCAAAATAAGGAATTTTTTCTTTCATTGCTCTGTTCAGCTTGCCAAGCACCACTCTCGGCGCGCGGTAGCTTATCGGGGTCCCGTCAAGCTCCGAAACGTTATCCACGACATGATCAATATGATCCACCCTGAAACCGTCAAAATTATATTCAGCCTGAAGGTTCTTCATGTAATTTATAAAATACTCAATAACCGGCTCATTAAAGCTTCCGCTCTCCAAAAACGCGAAATAATAAGGCGTCTGGCAGTCAAGATTTGCAAAACACGTAACGTCTTCACCTTTGTAATCATAGTGTTTAAATGTCGGATAGCCGCCGCATTCGCTCATTTTGTCATAAACCGGAACTCCTGCCGAACACCATGCCCCGCCCGGTGCCGGCCACAAGCCCTCTTTTATAAGTGTTTGTATAATATCAAGCTGTTTTGTTATATCTTCTTCGGTTAATTTTTTATCCGCTTTAACGTTCTCAAGCTCGGCGACAATTTCTTTTACACGTTTTTGGATTTTAAATTGAGGGGCTTTTTCAAGCATTTTATTTGAATATTCTTTTTTAAATTCCTCCATTTTGGTTTCAAATTGAGTCAGAATATTTCTGTAATATTCGCTCAATTCGCCGGAGGAGCCGCCCTGTTTATAAATCCCTTTGACAACTTCAATATCTTCCGAATCAAAGACATCGCCCATCAATCTGGCAACTTCTTCAACTTTTGAATCAAGCTCTTTTTGCAATGCGGTTATATCAAACCAGCGCGCGATATGAGGATTTGCAAGCACGGCTTTTGAAAATCTTCCCGTCTGCGGCAGAATATCATAAATAACGGGATGCCCCGCAAGCTGCGCCATCTGAATAAAAAGTTTGACCTGACCTTTTGCATCCAGACCCGTTATTTTTTCGATATCTTTATCCAGAAGATTTCCGCTCACTTCCGAACTTTTTGGCAGATATGCACAGCCGAATTCCCGCGGATGAAAAGGTATAAGATAAATCGTTGTGTTATATATATTATTTGCCAAATTGCCTGACGGCAAAATTAAAAGCTGTTTCAGCCAGTCAAAAAATTTGCCGGCTTCGCCTTTTTTATTTCCCAAACCTGCAAGATTGATTAATTTTATATCATGACCTTCTTTTTTTATCCAGTCGGAAGTTTTTTCATTATTACGCGCAAGAACGCTTGCTTTTTCAAACTTGAATTCCCCGTCTTTAAAAACTCCCTCTTTTATCCATTTTTCACGCAGAGCAAAAAGCGTTTCAGCCTCGGTTAATTCATCCAGTGCCTTGAAATAAGGATACGGAAGATAGCCGTTTTCTCTCACCAGATTTTCCAAATATTTTTTTCTGTCATCGGGAATATTTTCAACACCGTATTCCCTGCATAATTTTGTGTAAATCCCGTTTATAATACTATCTGCCGGCTCGGCTTTTTTGCCGAATAAAAAATCAAAAATCATGATACTTTCTCCCTGGTAAAGACCATTATACCATAAAATTTTTCATATCAATCCGCGCCGTCAATAATATTGTCCTGTTGGGTAATGGAATTCGCTTTACGGCTATTCTTAAATTGACTTATCCAAGAAAAGAGGTATTACAAATGACAAATTCTAACGAAACAAAAAAAACAGACGCCATCAAAGTAATTATTGTGGAAGATTTCAAACTAACGCGCGTCGGCTTGAGATGCGCCCTGAATTCAAACCCCGACATTGATGTCGTCGCGGAATCCGAAGACGCAACAGAAGGTATTAAATTTATAGAAAGAAACAAACCGAATGTTGTATTAATGGATCTGGGGCTTCCGGGCATGAACGGCATTGAAGCCATGCAAAAAATAAGAGAGTTTTCAAACGACATAAAAATAATCGCGCTGACCTCGCACGACAGAGAAGAAGAAGTTATTGCAGCTCTCAGCTCCGGCGCGAATGCCTATTGTCTTAAAGATATCGACCCTCAAAAACTCGCCGATGTCATACGTGATGTGTCATCAGGCGTATGCTGGATCGATCCTGTAGTTGCACAGCTTGCACTTAATTCACTTCCCAAAATAGATAACCCCGGATTCTTGCCCAACAAATCCCAATCCGAAGGCAGAGTACCTCTCACGGAGCGCGAATATGAAGTGCTTAAACATCTTGTAACCGGCAAAAGCAATACCGAAATAGCAAAAGAATTAATCGTCAGCGTACACACGGCAAAAGCCCACGTCTGCTCAATTCTGCAGAAAATGTGCGTGAACGATCGTGTTCAGGCGGCTGTCAAGGCCGTAAAGGAGGGCATGGTATAAGCGGGGGGTATTCCCTCCGTTTATCAATGCGTTTTTTTCCAGTTTTTTATTCTTTCAAGTTTTGCCTTGTATTTTTCTTCCAAACCCTGTTCCGTCGGGTGATAGTATTCTTTCCCCAATAAAGAATCCGGCAGACACTGCATATTTGTAAGCTTTTCCGCACTGTCATGGGCATACTGATACCCTTTTCCGTAATTCAATTCTTTCATTAATTTGGTCGGAGCATTGCGGATTACAAGCGGAACAGGTTCCGCAAGTTCTTTTATGGCATCTTTTTTTGCCGTTTCATAAGCCATATAAAGAGCATTGGATTTTGGCGCAAGCGACATATAGATTACAGCTTCCGTCAAATGCACCGAACACTCCGGCATTCCTATAAAATGACATGCCTGATATGCAGCCACGGCAATTTCCAGAGCATGAGGATCAGCAAGCCCTACATCTTCACTTGCAAATCTGGTTACCCGCCTTGCCACATACAAAGGATCCTCACCGGCCTCCAGCATCCTCGCAAGCCAATACACAGCCGCATCAGGGTCGGAATTTCTCATGGATTTGTGTAAAGCTGATATTATATTATAATGCTCCTCGCCGTTTTTATCGTACAAAAGCGATTTTTTGGAAATACACTGCTCCAGAGTTTCGTCCGTAACCGTTATCCCGCCGTCTGTGTCAACATTCCCGTTTAAGACTACCATCTCTAACGTTGAAAGCGCATTTCTTGCATCACCGTTTGCAAATTTCGCAACGATTTCCAGCTGTTCATCGGTTATATTGACTTTTTGTCCGCCAAAACCGCGTTCATCGGTTATTGCACGCTTCAAAAGCTGCACCAGATCCTCAGTTTTTAATGCCTGAAGCACAAAAACCTTGCATCTTGATAAAAGTGCGCCGTTAACCTCAAATGACGGATTTTCAGTTGTGGCACCGATTAAAATTATACTGCCCTTTTCAACAAACGGCAAAAAGGCATCCTGCTGGGCTTTATTAAATCTGTGGATTTCGTCCACAAAAACTATTGTTTTTTCACCCATTTTCCGCGCCTGTTCAGCCTGAGTCATTACTGTTTTTATTTCCTTAATCCCGCTTGTGACAGCCGAAAAATTTATAAATACCGAATGAGTCTTATTCGCTATAATGCTTGCAAGAGTAGTTTTTCCCACCCCGGGAGGTCCCCAGAATATCATTGACGAAATCTTATCATCTTCAATAAGCCGTCTTAAAATCTTGCCTTCGCCTATCAAATGTGACTGCCCGACGAATTCATCCAGATTTCCCGGTCTTAAACGCGATGCAAGCGGCTGGTTTGTTTCGTTTTCAAATAATGACTGCTGCTCCATTTCATCCCTTTATCGAAAATTTATGACTCTTTTCAATCAAAGCCATTATTCCCTCATCCGATATTATATCACTAAGTAAAATACTTATCCAGCTTTTTTTATTCATATGATACGCAGGATAAAAACCGCGTTTTTTCAAAAGGATTTGCACCTCATCACAGTTAAGTTTTATATTAAGAACCTCAATTTCGTCCTTTAAATTCTTATCAAGTTTTTCGCCCGAGACCCTTAAAATTACCGCATACCACTTTTTACTCAAAGGGTTTCTGAAAACTCCGTGACCGGGGAATTTATCCCATAAAAACTCCGGCGCATCTCCGTATTTATTTTTTATTAAATCGCAAACCCTGTTTGCCTGTACGGACGAAAAATATGTATCAAAACAGCATTTTTCGGCTATTTCGTTAAGCGTATTTTCATAAGCCTCCCGCACATCACCAACAAAAGCACCCTCCGCAGCCTCAACAAGATGCAGTGTATAAAGCTCACCCGTCATTCTGTCAACAAGCCTCGTTTCAATATTATTTCCGTCTTTTATTAAAAAAAATAACTCAAATTGATTGTCTTTTATATTTTTTGTCAGCGAAAAACCGCTTTGTTCAGGCTTAAACCCGAAATCCGTAAGTTTCTTTGCGTCAAACTTCTTGTTCCTGAATATCCTTTTTACAAAACCGTCCATAATAATATTTTACTCCAAAATAATTCCTTGGTATCTTAATGCCTTATTATCTCAGCAACTTTATCTGAGATCCTTCGGCTTCGCCTCAGGATGACACGTCCCACCAATGTTCAGAGTGTAGCCATGCCTTTGGCACCCCGGAGGGGAGAGGGGAAATTATTGTCGGATTAGAAAACCCGACCTACAAGTTACTTTTTGTCATTCTGAGCGTGAGCGAAGAATCTCTTGTTTAATGAGATCCTTCGGCTTCGCCTCAGGATGACACGTCCCACCAATGTTCAGAGTGTAGCCATGCCTTTGGCACCCCGGAGGGGAGAGGGGAAATTATTGTCGGATTAGAAAACCCGACCTACAAGTTACTTTTTGTCATTCTGAGCGTGAGCGAAGAATCTCTTGTTTAATGAGATCCTTCGGCTTCGCCTCAGGATGACACGTCCCACCAATGTTCAGAGTGTAGCCATGCCTTTGGCACCCCGGAGGGGAGAGGGGCAGCAGGTCGGACACAAATTCCACCCTAAGACTTGACATTAAGAGTCGGTTACTATAGATTAATTAAAGGCGGAGACGTCTGTTGAAAATTAAATATAGGCTGTACCAATAATGTGGTACTCTGCCGAGCAAAATGATTGAGTATCGTTTTGTGAGAGGCGGTAGACACGCCTTTGCCGGAGGCAAACTGAATATGGGCATGTGGTGGAATGGTAGACACGCCAGTCTTAGGAACTGGTGCTAACGCGTGGGAGTTCGAGTCTCTTCATGCCCATTTTTTCTAAAACCGGAGTCACGTTTAACGCGAGCGACCCAAGACAGTCTCTTCATGCCCATTTTTTAAATATATAAAAACAAATTTCCCCCTGCATCAAAATGATGAAATATTGATAACTCTTTTATTCTTGCCCGTTGTATTTTTTTATGCAATAATCTAATCATGCAAAATTTTACTGAGGATGGTTATGGAATACAAATTAAAAGATACTGTATCTAAAGACGCATTCAGATACGGGTATTTAATACAAAAAATATACCCCTATATAAAGCCTTATTGGGCAAGAATAATCATGAACCTTATTATCGCAATACCTCTCGGGCTTTTAGACGGTGTTGTGGCGCTTTCATTACGTCCTTATATGGACCTTGTTATTAACGGCAACCCCTCTGTAACCTATAATATAATGGGGCACGATATTCAGGTTCAGGCAGGATTTGCAGCGATTATTCCGATTGGTATTGTGCTTTTTGCCGCGTTTCAGGGGATTTTAAAATATTTGAGCCACTATTTAACCGATTGGCTCGGACAGAGAATTTCTAACTCTTTAAAAATTGATTTGTTTAAAAAGCTAACTTCTCTTGACCCGCAATTCTATGACGTAAATTCTTCAGGTCTTGTTCTTACAAGATTTTTGTCAGACCCTGATACTGCTTCAAAAACTATTATCAACAACTTGCAATCCTTTATCTCAACAGCGT
This sequence comes from Candidatus Gastranaerophilales bacterium, assembly GCA_944326585.1. Lineage (GTDB taxonomy): Bacteria > Cyanobacteriota > Vampirovibrionia > Gastranaerophilales > Gastranaerophilaceae > SIG32. Next base: position 25,615 of record CALVEN010000012.1, read on the forward strand.
TCGGTATTGTCGGACTTGTTGCGGTTTTGTTATATAATTCATGGCAGCTTGCAATTGTCGGAGTTACGGTCATGGCACTTGCAATTACGCCGGTTACATTTATCAGAAAAAAAATCAAATCCGTTTCCAATGCAACAATGGTTGTCGGCGGAAACATGACCACAAACTTTAACGAAACTTTTGCCGGCAACAAAATCATCGCTGCTTATAACCTGCAGAATAATCAAAATACAAAATTTGAAAATCAAATTCACCGGCAGTTTGACCTTGCAATGTCTTTAACCAAGCGCGTCGGCTGGATGTCACCGATTATGTATTTTGTCTGCTCTATAGGTATAGCGCTTGTTTTCTGGTACGGAACCCATTTGATTTTGACGGGCGCTCTCACGGCAGGAAGCATGATGTCTTTTGTCACATCGCTTTTACTCTTGTACAAACCCGTTAAAAACCTCGGAAACACCCTCACCGGACTCCAAACAACTTTTGTTGCAATGGGTCGTGTATTTGAACTCTTTGATCTGGTTCCGTATATAAGAGATAATAAAAATGCCGTTGAACTTGAGGGATTAAATAAGGATATTTATTTTAATAACGTTTCTTTTGAATATGAACCGGGGCTTCCTGTTTTGAAAAATATTACCCTCAGAATTCAAAAAAATGAAACAATAGCCCTTGTCGGCAATTCGGGCGGAGGGAAAAGCACGCTTGTCAACCTTATCCCGAGATTTTACGACGTAACTCAAGGCTCGCTTGAATTCGACGGAATTGATATAAGAAATTACACCCTTAAATCTCTGAGAAAACAAATATCATTTGTTTTTCAGGATAACTACCTGTTTTCCGGCACCATAAAAGAAAATATCCTTATGGGAAATGAAAACGCCTCGGATGAAGATATTAAAAAAGTTGTGGAAATGGCGCATTTAACCGAATTTATTTCTACTCTTGAAAACGGGCTTGATACATATGTCGGAGAACGCGGCACAACGCTTTCCGGCGGACAGCGCCAGCGTGTTGCAATTGCGCGCGCAATGTTAAAAGACGCTCCTATCGTTATTTTGGACGAAGCAACCTCCGCACTTGACAACGAATCCGAAGCTATTGTCCAAAAAGCTCTGGATAATCTTATTCAAAACAAAACAGTTTTCGTTATCGCTCACAGATTGTCCACAATTAAAAACGCGGACAGAATAGCTGTCATAAACGAGGGCGAACTCGCCGAACTCGGCACTCACGACGAGTTAATGAACATTGCCGACGGAAAATACAAACACTTATACGAAATGCAATTTAAAAAACAAGAGGAATTATGCTAAATTTAATTATCAGAAAATGGATTGAACCTTACATGCTTTTGGAAACCGTTAAACAACATTCTCAAACCGAAGAATTCACGTTTGACGGCTCTAACAAAGCTATTTTGAAACAGCACTTTTTGAAACAATTAAAAGATACAAAAGGTTTCGGGCTGTACATGAAAAATGTAAACAAATTCTACCTTTTTAACACAAATGCAAATGTCAAAGACATTGTGACAAAAGAATTTGAGCTCAATGAAAATGATTACGAAATTACGGAAGATGAGCACAAACCCTTTGACATGGTTGATTCGGGCGAGGCTGAAGCATCCATTATAACTTATTAATATTTTGTTACAAAAAAGCAATTTTTCACTCAAAATCCCCTTTATAAATATATAAAGGGGATAAAATGAGTTTTTGGGGATTTAACAATTATTATATGCCTGCAATGCCGACATTTATGCAAACGATGCCGTCATTCAACCCGTTTATGAGCGGATTTTCACTATTTCCGCCGTTCCCGCCTTATGCAATAGATAATTGTCTGCTGAATCCTTTCGGCGGTTTTAATAATACAAGCTTTTTCGCGTACAATCCGTTTAATATATTTAAACAAGGTGCAGCCCAATACACTCCCTCTTTTACTCCCGCACCGCAAAATAACATTTTCGGATTTTTAAATTCACAATTCGCAACAAATGATATTAAAACGAATATCAATACAGCGGCACTTCCCGCACTCAAAACAGCCGGATATAACAGACAAAAAGGCGAAAAACTCGCACGAATTATGGGTTCAAGATCAACGGACGGCGGGTTTGATAATTACTGCGCAAGAAATGTAAAAGAAGCGATTGAAGATGCGGGACTCGGCAGATATGAATCAGGACACGGCTATCAGGTAGCAGACATTTTATCCCGCAACAAAAACTTCAAAGAAATTTCAACAAAAAATATGGATTTATCCTCACTTCCTGCAGGCTGTGTGCTGGTATACGACCGCGGAGTGGCAGGTTACAGTTCAAAATACGGACATACGGAAATCACGCTGGGCGACGGAACTGCAGGCAGCGGCGGGATTACACACAACATCAGACAAGGCGCAAGAGTGTTTGTACCAGTGTAGAAACCTGACGGGTTAAAGCACCGAAATCACCGTCATTATTAATTATAAAATCTGCTTTGGCGGCTTTTTTATCCTGCGGCATTTGAGATTCAAGCCTTTTCAGAGCATATTCCCGTGAATATCCGCTGCGCTTTATCAGACGTTCAAGACGCACGCTGTCCGAGGTTTGAATAAGCACAACTCTGTCAAACATATTTTCCATTCCGCATTCATACAAAAGCGGAACAGCAGCAAAAACAATGTTTTTATCGCTGTTTTCATCAAAAAAAATTTCAATTTCGGCACGAACCAAAGGATGAATAATAGCGTTTAATTTTTCCAGCAGATTTTTATTGTTAAAAACGATTTTGCCCAATTTCTCGCGGGAAATTTTCCCGTTTTCCAGAATATCAAAATCCGCAAAAGTTTCAAGAACTGCCGAATTGTCATCAAGCAATTCGTGCGCCGCGATGTCGGCGTCAAAGACCGCAAACCCGCTTGTTTCAAGAATTTCCTGAACAACGGATTTGCCTGAAGCTATATTTCCTGTGATTGCGACCTTAAGCATTATTAGAAATCCTGTTTAAAAAATTACGCAGCTCCTTAATCTGACCGGGTTTAATCGGCTTGAATTCACCGCGTTTCAGACCGTCCAATTGAATGGTTGCATGCTGAATACGTTTGAGGGATTTAACTTCATACCCGAAATATTCAATCATCTTGCGGATTTGCCTGTTCATCCCCTGATAAAGCACAATTTGCATGGTTGTATGTTTGCTGTCCGCCTCCAGCACCGTAACATCCGCATAAGCGATTTTGCCGGGTTCAATTTCAATTCCTTTTGCCATTTTTTCGAATTCATGAGGATGCATCCGGCTGTCAACCGTAACCAGATAGACTTTCGGAACTTTCACGGACGGATGAGTCAATTCATTAATCAAATCGCCGTCATTCGTAAGAATCAAAAGCCCCGTTGAATCTTTGTCAAGCCTGCCGACGGGTTTAAGGTTATACATGTTTTCCGGAAGCAGGTCATAGATTGTTTTTCTGCCTTTTTCGTCGTCGGAGGTGGTAATATATCCGGCGGGTTTGTAGAACCTGTAATATTCGTGTTTTACGGGACGGACAAGCTTGCCGTCGATTACGACTTTATCTTTATCCTCAACCGTAAAACCGAGTTCCGTAACCTTTTTGCCGTTAACAAAAACTTTTCCGTCCTCGATAAGTTCGTCGGCTTTTCTTCTTGAGCAAAGTCCGGATGAGGCTATGAATTTATTTAAGCGTGTCATACAATCGCCCTTTCAAAAATTTCAAAAAGCGGAGAGGGCATTTTTCTGTACAATTTGCCGTCATTATGGATTGCAACAACATCAACAAAGGCATCTATCAAAACTTTCTCCGTATCTTTTGATAAAATCCGCTGTCTAAAAGTTACACAAAAACCGTTAAATTTTTCGATTTTGGTTGTGATAATAACATCGTCGTTAAGTCTTGCGGAGGCTTTGTAGCGGACGTTAATATTGGTGACTGGCAGGACAATATCATTATTTTTAAGCTCAATCAAATTATTGCCTGTAGCTTCACACCACATGACCCTTCCCATCTCAAGCCATCTTAAATACGCACCATGCCAGACAACGCCGTAAGCATCGGTATCAGCATAATAAACTTTTTGTTCAAATTTGTGTTCCATAAATTAATTATACCATAAAATCGGGTAAGGGCGGTAATGTAAAAAATCAGATAAATAATATAAATTAAATAAAAAGAAAGGAGAAAATTATGAGATTCAGATGTTTGGTGTGCGGGTGGATATATGACGACAAAAAAGAGGGACGCGACTTTGACGATTTGCCCCGCGATTGGGTATGTCCGGTGTGTCATGCGAGCCACGACAATTTTGAATTAATCGACGAGGGCTGTGAAGGAGAATATTAAAATCAAATTTAACCGGTGCGTCACAAAACCCGACACGCCGGTTTTTCCGTCAGCACTCTTGACTAAGCAAAATGTTTATCCTAAACTAAAAAAGCACAATTGTGTTGATAATTGAATAAATTTGATAACCACAACTAATATGTTGTCGTGTAGGTGAAAAAATCGAATAGGTTTTCCAAAACCTGAAGGTTACAGTTTTTTTGTAAAACTTTTTTACAAAAATCTGATAGGCACACCAACAACCAATATGTTACAGTTTTTTTGTAAAACTTTTTTTACAAAAATCTGATAGGCACACCAACAACCCATATGTTGTCGTGCCTCAGGCACCGGGATGTGGCACTCTGCCGAACAAACGATTAAGTATCGTTTGTGAGAGGTTGGTAGCGCACCCGGCAACATT
>CALVEN010000013.1 GCA_944326585.1 Candidatus Gastranaerophilales bacterium
GAAGCTCACAGTAAATTCTTAGTGCCTTACTGCCTTAGTAACTTAGTATCTTCTAAAAAACCCGCGTTTACTTTGGCAGAGGTTTTGATAACCCTCGCAATCATCGGCATTGTCGCTGCCATGACTATTCCGACGCTTGTTGCGAATTACCAGAATAAAGCTTGGAATACTTCTGCATCTGTCTTTGAACGTAAACTTGAAGAAGCCTTAAGACAAATGAATACTCAACAGGTTCTGGCAGGTTACAAGTCTACTGCGGATTTTGTCGGAGCTTTAGGTAAATACTTTAAGATTAATAAAGTTTGTCAAAATGATGACATCATGTCTTGTTTTGAAGATAAAGTCTACTGGGGCAAAAATGAACTTGCTGTAAGCACGGAAAACGTTAAAACAGCCGCACAATTAGGACAACAGGACTGGAATACCGAAACTATCGGTGTGCAATTTGCTAACGGCACTACCGGAATTCTTGCCTATAACCCGGATTGCCGTGAAAATCCTTTTTCTAATCAATTCTCAGGTACTTCTTGTTTAGCTTTGCTTTATGATACTACCGGATTTAAAACTCCTAACGCTGACGGCAAAGATTTAAGATACATCAATGTTACTGAAATTGACGGACACAAACCCTGCACTATTAAATTATCTGACGGCACTTGTTTTACTGCTCCGTTTTATTCTGAACCTATTACTAAAGCTGAGTGTGAAGAATTAAAAGGTGGCTTTGGAATAAAGAAATGTGCTCATAATAAGGACTATTGGGCAGGGGCTGTAAAGGCCTGTGGAGGCGTAAGTAAGATGCCAACCCAAGCTCAGTTAACTGCCCTTGCAGAAGAACTATATGGCACATCAATATCAAGCTCAGGGAACACACGAATAGACATGAGCGACTATACAAAAAATAAATTTAAGGAAATGGGATTTGACACTTCTTTAGGCTATGTTATCGTTTGGTCCGGCGTGGAGTGGAGTAACAGCTACGCGTACACCCGTGACTTCTTCCCTACCTATACGAGCTGGAGCGATAGCAGAAACCGTACCAGCACTCATCAGGCGGTTTGCATAGCGGATTAATTAAGTAAAAAGGAATATCTTAATGCCTAACCAAGCATCATACGTTATGCACTCGACTTAACGCTCTTTTTTATGCTATAATATATTTATGATTAAAAAACTATGCGGAGCTTTATTATTATTGTCTTTAGTCCTATGCGGATGTGGGAAAAAACAAGAGGTCACAAATGACACTCTAACTTCAATCCGCCAGAAAGATATACTGACTGTAGGTGTTAAAGTTGACACTCCGCCTTTCGGCTATCTGGATAAAAAAGGCAATAATATCGGATTTGACATTGATCTTGCAAGATTTGTGGCTAAAAAAATTCTCGGAGACCCTGATAAAATAGCTTTTGTTCCCGTAAATACAACAAACAGGATTATGAAACTCACATCGGGTGAAGTCGATATGATTGCGGCGACCATGTCCATAACCCCGCAAAGACAGATTATTCTGGATTTTTCCATACCATATCACACCGCAGGTCAGGCAATTATGGTGCCGAAACAAAGCGATATCACCTCTTTAAGCGATCTTGAGGACAGAAAAGCGATTATTGTATACGGTTCAACCGTTGAACAGGGCTTAAGATCAAATGTTCCTAATATTCAAATCATAGGCTACAAAACATACCCCGAAGCTTATCAGGCACTAAAAGCCGGCAAAGCTGACGCAATGATTGCGGATGACACAATTTTGCTGGGCTTTGCAATGAATGACCCGAATGTAAAAATTCTCCCCAAACGCTATTCAAAAGAACCTTATGCACTTGTTTTCCGAAAAGGCGAAGAGTCCGAAAAACTTTTAAGAACGGTTAATATAGAACTTGAAGAAGCGCTTAACCGCGGCGAAATAAGACAGATGAAAACAAAATGGGGAATTAATTAGCATCCCGCAGAAGTAAAATTGCCTGTTCAACTTCTTTTTTCAAATATTCAAGCTGCTGATTAATATTATCGGGATCATAAATATATCCGGCGCCTGAATATGCAAGATAGGGGTTATATTTTTGTGCCTCAGAACGTAAAAGCGCAATTGATTTGGCATGTGTACTTAATTCCATAAGCTTTTTAAAAGAAATATATTCGCCTTCGGGTTTTTCAACGTATTTATCACGTAAATAATCCGCATTTTTATTGAAAAAATATACCTTGGCATTAAATAATTGAACATTTTCGCCATCCTCGATAGAATCGTATATTTTTTCAAGCATAGGAATAAATTCATTAATATCATTTACGTATCTTGTTGTTTTATCCTGTTTCAAAATAATATTAACGAATGCCGGATTATCACGGGGAATAGGTTTTACCTGATCGGATGAATGAAAATTTTCCACCTGTTCAATAACCGGTTTTGTGGACTTTGGCTCCGTCGGCTGATATTGACGGGTTAAATCGGGCAAAGTCCCGACATATCCCATACCGTCAAATGCAGGATTTTTTTTTGCGCCGTAAACAGGCAGGCAAAAAAATGCTATGAAAATTATCGCGAATAATTTTTTCATACTATTATTATAACGATTGTTCTTAAAAAATCATCATTTATATGAATTATTGTTGATTTTAAGACTCTTTCGACGTAACATAATAAAAGCTATGACAAAAGAAGAATTACTTAAATTATATAATACGGATTTGGATGAACTATTAAGGATTTCATCCGAATACGTATCCGATAAAATTGAATTTTGTTCAATAGTAAACGCGCGTAACGGCAAATGTTCCCAAAACTGCAAATACTGTGCACAAAGTTCACACTACAGAACAAATATTGAAACATACCCGCTGATTAACGAAAATGAAGTTATAAAAGCTGCACTTGATGCAAAATCACACCACGCAGACAGATTCTCCGTTGTAACCTCAGGCAAAACCCCTGCTGAAGAAGATTTTGATAAAGTAATAAACCTTATAAAAGCGGTTAATAAAATTGACGGGATAAAAAGCTGTGCATCTATCGGAATTTTGGATGAAGATATGGCAAAAAAACTCGCAGATGCCGGATTGAAACGCTTTCACCACAATATAAACACATGCCGGTCATATTATCCGGAAGTCTGTACCACGCACACGTGGGATGACAGGCTGAATACCTGCAAACTCGTTAAAAAATACGGAATGGAGCTCTGCTGCGGGGTAATTCTGGGTATGGGAGAAACAGTTGAACAAAGAATTGAAATGGCGCTTGAACTTGCGGAAATTCAGCCGGATTCAATTCCGATAAATATTCTGATGCCGATTCCCCAAACTCCGTTTGAAAATTATCATAATAAAATTGATGAAGAAAATATCTTAAGAACGCTTGCTATATTTAAAATCGCCAACCCAAAATCAGTTCTCCGTTTTTGCGGCGGCAGAATGAGGTTAAGCGATGAAAACCAAAAACTTGCTCTGAAAACTTGCGTTGAAGGGATTTTAATAGGCAATTATCTTACAACAGTCGGCAAAAATCCTGACGAAGATATCAAAACCGTTCTGGAATTAGGCAAAAAACTTACATAATTATATTATTTTTGGCAACATAGCTGTCAAAATCCGCCCTGTCCCAGGAAACATTTCCTCTGATTTTTTTCGCAGGAACTCCTGCAAGAATAATGTTCGGCTCATCAAATTTTTTATTAACAAGTGACATTGCACCGACAATTGAACCTTCCCGAATTTCGCTTCCTTTTAAAATCATTGATCTTGTTGCAACCCAAACCCTGTCGTGAATTATTATATCTTCGGGTGCGTTTAAGATTTCGCCTGTCAAAGTATCGGTTATTGTGTGTCCGTCATTGTTTCTTATAATAACATCTCTGGCAAACATACATTCATCGCCGATTTCTACTTTTTTACCGTTCTTTGCAACTACATTTAGATTTCTGTAAACTGATATTCCGCTGCCGACCGTAATTATCCCGCCGTTTTCCATACCGAAACTTGTGTGCCTTATAAACCTGTGCTTCGTTGTTTTTATGTGGCAAAAATTATTGTCGCCGTTCATGACTATTGATACCGCAATAAATTTTGTCGGAACTTCCACCATTACAGTGTTTGAATTGCCCGTTATTGTGATATTCAAACCCTTAACAGGTTCATACGGAATTTCTTTCCCGTCTTTTATCAAAACTATTTTGTTATTCTCACCGCTTACGTCTAATCCAAGTGTCATTATTCTCTCCAAAATCTAATTATAACAAAATTATATCTTTTTATAACATTTACATGCAGTATTTTTTGTAATTTTCAACTTTTTAAAATCATTTGTTAAAGCATTATAAGTCAATAATAACCCCTCAAGAGGCTCGCCTGTATTCAAAATCTGTTTGACAGCCTCCATGGATTGAATTGACGCAACGGTTGACACCACGGGGCTTAAAATACCTTTCGGAACTTCTTTTCCCAAATCAATATCCGGAAAAATACACCTGAGGCAAGGCGTTGAAGGTTTTATCACCGTAACCTGTCCGAAATATTCCGTAACACCGCCATGGATAAGGGTTTTACCGGTTTCTACAGCTATATCATTTAACAAAATTTTTGATTTATACGAATCAAAACAGTCAATTATAATATCATAATCTTTTACAATACTTTGATAATTATTTTGATCAAGCCTTATTTTATATGTGTTAACCGTAATTTCAGGATTATATTCCAGAATTCTTTTTTTAGCGGATGTAACTTTATCTTCACCAATATTTTTATGAATAAACTGCCGGTTAAGGTTGGAAACTTCAACAACATCATCATCAATAAGCCCGATTGTACCGACGCCTGAACCTGCCAGATTCATAATAACTGTTGAGCCTAATCCCCCGCAGCCGCATATCAGAACCTTTGATTTTAAAAGTTTTGTTTGTCCGGCATCTTTAATTAATAAAATATTTCTGCTGTACCTTTGCATAAGTTTATTTTATAATAAACAAAAAGGAAAATATTTATGGCTAAAATTAAAATAATCGTAAACGGACATGAAATTGAAATTGAAGAAAATTCAACGATTCAGGATTTTATAACAGAACGGCAGGTCACAGGCAAAATGTTTGCCATAGAAAAAAATCTTGAAATTATAAACAAAGACAAATACTCAACCGAAGTTATAAAAAACGGCGATGTTCTGGAAATTGTCGGATTTTTCGGAGGCGGCTAAACTTTTGCGTATTTTTTGCAATCAGGTTCCGCATGGATTACAACATTTGTATTCCCGAATTCTTTATGTAACTTTTCCTCCACTTCATCACAAATCGTATGACATGCCAGAATTGTCATATCCGAAGGAAATATAAGAGTCATCTCAACATCTTTGCACGCGCCTACCTGACGAGATTTTATAGTTTTATATTTAATTACACCCTTACTTTTAAATTCATTTACAATATTTTCAATCAATTCAACGTCTTTATCCGGCAAAGAGCCGTCCAAAAGATTGTTTAAAGCTGTTTTTGTAATTGAAAAGCCCGCTCTCAAAATTAACGCAGCAACCAGAAGTGCAATAATCGGGTCTAAAATTTGTATTCCCGTGATTTTTATAAGCACCAATCCCGATAAAACCCCAAAAGATGAAAAAATATCCGTCCGCAAATGTTCCGCGTCTGCCAGAAGCGCAATTGAACCGGACTTTTTAGCGGTTTTAAAAAGGAATGAACTCACCGCAAAATTTGCGACTACCGCAAACAACATTACATAAATTCCCAGAACGGGTTCAAAATCTTCATATTGACCGAATAATAATTTTTTACCGGCTTCAAAAATAATATAAAATGCAGCAAGAATTATCAAAACACCTTCAATAAACCCTGACATATCTTCGTATCTTCCATGCCCGAACGGATGTTCCTTGTCTGCGGGTTCTGATGATCTTATTACGGAAAAATACGTTAAAACAGACGCAAACATATCACTCAGAGAATGAATTGCCTCTGATATAATACTTATACTGCCTGACAAAAATCCGGCGATAAGTTTTAAAAGGATTATCACGGCGTTTGAAAAAATCGAAAGCCCTGCAGCAAATTTTTTCTGCTTGTTTATGTCCATAAATCTTATTATACAACTAATCGAATTTTTATCAAGAAAAATATTGAACAGCAAACTACATACTGATTAGACTATCCCTTGCTGATATATTTTAACATTTTTATGCTATAATTTGACTAACAGGGGAGAACTTTATGTCAATTATTATAATGATACTTTTATTAAGCGTCTTGATACTTGTCCACGAGGCAGGACATTTTTTGGCAGCAAAAGCTTTTAAAATGAAAGTTGCCAAATTCGGTTTCGGACTTCCGATAGGTCCTACTTTATGGGAAAAACAGGTAGGAGACGTAAAAGTTCTCGTACACGCATTTTTACTCGGGGGTTACGTTGCATTTCCGGACGACGACAAAGAATTGGATTTGCCGAAAGATTCTCCTGACAGATTCTTAAACCGCCCGATTTATCAAAGGTTAATTGTAGTTTCAGCAGGTGTTACCGCAAACGTTATTTGTGCATTCATTTTTGTACTTTTGACGGCATTTTTATGGGGTCACATGCCCTCCGGCAAATATGATGTATATATTAACCAAATTGTAGCTGAAAAAGACCAATCAGTCTGGACGTCAGGGCTTCAAAAAGGCGACAAAATTATCCGTGTAAACGGTTCCGACATCGACACAAGCTACGGGCTTCTTGCTTATGCACAATTAAGCCAAAAACACGACGGCAAAGTTGATAAAGAATTTGTTGAAGAAAATTACGAAAACCTGAAAAAACTTAATCCGGCATATCAAAAAGATGAACTCATACCCGAAGATATTCTGATTCAACTACCTGCACAAAAACCTGAAAAAGCGGTTTCTCTCACAAAAAATATGCTCAAAGGCTTTCAAAAATACGAAGATAAACAACTCAAACTAAATGATATCCAAAAAACTTTACGCGACAAAATTACAGGGAAATCCTACATAATTTCCGACGGCACACTAACATTAAACAACCTTGCTTTTGCTCTTTCTGACAGTGTAAGACCCATGAATATAACAGTTTTAAGAAACGGTCAAGAAATTAAACTCAATCCGATATATCCGAATGAAAAAGGTCAAATCGGAGTAATGCTTGACGTAAAAGAAGTTCTTATTCCGACAAAAGGAATTAAATCCGCTGTTGTTACAAGCGGGAAATACCTGTATGATCAGACATATATGCTTCTCTATGGATTATACCAGATTGTAAGCGGTAAAATTCCGTTGAAAGACCTTCACGGAATTATTGCAATCACAAAAGTCGGCGGCGACATAATTGATAACAGCGGATTTTTCTCAGGGTTATTACTAATTGCCATAATTTCTCTTGACCTTGCAATAGTTAACTTTCTCCCGATACCGGCGCTCGACGGGGGGCATGTGATGTTTTTAATAATCGAAAAACTCCGCGGCAAACCGCTTGATGAAGATACTATTGACAAAATAGGCACAGCAGGATTTTTGTTTTTAATTCTGTTGATGGTTTTTGTAATCTTTAACGATATATTTGCACTTGTGACAAAACAGCTCTAGGTTCCTGGTTTTTTAAGCTTTGCAAAATCATCTCTTATTTCACCGGCTTTTCTCTCCAGCTGGTTATAGACCTGCGAATTTATTTCGCCGCCTATCAAAAGCAAAATAGATGTATAATAAAGCCAAACCATTAAAACTATAAACGCCCCGATAATACCGTATACGAGGTTATAAGTACCCAAATTATTTACATATACTGAAAATCCCCACGACCCCACAAGCCAAAAAGTACAGAAAAATAAACTTCCGGGCAATGCACTCGCACGCTTGAACGCTTCATTTCCGCGCAAATCAGGCAATATATAATAACTTAAAAACGCCATTAAATACAACGCCAAAAACGCAACAGGCCAGCGCAGAGTCAAAAGCATAATCGCAATCTGATGCGACATATGAAAATGTTCTACGGCAAATTTTATAAACACTTTGCCGAATACAATAAGGTTTATACTCAAAAATAACACAAGCGTATTCACTATAACCATTACAAAAGACAAAATTCTCGTATAAACAAAATTTCTGGTTTCTTCAACTTTATATGCACGGTTTAATCCTTTTAAAACAACCGCAACACCGTTTGTTGACAAAACAATTGTAACAATCACGCCGATAACCGCCATAATATCACCTTTTTGGAATATCATAACCTCGGACAAAACCGTCAAAATCAAATTCATAGCCTGCTCAGGCATAATATTTGATAATGCAAGCAAAATCGGATCTATATAAGATTTATTTCCCATCCAACCAAAAACAGCCATTAAAAACAGCATAAAAGGGAAAATGCCGATTACCATCATAAAGCCCATTTCTGCAGCCATTCCGTAGAAATCGTTTTTAATAACAGAAATTACTAATCTTTTTACAGCTCTGATAAATGCTTTGTTTTTCACAGCTCGTATTTCCTAATTTCGTGCAGAATTTTTTTAACTGCTTCTTCAACATTACACTTCATCGTACATCCGGCTGCGAATTTATGTCCGCCGCCGCCGAACAATCCGCAAATTTCCGCGACATCAATTGTTTTACTTCTCATGGAAATCTTGCAGCCGCCGTTTTTCATCTCCTTAGCCACAAATGCAACACTTGTTGACGTAATCGCGCGGAGCCTTTCAACCAAACCTTCCGCAAATTCTTCGTCTGTATTGTATTTTTCCATATCCTTTTTATAAACTGTTGTATAAACTATTTTGTCATCATCAAGAAAAACCGCTTTATCTACGCAATATGCCTGACAAAGCGCCATATCTTTTGTATAAGTTTCATAACAATTTTTAAACATAACATTAGGCACGACACCGATTTTAATCATTTCTGCCGCATATTCAAGACATCTTGCAGTAGTATTGTTAAATCTAAATGAACCTGTATCAGTCAAAAGTCCTGCATACAAACAAATGGCAATATCCAGATTCATTTTCCAGCCTGATGTTTTAACAATTGAATAAACAACTTCTGCAGTAGAACTTGCGTCACCTTCCACAAAATTCAATTCCGCATAACAGCTGTTTGTTTTATGATGATCAATATTAACGGTATGCTTTGCCTTATCAAAAAGAATTTTAGCGTCACAAATTCTGTCCGGTGCCGCGATATCAACATTTATAACCAAATCATACTCACGGGATTTGTCAAACTCATCAATATGTTTTGCCAGATTTATATTAGGAAAAAATTTATATTTATCCGGAACTCTGGAAACAACAACCATATCACATTTCTTTTTAAAATTAAGTTTAATAAGCAAATACATACCGCACATAGAACCCAATGTGTCACCGTCCGGGTTTATGTGTGATGTAATTAATATATTTTTAGAAGACTTTATGATATCATTTAATTGAGCTACTTCCATTCTTTAATAATAACATAAAAACCTCAAGGGTACAAAATCATGAAGAAAGTGTTATATACAAACTTTGTTTCAACAGAAGAAATCATTGCCGAAATGCTTGAAAACAAAGATATTAAAAAAGCCGTCACCAGAAGCAATCTTTATAAATTCTGGTCAAAAGCAGCAGGAGAAAAATTTGCAGACAAATCAAAACCATACTCGCTGCTTCCCAAAGGTATCATGGTAATAGCCTGCGAAAATGCAATAGTTGCTCAAGAATTAATGCTTAAAAAAACACAGATTCTTTTAAAACTTCAACCCTATCTCAAATCTTTAAAAATAAAAGTTCAAGATTTAAAATTCGACCCGAAAAAATGGCATATTGAAGAAGAATAAAGGCCTAAGCGGCCTTTACCTTTTAAACTTGTTTGGCTTCTTTAAACCATCTGCCGTTTACAAGCGTACCGACATGATGTTTCTGGCAATAAACTTTAAAATCGCGTTTAATTTCAGGAGCCATAATATACAAAGCAATGATATTCGGTACACACATTGCAATCATCATTGCATCGGTAATGTAAATTACGGATCCTACGTTCATAGCAGAACCGATTACGATAAATATACAATAAATAATATCAAAAGTTAAATTACGTTTTTTGCCTTCACCTACAAGGAAATTCCATGCTTTTTGACCGTAATATGACCAGGAAATCAATGTTGATAATGCAAACATTATAACAACAAGTGATAAAATATACGGGAAGAAAGAAATTACTGATTGAAATGCAGTTGATGCAAGCTCAATACCGGAAATCCCCTGAGCACCCATAACAAAAGTTCCTGAGAACAAAATTGCAAATGATGTCAAAAGACATAAAACACCTGTTAAAAATGTTTCAATCAAAGCAACAAAACCTTGAGAAATCGGTTCATTTGTTTTAACGGTTGCATAAGCAATAGCGGCAGCACCCGTACCTGCTTCATTACATTGTACTGAACGTCTTAAACCGATAATTATGGTACCAAACACACCCCCTGCAACAGCATGCGGACAGAAAGCTTCTTTTACGATTACCATAAGTCCGTGCGGAATAGCGGCATAATTTGCCAGAATTACTACCAGTGATGCGCCTATATACAAAAAGCACATAGTCGGAACCAGAATAGTTGTAATTTTAGATATACTTTTGATACCGCCTACAACACTCATCCAAACCAAAACAGCTATTACAACACCAAATATCCATGTATAACCGTGCATAATACTGTTTGCACCGCCTGTAATATGTACAAGCTGATGTGCTGACTGGTTAATTTGAATCATATTGCCGCCTGAAATTGCACCGCCGATACAAAGAAGTGCAAATATAGCAGACAGAGGCTGGCCTAACCAGCGTAATTTTTTTCTTGTAAGTCCGTGTGCGATATAATGCATAGGCCCGCCGGACACTGTTCCGTCAAGGTTAAATCTTCTGTATTTAACAGCAAGCGTAGCTTCTACAAATTTGATAGACATACCCAAAAGTGCACCTACAAAAATCCAAAAGGCTGCACCGGGACCGCCTATTGATATTGAAATCGCAACACCTGCAATACTGCCGATACCGATTGTACCGGATAATGCGGTTGCCAATGCCTGAAATGAAGAAACTTCACCATTTGAATCGGAATTTTTATCAGCCGGTTTTGCAACTGTTTCCACAGCATGTTTTAAGCCCCATAAAGATACACCTTTAAAATACAATGTGAAAAAGAATCCCGCAAACAAAATCCAGAATATAATCAACGGAACCTGTGACGAACCTATTGAAATCGGAAAAAATACCACATCCGCAATTCTGTCGCAAACAGGTGCAACATATTTGTCCATCATTGCATCAACATTCACCGCATGAGCATATTGAATGTTAAATAAAAGTGTAAAAAGTACAAGTAAAAATTTTTTCATAAATGTTTCCTTTCGGGGTTAACTGACATTTCGGCTAATAAAAACCAACCTGTTACTATCATAGCAGAAACATTTTTTATGCTAAATTTTTTTTGACAAATGTTAAAATATCGTTGCAAAATTTAAAATGTCAAAACCATGGATAATCATCTTTAATCTGCCAACCGTCAAGATAAATGAGCTGTCCGCATGTTTGAGAACTATTATCTTCTGCACACAAATTAAGATAATCCTCTCTGCTATATCCTGATGCCGTATTGGAAACTGTTCCGTATTGGTGCATTTGAAAAACTTTTTTATTCAAATTGAATATCATATAAAAAACATCTTTACCTAAAGTATTTGGTTTTTGAAAACCGTTTATATCCACATCAAACAATATATTTGTATATCTTCTCTCCGTACAATTATCATCTTGATCATATTCGTAACAATGTGATGATAAACCAATTTTTACAAAAACATTATTTGATAACAAAACTATATACTTTCTTCCTGTTCCCGTTTGACTGTTTGATATAGGAAGATATGCACCGTCATAACCTATCGATCTGGGAAGAACATAACCATAATCTTTTGCAACTTTTAAATACGGCAAAAAATATTTCTTTGCAAAAGTTGTAATAACCTCCTGGGTATTAAAATTTACATCTTCAGTATTTGTACCATTGATTCCGGCAACTTCCCAGGCTGTAGTATCACCATGTTCTGACTGTGCCATCGTTAAAGCTTGAGATATTATTGAATAAGTCTGTTTTAATTTCGTAGCTGTCTGTTTTTTTGTATAATTACTTATAAGCGTAGGTATTGTCATTGCAGCTACAATACCTATTATTCCGAGAGTAATAAGGACTTCTGCCAGAGTGAATGCCTTAAAACCCTTGATATATCTACTTAGAAAGGTCGCCCCCCCCCGATGCCCTTAAACTTACTAACTTTCATGGTTTTTCTCCTTATTTTAGATTTATTATAACAATAAATTTTAAAAATTGCAAATTGTAAACTCCAAAATCCGCTGAACAACCGAAAATATAAATTCACTGTATTTTTTACAAAAATAATGCTATAATAACTTTACTAGGAAAAAGATTTTATGATGAGCAAAACAAAAAAGTTGTCTATTGCATTCTATTGGCACATGCACCAGCCTGTATACCAGCTCACGCCTGACGGAGATTATCTTATGCCATGGGTCAGACTCCATGCCGTTAAAGATTATCTTGATATGGTTGAAATTCTCGGCAAATTCAAACGGCTGAAATTGAATTTCAACCTTGTACCGGTACTTTTGGACAGCATAATTGACTACACTGAAAATGACATGCATGACATCCATTCAAGGCTTACGATAACACCTGTTGAAATGCTTTCCGATGACGCAAAATTATTTATTATAAACAACTTTTTTGATGCGAATTATCAATCCATGATTCTTCCGTATGAAGAATATAACAGGCTTTATCATAAAATCCAAACAAACCCTGATGCAGGTATTGATATATTTTCCGAACAAGAATATTCGGATTTAATGGCATTATTTAACCTTGCATGGTTTGACCCTGTTTATAAAACAAAATATCCGGAATTAAAAAAATTATACAAAAAAGGCAAAGATTACACGCTTGATGACCGCATTAAAATCATTGAAATCCAACGTGATATTATGCGGCAGATAATTCCCGCATACAAAAAATACCTTGATAAAGGACGGGTTGAAATTACGACAAGTCCTTATTATCATCCGATATTGCCGATATTACTTGAAAATAAAAATATTAAAAAAACAACAGAGAACGCGCCGCAAGTTTTAAAAACTTATCTTGACGGAAAAATGCAAACCAAAATGGCGCTGGACAGAATTGAAGAAATTTTCGGCAAACGTCCGAAAGGCATCTGGCCTTCGGAACATTGCGTCAGCCCGAAAACTCTTTATATGCTGACAACTCTCGGGGTAGACTGGACAATTTCAGACGAAGGCATTTTATCGGATTCAATAAATTTTGAATTTATAAGAGATTTCAAAGGACATCTGGAGGATCCTTATCATCTGGTTAAGTCTTATGATTATACAGTCAAAGACAAACACGTAAAAATGATTTTCCGTGACGGGACAATCCCGAACCTTATAGGCTTTGAATACCCGAACCATAATCCGATAGCCGCGGCAAATGATCTTTATGACAGAATTAAAGTTATCCAGAGCAAACTTCTGTCATCACCGGACGGCAATCACCTTCTTACAATTGCCATGGACGGCGAAAACTGCTGGGAAAACTATATGGAAGACGGTCTGTCATTCTTAAAAACAATTTATACACTTATTGAAGAAGACGATTCCTTAGAAACAGTTTTAATAAGCAATTATCTGGACAACGAAACAGGACACAGACCTCTTAATAAAATAAGTTCAGGCTCATGGATAAACAGAAATTTCAAATTATGGATAGACGAACCCGTCAAAAATCTTGCGTGGAATTATCTGAAACAGGTGCGTGATGATTTTTCAAAATATGTTAAAAAACGTCCGCTCAACCCGCATATAAAAGATGCGCGAAAAGAGTTGTTTATCTGCGAAGGCAGTGACTGGTTCTGGTGGTACGGCGAACCTAATGATTCCGGCAGAGATAATATCTTTGACTATATTTTCCGTGAACATCTAAAAAATATTTATTTATATTTGGGGATGGATGTCCCGCAGTATCTGGATGAACCTTTAACATCAGCATTTACAAAACCGTCCAGATATCCAAAGGGTGAAATAAGCCCCGCAATTGACGGCAAGGATGATGATTCATGGCTAAATGCAGGATGTATAGATATTCCGGACGGACCTGTCTTAAGAGAATCAAAACTCTTTGACAGAATTTGCTACGGTTATGATAAAAATAATTTTTACATAAGATTTTATCTGAATAAATACATAACAGAAGACCCTGAATTAAGACTCCGAACCTACCAGATGTATATTTACCTTAGAAATTCAAACAAAAAACATTCGCTTTCACCCGTAAGGCTTATTAACAAAACGGAAAATGTTCTGCCGCTGTTAAAAGAAAATTTTCATA
Organism: Candidatus Gastranaerophilales bacterium; assembly: GCA_944326585.1. Taxonomy (GTDB): domain Bacteria; phylum Cyanobacteriota; class Vampirovibrionia; order Gastranaerophilales; family Gastranaerophilaceae; genus SIG32. The sequence goes on from CALVEN010000013.1 coordinate 14,434, forward strand.
ATGAAATTCAATTATCAATAAATAATGCGGAGCTGCAGCTTGTACGACTTGCAAAATCAATTCCGGGAAACATCTGGTCATTGCAAAATGACAAAGATTTACAATATGCTTATTTAAATGCAATTGATTTGAGTATTCCGTTTGACCTGCTTGAAATAGACTATAATGATACACTGGAATTTATGTTTATAAGTGCGCATCTCGGTATAAAAGAATACTGCATCCCTTATGAAATGCTTTTAACGGTTCCGAGATTGTAAAAAGTTGTAAACTTTTCATGGATTTTCTCAAAGTTTTTCATATTTTTTTACGTTAAATAAACAAACGGAGTTAAGAAATGGTTGATTTTAAAGACAATATACCGAATGGTTTACCGAAACTTCCGGATAATTACTGGGAGTTGCAGCATAATGAAAAAAACGAAAAACTCCCGCCTCATATATTTGACAATGCAGTAAAATCAAGTCTTTTAGATATAACACATGAAATTTCAATATTCAAAAAAAGAGAACCGTAAAAGTTCTCTTTTTATTTTCCTGTAGAACCGAATCCGCCGGCGCCTCTTGTTGTTTCGGTTAATTCCGTCACAACATCAATTTTTGCCTGTTCAACACGTGCTATAATCATCTGCGCTATTCTTTCTTCCGGCTGAATTGTATAAATTTCATTGGACAAATTCACAACCGGCACACAAACTTCGCCTCTGTAATCTTCATCAATTGTTCCGACACAATTAATAAGAGTTATCCCGTGTTTTATTGAAAGTCCCGAGCGCGGTCTGACTTGCGCTTCGTAACCATGTTCCAATTCGATTTTTAAACCTGTCGGAATAAGCGCTCTTTCAAGCGGCTTTAACGTAACAGGTTCTTCTATTGCCGCACACAAATCCATTCCCGCAGCACCTTCCGTTTGATACTTCGGAACACTCTTATTATGCGGTAACCTCTCTATTTTTAATACAGTCATTTTTTATTCCTTTACAATTTTAATACAGGCATTACAAGCAAACACGAAGCAATTATCATCTAAATCTTGACCACTTTAAGTTCTTCATCAAATTTAGCTAAAATTTCATCGAGTTTAGAGGCATCTTTTACACCGCCTTGAGCAAAATTCGGACGTCCGCCGCCGTTTGCACCGGTAGCTCTTGCAATTTCACCGACAATTTTGCCTGCATTTACACCACGTTTCACAAAACCGTCAGAAACTTTTGCAATAACCATTTTCGAATTCGCAAGGACTATAATACTTTCGCCGAGCTTGTTTGCAAGAACATCAATTCCTGCCTTGATTGCATCGGAATCAAAATCTTCAATTTTTGATATAAACAATTTCCCGCCTGCAATATCCTGAGCCCGCGAAATAAATGATGAAAATTTATTTCTTGCATTTTCTTCTTTAGCTCTGGTAAGCTCTTTTTGTAGTTCTTTATTCTCGTCAAGAAGTTTTTCAACACGATCAAGAATTTCATCATAATGCGTTTTAAACATCAAAGACAATTTGTCCATTTCTTTGACTTTTGCATTCATAAAGTCAAATGCGGAACGTGCGACAACAAGCTCAATACGTCTTGTGCCGGCAGAAATTGCACCTTCCGAAACAATTTTTACCAGACGCAAATCGCGAGTATTTCTTGCATGCGTTCCGGCGCAAAATTCTTTTGAAATACATGTTTCATTGCCGATTGAAACAACCCTTACCTCGTCATCGTATTTTTCACCAAACAACGCTGTTGCACCGGTTAATTTAGCTTTTTCAATATCCATAACCTCGGTTGAAACTTTCAAACCTTTTGCAACCCAGTTGTTTAAAATTTCTTCAACCTTAAACAATTCCTCAGGCGTCATTGTACGGGAAAATGTAAAGTCAAATCTCATACGATTTTCTTCAACCTGAGAACCTGCCTGATGAACCTCATCACCCAAAACCTTAATCAACGCAGCCTGAAGCAAGTGCGCTGATGTATGGTGAAGTCTGATTTCTTCACGACGCGGAACATCAATTTTTGCATGAACTTTTTCGCCGATTGTAATTTCACCGTTTATTAATTTTGAACGGTGTACAAAAAGCTGATTAACCTTAAAGGTTGTCAAAACTTCGGCTTTCATATTTTCATTTTCTATAATACCGCTGTCGCCTACCTGACCGCCGCATTCGGCATAAAAAGGTGTTTTATCAAGAATTATATCGACATATCCGTCACCTTCAACAGTGTCGAGAATTTTTGCGTCGCATTCATTTTCGTCATAGCCGACAAATTCTGTTGAACCGACTTTTTCTTCGATTTTTGCGTATTTAATATCGCCGGTTACGCTGATTTTCTGAGTTGCGGCTTTAGCACGGTCTTTTTGTTCCTGCATTGCGACTTTAAAGCCTTCTTCATCAACCTTCAAACCGTTTTCTTCCGCAATTTCCTTTGTCAATTCAAACGGAAAACCAAAAGTGTCATATAATTTGAAAGCATTTTCACCGTCAATATCTTTTTTGGCTGAAATAAATTCATCAAGAAGTTTGTAGCCTCTATCCAGTGTTTTTGCAAAACGTTCTTCTTCTTTTTTAATTATATCAATAACTTTTGCCTTATTTTTAACCAATTCGGGATAAGCTTCGCCGTAGTGTTCAACAACAACATCGACGAGTTTATACAAGAACGGCAAATCAAGCCCGAGCATTTTGCCGTGACGCAAAGCGCGACGCAAAATCATTCTCAAAACATAACTTCTGCCTTCATTTCCCGGAATTACACCGTCTGAAATCAAAAAAGTTACGCATCTTGCATGGTCTGTTATAATACGCAGAGAAATATCCGTTTTTTCTGATTTTTTATAAGGAACGCCCGACATTTTTGAAACTTCATCCATAATCGGCTTCAAAAGATCAGTTTCAAAAGTTGACGCAACACCCTGACAAACCATTGTTATACGTTCCAGTCCCATGCCGGTATCAACATTTTTACTGTCCAGAGGCGACTGATTGCCTTCTTCATCCTGATATAATTCGGTAAACACAAGGTTCCAAATCTCAACCCATCTGTCGCATTCACATGTATCAATGCCGCAGCCTCTCGGGTCATTACATTTATATTGTTCGCCTAAATCATAATGAATTTCGGAACACGGACCGCAGGAGCCTGATGCACCCGGAGGTCCCCAAAAATTATCTTTTTTACCTTTACGCTTAATTCTGTCAGCCGGAACCCCAACGCTGCGCCAGATATCATAAGCTTCGTCATCGGTTTCAAAAATAGTAATCCAGAGTCTGTCTTTATCAAGCTTCAGAACCTCGGTTACAAATTCCCAAGCCCAGGGGATAATTTCTTTTTTATAATAATCGCCGAACGAAAAATTCCCGAGCATTTCAAAAAAGGTATGATGTCTTGGTGTACGACCGACATTTTCAATATCTGAATCTTTTCCGCCTGCTCTTGCACATTTTTGGCAAGATACTGCCCGCGGCGGATCATAAGGTGATTTTACAATCCCTAAAAATATCGGCAAAAATTGCAGCATGCCCGCCGTTGTCAACAAAACAGTAGGATTATCCGGCACAAGACTTGAACTTTCAACTATTGTGTGCTGGTGTTTATCTTTAAAATAATCTAAATATAACTGTCTGATTTGATTTCCGGTTAGCATAAATTTTCCCTCTAATATTGTTTAACTACCAGAAAACTTAGCATAAAAATATTGTATTAGCAAGAAATCCAAGGAAATTATACAAAATTCATAATACCATAATGTAATAATCCGTTACACATAAAACAAAATCATTCAAAAAATTTTTTCACGGTTTATTATAATATTAGCGCTTAGATATGGAGTAAAAAATGCCGATAGATTTTAAAACAGCCCTAAATATCGCCAAAAGAAATCCGATGCATTACAAAGTTACGCGGGTATACGGAGGCGATACACACGTCATAAGAAATACTGAAAACCATAAAAAAGTATGCGTTTTTGATAAAAAACATAACCTTGTTAACATAATGCATACCTACAAAGAAAATAGCCTTATACAAAATCATTATAATGACGGAAAATACACAAGCACCTGGTTTTATACAGGAAGCGGAATAAGAAAAGCCTTCCAATCCTTTGCGGAATTTAGAAACTTTTTTAAAACAAGATTACCCCAACGGTAAAACATAAACAAATATTGTTTAAATTTTATAATTATGTTATTATTATTTATATTAAACAGGAACTATAATGAATTTTGGAGTTAAGAAAATGAAAAACTTTATTAAAGGCATTATTTTATTTATTTGTTTATTTATCACTTTGCCGTCACCGGCTATTGACAATAATATAAATGGAATTAGTATTTATAGACTTAATGGTGTTTCTTGGGTAGTGCCTGACGAGGATTATATTAATTCAACTGCAATTATTTCCGGAATTACTGATGCAATGGATCTTTCTAAAATTAATAATGAAAGAATTCTTTTTAAATCCGATGAATATATAAAAAATCTAATAAACAATCGCGATTATTATGTATTTAGTACATCTTACTATGGTGACATTTATGTTTATGAATTTCCTTGTAACGGAACACTATTTTACAGCCTTTTTGCCCAATATCTTAATGAACAGATGCCTTACCAAATTTTAACAAATGAAATACCTCCGGAAATTCTTCAAAAAAATAGAAATGCTAATACCATGTATAATAAATATTTTGATATTAACTATGACTTATTTACAATATATAATAAAAATCTTACGAAAGACGAAGAAAAACAACTAAAAAAATTAAACAAAGATGAATATAAAAAAATAACCAAAATTCAAAAATATTTAAAGAAAAAAAGATATGCAAATGCCATTGAAATAGATAAAGATTTTTTACCAACATATATTTTTATGTATCAAACATCACTTCAAGATAAAAATTTTGGCAATTCTATCTATGCAATGTTGAAATTAAAAGAAATAAATAGTACCAAACAAATCTTTATCGAAAAGATGATCAATTACAAATTAGGCATGTTCTACCTTATATTTGCCCAACTTAATGAAGCCTATGACTATTTGAAAGAATTTGCAGAATTAGCACCATCAACTAAAGACCAATACCTTTCATATGCATTGCAATTAATACATTATTATTCAAATAATTATAGTACAGCTATTTTCTACGGGAATCAGGTTAAACCCAGTTCAGCATTATACACAGATGCATTATCTACTATACTATCCTCCTACCAAAAATTGAATAATAAAACAAAAGAAAAAGAATATACAGAAAAATTATTATCTATAACCCCATCTGTATCGTTATATATGGATTATGCCAAATTTTTTACAAATAAAAATGATAAGCTTAATATATACTACAAAGCACGAAATATTAACAAATCATCCCTTGACGCAATGAAAGCAAATGAAAAAATTATTGAAATTGAACAAGAAAAAATTAACAATTCCGTAAAAAACACCTCACAATTTATTGAGGTTCCTAACTGGAATAAATATAAAAACAGTTTTGATTATAAAACTCAAGATGAATTCTTCCAAAAATCAAATGATTGTATAAAACATTATAAAGGCACAAATTTAGAAAAATGTTTTGCCTCAATAATTACATACTATGATGATATACTGCATTTAAACCAGTATGATGATAATCTGAGACAACAAAACGAATTTCAGGATGAATATTTATATAGATTAAGACAACTAGAATATGAAATTAGAAATTTGGATATAAATCTTTAAAATGTTAAAAGGACAAATTCGTCTTTTTATTTATCCTTTGGCTCAAAAAATTAGAACTTGGGCAATATTAAAAGATGTTTGATAATTACATAGCTTTCTTTTGAGTACCGTAATTGAACGGAATTATATTAGACAAATCCGTCTTGAGTTCCGCAGCCAACAATTCAAAATTGTTTTGCAGGCGTAGAAAATACCCTTTTGAAAGCCCAAAATATTTTGTCAGCCGCAAATCCGTATCTGCCGTAATTGATCTTTGACCTCTTATTATGGCATTAATCCTGTTTGGCGGAACACCAATAGCATTTGCAAGTGCATTTTGTGAAAGACCTAACGGCTCCAAAAATTCTTCCTGCAGAACTTCTCCTATATGCGGTATGTCTATGTATTGCGGCATTGTATATTCCTTTATATAAGTTTACCAAAGTTTATTAAAGTGTATATAACTATATTTATATTATGTATTACGTACAACATAAAATCAACCCCTCTTAAGGATTATTTTTCAAAACTTAACAAGTTTAGTGATAATCTACAATTTCGACATCATAGGCATTGTTGTCATCCCATACAAAACAAATCCGGTACTGCTGATTAATCCGGATTGAATACTGACCGGCTCTGTCGCCTTGCAGTTGTTCCAAAAAATTCGCAGGCGGTATTCGAAGGTCAGAAACATTTTCCGCAGCATCAATCATATGCAGTTTTATTAAAGCACGGCGACGCAACTCCGTCGGTAACTTCTTCGAAACTTTACCCCTGAAAATCTTTTCCGTTTCCTTGCATTTGAATGTTTTTATCATAATAAATTATCATAGTATAATTAAAGATAATAAAACTTTATTTAATTTATTTTTACATAAACTTGAAGTATATTGATTTAGCAAAAAATAATTTTGGTCAAACTACAGTTATAAAACTAGGCTTATATGAAGAAACTTCAACCATATGCGAAATTAAAGATGAAATATATAACGCACAGCTGATGTACATATAAATATAATTTAATAAATAATAATCTATTATATATTCAACATTTAAACGTTTTTAAAATTTCTATAACCTGTTTTTGTTGAGACGGGGTTAGATTTTTTGAGTATATTATAATCTGATGTAATAATTTGTCCGGAATTTCTTTGTCTACTTCAAAATTAAATAAGTCACCAGCTAAAATATTAAGAGCCGAAGATAATTTTTTTAAAGTTGAATATTTGACAAAAGTTTTGCCATTTTCAATTGAGTTTATTGTATTAGTAGAAACATCAGCAAGCTCAGCCAATTTTTCTTGACTGTATCCTAATATCTCTCTATATTCACGAACTCTTTTCCCAAACTTTATTATAAACTCATCCATAATATAAAGAGTATCTTATTTTTCATACTCTTTCTACAAAATAATTTTGATATAAGATATACAAATATAACTTGTAAATGATTTACAAAAAGGCACAATTTTAGAATTATTTTACTTAATAATAATTCCCAAAATTGTTTGTGCAATATAGCGGTCATTCGTTTGGAATGCCTGTAAAATCTAGTAATATTTTCATTTTTAATTTTAGTCTAAAAGTTGAAGTTTGTATGCAAAAATTGCAGCCTGCAAAATATTTTTTGCATTCAGCTTATAACAAATACAATTTTGTATATAATTACAAAAATGAATATTTAAAATGTGCAGTTTTTTAACAATCTCCTGTTTACTTTCGCCGGCTATAATAAGCCTTATGTATTGCTTTTCCAAATCCGTAAGCGGTTCAATAAGCTGCGGCTGTGCGTCCGCATCTTGATATTTTAGAAAACGGCGGCGGTATTTATTTGAAATATCGGATGTCTTGATAATCTTCTGTTCCAAAGCCTTTTCGATAAGCTCTTTGCGGCTGTTTACACCAAATTTTTTATACAAAAGCTGTGTCCGCTTTTGCAGATTGCAGTATTTCAGATTCATTTTATCAGCGGTTTCCTGCAAAGTATAACCGCGTGCAAGCATTTTGATTAGCTCTATTTGGCTCTTTATGAGCTTCATTTGTTCGTCTTTTTTAAATAAACTTTCATATTTTTTTCGAATTCTATTATTCATATATTCTTTTTATTATAAATTATTTTTTAAAATTTTTCAAGCCCATATAGTGTAACTATTTAAACCATATTTTGTAGAATATATTCGACTGAAAAATATATAATAATATTTTAAAATTCATAAATGGGTTTAAAGAAAATACAAAATGAAATAGGCAGACGCATACGCACTTTAAGACTTGAAAAAGATCTGACTCAAGACGAACTCGCCTATGAAATTAAAATTTCTCGTGACCACTTATCAAATCTTGAAAACGGAAAATATCCTATTAATATAAAAACTTTATACAAATTTGCAGAATTCTTCAATGTAGATATGAAATATTTCTTTTAGGTTTCAGTCACCCTGGATGCGATTGTCTTGGTCGCTCGCGTTTAACGGGTCTACGGACTTTCTTTTCAGAAGCTGTGCTTCTTCCAAAGAAAGCTCCTCCGCCCTCAGCTCGCTCCCGCTGTCTTGGATTTCCTCCACGCTCGAATAGTTTCGCCTTTAAGCCTGACGGCTTAGCAGGCTCAATATCCTCGCTATCCGGACTAACTCGGTTTCGCTCGTGTCGTCCGTACGGAAATCCGCTCAAACGCAAAGGGCGTTCTCATCGCTATTCAATGTAAATAAAAAGGACGAGATAAACCCGTCATTTTTATTTACCCTGGATGCGATTCGAACAAGGACTCCGTACAAAAGCTGACTAAATGTCAGGTTTTGTATGGAGGTTGTTGAAG
>CALVEN010000014.1 GCA_944326585.1 Candidatus Gastranaerophilales bacterium
TAATATTAGTAGGTTTTGGTAATCTTTGATTACAGAAACATTTTTGTTGCGGTAAATTAAAATTTACCACAACCTATGAACTTTGTGTCGGTTTTGTATCAATTGAAAAATATTTTTTCACAAAGTTGGTTCCGCATTTTTCTCAATTTCAATTTTATTTTTCTCAAACTTGATGAAAATTCTTCCGACCTTAAGAAAAAACTTTCGGCTAAAATTTCAAATGTCCTTGCCGAAAATAATCAAACCATTCGTACATGTTCAAATATGTCCTAAACTTCCGCCACATAAGGGTTATAAGCAAAAGTCGATGGGGTGGACTTCAACGGACACTTCGTGGACTTTTCAAGTAATTTGGTTTGATTATTTTCGTACACTTCCGGCAGGTTGAAACCTAAACACAAAGCCACTTTACGGGGTAAAATCATTTTAACCGTACAGGATTGAAATGTCTGGTTTAATACAGTTCTTTTCCGCAAAACACCTCCGCACTCCGCTCGTGCCCCGCTCGAACCTCAGGCAAGGCTTTCGCCTTGCGGTTTGTAAAGGAACACAAGGTTTGATTTCTTGTTGCAGATGGTTTGATTATTTTGGGACACTTTGTGCTGGGGTAGAAACCCCAACCTACAAACTGGCTTAAACCGGACTTTATTAGGACATAAAATTACAAAATCAAAGAAAAGTCCACCTCCGATTAATAGCCCCTATTACCGTTGGGCAAGTATGCCCAACCTACTTGCTTTCCCTGTAATTTCCAGTTCTAAATTATTCATATTTTTTAATTAGGTTTTCCATAGCCGAATGTCCGTCTAAAATTACGGTATCGTTCCAACCTTCTTCAATCTCTTTGTTTAGCTGTGCAATTCTTTCTTTTGAAACTCCTTCTTTTGAAGCAAGTAATCTCAAAGCTTCTCTAATAACTTCGCTAACTGAATTATAAAGCCCTGATGCGACTTTATCCTGCACAAATTTTTCTAGAGTTGGAGTTAAAGATATATTCATAAGGTACCTCATTTATAGCAATATATATTTATATAATAACAAAGATTGTTATAAATTTCAATTGTATAAAAATATTTTGTAACAAGTAAGCAACTTTTGATAAAAAAATACTCTCTATAAATAACACATGGTTGGTTGGACATACTTGCCCAACCGAAAGTTTATTGTATTAACAACAAACCGGACATAAAAATACAGTACTCTCAACAAAAAATAGTATTCATATACAATTAATTCAAATCAACAAAAAATTCCCGGAGAAGGATTCGAACCACCGTTGGAAGAGCCAGAATCTTCAGTCCTGCCACTAGACGATCCGGGAATATTTATACAATTATTCTAATTCAGACAAAAATTTATTGCAAGCTCTTTTTATAAGTCCCTTTTTATAAAATAAAATACTTATGACATATCATTTATCGCATTGTCCCTGATTCGTAGCCTGTCCACATATAAAACAGCGGCAGGAATTTCTCAACTCCAAGTTTTCCTATTAATGGAAACTTTGCCATTATCAGTGCCCCTGATATTACATCAATATTTGCTATTGCATCTACGAATTTAACTTTTCTTTTATTATAAGGGCTTGTTGTCCCGTTTATTATGTTTGAAATTTTTGAACCTACAACCATGCCTCCAAATATTCCGCCCATTAATGCAGTTGCTTTTATTTTTTTATTATTTAAGAATTTGAACATTTCACAGGTTTTTAATATAGGTTTAATTAATAATGTAGGGATAACTGCATTAAAAAATTGGTATATACCTTCATGAATTTTGTATTTAGGCTCAACCTTTCTGTCAGAACAAATTCCCCCGAGTACTCCTCCAGTAATAGAACCGGTACTCAGCAAAATCATTTCTTTTTCTGCATATTTAAGTTTTTGAATTGGCGCTTTTTGTTTTTTGCAAAAATATATTATTGGCAATGCTGTTCCAATCAGTGTACCTGCGCCAATAGAAACATGTTCTGCAAAAGTCAGAGGTTTTCTTTTTGGAATTGAAAAGAAATGATCTTGTTTAGGTTTGAAGCCAAATGTACTGAAGGTTTTATCAGCATAGTTTGGTGATATCGGGGTTAACATTTATCTTTTTATATCCCTATTATAATATTTGTGACTTTGCAGTAAATATATTACATCAGCAAGTCTTTTTGTCAATATTTCCGTAATCAGTTGATAAAAATTTATTATCAGAAATAAATCCGACACACATACTCATTTTTGCAATAAAAAACTCCCCAGGTTGGACTGTCTTGGGGCACTCGCGTTAAACGTGACTACGGTTTTTGCTTCAAAGAACTTTGTTCTTTTCCGCAAAACACCTCCGCACTCCGCTCGTGCCCCGCTCGAACCTCAGGCAAGGCTTTCGCCTTGCGGTTCTCGTCCAACTTTAGATGTTCTATACAGGACAAGACCCGACACACGGTCGGGTCTTGTCAATAAAAAACTCCCCAGGTTGGACTCGAACCAACAACCTACCGGTTAACAGCCGGTTGCTCCGCCATTGAGCTACTGAGGATTATATCTTTATTATATGACAAAAATTTTTCTTGTAAAGTACTTTTTTATTGTCAAATTGTATAATTGTATGTTAAAATATTTTATGTAAAATAAAAAGGGGGTATATTATGGCAAATCCTTTATTCAACGAAAATGTTAAAGAACAGGCACGCATTCTTGACGGCGAACCAATGACTATAAACGGCGCGATTAACAAAACGCTTATTCTTCTGGCATGTCTTTTTGTGGCGGCATGCTATACCTGGTATCTCGCTTTCTCAGGCTTTGCGGACAAAGCACAATTGCTGACTGTCGGAGGTGCCATTGCCGGATTTGTCCTTGCCATGGTTATTATTTTTACAAGAAAAGCAATGCACATTCTTGCACCTTTATATACTGTTTGTGAAGGCTTTTTCCTCGGCGGAATTTCAGCGGTTTACGCAGCCCAGTATGCAGGAATTGTCATGCAGGCAATCCTTGCCACTTTTGCGGCTTTATTTTCCATGCTTATTTTATACAGAACAGGGGCTATCAGATGCACCGAACGCTTCCGCTCCGTAATCTTTACCGCTACGCTTTCCGTTGCGATTGTTTATTTTATTCAAATTGTGGCTTCCTTTTTCGGACGCGGTATCCCGCAAATCTTTACCGCAAGCCCGATCGGCATTGGTTTCAGCATAATTGTCGTTGCTATTGCCGCTTTAAACCTTATTATTGATTTTGATTTCATTGAACGCGGCTCTCAAGAGCTTTTTGAAAAAAAATACGAATGGTACGGCGCTTTCGGGCTTATGGTCAGCTTAATCTGGCTGTATCTCGAAATCTTAAGACTCCTCGCGAAATTAAGCGACAGAAACTAATCATATAAAAATATTGTAGGTCGGATTTACTAATCCGACAGAAATTTTATTATCGGCAATACCGACCTACAAATTTTACTCACTTCACTCACTTATTAACTTTCCCATATACTTTTCCGTCTTTATAACCGGTCAGCTGAACCTCACAAAGGGTATTCAAAAGCTGCAAATCGCGGGAATTTATATGCACAGTAATATAATTCCGAGTAACACCTTTGAGCATGCCGTCGGATTTGTCGGGGTGTTTTTCAATTAAAACCTCGCGAACAGTGCCGAGATTTTTTTGTATAAATTCATTATATTTGCGCGCGGAAATCGCTTTTACAACAGCTGCGCGTTCTTCTCGGACTTTTTCGTCAACCTGATGCGGCATAGCAGCCCCTTTTGTACCTTTACGGATTGAATAGGGGAAGGTATGAATTTGCGACAATCCTGATTTTTCAAGATTCTCGCGGGTAATTTCAAAATCCTCATCCGTTTCACCCGCAAAACCCGTTATTATATCGCTTCCCAGAAACGGCAAATCAAACATGCCATTGATTTTTTCGATCTGCTTCAAATAATCCTCGACTTTATAGAACCTGTTCATACTCTCGAGGGTTTTATTGCAGGCGGATTGAAGCGAAAGATGAAAATGCGGGCAAAATTTATCGGATTGAGCAAGAAATTCCAGTAATTCACCGGTAATTTCCAGAGGGTTCAAAGACCCGAGCCTGTACCTGACCAATTCCGTGCGGTTTTCAACCTCTTTTAACAAATCCAAAAGTGTTAAGCCCCGTTCTTTTCCCCATAGTCCGATATGAATTCCAGTAAATACAACCTCTTTAAACCCGTGGCGGACAAAATTATTTATCCCGTCGATTACGAAATTAATATCGGCAGAGCGGCTGTTTCCGCGTGCAAAAGGGATAATGCAGTATGAGCATCTGTTATCGCAGCCGTCTTGAATTTTAAGGCTTGCGCGGGTTTTGGTCATATCTTCAAGCCGGACCTCATGGAATTTTTCAAGCTGCATAATGTCAGCTGCTTGCAATTTTTCTTGTGAATTTAAAAAATTTTCCAACTCCAACTTTTCATCGTTACCGACAACAAAATCTATAAAATCATTTTCAAACAGTTTTTCTTTTTCAATTTGCGCGAGGCAACCGGTCAAAATCGTTATGATATTCGGATTTTTATGCTTTGCATTACGCAGAAGATAAAGGGCTTCGCTGTCGCTTTTATGCGTGACGGAACATGAATTTAAAATATAAATATCAGCATTTTCGAGCTTTTTAACCTTTTCAAAGCCTGACTTTATAAGGTTTTCCTCAATAACAGCCCCTTCAAACTGGTTTGATTTGCAGCCCATGGTATGAATTAAAAATCTTTTCATCACATAATCATAAATAAAATAAAATTCATTGTAAATATTTATTAAAAAGAATTAATTAGCTAACAAAATAATTTACTTTTTTGTTTTACATGTGTATAATGGAAGTGTGAAAGGTGTGTGTGAAAAATGCAAGTAAATGCAATAAATTCGCAAATTACAGGCTCCGCACGTAATTTTACAGGCAAACGCGACAACATAGAGGCGTTTATTAACCTGAACGACGGAGAAATACAAAAATTAGCTTATCTGAAAACAGTACAAAAAGTTAACGATAAAAAGCACAGAAAGCTTGACAGGACATTGATGAACCTTGTACCTGTTGCGGCGGGCGTTGCAGCTGCGGTACTTACAAAAGGCAAATTATTCACCCAAAAAGGCAGACTTGAAAAGCTTATGGTGCTGGGCGAAACCACTGCAAAATGGTTTGCGGCATTCGGGATAATTGATTTAATTTTTGCAGGCAAAAACAAATTAGACCAAAAATCCGAAAAATCACGCGAATTCACAAGACGCAATCCTTTCATATCATTCTTGGCAACCGCAGGATTAAGCTTTGCGGCGATTGCCGGTGTCAAAAAAGGTTTTGGCAAACTGGTTGAAAAATACGGCACAAGAATTGTCGATAAATACGATGGTAAAATTACAAAAAAATTACTTGCAGCAGGCGAAAAACTTGATAACAGCAAAGTTTTGAACTGGGTATCAGACAAACTCGGCTTTGTATCCAAAAAAACACCGTCTGCGCTTAAAGAAGTCGGCAAATCAGCCTTAAGCTGGTCACCTGCGATTATCGGACTCGGCGCCGTATTACATTCAGCAGACCATGCTAATGCTAAAGCCCGTGAACTCAATAAAAATTACAACGAATTAAAAGAAAAACAATTTGAATTATCAAAAAGAAGAATGACCGAATTAGCGGTTCAAAATGATTTTTTGCTTACAGATCCTAAAAATCGTGAGGATTTGGAGCTGTTAAAAGCCTAAGAAGTGTAGTGTGTGGAAAGGCGCTCAAAAGAGCGCCTTTTTTATTAAGCTTTATACTATTATTTATAAACTAATACAAGCCTTAGTATTACCGCTTTACATAAAAACTATTATCTGCCTGAGGCAGGACAAGACATTGTGCTGATATTGGTGTTAGCCGCTTTATTCAATTATTTGTAAACTAATACAAGTATTAGTATTACCGCTTTACATAAAAACTATTATAGGTATGTATCAGCATTTTCTTTCTCTTTTTTTGCGAAGAAAAGAGAAAGAAAACGCTGGCAAAAGAAAGAGAAACACGCTGTTTATTTGCAATCCTTTGGATTGCTCAAGCCCTGACGGGCGCACATACGTGCCGTTGCAGTATTTTATCCCTCGTCCGGGAGAGGGTGTCACGTAGTGACGGGAGAGGGGCTAAAATCCTGCAATCTTTTACCGCGCCTAAGGACAACGGCGCGGGGCTGCTACGCAGCATTAATACCGCGATAGCGGAGTGAACAATAACTGTAGCCGAAACAATCTTCATAGGCGTGTATTGTCTGAGCGGTAAAGTATTTAGATCCCGCAACAAGTGCGGGATGACGTATAGCGAGTTTACACGCCTTTATGTTGAGGCGTACAAGTTATTAGTGAACGTAGCGTGCGGTGGTTTTGTGCAACTTTTGACATCAAAAGTTGCCGCCGTGCGCGCAGCACCCGCCGGAGGCTCTGAAAAAAAGAAAGAGTGAACATAAAGAACTACCTATAATAGTTTTTATGTAAAATGTAATAAAAAAAAGGCTCCTATGAGGAGCCTTTTTTGAGATAACCTATCTCATTAATTCGCCGACGGCTTTATAAACAGCCATACGTTTTGCGGCATCTTCTTCAGCCTGAGCGTAAAGAGCTTCCGCAGCTTCAGGGTTAGTTTTCATCAGAGATTTATAACGTCCTTCACTTCTGATGAATTCCTGATAGCTGTCTTTCGGATCTTTAGCGTCCCAGGTGAACGGAACTTCGTTATCAGGATTGTATCTGTATAACGGGAAGTATCCTGCATCAACCGCGCGTTTTTGTTCTGTCTGGGTTTTAGACATATCAATACCGTGTGCAATACAAGGTGCGTAAGCAAATATGATTGACGGACCTTTATATGCTTCAGCTTCCTGGAATGCTTTAAGCGTTTGCGCTCTGTCTGCACCGAGAGCAACTGATGCAACGTATACATATCCGTATGACATACTCATCAAGCCCATATTTTTCTTATATGTTTTCTTACCGCCTGTAGCGAATTTGGCAACCGCACCGGTCGGAGTTGATTTGGAAGCTTGACCGCCAGTATTTGAGTAAACTTCCGTATCAAGTACGAGGATATTTACATCCTGGTTTTGAGCCAAGACGTGGTCAATACCGCCGTATCCGATATCGTTTGCCCAGCCGTCGCCGCCGATAATCCAGACTGATTTATCCGTAAAGTAATCTTGAAGTTCTCTAACTTTTGCTAAATCAGGACATGTTACGTCTTTGTATTTAGCAAGAACTTCTTTTACTTTATCTTGAGCTTTGTGAGCTTCGTCTGTTTTTGAATTTTCAAAGTGTGACATAGCTTCGTTCAAAGCTTCTTTCAAATCGGCAGGAGTTTTTTCGTTAGAAAGAACTTTTTCAACATAAGTTTTCAAAGTGCTTCTGTTCTGATCAACTGCAAGTCTCATACCGAAACCGAATTCAGCGTTGTCTTCAAACAATGAGTTAGCCCAGGCAGGTCCGCGTCCTTCTTTATTTGTTGTATAAGGAATAGTCGGGAATGTGCCTGAATATATTGAAGAACAGCCTGTTGCGTTTGCGATAATCATGTTTTCGCCGAACAGTTGTGAAACAAGTTTTACATAAGGTGTTTCACCGCAGCCTGCGCAAGCGCCGGAGAATTCAAACAACGGTTTTCTGAGCATTGCACCTTTAATTGTTTTGGTTGTGTTTTTACCCATTACATTATCAGGCAATGCGTCAAAGAATTCTTCGTTAACCATTTCGCAAGCAGCTTCTTCTTTTTCGATTGAAGACCATGTGAGTGCCGCTTTTTCAGGATTTTTAGCCATCGGGCATTGATCAATACAAACACCGCAGCCCGTGCAGTCTTTGCAGTATACCTGAACTTTGAATTTTTCACCGTGGTCATTCGGTTTTGCATCAACAGTGTTGAATGATGCGGGAGCATCTTTCAAATCATCAGCTTCAATAAGTTTGGTTCTGATTGCAGCGTGAGGACAAGCAGATGCACAAATTCCGCACTGAATACAGAATTCAGAATTCCAGTGAGGAACACGAGGTGCGATACCACGTTTTTCAAGGCAGGCAGTGCCTGTCGGAATTACGCCGTCATTTGACATTGCAGATACAGGAATATCATCGCCTTTTTGTCTCATTGAAGGTTCAATGATTTTCTTAGCAAAGTCTGATGCGTTATCAGGTATTAATTTAACGTCGTCAACGCATCCTACGCCGTCAAGAGTTGCCGGAACGGGAACCTGTTGACAAGCATCAACCGCAGCATCTATAAGCGCTAAGTTCATATTAACAACGTCATCGCCTTTTTTCTTGAAGGTTTTCTTGGTCATTTCTCTCATACCTTCAAGAGCTTGTTCAAACGGAATAATTCCTGAAACTTTGAAGTATGCAACCATCATAACCGTGTTTGCGCCTTTTCCTCTTAAGCCCGGCTGCTGTTCGATAAGTTTTTCGGCATCTACGTTGT
Source organism: Candidatus Gastranaerophilales bacterium (assembly GCA_944326585.1). Classification (GTDB taxonomy): domain Bacteria; phylum Cyanobacteriota; class Vampirovibrionia; order Gastranaerophilales; family Gastranaerophilaceae; genus SIG32. The sequence continues at coordinate 8,455 of CALVEN010000014.1, forward strand.
AGAATTTGATTTTCTTATCGATAATTGTTTTTTGCATATCGCGTGTCAAATGAGCGAACGCTTCATCTTTTGTATACGGGCTGTTGAGTAAGAACGTTCCGCCTTCTTTAATACCTTTCAACAGGTCATATCTGCCGATGTATGCATGAGCTGAGCAAGATACAAAGTCAGGAGCTGTTATAAGGTAAGTTGATTTAATCGGTTTGTCGCCGAATCTTAAGTGAGAAACGGTTACACCGAATGATTTTTTAGAGTCATATGCAAAGTATGCTTGAGCATCTTTGTTTGTATATTGACCGATAATTTTAATTGAGTTTTTGTTAGCACCGACAGTACCGTCAGAACCTAAGCCCCAGAACATACAATTTGTAGTTCCTTCGGGTTCTGTAACGATGTGTTCCGTAACTTTTAATGATTTATGAGTTACGTCATCTTCGATACCTACGGTGAAACCGTGGAAGCCGTTGTTTTCAGCGTGTTTGTAAACAGCCAGAACCATTGACGGAGTGAATTCTTTTGATGATAATCCGTAACGTCCGCCGATAACTCTGATATCTTTGTTTTCAAGAGCCGCTACAACGTCTAAGTATAAAGGTTCGCCGATAGAACCGGGTTCTTTTGTTCTGTCAAGAACTGTTATACGTTTAACAGATTTCGGTAATGCTTCGTTGAAACGTTTAACGTCAAACGGTCTGTACAGTCTAACCTTAACTAAACCGTATTTGGTTCCGCGTTTTGCATTCAGGTATTCGATAGTTTCTTCGATAGTTTCGCAGCCTGAACCCATTGCAACGATTACATCAGTAGCGTCAGGCGCACCGACATAATCAAACGGATGATATTGTCTGCCTGTTACAGCGGCAACTTTATCCATATATTCCTGAACAATATCAGGTACCATTTCATAGTATTTGTTAACTGTTTCGCGGCCCTGGAAGTAAACGTCTGTATTTTGTGCGCCGACTTTGCATACAGGTGCTTCAGGTCGCATTGCTCTTGCTTTGAATTCTTCGATATATTTCGGTTCAACAAGTTTTGCAATGTCTTCGTATGAAATTTCTTCGATTTTGTGAACTTCGTGTGATGTTCTGAAACCGTCAAAGAACTGCAAGAACGGAACTTTTGCTTTGTAAGTTGAAAGATGTGCAACTAAAGCCAAGTCCATTTCTTCCTGAACAGAATTTGCGGCGAGCATTGCATAACCTGTGTTACGGCATCCCATAACGTCGGAATGATCACCGAAAATTGATAATGATTGTGCAGCTATTGCACGTGCTGCAACGTGGATTACTGACGGAAGCATTTCGCCCGCAATCTTATGCATAACAGGAATCATCAACAACAAGCCTTGAGATGCTGTATAAGTTGATGTTAAAGAACCTGCTGCCAATGCACCGTGTACGGCACCTGCCGCACCTGCTTCCGATTGCATTTCGGCTACTCTCACTTCTTTGCCCCAGATGTTTTGTTTGTGCTGAGACGCCCATTCGTCTATCCATTCGCCCATTGTTGATGACGGGGTGATAGGATAAATCGCTGATACTTCGCTTAACGCATATGCTATATGCGCCGCTGCGTAGTTACCGTCAACTGTTATAGTTTTTCCCGGCATAATTAAATATCCTCCTTATTTGCTATACTTAATATTTACCTACGCCTAATATCATAATACAAACATGTTTTGTTGACAAAAAAATTTATTGAAGTCGTTAAGTTATTAACGACTTTATATAGCAAATTTTATTTTTACGTGTTTTAATAGGAATATTCGGGAGAAAAATAATGATTTTAAAAATTAATCCATTCAACATTGCAAGACCGCTGAATACTCAATATTCCGGCAGGAATAACACGAGTTTTATCAAAACAAACCCCATGCCGTTTGACACGGTATCTTTCAAAGGCGGCGAAAAACACATGACCAGCCGCGCTGATGCCATAAACTACGGACTTGCACAGGCAATATACAATGAAGCGGAACCTATTATGACGGATTTTCAGAGCAAATTAACCAAATATTTCGGTCCGCTTGTCGCTGATGACGGACATCCCGACAGAGTACTTTCACCATACCCCAAAGGCTTGTGTGTAAGGCTCAAAACCCCTTATTCAATTTGCGAAAAAACAGCATCCGTCGGGGTTTCTACAAAAGCTGAAATTAAAGAACAGCTTGGCGATATTATCGGCGCACGTCTTGTTATAAGAGATGCTTCCAAAGCTGATGAAGTTCTTAAAAAAGTAATTGAAGGCGTTAAAAATAATGACATAAAAATTTTTGAAATCGAAAATTATCGTCCCGAGCCAAAGTATTCATATTTTACCAAAAAACAGCTTGACAGCCTTGAAAAAATCTGCAACAAAATGCGCACAAACGGAGTAACCCGCACGGAAAAAAGTATCCCGTCAGGTTATACAGCTCTCCACCTTTCCGCATACCTCCCGAACGGTTTTAAAGGCGAAATCCAAATCCTCGGAATTGACGTTGAAAAAGTCAAAGAAATTGAGGACCTTCTTTATAAATTAAAAAATAACAAAAGCCTTCCGCCAAAATACAAGGTTATTGAAGATGAATTTATTGATTTAAAAACTAACAAGCCTCTCCAGCGTGCAATTACGGCTTATTCAAAAGAGCAATACATAGCAGCAAGGGAAAGAGAGCCATATCCGGCAAAATTAAAACGTCCGAAAAAATTCCTGCCCGCACCGAATTACGTACCGCCGGAATATGATTTCAACCGCATCTGGAAGATGAAAACAAACTGCGATTACAAAAAAGCTAAAAGATGTGATTTTGATTTCTGTCAATAATCGCCACATTTTCTATGTGATAGGTATGGCAAAACATGTCAAACGGCTGAATACTTTCAACAACTGCGCCTTTTTCCGTCAAATATTTCAAGTCACGGGCTAAAGTTGCAGGGTTGCAGCTTACGTAAATTATTTTGCTTTTTGTAAGTCTTAATGCGTTATCCAGAGCCTCTTTTGTGCAGCCTTTCCTAGGAGGGTCAAGGATTATCGCGTCGAATTTTCTTTTTTCACGCGCTAAAAATTCTCCGGCATCCGTATTGTTAATTTCAACGTTATTTATATTGTTTAAAATCAATGATTTTCGGGCAAGTTTGCAGGAATCCGTATTTTCTTCCACGCTAACTACCTGCCCGCAGACATCAGATAAAGATATCCCGAACGCCGTAATACCCGCATAAGCATCAAGAATAACCGGTTTTTCAAAATTTGCCGCAATATAATCTTTTACATATCTGAAAATATTCTCCGCGCTTTTCGGATTAACCTGAAAAAATGTGTTTGCGCCTATTATAAAAGTTTTACCCAGAATTTTTTCTTCTATAAAATCATCGCCGGCCGAACATACGGAAACCGCACCCTGAATTACGTTTGTCTTTTTTGTATTAAAATTCACGCAAACGCCGGACACATCCTCAAATGCTTCATACAAAGCTTCCGCAAATCTTTGAACTTCCGGCGGAATTTTGTCTGAATTTACGACTAATACAACGAGATTTTTGCCGGATGCGGCAGAATTTCTTATAATAACATGCCGCAAAAGCCCTGTGTGAGCTTTTTCATCATAAGCCGAAATCTTAAATTCAGGCGCTTTTTCTCTTACAAAATCAATAATTTCATCGCAAATTTCAGGCTGTATGGGACAGTGTTTGATATTGACAATTTCGTGAGTGCCGGATTTGTAATACCCCGCCAAAAAACGCTTTGACACTTTTGTCTGAGCAACAGGATATTGAATTTTGTGTCTGTATTCTTTTATTTGAGGACTCGGAATTGTGTTATGAATTTTAATATCAAGCCCGCCGATTTTCCGCACAGCATCTTCTACAATACCGCGTTTCAGTTCCAATTGATAATCATAATCAATAAATTGAAGCTGGCAGGCGCCGCATACTTTTTGCACAGCGCAGAAAGGTTTGACACGATTAGGCGAAGGCTCAAGAATTTCAAGCACTTTCGCATAACAATACGATTTATTACGTCTGGTAATCTTAATTTTGACGAAATCACCCGGACACGCTCCTTCTACAAAAATTACCTGTCCGTCTGCACGCGCTATTCCGTATCCGAGATTGGATAAACTTTCTATTCTTACGATTTGCTCCATGGTTGTTATTATAATATAAAAAAATCTTTAAGTCCCATCAGGATTTGTTCCGCACCCGTCATCCGGCACACTCATCAATACTAATAATTATTATAATACCAGGGCAGTAAATTGTGATAATCCGCAAAATAACCTTTAAGATAAATACCTTTAAAATCTTCCATCGACAACAATGAATTCACTATAAAAACATCACCGCCGATACTCACCAGATTACCCAAATCTGTTACCTGTGATTCACAAAAATCAGCATCACCGCCAACGGATTGAAGATTACCTAAATTCGTTACCTGTGAATTCTTGAATATTGCTTTTCCTTTAATTGTTTTTATTTTTTCAAACAGTTTATTTTCATCTATTCCCAAATCATTAAAAGTATAATTATGAAAAGGCACTTTGAATTCTGAAATTGTTAAATATCCGTCTTTATCGTATTCCGCATCTATTCCAAAATAATTGAAGATAGCTTTAACATCATTATTTTTAATAGCATCATTCAAATCCGCTTTTATTTTGTCGACTTCTTTTTTAGTCTGTTCAGCTGCTTTTATTTGATTTTTTGCATCTGCTGAAAGTTTCAGACGGTCTTCTTTTATATGTTTTTTTACCGTGTCTAAATAGGCAAATGGAATTTTTCCGTTATTTGCCTCTCCCTGAATTTCCCGTATTACGGCACCTGCAAATCTGACACCGAGTTTCGGCTTCCCGTTTTCAAGAAACACATGAAAATCTCCGCAGGAAAGATACGGTTCTGCGTTATTACTTTTTGTACACCAGGTTTTATATGATAATGCTTTTAATTTTTCAACATTAGCGTCAAAATTTTTCGGGTCGTGTTTTTTTGAAGGAATAACTACCCATTTTGTTGCAGTTTCACCGGTGTCGGTTTCAATATCGTCTATATAAAAAGCCCGCAGCCTATTTTGATACATTTCGTTCAAGTCAAACCGAAAATTCGGATTAATTTTTGTGTTTTTATCAATTTCATATATGCAGTCAGCAAGAACACCTTTATTCAAAACCGGCGGAATCTTATCGTTGTCAGGAGCTAAAGCTTTTGTTACCGCATTCAATATCAAAAATGCCGTTGTATTTGCATAAGCGTCATTTTCATTAAAAACATAAACAAACCACTCTTTCAGCATTGCTTTTCTTTGACTTTTTGTTTCTGCCCTCCTGCCGCCAAAATCCATTTTAGCTATTGCTATTACTTTTTCGCCTGCCCAGTTTTGTAAATCCTCGTTTGTGTTGAATTTTTCAATAGGGGCTTTGAATTTTTGGACAACCGCCAAATCAATTCCCTCAAACTCTTTCTTTTTCATTGCACCGAATGAAACTGTATCGTGCGCTATAGACGGAAAATTCGCTTTTACTGCACGCTGATTCTGTATGCTGTTTTGAGTAATTTTATATTGAAAATTTATCGGCGAGATAATCATTCGATATTCCGTTTAAGATTATACAAATATTATAAACACGCTAAAAATAAAATTTGCTATATAAACACGTAAATAAATTAACGATTTCAATTGTTAATTTTTGGTTAAAAACATAAGGTTTTCATAAAAACAGAGTTATAACGTAAGTGTAGAGAGTAAAAAAATTTGAAAGGAGTGTTGAATATGAAATTTTTAGTAAGAAAAGCACCGGAGAATTTTATAAGAACGGTTAACGATGAAATAAGTTCACTGCTAAACAGACACTTTGACAGCTATTTTCCGGAAGCTGCCTACTGGGAAGACATGGATAAATACTCCATGCCTGTTGAAATGACCGATAAAGGCAAAGAATTCGTTGTAAAAGCCGAATTACCGGGAGTAAAAAAAGAAGATCTTGATATCGACATTGATAAAAAATACATAACAATCAATGCAAAAAAAGAAGAAGAAACCGAAGTTGACGAAAATTCTTACAAAAAATCCGAATTCCGCTACGGCGAATTTTCAAGAACCGTTTACTTCCCCGAAGAAATAGATATTGAAAAAACAGATGCCAAACTTGAACACGGTGTGTTAAAAATCCACGCACCAAAAATCCATCTGGAAAAAGGAACAAAAAAGAAATTAACAGTTAAATAATTTTCATTTGCAACTCCTGAGCGGACGGCAGTTTTACCGCCCGCTTTTTGTATACAAAAAAAGCCCCTGCAAAATGCAGGGGGTCGAAGGATTAAACGGGATAATTTTCAACAGCCTGATGTCTGTTGTACCCGTTTTGACAAAAAGATACGTGTATCCAGCTGTCGCCTTTGCACGTTTCAAAAAGCAGCTGGTCAAAAGGAAGAGTTGTTTTTATATAATTAAAAACCTCTTTTAAACATTTTTGCGGCACAACAAAATCCGCTGCCTGACCTTTAAGGTGCTGCGAATTCTGTTTGCCGCCGATTTTTTTATTTAATTCGGAACATCTGTAACCGCTTGTAACAATTACCGGACAGCCGAGATGGTTTCTCAAAGGCTGCAAAACATTTTCACACAGAGCTTTTAAATTTGCTATAACCTCAACTGACGGGCGGTTATCTATATTATTTGCCTGTGCGGTAACAGAATATGTCAATTCGTTTATCGTAAAATTTTCAGTAAGCTTCATGATTCTCCTTTGCTTTTAACTGCGCGACTTCAAGCTTTATTTCAAGCTGTTCCTGCCGGATTTGCCGTGTATTTGCCACAACGTCCTCCAGTGTCGAGCTTGTAACCGAAAGCGTATGAATACCAATTCCGAGACTCACAAGCCCTGTCACTATAAGTCCGCCGAATATACTCAAAAAAGTGCTGTAAAATTTCCGCGTGTTCTGCTGTGCTTCATAAAGCCCGTTTACCTTATCCACAAACGATATATGTCCGTCAGACTGGGTAATCCCGCCAAAGAAAAAACAGTGCATATCACGGCAGCTTTTTGTTAAATCGTCAAATTCTTTTTTGAAATTTTCCAGTTCCGCCTTAAGCATCATATGATGTTCAAAGCATTTGTCAGGTTGTTCAGGCATTTTCTAATCCTTTTTATCAAATTTTCTGCGTAATTTGTCATAAGTTTCCGTATCGTTTGCGTCAAAAAAGTCCTTGTATTTATCAGTAATACAAAAGATTTCTTCCGCAACATTCACGGCTCCTTTAAGACGTTTTTTGTCCTTTATTATCTGTGTTTCGGATTGAGCCTCTTTTGAAGCCGTAAAATAATTAAAGAGGCTTGTAAAAGCCTCTCCTATCGCTTGAATTGCATCTCGCATTATTCTGCCGCCCCGTCGATTTTGTCAATCTGGTTCGCGAGAAAATCATCCAGCACCTCAAATCCCATATTGATAATCGGCACGAACATATCGTCAACTTTGTTTACGGATGTTTCAATCGCTGTGTTTACCAAATCTTGCAGAAAAGCAACCACATCAGGGCTTAATACTTCACAGTTTCTTTCGCAGCATTCCAATAATGCCTGTTTCATTTTATCGTTCATTCTGTTACCTCACTTTCTTCATTGTCTGTTTTTACATCTGTATCTGTGTCACTGTCACTATCTAAATCCATATCGCTGTCCGCGTCCGCAGGCTCAACCGGCTCAACGGATTTTGGCGGGAAAGTTTTATTTTCAAACAAATAGTCCATTTCCTCCGTTGTATAGCCTAAAGCAAGCCCCAGAGCGTTCACGACCTCATCACCTCTATAGTATGAGCTTGCATAATCAAATTTAATCAATGCAGGCACGTTATCTTTGAGCATTTCTTTTATGTTGTCGGGGATAATTCCTTTATCTTCATACAAAGCCAATAGCACGTCAGCCTTTGTTAAATTAAGCATATCAAGGCGGGCGCGCTGCTGTTGAGTTTTTTCTTCATCTGTATAGCCCCAAGCTTCAAGAGCTGTTTCGGTTTCTTTGATTTTGTAGCCTTTTTCGTGATTTTGTTTCACGATAAAATCTAATCGTTCCTGTTCCGTATAAGGTTTTATTAATTGTTTTTTTAATTCCATAAATTTCTCCTATATAAATCCGTGTGCTTCCCAGGTAGCAATGCCGCTGCCGCCGGCTGTTGCATATGTATCAGCTTGAGACAGTTGTTTGTCATAAAAAGATACGACTCGGTAACTTACCCCATCACTATTATTAGCAGCAACATTCTTAAATATATTGTAGTTAGTGTTGGAGAAAGTTTTTAAAAAAGTAACAGTAACCTTTTGCGCTGAAGAAGCAGAGGGTAATAGTCCTCCCTGTTCGCACCAGCCGTCCGACCATACTCGATACCACGAGGCACCGTTTTGGTAAGTTCCCGTAACATAAGGTTTTGTGCAGTTGGATAAATCTTTGTCGGCTTTGTTTGTTTCCAGCAGATTTATATCAGACAACACATTTGCAACATCAATTGAGCCGCTGTTTGTCACGGTATGTCCGACTTTATAATAAAGCAGCTTATTGCTTGACGGCGGCTGAACAGTTTCCGAATTACCGTAAACCGCACTGCAGCGCGAAGCATCAAAAGACGCTATATAGTCGGTACCGTCGCCTGTTGCACCCTTAATACTCTTTTCAATTGCAAATGCACCGGTGGGATCTCCGGCATATTTATCTATACCGTCAAAAGTTCCGGTAATATTCGGCAAACCGGGTTTGTTGTAATTATTCAACAGTGTTGTGCTGTCGGTTAGCTGCATAAAATACTTATTCCGCGGCAAGTAAAATTGATTGTTTGTGCTGTCCAAAATATAAAAATCAGCTATACCTGTTTCGGAATAAAGAGTATCTATGGCTGTTTTTTGTGAAATATCCGCAATCAAATGACCGTTTACAGCCGTTTTATATTCAAACAAAATATTATCAACGTCAAAACTTATTTGAGACAGTTCACCGTTGCCGCCGGAAGTTTCTTCACCGTCGCTAAACACTATACGATATTGCCTGTAGGAAGTTTCCGAGTTTACGGGATATGTTTTTTGTTGATTTTTTGTAAAAGTTTGTGCGGTTTGGGTGTCGAGGGTTACCCAATCCGTGTCGCCGCCGTTATTAGCCTGCAAAGTCCAGGCTGACGGATATTCAGCCTCGCCGCTGTTGTCAGCTTTCAAAGAATAAGTTTTTATATATGTCTGTTCGTCATAATCAATATTAAACCAGTAGCTTGACCACGGTCCTGTAGTATACATGGTGCTGACACCGTTAATAAGCGAGTAGGCATCATCGTGTCCGCCCGAATCCGATACGGTTATGCCGTTAGTTGTATTTGACGTAAATTCAGGCAGGGGCAAATTCTGTTTTATGTAAGCGACAGTACCTTCTGCATATTCTTCTTTTATTCTGTTAACCGCATCTGGATACGTCATTGTAACAAGCGAACCTTGAAGCGCCCAGCCTAATGCTTCATCCCCTGTCAATATTCTGTCCGTAAGCTTTGTGTCAAACAGCGAAAAACCGTCGCCGCCGTTTTCAGTATAGGGAATTAAATATTCGCCGTCTTTATTTTTGAGTATAACTTTTTTTGCTGTAACTTCCGTCATTTTTCCTCCTTAAGCCAGTTCTTCATAAGTTATGTAATTAAGTCCGGCTATCTTGTTATCGACCTCGTTTTTTGTATAAGCGTCTGTAATCCCGTAGCCTGCGAGAGTTGCAGATTTGTCCGCTTTCAAATTCAATGAGGCGGTAACTTCCGTTTTCTGGGCGAAAGTTTGTTTTAAAGTATCGAGGTTAACGCCTATAGTTCTGCCTGAAATTGTTATTGCCGTACCTGCTGTGTAATCTTGAACGAGGTCATCGCAGGGGATATAGATGTGTTCGCCGTTAGAATTTGCAATAACTAAATCGATATATTTATCACCGACAGCAAGTCCCTCTACAGGCTGATTAGCAACAGAGCAGGTTTCGACGGTGCCTGATTCGACAACCATATCTTTTGGAATGTTAATTTTTTCGCCTGTCTGCGCACCGTCATTGGTCAGATAGTAAGTTGCGCTATAACCGTTTTCGGCAGTTTGCTGCTTAACTATGGTGTATTCGGCGGGACTTGCCGTAATATCTACGGATTTAGAAACGATTTCGAGCGGCACACCGTTAACCTTGATTGTTTCAATTTTGTTAACCTGAGCGCCTGCCTCAACTGTTGCGAGGTTTTGACCGCTGGAATTTTCCACGACCTCGGCTTTGGTCTTGGGGTATAAATTATCCCCTGATGTACTTTTTAATTGTACGTTTAATTCTGACATAATTTCCTCCTTATATTATTTCGTATGATATGCCTGTTATGCCTGTTGTCGGCAACGTTATCTCGGCTTCGCCGTATTCTTCGTAGTAAATTCCGCCCAAATCGACTTTTTTCCATTTTGTTTCATCGGTTAAGGCGTTGCCCGAGTTGTCATTAATAAGTGATTGATAAATAGCTGCCTCGCCGTTTTCGTCAATATTAAAAACAATTGACTTATTGGAGTAGGTTTCGGTTTCATCATACATAACAGCACCTTTATAAAGGTCATTTACGCCGTCCATCGAGTAATGCAGACCTTTATAGGTGTCGTCTATAAATTTATTCAGGTTGTCCCCTGCAAGAACATCCGGATCTACGGGGTCAAAGCCTGATTGGATTTTTGCATTTAAAAAATCCGTTTTTTGTCCCTCAAGCGCAAAAGCTTCAGGGAAAGTAATGTTGGGGTTAGTTGGTTTTGCCATTTACTCTCCTTTCATTTTCTGGTAATATTTTGAACTTTTTTATTTTTTTTGTTATAATGCATTAATATAATATGCCTAATGGAACTTTATGCTCCACCGCAGGCATATTATAACTAAACTTACACTTTTCAACAATTAATTATTCTTCATTTTCTGGTAATATTTTGAACTTTTTTTATTTTTTTTCGTTATAATATTAGATAGGATTGGAGTTAAAATTATGTTTAAAAGAATTATTTTAATAGTTATCAGTTTATTTTTAGCTTTGCCGGTTGCGGCAAGTGACACAGGCAGCATTGTTCCTGTAATATGGCTCTTTTCTCAAAATGAAGATCCTGAATGGGAAGAATGGAATAAGGAATTCAAAGATATATCTAGTATAACTCAATATGATGCTAACAGAAAAAAAGTCGCATATTATAGCCTCTTCGGTTCATCTATTTCTCAATATGATGCTAACAGAAAAAAAGTCGCATATTATAGCCTCTTCGGTTCATCTATTTCTCAATATGATGCTAACAGAAAAAAAGTCGCATATTATAGCCTCTTCGGTTCATCTATTTCTCAATATGATGCTAACAGAAAAAAAGTCGCATATTATAGCCTCTTCGGTTCATCTATTTCTCAATATGATGCTAACAGAAAAAAAGTCGCATATTTCTCATTCTTTTAAGTATATTGCTACAAGTCCTGACCGTCTATTGTAATCTTATCGCGCCCCAGTGCCTTTTTTGCACTTTCTATCAAGGTCGTTTCCCACGGATACACCTTTTCTACACGCCCCTGTCCTAAATATTCAGAGGACCCGAACAGATTCGCGAATACTCGGCTCCTTATACCCGAATTAGCCGTCCATAAGCCGTCATTGTTCAATCGGCTTTCTCTGCCAAGATTATAGCCGTAACTTAATTTAAGCTTAAAAGAAATATCATATATATTTGTTATTTCAGGTTCGTATTCGAATACAATCACATCCTCATAAATAGTCTTGCCGATTCTCAATATTACAAATTCTTTTTTCATCATTGCATCAACTATTTTGTTGGAAAAGTCGTTCATTGCCCAAACTTCCGCATATTCATTTTTTACATGGGCATCAATCTCCATCTCTACAGGTGATATGTCTTTTATATAATCTATTGCACTTTTACCTAATGGAACTTTATGCTCCACAGCTGGCATATTATAACCGAACTTACACTTTTAAATAATTAATTATTCTTCATTTTCTGGTAATATTTTGAACTTTTTTTATTTTTTTTCGTTATAATATTAGATAAGATAGGAGTTAAAATTATGTTTAAAAAAATTATTTTAATAGTTATCAGTTTATTTTTAGCTTTGCCGGTTGCGGCAAATGACACAGGCAGCATTGTTCCTGTAATATGGCTCTTTTCTCAGAATGAAGATCCTGAATGGAAAGAATGGAATAAAGAATTCAAGGACATATCTAGTATATATCAATATGATGCTTATGGCAACGAAGTCGCATACTATAGCCTCTTCGGGTCATCTTCAATATATCAATATGATGCTTATCGCAACGAAGTCGCATACTATAGCCTCTTCGGGTCATCTTCAATATATCAATATGATGCTTATCGCAACGAAGTCGCATACTATAGCCTCTTCGGGTCATCTTCAATATATCAATATGATGCTTATGGCAACGAAGTCGCATACTATAGCCTCTTCGGGTCATCTTCAATATATCAATATGATGCTTATCGCAACGAAGTCGCATATTACAGCCTCTTCGGGTCATCTATTTCTCAATATGATGCTAACAGAAAAAAAGTCGCATATTTCACATTCTTTTAAGTATTTTGCTACAAGTCCTGACCGTCTATTGTAATCTTATCGCGTCCGAGCGTCTTTTTGGCGCTTTCTATCAAGGTTGTTTCCCACGGGTACACCTTTTCCACACGTCCCTGCCCTAAATATTCGGAAGACCCGCGCCTTATAACTGAATTAGCCGTCCATAAGCCGTCACGGTTCAATCGGCTTTCACGTCCCAGATTATATCCGTAATTTAACGTAAGCGTAAAAAAAATATCGTAAATATTTGTTATTTGAGGTTCATGCCCGATTATAATTACATTCTCATAAATAGTCTTGCCGATTCTAAATATCACAAATTTCTTTTTCAGCATTGCATCAACTATTTTGTTGGAAAAATCATTCATTGCCCAAACTTCCGCATATTCATTTTTTACATGGGCATCAATCTCCATCTTTACAGGCGATATGTCTTTTATATAATCTATTGCACTTTGCCCTAATGGAACTTTATGCTCCACAGCTGGCATATTATAACTAAACTTACACTTTTCAACAATTAATTATTCTTCATTTTCTGGTAATATTTTGAACTTTTTTTATTTTTTTTCGTTATAATATTAGATAGGATTGGAGTTAAATTATGTTTAAAAGAATTATTTTAATAGTTATCAGTTTATTTTTGGCTTTGCCCGTTGCGGCAAGTGACACAGGCAGCATTGTTCCTGTCATATGGTTCTTTTCTCAGAATGAAGCGTCAGAATGGAGAGAATGGAAAGAATGGAATGAAGCATTTAAGGACATATCTAGTATATATCAATATGATGCTTATGGCAACAAAGTAGCATATTACAGCCTCTTCAGCTCATCTTCAATATATCAATACGATGCTTATGACAACAAAGCAGCATATTACAGCCTCTT
>CALVEN010000015.1 GCA_944326585.1 Candidatus Gastranaerophilales bacterium
ATCGTGACTCTTGCCAATACATTGAAAACTTCTATAACTTCGCTCCAGTGGCAAGGACTCCAAAAATTTAATTGAGTATTAAATTTTTGGAGGGGAGGTAGACGCTTTAAGATCGTGACTCTTGCCAACACTTTGAAAACTTCTATAACTTCGCTCCAGTGGCAAGGACTCCAAAAATTTAATTGAGTATTAAATTTTTGGAGGGGAGGTAGACGCTTTAAGATCGTGACTCTTGCCAACACTTTGAAAACTTCTATAACTTCGCTCCAGTGGCGGAATCGGTAGACGCGTTGGACTTAAAATCCAATCGGGTTAATAACTCGGTGCCAGTTCAAGTCTGGCCTGGAGCAAACTTAAAAGACCTCAAACGAGGTCTTTTTTTATTACCAGACTTTCACTACGCAGGTCTAAACTCGCCTTTCGGCTCGTTAAGACCTGACGGTTCACGTGGACTTTTTGCTTCGCAAAAAGCCAGTATCAGTGTACGTAATTACTCGCTTTGCTCGTAAACGTACACGAGACAAGTCTGGCCTGGAGCAAACTTAAAAGACCTCTGATGAGGTCTTTTTTTGTTTCCAAACTTTCAAGCTTACGTTGCAATGTCATCCTGAGGCTTTAGCCGAAGGATCTCATAGACTTAAGTGGTCAAATATATAGGTCGGATTTACAAATCCGACAGAAACTTTATCCGAGTAAAACCTCATCAATTCCTGACCAATCAAATTTATGAGTTGCAGCAAACTCTGAAAGCTTATGTTCATTCAAATGCTTCATTTCTTCGAAAATCAAATCAAAATCCTCTGAAGCATCCATGGATATTAAAGGTAAACCGGCCTCATTCGCAAGTTTTTCCACTTTTATATCATAATTTACGGCTATGGACTTTATACCGGATTTCAAAGCTGTAACAAGTGCGTGGAACCTCATTGCAATCATAAATTCAAGTCCTGAAATTTCATTTATAACATCTTGAATTGAATTTCCTGAAATAATTTCCGTTTTTATACTCGGATTAAGAGATGTCAGGATTTTTTGGAATTTTTTGCAGACATCCAAGTCAATTGAATCCTGAAATGAAAAAATTTTAACATTTTTATCAAAAAAATCCTTCACAATTTGCCGTGCAAGCTTATAGAGCAAATTATCGTTCATGGTCGGGAAATTTCTGAGCTGGATTCCAATGCAGCCTGAATTTTTGCTTTTTTTAAAATCAAGCGAAAAAATAGGATCGCACAAAAGATTAGATTTAACGCCCATTTTTTCAAGCAAAGCATGACTTTTTGCATCACGGACAGATACGTAAGTGCAATGCTTTAGGATTTGACCGGTAAAAAATTTTGCAATTTTATTGTTAATAGGTCCGATTCCCTGCGCAAAAATAATAACCTTTTTTCTGTATCTGAGAGCAGTAAAAATAACCCAGAGATAATACAGAAGAGATTTAAGGCTTGTAACATCCTGCAAAAGACTGCCGCCTCCGGAAATCAGGATATCCGACTGTTTCAAAAGCCCCGTAACCTGATAAAAATCAAAAGAATTAATTGAATTTACAAAATAATCCATTGAAGTTTTACGCGGATTTGATGAAAGAACAACGATTTCCAAACCGATTTTTTTTAATCTGTCGATAAGCACCGACAAAATAGCTTCGTCGCCAAAATTACCAAACCCGTAATATCCGGAAATCACAACTCTTTTAGTCATCTAAGCACCTTTAAATACCGAATAAACATCATCATGATACGGTATTGATTTAATAGCTCCTATACCTTGTGCCTGCAAACCTGCGGCAATAGAGGCAAGTTTCGTTGCTTCAATAGCTGAACAGCCATGTGTAATTCCGTGTAAAAATGCACCATTGAACACATCGCCCGAACATGTTGTATCGCTTACGTCAGATGTATAAAACTCTGTAAATGAAATATTACCGTTATAACCCGTATAGTAACCTTTATCCTGACCGGATTTAACAACAACAGCAGCAACACCTTTATCCCAGAGATACTTAACAGCAGCGTCAATGGATTCAATACCCAAAATCGGCATGTCATGCTTTGCACTCATAAACAGAATATCAACACTTGAAATAACTTCGTCAAAATACTCTCTTGCTTCGTCAATAGAGGAAATTGCCGCAATAAAATTAGGATCATAAGCTGTTAAAAGCTGCATTTCTTTAGCAAGTGCGAAACTTCTTTTAACCGCATCTCTTGCGGAAATCGAAAGCGACTGAGTAATTCCCGTGCTGTAAATAATTTTGGCACTGCCGAGGTAATTTTCGGAAATATCATCAACGGATAATTTTACCGGCGCAGTTTTTTTACGGTAAAACGCAAATTCTTTTTCCTGATAACTCGGACGTGCAATCAAATAAAGTCCGTTTCTTTCATCAGCAAATGAAACATGCGATATATCAAGCCCTTCATGCTTCCAACCGTCAAGCAAAAAGTCCTTAAAAGCGTCATTGCCGAGTTTTGTAATGAATCCGACTTTTGACCCGAGTCTGACAGCCGTAACCGCCGTTGCCAGAGCATCACCGCCAAAATATTTATGAAGGCATTCAGCGTCTTTCAACTTTTCATCAGTTGATAATTCCACTAAGCTTTCGCCGATAGCAATTATATCTAATTTTTCTTCCATCAAAACCTCTTAAAGCTTGAGTATAGCTTCCTTAACCCTTTCGGTAATTTCCGAATACGAATAACCTTCATACAAATCTCTGCCGACGCCGACAGCTTTGGCACCTGCATCTATATAACTTTTAACCTCTGACAATTTAACATTTCCCTGAGGCATAACACTCAAAAACGGCATGGGGCGCATTAAATCTTCAATATACAAAGGTCCGCCGAGCGCGGTTACCGGATAAATTTTCACAAGCGGGATTCTTGCCTTCCATGCTTCATAAGCTTCATTCGCGGTTGAAGTGCCTGCTATATACGGAATTCTTTTATCTTTAGATAACTTAACAAGATTCATGTGAAAAATAGGCGAAGAAAAGCACTTAGCACCGGCAGCAATAGCCGCATGCGCCTGCATTGCAGTAATTATACCGCCTGCGCAAATATCGGCATGCTTTGACACGGAACTTATTGCGTCATAAATTCTCGGAGCTTCAACATTAACCTCCATGATTTTCAACCCGCCTTTTAAAAGAGCCTCTACAGTATTTACAACCGTATCGGGGTTATTACTCCTTATAATCGGAAAAATTTTCTGCTCTGATAAAGCCTCTATTAAATTTTCGTTCATATACTATCCCTTTTTCAAAATTTATTATATCATAAAAGTGGGGAAGGTCTATGAAAAAATTAAAATCAAAAGCATTTTTTATAAAGTCAGCAATAATACATATATTTTTGTCATTACTTGTAATAATAGTATCATGGCAATTTTTTGAGCCTGCGGCATACAACTTTATGCACAAATTGTTCACGGCGCGCACAACGGGGTCTGAGGATATTGTTTTAATAGTAATTGATGACAAATCAATAGAACAATACCGCTGGCCGTGGCAGAGGGATTTGTATGCGGAAATTTTCGAATATCTGGACAAATATTCAAACCCGAAAATAATCGCATTCGACGCGATTTTGTCAAGTCTGGACAAAGAAAAGCCGCAGGCTGACCAAAAATTATTCAACACAATAAAAAATATTGACAATCTTGTGGTGGGTTTCAGTCCATTAATACAGGATTATCCGCCTGATATTAACGGTGAAGAATACAGCCAAAAATTTGACAACAAATTTAAAATCAACATAGACGACAGCGCCTATAGCTACAATTATTCAAAATACAGGAGTCTTTCAAGGTTTCCGGTGCCTTATTTCAATTCTATCAAATACACAGGCTCGGTTAATACAACGCCGAACTCAAGCGGATATATAACTCTCGGCGACCAGATTGTAAACGTTAACGGCAAAAAATATCCGTCGCTCGGGTTAAGGATGTACATGCTTTTGAATAATACGGATACTATTTCGTTGTATAAAAACAAAATTCTTGTTGACGAAACAAATCTTACAATTCCTGCACTATACACACGCGACGGAATACAAAATTACACAAGATACTATAAGACCCTCCCTAACAGCGAATATTCACACAAAAAATATTCCGCAATAGACGTGATTAATTCCGCAAGAAACATTAAGCAGGGCAAAAAACCTGTAATTGACCCCAAGGAATTTGATGGGAAAACAGTATTTGTCGGTGCTAACGCAAAAGCCTCCGCACTCGGGCTTGAAGATGCTTTACCCACACCGATTTTACAAAAACACCCGGGGGTGGATATTCAGGCAACAAATCTTGACAACCTTATCAATAATCAATTTGTGCGGCAGACAACGATTTTGCAGGATTTAACACTGCTTTTTGCGCTTTCAGTAATTGTTTTTGTGCTTATAGCAAAGCTTTCATTTTTCGGGTCGCTCGGAATACTTATACTTATTGCGCTCGGCTACATTGTGTTTTCGGCAGTATGCTTTATGCACGGGATAGCGCCGAACGTTATTACACCGCTTGCAATACAACTTGTCACAATGATTTTCGGATATTCTTTCAGATTTATACTTGAGGGCAGAAATAAGGAAAAAATCAAACAGGCAATGGGCAAATACCTTTCGCAGGATATTATGCAAAATGTTGTTAAAAACATTGACGACATCAAACTGGGCGGGAAAAAAGCAGTCGTGACCGTACTTTTTGCGGATATAAGGGGATTTACGAGCATAAGCGAAAAATTAACCGCAGAAGAAGTTTCAATGATTTTGAACGAATATTTCACGGCAATAGAGCCGATAATATCAAAATATAACGGAGTAATCAACAAATTCATCGGTGACGCTGTCATGGCGATTTTCGGTGAACCCATACAGGACATAAACCATGCACGAAACGCAGTTTTATGCGCAAACGAAATGCTCAAAAAAGTTGACGAACTCCGCGACAAATGGCTGTTTGAGGGAAAACCGAAAATCGAAATCGGAATCGGGATTAATACAGGTGAAGCTTTTGTCGGCAATATAGGTTCGGAAAAGCGTCTTGAATACACGGTAATAGGCGATATGGTAAACCTTGCGAGCCGCATTGAAAGCTATAATAAGGTTTACAAAACCAATCTTCTGATAAGCAGCTCAACCTATTCTCATGTAAGCAGCATTGCGGACGTTATAAAAATCAGCGAGGTTACAATCCGCGGCAAGTCCAAAAAAATGGATATTTATGAGGTTTTGAGGCTTACATAAATGGAAAATCTTGAAAAGATAAAACTTGCAATAGATGTTGAAGTAAAACACCGCTACATTGATATTCACGGGAAAAAGCAGGCGTTTTCAACCTTTATTAAAAACATTGCAAAAGAAAATTACAAAAACTCAAAAAAAAATCCGAAATGGGCTGTAATGATTGAAACTTTTGAGCATTACCCGTTTGCGTCAGTACCTGAGCGCCGTCGTGCGATTGAAAGTCTTGTAAAAGTAATTAAATCCGAACTTATACAAAAAGATGAGCCTAAAACATCAACACCTGCGATCAAAAGACCGGCAAATCAAACGGACGTCATGTATATAAAAGGCGTTGGTCCTAAAGTTGCGTATAAGCTTAATAAGTTAGGGATATACACGGCGCAGGATTTGATAATGTATTTTCCGAAAAAACATGTTGATTATTCCTCAAGAACCCTTATCCGCGACCTGAAAGAAGGCACCACAACAACCGTTTTCGGGTATATAAAATCAGTTTCGGCATTCAATACGAAAAACAATTTATCGGTCGTAAAGGTTACGGTGGCAGACGAAAGCGGCAAATTCGAGCTGAATTTTTTCCAATCAAAAAGCAACAGATTTATGCTTGAAAGAATTAAAGCACAATTTCCCCAAAACGCCGGCATAATGGTTTCCGGCACGGTTAAAATGAACAATTACAGCCGTAAATTAACCATTGATAAACCGACTTATTCAATTATGACGGGTGAATTTCTGGAAAATTCCGCCTCAAACCTGAATGTAGCGCGGATAGTTCCGATTTATACCGTTTGCGAGGATTTGAGCATTAAAACACTTCGCAGAGCAATCTATAACGCAATTCAGCTTTACAAAAATGATATTATCAATATAATTCCTGGCGAAATCCGCGAGCGGCTCGGGCTTTTGGACAAAAAAACAGCCGTTGAACAGATACATTTTCCTGAAAGCATGGATATCTTAGAGCGGGCGCGGTTTACTCTTATTTTTGAAGAGCTTTTCCTTGTTCAGTTGAAATTAATCAGACTCCGCGAAAATACAACGAAAAACACAAAATCTGTTGCTTTAAATATCAAAAAAGACGGGCTTGTGCAAAAATTCATCCGGAGCCTGCCTTTTGAACTTACAAAAGGTCAAAAAGATGCGGTAAATGAAATCTTAAACGATCTGCATTCAGACGCGCCAATGCAAAGACTTTTACAGGGGGATGTCGGCAGCGGCAAAACAGTTGTAGCAACGATTATGCTTCTTGCAGCGGTTGAAAACGGCTATCAGGGTGCAATTATGGCGCCGACGGAAATTCTTGCCCAGCAGCATTACAACAACATGATTCAATGGCTTACACCGCTTGGTTTAAGCGTCGGGCTGTTTTTGGGAAGCCACGGCAAAAAAATCCGCACAAAATTCGAAACCGCACTCCGCAACGGACAGATGAATATTGCAGTCGGCACGCACGCGCTTATTCAGGACAATATTGAATTTGCAAACCTCGGCGCAATTGTTGTCGACGAGCAGCACAGGTTCGGAGTAAAACAGAGAAATGTCTTGAAGAAAAAATCTCAAAACCCGCAGATTTTGACCATGACAGCAACTCCTATTCCGAGAACACTTGCGCTTACTGTCCACGGGGATCTTGATTTAACCGTAATCAACGAACTTCCCAAAGGCAGGCTGCCTATTAAAACCTCCCTCACAAGTTCGCACCGCGGGGTCTGGGAACTTGTAAGACGCGAATTGAATTACGGCAGACAAGCATACGTTGTTTACCCCTTGATTGACGAAAGCGAAACCCTCTCCGCAAAAGCAGCCACTATTGAAGCTGAAAAACTGCAACAAGAAATTTTCCCTGATTTTAAAGTCGGGCTTTTGCACGGAAAACTTAAAAATGACGAAAAAGAACAGGTCATGGCGGACTTTAAAAACAAAAAATACGATATACTCGTTTCCACAACCGTTGTGGAGGTCGGCGTAGACGTTCCAAACGCAACCGTTATGGTAATCGAAAACGCCGAGCGCTTCGGGCTTTCTCAATTACACCAATTAAGAGGGCGCGTGGGCAGAAGCAGCCTGCAGTCTTATTGCGTTCTTGTAAGTTCAAGCCGCTCTCAGGAAACCCGCGAACGCCTTAATATCATGACGCAGACCAACGACGGTTTTGTTATTGCGGAAAAAGATTTGCAATTGCGCGGCCCCGGGGAATTTTTGGGAACGCGCCAGAGCGGTCTGCCTGATTTAATAATCTCCGACATTGTCCGCGATGCCAAAATCCTTGAGCTTGCTCGTAACGAAGCTATTGACTTTTTACACGAAAATAACATAGACGACTTTCCGGCACTCAAAAACGCAACTTCGCTTGAATTGTTCACAGGGTTAGATATATAAGCTTTTCGGGCATAATAATATAACAGGGTGTTAGATTAAATGTTAACTTTTGTAACAGAATATACCCCGCAATAGCAATTATATAATTAGTATATACTTTTTATATATAAGAATACAATTATGGGAGCAGTATATGGCAATCCGACACGCGATGACATTTAACAGACAAAAACCGGTAGTCTGGAATAAGACATACGTCGTAAACCAGCAATGCAATCATAATAACAACATGAGCTGGGTAGGCTGGACTATAGGCGGATTGAGCATATTCAATACGCTTTTCTCGGGCATTACGGGTTTGATTACAAGCAGCAGAGCTCAGCAGGCGCAGCTTGCACAACAGCAAACTCCGCAAAATAATCTTGAATTTGAAAACCTCAAAAAAGTTTGTAAAGATTTTAAATACGAAGTTATAGATAACGGTGACGGAACATATACCGCATACAAACAGGGCTCACTCCCTATTACAGGCGACTATAAAACTGTATTGAATACACTGTTTACCTTGAATAAAAAAGACACAGTAGACGGCGATACAGATTCGGATATTGATATTGATACTGATACTGATTCCGATATGGATACAGATCTTGATGGTCAAGGCGGTTTAAAAACAGAGTCTGAATATTCAATTGAAGAGCAACGAGAACTTGTAAAAGTTATAAAAGACGGTGGTTTGTGGCACTACGCACATTATTACGCTGATGCTGAAGGAAAAACTGATGTTAATGCAATAACCGCAGCTTTAAATGGACAATATGAAGTAGTACAAGAAAATGGATATACAACACATCTTGAGCTTCCTAAAGAAATTACAGTAAATGGAAAAACATACTCACTGATGCCTGAAGCTGAACGTCCTGACATGAGCAAACAAACTAAATCAGGTACTGAGGACTTGCTTGTAAAATACAGTACTGCATATGACGGCAGCTCTTTCGTAGTATTCAAAAAAACAGGCGATACAACAGAAAAAATAGGAGAATATAAAACGAAAGAATTAGCTGAAGCGGCAATTGCTGAAGATAAATTAAATGATGCGGAATAACATTGTAAACAAATGTAAACAAAATTATTAAAAACAACAATTATATACCTAATATATACTTTATATATATAAGATACTATAACCAGAGAGGTATAAAAATGGTACACGGAATATACAGACCATGGATGAGAACACCGTCACCAACGGTAATGAACAAAACAGTAATAGTTAATCAATCACACTGTCATGGCGGCGGCAACGGTTTTTGGGGCGGCTTTTTAGGCGGTTTGCTCGGCGGCGGTCTGTTCAGTTCCGCCGGCTTATTCGGCAACTTTTTCGGATTTGGCGGAATGCCAATGATGGGGGGAATGCCGATGATGGGCGGTATGCCAATGATGACAAACCCGTACGGATTTCTTAATCAGTATCAGGGTCAGGGACCTGCCGCGACAACAAGTACCACTACAACAGAAACTCTGCACAAACAAAATATAACCAAAATTGTCGAAGATTACGGTTACAAATACATAGATAACGGCGACGGAACCTATACGGTTTACTCGGATGAGGGTAAAATTGCGGAAGGTACATATGAAGAAATTCTTGATGTGATTCTCGGCTCAGAAGGTACCGTAAGCCACGATCCGAATGCGGAAGAAATTGCCGAAATCAAACGGCAAGCCGAAATGCAAGGTCGCCTGACAGAAGTAAAAGAAGAAGCAGCAAAATTTAACAAAAATGCTGACGTCATAGCTTCAGGTGCAAGCATAACCGTAATTGAAGATACTGAAGACGAAAATTTTGCACAATATAAATTAACATTTAAAGACGGCTCAACAATTGTCGTAAATGACATCACAACAGCATATGAAAAATTAGGCATCCAACAAGCCGGCGATGACGGAGCGTTCGACGACGGAGAAGACACACCTGTTACACCACAAAATCACGGCGGAAATACAGGCAAAATAAAACTTCCGGAAGGCTGGGAACGCGTAGATGCAAACACAACAGCATTTGGGTACAAAACAGACGAAACACTCGGCGGTGAGGATTACAAAGACTGCAAAACGGCTGATGCAGTATTACAGCACCATCTGAATACAATCGGTGGTAAATATAATACTCCTATGGATCCGCAGCAATTAGTTGCACAAATTGTGAAAAACAACCCGAGCGTATTTAATTCCGATGGTACAGTTAAAGAAAATGCTGACTGGACAAAACTTGATTTGCCAAATAAACAATGGCTTATTGAAAACAGCTATCTAAGCGAAAATACAAACTCAGCGGCAAGAAATACTACCAGCAGCACGACTACAAATACATCTCCAGAAGCGGACTACTGGACGGAATTTGTAAGATTAACGTTATAATCTGATGCTCCCCAGAAGCGGACTACTGGACTAATGTATTTGAAAATGGACATTTTTATAGATAATGTAAAAAGCCCTGCGGGGCTTTTTTATTGCCTTTAATCATAAAATATGATAAAATAGTTTTATGAATAATAAAGGGGAGTAGTTATGGATCATTTAAAGGTAGCAATCGGAAGCGATCACGGCGGGTTTAATTACAAACAAAAAATTATTGAATATCTTGAAGCAAGAAACATTGAATATATTGATGTTGGAACCCATACTCCGGAGGCTTGCGACTATCCGGTTATTGCACGTGACGTTGCGGAACTTGTGGTATCAGGACAGGCAGATAGAGGAATCCTTGTTTGCGGAACAGGTATCGGCATGTCTATAGCAGCAAATAAAATCCGCGGAATCAGAGCGGCGCTTTGCGGAGATACTTATTCCGCAAGAGTTTCCAGAGCACACAATAATGCAAACATTCTCTGCCTCGGAGAAAGAGTTATAGGCGAACATCTGGCGCTTGATATTGTTGATGTCTGGCTTAAATCAGGCTTTGAAGGCGGACGCCATAAGCGCAGAGTGGATTTGATAGAATAAGAGGGACAAAGTGGCGGAAGTTGATTCAAAAAAACTGGCATGTGTTATTGCGCGCGTGCTTGACGACAAATTAGCAAGCAATATTTCTATACTTAACATAAGTAATATCTCATCACTAGGAGATTATTTCGTAATCGCATCGGCTGATTCGCCGACTCAGGTTAAATCTCTGATGCAGAGCGTTAAAGAAATGATTAAAAAACACTTTGAACGCTCACCCGTCAGAATGGAAAATGACCTGAAAAACAGATGGAATTTGCTGGATTACGGCGATGTTATCGTCCATATTCTTCACAAGGATGAGCGCGAAACTTATGCTATCGAGAAATTCTGGAACCACGCATTCAGTATTCCGGAAGACGTCTGGATGGCTGAATCCGAGGAGTATAGCGAGTATAAGCGTGATTAAAAGATACAGATGTCATCCTGAGGGCTAGCCCGAAGGATCTCAATATAACATTCCTCAATTTATGATTTTGCGATGAGATTCTTCGCTATCGCTCAGAATGACAAAAAACTCTCCTTAACTTTTCTACACAATTTTACAAAACGTAAAAAATAGGATAAAATAAAAATCATGGACAGAGCAGAATTAGATAAACAAATTAACGAAGCCATTATGGAAATGGCAAAAGATCCGCAAAACGCGGAGGGTTACCACAAACTTGCAGAATTATACATGCAGGAAGAAAATTACGACAAGGTTATGTCGGTTTTGGAAAGCTTACTTGCTATCCACCCCGATGATATTCAGGCATTAGTCGGTATGGGAACTATGTGGTTTTATGAAAAAGATTTCAGAAAATCACTTTCATACTACAATAAAGCCCTTGAAATTAACCCGAAAAACTTCCTGATTTATTTCAACATCGGTAATGTTTTTGCTGAATGGAAAAATTTTCCGAAAGCACTTTTTTACTACAACCGCGCAATTGATTTGAATTCCACAAATCCGGAAATCTACAACGCTATTGCGCTTTTGTATGCCGATTTTGAAGATTACGTTGAATCAAAAGCTTATTACGAAAAAGCATTATCGCTTGATCCTGAAAACCTCACGGCTTTGATTGATATGGGAAATGTCTGCTTTAAACTTTATGATTACGAAACAGCTCTGGAGCTCTATAAAAAAGTTTTTGTGCTTAATCCGGATAACAAAATCGTTGCAATTTGCATCGGTAATACTTTAACCCTTATGAAAGAACGCGAACAGGCTTACAGCTATTTTGAAAAAGCACTTACCATGGATGGCGATAACTACAAGGCTTACATTTGTTATGCAATTGCGCTTTCCGAATTTAAAGAATATAATATGGCTGAAGAAATGTACAAACGGGCTATTAAGCTGAATCCGGACGAGAAAAACGCTTATGTATTGCTCGCGAACCTTTATACAAACTACAACCGCATAGATTTGGCAATGAATATGTATAAAGAAGCACTGCACGCAAAACCAAATGACCCTGAAACTTATATGCTTTTAGGTAATGCTCACTACCTTGACAACGATATTGAAAAGGCTATTGCGTCATACAGATCTTCAATCAATATCGCGCCCGAAAACGACGAATACAGACTCGTTTACACTCAGGTTCTCGATGAATATATAGATAAAAAACGCAAGGGAGAAATTCAAACGGCATAATGAGCGGATTCGATGCAAAACCATTTATGATAGAACGTATTGTTGCAGCACTAAGTTACATCACAATGGGTTTTGCAGGCTTTATATGGCTGATTTTAGGAATTTTTACAAAAGCTCAGCTAAGACCGTTTATGCAATACCATATTTTTCAGTCAATTTTTATCTCAATCGCGTATTTTTTGCTGTGCTATATTCTGGGGTTTATCTTGAACATCTTAAGCTTTATTCCGTTTATAAATACGCTTGTGGCACAGATTACGTTCTTCTTTAATGCGCCTGTATTCGGTCATTATTCGCTAATTCAGACGGTAATTTACGCTATAATTTTATATCTCGCAATAACCTCATTTATGGGGAGATACAGCAGAATACCTTATATCTCCGACATAATCGACCAGAACGTCAGACGCTACTAGACCTTGGGACATTAATCGTCATTTTGTATGGCAGTTTTTCATTCCGCGCCAAAATCTCGGGATAAACTTAACACGTTGGGGAGGCATTCTTCCAGCCTACGCCGTCATTCTGAGCGCCAGCGAAGAATCTCTTGATAAAATATAATAAGTTATTAAGATATACCCGCCAGGCTCTGAGACAGCATTGCTATACAGATAAATATGTAAAATACTTTTGAGACAATAGCGGAACCAGAGGTGAGAGCGTCGTCAAAAAAATATTTTACATATTTGATCAATAAATTATATAGCAAGTATTAACTTTTTTTCGTCAAAACAATTGCGTTAGAAAGCGCAATGCCGCCTCTGACCTGAGGATTGTTGACGACTTTACCTTTCACATACATAACAGTTGAGCCGCCGCCGTCAAGGTTCATTGCATTAACACATCCTGCTGATTTCATAAAGTTTGCAAGCTGCATCAAGGTCATTCCGACTGAACTTCCTTCTCGCCCGTCAACAGCAACAAGGATTAAATGGTTATCCGCAGTGTAGCCGATAGCGCTTCTCGGGTTTTTGCCGCCTATTGCGCCGAGCTTTTGAGCGGTCATATCAACGAAAACCTCGTTATTTTTTACAAGATACGGACCGCCGCTAATTATATGCTTAACATTTTTCCACTCAGGAATTGTATTTATATCAAGTTTAACCCTGTCGCCGACCTTGAACTTGTTCAAAATAGAAGCAGGGCCTGCAATTACATAGCCGTCAGACGGGATTTGAAGGCGAGATGTAGAAATTTGAGAAATTCTGTTGTCAGAAACAGCTATTTGCAGGCCATACTTTGGTGTGGGTGCTGCGAGGGTCCCCCAATCCGGGGTGTATGCCAGAACGTATGTCGAAAGCATTCTCGGCTGGTTAACGTTATCGACATTAATCGTGTTTTTTCCTGCGCCGAAAGATGCGTTTAATTGAACTCTTGCAATATCATAACCGTCATCAAAAATCCCCATGGCTACTCTGTCGTAGATGGGACCCGTGTACAATTTTTCATTAATCATTAAAGTTCCGAGAGGAACACCCGTTTGGGGTTTGAAATATGTACCGTTTAATGCGATTATGGAATTTGTATTTTCAGCAATTGATGTAATAGTTTTTTTATTGGAAAGCGTATCTGAGGCAAGTGCGGGGGTTAATGTATAGTCCTTTGCAAGCTCCGGATTGACTTCAACAACATTAATCTTCACCGGCCTGCCGTCATAGTATTTTGTAATTTTAATATGCTTTACCCCGCTATCTATGTCGGCTATTAAGGCATTCGGATATTTTTGCCGGACTTCTTCGTCAAAATTCCTTGACTTAACCTCATCCTTGACCTCACGCATAATCTCAATAGATTTTTGACCTGTATCAAGAACAGGAACGTTCGCAAGCATATCCCGCGCCATAATAGGTACAAAAGCCGATTGTGCCGCAACTAAAGCCGTAATAATCAAAAAGTTTACAGCTATACCAAAGACGTTCAAAATCCGCTTATCATTGCACAACAACATAGTATCCATAGCTTTACCTCATAAATTAAAGTAACTGGATACCTTTTTGTTTATAGAGTGGGGTGGGGAATAACACTCTCTGGTACTATTATTATTCCCTGAAAACCCGCTTATATAACAGTTTTAACAGGAATTTCGCCGATTTTTTACAAAACTAAATAAGGACGATTTGACACTTAATATTCCGCTACTAATAATCATTAGTATGGTATAATAAATTTATGTTCAAGTATTACGGTAAATTTGCACCATATTTATTTTTGCTTCCTGCAGGATTATTACTTATCGTATTCTTTTTTATACCGTTTTTTCAGACAGTTGTATTGAGTTTTCAGGATTACACAAACAGTATTTACGCGCCTGAATTTGCAGGATTACAAAACTACATTGAACTTTTCAAAAATCCGATATTCTACAAAGTAATGCTGAACACATTAATTTATCTGGTTGTTGCCGTGCCTGTTCTTGCGATAGTGCCTTTATTTCTGGCGATTTTATTAAACCAAAAAATCCGCGGGATAACTTTGTACAAAATTCTGATATATCTTCCGGTAATTGTTTCCATTGTAGTTGCGGCAATAGCGTTCAAATGGTTATATGCTGATCAGGGTATTTTAAATTATATTGTAACGTCCCTCGGCTTTGATTCAATCGGTTGGCTTACTGATCCAAAATGGGCGCTGTATTCCGTAATCATTGTAACTATATGGAAAGGTATCGGATATTATATGATGATTTATCTTGCGGCATTAATGAGCGTGCCGAAAGAATTATACGAAGCATGCGACGTTGACGGCGCAAGCTTTTTGACAAAACATCTAACCGTAACAGTACCGCAGATTATGCCGACAATAGCGCTTGTTGTGACCATAAGTTCAATATCCGCGATGAAAGTTTTTGCGGAAATCTACGTCATGACAAAAGGCGGACCGCTGGATTCCAGCAAAACCATTGTTTATTATATTTACGAAAGAGCGTTTGAAAATCTCGATTTAGGCTACGCATCTGCCATGGCGGTCGTACTTTTAGGAATAGTTATGGTATTTTCGCTAATAAATATCCTGTGTTTTGAAAGGAAAAAATATCAGTTATGAAAAAACTTTTAAGCAAAATCTCAACACACACAATATTAATAATAGTATCCGTTTTATCGATATTTCCGTTTATCTGGCTGATTTCAACGTCCCTAAAAGGCGCGGGCGAAAACATATTTGCATATCCGCCTGTTATGATACCGCAGGATTTTACTTTTGGAAACTATATTGGCGTATGGCACAGAGTTAATCTGTTGGGATATTTCATAAACAGCATGATAGTTGCTGCGGGAACTGTTATATTAAACCTTATTCTATCCTCGCTTGCGGCATACCCGCTTGCAAGAATGGAGTTTAGAGGAAAGAAAATAACATTTTTTGCAATACTTGCAACAATTATGATACCGTTTCAGGCGATTATGCTGCCTGTATATCTTATAACGATTAAACTTCACCTGATAGACAGCGAGAATGATATCGCGGGATACATAGGGCTTATAATGCCGTTTGCCGTGAGCGCATTCGGAATATTTTTAATGCGTCAGGCATTTTTGGGAATTCCGAGAGAAATGGAAGAAGCCGCAATAGTTGACGGATGTAATGTATTTCAAATATTTTGGAGAGTTTTGCTTCCGATGGTAAAACCTTCGCTTGCAGTGCTTGCGATATTCACGTTTATAGGTTCATGGGGAGAATTTTTGTGGCCAAGTATTGTTTTGACAAAAGAAAGCCTGTATACACTGCCGGTCGGAGTTAACAACCTGCAGGGAATGTTCAGTTCAAACTGGCGCTACATTGCAGCCGGCTCCATAATTTCAATAATCCCGATTATAATTTTCTTTTTATCAATGCAAAAATATTTTATATCCGGAGAAAACGAGGGTGCGGTAAAGGGTTAATCCTCATCCAAAAACAGTTCTCTTGAACCGCATGTGCTGAAATTTTTCAAAATAGCCTTATCTAAGGCCTCAGAGGCAACAATTTTTCCGTTTACGTAAGTCATTGCAGCATACTGCAGCTTTTCGTCATCTATTTTGTCAACCATCGGATCGTCTTCTTCATTATAAAGTATTGTGCGCGTTACATCATTCATAACATCAAAAACATACCTCTGACGCGCAGAATTTCCTTGACTGTCAGTGATAAGCACTGTTGCTTTTTCAAGCTCATCAAGAGATTCCCTGTAGTATTTCATATGACGCAGCAAAATTGCAAGATTATAGTGCGCTTCATAATTCATCGGAGCGAGCTTGATAGCCTTACAATAGGTTAAACCCGCATTATTATAATCCCCTAACAGGTGATAGGCAAGCGCAAGGTTATAACGCGCATCATAATCTTTTTTCAGAATTTTGACAGCATTTTTGTAAGCTTCAATTGCCTTTTCCAGATACTGACGCTGCAGACGCCAGTCATCACCTGAATAAAGCGATTTTTGTCTGTATGCAACACCTTTATTATAATATGCAATACCTTTATTTTGCTTATAACTTGCACGGTTACTGTAAACAAAAGGAATTGATATTAAATGACGCTTTGTCTTTATTATTTCATCATACTGATCAATAGCACCGTCAAAGTCGCCTAACTTTTCCGCTGAAACAATTCCGTAATTCATTCGGGCAATCATCATTTTCGGATTATAGTTAAATGCCTGTTCATATGCGTCCACCGCGGAATAATAATCTTCATAAACAACATAAATATTTCCGAGATTAAACCACGCACTGTAATGCTCGGGATATAGCTTTAAAGCCGTATTATAATAGTCAATAGCCTTTTGAAGTTTTAATTTTTTGAATGCTTTGTCCCCTTTATGGACATAATACATACTGCACAACTTGTCATACTGCTTCAAAAACCACGCCTGATTAAAGTATACAACGGCAGCCATTAAAAGAAGCACAACTATTGAAAATAATTTGTACAATTTTATCTTCATATCATAAATAATACAATTAAGCTCGCACCGTGGCAAATTTGTTAACTTTTACGCGAATTGTTAACAAATATTAAGAAATAATTTTGAATAAAGCAATTTAGGAAACAGAAAAGTTTTTATATAAGTAAGGTAGGTTAAACTCAATTTGGAGGTTAGGATTATGTCTGGCTACGTAGGAGCAATAGGCGGTTTTCCGATGTATAACAGCTATGCAAATTATGCAGGTCTGAGCAACATCTATGATATGGACATGATGGGCAGCAGCGTTTTTAACGGATGCATGATGCCGTTTATGCCGACATTCGGAGGCGGAATGAATTATGATTATTATTTCAATAATATGAAAAATTATCTGAATTTCACATCCGATTACAATTTACAAATGGTAGAAAACCAACGCAGAAATGACTTGAGAATAAATGCAACGGACGAAGCAATCAGAAACGCAGCAGCCGTTTTGAATGAAAAGATAGTTGATAATGAACAGCAGCAGGTAATAAAAGCATATCAGGCATATCTTGAAGCAGTCGCTGCGAAATATCCGGGCGAAGATGAACGTAATATAGTTGCCCGTGCAAAAAGCACATATCAGCAGCTGTATAATGCCTCAATAAGTGATGAAATCCGAAAATACGGTCACGATTCATTTACTCACGGGTTGTTTAACGGATTAACCTTCGGTATATACGGTAAAACAACACCGGAAGAAAATATTTCGAAACTGACAGGTCAGCCGGTAAGCCGCTGGGAACAATTCAAGGAAATCGGCGGTCTGGCTACAGGCGGCGCAGCAGTAGCGGGCGGCGGCGCATTACTTGCAAAAAATCTCGGATGGCTTAAAAAGATTCCGAAAGCAGGCTGGATTTATACAGGAATCGTCGCGGCAGGTGCGGCTCTGGCAGCAATCTTCGGAAGTAAATAATTCCAAAAAATTAAACCCTTTAAATCGTAAAAGTGTGTATAATGTGTGTAGCAGGCTGATTAAAAATCAGCCTTTTCTTTTTAAAAAGAATTCCCGCAGCAAGGAGTAAGCTGCAGGAATTAAATCAGTAAAAGAGACATCACCAACATTATGTAATACGTTTTTTAAAAGTCAAATTGATGAGGGAAATTTTTTAGTATATAATTTTATTATGAAAAAAATATTAGCTGTTTTAACAATATTAATACTCGGCATAACATCCTGCATGGCAGATGAATTGAATGATAAAATAAACATTTTGTATGCGGAAAATAATATAAAAGAAGCTTTTAACCTTTTGTTGACCATTCCTGAAGAAGAACGTACGGCACAGAACTGGCTTTTGATGGGAAATATTTTGCAGGACGAAGGTAAAACCGACGATGCAGCCTTTATGTACAACCGCGCAATATCAATTGACGAAAAGTACTATAAAGCGCACTACAATCTCGGCAACATCTACATGCTTCAGGACAAACCGAATCTCGCAATCAACTCATACAAACGTGCCGTCAAATATAATCCGGACTTTGCGTACGGATACTATAATCTCGGATGTGCATATTTAAAAGCCGGAAAAATAAAATCCGCAAAATGGGAATTCTATAAAGCTGTTGATTTAAACAACCAAATAGCAGATTTTCATTACAATTTAGCCTATACATTAAAAAAATTAAACAAAGAAAAACAGGCAAAACAGTATTTGGATAACTACAACAAAATCATAGAGCGGGGACAATAAAAACCTTATGAAAGGCATCATTTTTGATTTTAACGGAACATTATTCTGGGATTCACAGCTACATCTTGATGCGTGGAGGGAATATTCCAGACAGCTGCGCGGAACACCGTTTACTGATGACGAAATGTTCAAATACATGTTCGGCAGAACAAATGAAGATATCATTGAATATGCTATAGGCAAAAAGCCTGATAAAGCACTGGTTGAAAAATATGCCCGTGAAAAAGAAGCCGAATACAGAACAATGTGCCTTGAACGTCCGGATGAGATGAAACTTGCTCCGCATGCCGTTGAATTTTTAGACATTTTAAAAGAGAATAATATCCCCATGACTATTGCAACAATGTCAGAATGGTGTAATGTTGAATTTTATATAAAAGAATTCAAACTTGCAAAATGGTTTGACCTTGATAAAATTGTCTATTCAAACGGGAAAATTCCAGGCAAACCCGCACCGGATATTTACTTAATCGCAGCAAAAAATCTGGGGCTCGAGCCTAAAGATTGTGTTGTAATTGAAGATGCGCTATCGGGTATTGAGGCTGCAAAAAAAGCAGGCGCAGGAAAAATTATTGCAATTGCCTCCAGAGAACCCGTTGAATTTTACAAAAATATTGAAGGAGTATCTCAAATAATTACTGATTTTAACCAGATAGACAAAAAACTTTTTGAAATATAAATATTTGTAAATTTATTAGCAAAAAGAATTTATCAAGGATTTTATATAAACGGCGGATAATTATGAAAATACCAAATGTAACCCCGATAAAATTTAATCAACGAATGGCAAATTCACTGGAAAAATTCTCTGAACAAGGCGGAGAAAAAATTGCCAACTACATTAATGCAGCCGGAAAATTTGCCATTGCCCCACTAATGATTTTGTATAACCCGTTCACGAATGAACCCAAAGAAAACAAAAAATGGGCTGCAATTAAACAACCGGTTGAAGCAGTAATTACGATTGCAGCACAGATAATGTCTTTGAACCTTCTATATAAAGGCATAGACAAACTTGCCGAAAAGGGTAAACTCAATTTCAAGCTTGTTAAAGATGCAATAAAAGGCGGAGAAATTCCGAAAGCTATAATGGAAGCCTCGGGCGGCGACCGTGCAAAAGCGATTAAAAATTTGCAAAAAACGTGTCTTGACATATTCAAAGACAGAGTGGGAACAGTCTTAACAATAGCACTTTTCGTGCCGGTTCTTGCCATATCAAACAGAATTTTCCCGAAAATAGCAGATTTACTAACAAAGGACAACGATGATTAAACCTGTTACACAATCAAAAATTTTGAACAATCATCTGAAACGCGTAATTTCAGACGATGCCTTTGCGGCGAAAACAATTGTCGTATGTTCGGTTTTAAAAGACGTATTTGCATATTCCGTAAGATACAAAACAACAATGGAAAACAAAAAAATTCCTGAAAAACGGCGGCCATTTGTTGCTGCAATGGATTTGGCATCAGGCATAGTAACCGCAATTGCACAAATTGCAGTCGGATTTTCAATAGCAAACCCCAAGCTGCAAAACGCGCTCTGGAATAAAATGTTTAAGAACGCTCAATTTAAACACATAGGCGCTGCCAAAAAAAGTTTTGCAACAATTCTTGCACTTGTAGGTTCCGGCGTAATAACCGAAAGGATTATTGTACCGCTTCTTGCAACTCCCCTTGCGGCATTTGTAGAAAAAAAATTCTTCAAACACGATCCTGCCGTAACCGCGACCAAAAAATACAGTAATTACCCTTTTAATACGCATAAAAAACATTCCGTATTCAAAAATTTTGCATCTTCAAATACAAAAAAAGAGCATCTGAATTAAATAAAACGAAATATTACGATTTGGAAATAGGCTATAGAGAAGATACGGATAGACTCTACTATTCAGCCGTTTCCAAAGATCCGCTGATAAAATCTTGCTACGGACCGATTTCATATTATCAAAAAGGAAGAGTCCTCCACATCACAAATCCAACGCACCATATGGTACAAATATTTTACAAAAATGATAAAACAGCCAAAGAAAAACTCGAATTTTTGGATAAACAAAAGACAGAATTTGATAAAGCCGTAGAATTAACGAAAATACTTGACAGAAGACGCTCGGATGAAATCTTTTGGTGCGCCAGCAGCGCAAGCCGGGGCTTTGAAAAAAAATCAGAAAAAGAAATAGAGAAAGCCCTTGAAAAATTTTATAACACTCCAACCGAAGAAGAAGCAAAACGTGAAAAAATCGTCAATAAATTAATGGAAAATTACAACAAATAACAACTGTCAACTGCGGGTAAAATTCAGATAATGCGGCTTATATCCATCATGCGCATAAAACACTCCCTTTCGGGAGTACTCAAAAATGGGGCGCCTGATGACTCTGCCGAGCAAAACGATTAAGTATCGTTTTGCGAGAGGGAAGAACCCGTTTTGCTTGCAAAACGCGGGTGAGAAGACCTCAGGCGCATTAAAAAAGCCTCCAAAGAGGCTCTATTCTCAAAAATGGGGC
>CALVEN010000016.1 GCA_944326585.1 Candidatus Gastranaerophilales bacterium
TACTAAGATACTAAGGCACTAAGATACTAAGAAGGTTTTAGAGTGAATGAAGTGAGATTATTTGTCATTCTGAGCGCTAGCGAAGAATCTCGATAAAGTTACTAAGATACTAAGGCACTAAGATACTAAGAAGGTTTTAGAGTGAATGAAGTGAGATTATTTGTCATTCTGAGCGCTAGCGAAGAATCTCGATAAAGTTACTAAGATACTAAGGCACTAAGATACTAAGAAGGTTTTAGAGTGAATGAAGTGAGATTATTTGTCATTCTGAGCGCTAGCGAAGAATCTCGATAAAGTTACTAAGATACTAAGGCACTAAGATACTAAGAAGGTTTTAGAGTGAGTGAAGTGAGTAGAGAGAAGGGGCAAAGAGATCCTTCGGCGAAAGTCTCAGGATGACATATCTTGCGTCATACTGAATTTTTTTGGGGAATAAGTGTTATATAAAAAGCAATCTTAGAAAAAAAACTATGATACAACTTATTCCCTTATTCCCTTATTTACTTATTTACCTATTAACTTATCCCCTTACTTCCTCAAATATTCTTCAATAAAGCCGTCGATATCGCCGTCCATAACCGCATCGACATTTCCGACCTCAAAATTTGTTCTGTGGTCTTTAACCATCTTATAGGGGTGAAAAACGTAAGAACGAATTTGTGAACCGAAATTAATATCCATGCTTTCGCCTTTAATTTCGGCGAGTTTTTTCTCGTGTTCAGCCTGACGCATTGCGAGAAGCTTTGCCGCAAGCATTTGCATGGCATTTTCTTTATTTTGCAATTGAGAGCGCTGCTCTTGGCATTTAACGACAATGCCCGTGGGTTTGTGGAGAATTCTGACGGCGGTTTCTACTTTATTAACATTTTGACCGCCGGCACCTCCCGAGCGCATTGTATCGATTTCCAAATCCTCGGGCGGAATGTGGATTGTTTTTTCGTAATCTTCAATAATCGGCATAACCTCCAAAGACGCAAAACTTGTCTGGCGTTTGCCGTTAGCGTTAAACGGTGAAATCCTGACGAGCCTGTGGACGCCTTTTTCAGCTTTTGCGTAGCCAAAAGCGTATTTGCCGGTAATTTTTATGGTCGCGGATTTAATCCCTGCTTCTTCGCCGTCAAGCTTGTCCAGAAGTTCGACTTTCCATCCGCGTTTTTCAGCCCAACGCATATACATTCTTAAAAGCATGCTTGCCCAATCCTGAGCGTCTGTTCCGCCGGCGCCTGCATTTATTGTCAAAATCGCATCCGCCTCATCATATTCACCTGAGAGCATCTGCCTTAACTCAAAACTGTCAACCTCTTTTGCAATTTTTGCCAGTGCGTTTTCACTTTCCGATATTAATTCGGCATCTTGAATTTCAAATGCGGTCTCGGCATCTTCAAGCGTGTCTGCCCAGCGCTTAAGCATATCAAGATTATCCTTGATTTCTTTAATTTCGCCGCCCAATTTTGAAGAAAGATTTTTATCCGACCAAACGTCCGGCGACTGCATTTTTTCTTCAAGTTCCGCTAATTTTTTCTCCTGCCCCGCAGGGTCAAAGACACTCCTTTATCTTGTCGACTCGCTGACGCAAACTGTTTATTTGCTGTTTTAATTCGATTTCCATAATTCAATCCTACAATAAACTTTTTTCTATTGCAATTCCGCGAAAAAAATGTTATGCTTAATACAAAAAAGGAGCTTTATAATGTTAGGAATCAAAGACGCAATCAAAAAATTATACACGGGAGATGACATTCTTGTAAAACACATAATGCTTTTTGTATTAACGGGTGTGCCTGTTATGCTGTCAAATCCTTTGAACGAAATCAGCAAACGTGTTGCGCTTTCGACAACGGATGTGGTTATGTCGCTTCTTGCCCTGCTTGTAATGGGTATAATTTCCATCTACCTCGGCGGGTATATTTACGGAATAATCCACAACTCTTTTGACGAAACAAAAGAGGGAATTTTGCCGGACTTTGACAAAAGCTGGTTCAAGATGTTTTTCAAAGCTTTGCCCGTACAGATTGTGTGGGTTTTGTATATAGTTTTATTATTTATAATTGCATTTATTTTAAAAGTCGGGATGACGTATTTTATTAATCCGAAAACCGCCTCCGGAATTGTAATGGCACTATTCGGAATAATATCTTTAATAATCTGCCTGATGATACCGTTTATTTTCACGGAATTTTCAAGAGAATACAAACGCGACGGGCTGTATAATTTCGGATTAATTTTCACATACCTGCGCAAAACTTTCACGAGCGTTCTGTGGCTTATGGTAAAACTCATTCCGATATTTATAGTTGTAGCTGTCGTAAATATTTTCGGACGCGGAAATGACGTTATGGCTTATATTTGCACCGCCCTCGGCGCTTATTTGACGACTATGATGCAGTATATTGCAAGCTACTGCTATGTACAGATTTATAAAGAAAAGTTACTAAGATACTAAGACAGTAAGGCACTAAGAATTTACAGTCGGATAAGCCGACCTGCTCACTTCACTCACTCTAAAACTTTCTTAGTATCTTAGTGCCTTAGTATCTTAGTAACTTTATCGAGATTCTTCGCTAACGCTCAGAATGACAAATAATCTCACTTCACTCACTCTAAAACTTTCTTAGTATCTTACTGCCCTAGTATCTTAGTAACCTAAAAAAAACACCCCGCAGGGTGTTTTTTTTAATAATATGATAATCATCTACTGCTGATCATCTTCTGCTTGAAGCTGTTTTTTCATCATGTTGTGCATAACCGCATCAACTAAAAGCTCATAAGACTTCATGCTCTCAATATTCGGAAATTCAGCCTTGAGCTGTTCTCTGACCATTGCTTCCAGCTTTTGTGCGTCAGACATTGACTGCAGTTCAACCCCGCTTACCATTTGAATATAATCAGAGGAGGTTTTGTCTGCATTTTTATTTGAGAACCTCAGCCAGCGTAATTTCGGGCTGATTTCTTCTTTTAATTTTTTAACTATCTTTAAATTCTGGAATCGGTTAAACATCACTACCTCACCTTTGTACTATTTTAAAGTATCCTGAAAAAAAATATTTACTGTTTTTGCCCTATTGTTTACAAAAATTAATATTTTCCTCAAAAACGGCTTACAGTCTGCTGAAATCCGCCAGAACTTCGTACTTATGTTTGAGCAAAGTTAGAAGTGCGAGTCTGTTTTTCTTAACATTTTCGTCAGGGTCATTTACGAGAACATCATTGAAAAACTTCTCTACGACGGGATTTATGGCAATCAAAGCGTCAAGATAAGCCCCGTATTTAAAATTTTCATTAACCGAATTTACCGCCTCAAAAAGCATGCCCTCTGCCTGTTCTTTGAACAATTCCGGATTAACGGGCGCAGGGTTTTCTTCTTTCAAAATTCGAATAACCCTGTTGGCGCTTTCGAGCATTTCGGCTGAATTCAGCTCTGATACTATTTTAACTCTTTGAATATAATCATTCAAATCCAGAAGCGGATTACGCGATGCAGCGCAGGCTTCCAGAACATTCCTTTTGAATTTATCCGAAAGCATAATAATCAAACGCTGGACAAAAAATTCATTAACCTCATCCGCGCAGTCTTTTTGAACGGGAAGCAATTTAACGGCTTTATCGATATATTTTGCGATATTAACCTTCAAACCTGCATCGAGAACGGTTCTCATAACACCTAGCGCGGCACGTCTTACGCCAAGCGGGTCAGAGGAGCCTGTCGGTTTTTTGCCGTCGGCAAACACGGCGCAAATCGTATCCAATTTATCCGCAATACCGACTATTTGACCTTCAATGCCTTTTGCGGTTTCGCTTTCGGAATTGAGCGGGAAGTAGTGTTCCTTAATTCCCTCCGCGACACGCGCATCTTCTTTTGAAACTCTTGCGTAATCAGCGCCGATAAAGCCCTGAAGTTCCGTAAACTCAAACACAAGGCTGGTTGTCAAATCAGCTTTGCACAAAAGTGCCGTCCGCTCAATTGTCGGCGAGGTTTCGCCAAGGTCTGACGCAATGTCTTTTGAAAGCGTAATAATCCTTTGAGTTTTGTCATAGACGGAACCCATACCTTTTTGAAACGTTACGCCTTTTAAATCTTCCACATAGTCAGCAAGCGGTTTTTTGGTATCTTCCGTAAAGAAAAATACCGCATCATCAAGTCTTGCTTTAATTACGCGGACGTTACCGGCTTTTATGTTTGCGAATTCATCGCCGATGTAGTTTGTCATGGTAATAAATTTATTAATCAATTTGCCGTCTTTGTAGAGCGCGAAATATCTTTGATGAACCGCCATAACGGTAACCGTAACTTCTTCGGGGATTTCGAGATATTTCGGGTCAAACTCACAGACCACTGCCACGGGATATTCGGTAATATACGTAACCTCATCCAGCAGGTCATCTGAGTATCTGACGGTTGCACCGAGTTTGTCGGCTTCGGCTTTAGCTTTTTCAATAATAAGTTGTTTTCTTTCGTTCTGGTCAACGATAACGCAGGCATTGCGCATGGTTTCCACATAATCATCCGGATGCCCTATCATAACTTTTTGCTGGGCAAACCTGTGACCGCGCGAATAAATTGACGATTCTTTATCGATAATTTTTATTTTAACCTCGTCCCTGTCCAAAACTGACACAATCCAGCGGATAGGACGGGAGAATTTTTCATCGTTATAACCCCAGCGCATAAAGTGCGAACCTTGGAGCTTCATAACGATTGCAGGAACGTTTTCCTGCAGCAATTCAACAACGGACTTGCCTTTTACGGTAATTTTGGCGTGGATATAATCGTTTTCGATATAGATATCAGAGGGTTTAAGTCCGTTTTTATTCAAAAACCCTTCGCCGGCGCGTGTGAGATTACCGTTTTCATCGTAAGCGACTTTTTTAATCGGACCTTTAACAATTTTTTCTTCATCCGGACTTTTAGCCTCAAGTCCTGCAACAATAACCGCCAGACGCCGCGGAGTTGCATAAACGTCAATTTTATCAAACCCGACTTTATTTGTATTCAAAAAGTTTTCAAAACCCGCCCTCAACTGCTCTATTGCAGACGGTATAAACCTGTATGGTAATTCTTCCGTTCCGATTTCCAGTAAATATTTGCTCATTTCGTGTCCTTTTGTATTGTTGAATAAATAAGTAAATATTGAACATTATTTGCACAAATAACAGATAAAACTTATTCCCATATTTACCCCAAAATCATACCGCAAACAAAACCCGATGTAAACAAGAAAAACGCTGCAGAAAAATATTTTTCCGCAGCGATGCAACATCCGGGGGGATGTTTAATAAAGAAGTTTTTCAAGCTTTTCAAGTCTTTCTCTTAATTCCTTATTCTCTTTTTTAAGCTGCTGAATTTCTTCATCATGCTTATCAAGTCTTGAAATAGCTGTTTTTATATCTTCAACAAGATTTTGTACAATTGTATCAAGCTCTTTTACCGCATTTATTACACCGTAGAACATTTCGTCCCAGCGGATTCTTAAATACCCTTCGTCGTCTTTAACTACCGCGTTCGGAAATATTTTTTCCAAATCCTGCGCAATTACTCCTACTTGCGGTTTATGTTCTTTATCTTTTTTAAATGTATAATCATATACCTTTAATTCTCGCACTTGTGCCAATCCTGATTTGTTTTCTCCTTTGATATTTTTTAGGCGTCTGTCGGAAGATTGCGGAGCGGTAAATGTACCTTTTACTTCTAAATTACCTGGGATGTATACAGTAGCGGCGGAGGTACCCAAATATACAGCTTCCGCATCGTTTTTGGCTATAGAAGAACTATGCACTGGACCTGAATTTGCCCCAATACAAGTTTTATTTGATCCTGTTACCGCTGCACATGCCTTATAGCCGAAGGCCGTATTATTACTGCCTGTACCATTACTAACCAACGCCCTATAGCCACTGCCCGTATTATTTTCACCTGATGTGTTGTTATTTAATGCCAAATAGCCGCTGGCTGTATTATTATTGCCTTCTCTGTTAAGAACTAATGCCTTATAGCCGCTGGCTGTATTATTTTTACCAGAGCTATTACTATTTAATGCACTGGGACCGATTGCAGTATTATAATTACCGGTATCGTTTCCAGATAACGCATAATTGCCGATTGCCACATTACTACTGCCGCTACCGTTATTTGTGGATTTTAACGCCTGCTCACCGATTGCTATATTATTACTGCCGGATTCGTTGAGCGCTAACGCCTGCTTACCGATTGCTATATTATTACTGCCAGTTGCGTTTTGCAATAATGAATAAAAGCCAAGCGCTATATTATTGTTGCCTGTTGTGTTGCCTCTTAACGCCCAAGAGCCACTGGCTATATTATAATTGCCGATTGTATTGTCCAGTAACGCCTGATAGCCCAGCGCTACATTATGGGTGCCTGTTGTATTGTCCAGTAACGCCTGATAACCAATTGCGGTATTATAACCGCCGGAATTGTTACTATGTAACACATGATAACCAATGGCTACGTTATTACTACCAGCGTTGTTAGAATATAACGTTTCCTCGCCTAGTGCAACGTTATAGCTACCGCTGTTGTAAAATAACGTTTTATTGCCGATTGCGGTATTAT
Organism: Candidatus Gastranaerophilales bacterium; assembly: GCA_944326585.1. Lineage (GTDB taxonomy): Bacteria > Cyanobacteriota > Vampirovibrionia > Gastranaerophilales > Gastranaerophilaceae > SIG32. Next base: position 6,572 of record CALVEN010000016.1, read on the forward strand.
TACTGCCGGATACGTTATGACTTAACACCTGGTTGCCGATTGCAGTATTATTATTGCCGGAGTTGTTAGAATATAACGCACTATTGCCGATTGCGGTATTATTACTGCCTCCTCTGTTCTTATATAATGTTTGATATCCAATACCGGTATTATATGTACCTGTTGTATCGCCGACACCTGCCGCCTCGTAACCCAATAAAGTATTATACGAACCCGGTGTAATGACTTTTGATGTAGGCCCCCCAAGTATTAAGCTTGTTCCGTTCATATACAACTGCCCGAGCTTTGTTCCTGATGACACCAGTGCCATGTGAGCCTGACCAGAACCGGAAGTATTTATCAGCAATTTTGAACTCAAATCATCGCTTCGCTTTGCATTCTGACCTATCATTGCGGTCTGTTCAGCTGCCAGCCCGTAATATGCATCACTGTTATTCGTTGCATATCGCCACGGGCTTGAATTATCTACCGTACGCCTTTTGGTCATCATAGGCGCAAATGCCGCCAGAACTATCGACAGTATAAGCATTACTACCATCATCTCAGCTAGTGTGAAGGCAGCTTTTTTAACGTGAGTAACGTGAGTAAAGTGAGGATGGTGTTTTCTGTCGGCATAATAATGCCGACCTACTAATTTTTCCCTCCCGCCCTTGAGAGGGAGGGTTAGGGTGGGGGGAATTTTCTTGAGATCCTGAAACAAGTTCAGGATGACATGGTAAGTTCCACCAATGTCTAGTGTGTTGTCCTGCCTTTGGCAGTTCAGGATGACAGGTTCCCTGCGAACACAACTATATTGCTCGGGTTTACTATGACGAATGTTGCCTCTTAGTGCCTTAGTATCATAGTATCTTAGTAACTTTTCCCAAGCAATACCACCAAAACCCTTGTCCTGCCTACTTAGAAGGTTGCCCCCCCCCCGTTTTTTGATTAAAATTATTGGACTTTCCGGTCATTTTTAACCCCCGATTTATGAATGAATTTATATTATCATGTAATTACGAAACTTGCAAAAATTTTACAAACATTCGTTAATAACCTTTACAATATCAAAGGCAGCGTTGAATTTGGCAAGCTCAAATGCGTTCTTTTGCAATTCTTTAAGCCTGTTCGGGTTATCAATAAGCGCCTCAATTGTATCTAAAAGAATATCAGGCGTAATTTCGTCATCTTCGATATAAATTCCGGCGCCTTTTTCTTCCATAAACCTTGCGTTTTTACGCTGATGGTCGGCTGCCGCATGCGGATACGGCACAAAAATCGGCGCAATTCCTGACGCACAAAGCTCCGATATACTTAATGACCCTGCTCTGGACACCGCAATGTCAGAGGCTTTCAAAACGCTTACCATATCATCAAAATACGGCTTTATAATAATATTTTTGTCTTTTGCATATTCGGGATAAAGAACCGCCAAACGCTCCTCAACCGCGCTGAATTTCTTTTTGCCGGTCTGAAAAATAATCTGCATATCGTATTTTTGAGAAAGAGTTTTCAAAATTTCAACAGAGGCGGAATTTATTGACTTTGCGCCCTGAGAGCCGCCCATAATACAGAGGGTTAATTTATCCTCAAGCCCGAGCGTGCGCCGCGCCTCCTGTTTTGAAAGTTTTTTAAACCCGTCGCGCAAGGGATTTCCCGTAATATAACAGTTTTCGTTGTTAATAAAATCCTGAGCGCACTCAAATGCAAGTGAAACCCCCGAGGCATAAGGCGAAAGATATCTTGTCACAAGCCCCGGCTGTGCGTCGCAATCATGCATTACAAAAGGTGTTTTTAAAACCGCTGCCGCAATCAATACAGGCGCGGACACATAACCGCCCGTGCCAAAAATCACATCCGGCTTATATTTCAAGATATAATAAAACCCTTTTACAACTGCAAAACCGAGCTGTATACTCCATTTTAAAAGGTCAAGACAGGCTTTTCTCGGCATGCCCTGAACGCTTACGGGCAAAAATTTGTAGCCTTTTTGTTTTACGATATCGAATTCAAGGTTACGCGGATTGCCGACATAGAAAATTTCTCCGTCACTTTTAAGATAATCAGCGATTGCAATCGCCGGATATATATGGCCGCCCGTGCCGCCGCCCGTAATAAAATACCTAGTCACCCTCTACATTCCTTATTTTTTTAATGCGTTTTTTGGAAATATTCAACAAAATTCCGACCATCCACAGAGAAACAATCAGGGACGAGCCGCCGTAGCTTATGAAAGGAAGCGGAACACCCGTTGTCGGAAGGAAAGAACTTGCCACGCTCATATTCAAAAATGCCTGAAATCCGATTGAAAACGTAATTCCGACCGCCAGAAGCTTGCCGTACATATCCGGACATCTTCCCGCAATCAAAAATCCCCGCTGGACAAAGGTAAAGAACAATCCGATTACCAGAATACACCCGATAAAGCCCATTTCTTCGGCAATAATCGCGAAAATAAAGTCCGTATGGCATTCCGGAAGATAATAGAGTTTTTGAATGGAACCTCCGTATCCTACCCCGCTGAACCCGCCTGAGGCAAAGGCAATCAGCGATTGAATTATGTTATACCCCGCGCCCTGCGGATCAGTTTCAGGATGCCGCCAGATTCTCAATCTCTGCAGCTGATAAGGCTTAATAACCGTTGTCGCCGCAATTACAATCCCCGTAATCCCCGCAACAAGACAGCTTACAAAAAGCTTCAACGACCCTCCGGCACACAAATAAACCACAACCGACGTCGCTAAAAGCAAAATTACCATACTCAAGTTCGGCTGCGCAAAAATAAACGCTATCATTACAAGTATCGGAATAAACGCAAACACCCATTTATTCTGGTCAAACAGGTTTGCATCATTTTTAAACGCCGATGCCAGAAGCATTACAACCGCAGGTTTTGCAAATTCCGACGGCTGAAGCTGAAATCCCGCAATATTTATCCATCGTTTTGCACCGTTTACCGTCACGCCCAGAGGCGTAAAATCAACCAGCAAAAGCGCGACAACAATTATTATCATAAAAATCGTATTCCACTGCGCTAATTTTTTGTAATCGTAGTTTGAAAAGAATTTCAACCCGACAAATCCGACAACAAATGCCAGTATCTGCTTAATCAAGAACTGCGCGGGATTTCCGCCCTCATCAAGACATTTGGGGGCAGTTGCCGAAAATATCGCCATAAACCCGATTATTACAAGAAAAGCAACCGCAACCAGCAGCGTCGCATCAGGAGAGGACACAATGATGCTTTGAATCGGGCGGCGCCTTTTAGGTTCTCTGTTTTCAGATCTTTGATAAGACATAGTCTTTGAAAACGTCCCCCCTCTCCTCGTAACTTTTGAACATATCAAAACTTGCACATGCCGGCGAAAGCAATACCACATCCGGCTTTAATTCAATTCCCTTATCAATTGCCGCCTCAAGACTTTCTGCGTGTAAAATGTTTTCAAATCCGCTTGCTCTGAGATTTTTCTCAAATCTTTCGGCAGCCTCCCCGATTAATACTACGGTTTTGATATGATTTTTAATATCATCACAAAAATCTTTCAGGCTTGTATTTTTATCTCTGCCGCCCGCGATTAAAAGTACATCGGAATTATTGAACGACTTAATCGCAACGCTTGCCGCCTCGGGGTTTGTAGCTTTTGAATCGTTATAAAAAGCGGTTTTCCCGATTTTTCCGACATATTCAAGTCTGTGCGGCGGGGATTTGAACTCTTTTATTGCCTCACGTATTGTGTCATTGTCAATTCCTGCAAGCTTTGCGCAGATTATTGCGCATTCCGTGTTCTGGTAATTGTGTTCGCCGACCAAAGGGCAGTCGGAAACCGGCATAACAAATTCCACAACTCCGTCACGTTCGTAAATAAATTCGTTATTTTTAACATAGCAGGAGTTGCCTGTTTTTCTTTCGCCGAAATAGAAAACCGTGCCGTCTGCCTGAAAATCCTTTAACCTTTCGTCACAGGCATTAAGGACGGAGAATTCGGGAGCCTGAGGCGCTTTAAAAATTTTGGCTTTTGCCGCGAAATAATTTTCAATTCCCTGATGCCAGTCAATATGATCGGGAGTAAAATTAGTCCAGACCGAGATAAAAGGCGTCAGGGTCGGGCACATTGCAATCTGGTAAGAACTCATTTCGCACACATAATAATCCAGATTGTCATCCGCAAAGTCACACGGCGGCTGACCTATGTTTCCGCAAGCCTTTGCCTTGAATTTTTTTTCAAAAATATGAGCGGTCAAAGCTGTTGTGGTAGTCTTGCCGTTGGTACCTGTTATCGCAACAAACGGCGTCTTACTCATTCTGTAACACAGTTCCAGCTCGGAAATTACGGGGATATTTTTCATCCGCAAAAGTTCAATAATGGTGCTGAAAGGCGGAATCCCCGGACTTGTTACGGCAAATTCCGACCCCTCGACAAACCCTAAAGAATGCCCGCCGGTTTCTATATGAATTCCCGATTTTTCAAGCTCAGGATCAGGCTCAACGCTTTTGCTTTCCGTTAAATAAACGTCAAATCCGTGTTTTTTTAAAAACTTTGCCGCAGCCTTGCCGCTTTTTGATAACCCCAGTACCAGAACCTTTTTCATCTTATATTATCCCTTTTACAAATACCTCAAATAACCCGATTGCAAATAAAGAACAAACTAAAGAAAAAATCGCAAATACAATAACAATTTTTTTCTCGCTCCACCCGCAAAGCTCAAAATGATGGTGAATCGGCGCCATTTTGAAAACTCTTTTTCCCGTTGTCTTGAAACTTGCAACCTGAATAATAACCGACAGAGTTTCAATAACAAATACCGCCGCAATAAAGATTAAAAGGAATTCAAATTTTCCCATAACAGCTAATGTTCCCAATAAACCTCCGATTGCAAGCGAACCTGTATCGCCCATAAACACCTGAGCTTTAGGCTTGTTGTATTTCAAAAACCCGATTAATCCGCCGGCAACAGCAGCCGAAATTATTGCGACCTCGGAATATCCCGTAAACATTGCAATCAACGAACACGCAGCAAATGCCGGAACTCCCGCTGAAGCCGCAAGCCCGTCCAATCCGTCGGTTAAGTTGTATGCGTTTGAAGCACCCGTGATAATAAATATTGAAAGCAAAGGATAAACCCAGCCCAGATTGATTACCCAGTGTCCCACGGAAAAATATGCGCCGAAAGGATTTGTCATCATAACATACAACGTCGGCAAAAGTGCAATAGCAACCTGTCTTAAGAATTTTCCGCGCGGTGTCAGCCCGTCGTTTCCTTTGCCCTTGATTTTTATATAATCATCCTGAAATCCCGCAAAAGTATAGAAAACAAGCGTCAAAAGGATTATCAAAGCATCGGTCGTGAGTCTTTGCGCGAGCATAAGCGTAATTAATGATGCCGCAATAACGGCAACGATTATAAAAACGCCGCCCGTTGTCGGTGTTCCCTGTTTTTTTGCGTGAGTTTCGGGCGCCAGATCTTTCACATACTGCCCTATCATCTTTTTCTTTAAAAAATCTATGTACGGAACCCCGAAAAGGAGGCACAAAATCATTCCCAGAAGAAATGACACCGTAATCATTATCATAGCTTACCTCTTTTTAAATTTTCAATAATCTCTTCAAACTTCATCACTCTTGATGCCTTCAAAAATATTGTATTACCGATATCCGAATTATCAAGAATGTAACGGGAAACTTCGCCGTTATTTTTGAAATATTTTACTGAAACGCCCGCCGCTTCAAGCTCTTTGCCGATTTCCGCAGCAAGATTTCCGACAGTCAAAAATTTTACATTTTTAACATTTTTCTGCTCCGCCAGAAATTTTCCGACCTCTCTGTGAAGCTTTATCTCATTTTCACCGAGTTCTCCCATATTCCCTAAAATAACAACGGGATTTTCGTAAAGTTCCGCAAACGTTTTGACCGAAGCCTTCATAGAATCGGGATTTGCGTTATAGCTGTCGTTTATAATCCTGAACCCGCCTGCTGTTACGATTTCCCAGCGCTTTTCAATAGGTCTGTAGGCTGCCAAACCCTCTTTTATATCGACATAACCCGCCCCGAGTCTTTCCGCAGCTTCGATTATCCCTAATGAATTTTCAATATTATAATCCCCCTCAACGTTCAATTCATATTCTTTATTTTTGTAAATAAATCGCGAATATGAAGGCTTTTTCGCAAGAATTTGAACGTCTTTAAGCGAAAAATACACTTTTTCGCCGGAAAATTTCACATTTTTTTTAATTCTGTCCTGATCAAGCGCAATAAAAGTACCTTTCGAATTCAGATGCTCCGCAATTTCGCATTTGGCTTTCGCAATATTTTCAAGGCTGCCCAAACGTCCGATGTGAGAAGTTCCGGCATTTGTAATCAGTGCAATATCAGGCTGTGCATAGCGCGAAATCAGTTCAATTTCGCCCGAACCGCGCATTCCCATTTCTACAATCAACACTTGCGTATCAGGTGTCATCTCAAAAACCGTCTGACAAAAGCCTATTTCGTTATTGTGGTTTGAAAAAGTCTTAACAGTCTTGAATTTGCGGCTCAAAACCGAATACATCATCTCTTTTGCGGTGGTTTTGCCGGAACTTCCCGTAATCCCTATGACCTTTGGATTAATCTTTTTGCGGTAAAAATTTGCAAGTTTCAAATAAGCCTCAAGTGTATCCGGAACTTTGAAAACAACCTCCGCACCCCCAAAAACTTCATCACCCGTTGTAAAATACCCCGCGGCACCTTTATCTAAAGCGTCCGCAATGAATTTTTCACCGTCAAAATTCGCTCCCTTCAAGGGAAGATAAATTTCACCCGCTTTTATGCTTCTCGTATCGGTCGAAAATACATAATCCTCAAGCGTTCCGCCCGATTTTAAAACTTTTGCTCCCGTGGCTTTTACAATCTCATCTTCTCTCATATTTATAATTTTACCGCAAAAAATAACCGAAATCACAAACTTTACAAATATTAAAACTACTTGACAACTGATTTTCACTATCGGATAATAAATTTACGTATCAGCGGTAACTCGTTATAAAAATCCCCGAAAGCCGAAAGAGGTAATCCCTGACGAAATTTCGTTACGGCAAAAGGGATACGAAACCCAAAATGAAAGGAAATATGAAATGTACGCAATTGTAGAAACAGGCGGAAAGCAGTATCAGGTCGAAGAAGGCCGCTACGTTGACGTAGAATTGCTTGAAGCAGACAAAGACAGCAAAATCGTTTTTGATAAAGTTGTTATGATCGTAAACGGTAAAAAATCAAAAGTAGGTCAGCCTTACGTTACAGGCGCATCTGCAGAAGGAACCGTTCTTGCTCATGACAAAGCTAAAAAAATCATTGTTTTCAAACAAAGACCTAAAAAAGGTTACAGAAAAAAACAAGGACACAGACAAGGCTTTACAAGAGTTATGATTAACAAAATCAGAACATCAGCTCAGAAAAAAGCCGCAGCAGCCGAAGAATCAGCAGCTGAATAATTCTGGAGCGGGTACTTCCGCAAAAACTCAAAAAAACTATAAGGAGAAATAAAAATGGCACATAAGAAAGGTATGGGATCAACCCGTAACGGACGCGACTCGGAAGCTAAGCGCCTGGGCGTTAAGAAATTCGGCGGCGAAACTGTTAAAGCCGGAAATATTCTTGTTCGCCAGAGAGGTACTAAAATCCACCCGGGCAACAATGTAGGCATCGGCTCTGACGATACTTTATTCGCATTGATTGACGGTCAGGTAAAATTTGAACCTCACAGACGCGACAGAAAACAGGTCAGCGTTTACGCGGTGTAAGATTTTAAAACAATAAAAAAAGAGGACTCCGGTCCTCTTTTTTTTTGTAAAAATTTATTTACAATTAAAAATTTAAATTAAAGTTTTTAAAACAATACTCCGATAACAAAAATATAATTATAAGGAGTATCTCATGTTAAAAAAGATTTTACAACCTTCGTGTAACATAAGCGACAGTGTTGAATTTATATTAAGAGGAGCGAGAAAACGCCGGTCTATGGCGTTAATGAATGCGAACGCAATAAACGCGGACGCGGGTATTCAGGCCAAATTAAGAGCCGTGAAATAATGAAGAGAGATTTTTAAAGGCGGATTTTATCCGCCTTTTTAATTATCAGTTAATTTACAGAAAAATTCTTAACCTGTCAGCTGTTGGGCTTAATCAAAAATTTCAAGGCTTTGCCTTCAATATGCTGATTCATAGCGTATTCGACTTTTTCAAGCGGAAGAGTATCCGTGATAAGCTTTTCGACCTCAACTTCGCCTGATGCGATATAATCAAGCGCCATACGGAAGTATTTTGGCGTATGGTGAAAAACACTCATCATGGTAATATCGCCGTAGTGCATTTTGGTAGTATCAAAAGTCACTGTGGAACCTGATTTGCAGCCGCCGAAAAAGTGTACCGTACCGCCCGGGCGGACGCAGGTAAAAATTCTTTCCCAAATCTCCGGCAGCCCGACGCATTCAACCGCAATATCAAGCCCTTTTTCTTCTTCGGAAAAAGCTTTAAAAATCTTTTCGGGATTGGGGTATTTTTTCAAATCCACAATTTCGTCCGCATGAGAAAATTCTTCCGCCATTTTAAGCTTCAGAGGATTTCTGCCTGCGGCAATAACGCGTGCACCTTTAAGCTTTGCGAGCCTTGCGAACATCAACCCGATAGGTCCTATTCCGATAATCCCGACGGAATCTCCGGGTTTTATACCTGTTCTTTCAACCCCGTGGACAACGTTTGCCAGAGGTTCACAAAATGCAGCTCTCTCAAATGCCAAATCCTCCGGCAAAATCAGCATATTTTTTTTGACAATTCGTGCCGGAACGGTAATATATTCAGCGTAAGCACCGTTTAACAGGTTCAAATTTTCGCACAAATTATATTCTCCGCGTCTGCAGAAAAAACACTCGCCGCAGGGGGCTGAATTTGCAGCAACGACACGATCTCCGGGTTTAAATTCTTCAACACCGCGCCCGACTTTTTCAACGATTCCCGAAAATTCATGCCCGAAACCCGACGGAATATTTTTAATCAACACCGGATGACCGCGTCTGAACGTTTTGACATCCGTCCCGCAGGTCAAAGCCGCCATAACCTTTACGACAACTTCGCCTTCCTCGGGCGGTTTGACCATAACTTCTTCCAGCTTTATATTTTGCGGTCCGTAATACTGTATTGCTTTCATATTACTCCTTAATCTTGATATAAGCCTTCATAATCCGGTTATTCATCGTGTCGTCAAAGGCTTTTTGAATATCATCAAGCTCATACACGGTTGAAAGTCCGGCGACTTTGACCTGATGAGATCTCAAAAGGTTCAAAGAATCCTCCAAATCCACAGGCGCCGGCGAATAGCTTCCGAGAACGGTAAGTTCTCTGTAGTAAATTTCGTTATTAGCGTAGCCCCAGTTGTTCGGAGTGCTTGAAAATACGAGAATTTTCCCGCCGTTTCTGACGTATTTAAGCGCGGTATTAATGGCTTTGTCGGCACCTGAGGTCATAAAAACACCGTCGGCTTTGAAATTCGGATCCATTTCTCTGACGTTGCAGGCTGCAATTCCGAGATTTCTGAGGCGGTTAACCCTGTCGGGAATTAAATCGCAGCCCATAACGTCCATTCCGAAAGCTTTCAGAGCCTGCGCCATCATAAGTCCGATTGTACCCAGACCCACAACAAGCACCGTTGCGTTTCCGCGTAAATTTGCCCTTTTTATTGCTCTGACGCAGCAGCCGAGAGGTTCATAAAAAGATGCCTCAATATCGGTCAAATTTTCCGGCTTAACGTGTGCCACGTTTTTCAAATGTTCTTCCGACAGATAAACATATTCGCTAAATCCGCCGGGGACAATGTTTGTTGATTTAAAATGCTCGCACATTGAAACGTTTCCGTTTTTGCAGTAAACGCATTCGCCGCAGGGGATATGGTGCGATGTAACAATTTCGTCGCCGATTTTAAAGTTCGTTTTAGAATTAATTTCAACAATTTCGGCAACGATTTCGTGTCCGAGTACTGTTCCGTCTTTTGAAATTTTATGAATAAATTTTACGATGTCAGACCCGCACAGACCGCAGCCGAGAACTCTTACAACAGCACCCTCTCTGCCGTTCAATTCAATATCCGGGGTTTCTTTTACAACAATTTTGCCTTTATTTATTACAGCTATTTTCATATCTCGCCTCGCAAAAAATATCTTAGCACAACTTGCATGAAAATAAAAGATATATTAAAATATAAATATGACGAGGATTCGAAAATTATTCTGCTTTGATTATCCTAAAATCGAAAAAATGGTTTCCTATCTGGGCGCCGAGGAGCACGACAGGTTTTTGAAAATGATTATGGAAGAACCCGCGGGCATCCTGAATAATCTTCTGCCTTTGCAGTATAAGTTTAAAGCGGAATCCTATATTCTGCTGGAAGGGGACGAAATCCTCGGACTTATAACAGTTGAACCGACTGCCGGGAACCCTTACAAAATCAACATAACGCGCCTTGTTTTCAAACAGGATTTTTATAATGTAGGCAAACAATTAATAGAATTCATCATAGCGAAATACGGTGCAAAAGGCGCACACTGCTTTATGGTATATGTTGACATAAGCCACGATGAATTATGCACGCTGTTTGTGAAGGGCTGCGGCTTCAGACAGTGTTCGTATGAGAATTTGTGGAAGCTTGACAACTTTTTCCCGCAAAACCCGTCTGCGGCTAACTTCCGCCCCTGCCAGAATGATGACACAAAAGCCGTTGCAAGACTTTATAACGGCGAATTGAATAATCTTTATAAGCCGTCTATGGAAAGAATTCCGTCCGAATACTCGGAGTCTTTGTTTGCGGGATTTAACAAATACTACAAAAACCGTTATGTGCTGGAAGACGGTGAAAATATCATCGCCTATCTTTCAATCACCACGGTTGATAACCTGAATTTTATAATAGATATTTCAACCAATAACGGCTACCAATTTGATTACGATGAAATTTTGAACTTCGGACTCGGTGAAATCCGCCGCCGCAAGTCACATTTTACCGCGTTTTTAAAACACCGCCAGTATGCAAAAAATGCCGATGGACTCGAAGAATATCTCCACAGCCGCAATCTTAACTGCATCCAGACCCAGTGCGTTTTCGTAAAAGATTTCTACAAACCCGTTAAAGAAGCGGAAAGCGTCCTCAAGGTCTTTTCTTTCGGCGAAAACAGGCTTATTTCAAATTGAAAGTTACTAAGATACTAAGGCAGTAAGATACTAAGAAGTTTTTAGAGTGAGTGAAGTGAGTGGAGTGAGTAAAGTGAGGTTTTTGTCATCCTGAACTGCCAAAGGCAGGACAACACACTGAACATTGGTGGGATTAACCATGTCATCCTGAACTTGTTTCAGGATCTCTGCAGCGTCATTCTGAGCGCTAGCGAAGAATCTCAGATAAAGTTACTAAGATACTAAGGCAGTAAGGCACTAAGAAGTTTTTAGAGTGAGTGAAGTGAGTGG